>CAWDLY010000022.1:0-102336 GCA_963803315.1 uncultured Verrucomicrobiae bacterium | reverse complement strand
CGGGTTACTCGAAGTAATGGTAGGCACCTCAGGATCAAAGGTTCCCTTAAACAGTGCCGGAAGTAGACCTTGCGTAGGTGAAGAATAAAGTTCGAAAAGCGAAGGCTCCCTGAATTCTTCTCCCCACGTGGCGCGGACAGTAAGCGAGTCATCAAAAGGTTGCCAGCGCAAGCCTAGTTTAGGCACGAGCACGTTACTATCGTTGTTAAGAAATTCCTCAAACCGTCCAGAGGCCGACAATTCGAGCGCATGGAAGCCAGGGATGGCGTTTTCCGGGCTAAAGATCGGAAAGGTGCACCCAAACTCGCTATAGATGGCGTAATCCTTGCGGCCACCAACCGTGGTTGCTTTGAGGGCACTGGTACTCTCTCTGCGTTTTGTATATCGTCGGGGGATTGCTTCTGGATCTTCCCGCCGAAATTGACCGCCAAAAGCGAGACCTACTCCGCCGCCCGGAAAAGCTCCAACAACTCTGTCGTGTAGATATTCAAGTCGAGCGTCGCAAGTTTTCAAGGTATCGATTTCGTGCGTTGTAACCTTGGCATAGGCAATCGAATAAGCTGTCGTTGGGACTGGGACTTGATAATCCCCGAACGGGTTATAAGGAATCGTCGTCCCGATATATTGGCTGGAAGTCGGATCGAAGATCGGCTTAGAGCTGTATTTGCAGGATGCGGTTCAAACCGTTTAAGGAAAAATAGCCTCCAGTGTTTACTTCCGTTGCCTTCACCTCGCCGTAGCGGAAGCCGCCAGCATCGTAGCCCCAATTTCCATCGAATAGCTTATCGCCCTTAACTCCCAGAGTGGCTAGTATGCTTTCGTTATCGTCCAAAGTAACCCGGTTCCCGAAATCAGCGAAGCGCGCCCGCGAGCCACCGGAGATAATCTGATTGAACGGATTAAACGGGTTAAAAGCATCGGCCGGCACTCCGGTATCTGCATGCGTGGGCGTATTCGGTTGCTGAACTCCTGGCGCTATCGGAGTGCGAGGCGGAATCGCAATCGTTGTTTGATTGGCGGTGACGAAATTACCCGTGGCAACGGGCGCCGGTTCGTTATGAACCTTTACTTTCTGGTAAAGGAAGTCGCCATAAATGATAACTTGATCGCCAAACCACTTGTGGTCGCCTGAGAGATAACCGCCGTAACGTTCCGATTCCGGAAATGAGCCGGAGAACTGGTTGTAGTTAAAACCAGGAAGGACACTTCCGCGCAACACGACCCCTGGCTGTAGATATAGCTGCTCGCCGGCGCCAGCCCATTGGTAAAGTCTGGGGGGTTAAACTCAATACCACCGGGATTCAAATTCTGACCGCCCGCAGCCGCTGCTACAGCGCTGCTAACCTGTAGATTATCGGGACTGGTGTTGCTGCTAAGAAAAAACGGCCTGGCAGAAAAGCCGCGATCGCGATTAAAGACGGAATTTCGACGGTCAACTTTCATGACACCGGTGACCTGGGTTTTATCATCACCTATTCCAAAGATGACATCGGCCGTAAACTGCCCGGCATCCTTATCCAAGGTATTGCCATACTCCACGGTCGCTTCTGCGCCTCGATACTCTTTGCGTAACTTAATGTTCACCACGCCCGCAACGGCGTCCGCTCCGTAGGTGGTGGTAGCTCCGTCCTTCAGGATCTCGGCGCCTTCGATGGCAGCGTTTGGAATAGCATTGAGATCGAAGAAGGAAGTCGTTCCACCAGTTCCAACGGGAAACTGCGGCAGGCGCTTGCTGTTGATCAAAACCAGATAGCTTCGGGATTAAAGCCGCGCAATGAAATGGAAGCCGCGCCCGGCGTGAAACCCGTCGCGTTGTTAGAAAGCGGAACGCCGTTCGCATTGGCCACGGGAAGATCTCGCAAAAGCGCTTCGGTATTGCGCTCGCCCGATTTGTTGATCAAATCACGGGTAATGTTCAAGACCGGGTTAGGGCCCACTTCCTCGGCCGTCGGGATGTTCGAACCGGTCACAATGACGCGCTCAGCTTCCGCAAGTTACGCTGTGCCTTGTATTCGCTGGCTGGGGGCGCGCCGGTGAGTGAAGGTTCCCTGGGGCATACGTCGTCGGTTTGCACACAAGGAATTTCAGCCCGCCGATAACTGCTAAAATATTTTTAGGGCTGTGAATGCCCTAACGTTTCGCTTACCTATATATCTCTATGATCATTTATTTATCCATCGGTTGTTTTGGTTAAGTTGGATGCATGGCTATTGCCGTTGCACGGTCCTTTGTATAAGCCACGTCAAAATCGAGAAGTGTTAGGACGGAAAAGACGACATTTACGACACAAAAAATACGATCCGAGACTCGGCTCCTCGGCAGAGGAAGAGCTACAAAGAACGTCCTTTGACAACAGACTGCCGTAAACAGTTCTGCTTTTGAACGCTTTGGCGTCTCCGTTGTCCGCTAGCGTGTGCCCAATGAAACAGTAAGAGGAAGTTTGGCAGCCCGCCTGGCCCCCGGTCTGTGGCGGAAATTCGAAGGTAACCCGCGCGAGCGAAAGCCACTAGGTGTTATCCCAAATGCGCGCCTAAAGGCACGGCTAAAGGCGTCCGCGCTTTTGAAGCCGACGGAAGTGGCCACACTATCAATCTTAGCTTTCGGCCCCTGTAACCTTCTTCTCGCTTCACCCAATCGCAGCCGTTCCACAAACTCGGCCGGCGTGGGCATCGAAGACGGATTTGAAGATTCGACTAAAATGTCTGGGACAAAGGGAAACGTGGGCAGCCAGAACTTCGACAGATAAGTCGTCGTGTAGATGAGCCAGAATCCAAGGCGGCAAGTCGGATAATCTTTCCGACGCCTCCTGCTCCGATTTCGGACGTGCGACAATGGTCCGATTGCTCCCGGAAGGACGAAGGCGCATGACGAATTCGCGCGCTACTTCGAGCGCGACGCGTGATCCGTAGTCTTCTTCAATCAGGAAGAGAGTCATTTCTATTGCGGCTGATCCTCCGCCGCAGGATAAAACGCGCCATCCTTCAGAAAGGAAGCGGCGGAGTTAACAGCGAGCTTCGGATAGCGGGCCGCCACTTGGCGCAGAAGACGCCAATGTGAAGTCACGCTTCGGCCGTCGAGCAGGCCGGTTTCCGCGAGCGGGTAGATTCCTCCAGAAACTGTCGCGAACCTTCTGATATTGTTGCGGTGACGCACCAGCCATGAAGTCAGGCGCTCGCTGTTTTCCTGGAATGGATTGCCACCTGGAATAATTACGAGATCCCAGGCAGACTCGATTTCTTCAAGAGTCCTATCGGCTCGAAATCGCAACCCAGAAAGCGAAGCAAAAACGCGCCCCGTTAGTCCGACGACAGTAACCTCATAGCAAGCCTGCAGGCGATGATAGCTGTCATAGCTGCGCGCCTTCTTCAGGGCCTCGAGCGGTCCGACGAGATCGGTGAGAGCTACACCATGAAATCCAAAGATAGCGACTTTCTTCGGCAGAACATCTCCAACAAGCTGCGCGCTGTTGAACCTGCTAGACATAATTCGATGAACGACATATAGCTATGTCGACAAGACCCATTTTACCTATTGTGTAAGGAGCCACTTGTCGCGGAGCTACAAGCGCGAACGGCCGGAGATTCTTATCGCCTCCTTAATTGGTTTCTTCATATTACACCTCCGTGTTGGTTTTAATGGTTGCGCATGAAAATGGCTTTCCCTTGTACGAACGGATTCCGGAGCGCGCGCTACACGGAATCGTAACTTTTTTCGCGGGCTTGCTTGTCTTCTGCGGTTCTGATACAAATGGGTGACATGAAGACCCCGGTAGGGAACGGGCATAGCCGAAGCGATTTCTTTCCTTCGACGCACTGGAGCGTGGTTGTCGCGGCTGGCGAAAGCCAGGTGGAACCGGAGATTGCGCAGGCTGCGCTCGCGGAGTTTTGCCAGACCTATTGGGCGCCGCTTTACAGTTTCGTGCGCAGCCGCCGGTACGCCATGGAAGATGCGCAAGATCTCACACAGAGCTTTTTCGCCTACCTGATCGAGCATAAGATCTACGCGCGCGCCGATCGCACGAGAGGTAAATTCCGATCCTTTCTGTTGGCCTCATTGAAGAATTTCCTAGGGCACGCTTACGACCGTGAGCAAACGTTGAAGCGCGGCGGCTCCGTCGATTTTCTACCGTTGGACGACGCGCGGGCTAAGGCGGCGGAGTCGCTTTTCCAGACGCATTTCGTTTCAGCGGAGCCGGCTGGAGAAGACCGGGTTTTTGAAAGAACCTGGGCAGAGGCACTGGTCAGGGTGGGACTGGAGCGACTGGCAGCTGAGCAGAAAGCTGAGGGCAAACATAAGCTCTTCGAAGAACTAAGAGTCTTCCTTACTAGCAGCCCCAATCCGCTGCCGACTTACGATGACTTGGCCGTTCGTCTCAGTCTCCCGCCCTCCACTCTGCGCACCCGCGTGACCCGATTGCGGGCGCGCTACCGGGAGTTGTTGCGCGCGGAGGTTCGCCGAACAGTGGACACGGAAGCCGAGGTGGATGGAGAGTTACATTGGTTGTTTCAGGTGCTAGCAGGAGAATAGGGCGCACCATGAAAATATTACCAGAATCAGTAGGTCTCTGCTCGACGTGCGGCCGGCCGGTGAACGTGAACAGCGAATGCCTGCCTTGTCTGGTGCGGATAGCGTTTGACGAACCGGCGGAAGCAGGTACAGCGCCTCCGGCTTCGTTGGTCTTCGGCGACTTTGAGGTCGAGCAACGGCCAGACGGTTCTTACTGGGAACTGGGTCACGGGGCCATGGGGGTGACCTATCTCGCGATGGACAAGGTGTTGCATCGGAGGGTGGCTCTGAAAGTGGTCGAAGTGCCCGCGACCGCGCGCAGCTCACAAACGATGCGCGAACGCTTTTTGCGTGAAGCCCGCGCCGCAGCTGCCTTGCGGCATCCGAATGTGGCCGCCGTGTTCCAGTTCGGCGCTTCGCCGGATGCCAGTCACTGCTATTACGCGATGGAGGTAGTCGAGGGCGAAACTCTGGAGGCCCGCGTGCGGAGAGATGGTCCGCTCAATGCAAAATCGGCTCTGGAAATTGCGATCCAGATCACGCGGGCATTGATGGCTGCGGCAGCCCACGGTTTGATCCATCGCGACCTGAAACCGGGCAATATCATGTTGACGCGCGGCGACACTGACTCGGCGGAGCCCGAAGTGAAAGTCATCGACTTCGGCCTTGCCAAGGCGATCGCGGATGCCGGAGGAGAAACAGACCTGACGCATGGAGAATTTGTCGGCACGCCGAATTTCGCGAGCCCTGAGCAATTTGGAAGCGGTCTGGTCGATGCGCGCTCGGACATTTATTCGCTCGGGGCGACGCTCTGGTTCGCGCTCACCGGACTGGCACCACACTCTGGCAGCACGATCGAAGAGATTCGCGATCGTCAAACCCGGGACGAGCTGCCAGTCGAGCAGTTGGTCGCGAGGAAAGTTCCCGAACCAATAATAAAGCTGCTGCGCTGCACGCTTGCCGTCGATCCCGCTTGGCGGCCCGCGTCGGCTCGGGAGTTGATGGAAGCCCTCGAATCCTGCCGCCGCAAGTTGTCTCATGGTATCGGTGTTTACAAGATAGCCGCCTTGATCGCAGTCGTGGCGATTGTCGCGGCAGCGTTGTTTGTAATCCGGCTAAATCGTCGAGAAATAACGTCGGCCTCCGCGAGGAACGTCGCGTCATCAGCGTCCGCACTGACACCGTTGCCAGAAAAATCGATTGCCGTCCTTCCTCTGGAAAACCTGAGCGCCGATCCGGACAACGCCTATTTTGCCGAAGGGATGCAGGACGAAATTCTGGCCCGGCTGTCCAAGATTGCGGACCTGAAAGTGATCTCACGCACTTCCACCCAGAAATACAAAAGCGCACCAGACAATCTGCGCGAGATCGCGAAACAACTCGGGGTTGGAAATGTTCTGGAGGGCAGCGTGCAAAAGAGCGGTGACGATGTGCGGGTCAACGTGCAATTGATCAACGCGCGGAACGACACCCATCTCTGGGGGGACGTTTATGAGCGGAAGCTGACCGATATTTTTGCGGTAGAAAGCGACATCGCCAAGACGATCGCCGACACGCTGCAGGCGAAGCTGACCGGCGCGGAGAAGCAGTTGCTAGCAGCCCAGCCGACGACTGACTTGACCGCCTACGAGTTTTATCTCAAAGGCCGTTCGCTCTGGAACAAACGTGGTGGTGAAAATCTCCGACAGGCGATCGGATTTTATGAGCAGGCGATTGCGCATGATCCGAAATACGCACTGGCTTACGCCGGGCTGGCGGAGGCTTACGTTCTCCTGCCAGCCTATACTGGGACAGCACCGCAGGATGCCTACCCTACGGCGAAAGCTGCCGCGCTAAAAGCGCTTCAACTGGATGAGAAACTGCCGGAGGCACACACCGCGCTCGGATTTTCGCTGTGCATGGGCGACCTCGATATGGCTGGTTCAATATCGGAATTTCAACGGGCGATCGCGCTAAACCCCAATTACGCGACCGCGCATCATTGGTATGGAAACGGCCCGCTCCTCGCCCTCGGCCGGTTCGAGGAAGCGATCGCCGAGGGCAAACGCGCCGTCGAACTTGATCCGCTCTCCCCCATTATCAATGCAGACCTGGGGCAGGATCTGTACGCTGCGCGTCGATACGATGAGGCGATCGCACAGTTACGCAAGACGCTGGAGATTGATCCGACGTTTTATTACGCACATTACAATTTGGGCATGGCTCTTCAGCGAAAAGGCGACCTGCCAGCTGCGATTGCTGAATACACAAAGGCGCAGCAGTTGAGCGACGATCTGTTTGTTCAGGTGCTGCTTGCAGCTGCCAAAGCGCAGTCCGGCGATAAAGACGCAGCGATCCAAATGCTGGCCGAACTGGAAGGGCTCGGCCAGCACCGCTACGTGAGCTCATATTGGCGCATTCTACTTTACGTAAGTCTGGGAAATCGCGACGAAGCAATTCGAAGGTTAGAGCAAGCTATCGCTGATCATGAGAGTCTAAGCACCACCATGATTAAGGATGATCCGAAGCTCGATCCTCTCCGTGGCGACCCGCGCTTCGAGGCGCTGGTGCAAAAGGTGGTTGGTGCTGAACCTAGGTGACGAGTGAGAATCCGAAAGGATTCTTCGCTCGAAATCTTAAAGGTGATCGCCAGACCTCCTTGAACTCGCCAACGTGCTCATGCGGGGGGGAAATTCGGGTCAGATCTTGGGGCGGATCTCAAAATTCCTTAACAGATACGGCAGAGGTTGAGGGTCTGATAAGAAAAAGCTGAAAACTGAAACGATCCGTAGTCTTCTTCAATCAGGAAGAGGGTCATTTCTATTGCGGCTGATCCTCCGCCGCAGGTATAAAACGCGCCATCCTTCAGAAAGGAAGCAGCGGAGTTAAGAGCGAGCTTCGGATAGCTGGCCGCCACCTGGCGCAGAAGACGCCAATGTGAAGTCACGCTTCGGCCGTCGAGCAGGCCGGTTTCCGCTAGCGGGTAGATTCCTCCGCAAACTGCCGCGAACCTTCTGATATTGCTTCGGTGACGCAGCAGCCATGAAGTCAGACGCTCACTGTTCTCCTGGGATGGAATGCCCCCTGGAATAATTACGAGATCCCAAGCAGAATCGATTTCTTCAAAAGTCCTATCGGCTCGAAATTGCAATCCCGAAAGCGAAGCAAAAACGCGCCCCGGTAGTCCGACGACAGTAACCTCGTAGCAAGCCTGCAGGCGATGATAGTTGTCATAGCTGCGCGCCTTCTTCAGAGCCTCAAGCGGACCGACGAGATCGGTGAGAGCTACTCCGTGAAATCCAAAGATCGCGACTTTCTTCGGAAGAACATCTCCCACAAACTGCGCGCGGTTGAACCTCGTCGACACAATTCGATGAAACGATATATTGGTATGTCAACAAGACCCATTTTACCTATTATGTAAGGAGCCACTTCGTGGGAATCTGGACACTTGTGTTTGGTGGCATGATGCCGCTGGGAACTCTACAGGCCGGCTTCGTCGCCGATATTTTCGGAACATCTGCAACCATCGCGATCGGCGCTTTAATTTGCGCCCTCGCCGCAATCGTTACGCTCGAAGTTGTGCGAAGACGTGAAGCGCGGCTCGCCGCGAACTGAGATCAGACCTAACGACTTAAGGCAGTTACCATGCGACCGCTCTACCAGGAGCAACGCCCTGCCTTTCCGGCTGGACAAGTAAGTGACCTGTTCCCAGAATTCACATCTCGTGAAAAACAATATCCCCGTCCGGACAGCCCTATTCCTTTTTCTCATCGGCCTAGTCGCTCTCACATCGGCTTTTAATTTGGCGAACAGTTCGCTAGGTGTGTCGTCGCCGTCGGCCCCCCCTCGCATCGCCACCAAGCTTGCGCAGCGACGAACGATGCTGACTTTCGCCGATCGTGTCGCTTATCAACGATCGATTGAAGAAGTTTACTGGCGCCACCGGACCTGGCCGAAAGAGCGTCCTGATCCCAAGCCGTCGCTCGATGCAGTGATGTCTCAGGCGCAGCTTGAAAAGAAAGTGGCAGACTACCTGCGCAACTCCAAGGCGCTGGAGGATTACTGGCAACGACCGCTTACTGCCGAACAGTTACAAGCCGAAATGGACCGCATGGCGCAGCACAGCGGGCAACGCGACGTGTTGCGCGAATTATTCGAAGCGCTCGACAATGATCCTTTTGTCATCGCGGAATGTCTGGCCAGGCCGGCGCTAGCGGAGCGTTTGGTAACAAACTGGTATGCATACGACCAACGGTTCCACGGCGTGTTGAGACAACGCGCTGAGGCCGATCTCCGAGCGCATCACACCATCGAGCAGATGAAACAGACCAGCGGGAAATACACTGAAATCGAATTGGTCAGAGGCGATAACGCCGGCGACGAAAAGAACCACGGCGCTGAACTTGGCGTGCAGCTGAACAGCCGCGAGTGGGACGGCAGCGTACAAAAACTGGCGGCAATGTTTGGCAGCGCGATCGATGGCAAGGAGCGATCCTCAAGCGCGTCGATTACACAGATCAAAACCGGAATATTGAGTCCGTTACAGGAAGATGAGGAGCGTTACTACACGGTGGCAGTCGTTAGGAAGGACAGAGACCGTATAAAGCTCGCGGTGGTTGAATGGCACAAAGAGCCATTGGAGTCTTGGAGAGACAGAGCAGAGAACCAGATGCCGAACGTCATGGCCGCCGCGACCGGTCACTATGCGCTTCCGTCAATTGCCAACGGAGCGAACGGATGCACACAAGATACCTGGACAGTCACGACTAATCTCAACGCTCCATCCAAACGATACCTTCACACCGCAGTCTGGACCGGCAGTGAAATGATAATCTGGGGTGGATTTGATATCTCTAGCTTGTTGAACTCCGGCGGCAGATACAATCCCAGCACGGACACGTGGACAACCACCAGCACGACCAACGCGCCCTCTGCCCGACGTGGACACATGGCAATCTGGACTGGCACCGAAATGATCGTGTGGGGTGGAGGTAACTGGGATCCTATAAACACGGGCGGAAGATACAATCCCACAACGGACAGTTGGACAGCCACCAGCACAACCAATGCGCCCTCCGGCCGACTCGGTCACACTTTAGTCTGGACCGGCACTAAAATGATTGTCTGGGGTGGAGCTGATAGTATCGCCATTTTGAACACTGGGGGAAAATATGATCCCGGCACGGATCAATGGGAAGCCACCAGATACCATCAATGCTCCCTCTCCACGGTTATCCCACTCGGCAGTGTGGAGTGGCAGCGAAATGATTGTCTGGGGCGGCCAGGGTGAAGGTCTCACTAATTTGGACACCGGCGGGAGAGTACGATCCCAGTTTGAATAATTGGAAAGCCACCCAAACTAACAGTGCGCCCGAGGGCCGATCTCGTCACACGGCAGTCTGGACTGGCAGTGAAATGATCATTTGGGGTGGGTTTATTTGGGATCTCGACGGTACTCTTCTCAACACTGGCGGGAGATACAACCCAAGCACGAATAGTTGGACGGTCACCAATAACACGAATCCTCCCAAGGAACGAGAATTTCACTCGGTCGTGTGGACTGGCAACGAAATGATCGTTTGGGGCGGCTACGACAACCACAACTTCATCGTATTGAACACGGGTGGCAAATACGATCCCAGCACAGACACCTGGACGGCCACAAGCATCACGAACGCACCCGCTGCGCGAGATTATCACACGGCGATCTGGACCGGCAGGGAGATGATCGTGTGGGGTGGATCTGATAGGAACGACACTCTTAACACCGGCACGAGATATTGCGCGCAATCGCAGCCGCCGGTGGCGCTAAGCGCCGTCTCGCGCAAGACCCATGGCGCAGCTGGCTCCTTCGATGTCCCGCTTCCGCTTACCGGCAACGTAGGAATCGAATGCCGCACCGGCGGGACCACAAACGATTATCAGGTGATCATTGAATTTGCAAACCCAGTCACCGTCGGCAGCGCTTCAGTGACTTCTGGTGCCGGCAGTGTGAACAGCTTTATCGCGAGTGGAGCACAGGTCGCCGTCAATCTCACTGGCGTAACCAATGGCCAGCGAATCACGGTTACACTCTCTAACGTCAACGATGGTTCGCATCTGGGCGACGTTCCCGTTTCCATGGGTGTGCTGGTTGGTGATGTAAACGGCAATGCCGCCGTCACTGCCACCGATGTTAGCCTGACCAGAGTGGGGCGACCACTGGACGGTTCGAATTTCCGTCAAGACGTGACTGCTAACGGCTCGATCAATGCCACGGATGTGGCCCTGGTCAAAGCGATGTCAGGTACAGCGCTACCTTAACTCTGCCGGGAGCCCGCCTGGCCCTGCCTTTTTAATTAGCGGTAGTGTCCCTTCGCCTCGAAAACGCAAGAGACAGCGGCTTGCGGCCGCTGCCTCTTACTTTTAACCTAACTAACGGAGAGTATCAGAACTTTTTAGTTAAACTCACGTAGACGAACCGACCCGTGACGTCATAGATAAACCCAGGGAAACCATTCGAGTTACTAAACCCGTTACCAAAAGCTTTCGGTGGATCCTGGCCGAAGACATTGTTACAACCAACTGTGATGGAAGTATTATTCAGGACCCGCTGCCAGACCGGAAGGCTGTAGTTAGATGTTTGTGAACTGGCCGACTCCACGGCTTTGCCATCTTTGCCACGGACTACTTCTTTCGTGTCCTTGGAGTAACCTGCTACCGGATTCGGTTCCACCGGCGGAACGAAGCTAAAATCGTACGAGCCTTGGGCATCGAAGAAGAAGGTTTGATGAACCCAATGCTCTTTCTTGTTGTCCGGGAGTCCGGCTCCAGTGAAAAGGATTTCATGAAACCCGTCCGTATAGCGGCAGGTCCCGACGATATCGATCCCTTTCCAAGTCCAGTCGAGACGCGAAATTCCTTTCCATTGCAGCCAAGCATCATCTGAGACGCCCGTAGAATCCTGACGAATAGCTTCGAGGGCAGGATCTCCCTGCGTTAGAGCAATCCGAAAAGAGTCGACATAGGTCGCCTGAGTGAGGCTCGTGAAGGTGCCGTATGGCGTTTGACGCTGATACTGGAGACCGAAGTCAATACCGCGCGCTCTTTCCTGGCCTGCATTCTGAAAGGTAAAGAAGATTGACGAGATAAAACCGTTTTCACCGCGATTTACTACTTCGCCGGGTAGAAGAGAGCCGGCAGCTTCCCGAGCCAGAACCTGGTTTGCCGTTGGAGGCTCTACCACTCCTGTTCGCTCTATTCCCCAAAAGTCTACCGAAACGGTGAGTCCTTCGACCAACCTCGGGGTCCAAACGAAGCCTGCGCTGAGCGAACGAGCATCCTCCGGTTGCAGGTTAGGATTGCCGGAGAAACGAACGGGGGTTTCCCGCTCTTGGTGGCCGGTCAATGGATCGTTGGTGGCCGAGAGTGCGAACGTCGGACTCTGATACAGTTCAAAAAGGGAGGGCTCACGGAAGCCTTCTCCCCAAGTGGAACGGATAGTAAGCGTCTCATCGAAGGGTTGCCAGCGTAACCCTATCTTCGGAACGATCACATTTGTGTCGTTGTTCTTGAAGGCCTCAAAGCGACCGGCGGCAGTAAATTCCAGCGCGCGAAAGCCGAATACAGAATTTTCCGGACTAAAGATCGGAACGCTCGTTTCCGCGTAGAACGCATAGTCCTTTCGGCCGGCATGGACAGTCGACGCTTTCCCGACACCTAGTTCGTCTCCGGAAAGAAGAGTCTCGTCAGGTTCCAGGGAGGTACTTTCCCGACGAAATTGACCACCGAAGGCAAAGCCGACGCCGCCAGCTGGAAGTTTGAACAACTGTGTCGTATAAACGTTGAGATCGAGGGTCATCAGCTTCGAAGTATCGATTTCGTGTGGATGAACCGTCGCGAAATCGATTGTTGCACTGTTTGATGGAATTGGATTTCGGTAGTCTCCGAAAGGGTTGTAGGGAGTGGTTGTGCCAATGTAATCTGGCGAAGTAGGATCGAAGATCGGATCAGCCGCGTTTAGTATTCGGTTAAAACGAGTAGCTGAAACGAACTGATTAATCGTGCTATTCCTCGTTTGGCTATAACGGAAACCAGCGTCGTATCCCCAGTTTCCGTCGAATAGCTTATCGCCTTTCACGCCCAGGGTAGCAAGGAACGCGTCGGTCTCGTTATTCAGAATCCGGTTACCAAACTCAGCTAGCCGTGCATGGGTATCACCGGAGATAATCTGTTCAAACGGATTGAATGGATTGAAAGCTCCGGGGGTGACACCGGTCTCTGTGTAGGTTGGCCCTCCGAATGGCGTCGTCCCGGCGGGATTCGGGGAATGAGGTGGAATGGCAAGCGTAACTTGTCCGGCTGTCTGAAAAGCTCCGGTCGCGATCGGAGCAAGCTCATTGTGCGTCTTAACGTTCTCATAGAACATATCGCCGTAAATAACGACCTGCTCGCCGAACCATTTGTGTTCAGCGTTTACGAAACCTCCGTAGCGTTCGGAGGATGGCAGCGCGAGTGCGAACTGGTTAAAGTTAAAAAGGGATGTGCCCGGCGAGCCTCGCTGCGGAAAGTAGACGTAATCCGAAGCTGGAGCCAGGCCATTCGAAAAATCTGGCGAGTGAGCAAACTGAACCGGGCTATCGCCGGGAAGCACCGTTCCGCCTGCGGCGGCAATTGCAGCTTTGCTCAATTCCAAATTAAAAGGACTGGAATTGGTACTCAGGAACGGTGGGCTCGAGGTAAATGCCCGGTCGCGATTGGCGATCGAGTTCTGATGGTAATAATTGATCACTCCAACGACCTGTGTCTTGTCATCACCTACACCGAAAAGAAGGTCGGCACTGAATTGGCCTCCGTCCTTGTCGAGGGTATTACCGTACTCCACGGTCGATTCAGCGCCGCGGTAATCATGTCGCAACTTGATGTTGACGACGCCGGCGACCGCATCCGCGCCATAGGTAGTGGAAGCGCCGTCCTTAAGAATTTCGATGCTGTCGATGGCGGCACGCGGAATCGAATTCAAATCGATAAAGGCTTGTGTTCCACCCTGGCCGACCGGGTAGGGTGCAACGCGGCGCCCATCAACGAGCACGAGCGTCGCGCTCGGATCAAAACCGCGCAGCGAAACCGATGAAGCGCCAGGAGTAAATCCGGTGTTGTTGTTCGAAGTCGGAACCCCATTGGCGTTTGCTACCGGTAAATTGCGAATTAGTGTTTCCGCGTTTCGTTCGCCCGCTTTATCGATCAAGTCGCGATTGATATTCAAAACCGGATTGGGACCCACTTCCTCGGCGGTTGGAATGTTCGAACCCGTAACAATAACGCGCTCGGCTTCAGCTGCGCTACCGGCTTGGTCAGCTGCCCCAGGTGCTGGCGTGGCACTACTCTGCGAACTGCTCGCAGCCTCAGGCGGCAGGTCGCCGGAAGGGGTTACGGGTGAAGTCTGAGCGCCGACCTTGGTCAACAAGACCAAATATACTGCGCCTATTACTACTACTTTTGAAAGAATGTATCGCGCTCTTTTTGTAATGTTTCTCATAGGTTCTCCTTTATTCGCCGATAACTTGTTAGCTTGTCTCGCGAAGAACCGTATTACCGGATGGCGAACCCAATTGTTACGTCAAAAACCCGACACTTCTCGTCATGCGAGCACGGTGTAGGTGTAGCCACGGCACGGTGTTGCCGTGTTTTGCCGCGCCAACGCCCCGACATAGCGGGGCGGCTACAGCAGTTTCATCGAGTATCGATGTTTATGAGATAACTTCTGTCCGGTAGGAGCTACCGATTATCGCTTTGCGGCGGGACTTTTTTCTTCACGAGGCCCTCGAGCAAGAGATCAGCGATCCGTGCGGCCATGGTCGCGATTTCACGGCGACTGCCCAGCTCGCGTGTGCTCAGGTTGAACGGCAGCAGTGAATTCGTTGCCGCCAGCAACACATTGGCGGTGGACAGACAGTCCCCGGATCGTATGTCGCCCCTTCGTTGTCCTTGCTTTAGGACAGCGGCAAATAGTTTCGCTTCTTCCTTGAAGTAATACTCCCGCCGCTGCAAAACGCCGGGGCGCAAATCGCGAAACATTTCACTCAGGCTCTCCGGAAAATATTGCACGCTATCGAAGCGAAAGATCACTCGCGTCAACATCATTTCGCGAATCTTCTCGATCGGAGACCGATCGCTTTCGGCGATCTTCTGCAATTGGTCCAGGACGCGACCGATTACGCGATCAACGTGGCTGTAAACGAGGTCTTCCTTGCTTCGAAAATGCAGATAAATCGTGCTCTTTCCTATGCCGGCTTGTTCGGCCAAATCGTCCATTGTTATTTTTCTGTAGCCGTAGCGGGCAAGGAGCACGTTGTAAGCATTAAGGATCGTGTCCTCGATGTCGTTTTGGTTCCTAGTCGACTTCATAGTAGGATTCCCGATGTCTGATATTGATCTGGCAGATCGAACGGATTATTCAATGCGCAAAAATAAATCGCAGGCGAAAATGAATCTGGTCCCGGCCTTGGAGGAAGGCGCTCCGGTGCCGGGCTTTTCCATAACATCTTGCAAGAGACCTATGGCGAGAAGTGTCGGTCAGATGTCCTGTTTTTGGCCATCGCAATAAGCGAGAATTCTTTCGCAAACGAATAGGATGAATCCAAAAGTTATCGGTATTCTCGGTTTTGATGGGGTAAACTCGCTGGACCTGGCGGGAACGATCGAGACATTTGCCTCCGCAAATCAGAACATTGCGAACGGCTCCTCGCAACGTCGTTACGAGCTGATCGTGATCGGCGTAACCGGCAGGACTTTCGTTTCCGAAGCGGGCATCGCCTTTAGTGCAGAGCAAACTATTGGGGCGACTTTGCGATTGGATACGATCGTCATCCCAGGTGGAGCGGGAATGCGAAAACCGGATACAAGCAGGAAAGTTGCGCATTGGTTAGCCGAGCAGGCAGATCGAGTTCACCGCATCGCCGCGGTGTCTACAGGCATTTACGGGCTCGCGCCTACCGGTTTGCTGGATGGCCGTCACGTGACAACTCACTGGCGATTCTGTCGCGATGTCGTCGCCCGATTTCCTAAACTGCATGTTAACTTCGCCGCATCGTTTTTGAAGGATGGTTCTTTTTATACCTGCGGTGGCGGGACTGCTGGTATGGAAATGACACTGGCTTTGGTCGAAGAAGATTACGGCGGCCGCGTGGCGCTTTCCGTCGCGAGCGAGCTGGTCTTGAGGTTGAGACCGCCGGGAGATGATGAATGCGAGATCGATCCCTCTCAATATCAGTGCGGGCCGATGGATCGCTTTGCCGAGCTGCCCGCTTGGATCATTGCGCATCTGCAAGATAAGCTCACGTTGGAGGTATTAGCGGAGAGAACCGGCGTATCACCGCGTCAGTTTAGCCGAATTTTCCGAAACGTTTTTAACCACACGCCCATGCGTTTTGTCGAAGAGTTGCGACTAAACAAAGCGCGGCATCAGTTGTTAGGGCCGCGCAACAGTGTCGAAAACGTCGCCGCTGCTGTGGGCTTCAAGAGCGGAGACTCTTTTCGACGGGCATTCATGAGGCATTACGGGGTCACGCCGAAAGCATTTCGAAATCGCTTTCAGTTCAGCGCTGAAGATATTGTTTACGACGGGAATGGGATTGAAACGTCGATTCTTCCCCACCGAAGAGTCATGGCCCGGTAGTCGCTGATGGGAGATACGATCCGAGCACGGACACTTGGACGGCCACCAGCATGACGAACGCACCCAGTGCACGAAGTTATTACACCGCAGTCTGGACCGGCAGGGAGATCAATCTCACTGGTGTAACCAACGCCCAGCGAGCGCCAACTTTCGTCAGGATGTTAACGGGAACGGAATAATCAACAATTCTGACGTCTCGCTGGTGAAGTCGAAATCGGGCACTGGATTGCTCTAGCGGATTGCTCGTTAGGCCCGGACCATTCTGAGGAAAAAACTGGAGCCGGCAGACGGATTCGAACCGACGACCTGCTGATTACAAATCAGCTGCTCTACCAACTGAGCTATGCCGGCAAAAGACGTGCGCACTCTAGCTCACGCCGTTCGACAAACAAGCGAGGGCTATTGCAGCAGATATGCTTCCAGCAACGCGACGCCCGTGGCGGTCCCGGCTCCGCGAACAATGGCGGTAAATTGGCCGGGACCGGGCGTGAAAAGAATTGCGGCATCGTGAGAATCGTCGGGGGCAAGGCCGGCCGCAGAAATCGCAGAACTGTTCGGCGCGCTTTGCCAGTTGTCGTTACTGGCGAGAATTGCGCCGTTCGAATCGTGCAACTCCAGCTTGGGATCTTGCAGCGCTCCATTAACGCCGAGCCCGGAAAGTTCAGGGCCGATCGCGCGCAATAACAACTGGTCGGAAAGAGTGCGCACGATGAGGCCGCCAATTAGAACGTCGTCGCCGGTGCCCACAAATGCGCGACCGGAAAGATTGAGCAGGCGCGCATTGCCATAAGTGCCGACGTCGTAAACTTCGATCAATCCGATTCCGGAACTTCCATTGACGCCGCGTAACACGGCGGTGTAAGCCCCAACGGGCAATGTGGCCACGAGGACCGCTTCGGCGTCGTCGGTCGGGGCGAGGCCACGGCTTTGAATTTCGGCGACCTGCGGATTGGTGCGCCAATTATCGTTTATCGCCATGGTCGCGCCGGAGGCGTTGTGCAATTCGATCAGCGGATTTGCGAGGCGACCCGGTAAAGGCACCCCGTTAACTTTTAGCGACGACCCGAGTCCACGCATAATGACCCGGCGGGATTGTCCCGGCGTTCCGACAACGATGAAGCCCGCGATTGCAACCTGGTCGCCGGTGCCAACTGTGGCGCGCGCCGAGATATTCGCGAGTCGCGGCTCGACCACGCTATCGATCCACTCCATCCGTGAAGAAATTCGCGTAGCGTAAAAGCCAGAAGGGACGGGCTTGCTGCCGCTGACAAAGTGATGATTGTCATCGTAAAATCCGCGTTCGTCGAACAATGCGGCGAGAAAACTCCCAATGCCATTTGGTCCTGTGGAAAACCCATCGACATCGTAATTGATGCCGGCAAGTTTCCAGATTCCACCATCGTCAAGGAAGACAGCACCGCCCGAATCGCCGACGGAAAGATGGCACTCGTTAGGCAAGCCGTTCTCATCGAAAAGCGCGTAGATCGTATCGGCACCGCCCGCAGGTCGTTGTTTGATCGCGGCCACTGTATTTTCGCCCCAGCGCTGCACCTTGTCGGTTTGGCCCCAATTCCAACCGCGCAAATCGCCACCCGAAGTCACCGCGTCACCGCGCTGCGTCCCGCGACCGATCGCTACGAGATGTTTCCCAACTTCATCGCTGCCGGTGTAAAGCGGCGCGAACGTCGTAAACGTCTCGCTGACCTGATAAATGCTCAGATCACTTGCCGGATCGTCGAACGATCTTACGACCGTGTAATCGGCGCCGCGATAGACCAGCTTGGGATTGGGACCGATGTGGTGCGCGGTGATGAAAAAATGCGGGCCAATCGGGGTCCCGAGATTATCGCCAAAAATCCCTTCATATTGCCAACCGCTGTTAGCCAAAGTGCCGGTGGGCGCGGTGGTGTTGGCAGTGGGATCGCCCGTGCGATAAAGGATAATGCCGGCAGCAGGGCCGCCCAAAAACAGCAAGCCGACAGCTGCGAGCAAAACCCAAAACCGGGCGAAAGCGGCGGAGCGATTTCTGCGAGCAATCATAAACCAACCATTGCGGAACAGAATACCACAAGTGACGGCCGGCTTCTCAGGCACTTCTTACTCAAATCGTGAAGGACGTTCGGCACGGATGCCGCTCTATTCTGATCGATATTCCTTTATTCGCCACGAGGAGAATTTGGACTATGGATTTTGATCACGGGAAAATTCCATGTTGACTGCTGATGCTGTGAAAGCTCCTCCCCCACTTACCGCCACTTCGGAAATCTGGGTGCCGAAGTTAGTCGCAGCACAGGCCAAACAAAATCGCGGCCGGTTTGCATTAGTCACGGATGAGGCTGAGGTCACCTACGGCGATTTGGAGCAGGCCGCGACTCAATTGGCGAATTATCTCTGGTCGCTGGGAGCCAGATCCGAAACGCTGATCGCCGTCTGTCTCGAACGTTCGCCGCAATTTGTCATCGCTGCGCTCGCCATCATGAAATGCGGGGCCGCCTATCTGCCAATCGATCCGGCGCACCCGACGGAGCGGTTGCGTTTCATTGTGAATGACGCCGGCGCCGGTCTGCTCATCACAAACGAGGCTTTTGCGGATCGCTTCGTGGATCTGGATATCAAAGTCGTGGATCTCGACAAAGAAGAGAGCGTGATCGGCGCTCAATCTACCGAGGCGCCGGACGTGGAGCTGGAGATGGATCATCTTGCCTACGTCATTTACACGTCAGGTTCGACAGGCGAACCCAAAGGCGTCGAGGTCACTCATCGCAATTTATCCAATCTCGTCGCGTGGCATGTACGCGCGTTTGATCTCGATGCCTCCGCGCGCGCGACGTTTCAAGCTGGCACCGGATTTGATGCCGCCGTTTGGGAAATCTGGCCGCACCTGGCAATTGGTGCGGCACTTCATTTGCCTAACGAGTCCACGCGTTTGTCGGCGGAAGAACTGCGCGATTGGCTCGTCGCTCGTCAAATCACGATCAGCTTTGTTCCGACCGCGATTGCCGAGCAGCTCATCGCGCTGCCGTGGCCCAAAGAAACGGCCCTTCGATTTCTCCTCACGGGTGCGGATACGCTCCATCGCTATCCACCGCCGGGTCTTCCGTTCGCGCTCGTGAATAATTATGGGCCGACCGAGTGTACCGTCGTTGCGACATCGGGCGTGATCCCGCCGGGTGGAAACCGCGAAATGCTTCCATCGATCGGTTTCCCGATCGACAACTGTACGCATTTACATCTGCGACGAGCAGCTCCGCCAGGTTTCTCCCGGATCGATTGGTGAAATTCTCATTGGCGGCGCTGGCGTGGCTCGCGGCTATCGCAATCGGCCCAACCTTACTGCGGAGCGCTTCATCATCGATCCCTTCCGTGACGAAGACGGGAGATTGTATCGCACGGGGGATCTCGGACGGCGTCTATCCAATGGCGAGATCGCATTTTTCGGCCGCAGCGACGATCAAATCAAGATTCGCGGCAATCGAATCGAATTGGGCGAAATTAATTCCGTACTCAAGCAACAACCATCCGTTCAAGCCAGCGTTGTCATTGCACGGGAAGATGTTCCCGGAGAAAAACGGCTGGTTGCGTATGCCGTTCCGGCAGTTGGATCGAAACGCGACGAAGTAACTTTGCGCGAAGCGATTCGGCAACGGTTACCCGATTACATGGAACCATCCGCGTTTGTCTGGATGGAATCGCTACCATTAACGCCGAATGGAAAAATCGATCGTGCAGCATTGCCGGCGCCGGGCATCGACGAAAACAGGAATTTCGTAGCGCCACGCACCACGGTCGAAGAGACGCTCGCCGAAATCATCAGCGAATTTCTCAAAGTTCCCCGCGTCAGTGTTGATGACGACTTCTTTCATCTCGGCGCCCATTCGCTTCTCGGTGCTCAAATCATCGCCCGCGTCCGCGCTGTTTTTGGGGCCGAACTCAAATTGCTCGACGTCTTCGACGCGCCGACGGTGGCGCAGCTTTCGCTCAGGATTGAGGAAGCGTTGACGCGTCAGCTCAGCCAAATGAGTGAAGCCGAAGTCGATGCTGCTCTTGCTGCGATGGATGAGGATGCGAAGCCCTAGGCCAGTTGTAGGGCGTCTGTGTCAGACGCCTCTTGGACGATCTGGCTCGGCGTTTCACAGAAACGCCCTACAAATTTTGTCATGACGACTGCTTCCGATGCGAGCTTGAGTCTCGTCCGGCTGCTTGAGCCGGAGGTTCTGGCAAATCCGTATCCGCTGTATCGCAAACTGCGCACTGAAGATCCGGTGCATTGGGATCGCTTTCTGCACACGTGGGTTGTGACTCGTTATTCCGATGTCATAAACGTTCTGCATTCCTTTTCCGCCGATCGCACGCCGACTCCGGAACAATTAACGGCGATGGGACTTTCCGGTCTGAATCCGATCGCAGAAGTGATGGTGAAACAAATGTTGTTCATGGATGCGCCCGCGCATACGCGTTTGCGCGGTTTGGCATCGGTCGCATTCACACCCCAACGCGTGCGCGCATTGCGTTCCCACATTCAAGAGATTGTCGATCAATTGCTCGACTGCGTCGTGTCGCAAGGACGAATGGACATGATCGCAGATTTCGCGGCACCGATGCCAGCGATCGTGACCGCGGAGATGCTGGGCGTTCCAACAGAAGATCATACCAATCTGAAAAAATGGTCAGCCGACTTCGCGGAGATGCTCGGCAATTTTCAGCACAATCCCGATCGCATTCCGCGCGTACTCGAGAGCACAAACAAACTCGTTAGGTATTTTCAAGATGCGATCGGCAAAATGCGCGAACAGCCGCGCGAAGGATTGATTCATTCCTTCATGACGGCGGAACTCGATGGCGATAGGCTGACGGAAGAAGAAATCGTCGCCAATTGTATCGTGACGATGGTGGGAGGTCAGGAAACGACAACGAATCTGATCGGCAATGGCATGCTCACGTTGATGCGCAACCGCGAACAACTCGATCAACTGCGCGAAAATCCGGAGCTGATTCAATCTGCCGTGGAAGAATTGCTGCGTTACGAAAGTCCGAGCCAGCACACCGGGCGCATCGCACGCGAAGATGTGGAAATCGGCGGCAAGCAAATTCGCAAGGGTCAGGCGGTGATGGCGATCATGGCCGCAGGCAATCGCGACCCGGAACGTTTCCCCGACCCAGATGCACTCATTCTCGATCGCAAGGACAACAAACATCTCGCCTTCGGATGGTCGAGCCACTTTTGTTTCGGCGCGCCGCTTGCGCGGATGGAAGGGCAAATTGCTTTTGAAACCATTTTGCGACGTCTGCCGAATTTGGAGCAAGCGCCGGGTCCGCTGACGTGGCGCGATAATTCCGGCTTGCGTGGATTAACGGCGTTGCCGGTAACATTCGGAGCGAACTGATGCGAGCTGGCATCGAATTCAGAATCAGCGCGGCGGGTTATCTGGGGAGCGCACGCGACTCGCGTGCTGGCGCTGGCGACTCGCCAGCGCGAACTTTATCCGCGCCGAATTTGTCTGGAAAATTTCCCGGCGGCATCCGCCGTGCAGAGAAAACAAGTTCGTTGCGGCGAGTCGCCGCAACCAGCACGCGAGTCGCGTGCGCTCCCCAGATTGATGCGCAAAGCATCAGATGAAATGAACACAACGCCGCAGCTTTCCGATTCACGCCGCGCGTTGTTGCAAAAATATCTTCGCGGCGCCGGTCTTCGGGAAGAGTCTAGACCGAGCTCGATTCCGAAACGCTCGAGCTCCGGCCCTGCGCCGCTCTCCTACAGCCAGCAACAAATCTGGCTGCATTCGCAACTAGCGGGCGCATATCTGATCTACAACGAGCCGATCACGATCCATCGCCACGGCGAGCTGAATGTTTCAGCGTTGGAACGCAGTTTCACCGAAGTCGTTAGGCGACACGAAGCGTGGCGGACAACATTTGAATGGGCCGGCGATGAAGGTGTGCAGATCGTTCATCCGGCGCCGGCGCACATTAAAATTCCATTCGTCGATTTGCGCGCTCACAAGCAACCGGAACGCGAAGCGCTTCGACTTGCGACTGAAGATGCACGTCAGCCATTCGATCTCGCGCACGGTCCGATGTACCGGCTGCGACTGGTTAGGTTGTCAGACGACGAGCATCGCCTCTTCATCACGCTGCATCACATCATTTTCGACGGCGTCTCGCTCTATCGCGTCCTGTTGCCCGAGCTTCTCACTTTCTACGAAGCTTTTGCGAACAATGAATCTCCCGCCCTGCCTGAATTGCCGATTCAATATCCGGATTACGCGATCTGGCAGCGAGACACGATCAAGGAAATTCCACCGGATCAGCTTTCCTATTGGAGAAGTGTTTTGGATAACGTTCCGGCCCTCGAACTAAGAACAGATCATCCGCGACCCACTACTCAGACTTATGCGGGCAGCATGGAACGTTTCGAAATCTCCGGTGCAACGACGGCGGCGTTGAAGACGTTGAGTCGAGACCAGGGCACAACGCTGTTCATGACGATGACGGCTGCGTTCATGGCGTTGTTGCAGAGCTACACCGATCAGGAAGACATCGTCATCGGTGGAATCAGCAGCGGCCGCGATCACGAAGAGACTGCGAATCTTCTCGGATGTTTTCTCAACACCGTCCCGATTCGTTGCGCCTTTTCGAAAGATGTTCCGTTCGCCGAACTTCTCGCGCGCGCACGCAACGCTATCCTCGGTGCGCTTTCACATGATGAAGTTCCATTTGAACTGCTCGTGCAAAAGTTCGGACGAAATCGCGAGCAGGGCCGGGCTCCGCTCGTGCAAGCGTTGATCGTAGTGGAACCGCCGTTGGAATCGCTCCCGGCAGGCTGGGACTTCACCCACCTGGATGTCGAAACGGGAACGGCAAAGTTCGATCTGCAATTGGGTCTGGACGATCGCGCAGACGGTTTCCGCGGCTGCTTCATTTATAATAGCGATCTTTTCGAGCGCGAAACGATCGGATTGCTGAAGGTTCGCTGGTTAAATCTGCTCGAACGGATCGTCGCTGATCCGACACAACGGCTAACTGACGTGAAGGCATCGATCTGGCTCGGACGTGCAGAAGCACGTCCCTCCGGAGAAATGCCAGCGGCTGATTGGAACAACACGCGAACGGATTATCCGCGCGATGCGGCGATCCACGAAGTTTTCGAAGAGCAGGTGCGACAAACGCCGGATGCAGCCGCGGTGATCTTTGAAAAGACCGCATTGAGTTACGAAACGTTGAACCGCCGCGCCAATCAACTGGCGCGACGTTTGCGAAAACTCGGCGTCGATCGCGACGTGCCGGTTGGTGTTTGGATGCAGCGCTCGCCGGAAATGGTGATCGCATTCCTGGCGATCCTGAAAAGCGGTGGCGCCTACGTTCCGCTCGATCCTTCATATCCAGCGGAACGTCTTGCAATGATGATCGCCGACACGGGAATGCCCATCATTCTCACGCACAAAAACGTTCGTCGCGACGGGTTACGTCCGTCACATGGGGCGCAATTGCTGTTCGTTGATTCGGACAATTTCTCTGATGAAGACGATGCGAATCCAGAGACGGGCGTGTACGGCCAAGCGATTTGGCTTATATTATGTACACGTCGGGCTCGACTGGTGTGCCAAAGGGAGCAGCCATTCCTCATCGCGCAGTTGTCAGGCTGGTAAAAGAAACGAGCTATGCCTCCTTTTCGCCTAACGAGACATTTTTGCAGCTCGCGCCAATTTCGTTCGACGCCTCAACCTTCGAGATTTGGGGGCCTCTCTTAAATGGCGGCAAGCTTGCGGTGATGTCGCCGGATCCGCCAACGCTCGAGCAAATCGGCGCCGCTATTCGTAAACATAACGTGACGACGTTGTGGCTCACTTCCGGTCTTTTCAACGCGATGGTCGATGAACGGCTCGACGATCTGCGTCTACTCCATCAACTGCTCGCCGGTGGCGATGTTCTTTCCGTTGCCCATGTCGAGAAAGCTTTGCGCGCGCTGAAGCATACGCGGCTTATTAATGGTTACGGCCCGACGGAAAGCACGACATTCGCATGTTGCTACACGATCGATGAAAACACGCCTCTCGACCGCGCGATTCCCATCGGAAGACCAATCGCAAACACGACCGCCTACATCCTGGACGAAAATCTGAAACCGGTCTCCACCGGCGCAACAGGTGAACTGTGCATCGGTGGCGATGGCATCGCGCGCGGTTACTGGCGACGCGATGATTTGACGGCGGAAAAATTTGTTGCTGATCCATTCAGTATCGAAGTCGACGCGCGTCTCTACAAAACAGGGGACCTCGCGCGCTGGCGCGAAGACGGAGTCATCGAGTTTCTCGGTCGTGCGGATAATCAAATCAAGTTGCGCGGTTTTCGCATTGAGCCAGGCGAGATTGAGAATGCACTGAAGCAACAACGTGGCGTCCGCGATGGCGCCGTTGTCGTGCGCGAAAGTAAACAGGGCGACAAGCAACTCGTTGCTTATGTAGCCGGTTCGGCGTCGCCGGATGAGTTGTTGGCCACGCTAAGAAAGTCTCTTCCCGATTACATGGTCCCTGCGGCTATTGTCACGCTGTCCTCATTGCCACGAACTGCGAACGGCAAACTCGATCGAGACGCTTTGCCTGCGCCAAATTTCGTCGCCGCAATCAACGCTTCACGCTTTCGTTGCTCCGAAAAGTCCCCTGGAAGAAAAACTGGCGAAAATTTGGGCGACTGTCCTGCGAAGGGAAAGGATCGGCCGTGAAGATAATTTTTTCGAACTGGGCGGCCATTCGCTCGCCGGTCTGCGCGTCGTCAATCAATTGAGCAGTGTGCTCGGCGTGAATTTATCGCCTGCAATTTTTTTGCAGGCTCCCACGATTGTTAAAATGGCAGCGCTGCTCCAGACGGCACATCCCGCCGGAGTTACGCGCTGGATGAAAAATGAAATCGGCGCGAACGACTGAAAGCGTGCGACCGTATCTCGGTCTCCAATTGGAACTGATTGCGATCTGGGAAGAAATTCTCAGGGTTCCCGGAATTCAGATCCGCGACAATTTTTTCGAATTGGGCGGCAGTTTTCTCATGGCCGAGCAGATGTTGCAACGCGCCGCGGATTCTTTTGGCAAAGCGATTTTGCCATCGGCATTCGCAAAGGATCCTACGGTGGAACATCTCGCAGCCGAGCTTGCGCGCCGCGCTAGGGAAGAATCGCCGCCTTTGCTCAGCATCAACGAGACCGGCACGCGGACACCATTCTTTTATCTGCACGGCGATCTCTTCGGCGGCGGATTTTACAGTTTGAAACTTTCGCGCGCGCTTGGGAGTGAGCAGCCATTTTACGTCATACCGCCTCAGAATATTCGTTCGTTAGCGGAAGTGCCGAGTGTTGAAGAAATGGCGAAAGCGCACCTGCAGGATCTTCGTGCGGTGCGGCCGCACGGTCCCTACATCGTGGGCGGTTTTTGTCTCGGCGGTATCGTTGCCTACGAGCTTGCGCAACAGCTCGTGGCGGCGGGCGAACCAGTGGAAATGCTCTTGCTCATTGATGCCGAACCGGAAGACAAAACATTGCGTGCGCTACGCCACGTCTCGGAAATATTCGGCCGCTTACTCGGCTGGAATGAGCAGACACGAATCAACCATTTTCGAAAATGGTGGCTGCGCCGCGCGCAGTTTGCCTTGTGGCAGAAAGAAAGCGCGCAAACGCGAGGCAGTCTTCTCATCCGGCAATTTCGAAACCGGCTCGTTTCGGTTTGGAATATGTTGCGGAAAAAACCTGCACATGCGCGAGGCGCAGAGGCCCACGTGCGCAATGAGCGCGACGTGCCCGCGACATTTCTTTATGCTTCAGCCGGCTATCGGCCGCGACCGTATCAAGGCCGGGCCGCAGTGTTGCTTTCGGAAGACCTGTTACATCGCGGCGATCATCTCGAACAGGCGTGGGCACGGCTTGCACCGCAGGTGAGCGTGCACTCGCTCAAGGGCAGCCATCTCGAATGCATCACGGCACACGTCGATACCTTGGCGGAGACGATTGATCGTTGCCTGCAGAATATTGCGGAAAGATGAGTGCCGCCGGATCGAAACTCCATCCGAAACATCGTCATTCCATTCCTACTTTCGTCGACGCAATCGATTCGCCTGAAAGCGGCGTCCAAATTTGGATCGCGCAACTGGATTCGATTTCTTCCGACGACATGTTCGATTTGAATGCGTCGCTCGATTCCGCCGAACAGACGCGGGCCGCGCGGTTTCATTTCGAGCGCGACCGGCAGCGCTTCATCGCCACTCGCGGGATTCTGCGATCTTTGCTTGCTGCCGCTTTGAAAATTCCTGCGGACGACCTTGTGTTTGAATACGGTGCACACGGGAAGCCGGCGATTGCGGGTGCGGATGACAGAAGGCAAGAGCTGCGCTTCAACGTTTCGCACGCTGCTGGATTAGCGATGGTTGCGCTTACCCGCGGTCGCGAGATCGGGATCGATATCGAAGCAGCGGCACGTCTGGCGGGTGATGCTGAAAGATTATCCGACCTGGCCAAGCGCATTCTTTCGCAGCGTGAACTCGCAGCGTGGTGTTCCCTCCCCGACGATATCTCGCGCGCGAAAGCATTCCTGCGCGCATGGACGCGCAAAGAAGCTTACGTCAAGGCGACCGGCGCAGGCCTTCGCGACAAACTCAACGAGATCGAAGTTACCCTTGATGCCGCAAACCCCCACAGATCGATGAGAATCGGGGATGCCTGGACCATATACGATCTTCCAAGCCCGCGCGGATTTGGGGCGGCGCTGGCGGTTGCCACTTTTTCAGTCGCGTGATCTCGCGTAAACCGAGAGCGGCTCCGCTGTCTCGAGATTCTTAATTACGGTACTCGAGATAAACCGATTCCGGATAGAATGCTTTGTACTTCGTAATTTCCGCGCGATTCAAGACCTTGAATCCGTAGCGCTCGAACATCTTCTCTCCGCGCCGGCTTTCGAAAGTGACGATTTGTCCGTAAACATGCTTTTCGCCGCAGCGATAAAGGTAACTCAGATATGCGCTCATCAGTGCGCGCGTAGTCGCCATCTTCCGCGCTTCCGGCAGCAGATTGATGTGAAAATGCGGCACTCGCCGTGGCGCGGCCGGGACTTCGCGCCAGCCGTTTCCCAAAACCCAACGAATGAATCGGCGGGACCGCTGATTGTAACGGGGATACCGCGCCAACGCGCGCAATCCCAGGATGACGTTTTGCTGGAAAGCGTAGAGCTGATTCAATAGCGGCTTACGCGATCCCAATAGGTACCCGCGAATTTCCCCATCCTTTTCCACGACAAAGGAAGATTCCGGTTCGTGATCGGTGTAGTAAGTGGTCAGGAAATCCGCGAACAATTCGCGATCCTGATAAACCGGATCGATCGGTTCGCCGAGGAAGCCGGTCTCGCAGCAGAGCCGCCGCACCTCCTCGCGGTCCGAAGAACGATAACTACGAATTGTGAATGCCCGTTCCTTATCCATACAGCGCGACTACCGTATTCAATCCGCGGTAATTCGCGAAAACTTTTCCGGCTCCCAGCGCGAAATGGATTGACTTCAGAGGAGCAATCTTACAAAAGCGTAATCTCGCATTTTGCTGGTACCGGGTTCGGTTTCCGGCTTCAAGGGAAAATCTTTCGGGTCGAGTCAATGTCTTTATGAAACAACCATACTCTGTCCTCGCCGCTGCCGCCCTCTGGGCCGTGGCGAGCGTGACTAGCGCGCAAACATTTACCAACTCCGCGTCGATCACCATTCCGAATTCAGGGGCCGCGTTGGGCGCAGCTTCCCTTTATCCTTCGCCGATTACCGTTTCTGGCGTTGGAACGCAGCTGACCGGGATCTCTGTTACTCTAAATGGTTTCTCGCACTTTTATCCTGCCGACGTGGACATCCTGCTCGTCGGACCGGGCGGCCAAAACGTCATGTTGATGTCTGATGTCGGCACTTTTTTCCCGGTAAACAATCTGACGTTTACCTTCGATAACGTTTCCGGGACAAGCATGCCCAGCGGGGCCCAACTCGCTTCCGGGACGTTTACGCCGACAAATTTCGATCCGGTCGGTGATGTAGACGGATTTCCAGCGCCGGCTCCTTTGATCGGACCTTACGGCTCATCTTTCGCTCCGTTCATTGGCACAAATCCTAACGGCACGTGGAGTCTTTATATCGTGGACGATGTGGCGGGAAATAATGGGCAACTCGCCGGCGGCTGGTCGATCACCGTCACCACAGCTTCTCCAGCGGCCTTGCAAGTAACAAGCGCCGTCTCGCGCAAGACGCATCTCGGCGTCGGCGACTTCGATGTGAACCTGCCGCTCATGGGGACACCCGGAGTGGAATGTCGCACCGGTGCGTCCGGCCACACGCTCGTGTTCACATTCACGAATAATATTGCGAGCGGAAATGCCGCAGTGACGAATGGAGTGGGCAGCGTTTCCGGCAGCCCGGCATTTAACGCTAACACGATGACCGTGAATCTGACTGGCGTCACCAACGGCCAGACCGTCATGGTGACGCTGAGCAACGTTACCGACAACTTCAGCCAGGTCCTGGCGAATACGACGGTCAGCATCAACTTCTTGCTCGGCGATACGACGGGGAATGGCACGGTGAATTCCAGCGACGTCTCGACTGTAAAGAATCAGGTCGGGGTGCCAGTCAGCGCATCCAATTTTCGCAATGACGTTACCATCAATGGAACGATCAACTCGACCGACGTTTCCCAAGTCAAAGCCAATTCCGGCAGCCCCGCCGCCAACGCCAGTCGGCATCCGAGCCGGGTAATCTTGAAGTAGTCGCCGTTGCCTAACGACTCAATTTTATCAATCAACCGCCGGAATCTCTTATGAAAATCTGGAATCCAATTCGTTCGAGTCGCCGCTTTTTTGCGGCCGCCGTTACTTTCCTAAGTTTTGCATCTGTCGCTTCATCCACGCTCGCCGCAGTCGCGGGCGCATCGCCGGACGGCCTTTATCAATTGCGCAAAGATGTGCCGGCTTTGCGGGGGCAGCAGTCTGCGCTGGAACCTGTGACTTATGCTCAGCCGTTCACCGCCGATATCGAACGGATCAAATCTGTGCTCTTGCAGGTGTTGCCGTCTAATGTCGTTCTGCCGAACGGCGTGAAACAGCAGCCGGTGGAATTCGCGCTACCCATGCCCGAGGGCGGAAAATATTTGCGCTTCGCGCTCGAAGAAGTTGCCATCATGCACCCGGACCTGGCGGCCAAATATCCGGATATCAAAACCTATCGCGGCCACAGCGTGGACAATTCAGGCGCGACGCTCGCTCTCGACATCACGCCTGCCGGCATGCACGCACAAATTCGCACTCCTGGCCAGGGCGCGATTTACATCGATCCCTATTATCGCGGCAACAATCGCATCTACGTCAGCTATTATAAGCGCGACGTTTTCCGCAATCCCCGCGGGGAACCTTTCATCTGCGAGACGCCCGGGGATGCGAGCCGCGCTCTCCGCAGCAATATCGGCGCTACGCCGGCCACCAGTTCGGGCACGCAGTTGCGCACTTATCGCCTGGCCTGCGCCGCTAACAGCACCTTCACCAATTTCACCGGCAACACTGTGGCTTCAGGATTGGCGGCCGAGGTCGTCGTCATCAACCGAGTGAGCGCAGTTTATGAAGCGGAACTTGGGATTCGCATGCAGTTGATTCCGAACAATGACGAGATCATTTATCCGACGACGGGCAATCCTGTGAACGGCGCCGACCCATACAGCAACAGCACCGCGGCGCTCGGCCAGAATCAAACGAACCTGGATGCAAAGATCGGCACAGCCAATTACGACATCGGCCACGTCTTTACTACCGGCAGCGGCGGTGTTGCTAACCTGGGCTGTGTTTGCCGCGCCGGTCAGAAAGCACGCGGCACCACCGGCCTGTCGAATCCGATAGGCGACGCATTCAATATCGATTACGTCGCGCACGAAATGGGGCATCAGTTTGGCGCCAATCATCCTTTCAATGGCACCGGCAGCAACTGTGGCGGCGGCAATCGTAGTGCGGCCCACGCCTATGAACCGGGTAGCGGCACCACTATCATGGCCTATGCCGGCATCTGCGGCGTTAACGACAACCTGGCGCCAAACAGCGACGCGTATTTTCTCTTCGAAAGTCTCAACGAGATCGTCACCTACACGACGACTGGTTCTGGAAACGGATGTCCGGTTATCACTGCCACCGGCGACACTGTGCCGACAGTGAACGCTGGATCGAACTACACGATTCCGAGCCGCACACCGTTTGCGCTCACTGGCAGTGCGAGCGATCCGGATGGCGATACGCTTACTTACTCCTGGGAGGAACGCGATCTCGGCCCCGCCCAGGCCGGCAATGTTCCGGATAACGGCACGAGTCCTATCTTTCGTTCTTTCTATCCCACTTACATTCCAACGCGCATCTTTCCGAAGGCATCGAACCTCGTCGCGGGAATTTTCGATAACGTCGCTGCGCCGCACGGCGAGACACTGCCGATTACCAATCGCGCACTCAATTTCCGCCTCACCGCCCGTGACAATCGCGTCAACGGCGGCGCTATTAATACAGCCGACATGTTGGTGACTGTGGTCGACAACGGGGCAGGTTTTGCGGTGACCGCGCCGAATAACGCCGGTCCGTTCACCAATGGATCAAGTATCGGCGTAACCTGGAACGTGACCGGAACAAACTTGCCACCCGTTAATACACCGAACGTAAAGATCTCTCTTTCGACCGATGGTGGATACAGTTATCCCTACACGCTCCTGGCCAGCACGCCTAACGACGGGAGCGAAAGCGTTACCCTCCCGCCCGGAGTCACGACCTCGAATGGCCGCATGAAGGTAGAAGCCGTGGGAAATATTTTTTTCGCGATTTCAGCGACGAACTTCACGATCAACTAACTTCCAGCGCTGGGCGGTTCTGCTTTTGTAGCGGCGGTCTATGACCGTCGCTCGAATCCGCCGCCCCAGAGAATAGTGCGACGGTCATAGACCGCCGCTACAGAAACAGCTAATTGTCGTTAACGCGCGGGCGTTCTAATAAATTGCTAGTCGCGCGCGAAATTCGCGATGACCTCCCGGTATATCCCGAAGAGATGCGCGAAGACGCGCTTCCATCCGTACTGTTCCTCGGCCGCGCGCGATGCGATCTGACCAAGCTTCTGCAGTTTGTTCTCGCTGAACTTCTCGATCGCCTGCGCCAGCGCTTCGGGCGAATTTTCATCCGCCCACGATGCCTGCTGATGAAGAATGATGCGATCCATGTAGCTCCCGCGAATGCCGACAACCGGTGTCCCGCAAGCCTGGCTCTCGAGCGCGACAAATCCAAACGTTTCCTGAATTCCAGGATGAACAAAGAGATCAGCGGCACGATAGTAACGCGCGAGCTGCGCTGATTCCGTGCAATAAGGAATCCAGGTCACGCCCCCGATTTCGCTGCGTAATCGCCGCAACTCTTCACGTTGCGCGCCATCGCCGATCACAAGCATGTGAAAGCGATCCGGCCCACGTTTCATCAGCAATTCGAAACTGCGGAAAAGCGTTTGCGTGTTCTTTTCCTGAGCGAGGCGACCGATGTAGAGCAGTAATTTTTGCCCGGGCTCGATGCCTAACGACTCGCGCGTGGCCAGGGCATCGTCCAAATCGGGGCGAAAAACTTCTGTATTCACGCCGAGATTGACTCCGCGCACATTCTCCACGCCCCATTCTTCGAGAAGTTTCCCCAGGCGCAATGATGGCACAAACGTCACTTCAAACTGATTGTAGAGTTTGCATACATAACGTCGCGCCACATCCATGACCATTTCGGTGGCGGTGTGGCCGAGGTATTTTTCGGTGCTTCGCAGGTACGCTTCGGGAAAATGCGAATGATAAAAGCCGACGACCGGAATGCGCAGCGCGTGACCGGATGCAATCGCTTTCCATGACATTTGATACGGATCCCCCGATTCGATGATGTCGGGCTGTTCCCGTTCGAAAACATTCTCGACCGCGCGAAGATTCAGGAGCGCGCGGTAACGCGAAGTTCGCGAAAGAAGCGGCGAATGGATCGAGTAGATGCGCGAACGCTTGCTCTCGATGACTTCAGTCTTCGCGCCCGGAATGATGAGAACATGCTCATCGTTCTCCGAAGCGTTCTGGATGTAATTAATCTTTTCGTGAACGTAACGCTTCACGCCGCCGCTGAGCGGCGAATAGAACTGCGTTAGATCACAAATCTTCATCTCATCCTGTCATTCCGAGCGCAGCGAAGCGGAGTCGAGGAATCTCTTACTGTTCCATTCGACATCAGTAAGAGATGTCTCGACTGCGCTCGACATGACAGAGGAGGAACCGCGTGATCGCGGGCTATTCCTTTAGTCCGCTCAAGTAGCGCTCAGCCTCGATGGCAGCGGCGCAGCCCGAGCCAGCGGCGGTTACCGCCTGTTTGTAAACGCGATCGGCCACATCGCCTGCGATAAAAACTCCCGGGTGTTTACTCTCCGCCAAGTGCTGAGCAATGAGATATCCATCCGGATCGGTCTCCAGCTTTCCCGCGAATGCCTTCGTATTGGGATCATGTCCGATTGCGACAAAGACGCACGCGACTTCAAGCAGGCGTTCCTCGTGCGTTTGCACGTTCCGTAATCTCACCGACCGCATTTCGCCTTTCTCGTCGGGGATGTATTCAATGACGACTGTATTCCAGATTGGCTCAATCTTCTCATGCGCGAGCACGCGGTCCGCCATGATCTTGGAAGCGCGCAGCGCGTCGCGCCGATGAATTAGATACACCTTCGAGGCAAACTTGGTCAGAAAAAGCGATTCTTCCGCCGCGGAATCGCCGCCACCGATCACGCACACCGGCACGTTCCTGTAAAATGCGCCATCACACGTCGCACAACTCGTTAGGCCGTGTCCGATCAACTTCTCCTCGTTTTCCAAACCAAGATAACGCGCGGAGGCGCCACTCGCGATGATCAGAGCCTGCGTTTCCAGCCATTCGTCGTCGGCCTTGAGGCGCAATGTGTCATCGCGCATTTCGAAATCGATCACTTCCGCATAGGAAAATCGCGCGCCAAATCTTTCGGCTTGCGCATGCATGTTCATGATCAACTGCGGCCCGTCGATGCCATCGGCGAAGCCCGGGTAATTTTCCACGAGCGTGGTGGTAGAAAGCTGGCCGCCGGGTTGCGGACCCTCGAGGACGAGCGGCTCCAGTTTCGCCCGGGCAGCGTAAATTGCCGCGGTCAATCCAGCGCAACCGCTGCCGATGATGATCACTTTCTCCATTCAAGAAACTAGCATGGCGCGCAAGCCGGCAAAACTGTAGCCGCGTGCCTATGGCAAGCGTGACGAAGAGCGCGCAAAGATAATTCGTCGCCCGCAGGGCGACGGCTACAGTGCCCCGATGCCCGAGTTGGCTGAGGTCGAATATTTTCGAAGACAATGGGACGCCGGGCTCGGCCACAAAATCCTCGCGGTCAACCTTCATCCGCGAAAACGAATCTTTCGCGGAACCGATACGCATGCACTGGTTAGGAACTTAGCGGGCAGCACGCTGCTGCGCTCGGTCGCGCGGGGGAAGCGGATGCTCTTCGTATTTTCCGGCGATAACCTGCTCGGTCTGCATCTCGGCATGACCGGAAAAATGCGGATCGAAAAGCCGGAGTTTCGCCCGGAGAAACACGATCATCTTGTTCTCGAACAGGCGCGGCGCTCCCTTGTGTTTCGCGATTCAAGACAATTTGGACGAGTGCGATTTCATCACGGCGAGAGCGAACCGGATTGGTGGCGCGCCGGCGTTCCGGAAATAAACGAGCGCGGCTTTGACCAGAATTTTCTCGATGAATTTCTGCGACGACATGGCAAAGCGCCGATCAAGGCTGTGCTCCTTATGCAAAATGGTTTTTCCGGAATCGGCAATTGGATGGCGGACGAAATCCTGTGGCGAGCAAGAATTCATCCCGCAACGCGCAGCGCGAAACTGACGAAAAAGAATCGGACGGCTTTGCTTAAGGAAACAAAATTTGTCGCGCGCGAATCTTTGCGGACTCTCGGGAAAGATTTCTCTGATCCGCCGAAATCCTGGCTGATCCACCAACGCTGGAAGAGCGGAGGCATTTGCCCGAAGCACAAAATCAAACTGCGCCGCGCGACAATTGGCGGACGCACCACCGCATGGTGCCCGAAATGCCAAAGCCGGTAGGGCGCGACAGGGCCGTCGCGCCCTACCGTCAGGAAATCTGGACCGAGACTCGATGAAACCCAGTCACGCCTGAGGTGAACGGCCGCTTTTCATCATACTCCTGCAACTTGCCGTTACCGTCAGTCGCCCGCACGACCAGGACATGATAGCCCGCATTCTCGGGCCGCCAGTCGCAACTCCACAACGCCCACGTGAGTTTTGTTCCCGGATAATCGAGCTGCGCGTCGCGCCACGTTTTCCCGTCATCGAAACTCATCTCGACTTTGGAAATTCCGCGATTGCCGGCAAACGCAATTCCGCGAACCGAGATTCCATTCGCAACATCAGCGCTTTTGAGCGTCGCCCAATCGTTAGGAACATCAATGCGCGACCGGGTCGGAACGATAAAGTCCGGACCCCAGCCTTGTTTTTCGTAAAAGCCGACAGCATCTGCCTTCGCGACTTCGATGCGCGTGATCCACTTGACGTGTTTCTCGCCAAAATATCCGGGCACGATCACGCGCGCAGGAAAGCCGTGCCGATGCGGCAGCGGTTCTCCATTCATCTGATAGACGACGAGCGTGGTGGGCTCCATCGCCTTGGCAAGCGGGAACGTGTCGGTGTAATTATCAACGCCGTGTAAGCGAACTTTCACGGCACCTTCAGTCGGACCGGCGGGCTCGAGCAAAGCGCGCATCGGAATTCCTTTCCAAACGGCATTACTCATCAAACCGCCGTCGAGTAAATTGCTGATGCACATCAGGGTCGTCTCTTGTTCCACTGCCGGCATCGTTTTCAATTCCTCGAGGCGATAAGTGCGTGGCGTCTTTACCAGGCCGCGAATTTCCAATTGCCAGTGCGCCGCATCAACACGCGGATCGACCACGTTCTTCGTCACACAATAAAATTGCTCGTTAGGCGTGATCGGTTTGACTTTCGCGCCTTTGTATTGCGTGCCGTCGTAACTAAACGTCGCAGCGCGATAGAGTTTCCGAATAACCGCGGCACCGCCAGCCGCGATCACCACTCCCAATCCGCCGAGCAGAAACGCGCGGCGGCCCATCCCGGGACTCCATTCCTGCCTGCCGCTCATCACCCGCGACGGCCGCGTGAGAAAACGAAATGCCAGAACGAGCGTGCGTTCGAAGGCGACGAACACGATTAGTAAACCAATGAGCGTGACGACTGTCGCCCAACCCATCGGAAGTCCGCGGTAACTTGTTCCGAGGACAGGCCAGAGAAAGACCGCAACTGCGATGAATGGAAGCAGCGCGAAAATCGCAACCGTTACAAGAGCGTTTCGCCCCCTGAGACCGCTCCGTTTAACCAAACCGTAACCCGCGCCAGCAAGCGCGCCGACAACAAGTTGACCGACAATAACCGAACCGACGCCGAGTTGCTTCATGTGGTTGTATCCGCCCACGCGACCCATCAGTTTTAAGAAGGCGTCGGCTGGAATGAAAACCGAGAGCCGATCGCCGAAAATCGCGAGTGGCGTCGCGACGCCGAACAACCACGCCAGCACTAGCATGACGACGGTCATGACCAGGCCGGCGAGAAATCCGGCGAGCAAACCGGCCCAAATGGCTTTACCGCGGCTCATCTCCGCCAATTTGTGCTTCAGCGTCTGGGTCGTCGAGATTTTCCTTCCGCGGCGACTCGCACAAGCGTGGCCAGAATGCGCCCGCCCGCCACGAAAGTGCCGCGCAACGTTCCGGAAACTTTCGATTCGCCGCCGCTGCGTCGACGATGATTGACCGGCACTTCCAGGATGCGCAATCCCGCGCGCGCGACGCGCATCTGCATCTCGAGATTCCAGCCGTAGGTTTTCTCCTGCATGCCGAGCTGATCGAGCGCATCGCGACGAATCGCGCGAAATGGCGACATATCCGTGTATTTCACGCCATAAAGAAGGCGAAGCAGAAAACCCGCGGCGCGACCGGATGCAACTTGCTGAAAATTCATGCTGCCGGGCTCGCGTTCGCCGCGGGTGCGCGATCCGAGAACAAAATCGTATTGGTCGTCTGCGATTGGCCTAACGAGTCGATCCATGAGTTCCGGGCAATCGCTGCCATCGCCGTCGAGGAATACGACGATGTTTGTTTCGGGCGAGAGAGCATGCACACCCGCCGCGCACGCACGCCCATAACCCGGCGTCGGTTCGGAAACGACACGTGCGCCTGCGCTTTGCGCGCGTTCGGCCGTGTGGTCGGAGCTGCCGTTATCGACCACGATAACTTCGTCAGGCAAGCCAGTCGTTAGGCAAGCACGCACTACGTCAGCGATCGGTTCCTCTTCGTTTAAGGCCGGAATGACGACCGACACGCTCGCCGCATTCATCAAAGCACGAGCGAAGCGAGCGAAAAATAAAAGGTCAACGCGAAGAAATCGGTGACCGCGAGCGTGACAGGACCGGCCGCTATTTTCGGATCAAGCTTCAAGCCATGAAGAATGGAAGGGACGCTGAATCCGAAAACACACGCCATGAAAAGTGAGACGACGATGCTGGTGCCGACGACGAGCGCGCCGTTTACATCTCCACGCCATAACCAAACGATCGCTGCCACGATGATTCCACACGCCAAACCAATGAGTAAAGCCGTGGCACTTTCGCGGCGAAGATTTTCGAGAAACCAACCGCGGGTTGGCGTTTGCACGCGCAAGGCCTGGATGGTGAGCGTCATTGATTGCATGCTCACGCTCTCATTTAAACCGAGCACCATGGTGAGAAAAAATGCGATGACGAGGCTGTCGGCGAGCGTGGCTTCGAACGCGCCCGCCAGCAATGCGCAGGCCGTTCCCGCTGCGACCGTTGCCAGTAACCACGGAAAGCGGTAACGAAAAACGCGCCACGGCGATGCGCCGCGAATCTGCGCGAGATGGAACCCGAGCGCTTCGAAAACGTCCTCGCTCGGAGTGGGAGGATGTTGCTCTCCCTCGCGTTCACCGGCCTCGAGCATTTCTTCGGCGAACAAACTGACGTCTACAACGCCGATGACGCGGCGTTGATCGTCCACTACCGGAAAGGCGAAAAATTTGTAGAGCACGAAAAATTCACACGCCTCCAGCACCGTCGCGGTGGCTGGAATGGCGATCACGCGTCGCACCATTATTTCATCCAGTCGGCTCTCCAGCGGTGCGGTGAGTAAACGGCGCGTCGGCAAAACGCCGACCAGTTTCTTCGCCGCATCGATGGCGAAGAAATAAATCACGCGCTCGCCCACGCCTTCGCGCCGGATGCGATCGAGCGCCGCGGCCACATTCATTTCCGCATCGAGCAGCGGAAAATCTTTGCGCGCGTGCTCGACGATGAGCGAATCGAAATCAGGACTGGAGATCGCGTCGCTCATCGCTCGATCTTACGCGGTGAACGATGCCTTTGTCGCGGAGAATAGTGGCAGCCTCGCTGAAGTAATCGCGCACATCGGATTGCGCGCGGATCCAATCAAGATAGCGGTCGATGCCGGTGGCGAGATCGACTTGCGGTTCGTAGCCAACGGCGCGGATGCGATCGGTTCCACTCGTTAGGTGGCGCATCTCACCAGGGCGGAATTCGCCATTAATTTCCGGTTCGATATGAATGTTGAGCGCGTCGGAAATCAGCGCCGCCATCTCGCGAACGGAAACGCCGCGACCGCTGCCAACATTTACCGGCAACCCATCAAGCGCATCGGTTTCCACCGCGAGCAAATTGGCGCGGGCAATATCTTCCACAAAAGACATGTCGCGCGTTTGCTCGCCGTCTTCGAAAAAAACCGGCGGCAAATTGTTGAGGAGACGCGTGCAGAATATCGCGATGACTCCGGTGTAAGGATTGAAGATCGATTGGCGCGGCCCATAAGTGCAGGAATAGCGCAGCGCGACGGTCGGGATGCCCATCTGTTTTCCCCACAGCAGAACCAATTTCTCCTGATCGACTTTCGTTAGCCCGTAAACGGTTTCGCCGCCGACGGGCGCGTTTTCGGGAGTCGGCGCGCTTTGCGTTGTCACATCGCAAATCGGACAATGGACGGACCAATCGCCCGCCCGCAATTGTTCGACCGGCCGCACTGTTGGGAAAACAAGACCGTGTTGCGGACAAATTCCGGCGCCTTCGCTGTAAACCGCCTGCGAAGACGCAACGATGATTTTCTTGATCGGCAGATTCTTCTCGCGAATCACTTCCAGCATTTGCGCGGTGCCTAACGAATTAACATGCACATACTTCGCGATCTCAGGCATGTATCCGCCGTAGGCTGCCTGATGAAAGACGACATCTATTCCATCGAGCGCTTTGGTGATCGTCTCTCGATCGCACAAATCTCCCTCAATAAATTCGGCATCGGGCGAAATCCACGCCGGCTTCCCGCGGCGATGGGTCTGCGGCTCGAGATTATCCAGGATCCGCACCGACCAGCCATCCCGCACGAGGAGGTCTGCAACGTGTGAGCCAATCAAACCGGCTCCGCCGGTAACGAGCGCATTCTTTTTTTTCATTCGTTAGGCCAAATCCGTTCGCGGCCTTCTCGTGCGATAAGATTTTCCAGGAATTGCTTTGTCGCTGGCGCGTATTGGGTAGCGGTCGATGGCAAAACTGACTTACATAGCCGCTGTAATGTCGAACGATCGTCAACATCGAACCACGCAGGCAACAGGTGAACGTCCAAGCACAACTCTGCGGCTCGATCTGTTGTCTGCTCCAAAACTTTTTCGGTGCTCCAGTCAATCTCCTCAAAGAGTCTGCGGTGCAATTGTTTGACGCCGATCAAGTAATATCCGCCGTCATCAGAGGGACCGAGCACGACGCGGTCGCCTGGCTTTGCCAGCTCTTGCGCCGCCTCGATAAAAACATGGGGCGGCACTGTCGGACTGTCCGAATTAATCAAACACACCGATTCGAAGCCGAGTCGGAGAAGATCCTCTATCGCGAAGAACAACCGTTCGCCAAATGCATCGCCGCGTTGGGGCACCAGGAAAAAACCGTCAGGAAGAATTCCGTCATACGAATTTTCAGCGCCTATCGGTGTGTAAACGGCGATGCCGAACGCGCTGCTGTTCCGGGTTGCTTGCTCGATCGCTCCGGTAATATCGCGTAAAAAACATATGTTTAGAGCTGCTGCTTCCTCGGAAGTCAGCGGCGGAATCAAACGCGTTTTAACCTTTCCGGCGCGGGGAGCTTTCGTCATGACGGCGAGAGCGCAAGACCCGGCAGCAACCTGCGGCAAAACTTTAGAATCGAGGACACGCTGCTGCACGGTCTGCGCTGCGGTACGTGTGGCGCCGTAATTCAACCCTTTTCACAAAGGGCGTACTGATACCGACCATCCTGCCATGTGCGCACCGTTTTCCAGGGTTGTGTGGCAAAGAGCCGTTTGAATGACGCCTGTGATAAAACCATTGCCTTGCGCGGTTCGCGATAGCCATTTTTATATCGCGTGACACCGGCAAGCATCCACATGGCAAAAAGCGGCAGCGATGCCCAAAAGATATAGCGCGGTTCCGCTACAAAACATTTCCCGCCGGGACGCAGAATGCGGAACATTTCTGACACCGCTTTCTCGCGAGCTGGGAGAATGGTCAGAAGCCGTGAAGCGATCAAGGTGTCAAAGGATTCGGAACTGTAAGACAAAGACAAAACATTCACGCGCTCAAAAGTGCAATTTGTGAGTTCTTTTGCACGGACTTTCTCCCGAGCCCAATTGAGTTGCTTCTCTGAACTGTCGACGCCGAGCACGGACAATTGCGGAAATTGAGCTGCCAGGCGGCAGGAATAAAATCCGGGACCGCAGCCCAGTTCAATCAAACGCGTCTCGCTCGGTGGCGCACTCCCCGCCCAAAGCCCAGCCATGATCCGTTTCGTATCATCACGAAAAAGTTTCTCGCGGCAAAAAATATAGAGCCAGGCAAATCGCTCGAATAAACTTTCCGTCGTCTGCTCAGCACGCTGAGAATCGAGATCCTCAACCAGAGGAACTTGTCTCGGCACGGCATCGTTGATTTCAGCAGTCGTCGAAAGAGTTACTTCTTTGGCGAGCTGAGTCATTTTTCAGAAGTGCTTAGCGCCCTCACTTAAACAATAATCAATGTTCTGCACAGCGTTTCTTTTAAGTTCTGTTCTATAAACGCCGCTAACCTTCATCTTAAGCGTGCGAATAAGTCGCATTGCTGCTTGGGAAAACCGGCATGTCGATAAAGATGTTTGGACGGACCGGCAACCTGTCATGAACTGAACGAGACGAAAAATACTGGGCATTATTCGAACTTGTTGGCCTCTTATTCCGGTTTGAATTAACAACAGGAAATGAATTGGTCGCGACTACTCGTAATTCTGTTGTTTGTGCCGTGTGCTCTGGCAGATGCCAGAAAAGCTGAAGAAATAACGTTGCTCGAAATGCAGCGGGCGCTTGTCGCGAAAAGGTTGGTCGATTTAACACACGCTTTTGCTCCCGGGATCCCGCATTGGCCGGGATTTCCTGATGAAAAGCGCGAGCTGATCTACTGGTTCGACAAAGGCCGGGGCTCGATGGGAGCAGGTTTTTTTGCCGAAACTTTTACTCACGTTGGCCAATGGGGAACCCACGTCGATCCACCGGCGCACTTCGTAAAAGGCGGGAGAACGGTCGACCAAATTACGCTTAAGGAAATGATTCTTCCGCTCGCTGTCATCGACGTCCATGAAGAGGTAGCAAGGGATTTCGACTACACATTGACCGTCGAACGATTGAAAAGATGGGAAGCAGAACATGGGCGGATCCCCTCAGGTGCATTTGTGGCAATGCGGACGGATTGGTCGAAGCGTTGGCCTGATGCCGGGAAAATGGAAAACAAAGATGATAAAGGCGTCGCGCATTATCCAGGGTGGAGTCTTCCGGCATTAAAATTTCTTTACGAAGAACGCAAAATTACGGCTTCAGGCCACGAAACCACCGATACAGATCCCGGGATCGCAACGACGAAAGATGATTACTCGCTAGAGACCTACATTTTGAGTCACGACCATTATCAGATCGAGTTACTGACGAATCTGGATCAGTTGCCGGAATCAGGTGCGATGATTATCGCGACTTTTCCCAAACCAAAAGGCGGTTCGGGATTTCCTGCTCGAGTCTTTGCGATCGCACCAAACTAATTCAGCTTTGCGCCTGCGGTATTTCGCTCACGGGCGTTGTTTGCTGAGATGGCCCAACTCCCGTTCGCAAATGTGGATCGGATGATTCGGAAAGAGGATGGTTTTCTCGCGTTACCACGCTAGGCTGGCAGTTACATATACGCCTTTAACTGCTAATAAAATAACTACGGGCCTCACGGTATTTGCGCGCTGGCTCTGAACATTGAAACTATTCGAAATGAAAGACGCACGCCGCCGCGTTTTCTATATCCAAATCGGAGGCCTTCTCCTTGCCTTGATTTGCGCGATCTGGGTGCGTCATGCGCTTCCGGTGGCGGATTCTCTCGCAGCTATTCAGCAACGCGTGATGGAACTAGGAGTATGGAGCGCAATCTGTTACCCGCTGCTTTACGCGTGCTGCAACGTTTTGCTTTTGCCAGGAGGTATTTTGAGTATCGGGGGCGGATTCTTTTTTGGACTGTGGTGGGGATTTTTAATCATCCTGGTTGGGAATGTGACGGGGGCGGCACTGTCGTTTTTCCTAAGCCGGCTGATGGGTCGAAGCTGGCTCGGAAAGAAACTTTTGCGGACTTCGACCTACGAAGCGCTGGAGCCCGCGGTGCGAAAAGAAGGTTGGAAAATAATCCTGTTAAGCCAACTGCATCCCCTTTTCCCGACTAGCTTGCTCAACTATCTCTATGGCCTGACGCCAATTCGCTTTCGGACCTGCATGCTTTGGGTGGCAATCGGCCAGGCTCCTGGCCTGTTTCTCTACGCCTATCTGGGCACTCTCGGTCAACTTGGTCTGAACCTTTTTCGGGGCAAAACGCACCCGCATGCCATTGAGTATATCGTCTGGGGCTTTGGCTTCGTTTCACTAGCTATCTTGGTCGTGGTGATGGGAAGAATTGCCCGGCGCTTGCTCGAGCAAACGGAGGATGATCATGGCAAACGCCCCGAACCGCAGCCCGCAACAGCCCAAGCAATAATATCATAATACGTTTAAATACAGACTTTTAAGTTAAATAAAAATGCGAAATGGTTGGGATATAATTGTCGTTGGCAGTGGTCATGCAGGAGTCGAGGCGGCTTTAGCCGCGTCTAGGATGGGGTGCCGTACATTACTCCTTACACAGAATTTGGATACGATTTCGCAAATGTCTTGTAATCCTGCTATTGGTGGATCTGCCAAGGGACACTTGGTAAGGGAAATCGACGCGCTGGGCGGAGCGATGGGATCTAATGCGGACGCTACCGGAATTCAGTTTCGGCTTCTTAATCGATCGAAGGGTCCGAGTGTTCGATCTCCCAGGGCTCAGTGCGATAAGAAGGCGTACCAATTTCGGATGAAAGCCATTGTAGAGGCGCAATCAGGGTTGGACGTAAAACAGGGTGCTGTAAACGGTCTCATCATAGACGAGGGATGCGTCAGGGGTGTCGAAACGGATTTTGGAACAATGTTTCGCGGTGATGCAGTAATCATTACCGCTGGAACTTTTTTACGCGGCCTTCTCCACGTCGGAGCGAAGACTAAGCCTGGCGGCCGAATGGCCGAATCGAGTTCCACTTTGAGCGAGAACCTTCGATCGCTCGGATTTGAAGTGGACCGATTTAAGACTGGGACGCCCTGCAGGATAAGTCGCCGGTCCATCGACTTCTCCCTCTGTGAGATTCAAGATGGAGACGAACCGCCACCGCGATTCAGCTTCCTTCCCATTAGTCGGTCAGGTCCCGACGAAATCTTCACTTTGAATTACGATGAAAACGGGAAGTTCCATGTGGAACAAGTGCCGTGCTGGATAACCCGAACAACCTCGGCAACTCATGACGTGATCAATGCGAATTTGGAAAAGTCAGCTCTTTATTCCGGACGGATTAAAGGAACCGGGCCCCGGTATTGTCCCTCAATAGAAGACAAAGTCGTCAAGTTCGCCGATCGCGACAGTCACCAGATTTTTCTCGAACCCGAGGGAAAACATACAGACGAATTTTATGTCAACGGCGTGTCGACCAGCTTGCCTTACGACGTGCAACTGGCGTTTCTGAAAACCATACCTGGCCTTGCGGACGTGGAGATTTTGCGGCCCGGTTACGCCGTAGAATACGATTATTTCCCGCCAACGCAGCTTGACCACACGCTTGAGACCAAGCGCATCCAAGGCCTCTATTTTGCCGGTCAAATCAACGGCACTTCCGGCTACGAAGAGGCAGCAGCACAGGGATTGATTGCTGGAATCAACGCGGCCCTGAAACTTAGCGGGAACAGCCCGTTCATTCTGAAGAGGTCGGAGGCGTATATCGGAGTTCTGATCGATGACCTTGTCACGCGCGGCGTCGATGAACCTTATCGCATGTTCACGAGTCGCGCGGAGGATAGAATAGCGCTGCGTCACGATAATGCCGATGAGCGTCTTACTGAACGAGGTTTTGCAGTTGGGGCGGTCACAGCTCCCCAGCACGAAGCGTTTTTGCAAAAGCAGAATGTCCTTGAGACACTTCGTGATTTGGCGTCGCAGCAAAAGATCGCTGGCGAATCCCTTTGGCAGAGAATGAAGAATTGCGGCTATAGGCCAACGGAACTTCCGGCGGAACTCCTTGGACAGGGTCCGGCCGAACTTTGGGACCAGATCGCCATCGAGTCGAAGACCGAAGGTTACGTCCAACGGCAAGCGCGACAAAACCGTCAGTCACGAAATCTCACCGAGCAACTCCCACCTCAACTCGATTATGATGCAATCGCTGGGATCCGGCGCGAGACGCGTGAAAAGCTGGCTCGGTATCGACCATCGACTCTTGAAAACGCGAGTAAGATCAAAGGCATTCCCATCGCGGACATACGAGCATTATCTATTTGGTTGAACAGCAATAGTTTAAAAATGGAAAATTCCACGCAAATAGAAATTTCTTCCGGGGCCTAGTTTGCAAGATTCGGGATTCTAGTGTGAGCCTTTTGCTTCTTGCCGTCGCGATCATCAGCTATTTGTTAGGGTCGTTCCCGAGCGGATTTATTGCGGGCAAGATTGCAGGCGTAGATATACGTCAGCATGGCAGCGGGAACATCGGGGCTACCAACGTCCTTCGCTTACTCGGAAAACCCTATGGTTACGCGGTGTTTTTCCTGGACGCGCTAAAGGGCTTCTTGGCGGTTCATATCGCCATCTCTTTCGCCGAACATTTCGAAACCACACGGGCGTACTCAGATTGGTTTGGAATTGTTGGCGCACTTGTTTGTGTCTTCGGGCATGCCTTTCCGGTTTGGCTAAAATTCAAAGGAGGCAAAGGTGTCGCCACTTCTGCCGGCACAATGCTGGGCTTGGCTCCAGTGGCGACGCTCGTTGCGGTGGTGGTGTGGATTGTTGTCTTTGAATTGACCCGCTACGTTTCTGTCGCGTCGGTGATCGCCGCCGTGGCTTTACCGACCGCGATTGGGATACTGTTGAGACTTCACGTGATGAACAGTGCCGTCATCTTTTATTCTGCGATCATCCTCGCGACCATGGTGTGCTGGCGGCACCGCTCAAATTTTGCGCGTCTCGTTAGGGGAACCGAGCAACGTTTTACGCGCCGATGACTTTGCAACGGATTGCAATTATCGGTGCCGGAGGTTGGGGCACGGCGCTCGCGGCTCTTTGGGCGAAACAGGAAAAAAAGATCACGCTTTGGGGACACAATTCCGATCGGGTCGAAAGGATAAAAACTACTCGCGAAAACCCTGACTACCTTCCCGGCGCGAAATTGCCTTCCTCCATTGGCGTGACGAGCGATCTGGCTGCGTGCGCGGAAGCAGATCTGATTGTTTTTGTGACGCCATCAACTGCGCTACGTGAGATCGCAGAGAAGTTACGCGGCTTTGTTACCTCTCAGAGCACTGTGTTACTCAGTTGCACGAAAGGAATCGAGCACGGCAGCGGGCTGCGAATGAGTGAAATCCTGGCCCAAGCTTTTCCCCGCCACCGAGTCGCCGTTCTCTCCGGCCCTAACCTGGCTATCGAAATATCGCGAGGTTTACCCACTGCGACGGTAATTGGTTGCCGGCAACCCGATGTAGCAGCGTCACTCCAACAGCATCTCGGCAGTTCCCGCTTCCGCATTTACACGAGCGAAGACGTGACCAGCATCGAGCTTGGAGGAGCGCTAAAAAATATTTTCGCGATCGCCGCGGGCGTCAGTGATGGCTTTGATCTTGGTGACAATTCAAAATCTGCACTTGTCACCCGAGCGCTTGCAGAACTGCTTCGTCTCGGCACGGCAATGGGAGGAAAGCCAACCACGTTTTACGGATTGAGCGGCGCGGGTGATTTGATTGCGACATGTTTTAGCGGTCACAGCCGGAACCGGCGGGTTGGCGAGAGTCTTGGCCGGGGCCACTCGTTAGGCGATGTTATCTCGACAATGAAAACGGTGGCCGAAGGAATTCCGACTACGAAAAGTGCATTTGAATGTGCGCGACAACTGGGAATTGAAACGCCGATCATAGATCAGGTTTACGCTGTCCTGTATGAAAATAAGCCTCCGCCGCGGGCGCTGCAGGATTTGCTCGAGCGCGATCAAAAAGCGGAACGCATCTAGCACCTATTTTCCGCGAACGGCGAATCGGCTGATCGCTTCGGGATAGATTTCGTGTTCCGCGATTTGAATTCGTGCGTGGAGCGATTCAGCAGTGTCGTTAGGCAAAATCGGAACCTCTTGCTGCGCGATAATGTCACCGCCATCGATGCTCGCATCGACGTAATGGACGGTGCAGCCGGTGACTTTCTGTCCCGCAAGTAACGCTTGCTTCCAGGCTTCCAAGCCAGGGAATTTCGGCAGGAGAGATGGATGAATGTTTATGATCCGTTTCGGGAACGCCTCCAGCATCGGCGCTTTCAAGACGCGCATGAATCCGGCCAGCACGACGAGTTCCACATGTGCGTCCTGCAGCATTTGCACGAGTGCCGTTTCGCTTTCCGGCGTTAACTTTGTCCGGAACGGTCCCGGTGGCAGATAAGCATTCGGAACTCCAAACTCGCGAGCCAGCTCAAGAATCCCCGCATCGAAAACATCGGAAATAACTACGCGCACATCCACCGCCAATTTCCCCGACCGCGCGCGCTCCAGAATCGCGCGGCAGTTACTGCCCTTTCCCGAACCGAGAACTCCTATTGGTAGCAAGCTCACGCGCCACTTGGTTTCTGCAGTCGATCCAGAAGAGCGGTCGTGGAATAGCCCGCTTCGAACGGAAGGATGCGGATCTCTGCCCCAATTTTTTCCAACACCGCGCGCTCCTCAGCATTCAATGTTTCCGTCTTGTAATCGCCGCCCTTCACATAGATCGCCGGCCTCGCTTTTTCGAGAAAGTGGTTTGCGCGTTCCTCCGGAAAAATCGTCACGTGATCGACACTTTCCAAAGCCGCGACGACTTCTGCGCGATCATATTCTCCATTATGCGGCCGCTCTTTTCCTTTCAGTGCTCTAACGGAAGCGTCGCCGTTGATTCCGACCACGAGCGCATCACCCAGCTGGCGCGCAGCCTCCAGATATCGCACATGACCCACGTGGAGCAGATCGAAGCATCCATTGGTCGCCACCAATTTCTTTCCCGTTGCGCGCAATTGTTCCGAAATCGCGGCGAGTTCCGCTGCGCTTACGATTTTCGACTTCATATCTCGCCGACGATAAACTGCATCGCGCCGGGCATCACCTCGAATAAAGCCGGCTCATTTCCTACCAATTCGCCATCGACATTGAACCACATACCCGGTCTTGAATTCACCGAGACTTTCGCTGCGCGACGATGAACGATGGCCTCGCTTCCCATGTGTTTGCCTAACAAAACTCGCGCGACAAGAACGGTCAATTCCGTAGCCGGTCTTTCCAGAACGAGAAATACATCCACAATGCCGTCATTCAGTATCGCTTCCGGCGCGACCGGTATTCCACCCGCCACGTAGCGGCCATTGGCGATGATCACGTTGTAGAGATTCATCGCAACAGTTTCTGCGTCATCAAGAACGATGGTTGTTTTGTAAGCGCGCAATTCCGGCAGCGCCGCAGCGGCGCCGCGCAGATACGCCAGCGGGCCCCAGGTCTTCTTAATCTCGGGCGTAAGTTTTTCATCGACCACGCCGCTAAAACCGCCGGCCGACACGTTGACAAAGTAGCGCTCCTGATCGCTCGTCACGCGCACGAGATCGATCGCTTTCGTTTTGCCCTGCGCAATGATCTCGAGACACTCGTCAACCTTTGCCGGCAACCCGATCGACCGCGCGAAATCATTCCCTGTTCCCAACGGCACGATACCCAGCCGAGATTGGCAATTCTGCTCGGCAATACCGTTAACAACTTCGTTAAGCGTGCCATCGCCGCCCGCGGAGATAATGAGATCACATCCATCTGCGACCGCGCGCCGAGCGAATTTTTGAGCATCGCCCGGTTGTGCCGTTGTCTCGATTTTACAGGATCCAAGCCGTTCCAGTTTTTTGCGCAGCTTCTCCGTATTTTCAGCGGAGCCGGCTGCGGGATTAAGAACGACGCAAATTTTCACGGCGGAAATGTTGGCGCCCATCCTCACATCGTGAGGTGAGTGCAGCAATCTATTAGGAGGCCAACTTATAAGTGAGAGCTAAAACATGTCATCCCGAGCGCAGCGAGGGACCTCCCTCGCAACCTCGAAGGTGGTTCGCGAGGTTCTTCGCTGCGCTCAGAATGACAATGCTGTTTATGAGGTTTCCCGGATATTTTCGCCGTCGCGTTTTGCGACGTTTGGTGTATCGTCCGGCCTCTCAAAATTCCGATGAATACTCGCGAAGAAAACGTCACAGATCCGACAGCTCCCTCGTTTCGAATTTCCAGCTCGCCCGCTGTCGCTTTTGAAGAGAATCGCGCCGCTGATGCCGAGGTTTTTGCGGAGCTCCCGCGTTCTTATGGGCAATCGATTGTCTTCGCCATGGCGCGAGATCCGGAGATGCTTTTCGTTTATTGGGATATTGATTGGCCGCAGGCTTTCGCCGCCGCTGCCCCCGCCAACCGTAAAGTTTATTTGCGCGTTCAGGACGCTGACGGAGCCGAAGTAAATCTTATTCCGGTTGAACCGATGAGCCGCAACTGCGAAATAGCCGTCGAAGCGGCCAGATCGTACCGGGTCGACATGGGTTACTTCGATCAAATGCAGATGTGGCGTTCCGTCGGCACCTCCGAGATCGTGGAAACTCCGGCTGATAAGATAGGAACCTTATCTGCGGGAGATTTCGCGCTGGTTCCGTTTCACATTACTTTCCAACGTCTGACAGAGCTTTTCCGCGCCACCCGGATTGATGAAGGATCGCTTGTGGAATCGCTCGCGCGCTTGCAAGAGAAGTCGCTGCATCCAGAGGAATTTGGTGCGCTTGCTCCCGCGGAAGGCGAAGTATATCGCGCGATGAAAGCCAGCGTTTCGGAAAGAACTTATTTGCCGCGAGTCCCGACGAATCGAACGGATGAAATGCGATTGCAGAAGAAACTCGAAAGCGTCCTCGGTTTCGGCGCGAGCCCTTCCAGTAGTTCGTTAGGCGGAAGCAGCCGCACTGTTTAGGTTTCGCGGAGGCCAGTGTCTCCCTCGTCTTCTCATGCCCATTGCCGGGCATGCCGAAATCTGTTGCGCACGACGGGCCGTGCCGCTAAAAAGTCACGGGCAAGACTGGCGAGTTGGGTTCGGTGAGGCATCGAGACGGTTCGCGCGGTCGTGTTGGAATCGAACCGCGCATGGACCAGAACGGCAAGAAAACAGTGGAATGGGGAACGCGGGTCGGCGTCATCCTCGCGGTCTCCGGCTCCGCAGTAGGCCTCGGCAATTTTCTTCGGTTCCCCGGCCAGGCAGCGGCGCATGGCGGCGGCGCGTTCATGATTCCTTACATTTGCGCGCTGCTTCTTCTGGCGTTGCCGATCGGCTGGGCGGAATGGGCCATGGCGCGGCACGGCGGAACAAAGGGATTTCATAACGGCGCGGCAATTCTTGGTGTGGCCGGAAAAGGGAAAATCGCGCGCTACTTCGGCGTCCTCGCCATTCTCATCCCGATGATTGTTTACATGTACTACGTCTACATCGAGGCGTGGTGTCTCCGATATTCGTGGGACTATCTAATGGGTAACGTCCACCTCGACCGGAAATATTGGGGAACAGGTGAAAGCCGCCGGCACATTTTTCGGCGAAGCGACCGGCACCAGCACGAATGGCGTGCTGAATATGAGCGCGATTTTTTGGATGATCGTCGTCTCGCTCAACATCGTTCTCGTCTATCGCGGATTGAAAGGCGGCATCGAAAAGTTTTGTCAGTTTGCCCTTCCGGCAATGGCTGTCTTGGCCGTGATCGTCTTGATTCGCGTGCTCACTCTTGGCACGCCCGACCCGACGCATCCCGATCAAAATGTCTTGAACGGGCTGGGCTTTTTGTGGAATCCGGATTTCTCCAAGCTGACCGATTTTGAAACGTGGCTCGCCGCTGCCGGGCAAATTTTCTTCAGCCTTTCCGTCGGTTTCGGCGTGATCTTGAATTACGCGTCCTATTTGAAGAAGAAGGACGACGTCGCCTTGTCTGGATTGACTGCAAGCGCGACCAACGAATTATTCGAAGTTGGCTTTGGTGGATTAATTACCATCACGGCAGCATTCGTCTTTCTCGGTGCAAGCGGCGTCGGCGGCGGGTTCGGTCTTGGTTTCCAAACGTTACCGGTCGTTTTCCATCAAATGGGAATGTGGGGGCGTTGGATTGGATTCGCGTGGTTTTTCCTGCTTTTCCTGGCGGCCATAACGAGTTCAATTTCGATGCTGCAGCCGACAAAAACGTTTTTCGAAGAAACGTTGGGGATCAGTCACGGAAAAGCGATCGCGTTGACCTCCGTCATTTGTGGCCTCGGTTCGTTTTGGGTTATTTGGTTCAGCAAAAATACCGTCGCGCTCGATACGATGGATTTTTGGGTCGGCACGTTTTGCATCTTCGTGCTCGCCACCGTTCAGATCATTTGTTTCGGATGGGTATGGGGAATCGATAAGGGCATGGCTGAGCTCGATCAGGGTGCGCTGATAAGGATTCCGCGAGTGTTCCAGTTCATCATGAAATGGGTCGCGCCCATTTATCTGCTCGTGGTCCTGATCGGTTTCTCCTACTCGCAACTGCCGGGAAAATTACGAGCTATGGCGGGCGATCCAATTACGCTCTGGACTGTGATAATCATTTTGGCCTCGTTAGTATTATTGGTGATAGCGCTCGCGATTGGTGAACGCCGATGGCGCGCGGCCGGCCTTGATCTCGATGGAAAAAACCCATGAAGAAAACCGTTAAGCGATGACTGGCTGGGGCTGGGTCTTTATGCTCGTATCGCTCGCCCTTGTTTGGGGCGTGACGATATGGGCTTACTGCCGATTACTTGGCGCGCCGCCGGAAGATTCGCGCGATCAATAATTCGTTAGGCGTGAAGCCACGGGATCTGAGCGAAGTGGTTTCCGCAGCGACGACGCAAAGGATAGCGGCTCGTTAGCTCGATGAAGCACATCGCCGGCAGAAAGAAGTGAAATGGCCACGCCATGGAGCGGCCCGTCCGGTCAATGACGAGATGCGGGAGCCAGTTGGAGAACTACAACAGCCGTCCGCAGTTCTCCAGCCGCCGCCCGCATTCCTTCATTTGACGATCGCGTCGCTACAATTGGCAGTCTGCTCGCTAGAACTGGCGATTTCGATTCTCCTTTGAGCGACCGCGTCTCTACAGCAGGCGAAAACGTTTCTACATTGACCGAAAACATTTCTACAACAGCCGAAATCAACGCCTTTTTTTTCGAGGAAGTTGCCCGATGTAGCCGCCCCGTCGTTGGACTCGCGAAAGCTTTCGGAGCTCCGTTGGGGCGTCGGTTGGAGACAAGGCGACAGAGCGCCGTGACTACAATCGGGAGAGGAGCGAGGGCAAATCAAGGTGCTCCACCTCTAAAGAGAACTCGACATTTGGATTGATTGGTTCTTGAATCACGAGGGTCGCCTCCCGGGACGTTTCCTGGGCGGGCGTCTCAAAATGAAAATGGCCCCTGTGACGAAGCTCTTAGTGTCTTGCCTTGTATTGCTGCTGACGTGCGGTGCACCTCTGGCGCAAGGGCAATCCGCCCTCGACGGTTTTGATCCGCAGGCGAATTCGACTGTCCATGCCATCGCGGTGCAACGCGATGGAAAAATCCTGCTCGGCGGTTTCTTCAATCAAATCTTAGGAGTGCCGCGTAATGGTATCGCGCGGATTAATCCAGACGGAACGCTGGATGACACGTTCAATGCAAACATCAGGCAACCAGGGTTATGTCATCGCTATGGCCATTCAGCCGGATGGAAAGATTTTGGTTTCTGGTTATTTTGGTGCTTCCGGTACTATTGGGGGCCAGACCCGCGGGAATATGGCAAGACTTGATCCTGCCACGGGAACAGCAGATTCTTTTAACCCAAGTCCCGATCAACCACCCTTTGCCGTAGTAGTGCAGCCTGACGGCAAGATTGTAATCGGCGGAATGTTTACGGAGATTGGTCTGCAACAGACGCGCAATTTCATCGCACGGCTCGATCCGGTTACTGGCGTTGCTGATTCCTTCAATGCGAACATTGGCAGCGGCGAGGGCCCGCGAGTCGATGCCATCGCCTTGCAGCCGGATGGCAAGGTTCTTATTGGCGGTTATTTCACTTCTGTGGGAGGACAGCCACGTAAAAGCTTTGTTCGATTAAATGCTGATGGCACTCTGGATATGTCATTTAATCCGAACCTGACTGGTCTCAACGACTCAATAGACGCAATCACAGTGCAGCCGGACGGGAAAATCCTGGTGAGCGGAAGCTTTAGTTTTATTGGCGGGCAGCCCAGATATGCCTTGGCCAGGCTCGAACCGCTGAATGGGACGGCCGACTCGTTCAACCCGGGTATCGGTGAGCAAATTGTCGGCATTGTCGTGCAGTCCGATGGGAGGATTTTAGTCAACGGTTCTTTTTTTGGGTTAACAGGTGGACAGCCTCGCAATCGGATCGCGCGGCTTGATCCCATCACGGGACAGGCTGATTCCTTCGACCCAAATCCGGGTCGGAGCACGCACCCTGCGCTTCGGGTCGAGGCGCTTGTGCCACAGCCGGACGGGAAAATAATCGCAGGCGGATACTTTACTGCGTTTACACCAAATGGCGAACCGCAGGTGGCGCGCAATTATGCGGCTCGGTTGGAAGCCGATGGCGGAGTAGAACAGACGCTTAATCTTAATGCCATCGGTAGCAACATCATCGCTACAGCCATTCAGCCTGATGGGAAGATACTTATTGGCGGAGTTTTTAGCAGCATCCTTGGTGTAACACGCAATAACATGGCGCGGCTTAATGCCGATGGGACGCTCGACCAGCTATTCGATCCCAGTGCAGGAGGAGAAGTCGATGCCATCGCGGTGGAACCGGATGGTTACATCATGGTGAGCGGCGCTTTTACTACGATGGGACAAGCCACACGCCCCTATGTGGCGCGGGTAGACGGAGTAACCGGCGGCGCCTCCTCCTTTGACGGTGCAAATCCGAACGGTCGAGTCACCGCCATGGCCGTGCAGCCTGATGGGAAAGTCTTGTTAGGCGGCGCCTTTACCAACATCGGCGGTCAAACCCGCAATCACATTGCGCGGCTCGATCCCATCAGTGGTCTGGCCGATGCCTTCGATCCCAACGCCGACGGAGCGGTGAACGCAATCGTGTGGCAAAGCGATGGGAAGATAATAGTAGGAGGTAGCTTTAATCACATCGGCGGAACAAACCGCAGCTACCTTGCCCGGCTCGATGCCAACACAGGAGTCGCCGATACGTTTGCTCCCGCCGTAGATGGCCCCATCGACTCCATCACCGTGCAACCAGATGGAAGCATCATGGTCACCGGCCAGTTCAGCCACATCAATGGCCAACCATGCAACGGCGTGGCGCAACTGGATGGAGTAACCGGAATGCCTACAGGCTTCAATGCGCAGAACAACGGAGCGATCAGCTCAATTGTAATGCAGAGCGATGGGAAGCTGATGGTAAGCGGTGCGTTTACTTCGATTGGCGGACAAGCGCACAACTACCTGGCACGCATTGATGGGGCGACAGGGATGGCGGATGGCTTCGATGCCAACGCCGACAATGTGGTTGATTCCGTTTGTTTGCCCAGCGATGGGAAGATTCTGGCCGGGGGAGAGTTTGGCAACATCGGCGGCCAGTCGCGCAACATCTTTGGCCGGCTGGTCAACGATACGCTGGCGGGCCAGGAGTTGAATGCGACAGCTTCGACTATCACATGGAGCCGGACAGGATCGAGTCCGCAGTTTAGTCGGGTCACGTTCGAGATGTCGAGCGACAACGTCCACTATACTTGGTTAGGCAACGGAACCTTTACCGGAGACAACTGGACAGAGACAGGCGTGAAGCTGCCGATTGATCAGAATGTGTTTATCCGCGCGCGCGGTTATTATCGCACCGGCGAACACAACGCATCGGAAAGCATCGCCGAAGCAGGTCGCGAACTCTTTGTCTTTGGGCCAACCGGAGTGGTTTCACGAAAAGTGCATGGGAGCGCGGGAAGTTTCGACATTGATCTGCCTTTGAGTGGAACGCCCGGAGTGGAATGCCGCAGTGGCGGGGCGACTGGCGATTACCAGATCGTGTTCAATTTTGTGAGCCCGGTCGTATTCGATGGCGCAATGATCAAAGAAGGCGCCGGCTCGATTATTGGAACCAGCGGCAGCGGCACAAACAGTGTTAGCATCAATCTTGCAGGAGTCAGCAGCGGCCAGCGGCTCAGTGTGGCATTGCTCGGCGCCAGTCACGGCTCGAGCAAGAGCGACTTCAATGTGCCAATGGATGTGTTGGCAGGCGACACGAGTGGCAACGGCGCGGTGAACGCCACCGACATAAGTCAAACCAAGGCCAACACCGGCCAGGCAATCACTGTTTCCAACTTCCGCACCGATATCGATGCGAGCGGTTCGATCAACGCCACCGACATCGGATTGGTGAAATCGATGTCAGGCACGGCATTATCTCCTGGCATTGCGAAGACCGGTTTCGGGGAAAGATGATTTTCCTCCCGGCTAATCGTTAAAATGCGTATTGCGACAGCAGGTTAGGGATTTCCAGACGAAGAATGCGGTAAACGTCTTGTTATTGCCCTTCCGCTCTTTCCCTTTTATGACAATGGAGTGGCAAGCATTCCGCTCGAATTCATTCTATTCGGGCTGACTCTTCTCGGCGTTGCAATTTTCCATCACCACACGTTGCGCGTTGCGCTCACTGGCCTAACGACAATTGTTGTTTACAAAATAAGCGTCACCGGTTTTAAAACCGGTCCAGGCGCTGCCGGATTCTTGTCGCACCTCGAACACGAGTGGGTCGTCCTGGCCAATCTCTTCTGTTTGCTCATGGGATTCGCCTTGTTGTCGCGGCATTTCGAGAAAAGCCACGTGCCTAATGCGTTGCCAAAATTCCTGCCGCACGATTGGAAAGGCGGCTTCTTCCTGCTCGTCATTGTTTGGATTCTTTCGAGTTTTCTCGACAACATCGCGGCGGCATTGATCGGCGGCGCCATGGCGCATCAGCTTTTCCGCGCCAAGGTTCACATCGGGTATCTCGCCGCCATCGTCGCCGCGTCGAATGCCGGTGGCGCGTGGAGCGTGATCGGCGACACCACCACCACGCTCATGTGGATCGGCGGAGTCTCGCCGCGTGAGGTTTGCGAAGCGATTATTCCTTCAGCGGTAGCGCTCTGCATTTTCGGCATACCGGCGGCTAAGAAGCAGGACAAATACTCTCCGATCCTCAAACACGTCCGCGAACCGGTGCCACATTGATCTCGCCCGTGTTGGAATCGTCGCGATGATTCTCGCATTCGCGATCGCGGCCAACGTGATCGTTAACCTGCGCTTTCCCGAAATGGCGAGTCGCTTTCCTTTCATTGGCGCTGCTGTCTGGATCGCGATCCTTCTTTCGATTTTCCTGCGCCGTCCGGACTGGGAAGTTATACCGTCAGCATTCACCGGGTCGCTTTTTCTTCTCTCCCTCGTGTTGTGCGCCTCCATGATGCCAGTAGAGAAATTACCGGCGGCCTCATGGCACACAGCTTTCGGTCTCGGTTTTCTTTCCTCCGTTTTCGATAACATCCCGCTCACGGCGCTGGCTTTGAAGCAAGGCGGCTACGATTGGGGCTTTCTCGCTTATGCTGTCGGTTTCGGCGGTTCGATGATCTGGTTTGGATCGTCCTCCGGTGTCGCCATATCTAATATGTACCACGAAGCGAAATCGGTCGGCCAATGGGTCCGTCACGGTTGGTATATTGCCGTCGCCTACGTCGTCGGCTTTTTTGTCATGTATGGCGTTTTAGGCTGGCATCCAGATGCGCCGCGAAAAACGAGCGACAAAAGCATTTCTGCTCCAGCCGGCAAACACGATTGATTTTGCGCGGACTCTCGGGGCGAACGTTAACGCAGATCGTAGACTTCGATCAGCCCCACGCCAGTTCCGCCATTTTGTCCTCTGACGATTGCCGTGTACGGTCCGCCAGGCAGAGTTGTGACGATGGCCGCTTCCAGATCGTCCGTTGGCGCGATTGCCGTTGCCTGGATCGCAGCCATCTGCGTGTTTTTCCAGTTATCGTTTGCCGCGATGAGCTGACCACCGCGGTCCCGCAGTTCAAGCGTCGGATTGCGAAGAAAGTTAGTGATGCCCGCTTGTGCTAACGACGGCCCAAGCGCACGCACAGAGTACCTCTCGCGCCGTTGCCGGCGCCCAAAATGAAACCTGCGATCATAACGTTGTCTCCCGTATCGACAAACGCACGTGTGCTGATGTTGCCAAGCTTTGCTGCCGCACCTGACGCGAGGTCGTAAATTTCCACCAGTCCTACTCCAGTCGCGTTCGCTTTCCCGCGCTCTATTACGGTGTATGGCCCGGGTGACAACGAAGTAACGATGGCACATTCGCGATCATCGTTAGGCGAGAGTCTCGTGTCCATGATCGCGGTCTCTTGCGTATCGCGCCAGTTATCGTTCGTCGCTAAGAGCGTCGTTTTGTCATGTAATTCCAAAGTTGGATCAGCCAGGGCGCCGGGAACGCCCGCTGCTCCGAGCGACGGCCCGATCCCGCGAATGATGACCTTTTTTGCGCCGCTGCCTGTGATGATGAATCCACCAATCAGCACGTTGTCACCGGTTTGGATGCGCGCCCGGGTGGAAATGTTGAGTGCTAGACCAGTCGGCGGTTCAATCGAAAGAAAAGTCGGCGAATTTAATCCACTAGCGAAAGTGGATCTCGCGTCATTTGGTGTGTACTTGAAAATTGCGGCCTGCGAATGATCGGTAACGAAAAGATTTCCCGCTCCATCGACCGCGGCGCCGAATGGTTCGGTTAAGCCAGTAGCAAACGTCGTCTTCGTGCCGTTAGGCGCAACCTTCGCGATTCGGCCGGCTGAACGTTCTGTAACGAAAAGATTGCCGCTCGCATCAAATGCCAGGCCGGTTGGTCGAGCGAAGCCGGAAGCAAATAGCGCCGCGCTGCCATTCGTTGCGTATCGGCGAACCGTGCCATCAGTTTGAGAAGAGACGTAGAGAAAGCCGGATTGATCGAAGGCGAGCCCAACCGGGCCGGCCAGGCCGCTGGCAAATGAAGTCACGGCGCCAGCGGGCGTAATCTTAACGATGGCTCCAGTGCGAAAGTTGCACGCAAACAAATTATCGAAGCGATCGAACGCGAGCGCGAACGGCCCAGTAACGCCCGAGGTGAAGACAGCTTTCGTCCCGTCGGCAGCAACCTTAAAGATCTTGTTGCCCGTGTCCGAAGCGGCGAAGAGTTCGCCTTTCGAGTTAAACGCGATGCCGAAGAGATCGAAAATCCCGGTCGTGACAGTGCTGCGCGCGCCTTTCGCAGTGAATTTTGCGATCGAGCTGGAATCAAGATCGGATTCGTAGAGTTCTCCGGCGGCACCGTAAGACAGAAGCGGCAGAAGCGCAGCGGCGATGATTGGAAGCATGCAACGAAGAAGGTTTTTGCTCATGACATCCAGAATCACCACTCTCATGTAGAATGTCAACAGGAGAGATAAACTTTCCCACGCCATGAAGACGACTCCGGATGCCCCTAAGTGCCGCAGTTTACCTATGCGATTGACAATCTCTCACGTTTGTGAGCAAGATGCGTGGACCTGTAGAATATCTCGATGAATAAACCGAAAACGCCGGAAGCGGAACTGTTGCAGGGAACACTCGATTTGTTGGTTCTGAAATCTCTTGGAGCCGGCCCGCTGCACGGGCTCGGAGTCTCCCGCCGCATCGAACTCATCACCAGTGGAACTTTTGTGGTGAAGACCGGATCTTTGTTCCCTGCGCTGCGGCGATTGGAAGAGGCAGGTTGTTTGAAATCGTTTTGGGGAACATCGGAAAACAACCGGCGCGCCAAGTATTATCGTTTGAGCAAATTTGGTCGCAGCGAGCTCGAGCGCGAGACCCAGGGCTGGAAACGAATCTCGGTCGCAATAGGTAACGCATTAGAAGCGACGTAAATCGTGCGCTCTTTCTTTCGTCTTATCAGTCTCGGCAAAAATCTGGTTCGCAGAAAAAAAACCGAGCGAGAGTTTGCGGACGAACTTGCGTGTTACCTCGAGCTCTTGATCGAAGCCAGACTTCGAGACGGAATGAGCGAAACCGAAGCGCGACGAATAGCCCTCCTTGAGATAGGCGGCGTTGAACAAGTCAAGGAACAGGTTCGCGAAGTGCGAATGGGTTACAGCTTCGAGGCGCTCATTCAGGATTTGCGTTACGGCGGACGTTTCCTTTGGAGAAATCCGTTATTCACCTGCACTGCGGTTTTGACGCTCGCGCTCGGGCTGGGCGCGAGCGTTGCCATGTTTTCTCTTGTTCAGAACAGATTGTTACGGCCGCTGAGCTATGCCAGTTCCGAAGGACTGCTTCAGATTTCGGCAGCGTCACCTTTGCGCGAGCTGCACGAAGTCGACGTTTCGCTTCCGCGTTTTGAAAGGATCCGAGCGCAACAAGATATGTTTGCCGGTTTGGCCGCATTGACGGGCGAGCGGTTAACTCTTCTTCGGGGCGGTCCTGCCGAACAGATTAAAGTCGCGCGCGTGAGCGACCAATTTTTTCAAATGCTCGCCGTTGAGCCCGTCCGAGGTCGGCTCTTTCTGGACTCGGAAAACCAACCCGGCGGCACGCGCACAGCGCTTTTGAGCTACGCCTGTTGGCAAGGGCGATTCAATGGCGATTCCAATATCGTTGGTCGATCCATCAATCTCGGCGGCTTGCCGGCGACGATCATTGGCATCCTTCCGCGGAATTTCGTAACTCCTTTTGGGGATTTCAATATCTTCATGCCGCGAGTCGCGGACGTAACATTTCTGAGCGGAGAACAAATCCAGCGCGGTGCAGGTTTTCTCAAAGTGATCGCTCGGAGTCGACCCGGGATTTCACTAGATAGCGTTCGCGCAACATTGACGGCGCTCGATAAAGCGTATGCCGAGCAGGCCCGGGAGAACATGGACGCGAGCGCGGTCTCTCGCGTCGCTTCGTTGCGCGAAACTGTGGTTCGACAAGAGCGGCCCGCGTTCTATGTCATCGCGGCGGCGGTAGCGTGCGTCTTGTTGCTGGCATCGGTAAATGTCATGAACCTGATGCTGGGAAGGCTGGTGCGCCGGGAAAAAGAAATTGCCGTTCGTTATGCCCTTGGGGCCGGATACAGACGCATCCTCCAGCAACTCATCAGCGAGAATATTCTCCTCGTGATCATCGCTGGGCTTCTTGGAATCGCGTTCGCGTGGGTTGGTCTGGCGTTGATCAATATTATTGGTTCTGATTTTCTCCGCGGCGGCGAAGCGAGGCTCGATGCCGCAACCATCGGCTTCGCGATTATTTTAACGTTTGGAAACGCGCTTTTCTTTGCGACCGCTTCCGCACTGCATGCGCCACGTGATCCAAAGGGCGAGTCTTTGCGCCAAACGTGGACTCTCACGCGACCTGCACTCAGTTCCTTCCGTGCTTTCTTGTTGGTGGTTCAAGTCGCGTTGTCCTTGCTGCTGGCCACTTCGGCTGGACTCCTCCTAACGAGTTTACATCGCATACAGAACGTCGATCCCGGTCTTGATTCCGAAGGTGTTTTCGTCGCCGATATTTCAACGCCATGGAACGTCTCGATGCGCGACGGCGACTCGGGACGTTTTGTGCAACGTGTGGTTGAGCGTTTGAAAACTTCGCCCGGTATTGCTGCCGCCGCCGCTATCTACGGTCTTCCGTTGGCCCATGACGACACCTTTCTTTCTTACGCAGTTGCGGCTGATCGTCCGCCTGGCCCTGTCGGCACCCGACCCGTGACCTGGTATCGCTCGGTTAGTCCCGACTACTTCAGCGCCATGCGAATACCTTTGCGGATGGGCCGCTACTTCACGAACGCGGATCGACCCGGAAGTCAGAACGTCGTTATTCTTAGTGAGACGACCGCCCGGTTATTGTTTGGAAATTCGAATCCGTTAGGCCGCAAAATCATTTGTGGCGGGACTGTTCAAACAACATACAAAGTCGTCGGCGTGGTTGGCGATGTCCGATCCCTCAATCTTGCGCAACCTGTCCGCGAGGAGATGTACTTCTCCATGTTTCAGTGTGACGAGCCGTCGATGAAATTAATCGTGCGTGCGGCCTCACCTGACATCCGAGCGAAAGTGATTCAGGAAAAAATTCAGGCATGCCTGCTTGATCTTGCTCCGGACCAATCGACGGCCACGATTCAAACGATGCGCCAGATCATTGCGCGGTCGGTGGCACGCGCCCGGTTCGTTGCTATTGCGCTCGCATTCTTCGCCGGGCTGGCACTTTTCGTCGCCACGATCGGCATCTACGGCGTTATGGATTATGCGATTTCGGTGCGCACACGGGAGATTGGAATTCGTCTGGCGTTGGGCGCGCGCCGCCGCGATCTCTTTCGCTTGATCGTCGCTCGCGGAATGAAGCTTGTCGCGGCTGGATTACTTGCGGGCGGAGTTATCGCTCTTTGTACCACGCGTTTCCTTTCCGCGTTGCTCTACGATGTTCGCGCGAATGACCCACTTGTTTTTTCCGCAGCGATACTGCTATTGGCGGCAGTGGCATTTCTGGCCAACTATTTGCCAGCCTGGCGAGCGATGCGAATCGCGCCGCTCGCCACGCTGCAATATGAATGATTTGAAATCTGCACGATGTCGTTGGCTCGCTTGCGCCCTCTTCCTTCTCCCCGTCGTTACCAACGCCGAAAAGATTGCGCTTACTAACGGGACCATTATTAATCCTGCGAACGGTCGCGTTGAGCCCGCGACTGTTCTGATCGACGGGAATCGAATCTCCGACGTTGGCAACGCCGCGGTGCCTTCTGCGCCAACGCGGATCATTGATTGCAAAGGCAAATTCATTTTGCCCGGATACATCGATACACATGTGCACTTCTTCCAATCGGGAGGTCTTTACACGCGCCCCGACGGTGTCGATCTGGCCAGTATCCGAACCTACGCGAATGAGATCGCGTCGATTAAGAAAAATCTGCCCGATACGTTTGCACGTTATCTGCGTTGTGGAATCACTTCGGTGGTCGATGTCGGCGGACCGTTTTGGAATTTTGAAGTTCGCAAAATGGCGAAGGCAACCGCGAAAGCACCACGTGTCGCAGTGGCCGGACCTTTAATCTCCAGCGTCTCACGTCCACAGCTCGATCTCGGCGATCCGCCGATTGTGAAAATCGACACGCCAGAACAGGCGCGCGAGTTCGTGCGTAAACTCGCCGCGCAGAAACCCGATCTCGTGAAAATTTGGTACATCGTCGACCAGGATCATCCCGTCGACGGCTTCCGCCCGATTGTGCGCGCGACAATCAAGGAAAGCCATGCCCACAAAATCCGCGTCGCCGTTCACGCCACCGAGCTGGAGACCGCGCGTGCTGCGGTGGAAGAAGGCGCCGACATCCTCGTGCATAGTGTGACCGACAAACCGGTCGACGACGCGTTCGTTAGGCTGCTGAAAGAAAAACGCACGATTTTGTGCCCGACTCTTGTTGTTTTCGAACGTTACGGCCGCACTTTTGCGAACAAGCTGAACCTCACGCCGGAAGAAAAAGCGTGGGGAAATCCGGATGTGATTGCCACGCTTGATGTGACAAAAATTCCGCGAGATCACCTGCCCGAGCGAATCAAAACAGCGATGGCCAATCCAGATGCTACGCTCGATCGGATCAAAGAGACTTACACAATCGCGATGAAGAATTTGAAAACTCTCGAAGACGCCGGCATCACCATCGCAGCGGGAACGGATGCGGGAAACATCGGCACCATCCACGGTCCCGCGCTTTTTCGCGAATTCCAGCTCATGAAAGAAGCCGGCCTAACGAATTTGCAAATTCTGCAATCCACGACTGCAAACGCCGCCAAACTTTTTGGCGGTAACATTGGAGCCCATATCGGCTCGATCGAGAAAGGCAACTTTGCCGATCTCGTCATCCTGAAATCGAATCCGCTCGACGACATCGCGCACACTTCCGACATCGACACTGTTATTAAGAATGGTGTGGCATATCCGGCAGAGTCCATTCTGCAATGATTCGGAAATGCATACGGGCGACCGTTGTCTCGATCTTCGCGATCGCGTTGCTTGTTAATCCCCTGAACGCGGAGACTCCGAAATTGTCGGACGGGAAGATGGATGAAGTGGCTGAGGCCTACGTGAAATTGGTCCTTGCGATGGGCCAGCATGATGCGGATTACGTCGATGCTTATTACGGCCCGGCGGAATGGAAAGACGCAGCAGCGAAAGGAAAGAAGTCGCTCGATGCGATTGCAGCGGAAGCGAAACAATCGCGGGATGTGCTGGAGAAGATTCCTGCATCCGGCGATGAACTGAGCCGGTTGCGTCGCGAATATCTGAGCAAACAGCTCTCTGCGCTCGAAGCGCGCGTGCGCATTGTGAAAGGCGAGCGGTTGAAATTCGACGAAGAATCACGTCTGCTCTACGACGCGGTCGCGCCGACATTTCCGGACTCGCACTTTCAGAAAATCCTGGACCAGCTCGAGAAGAAAATTCCGGGCGCGGGACCGCTCGCCCAACGTTACGAACAATGGCGGAAATCGTTTGTCATTCCCAAGGAGAAACTCGACACCGTATTCCAGCTCGCGATCAAGGAATGCCGAAGGCGCACGCTCGCGCAAATCGAGCTTCCCCCTAACGAGAGATTCACGGTCGAATACGTGACGAAAAAACCGTGGAGCGGTTACAATTGGTATAAGGGAAATTATCGCAGCGTAATCCAGGTGAACATCGACCTGCCGACTTACATCGATCGCGCGATCGATCTCGCGGCGCACGAAGGTTATCCCGGTCATCATGTTTACAATGCGTTGCTCGAGAAAAATCTCGTGCACGATCGGGTCTGGGTGGAATTCTCGGTTTATCCGCTTTTCTCACCGCAATCTCTCGTGGCCGAGGGAACAGCGAACTTCGGCAAGGAAGTTGTGTTCACCAAACCGGACCGAATGAAGTTTGAAAGGGAGGTGCTTTTTCCGGCGGCGGGAATCGATCCTGCGCGCGTGGAGGAATATTACGGCGTGGAGGACTTGATCCAGAAACTGAGCTATGCGCCAAACGAATCGGCCCGCCGTCTCATTGATGGCGAGATCGATGCAAACGCAGCTGCGGTGTGGCTGGAAAAATATGCGCTGATGGATCCCGCTCGCGCAAACCAGTCCGTAAGATTTAGCGAGCGATATCGCAGCTACGTCATCAATTACAATCTGGGCGAAGACATGGTGCGCCATTACGTCGAGAAAAACGGCGGAACTCCCGACCAACCGCAAAAACGCTGGCAGGAATTCGGGCAATTGCTCTCGTCGCCGCGATTACCTTCGGGATTGCGATAGGCGCAATCTGCCATCGATTTTAGCTCTGGCTGGATTGAATCTTGAGAAATCGACGAAAGTCCAATCAGCTTTGAGGACTTCACCGCGCCGGGCTTCAACGTTCGGGGGGATCGCATTGGTTTAAACTGTCTAAAAAATTCCTAATGAAAAAAACCTGCGCTTGGCATATCGCAATCGACGTGGTAACCAACGCGAGAAGTACTGATGCCTTCTGCCCCCTATTCTGAGAATCGCAAAAGCGTTCAATACCGGATTTCTGGTCACGAATCGTTTCCGTTCCGATACGCGTGGCTCCCCAAGGCGGTGCATTGGATACCGCAAAAGCCGAGTCTCTTTGCAGATGAGCAGCAGGCGATGGTGGATCTCGGTGTGGGAAAAAACATGGTCAGAGCGATCCGCTTTTGGGCACAAGCAGCGGGTATTCTTGAAACGGTCGGGAAGGGACAAGGACATCGGGTGACAGATTTCGGAGAAAAAATCTTGGGAAGTGAAGGTGCTGATCCGTTTCTTGAAGATATTCGAACGCTTTGGTTGCTTCATTGGAAGCTATCCACGGACGTGGATAGCCCGCTCCTTGCATGGGATTATTTGTTGAATCGGTGGCAACACCCGACCCTTTCACCGAGCGTTGCCGTTGAGGCGCTGAAGAAAGAGGCTGCAGTAACGGATCAACATCTGTCGTCGACAACCGTTCAGCAACATTTCGAGCACCTTCCTGCATACATATGTTCCAACTCGCGGGCGAAAAGGCGAAGTACAAGAAGACAATCTCGATTCGCCGTTAGTCGAATTGGAACTCTTGATCAAAGCCGGCGAACGCGAAGTCGACTCAGATGCTCGCCGCGAAACGGTTTACGCTTTTCGGCGAGAGGAAAAGCCGGATATTACTCCAGAGCTTTTCGTCTATTGTGTTGTCGACTTTTGGCTTCAGCGCTATTCGCGCGAGGAGACGCTGCCGCTCAGAGCTGTTGCGACGGGTCACGGAAGCCCAGGTCAGATATTCAAGATTCCCGAGGAGGACATTCGGACGCGCTTGGCCACGATCGGTCGCGATTCACAGGGTGCTATGAATTTCAGTGAGGCTTCCAATCTACAGCAACTTAGACGAACCCGTGAGTTGGACTCCGCTGAATTTCTCGATGCTATCTACACATTAGAGGGTGCCAATGTCTGACGGAAGAATAGCGGACGTTCTTAATGTCGAAGGTAGATTTTTGCGTTCGGCCAATCTCGAACGCGATTTCCGCGATCCGACCGCATTGTCTGGTTATGTCGTCACAGATTTTGCGCGGTCGTCTCTTGCACGTATTGCCGAGGGACTGAAGCCGAACTCTGGCCACCGAGCTTGGCGAGTTACCGGACATTATGGCGCGGGTAAATCGAGCTTTGCACTCTTCTTGGCGCATTTGGTCGCTGGTCGTGAAGCTAATCTCTCACCGCAAATTCGTAGCGTCACGGAACTCGGACCGAAACCACCGCGGTTTCTTCCGGTTTTGGTAACGTGTGCCAGGCAGCCTTTATCTCTCTCGATCTTGAGGGCGCTTCGTCAGGCTACAACCAGCGCTTATGGCCGAAGCTCGAAGTCGAAGTTGGTGTCAGAAATCAGCCGTCTCGTCGCCTCGAAGTCAGAGCCGACTGACGACCAAATCTTAGATCTGATCATTCGATTCAATACTCAGCTAATTGTTGATTCGAAGGCCAAGGGTTTGATGCTAATTCTTGATGAACTTGGGAAGACGCTTGAATTCGCGGCCCTGCATCCGATACGTCAGGACGTCTTTTTCCTTCAGCGGCTCGCTGAGGCAGCTTCGCGAAGCGGTGATCAACCCCTATTTGTCGTTAGTCTGCTTCATCAAGGATTTAGCGCCTACGCCGATCAACTTGACCAAGCCACCGAGCGAGAATGGGAGAAAGTCGCCGGACAGATTTGAGGAGATCGTTTTCGATCAGCCAATTGGAGAAATCGGCGAACTAATTTCATCGGCTTTACGAGTCTCGCTTCGCAAGATTCCGAAGTCTCAGTCTGCCGAACTCAAGGACGGAGCTGAGCGAATTGCTCGGCTCGGATGGTATGGTGCGGTTTCGCCAACAAACCTTTCAGATTTAGCGGTGCGCCTTTATCCCCTGCATCCAAGTGTGCTGCCAGTTCTCATTCGGACGTTCCGCCGATTTGGGCAGAACGAAAGATCACTCTTCAGTTTCCTATTATCGAACGAGCCGTTTGGTTTGCTGGCTTTTGCTGAGAAGCGACTTCGAGACGGAGAGCTATACCGGCTTCACGATCTTTACGATTACGTTCGCGCAAATTTTGGATATCGCTTGGCCGTTCAAACCTACCGAAGTCAATGGAATTTGATTTCGTCAATGATCGACAGTTTCGCCAGCGAGAACGAGCTGGAAAAAAAAATCCTCAAGACGGTTGGCATTCTGAACCTGCACGACGACGACGATCTTCCTGTTACCGAGGAAGCGGTAATATGTGCGGTTGCAGATAACGAGCGGCAGTCCCGATCAAAGGTTCATTCTGCGCTCCAAAAGCTTCGGAATGGAAAGCGCGTATTATGGGATCGCGGTGCTCGCGGGTTCTGCCTGTGGCCTCATACTTCGGTTAATCTCGATAAGGCCTACGATGACGCGAAAAGAGCTACCGCTGCCGCGCATCGGATCGCGCCGTTTGTGAAAGAATTCCTCGAGACACGACCTATCGTCGCGCGGAGGCACTACATCCAGACGGGCAATCTTCGCCATTGGGATGTCCGCTATTGTTCCACAGCCGATCTCGCTCGAGGCACTTGATAACGACTCAGCTAAGGCCGACGGCGTAATCTTAGTTCCCTTGTGCGAAACGCCGGAGGAGCATCGAGCCGCTTTGAAAGCAGGCTAAGCATGATTTTCTGAGAGATCGTGCACGGTGGCTGCTCGCCGTTCCCCAGCCGCTCAACAGTTTGGCCAGTCTGGTTCAAGAAGCTCGCCGTTGGGAGTGGGTCTCCACGCACGTGCTTGAGTTGAATGCGGACAAATATGCACGCGAGGAAGTCGCACGGCAGAAGGACGCCGCTCGCTTGCAATTGGAGCACCGAATTCAGAGTTTCGTTAGCTTCAAGCAGTTTAGAATGGAGACATCGCTAACTTGGTTCCATAGAGGCGCAAAAGCAGCCTATCGCGAATGGTCGCCAACTGCTTGGAAGGCTCTCCGCAATCTTCGATGAGGTATATCCCCGACGCACCCCGCATTCAAAATGAGCTGGTGAATCGCCGATCCTTGAGTTCTGCTGCCGCAGCCGCTCGCATGCGCTTGATCGAGCGAATGTTTTCCAATGCAAGCGAGCCCTTGCTCGGGATGGACCCGGCTAAAAAGCCACCGGAGATGTCGATGTATCTTTCCGTTCTGCAGAATACCGGTCTTCACCAGAAGAGCCAGTGACGCTTGGCGAATCGACCTTCCTAAGCCCGAAGCTGGACGCGAAATGCGGCGTTATTCCCTCCATGGAGCGGATCGGAGGAGATCGTTCAGCAGCAGCCTGACGCGAGGGTCAACGTGGGCATGCTCTTTGAAGATTTACGGCGTCCTCCATATGGAGTTCGCGACGGTCTGATTCCGCTTTTGCTCGCTGTTTTTGCGATCGCGCACGAAAAAGACCTCGCGTTTTACAAGGACGGCACATTTGCTTCGTGAGCTGGATGGAGAGACGATGCTCTTGCTGACCAAAGCTCCGGAGCGGTTTGACGTTCAGTTTTGTAAAATCCAAGGAGTCCGTGCCGACCTTTTCGACAAGCTGGTTGCTCTTCTCCAGATCGATCGTTCAAAAGATCGCGAAGTGGAGCTGCTCGATGTTGTGAAGCATCTCTGCGTTTTTGTGGCGGAGTTGCCGCCCTACGTCCGAAACACGAAGAAGCTGTTCACCTACAGCGCTATCGGTCCGGGATACCATCCTCAACGCGCGGGAACCTGCGACGTTGCTTTTCGCCGACCTGCCCAAAGCGTGCGGTTTCAAGCCCATCTCGGCCAAGCGCGCCGGCGGCAAAGAGGCATCTCAGTTCATCGAAACCCTCAGAGCTGCTTTGGACGATCTGAGAATGGCGTTTCCGCAACTTGAGGAACGTTTGCGCGCGCAGCTCCGCATCGCTTTTGAATTGCCGGGCTCGTTTCAAGTCTTCCGAACGAATCTGGCGCAACGAGCCGAGCAGATTCTGCTGAGCGTCACCGAACCAAAACTTCGAGCCTTTTGTCTCCGTCTGATCGACGATAACCTGCCTGAGGCAGACTGGCTGGAATCGCTCGGCAGCTACCTCGCTCTTGAAACCCCCATCCAAGTGGCACGACGCGGAAGAAGACTTGTTCAACAGCGCTCTAGGCGAGGCGGCAGCGAGATTCCATCGCCTCGAGAGCATCGTTTTCTCGCAAGGGCGTCGAAAGAACGACACGGCGATTCGATTGGCCGTGACGCGCGCCAACGGGATGGAGCACGAGGAGGTCGTGCACTTCGCCACCGATGAAGAAGAGGAATTAGGCAAGTTGCAACGACAGTTCGAAGGCCTTTTCGCTGGGAATCAGCGACTCGCCCTGGCAGCCGCCTCGCGTGCGATCTGGAACACGCTGGAAAAGAGCGGGAGAAAATCAGATGGATAAACCAACTCGTCACGTCCTTTGCATGTCTGGCGGCAAAGACAGCACGGCGCTCGCGCTCTTCATGCGCGATCGCATTCCAGAAATGGAGTATGTTTTCTGCGACACCGAGAAGGAGCTGACCGAAACCTACGAATACCTGAATCAGGTCGAAGCTTTTCTCGGGAAAAAGATCATTCGTCTGAATGCGAAACGAGGCTTCGATCACTGGCTGGAAACATTCGGAGGCTACCTGCCGTCCCCCCAAGTGCGCTGGTGCACAAAATATCTGAAGCTTTATCCGTTTGAGGAATTCGTTGGAGACGACCCAGTGATTAGCTACGTCGGCCTTCGCGCGGACGAGGACCGCGTCGGCTACATCAGCACGAAGATCGAATATCAAGGCGGTATTCCCTTTTAAGGACGCCGGGGTCGATTACGCAGGCGTGATGAAGATTCTGCAGGATAGCGGCATCGGATTGCCGCCATACCTGAAGTGGGGCCGAACTCATTCCGGCTGCTATTTCTGCTTCTTCCAACGGCCGATCGAATGGGTTCGATTCCTTGAGACACACCCGGATCAATTCGATCAAGCTCAGAGCTACGAAAAGATCAGCGACGAAGCTGGTAAGACTTTTACTTGGGTCCAGCGAATGCCGCTCAGCGAACTGCGAAAGCCGGAGAATATCGAAGCAATTAAGCGACGATATCTCGACAGCGAAGAACGCCGAAGAGCTAACCGAACGGATCGATCTTTAATGAGCGTTCTGGCGGGACACGATGACGACGATGGTGGTCCGAAAGCGTGTCTCATTTGCCAATTGTAGGACATGAGCGCGTTCGCCTCTCCGGCTGATCTAGTCCAAGCGGTCGATGTTGCCGGAGCGCATGTCATACGTCGCGCAATCTTTTGGCCAGAGCGTTGGAAGGCTTTCAACCCTCCGCCTTCGATCCGGTGGAACTGGCAGTCGGTTCCATTCGTACAAAGTCGGCCTCTGCGGATACCCAAAGACGAACATGGTCTTTATAGTTTCATTCTTTGTCCAGGTGTTGCCTTTCACCCCCAGAACCATTTTGTTCTTTACGTTGGGAAAGCGGATAACATGACTCTTCGCGATCGTTTCCGCAGCTATTTTCAGGATATGAAAAGGGTGAAACGCCCCCCGATAGCTTTCGTGCTTACAAAGTATTTAGGATATCTTGAGTTTTGCTTCGTGCCAGTTTCGCAGACGTCGGATATTGACCCAGGCGAAGAAAGTCTATTATCCGCTTTAATTCCGCCGTACAACACGCAATTTCGCGGTGAAGTCAGCGAGATTATTCGAGCCTTACGTTAATGAGCAAGCCGCTTCAGGTTCCTGCAATGCGTGGTGCAATGGGGGACTGGGTTTACTACGTGGCTCTACTTCCATTTTCTGAGGCATGTGATCGCGTTAAGCGAACTGAGGAAGTTCACCGAAGCGAGCTCTTACGGGAAATGATTCAGCGGGCGTTAACTCCGCGATCCAAAAAGATCGCGGCGTACTTAATGTCACAACCTCAGCGCTTTTTTAATGCTGTTGTCGTTGGTGTTTATGGCGGCTCTCCTGAGTGGCATCGCTTGGAAGTTAAATCTTCAGAGTTGTATGACACTTCGATGCTCTCTGAACGTGTCGCGGAGTCGTTAGGAATATTGAATCTGAGTGGCGATGAAAAACTCTTTGCCATTGATGGTCAGCATCGAATCGAGGGCATTAAGGAATTCGCTCGTAAGATTGGGCGAGATAAGCTGCTCGCGTTAGAGGATGAGATTTGCGCCATCTTCGTGGCGCATAAGAGCTCAGAGGCTGGTATGCAACGGACGCGCCGGCTTTTCGCCACCCTGAACAGGTACGCTAAGCCGGTAAACTTCACGGAAATCATCGCCCTCGACGAGGACGACGTCGTTGCGATTGCCTGTCGCGATCTGTTGGAACAGCACTCACTGTTTAAACGCGGGAGGGTATCGCTGGAGTTGCGAAAAAATCTGGCAGCGACGGATAGAACCAGTTTTACGTCGCTAATAGCGATGTATCAAGCGACGGACATCTATCTGATGCAGGGCAACAGATCGACATGGAAGGCGTTCAAAACTATCCGCCCGACTAAGGAAACAGATATACGAGAATTTGTCAGACGCGCGAATCACTTTTGGGATTCGTTGGTAAAAGCGGTGCCGCCGCTTAAGAAAGTGGAGGGGTTGAAGGACCAGCAGCCGCTTCCTAAATCGTATCGGAACAAGCAGGGAGGGGATCTCCTTTTTCGACCGATCGCTCCTCCGATAGTCGCTTCGTGTTTGAAGAAGGCTTTGACCTTTGGTGTGCGCGAACAAAAGTTCTTTTCTCGATTTCGGCGGATTCCACGTAGGCTCGATAAGCCGCCATGGTTAGGTGTGCTCTGGGACGGTGAGAACATGCTTACCGCCGAAAAGAATCAAGAATTGGCGAAGGCAATCATCCTCTGGATGATCGACTGCGATCCGGCCGAACGAAAAGTATCTGAGGCTGATATCAGGAGAAGGATGGCCGAAGTCCTAAACAAACTTCCCGCTGATGTTAGCGTGCCGAAGAAGATATCGTGAACGGGAACGCGTTCCTTGAGGACGCTTGTTTATCGGGCTTTCCATTCTTGCGAAGGCGATCCAATGAATAGTAGTTCGGAAGCTCTCTTTAACTCCCTTCTCGATTGTCAGTCTGAGGCAGGCGTTGAAAATATTTTGTCCCGGAACAACGAATCTTGGCGTTGGCAACCGCTGGGCGGAAACGAGAGTAATTTCGGCATCATTGAAAATCAGCAATCTTCACCGATTGCGGCACTGATTGAGAAGATAACTAACTCAATCGATGCGATCCTGCTCCGCAAATGCTTAGAGCAGGGCATAAATCCGAAGGCTCCAAACGCACCGGGGACGATGGCGGAGCAATTGATCGATTTTTCGGGAATGCCACGAAAAGTTGGCATTTGGCGCCGAATCGTCGTTCGCAAGCCGAATCAATCCAGATTGTAGCGAGTGGCTCAACTAAGGCGCCGTGCTTGTTAATATATGACGATGGCGAAGGACAGCATCCTGACGCATTCGAGACGACGTTTCTCTCGCTCCTGCGGGGCAACAAAAATGAAATACCATTTGTTCAGGGCAAGTACAACATGGGAGGGACTGGTGCGATTGTCTTCTGTGGCAAGCATCGTTACCACCTAATCGGCTCGAGGCGCTTCGACAAAACCGGCGACTTTGGTTTCACGATGATTCGCAAGCATCCCCTGACGGAGGACGAGGCAAAAACCAAAAAGAACACATGGTATGAATATCTGAAGATTGATGACCAGATTCCGCGATTTCCAATTACCGATTTGGATCTTGGATTGGCGAACCGGCGGTTTGAGACTGGGACGATCATCAAGCTCTACGACTATGACCTGCCCGCCGGCACACGTGGAGCGCTTCCACAGGAGCCCCGTCGCGCCATCGACCAATTTCTCTTCGAGCCTGCTTTACCAATCTACCTCGTCGACACTCCAGAGCGCTATCCGCGCAACAAGGTTCTGCAAATAGATTGTTTCGGTCTCAAGAACCGGCTCGAACGCGAGGAGAACAAATATGTAGAGACGAAATTCTCCATCGACGAAACCGATCACGATATCGGGCGAATGAAAATCACCTGCTACGTCTTTCGAGCAAAGGTGGAGAGTCGCTCAGTCAAGGAAACGCGAGACATCATTCAAACCGAGTTCTTCCACGATAGTATGGCCATGTTATTCAGCCTTAACGGTCAAGTTCACGGTCACTTCAGACCGGAGTTCATCACTCGGACGTTAAAGATGCCGCTGCTAAAAAATCATCTGCTGATTCACGTCGATTGCACTGGGCTAACCTACGATTTCAGGAGTGAACTCTTCATGGCCTCGCGCGATCGCCTCAAATCGGGCGATGACACCGCGGAGCTCAGGAAACGCGTTGCCGCAGCCCTGCAGAAGAGCGAGCTAGCAGAAATCTACAAGAGGAGGCAGAACGCCATTTCGGTAGAGGGAGGCGACGCCAAGGATCTGCTGAAGGCGTTTTCAAAGGACCTGCCATTTAACAAGGATCTGATGCGGCTGCTCAGCCAAGCATTCAAGCTCGATCAGCGGGATCCAGAGAAGAAAGAACATCCGAAACCGGAAAGGCCGAAAGCGGTTAAAACGAAGGAGACCTTCCATCCGAAGCGATATCCCTCATTCTTTAGTTTAAAGACTGGCGGAGGAGAGAAGTTCATCACCATTCCAGCCGGGGACGAAAAGACGATTCGATTCGCCACCGACGTCGAAGACAACTACTTCGATCGCTCCGAAGATCCCGGAGACCTGAAAATTTCCATTCTGCAGTTCCGTCGTAGCGGAGAAACACCGGGAATTCCACCGGGACCCCCAGATCGTCCTGATCAGCTGTTTGACATTCGCAAGTCGAGCCCAAAAGAAGGAGCAATCAGAATTGGGCTGGGCCCGACGGATGACTTGAAAACCGGCGACGAGATCGAAATTCAAGCGAAACTGGGCGGACCCGAAGATTTGGAATGTCGCTTTTGGGTGAAGATGGTCGACGCACAGCAGAAGCGCGAAGAGGCCAAGAAGGAGGAACCCAAAGAAGAGCCTCCGGGCCTCCCTGATTACGTATTGGTCTACAAAGAAGCGCCGCCGGAAAGCCCCGATGCGATGACGTGGGAGAAACTCGGTGAGAGCAACATCGTGATGGATTTTGACGTTGTGATGCAGCCCATGCCGACCAGCGACGGGAATCTCGAGCGCATTTTCATCAACATGGACAGCAGTGCGCTACGAAACCATTTCAGTAAACAAGGAAGCCTTAGCGTGGAGAGCAAAGAGCTCGCCGAGAAGAAATACATCAGCTCCGTTTATTTCCACACGATCTTTCTGTTCAGTATTACGAAGAGCCGCAAATACGAACTAAAGCAAGCGGATCGAGACGTGGATGTCGGTGAATACCTCAAAGATGTTTTCAGCAGCTACTACGCGGATTTTCTTCTCAACTTCGGTAGTGAGCAATTGATGACCTCACTTGCTGACTAATCAAATGCCGAGTCAATGATTATCCGTTCTTGGAGAAAAAGCGGAAAAGCTAAGAACTGAAATTCTGAAGGGATAGTGGATTGCGTCCAGATTGGAATGGGAACGCTAAGAAAGTTCGTCTCGGCAGGCTGCCGAGGTCTGAGCCGGACTGGCATTGCAGGCTAGCAGCCTGCGCTCGCCAGACCTTTCGGAACGCACTCGGATTCTCTTATGGAATGAACCGGATCGTCATCGGGTAGCGATAGAATTTTCCGTCGCTCGCCTGGATGGAGGCGATGATGACGAAGACGGCGTTGAGAACCCAAAGGATGGCCAGGAAAACGAAGCCGATCAGGATGAGACAAAAGACCGCGGCAACAATGTTGTAGATGAGCATGGAGATCTGGAAGTTGAGCGCTTCTTTGCCGTGCGCATCGATCTCGGGCGAGTCGTCGCGCTTGGCCAGCCAGACGATGAGCGGGCCGAGCAGGTGGCCGGGGAAATGAAGGAACACGCCGAGCAAAGCGCTGGCGTGACAAAGCGCGTTCCAGGAGCGCACGTTGGTAATGGTGGGGGCGCTGGGGGGCAGCGGCGGTGGTGATGGGTATGAAGTTTCCATGGCGTCTAATAAATGGATGCGGGTGGATGGAGGTTTGGATTCAAAAAAAGAGACGAATGGCGGAATTTGGAAACCGCTGAAGTGTAATCGTCTGGTCGACTGCGCGCAGAACAGCGTTAGTCTGAAGCCGGCGTGAAATTTATTATTTTAATCCTGCTTTTTTACGGGCTGGCATTGACTCTCGCCATGGCGCGAAAGGCTCCGCGGCGGCGAATCGAAAAAGAAGCCTCGCACGGCTGGGGAAATCGCCTGCGAATCTTGATCATCGGAGCGACGGGTGGAACGGGTCGCCAGCTCGTGCAGCAGGCACTCGATTTAGGACATCAAGTGACAGCGCTGGTGCGCAAGCCTGACAAGCTCAGGATCGAGCATCCAAATCTTAAAGTGATGAAAGGGGACGTGCTTGATTACGCATCGATCGAGGCGGCAATGCCCGGCCAGAGCGCGGTCGTGTGTGCGCTCGGGCACAAGCGCTGGTTTTATCCGACGCAGATTTTGTCGGAAGGAACGCGCAACATTTTGCGCGCGATGAAGGCTTGCAACGTGCCGCGTTTGATTTGCGAGACGTCGTTAGGCATTGGTAACGCCGCTGGGCGTGGCGGTCTCTTTAACACCTTTTTCGTGATTCCTTTTATTCTGCCATTCTATTTTTGGGACAAGGTGCGACAGGAGGAAATCATCGCCGAGACGGATCGCGATTGGGTGATTGTGCGACCGGGCCATTTAACGGATGGAGCGGCACGCGGAAAGTATCGGCACGATCTTAATCCTGGTCACTTTATCGTGGGGCCGCGCATCGCTCGCGCCGATGTCGCTGATTTCATGTTGAAACAACTTACTGAAGACGATTATCTCGGGAGCGCGGTAGCGGTGCGCTGGTAGAAATCAATCTATATGAGTGAGAAGAACGCCGAGTCCGCAAGCGCGAAGTATCCGTACAAAACATATCTTAATATTCTGCGTGGGCCGCTCGAGATCATCGACGTCCCAGCATTAGTGGCGAATTGCACCGACAAGTGGTGGAACCAAACTCTATGCAAGGTGGATGAGTCGGTCGTGCGGCTGGGCATCGTCGAGGGAGAATATCACTGGCATAAACACGACAACGAGGACGAGTTTTTCTACGTCGTAAGCGGACACTTTTTGATCGATCTGGAGGATCGCACGATTGATCTGAGGCCAGGCCAGGGCGTCGTGGTGCCGAAAGGCGTCATGCATCGCCCGCGTGCGCCCGAGCGCACGGTGATTCTCATGGTCGAGCGCGCCGGGATTATGCCAACCGGCGATTCGGAATGATATAAGTGCCATTCGCTTTTCCCCAAGCGAAATCGAGCAAACGGGCAATTTGTTAAACCGCTGGAATATGCCTCGACAGGTCAGCGAACTTTTTCTAGTATCGCGTGAATTACGTAATCGGGCCGTTTTAACGCATCTTTGGCTAGGATGGAGGCAGCGGTCCGTCGGGCCGGGGTCGTCGTTGAGACCAATGCTCAATGATGAGAATGAAAAACAATTATCAAAGCGTGCCGTGTTCCGTTGTCTTTGAGACGACGAAAGTCATTGCCCGAGCTTTTTCTGTGCGAGGGCTTCTTCCCGTGGCTCTGAGTTTCGGTTTGCTGGCGTTGCCATCGGCAGCGGTCGCGCTTACGAAAGCACAGGCCGGCCGGACCAGCTCTGCTGTCCGTGTTAATAATCCGCATGAGGCACCGATCGTGACGAACACGAGCGATAACGGACCGGGATCGCTGCGCCAGGCTCTGGCCGACGCTCAGGACGGCGATACGCTTACTTTCGACATCTCGCCCACAGTTCCATCGAGCGCAGTCGTAATTGGCCTAACGAGTGGTGAACTCGCGATTAACAACAACATTACGGTGAACGGCCCTGGAGCGAATGCGCTCGAAATAACCAGGGACAGCGCAGCTACACCTTTCCGCATTTTTAAGATCAATGCCGGGCACAGTGTTACCATCCGCGGCCTAACGATTAGTAACGGCAGTGCCGCAACTGGTGCCGGAATTTACAATAATCACGGCTTTTTAACAGTGGATAGCTGCGCCTTGACCGGGAACTCGGCATCGGGGCCCGCTTATGGAGGCGGCGGTATCTATAACGACGGCACGAACAGTGGTAGTGCGACACTGCATGTTACGCACAGCCTTCTATATGGCAATTCGGCGCCAAACGGCTTCGGTGGCGGCATCGCTAACGGCGGCTTTAGTGGGGGTAGCGCTACCCTGAACGTGGTCGATAGTACGTTTGTGGGTAACTCGGCCAGTATCGGCGGTGGCGGTGCGATCGACCAGGACAGCAGCAGCGGCGGTAACGCATTTCTTATGATTGCCAGCAGCACTTTAAGCGGCAACTCAGGCGCCGCCGGCATCTACAGCGTCTTTTCGTCGGTTACGATTGGCAATACGATCCTCAAGACCGGTAGCTCCGGGTCCAACATCTTCAGCAGCGGGGCGGTTGTTACTTCAGCCGGCTATAACTTGAGTAACGATAATGGCGGCGGCTTCCTCCATTCTTCCAGCGATCAACCTAACATTGATCCCATGCTTGGGCCGCTTAAGGACAACGGGGGACCAACTTTGACCTGCGCGCCGCTTGTTAACAGCCCGGCAGTTGATCAGGGCCGGAGCGACGCCATTCCCGCACTTACGACGGTCTCCGACCAGCGCGGTTCGGCCAGGCCAATAAACGATCCGGCCGTGCCCGACGCGCCGGGAAGCGATGGGAGCGATATCGGTGCGGTTGAACTTACTACGGGTCTTCACCAATCGAGTGCGCGTTCTTGGAAGACCCACGGAGAAGCAGGCGATTTCGGGATCGATTTGCCGCTGGCCGACGTGGGAATCGAATGCCGGAGCGGGGGCCCGGACGATGAGTACAAAGTAATAGTGAACTTTGCTGAGCCGATCACCTTTAGTGGGGCACAGGTAATTTCCGGTATCGGCGAGATAGCAACAACCAATCTGATGAAGAGCAAGTCAATGCACCTCCCGAATGGTGGGAGTGGCGGCACTCAGTTAACATTGAATCTAACTGGAGTAACTAACGCGCAGATCATAACCATCGCCTTGTTCGACGTGGACGATGGAACCAGGCACAACGATGTTGGCATTCGCATGGGAGTGCTTGTTGGCGATACCACCGGAAACGGTACTGTGAACGCCTCCGATGTTAGCCTGGTCAAAATACAATCTGGTCAACCGGTTAGTGCGGACAATTTCCATGCCGACATCGTAGCTAACGGCGCGATCAACGCCTCGGATGTCAGCGCGGCAAAGTTGAATTCAGGAACGGGTCTGATCAGATAAAAGCGACGGCCGCGAAGGTCGTTTTCAGTCGGCGCAAGAAAATAAACCTGTAGGTCTACCTTTTCCAGACCGTGATTCCTGCGTCGCGCTCGGGCTGTTCCAACCACGACATGACCTTTGGAGCTGCCTTCTCGCCCACCTTCGGATGCTTCGGAATTGAGATTGAGGCTGGCACAGGCCATCAGATTTACGGAAACTCCGTGAATCTCAACGGATCAGATTGAGGGGCGCGGATCAAATTCGTTTTCGCTCCCCTCTGGTCCAGCGAGATTACGGCCAGCAAATGCGCCTGACGGGTGCGCCGGACTCTTCTTTCGCTCTGGACACCGGCAAAGAGTTGGCGGTTCTAGTCGCGCGGCGTGCGCTACGCCACGTTGGGTATATCGAGAAGCCCGTGCTGGAAGGCGTAGAGGACCAATCCGGCCACGTTTCGGACGCCGAGTTTGCTCATCAAATTAGTGCGGTGGGTCTCGACGGTCGCTACGCTGATGAACAACTTGGCCGCAATTTCCTTGCTCGTGTTGCCGAGCGCAATGAGACGAAACACTTCGCGTTCGCGTGGGCTGAGCGGCACACCCACGTAGTGTCGCTTGCGTTGCTCGAGCGCCTCGCCCGAGAGCGGGCTCACGCCAACGCTTTTCGAGGAGAAATATTGCTCACCCCGGCCGACACGTTCGACCGCGCCAAGAAAATCATCCCACGTATTCGTTTTTTCGACAAAGCCCTTCGCGCCGGCACGGAACGCATCCGCCAGTCGGTCCTCGGTCGGGAACGCCGTGCACAGCAGCACATTAGTTTCCGGCGAGACGCGCTTGATTGCAGGGACCGTTTCGATGCCGCTTTTGTCCGGGAGGTTGATGTCGAGAATACACAAATCAGGCGTAAATTTCTTGCACGCTTCGATCGCTTCGGCGGCATTGCCGACGGAGGCGACGACTGAATAATGTGCTTCCTGCCGATTGAGCGTGGCGGTGATGAGGTCGCGCATGAAAATGTGATCGTCTACCACAACAATACGCATGGGTGTGAACGCGATGACCTTGTCGACTTCAGCCGCTGCCCTGGACCTCATAAATTATCCTACAGGAAAATCATGAGCTAAAACCGGGGCGGATGACAAGCCCAAATCGCCCGTTAACGAGGGAAAACTGATTCTCTCCTCAGGGCCGGGATTGGCAGTCTCCTGCTCGCCTACGGGAAAACCGGGAGCCAAAAAAATACGGCCTTTTGGGGAATATGCCGCGGAGCGCGTAATTGCTAGGGTGCGCGCCGATTACGTCACTCGGACATTTCAACCCCGAAAACGGTCGGGGCTGATGTGTTCGCCTAACGACATCGCCGTGTGTAACGCCTACCCGGTTTCGCGCGGAAACAGTTAAAAGGACAGCACCCCATGAAGACAAAAACGAATCACTTCACTTCCACGCGCCTAACGAGTGGCGTCCGGCAAAGAGCCTCGATTTTCATCGCGGCTCTTTTTTGTTCTATGTTGCTAAGCTCCGTTGCTTCGGCGGCGCCGCTAACCGGGACAAAAAACATTCCGAGCGACGGCGCACCTTTTGATACTTTGGCAAATGCCATTGCCGAGCTGAACGCGCAAGGCGTGGGCGCGGGCGGCGTAACGCTGAACTTGGAGGCATCGAATCCGGAAACCGCTCCCGCAGGCGGCTATGTCATTGGCGGTGCCGGTAGCATGGTACTCACCACATCCAGCGCAGCCAATCCCGTAATAATTCAGGGCAACGCCAACACGATTACCGCATCCGCTGCGCAGGTCGTGGGAAATCTGAACGATGCCATTTTCAAATTGATCGGTGCCGACTGGATCACGATCACCGGTTTTACCATGCAGGAGAACGCCGCGAACACAGTTACCGTGGCGGCCACCAACAACATGACCGAGTGGGGCGTGGCGCTGTTGTATGTGACGGCAACCGACGGTGCGCAGAACGACACAATTTCAAACAACACCATTTCACTTAACCGGACGTATCCGAATACGTTCGGCATTTACAGCAACTCGACACACACCGCTACTGCGGTCACCACTTCCGCTACCGCCACCGGCGCAGCGGGGGGAAATGAGAACCTGAAGGTTTACGGCAACAACATCAGCAACGTAAACATGGGTATCGTCCATATCGGCCCGACGGCGGCTGCTGACCAGAACATAACGGCAGATATTGGCGGGGCTGCTCTTGCCACCGGTAACACGATCACTGATTTCGGCACCACTACCACGGGTCTTTCCAGCTATGCCAACCTCTCAGCCACGATTAACGGCATCCTGGTCAGGAATACGAAAAGTTTTAATATCTCCTTTAATACGGTGAACAGTTCCAACGGCGGCGTGGTCGTGGGAACGCTCAACGGTATTCAAATACCGGCCTCCAGTAATGCGCCGACCGGCGTACTTACCCAGACGATTAATAACAACAGTATCTCGCTTCGTCCCGGTGCTATTGGCATTGCTATGGTCGGAATCACCATGCCGAGCACAAGTGTCAACGCGACCACCACGTGCAGCATCAACAACAACGATTTTAACACTTTCGGCCACACCGTGGCGGGAGCAACGGGGACGATCGGGTTCATTTCGCAAGGCGGTAATCCGCTAGTTCAAAACATTAACAACAACACGTTCACCAATATGTCGGTGAATACGACCGGCACGATAACCTTCTTTTCGTTTGCCCCGTCATTGATCTCGACTGCGTCAATGTCCCTCAGCGGTAACATGATCGTCACTGGTTTCACCCGGACCGGTGTCGGAACGACCACGGTTTATTCGACAAACGCCTCATCGGTGGCCGGATCCACGATGGCGAACAGCAACAACAATTTTTCAAACATAACCCTGACCGGCGCTTCGGCGTTTAACGGCATTCTCAACACTGACGGAGGCGCACCGGTCAAGACCATTAACGGAAACACCTTTAGTAACATCACCACCGGTGCGGGAACAGTGGTGCCGATGTCCGTTAACTTCAGTGGACCCGGAACGACCGTGAACAATAACACGATCACAGGTATCACGACGAGCAACTCCATCACGGCATTGCTGATAGGATCCTCCAATGCGGCGACAATAACCGTTTCGGGAAACACGATTGATCCGATCATTTCCGGTGGCACTGCCGTGATCGGTATTTCAACCGCAGCGCCGAGCGCCGTTCTTTCCAAGAACAAGATATACGATCTGAGCGGAACCGTTGCCGGATCTGTGGTCAGCGGTATCGCAGTCGTTAACACGACTAGCTCGAGTACGGTTACGCTTTCCAATAACCTGATAGGCAACTTGACCGCTCCCGCCGCGACCGGCGCGAACGCTGTAATTGGTATAAGCCTTACCGGGTCTGCAACTACTTCCAACTATAACGTCTTTTACAACACCGTTTATGTGAGTAACCCTACGTCCGGCACGGGATTCGGTTCCTCCGGCATCTCCACGCTGGCGAGTGCCACCGCGACGACATCGACTCTCAATCTGCGAAACAACGTTATTGTTAATACGTCGGTCCAAAATGGAGCCGGCTTAACTGTAGCCTATCGCCGCAGCGCGGGCGGGGCAGGCACGCTGGCTAACTACGCAAGCACTTCCAACAACAACGATTTTTTCTCAAGCAATCTCATCTACAGTGATGGCACCAGCACGGCTGCAACCCTGGCGGCATACAGGAACGGAGTCTTTACAGCGGGAACTGTTGCCCCGCGTGATTCGGCTTCAGTTACGGAGAATCCGCCTTTCATCAGTACGACCGGCTCGAGTGCGGACTTCCTCCATATCACTGCAACATCTACCCAGCTCGAAAGCGGCGGGGCCAACATAGGTGGGATTACGGACGACTTTGATGGAAACATACGGCAAGGGAATCCCGGCTATGTGGGAACAGGCACTGCGCCCGACATTGGCGCCGATGAATTTGGGGGAACGCCGCTCGATCTCACACCACCTCTCATTAGCTATACAACTTTGGGCAACGGGATTGTAGCTGGGACGCGCACCTTTAGCAACGTGACGGTGACGGACGCAAGCGGGGTTAATATCGCAGGCGGCACTCGCCCGCGAGTCTACTACAAGAAGTCAACCGATGCCGACAATAACTTCAACACTAACACCAATGCGACGACGGGCTGGAAATTCGTCGAAGCTGACGGCGCCGGTGGTTCGCCTTTCACCTTCACGATTGATTATTCGCGGCTCTTTGGCGGCAGCGTTAGTCTTGCCGACACAATTCAATACTTCGTAGTGGCGCAGGACCTGGCCACGACGCCCAATGTTGGCATTAACTCCGGTACTTTCGCCTCACAACCATCGAGCGTTGATCTCATTGGGGCCTTCCCGATCACAGGCACGATTAACAGCTATAATATTGTTGGTACTATCGCCGGCCCTAAGAGCGTCGGTGGTGGTGGCGACTATCCTACACTCACGGGAGCAGGCGGTGTCTTTGCCGATATCAACGGCAAAGTTCTCACCGGTGACGTGACGGTGACCGTGATCGGCGATCTGACCGAAGATGGAACCAATGCGCTCAATCAGTGGGCGGAAGCTGGGGCGGGCGGTTACACTGTGACCATTCAGCCCGATTCGGCGGCAATCAGGACGATTTCCGGTTCAGTCGCCCTCAGTGGCATGATCCGTTTGAATGGCGCGGATCGAGTTACGTTTGACGGGCGATTCGGCGGCAGTGGACAATTCCTGCGCTTCCGCAACATCAACACCTCAAACCCGACCTTTACCTTCTTGAACGATGCGACGAGCAATACGATCGAGTCATGTCTCGTTGAGAGTGGCAATACATCTGCGACGAGCGGAACGATCGTCTTCAGCACATCGACTGGAACGTTGGGCAACAGCGGAAACACGATTCATCTTTGCGACATTCGCGATCGTTCGGATGCGGCTGGAGTCCCGGGCAACGGGGTCTATTCCAGCGGCTCGGCGGGCGCACCGAACGGCACCAACACGGTTTCGGGTTGCAACGTCTTTAACTTCACTAATGCCGGTGTGCTCGTCACCGCAACCGGCGCCGGGAATGGTTGGGTAGTTAATCCGAGTAGCTTCTATTCGACCGCGGCGCGTACGACCGCGCTGACTGCGATCTCGATTCAGGGTGGAAGTGGCCATAGCATTCTCAATAACAGCATCGGCGGAACGGCGCCGCTTGCAGCTGGAGCTAATCTCGCAACCTCAAGTACCTTCGTCGGAATTAGCCTGGCCGTCGGCACAGCTTCGCCAACGAGCGTTCAGGGGAACGTTATCAAGAATATTCGCTCAACGGTAACAGGCTTTACCGCCAGTGGTGGTATTGTCCTGACCGCAGGCAGTGCGAATATCGGCAACATCAGCGGAAACACGGTGGGCTCCGCAGTCGTCGCAGAGCGATTTGAAATCAACGGTGACTCAACCGCTATCAACGTCTCAAGTGCTGCACCGGTTAACGTGAGTAACAACGTCATAAATAACTTCGGAACGAGTGTTACCACTCCTCCATCTACCGGTGAATTCTACTTCGGTATGCAGGTGTCTGGCGCCGGAGCGCACACGATCGTTAACAATACGATTACCAACGTGACCAACTTCAGCGTCCCGGACAGCAGTTTCAACACGCAAACGATAGGTATGAACGTGTCCGCGACCGGAAGTGAAACTGTTCGTGGAAACATTATCTCGAATGTGGGCAGCACCAGCACGGCAGCTCCTGCGGCTAATAATAACCGTGTCTGGGGCATGATCCTGTCCGGCACCGCTGTCGGCACAGTGGTGGAAAAAAACATCATCTCCAACCTCTACGCCTCAAGTGCCGGCGCAGGCGCCCGCGTGGATGTGATTACCTGCTTGCAATCGCAATCGGTTGCCAACGGCACCTACTCAAACAACATGGTTAGCACCACCGGCAGCAGCGACGGAGTCACTCCTTCCGACCGTGCGATCTTTGGTATCCTTGATCTGTCGGCGACACCGGCGGTCAGCAATTACTACTTCAACTCGGTCAATATCACGGGCACGGCGACCGCGGCTAACAGCACTTACGCCTTCAATCGTAATAGCACCGCGACCGTTACGATTCGCGATAATATCTTTGCCGACACGCGCGCAGGCGGAACCGGCTTCCATGTCGCGATGGCAAACTCCAACGCAGCCGCTACCGGATGGGCGGCAACAGCCTCCGATTGGAACGACCTGGTTAATGTCACTCCCGCTAACCTTTGCCAGTGGCTTGGTGCGCTAGCGGCCAATAACCGAGATCTAACTGGCTGGCAGGCTGCACAAGGCGCCGGCACTCCCGGCTCCGGCGGCGATGCCAATGCTATCTCAGCCGACCCTGGCTTCGTTACCCCGGCCGACCTCCATCTTAGCTCGAACACTTCGCCCGCGGCCGATGCTGGGATACCGTTCGGCGGCATTACCACCGATATCGATGGTAACACGCGCAGCTTGATGAAGCCTGACATTGGTGCGGATGAGATTGCATCGGACAACCTGTCGAACCTGACCCTGAGCCCGGGAACGCTTTCACCGGCGTTCGCTCCAGCTACTACTAGCTACACCGCTAACGTGCCCAATGGCACCAGCTGTATTACGGTCACACCGACGGCATTCGACATCAACGCGCTCATCGAGGTTCAGGTAAATGGCGGCGGGTATACCGCCGTCCCGCCCTACATTTGCCTGCCCGTCAGCGTGGGCCCCAACACGATCGACATAAAGGTCACGCCTGAGTTCGGACCGTTTGGGCCGTCGAATCGCCCGAGTGCCCCGACTGCAGGAACGCCGAAAATTTACACGGTCACGGTCACCGTAGGTGCGTCCGTCACCTATGACGGCAACGGCAACGACGGTGGCACGGCGCCTGTCGACACCACCTCCTACTTCAGCGGCGACATGGTGACGGTGATGGGTCCGGGAAGCCTGACCTTAACGGGCTACACCTTCAATCACTGGAACACGGCTGCCGACAACAGCGGCATCAGCTACAACACGGCTGACACCTTCACTAGTGCCGGCACCAACGTAACGCTGTATGCGCAGTGGTCGATCAACACTTATCAGTTGTCCGTCGTAGCGGGTACGGGTGGAACGATCACGGCGCCGCCGAGTTCACCGGTGACGGTTAATCACGGTGCGGCGACGACGATCACGGCCGTGGCCGATGCGGGTTACACCTTCTCTGGTTGGGCGGTGACAACGGGCACGGGCTCGATCGCGAACGCGGGGAATGCGAGCACGACGATTACGCTGACCGCGGGTGATGCGACAGTGACGGCGAGCTTCACCCTCAACACCTATCAGTTGTCTGTGGTAGCGGGCACAGGGGGAACGATTACGGCGCCGCCGAGTTCACCGGTGACGGTTAATCACGGTGCGGCGACGACGATCACGGCCGTGGCCGATGCGGGTTACACCTTCTCTGGTTGGGCGGTGACAACGGGCACGGGCTCGATCGCGAACGCGGGGAATGCGAGCACGACGATTACGCTGACCGCGGGTGATGCGACAGTGACGGCGAGCTTCACTCCTAACACCTATCAGTTGTCCGTGATAGCGGGCACAGGGGGAACGATCACGGCGCCTCCGACGTCACCGGTCACAGTTAATCCGGGCGATCCGACTACGATCACAGCTTCGGCCAATGCGGGATACACCTTCTCGGGTTGGACGGTTACGGTGGGCACGGCCTCGATCGCAGATCCTTCGATGATCAGTACGACTGTTACGCTGAACTCCGGTGACGCGACAGTGCAAGCCAACTTCACCGGCGTTGTTGCTGTCGCTGCTACCATGGGCACTGCGAACGCGACCTACCCCACGTTGAAAGGCGCGTTCGATAAGATCAATGACGGCACGCATAAGGGAATGATTGCCATCACCATTAACGGTAACACGGCAGAGGGTGCCAGTGCGGCATTGAACGCAGGGGACGTTCTCCCCGCTGATTACTCGATGGTTACCATTATGCCAAGCGGTGCACGGACAGTTAGCGGCAGCGTCGCGACGGCGCTAGTCGACCTGAACGGCGCCGATAACGTTATGATTAATGGTTTGAACTCAGTTGGAAACTCTCTCACCATTTCCAACACCAGTACTGGGACAAGTGCGAGCACGATCCGCCTCATCAATGGTGCGATGAACAATACAGTTACAAATTGTTCGGTGCTGGGTTCGTCCACTGGCGCGGTCGCTGGGGCTAGCGGAAATATCCTGATCAGCACATCGGCTGGTGGGGCCAATAGCGGCAACACCATTTCGAATAACAACATCGGCCCGGCCGCTGCCGCCCCCGCCTTACCAACCAAGGGTATCACCTCGCTTGGATCGGCCAGTCCAAACAACAACAGCGGCAACGTCATTGATAACAACAATATCTTCGACTTCTTTAGCCCGACGATTGCGCCGGCTGGCATCAGCCTGCAAAGCAACACGACCACCACGACGGTCTCCAACAACAGATTGTACCAGACCGCGCCGCGCACCTTCACTGGCGCCGGCCTGGGTTATTCCGGCATCACTGCCACACTTGGAACTGGGACCGCTACCATCACAGGAAATAAGATTGGTTTCGGCGCGGCCGATGGGACAGGAACAACTACGATTAGTGGGTCAAGCAATACCTTCGGGGGAATCAGTGTGTCCAGTGCCAGCACGGTGACACCGACCAGCATCCAGAACAACACGGTATCCGGGATTAGCCAGACCTCGTCAGGGAACGGCGTTGTGGTCTTCAGTGGCATATTCTTTGCGGCGGGCCGGTTTGACGTCGGGACGGATATCGGCAACAAGGTCGGGAGCTTGGACGGATCCTCCACCATCACCATCACTCTGAGTTCGGCCGGCGCTGTCTATTGCATCCGCGATGGCAGTACGACCGCGATCTCGAATTTCATTTCGAAGAACGAGATCGGCGCGATCACAATCAATGGAACGGGCACAGGCGCGAACGGGTTCCGCGGGATCCTGGCGGGCGGCACCGCCACGGGGGCCACGATGACGGTGACCAACAACCAGATCGGCGCCAGCGGACCTGGCGCGATCACCGACTCGCTTGTGGGCGCCTATGCCATGTATGGCATCCAGGTCAGCGCCCATAATGGCGTGGTTACCGGCAACACCATCCGCAACATCACCGGTAATTCCAATGGCGCCGTCGTTGTCCTGAGTGGCATCATCGTGTCGGGCAGCACAGGGGTGAATACAGTTTCACGCAACACCGTGCATTCGTTAAGCGACACGGTAACCGGTGGAAGTGCTGGCGCTATCTATGCGATCGATTGCGGTTTCCCGGTCACGGCCAACATCGTGGAAGGCAACCTGGTGCACTCCATCAATGTTACGTCGACGCTAACTGGTTATCAGATTATCGGAATCATCGCGAGGACGCAGGGGACCGCTACCTACAAGAATAACATGATCCGTCTCGGTCTTGACGCGGCGGGTAACTCGATCACGACTGGTTTTGCGATTTCCGGAATCAGGGATGCAGCTGGGACCCTCAGCTCCAATAGTTACTACTTCAACAGCATTTATGTAGGCGGCACTGGGGTTGCGTCAGCCTCCAATACTTACTGCATGAATAGTGACGTTGTTAACACACGCAATTTCGTGGATAACATCTTCTGGAATGCGCGCAGCAACGCTTCGGGCGGCATCGCCAACTTCGCGATCAGATCTGCAGCACCCAATGCCGGACTTACCTCCAATTACAATGACCTGTATGTCACCGGAACGGACGGTTTTGTTGGATTATTTGGCGCTACCCCAGAGCTGACGCTGAATGATTGGCAAATGGCTACCGGCCAGGATGCAAACAGCATCTCAGCTAATCCGCAGTTCGTTAGTCCGACCGGACCGGCGCCGACCCTACCGCCACCGATGCCGAACCTTCCGCCACCGATGCCAGTCGACCTGCACATAACCTGCGCGTCACCGGCGGACGGTGCTGGCAACCCTGTCGTGGGTATTACAACGGACTTCGATAACGACACCCGCGATGCCACAAATCCGGATATCGGTGCGGATGAGATCAACCTCAATGCGCCGACACTTGTGAGCGCGGTTTCGCGCAAGATGCATGGAGGTTTCGGACCGTTTGACATCAATCTCACGGGGATCGAGTGCCGCAGTGGCGGCCCGATGCGTAACTATCAGGTTGTCTTCACCTTTAATCGCCAGAACAATCAAACGGTTATGGCCAGCGGTGCAGTTGTAAACGCCGGTATGGTGACCGGAGTTACTAGCAACAACATAGACGTAAATACCACGGAGATCGCGGTTGATCTTGCACAAGTGCCGAACAACCAATTCGTCACCGTCAAACTCCTCTGTGTGGATGATAGTGTAAAACTTGGCAGCGTCTCGGCGACCATGAACCTGCGCATTGGCGACGTAAACTCCAGCGGGCAGGCGGATTCCACGGACGTAGGCGTGGTTAAGTTCAATACGGGAAGCGTGGTCGATGGCACTACCTTCCGCACGGACGTGAGTGCTAACGGCGCCATTAACGCCACCGACGTCAATATTACGAAGCTGGGTATGAACAACCCATAACCGCGAAGCTATCAAAAGCACAACTTGTTAAGCGCCGACGCCAAACAGCGTCGGCGCTAACCGTTTTCAGCTGCAAACGACGCGAAAAGCCACGGGTTTACAATTAAGAGAACGGGCGCTCGCGCGTTGAACCGACGAAACTACGGGCGTTCTTCGAACTTCAGCGCCACGCCGTTCATGCAATAACGCAAACCGGTCGGCGCGGGACCATCGTCAAAAACATGCCCGAGGTGGCCTCCGCAACGAGCGCAACGCACTTCGTCGCGCTCCATGAACCAACTGCGATCTTTGACGATCGTGATCGCTTCCGGGAAAAACGGCTTCGTGAAACTCGGCCAACCCGTGCCCGATTCAAATTTCGCGTCGCTGGCAAAGAGAGGCTGACCGCACGCCGCGCAAACGAATACACCGCGCCGATGTTCTTGCAGTAACGCACTGGAGCCAGCGCGCTCAGTTCCTTTTTCGCGCAGAACCGCATACTGCGCCGGCGTCAGTTGCGCTTTCCATTCAGCTTCCGATTTCTCGACTTTCGTTATAGGCGCGAGATCCGCGGCCGTGGGAATCACTGGCTCGCTTTGTGTCGCATTGGAAGCCTGCGCTTCAGGCGATTTATCTGCATGAACGCGGCCGCGAAACGCGACTGCAATGAGCATGACTACGAGCAGAGCCAGAGCAGTTGAAACGATGATTCTCATTGTTTTGAATATGTTTTGACTAAAGTAATCAATCATCCGTTCGATTTGTCCGCTTGGACGCAGGGAAAAACGACTACAATCCATCTGCCTGTCTTCTGTTAAACGAACGTATAGGGCGAATAACGACAATACGATGAAGCAACGATCACGGCGCCAGATCTGGCTCGTTATCAGCATCGTCGTGGGAGCCCTGGCAGTTCTCCTCGTCTGCGCCTTCGCAATTTTGAATGCGCGCCTAACGACCTTTGTCGAGAGCGACAAGTTTCGCGCGGCGATGGAAAAGGAAACTGCGAAGGGGCTGCATTTTCCGGCCGCGCATTACGAGCCGATTAAACGCACGGCGATGTGGACGGTGGAGACCGCTGAATTTCGGGCGGATGATGGACGGAAAGCGCTGCGCGCGACCCAAGCCCACGGGATGACAAGAGCGTGAATTTTAAAATTAATTTCGACCGCGTGCCGGTCAGTGACTGCGTCCCGAGCGGATGGCGCGAAAATGTAAAAGGCGCTGCGACAGGAAAGATTTTCTGGAAAGGACAGAACCCAAAATTGGAGACCTCGAATGGCGAAGCGAGTTTACGCGTCGCTGATGGCGGGATCGCGGAAGTTGCGTTCTTGGAAGAAATTGCCGCGCTAACCGGCGAAAAAGGACTCGAACATCTCGAATTGAGCGAGTGCAAGCTCGATTTGGCATGGCGTTATCCGAACGCGGAGGTGAAAAATCTGCTGCTTGAAGACAAAGGAAAAATTCGCGCCGAAGGGGAAATAACAATCCGCGAGAAAATGCTTGGTGGCGCGATCGAACTCGGAGTCGCTCGCCGCCTCCTCGATTGGCTGCCTGACGTCGAAGAAGTTTTTCCGCGGGAACACGATGGCTATCTGTGGACGACGGTGCATCTATCGGGGACGATCGATTCGCCCCAGCAGGATCTCAGTCCGCGCATCGTGGATGCGCTCAAGGAATCACCCGGCGCAGCGCTTGGAGTTTTGTTCCGCGGATTGGGCGAATGGCTGAAGGGCGTTTTCGAATAGCAGGGTAGCGCGGGCGTCTCGCCCGTGTTGCGCCGTGTCTCGCGGCGCAAATAATATGAGCCTTCGGCTCAAAATTAATTTATTGTAGCGGACGAGACATCCGCCACGGCGCGCGAGACGCACGCCCTATCCCATCGCTTGCGCGCATTCCACCTTCAGCATAAATAGTGCTCCCCGCTAAAATGATGAAACGACTTCTCCCGTTGCTGCTTTGTTTCTTCTGCGCGACCGCAATCGCGCAGACGAAAGTTCCGCCGGGCGAATACATCATCGTCGTGGGCGGCCCGTCGTTGCACGAGTGGGAGAAATATAAAGCGCAACCGCACGATCATTGGTGGGCGAACTTCGTTCATTCCGCGCGTGTGCGCACAGAGCAACTGCGCGCAGAGCTTGGTCCCGACAGAATGATCACGTGGCTCGTTTACGGCCAGGGTTACAAAGACCGCGCGATCCAGGAGAAACAGGATCTGATCGGCAACATCAATTCTGTGCGCGAGAAGTACCACCTCAACCTGATCTATTTCCGCAACGGCAGCGATGTCGTGAACTACATCAATAACGGTGGCAGCGGACGCCCGCGCCGGGACCTAAAGGTCGCCGGCTTCGAGTATTTCGGCCACTCGAACAAGGCGTGCTTCATGTTCGATTACAGCAACGTGCTCGACAGCGCATCGAAATCGTGGTTGCACGAAACCGAGTTGGTAAAACTTGAGCGGCGTGCGTTTGCGCATGGCGCTTTTGTGAAAAGCTGGGGCTGCCACACTGGCGAGAGCATGTCGAAAAAGTGGAAAGCCGCGACCGGTGTCCCGATGTGGGGCGCTATTGGCAAAACCGATTTTTCCACCGGCTCATTGCCCGCCCTTTCGACTCCCGGCGGTCATTGGGTGAACTAAACCTGTAGTGGCGGTCTTATGACCGTCGCACTTGTTCGGCTGTAGCCGCCGCCCTGTGGGCGGCGCGGATTCGCTTCGCCGGAACGCTTCGCACAGCGAAGCGGCTACAAAACGCGGGCGACGCTCACAGAGCGTTGTGGCTGCCGCTGCCTCAGCGGCGCGATAGGATTTGCACAAGTTTCGCGTTGACCGGGAATGTCGAAACTCTCTACACTTCGATGATGCGAATCGTCCTGGCTTGCTTGATGTGCCTTGTGCTTTTCGAGCGCAGAATGTTTTGCGCTTAAGGGCGGCCCAGTTTACGGAGGAGAGCAAGACGAACACTAGGCACCTACGCGGGCGTTTTAATACCAATCCCAAGGCTTCTCTGGGATCCGGAGATCCGCCGGTAACCTTTACCGTAATTCTCTCGCTATTTTCAGCTTGCAGTTGCCCAGACAGGATTGGAACCGGAACGCTCCGCGTTTTCTTCGATGTGGAATATTTTATTCCGGGACTCATTGCAAGCAACGGGTGATCCTGATAAGGGAAAAGTCACAGGTCTTGTTAAGGCCACGTTCTTATATCATTTCTGTTGGCCCAGTCGGCAGCTCCCTGGGTGTCACGGCGGAATACGATCGCCGAGCGGAGGATTCGTAGATGCGAAGATAAAAAGGAACCGAAATTCTTTTTTCAGCTTCGGCAGCCATCTCGCATTAAAGGAGAGGCAACATTAACCTACACGAATTTTAGGAACGACGGGCAGCCCCCGGATTCCAACGGCGACAGCGGCGGACCGATCCATAACAAGATTAGCGCCTTCAAACAGTCGCAGTCTTCAGGTTAACCCTATCAATGTGACCGCGCCTCTTAGAGACGCAGTCAGTTAATTCCTTGCGACGATTCGGCAACTTTGGTTTTACCTCTGCTCGAGTCTTCTGACCGTCGCCGTTATCATCGGAATCCTGGTAACGTTGCTGATCCCAGCTTTCTCTGCCGTTCGGTCGCGAGCACAACGCGCGCAATGCACCAGCAATTTACATAGTCTCTTTCGGCAGCGGATCTCTTCGTTCAACAGCAGGGTAGTTGGCCGCAAATTCGGATGCAGACTCTGATCGGAAGAAGATTACGACAAAGCTTGGATCGCAGTCCTTGCACCGTTTGGGCCTACCCAAAAGACATGGATTTGCCCGACGATTCAGGATTTGCTTCATAACCCCGATCTATCGAAACCAGAAAACGTTACTGGGTCGATTATGTAGCGACAACTTTCGACGATAAACCGATGACTCCACATAGGTGGCCACGACAACCATGGTTTGCGGAGGTTGGGGATGTGCACGGTAATGGCAATCTGATCATTTTTACTGACGTAAGCGTTAGCGATCTAAAAACGATCACGGCGAAGGCATCCCCGACACCAACACGTTAGCAAAAATGCTTGCGCTGCAGAAAGATTGCCTGTCACGATGAGCGACGTTTCGTTCTTCCCCTCGTATGGATGTCGCCATTCCCAAACCAAAAAAGCCTCGTAACTAGCGAAAACATTATGAGGCGATCTAAATGGTTAACTGTTGTTCTCATCCCATTTGGCTTCTGGCTTGCTCTCGCTACTTCACGGGCGGCTGAACCGTCAACCATGCTGACAAGCAGTATCAAGGAGATTTCTGCAAGTGCCGTATCAACCCAGTCGCTGAGTCCATCGTAATTAGATAACACATTGGAATTCATGGTAGCGTTGCGGATGAGGAATTTTACTGAGTTACTCGCACGCACCGTTACCGGAGAGAAGAATTTCTCGCTCGGAAATGTTTTCGAAGTACTACCCGACCTCTACTGATTATCAAAAAGTCATTAAGTGGCTTGCTAGCGAAGGCCTGAACCTAACACAGGGCGATACAAATCATTTGGGTATCTCCGTCTCTGGAAAGGTAACTGAAATACAACGCGCCTTTCGCGTAAGCTTCGGGAAATTACTTCTTGGCAATTATAGTTATGTCTCGGCTATCACCGCGCCGAACATTCCAGAATCCTTAGATCAGTCGTTTTAGGCATAAATCGTCTTCAACCTCACATTCAGCTGCACAAATATTCGCACAGCGTATTCGCGCCTTTGAGTCCAACGTATTGCGAAGCAGCCGCCATACACTGTAGGCAAAGGCTTAAAGGCGTAAAAGGCAAGTCCTCTTAGCGTAACTGGACTTGGACAGAAAATTGCGATTGTGATCGATACCTATCCCAAATCCAGCGACCTTGTTGCGTTCTGGGCCGTCAACAATGTAACTCAATCAATCAGTAATATCGAGTTGGTTCAAGTTGTTAGTGGAATCCTACCAGCCCCTTCGGGAGAAGAGACGCTCGACGCAGAATGGAGCAGTGGAGTTGCAAGTCGCGCGAAGGTGCGGATTTATGCGACTAAAGATCTGTCATTTGCTCATGTTGACCAGGCTTTTCAAAGAATCCTAGCCGATCTTCCAAATCAGCCTCAGCTACATCAAGTCTCCATTAGCCTTGGATTAGGAGAAAGTTTTGTTCCCCCGGCGCAGATACAAACTGATGCGCAATATTTTGCGAGCATGGCTGCAAATGGATTAAGTGTGTTTGTTTCTTCTGGAGACCACGGCTCCACATGAAGGGGGAATTCTTCAGCCTAGTTACTTTGCATCCGATCCAAACGTGACTGGTGTCTGGTGGTACCCGGCTCGTTCTTAGCAGTGTTGGGACAGTAAATACTGAAACGGTTTGGAACAATAGTATTGGCGCTTCGGGAGGCGGAGTGAGTAGGTCTTTCATCCGTCCATCTTGGCAGAGGGGTCCTGAGTTCCAAGTGGAACAACACGCTTGGTTCCTGATGTGGCGGCGGTGGGAGATCCTGAGACCGGAGGCCTCGTTATCCTCAACGGTCAAGAAGCTCAATTCGGTGGCACGAGCTGGAGCGCCCCGATATGGGCAGGTTTTTGCACATTAATCAATCAAGCGCGTGCGAACGCCGGCTTCACGTCGCAGGCCTCCTTGGACAAGGCTTTACCCTCTAATTGGCACTAGTGCCCTTCGAGATATCACTGTCGGGAATAACGTTCATTAATTCGCCGGTGCTGGCTATGACTTATGCACGGGTATCGGGGTTCCAAACGTACCGTGTACCGCTGAACGTGCTTCTCGGTGGCGCGCCACCTGTTACGACCAGCTTCAGTCCTCCCCCAGGCTCTGTTCTGTCATCGTCCACTGTGACCTTTAGTTGGAATGTTAGTAGTGCTACCGCCTATTGGCTTATTGTTGGCAAGAGTCGCGGGGCCTCGGATATTTTTAACTCGGGTCAGACCGGTGGCCACATGTTTACGGTGAATAACATCCCTACCGACGGAAGACCTATATACGTTCGCCTATGGTCGTATACCGGAGGACAATGGAATGCGCCAGAGGATTTCGCTTACGTCGCCCAGCGTTTTCGTCCCACAGCACCAGTCATTGGCCCTGCCGGAGGAACGTTTTCCCCAGGTGTAAGGGTAGCCATCGCCTGCGCGACCCCCGGCGCGACGATATACTACACAACAAACGGCACGAATCCCACGACTGCCTCAAACGTTTATCGATCAGCTATTGTTTTAGATAGGTCTACGACGATTAAGGCGAAGGCAGTAAAAGCGGGACTTAGCGCTGATAGTCTTGTAACGACTGCCACATTTATCATTCGATAGCTGCCAATTGAGAATGGCGGCATTACCGACCTGAAGATGATCGCTGGTAGCGCGTCTTCGCCCCAGAGCTAACTCAGCCCGGCTTTTCTGAGCTTCAAGCGCCTTTTGGCGTTCGCTCAGTGTGTTGGTGCGAATCTGCATTCGCTTTACGTGGCAGCCAATTTGTTCGTCCAACAAAATAATAGCTGGCCTCAAATTAGGCTGGGAACTGCCGATGACGCGCAGAGTGATTTTGCCAATGCCTGGATCAGTGCGCTGTCACCTTTTGGTGTGACGAGAAAATCATGGATCTGTCCAACGATTCAGACGCTGATGGAAAATCCCGATTACACGAGACCGGAGAACGCTCGTCTCGATTACATGCCGATGCCTTTCGACGACAAACCAACGACACCGCACCAATGGCCTCGACAACCCTGGTTCATTGAGACTGGAGATGTCCACGGGAATGGCAATCTGCTGGTTTTTACCGACGGTAGCATCAGCGACCTAAACACGATCGCTTCGACGGCGTCTCCGACACCGACCCCTTAGCAACCCTCTCGTTAGTCCGATTTCGATTTACCGAGCTGTGATTCGAGTTCCTTTTGGCGATCGTTCAACATGTTTAACCGAAGCTGCCAGCGATGCAGTTGAATGTTTAGTTGATTGATCTGCCCGACAACTTCGGTTCGCTGCGATTGATTTTCTTTTAGTTGTCGTTCGAGTTCTTCAACGGTGAGGCTGATGTTAGCCGCCCCTGGCGCCGGTGGCTTCGCAGCCGATGGCGTGGCAGTGGGCGGAGGTGCGGTGGGCTTTTGTGAAGTTGGCGGTGTAGCTATCGGCGTTTTAACTGCTGATGGCCTTACCGATTGAACTGCTGGGGGTGTTGTAACTAATGGGGCGATGGGTGGTGCCGTTTTTGCTAATGGCGGCGTAATCGATGCAGCTGCAGCGCGGCCTGGGCTTGGTAAGACTGTTCTTGGAACTCGAACCGATTTTCTGCACCGCTTGCAGTCCAATGTTTTGACTGAGGCTCCGGCATCGATAACCAGCGGAGCCGAGCAATGCGGGCAATCGAAACGAATTTCTTTCTTCGTAGTTCCAGTTTCTGATGCGCCACCGTTCTGCATCGCTAGTGAGCGAAAGCAGTGATTATACCACTGGATCACTAGAGCCAGCCTGGCACGCCAGATGAAATTCTGAGCCCTGTTTTTGTGCCAACTCGTCGCGGCTTCCCGCCATCCTGGAATCTGATTTAAGACGTAACAATCTAATGATCATGCATTTATAATACATTACCAAAGACGGAATGTTGCCTGCTAAGTAACCCCCGGAGGATTATATCAAATGGCTAAAGTTTTAGGTATCGACTTGGGCACTACGAATTCGTGCATGTCCGTAATGGAAGGTGGCGACCCAGTCGTTCTGGAAAATTCCGAAGGCGCGCGCACGACGCCGTCGGTGGTTGCATTTACAAAAAATGGCGAGCGACTCGTCGGACAGGCGGCGAAGCGTCAGGCGGTGACGAATCCGCAGAACACGATTTTTTCAATCAAGCGTTTCATGGGACGGAAGTTCGAAGAAGTGCATGAAGAACAAACGCGCGTGCCTTACAAAATCGTCAAGGCGGCGAACGGCGACGCGCATGTGCAGGTGGACGTGAACGGAGAGAAAAAGACTTTCTCGCCGCCGGAAATCTCGGCGATGATTTTGTCGAAGCTGAAAAGCGATGCGGAAGCGAAGCTCGGCGAAAAAATCGCGCAGGCTGTCATCACAGTGCCGGCGTATTTTAACGATTCGCAACGCAATGCTACGAAAGACGCTGGCAAAATCGCCGGTCTGGAAGTGTTGCGCATCATCAACGAACCGACCGCAGCGTCACTCGCTTACGGTTTGGATAAGAAGAAAGACGAAAAGATTGCCGTCTACGATTTGGGCGGCGGCACGTTCGACATTTCGGTTCTCGAAATTGGCGACGGCGTTTTCGAAGTCAAAGCAACCAATGGTGACACGCACCTTGGCGGTGACGACTGGGATTCGCGCATCATGGATTGGATCGTCGACGAATTTAAGAAGGACAGCGGCATCGATTTGAAGAAACAGCCGGACGCGATCCAGCGCATCAAGGAAGAAGCCGAGAAAGCGAAGATCGCGCTTTCATCCACGCAGGAATACGAAATTAATCTGCCGTTCGTGACGGCCGACGCGAGTGGACCGAAGCACATTCAGAAGAAGCTTTCGCGCTCGAAACTCGAACAGCTTTGCGACGATCTCTTCCAGCGGACGATTCCGCCGGTGAAGGCGTGCTTGAAAGATGCCGATCTGACTGAAAAGCAGATCGATGAGCTGGTGCTCGTCGGCGGTATGACCCGCATGCCGAAGGTAGTGGATACGGCACGGCAATTGATCGGTAAGGAACCACATAAAGGCGTGAATCCGGATGAAGTGGTTGCGGTTGGTGCTGCGATTCAAGGCGGTGTGCTCAAGGGCGACGTGAAAGACGTGCTCTTGCTCGACGTTACTCCGTTAACACTCGCGATTGAAACCGCGGGAGGTGTGGCGACACCCATGATTCCGCGCAACACGACGATTCCAACTCGTAAGTCGCAAATCTTTTCGACTTACAGTGACAATCAGCCAGGTGTGGAAATCAAAGTGTTGCAGGGCGAGAGACCGCTTGCACGCGATAACAAGAATCTCGGCACGTTCCATCTCGATGGAATTCCGCCGGCTCCGCGTGGTGTTCCGCAGATTGAAGTCACGTTCGACATCGACGCGAACGGCATTCTGCATGTTTCCGCGAAAGATCTCGGCACAGGCAAGGAGCAGAAAATCTCCATCACTGGTTCGAGCGGCTTGAGCAAGGAAGAGATCGATAAGATGCAGCGCGATGCGGAAGCGCACGCCGAAGAAGATAAGAAGGCCAAGGAAGCGATCGAGATCAAGAACAACGCCGACACGCTCGCGTATCAGGCGGAGAAGCAGTTGAAGGATCTCGGTGATAAAATTCCTGAGGACAAGAAGAAGCCGGTCGAAGACGCGATCAAAGCGGTGCGCGATGCAATCAATAGCAACGACACCGATGCGATGAAACGCAGCTACGACGATCTTCAGAGTAAATTCCAGGAGATCAGCGCGGACCTCTACAAGCAGGCTTCCGCAGCGCAAGGTGCGCAGGCTGGTCCGCAGCCTGGGCCGGAAACGCAATCGCGCGGTGGCGCCGAGGAAGGCGCAGGCAGTCGCCAGCCCGGCTCGGACCGCGGTGGCGATGGCGATGTTGTCGACGCGGAATTCGAAGTCGTCGACGAAGAGAAGAAGAAATAACAATTTGCCGGCAACAGTTCGTAACTCCTCGAGCTGTTGCCGGCACAAACCCTAATTAAAGGAGCAAGGAAACAACTTATGGCAGCAGCAAAAGTAAAACCTCTCGGAGATCGGGTGCTAGTTCAGCCGATTGAAGAAGGCGAAGTAAAGAAGGGCGGCATCATTATTCCCGATACCGCGAAAGAGAAACCACAAGAGGGCAAAGTTGTCGCTCTTGGAACCGGCAAAATCGATGACAACGGCAAGAAAGTCGATTTCACGGTTAAAGCCGGTGACAAAGTGCTGATCTCGAAATACGGCGGCACCGAAATCAAAATCGACAGCGAAACCTACTTGATCATGCGCGAGGACGATATCCTCGGCATCATTGGTTAACAGAAAACTAACGAATAATACTTATGGCAGCTAAACAATTACAATTTGATGAAAACGCGCGGCATGCATTGCTGCGTGGCGTCGAGAAACTGGCGCGGGCCGTCAAGGCCACGCTCGGACCAAGCGGTCGCAACGTGATTCTCGATAAGAAATTCGGCAGCCCGACCATCACCAAAGACGGTGTGACCGTGGCGAAGGAGATCGAGCTCGAAGATCCGTACGAAAACATGGGCGCTCAGCTCGTGCGCGAAGTCGCTTCCAAGACTTCCGACATTGCCGGTGACGGCACTACGACGGCGACCGTGCTCGCAGAGTCCATCTATAAAGAAGGACTGCGCAACGTAACGGCGGGTGCGAACCCGACTTCGTTGCAGCGAGGCATTAACAAAGCCGTCGAAGCGATTGTCGCGGAACTCGCGAAGATCTCGAAGAAGGTCAGTGACCGAACTGAGATCGCGCAGGTCGCGACCGTTTCCGCTAACTGGGACAAGACGATCGGCGAAATCATTGCCGACGCCATGGACAAGGTTGGCAAAGACGGAACGATCACAGTCGAAGAAGCCAAGTCGATCGAAACCAGCCTCGACGTCGTCGAAGGTATGCAGTTCGATAAAGGCTATCTCTCGCCTTACTTCGTGACCAACGCGGAAGCGATGGAAGCGGTGCTCGACAATCCGTATATCCTCATTCACGAGAAGAAAATCTCGAGCTTGAAGGACATGCTTCCGTTGCTTGAGAAAGTGGCGAAAGCTGGCCGTCCGCTCCTGATCATTGCTGAGGACGTGGAAGGCGAAGCGCTCGCGACTTTGGTCGTGAACAAACTCCGCGGAACCTTACAGGTCTGCGCGGTGAAGGCTCCGGGCTTCGGCGATCGTCGCAAGGCGATGCTCGAAGACATCGCGGTGCTCACCGGCGGCAAGTGCATCACGGAAGATCTCGGCATTAAGCTCGAGAACGTGAAGCTCGAAGACCTCGGTCGCAGCAAACGCGTCACGATCGACAAGGAAAATACCACGCTTGTGGAAGGCGAAGGCAAAGGCGGCGACATCAAGGCGCGCGTCGCGCAAATTCGTCGTCAGATCGAAGAGACAACGAGCGATTACGATCGCGAAAAACTCCAGGAACGTCTCGCCAAACTCGCGGGCGGTGTGGCCGTCATTAATGTCGGCGCTGCTACCGAGACTGAGATGAAGGAGAAGAAAGCGCGCGTGGAAGACGCATTGCATGCGACTCGCGCTGCGGTTGAAGAAGGCATCGTCCCTGGCGGCGGTGTTGCATTCATCCGTGCGCAGAAAGCGCTCGATAACATCAAGGGTCTCGATGAGGACGAACAAGTCGGCGTGCAAATCGTGCGTCGTGCCGTGGAAGAGCCGCTCCGTCAGCTCGCCAATAACGCGGGCCAGGAAGGCGCTCTCATCGTGCAGGAAGTCAAGGCGCGTAAAGGTAACGAAGGTTACAACGTCGCGACCGAGAAGTACGAAGACCTCGTCAAAGCCGGTGTGGTCGATCCGACCAAGGTGACACGCAGCGCGTTGCAAAACGCCGCGTCGATCTCCGGTCTGTTACTCACGACCGAAGCCATCATCACCGAAATGCCTGAAAAGGAAAAAGGTGGCGGTATGCCTCCTGGTGGCATGGGCGGCGGCATGGGTGGTATGGGCGGAATGGACTACTAAGCCGAAACACAGAATGAATTACAGCAGCCGGGTCAGAAATGACCCGGCTGTTTTGTTTAATGTATGGATAGGCTGCAGATCTTCCTATACGAAACACTCGCTAGGCCGAGCGAGTTTCCCGATGACATAGAGACTTTCAATAAGTTTCTAGAAGCTGTTCGCCAAGCAGCAGTGACCAAAACTTGGTCACGCATTTTCGAGCCAAGCGAACTTTGGGAAGTACCAAAGGTTAGCCTTCTTCTTTCAGATACTACGTTTGTGTACGGCGGCGGTGGCAGAAATCCGACGATGCGGATGTTTAAACACGTTAGTGGAATTGAACAATTCCTTGTTTCAAGCTCACTGGCCAAATATTTGGAGGGAAAGTCGATCTCCGCTGGCTTCTTCTATTTCCCGAGAGAGGTGGTGAAGCAGTGGACGGAGGACGTGCGAAGCCTGATCGAAGCAAGTCGGCTCGCATATTTGCCCGATCGTGTTCTGCTTACTAAGACACAATCCGCAAGTGACAGAAATTCGACAATGGAGCTTCTTCCGTTGGATCCGCTTCAGCCGTGGAACGTGCTATACCCTATTACATCGCCACAGAAAAACAGTGCTGATCTTATTAGCCGGTTGCACGATTTACGCCCAATTAACGCACTTCGCCAGCTCTTAGAAGTAGAGGTGCCGATAATCCGCGAGTTTTCCTTGAATGATTACCATCGCTTACTTGATGACGAACGCGAAGCTGTTATTAAAGTGCGAAAAGCATTACAGGGGCTACTTGAACAGCTGCATGAGCTCTCGGCAAAAACAGATAATCCAGAGGAGTTTGTGCAGCGCGCACTCAAGGTGCGCGATCAGACGATACGACCTGAACTTGCAGCGCTTGAAGATCAATTTCGCAGAATAACTGTTCGGCGCTCGATCCGAATGTCAGGCGCGACCCTGGCCACATTGGTGCTTAGCGCCGGTGCGATTTTCTCCCCACAACTTGCGGCTTACGTAGCGGTGTTGACGGCGGCTGGTACGACGTTCAAAGAATATGCCGACTACTTGGGTGAAAATGGTCAGCTTCGCGATAACCCTTATCACTTTCTTTGGCAGCTGAAGAAAAAAGGTTGAGGGGCGAAGCTGGGAGTGGCCCTCAGAACGCGGCTAAAAACTCTTAGTCGAAAGCTGGTAGGGGTCAGAGTGGGGTTGCATTGATTTGACGGACAGTGGGCAAAGGGTCAAAAAACCGAGGAGCCCACATGAAGACACAGTTAAGCAAACCAGCTCGCACCAAAGCGAGCTACACGAATCAATACAAACAGGAGGCGCTGGAATTATGGCGTTCCAGTGGTCGCAGCGCCGCGAAGGTGGCGGCTGAGCTCGGTATCCGCGCCCCGCTACTTTACCGCTGGGCCCACTTGGAGCGCGAACCCAACGCTTCCAAGGCTGAGCCCAAATCCAAGCGCAGCGTCGAAGCACTCGAAGCAGAGATCCGCCGTTTACGGGCCGAAAACGCCAAACTTTTAGAGCAACGTGAAGTCTTAAAAAAATCACTGGGCATCCTCTCCGAAGTGCCGCCCAGAGGTATGCCCGAATCGAGCAGATGAGCGGCCAATACAAAGTTGCCTGGTTATGTGAGGCGCTTCTGGTGTCACGCAGTGGCTACTACGATTGGAAAGAGCGAAGGCGCCGGCCAGGTCGACGACACTTGGAGAACCTGCGACTGCGTCAACGCATTCGAGAGGAGTTCCTCCACAGTCGTCAGACCTATGGCAGTCCGCGTCTGGCGCAAGTGCTCGGCTGTCCGGGACGCCGCAACCGCATCGCCCGTCTCATGCGGACAGAGCGTCTCTTTGCCCGCCAGCGTTCCAAGTATCGCGTGGCCACGACCGACAGTCGTCACGGTGGACCAATCGCGCCTAACCGCTTTAAAGGTCTCACCATCAAACGGCCTGACCAGGTCTGGACCACCGACGCCACCTGCGTTCTCACCGGCCAGGGATGGTTATATCTGGTGGCGGTCCTCGATGTCTTCACTCGCCGTGTCATCGGCTGGGCCATGCATCAAAGCCTCGATGCTCAGCTGGTCATTGCCGCTCTGCGCATGGCTTTGCAGCGGCGTCAACCAAGCGCACCACTCATCCTCCACTCCGATCGCGGTCGCCAGTTCGCCAGCGCGGCCTATCGCCAACTGCTCACCCAACACCGCTTGCTCGCTTCCATGAGCCGCAAAGGCAACTGCTACGACAACGCATTTATCGAAAGCTTCTGGAGCAGCCTCAAATACGAGTTGGTCTATCATCACCGCTTCGCCACTTACGCCCAAGCTCGCACGGCCGTCTTCGATTACATCGAAACCTTCTACAACCGTACCCGGCTGCATAGCGCGCTGGGTTATCGCTCACCGCTGCAATTTGAACAACTGTTCCCCTCGAACTAATAATGCAATCAGCTAACCTAAATTATCCTTGCCAGACTGTCCGAAGAAACAATGCAAGCCCAGAGCTAATTATCGACACTGCTTTAACCCTATGCTGGAAGCTTGGAAGAGTCATCGAGCGATGGTAAGATTGATATATGATCGATTGGAGTGCGTGTACGGCAGTCGAACGCTCGACTGACACTTTAAGCGGGGCGTGGCGATTTAAGAACACGCGGGTTCCGGTGAAGGCGCTATTTGAGAATCTCGAGTCGGGCGCAACGATCGATCAATTCTTGGAATGGTTTCCGGGTGTAAAACGGGAGCAAGCGCTGGCCGTGCTCGAGTGCGCAGGAAAGAGTCTAACGACGACCTGATTTGTGCGAATTCTCTTTGACCAGGGGACGCCCGCACCGCTTCGCACTTATCTAACCGGAAACGACATCGCGACCGCGCGAGAAATGGGCTGGTCAACGCTTTCGAACGGTGAATTGCTTGATGCCGCGGAACACGAATTCGATCTGCTGATCACGACAGATCAGGCACTGCGCACACAGCAGAACTTATCGGGACGCAAACTCGCAATCATGGTCTTGCCGTTCGCGAGTTGGCCTAAGCTGAAACAAAACGGGAATGAGTCAGCGGGAATGAGTCAGGGTCAGAGCTAACTATCGACACTCTTCGAACCAATGTTTCAGGAGCTTGGAGAGCAAGTGGGCGGGGGTAAGCTCGAAACATGATCGATTGGAGCATGTGCTCGGCAGTTGAACGTTCAGCCGACACTTTGAGTGGCGCATGGCGATTCAAGGATACTCGGGTCCCCGTGAAGGTGCTATTTGAGAATCTCGAATCGGG
>CAWDLY010000021.1:0-33441 GCA_963803315.1 uncultured Verrucomicrobiae bacterium | reverse complement strand
TTAGGCAAACATAAGATCTATTGTTCGCGTAAAGCGACGAGTGGATTGACGCCAGCGGCGCGGCGCGCGGGTAGCCAGCAGGCGAGAAGCGCGATCAACGCGAGCAGCAATGCAACCGCGGTCAGCGTCGGCCCGTCGAACGGCTGCATGCCGTAGAGCATGTTTCCCAGAAGACGCGTGAGAGCGAGCGCCGCGCTTAGACCGATGAGAACTCCGAGCGCGGTTAACTTCATTCCTCCGCCAACGACCAAGCGCAGGACGTCCTGTTTCTGCGCGCCGAGCGCCATGCGGATCCCGATTTCCTGCCGGCGTTGCGCGACGGAGTACGCCATGACGCCGTAAATGCCGATCGCAGTGAGAAGCAACGCGACGCCCGCAAAAATCGAGAGAAGGAATGCGTTGAAGCGCGGGCGAGCGAGCGAACGCGCGATGTAATCATCAAACAAACGGACGCGCGTTAGCGGCACACCGGGATCGATCTGGCCAAGGACGTTGCGAATCGAAGCGGTCAGCGCGGTCGGCTGCGAAGTCGTTGTGCGGACAACGAGGGAAAGAAATCCAATCGGAAATTGTGTCGCCGGGATATACATCTCGGGCGTGAAATCGGTCCGAAGCGATTGGTGCTTCACGTTGCTCACGACGCCGACGATTTCGCGCATGGGCCCGTCGTCGTCGGTAAGAGAAAAACTCGGTTGCATGCGCTTGCCGACCGGGTTCTCGCCTGGAAAAAATTTCTCGGCGAAACGTTCATTGATGATCATGACCTGTTTCGATTCGAATCGATCGGATGAATCGAAGAGCCGGCCGCGGACTAACGACACGCCCATCGTTTTAAAGTAATCGCTGCCCGCGACACGAATCGGGCTCGCGTCTCGTTGACTTTCCGGTTTCGGATGTTCCTCCAGATCAAATGAGGTGGTGACGTTGCTTCCGCTTAACGGCAGCGGAAAAACCGTGCTTGCATTGCGCACGCCCGGCAGTGCCCGAATACGGGTGAGCAATTGTTCCTGGAAAAGCGCGACGTTCTCTGGTTTCGGATAGGCGGTATTGGAAAGTGTGATGACAGCGGTGAGCAAACGCTCGGGTTGCACGCCGGGATTCACCCGGCTGAGACGAGCAAAACTCTGCAGCAACAAGCCAGCTCCGGTGAGAAGAAGAAGCGCGAGAGCGACCTCGACGACGACGAGCGTATTGCGTAAACGATGATGGCTGCCGCTGCTCGTGCCGCGACCGCTGTCATTGAGCGCGCCGCGCAAATCCAATCGTGACGTTTGCAGCGCAGGCGCGAGTCCAAAAAGAATGCCCGTGCCTAACGAGGCAAAGAAAGTGAATGCGAGGACCGCACTGTCGAGCCGATGTCTTGCGAGCGAGGAATACTATCCGGGACCAACGAAACCAAAAGATCGGTGCCCCAGGCCGCGAGCACCAATCCGCACAAACCACCCAGCCCGGCGAGAAGCACGCTTTCGGTAAGCAATTGCCGGATGATGCGACCGCGACTGGCGCCGAGCGCGGAACGCAGTGCCATCTCTTTTTGTCGCACAGTCGCGCGCGCGAGAAGGAGATTGGCGACATTCGCGCTCGCGATGAGAAGCACGCAACCGACCGCACCGAAAAGAACATAGAGCCCGCGTTGGACGTCTCCGACCAGATTTTCGCGCAGAGGCGCGGCGCTGGCACTGAAATTCGTGTTCGAGTCCGGGTATTGTTGCACGAGCGCACTGGCGATCGTGCGAACTTCGACCGCCGCTTCCGCCGCGGTCACTCCCGGTTTCAAACGGCCAATGCCTTGCAAGCTGTGATTGCCGCGCTGTTCGGTTTCGGGCTTGGTGCCATCCAGCGTGCTCGCGTCCTTCGCGATCGTAATGAAAACGTCCGCGGGATCGGCATCGATTGGAAATGCGAAGCCGGCCGGCATCACTCCGACCACCGTGTAAGGCTGGCCGTCGAGCGTGATTGATTTTCCGATGACGGATCGGTTGTCCTTAAATTGCTGCTGCCAGAACGCGTGGCTTAAAACGACAGTCAATCCGTTCGGACCGCCACCCGCTTTTTCTTCATCGCGTCCAAAAGTGCGGCCGAGCATCGGATGCACGCCGAGAACATCGAAAAATTCACCCGAGACTTTTTCTGCCCGAAGACTTTGGGCCGGTCCATTGTCCGCGAGCGCGAGACTTTCCCGTCGATGGATCGCGATTTTTTCAAAGCTTTTGTTCTGCGTTCGGAAATCGAAAAAATCCGGATAGCTCATGGAGTTCAACCCCTCCGACTGCACGCGCCGATCGACCGAGCCAAAGGCGACCAACCGCTCGGCCTGAGGAAATGGGAGCGGCTTGAGCAGAACCGCGTTGACCACGCTGAAAATCGCGGTGTTCGCTCCGATGCCGATCGCGAGCGCAAGCACCGCGATAATGGTGAAGCGGGGTTCTTTGAAAAGTTGGCGGAAGGCGAAACGGATGTCGTTCATAGGTCAGCCTCTGCTTGGGGAATTGGTCTGCGCGCCTTCACCGCGCGATTTGATCGAGATGGAACCGGCGCCGCTGCGTAAATGAAGGGACTTGCCGCCGCCGTTGATTGTTCCCTTTATCGCCGTCGCTGTCACCGCGCGTGCGACTCGCAATTGGCAAATCGCTGTGGACACTGCCGATACCCGTTTCCGCGTCGATCGTTAGGGCGGCATCGCTGGGAACGATGACTTCGATGGCGCCGGCGCCTGTTTCCAATCGGACATCGCCTGGGACAGGCGACGGAATTTTCGCCGAGATAAATCCGCCCGCTGTTTCGGCATCGAGTTTTCCGCGAATATTTGCGAGTGCAAGCTGGCCACCGCTGCTCTCGACGGTCGCGTCGCCACTAAAATTTTCGACCTTGATCGTTCCGCCCGAAGTGTTCGCGCGCAAACTCCCGCTGCCGCCGATTGTTTCGATTTGGCCGCCACTGGTTTCGATCTCGATCTTCCCTTCGCAGCCGGACACTTCGATTTCTCCGCCATCGGTGTCGGCTTTGATCGGTCCATGCAGGAGCGAGAATTTCAAATCGCCACCACTCGTGTGTGCTTTTACTTTGCCGGTGAGATTGGTGGTCGTGATCGCGCCACCCTCGGTTTTTAATTCTGCATCAAAGGTGGATGGGACGTGAATGGAGTAACGCGCGTCGTTGTTGCAAACTTGCCCCTCTTCGTCCCAATCCTTTCCGCGCCGCGCACGCACGACAACGGTACTTCCGTCGCTTGTTACGGTGATGGGCGCGGAGGCGAAGTATTCTGCTTCCTTGTCTTTCGACGACGCGCTGATCTTGCGTGTGGCGTTGACGACGACCTTGTCGTTATCGCCGGGCGCGACCTCGATTGTTCCGAAATCAACATCGACAACTAGCTTCCCGCCGGATTTCGCATCTCGCGTAACGTTGACGTTTTCTTCGGTGAGCGCCGAAACGGAAACCGCGCTAACGAGGAAAAATAAAATTGCCAGAACCTGTAGCGGCGGTCTATGACCGTCGCTCGAAATCCGCCGACAAGAAGTGCGACGGTCATAGACCGCCGCAACAGAAGAATTGAAGCGCGAAGCGTGCATGGTCATTTCACAATCCAGCCGTCGCGCAATTGGATGATCGCGATTGCCGTAAGCCGCGTTCTTATCGGAATGTGTGACTTGTATGATGGTTGTGCCTTCGCTGTTCAGTTTCTTGAACAGCTCCATGATTTCTTCGCCCTGACTCGAGTGAAGATTTCCGGTTGGCTCATCGGCCAGGATCATTTTCGGATTGGAAATGATCGCGCGCGCAACTCCGACGAGCTGTTGCTGACCGCCGGATAATTGGCGCGGATACAAATCGCGCTTCGCCACCATCTGAAATTTATCGAGCGTGTCGGCGACGATGGCGCTGCGCTCGTTCTTCGCGATGCTGCGATAAGAAAGCGGTATCTCGAGATTTTCGTAAACGGTCAGGTCGTCGAGCAGGTGGTATTGTTGAAAAACAAATCCGATCTGTTCGTTGCGCTGGTTCGCGCGTTCCTTCGCTTTCAAGGAATGGATGGCGACGCCATTCAAAAAATATTCGCCGGTCCAGGCGTGATCGTGCATTCCGAGAACGTGTAGGAGCGAAGATTTCCCGGCGCCGGACGGCCCCATGATGGAAACGAAATCGCCTTCCTGCACCTCGAGATTGATGTCGCGCAGCACGTAAAAGAATTTGCCTTTCGCGAGCGGATAAACGCGCTCGATGTTTTTCAGCCGAATGAGTGGATCAATCATAAATAAAAGTTATCCGTGACCGAGCGCGATCATCGGATCGGCACGGGTCGCGCGACGCGCGGGGATGTAGCTGGCGAACAACGCCACAACCGCAAGAATGAGGGCTACAAGCGCAAACGTCGGCGCGTCAAAGGCGCTGACACGGTAGAGCAACGCGGAAAGCACGCGTGTGCTGCACAGCGCCAGAGTAAGTCCGATTGTCACGCCGAGGACGACAAGCTTGAGGGCGCGGAAAAGAACCAGCCGCAAAACATCTGCGCGTTGCGCGCCGAGGGCCATGCGCACTCCGATTTCATGCGTGCGCTGGACGACCAGAAACGACATGACGCCGTAAATTCCAACGGACGCGAGAAGAATCGCGGCGCCAGCAAATACGCCGAGCAACACGACAGACAGACGCCGCGGCGCGACCGAGTCCGCAATGACATCCTCCAACGCGCGGATATGGGCGACCGGTTGGGTCGGGTCGATCGCCTGCACTTCGCGACGAATAGCTGAAATCAGATTGCGCGGATCCTGTGCGCTGCGCACGACGAGGATGCCGGTGGAATACGGATCCTGTTCCCAGGGCACATACATTTCCGGCTTCGCATCCTCATCGAGACTCCGGTGTTTGATGTTGCCGACAATGCCAACAATCGTGACCCAGACCGCGTCCTTCTTTTTCGGATCACCGAATGTAATTCGTTTTCCGAGCGCGCCTTTCGGCCAATATTTTTGCGCAAGAGCCTGATTGACGATCATGACATGCGGCGACGTGGCGTTATCAGCTTTATTGAAGAAGCGTCCTTTTTGCAGAGGCGTTTGCAGCACGCGAAAGTAGTCGGATGAAACTTCGCGATACTCTTCGTCGGGAAATGGATCGTTTCCCGAGGTCGGCCGGCCCTCGATCGAGAACGACGAGTCGCTGTTCGTTCCACTGAGCGGCAGAATGGCAGTGAAAGCTGCGGCCTCGACACCAGGCAGAGCTGCGACGCGTCGCTCCGCTTCATCGGTGAAACGAACGACGGCCTCGTTGCTGTTGTATTTCAATTTGGGAAACGAGAGCTCCATCGTCATCACGTTTTGCGGACTGAAACCGGGACTGACGTTTTGCAGCCTAACGAAACTCTTCATGAGCAGTCCGGCGCTCGTGAGCAGGACGAGCGCGAGTGCGACTTCCGCGATAACCAAAATATTTCGCAGCCGATTCCGCCGCCTTCCTTCGGTCGAACCGCGGCCGCCCTCCTTCAATGCTTCGGTTAATTCCGGTTTTGCGCCGGCGAGACCGGGAATAATGCCGAAGACAATGCCGGTCCCGACGGAGATGACGAGCGTGGCAAAGAGAACTGTGAGATCGAGGTCGACTTCGCGCAGCCGCGGGACGGTCTGTGCGCCGATCGATTTCAAAAGATCAACGCCCCAGACCGCGAGGAAAATGCCAGCGAGTCCGCCACAAACGGCCAGAAGCAAACTTTCGATCAACATTTGGCGCAACAAGCGCAGACGGCTCGCGCCGAGAGCAACTCGGATCGCCGTTTCACGATCGTGCGCGGCGGCCCGGGCTAGCAGCATTGTGCTGAGATTTGCGCAGGCAATCATGAGCACGAGAAAAACCGCGCCAAGCAGAATGAGAAGTGTCGGACGCATTCCTCCGACGGCGAGTTCCTTCAACGCAAAAAGGTCGCCACCGAAACTCTCATCCTGGCTGTAAGCATCGCGATGTTCGCGCCGCATCTGCCGGTTCAACATTTCGATTTCCGCCTGCGCCTTGGAAACTGAGACACCGGAAGCGAGGCGCGCGATGATACCGAGGCTGCGCGAGTAACGATTCTTCATCTGCGCATCCGTGAACGCGAGCGGCTGCCAAATCTCTGCGCGTTCGGCAAATTGGCCGCCGCCGAGATTGAAAAGCTGCAGAGGAAAATCGAATTTCTCCGGCATGATTCCCACGACGGTGAAACTGCGACCGTCGAGCAGGAGTTTGCTGCCGATGATCTGAGGATCGGAATTGAAACGACGTTTCCACAACCGCGCACTTATGATGACGACATCGTCGCGACCGGTCTGGCATTCCTCCGGTCGAAAAGCGCGGCCCTTGATCGGCTCGATTCCGAGTGTTTGGAAAACTCCGGCTGTGACGACCGCGCCGGGAATTCGCTCTGGATTATCTCCGCCTGAAAGGTTGAACGTGGCGTAGTTAAAGGCACCAATGTTCTGAAAGCTGCGCATGTGCGTCTGATAATCGACGAACTCCGGCGGCGAGACGGGAATGCGCTCGAGGTTCTGCGCTTTAAAATGCTGGAAAAGCAAAACGAGCTCTTGCGGCGCGCGGTAAGGCAACGGCCTAACGAGTAAGGCGTTGACCAGGCTGAGCACCGCGGTTGTCGCGCCGATCGCCAGTGCCAGTGTCGCGATCGCGATGATGGAGAATGCGGGACTCTTAGTGAGCGTTCGAAAAGCGAAGCGAAGTTCGTTTAACATACGACAAACTGGGGACGACCGAGCGTTGATCCGGGGAGCGCACGCGCCCTCGCGTGCTTCAATTGGCGCCTCGCCGATTGCTCGCATGACAACAGAGATGTTTCCGGCGAGGGCGCCGAAAACTGCACGCGAGGGCGCGTGCGCTCCCCGGAATTACTCATAACGCAGCGCCTCCACGGGATCGAGGTGTGTAGCAGAACGCGCCGGGAAATAGCAGGCAGCCAGGCCAACGATCAAAAGGAGAAGCGGCAATACGATGAAGCTGAGAGGGTCGTGTGTCGAAACCTGCGCGAGATTATCGCGCAGCACTTGCACAACGAAATACGCAGCCACCAATCCGAGGACCAAACCGAATCCAATCAGCCGCAGACCATCGCGCGTGACCATCGAAAGGACATCGCGCGCCTGTGCACCGAGAGCCATGCGAATGCCGATCTCCTGCGTCCGTTGTCTCACTGTATAAGACATCACGCCGTAAAGTCCGATCGACGCGAGAAAGAGCGCGATGACGCCGAACGCACTCATCAACGTGCCAAAGAAACCGCGCTCCCAGAACGAATCCCTCACCACTTCGGTCATCAGTTTCACTTTGTAGATTGGGATGTCCTTGTTGACGGAGAGAACAGCGTTGCGCACGGAATTGGCGAAGCTGGCCGGCGCGTTTTTCGTCCGCACCGCTACCGACATGAATTGTTCGGTCTCCTGCGCCTCTGCGAAATATATCTGAGGCAGGGTGCGCTTGGTGGTCGGACGGTTGTAAATGACATCGCCAACCACGCCGACGATCTCAAACCATTTTGGCTTTTCTGGTGGCGGGTTGAGTTTGGCAATGCGTTTTCCGATCGGATCTTGATTGGGAAAAAGCGTGCGTGCAGCCATCTCATCGATGACGACGACAGGCGGTTTCGAAGCGTCGTCGCCGCGCGAAAAGTCGCGTCCGCGAACGAGTGGAATTGTCAAAGCGCGAAAATACCCGGGAGTAGTAGTGAGCATTCCGGAAATGCGCGCGTCCTGCAGCGATTTCGGTTGCGGTTCTCCTTCGAGGATTAGACCGCCCACACCGGTTCCCGAAACCGGCAGCGAGGAAATGGCGCCGGCCGCTTCAACTCCGGGAATCGCCTCGATTCTCGGAATCACCTGGTCGAAAAAACGCCTAACGACTTTCTCGTCGTTATATTGTGGCTTCGGCAGGCCGACGCGAAAGGTTAGAACATTTTTCGCCGCGATGCCGGTGTCCATATGCTGCAGTTTTAGGAAACTGCGCATCATCAGGCCCGCGCCGATAAGCAGGATCAGGGCAATGGCGACTTCGGCGACAACGAGCCAATCTCGGATACGCTGCCCGCGCGCCCCACCCGCCGCGGTGCGACCGCCTTCCTTCAAAACTTCCGTCAGGTTCGGACGAGAAACACGCAGCGCAGGCAGCAATCCGAAGAGCAAACCGGAAATAATCCCGATGGAAACAGCGAAGGAGAAGACGCGAAAATCGAGATCGAAGTGCAGCCAAAACGGAAGTGGCACCGAAATCATCGAAGCCATGAGATCGATCCCCCAAATGGCGATGAGCAAACCGCCGGCGGCGCCGGCAATTCCGATGAGCAGGCTTTCGATCAAGAGTTGCCTAACGACTCGGCCGCGGTTCGCGCCCAGAGCGATGCGGATCCCAAATTCCTTCGTGCGCGTGGCGCCACGCGCGAGAAGAAGATTCGCGACATTTGCGCACGCAATCAGGTGAACAAATAGCACTGCGCCCATAAGCAGGAGGGTCAGAGTCTTCGCGTCGCGCGAAAAAGCCTCACGCATCCGTACCGCCTTAAATGTGCTGCCTTTATAGATATCGGGATGCTCTCGTGCCTCGATCTCGGCAAAATTCGCAAGCTCGGCATTAGCCTGCGCAAGCGTTACGCCGGGTTTCAGTCGACCAATCGGATTGAGAAAAAATTCCCCGCGCTTCTGTTTCTTTTCGTCAAAACGCAATGGCATCCAGAGATCCGCCTCTTCCGGGTAGCGCCAGCCTTTTGGCATTACGCCGATGATTGTTGCCATCAGACCATTGACCTCGACAGTCTTGCCGACGACGGCGGGATTGGCTGCGTAACGTTGCTGCCAAAGATCGTGACCCAGAATCACGACCGGCTCCGCGCTCGCCTCGTTTTCCTCCACGCGAAACCAGCGACCGATTGTTGGTACGACACCAAACATCTGGAAAGCATCCGCCTGAATCGCCGCGCCGAGATAGCGATCGGGCTTTCCCGCGCCAGTGATGATCATGGTGGTGTCTTGCGAAGCAGAAATGCCTTCGATGGTCTTGAGTTGTTTGCGAGCGTCGAGAAAAGCCGGGTAATCGAAACCGATCTCGTCGCGTTCGTTCACCTTTTTCAGGTGATGCTCGATGATCACGAGCTGATGCTGGTCGCGCATCAGCGGTAGCGGCTTGATCAGAAGCGCGTTAACCGCGGAGAAGATCGTGCTCGCGAGACCGATCCCGAGCGCGAGCGTTAAAATCGCAATCGTGGCGAAGCCGGGCGACCTGGCCAACGTTCGCCCGGCATACCTGAGATCCCGCCACATAAGTCTTATTTTTTGTAGGGCGTTTCTGTGAAACGCCGCAAGTTTGCGGCGTCTGACACAGACGCCCTACAAATTCGGATCATGCGGCGATTCGATCTTCGACGACACGGCCGTCGAACAAATGAATGGTGCGATCGGCATGCTGCGCGAAGCGCGCATCGTGCGTAACCATGCAAATGGTCGCACCGCCAGCATGCAATTCTTTCAGCAAATCCATGACGGCTTCGCCGTTGCGTGAGTCGAGATTTCCTGTCGGTTCGTCGGCGAGGAGAATTGCCGGTTTGCCGGCGAGTGCGCGCGCGACGGCAACACGTTGCTGCTGACCGCCAGAGAGCTGGCTCGGCAAATGTTTCGCGCGATGTCCCATGCCGACGCGTTCGAGCGCACCGAGCGCGTAGGTTTTTCGTTCCGATGACGGCATGCCGCGATAAGTGAGCGGCAATTCCACATTTTCGAAAACCGTAAGATCGCCGATCAAATTGAAGCTTTGAAAGATGAACCCGATTTCGCGATTGCGAATGCGCGCGCGCTCTGGGAACGATAGGTTCGCGACTTCGCCGCCTTTGAGCGCGTAGCTGCCATCCGAAGGCGTATCGAGCAGCCCGAGGATTGAGAGCAGCGTCGATTTCCCGCAGCCGGACGGACCGGCAATGGAGAGATATTCACCCTGGCGAATGTCGAGATGAATCCCGGAGAGCGCATGTGTTTCGACTTCATCGGTGAGAAAAACTTTCGTCACACCTTGAAGTTGAATCAGCGTTTCGGCACCGTTCGCGCTCGAACGGGGTGCTTGTGTAGAGGTTTCGGTAGTTGTCATGGTAGTTAGGTTAGTTAAGGCGAATGCGATCGTGGGAATCCCACGCGCTGGTGTCGGATAGAATGACCTGGTCTCCGGGCTGGAGGCCGTTCTTAATTTCAATGGTGTTAACTGAACTGCGGCCGAGTTGAACCGGCGTGCGAACCGCCTCGGAACTTCCCGAGACGATCTTGAAAAGACCGACTGTGCTGTTGTCCTGGCCAAATGCGGGACGACCGACGTAGACGACGTTGTCGAGACGTTCGAGCTCGATCGTTCCATCGACACTCAAATCCGGACGCGCGCCTTTCGGCAATTGACCGTCGATCGCCACATCCACGGTAACTGTTCCCTGCTCGACCGCGGGATCGACACGAATAACATGACCTTCAACGACGCCGTTCCGCGTATCGATCGAGGCTTTTTGATTTATCTGAATATCTTTCGCCTGCGTTTCAGCGATCTTGATTTGCGCCTTAAGTTTTTTCGGGTCAGCGACACGCGCGAGATTCGTTCCCGGAATCACGCGCTGCCCTACTTCCACGGGCAACTGTTGCAGAACGCCGTCCATGCCGGCGCGCACGTGCAAGGCATCAACTTGGTTTGCTTTTAACTTCGCCTGTTCGGTCAGTTGATCGACCGTTGCCTGTTTCGCGGCGAGTTGCGGTTCGATGGAATTTCGAGAAAACTCCAGCCGCTTCTCTTCGATCGCATCGCGATTCTTCAGTTCTGCCGCTTTTACTTTCGAAGTCTTGTATTGCAGATCGGCGATCAAACCATCCTTCTGCAACTTGTCGTTAGTCTCACACTCCATTCTCGCCTGTTCGTACTCGGAGTGAACTTGCGCAGAGGTAGATTCCTGCTGCAAAACTTCGCGCTGTAGAGTCGCGCGCAGTGTTGTCAGTTCGGCTTCAGCCGCCTTCGCTTGCAGCTCGGCGTCATGCGCAGCTTGTTCCAGCTCAGGGCTCGTCAGTTCCAATAAAACTGTGTCCTTAGTCACCTTCGCGCCGGGACGAACGATAATTTTTTCCACGCGCCCTTCGGTGTTCGTCGCAATCCATTGAATGTCTTCCGGCACGAGCGTTCCCAAACCGCGAACCTGGCGTAACATCGGTCCGCGTTTCACGGTATCGATCCAGACCGTGGAGCGATCGACGCTCGGCACCGCCGGTTTCAGGCGCGACAAAAGAACCGTCACCAAAATCAATCCGAGCACCGAGCCCGCGATAATCATGATGCGGCGCTTGCGTTTTTTGCGGGCGACGTCGGGGCGCGGTTTATCCATCGCGGAACTAGTCGGCGTAAAGCCGCTCGGACGCACGATAGTATTCTCCGCTTTTGCTTCCACGCTTCGATGCATTGCCAGAATTTTTCTTTTCTCGAATTAGACCCCGCCGATTGCGCGCACGAAATCGTGGAGCGCGCTCGCGTTGCTTAACAGCGCCACCGCCACCGTCATCACGAGGACTGCGAAAAACGCACCTTCACCCGCAAAGCTGTGTGGAGCTTCGTGTGTAAAGTAATCGTCGGTGATGTGGCGGAATGAACGGGCGTTGGCTACGCGCTTTGCACAGCTGCCGGTGAGGGCAACGGCCGTGTAATTGCAGTCCGTCTTCGGGAACTTTGTTGCGTTAGGTTTCATTTTCTTTTCTTTCCTTCATCCGTTGGGATGCAATTCGCACCACCATTGGATTCAAAATTTTTTCTCTGTGCCGCCCCCTATTGCAATGGCCGTGCCAATCGATTTCGAAAAGATTTAAATAGCTATTCTCGTGCATGTTACGTATTACGCATTGGACACAGCACTGACGAAATTAATCCGCGGATGGGATTACGCTGTCCCGCTTTCGGGACAGTTGTAGAGGCGCTTGTACCAAGCGCCTTTGTTTGGTTCGGCGCTCGCCACGGCGAGCGCCGCTACAATGTTTGCCTAACGAGGCAAACGCAAGAGCGCTTCGCAACCAGATCGCCCCCGCCGCTCCATCAAAGTGAGCGAACCGCCATGGGCTTCCGCAATCTGACGACTGAGCGTGAGTCCAATCCCAGAGCCACCCGGCTTCGTCGTGAAAAATGGAACGAAAAGGTTTGTCGGGTTCATCACACCCTGGCCTTCGTCCTGCACAAAAACTTCGATGCAGTCGCCCGCCTCCCGCCAGCCGACTGCCACTCCGCCATTTGTTTCGAGCGACGCCTCGACCGCGTTGTGCACAATGTTGATGAGCAATTGTTCTATCTGCGCAGCATCGGCAACGATTGCCATCTCGGGACTCGGCAAAACCTCCACCGCCAATCGTGTCTCGAGGGCCGTGACTCGCCTAACGAGTTCGCCAAGATCAAACTTTTCTTTTTGCGGCGGCGGCAGACGCGCCAGCCGCGCGTACGCTTGCATAAACCGGCTGAGCGATTCCGCTCGCGTGGCAATGATATTCAAACCGCTCCGCGCATCATCCTGCCAGTCCGGCGGCGGCGGATCGCGCAGAACCAAACTTTCCAAACTGCCCGCGATCGACTTAATCGGCGCAAGCGAATTATTCATCTCATGACCGAGCACGCGCACGAGACGTTGCCAGGCATTGCGTTCTTCTTCGCGCAATGTTCGACTGAGATCGGTCAGGACAATCAATTCATGTGGCAGACCACGTTCGCGAAATGTGCTGCGTCGAATTCCCCATCGACCCGACCCACCGGGGAAACTAAGCGTCAAAGGCGCATCGATATCGGCGTCGAGCACAGCCGCCAGATTCAGTTCACTTGCGCGGCGCCCAAGCAACTTGTCCATCGGCCGACCGAGAAGATTTTCTCCCGCGCGATTGACGAGGCGCAAACGACGCTCGGGATCGAAAGTAAAAACAGCGACGTCGATCTCTGTCATCACTGTCCGTAATAACGCCGTGGCTTCGAACGCGCCCAACCGTTGCAGGCGCAAAGTTTCGCCAAGTGCGTTGACCTCGAGCAACGCTTCTCCCAGCGCATCCTCTTCCCGTGCTCCGCGGGCGCGAATCGAGTAATCGCCCTCGCGCAAAGCCGCGAGAAGATTCGTCATCGTCTGGAGCGGACGAATCACATGTTCTCGTGCGCTCAGAACAAATCCCAAACCAAATCCGCCGATTAGCAGCGTCAGCGTCCACTGCACCTTCGAGGTATAATCGCCAAACCACAGCATCGCCAGAGCGACGATCGCTGCCGGCGACGCCGCCGCTACGGTCAGCCAGGTTAACCGCCCTTCATAGGACCATTTCCGCCGGCGTTTGCGCTCACGCTTCATTGGAAGCGCGTATCAAAGAAATTCTGGGGAGCGCACGCGACTCGCGTGCCCCGTTCGGCGACTCGCCGAACGGTCTGTCAGGTTCTCAGAGAAGAGGTGTTTGTGGCGAGTCGCCACAAACTGCACGCGAGTCGCGTGCGCTCCCCGGAACAAATCCCCGCTACAATCCATATTGTTGGAGCCTTCGATAAAACGCGCTCCGGCTCAATCCGAGCGCCTCCGCCGCCTTGCGCGCATTGCCGTCATGTCGCGCCAAAGCTTTCTTGATCAAAAACGCTTCCACGTCTTCGAGGCTCATATCTTCCAGGCGCGCAGAATCGTCGCGCCCACTCGTTAGGCCGAGATCGTTCACCTTCACGTGTGGTCCGTGGGCCATCAGCACCGCGCGCTCGATCACGTGATCCAATTCACGCACGTTCCCGGGAAACTGATGCTTCATCAGGAGGTCGCGCGCCGGCTCGTCGAACCCAGTTAGCGTTTTTCCGTAACGCTGAATGTGCTGCTGCAAAAAATTGTTCGCCAGCGACATGATGTCCTCGCGCCGCTCACGCAGCGGCGGCAACGCGATCTCGATCGTGTTCAGGCGAAAAAGCAGATCCTGCCGAAAACGACCCGCCGCGACTTCATCATGCAGATTGGAGTTCGTCGCCGAAATGATGCGAACATTTGAATGCAACGTCTTCGAAGAACCAACACGCTCGAATTCGCCCGTCTCAATCATGCGAAGCAATTTTGCCTGCTGATTGAGCGGAATATTCGCGATCTCGTCCATGAACAACGTGCTTTCATCTGCAAGCTCGAAGCGCCCCGCGCGATCCGTCTTCGCATCGGTAAATGCGCCTTTCACATGACCGAAGAGTTCGCTCTCGAAAATTCCTTCCGACAAACCGCCCATGTTTACGGTGATCATGCTGTGCGATCCGCGCGGCGAAAGCGCATGCAACGCCTGCGCGACAAGACCCTTGCCCGTTCCGTTTTCGCCGGTGATCAAGACGTTCGCGTCCGATGGCGCGACGCGTGAAATCATTTCCATGACCGGACGCATGCTCGGCGCCTCCGCGATCAGATTCGGCGCGCCGCCGCGCAATAATTGATTTGCCGCTTCGAGTCGCCGTCCTTTTCGTAACGCGGCCGAGAGTTCGATCTGCGTGCGCACAATTGCAAGCAATCGCTCGTTATCCCATGGCTTCGGAACGAAATCGCGCGCGCCGAGCTTCATCGCCTCGACCGCGAGATCGATCGTCGCCCACGCCGTCATGACCACGATCGGCAATGTGTTATCGAGCGCCTGGATTCGCGGAATGACTTCGAGTCCTTCCTGACCCGAAGTCGTGTCGCGCGTGTAGTTGAGGTCCATCATGAGCAGCGAGTAATCGCGCTTCTCCAGCGATGCGAAAACTCCCGCCAGCGACGTGACCGCATCCATCTGATAGCCCTCCGGCTTCAGCAAAATGCGGAGCGCCTCGAGCACATCCTTCTGGTCGTCGGCGATGAGAATCTTTTTACTCACGTGCCCAATCTCAACCGCGTTTCTGCGCCAAAGTCAATTCTACCTCTGTGCCTAACGAGTAATTCTTCTGTTGTGCCGGCCTATGACCGTCGCACTTCTTCGATAACGGGCTCGCCCGATCTCACAAGTCGCGATTCCAAATGGGCCTGCAGAATTTAGAAACCTCCGAACTCGCCCAATTCGAGTTGACATTCGAACACCAATTTTCTTCGCTATCTGCATGAATATTTCTATTCAACCCCGCACACGTTTTCTCTTATCTTCGCCATCCCGATATTTTTTGTATTTGGCGATAGCACTCGCAGCATTCTTATCAGTTCAGCACGCGAGCGCCGCTGCAGGCGATCTTTACGTGGCCGAGGCAACCGGGAGCGGCCACATCTATAAGTTTAATGCAGCAGGCCGCAAGAGCACTTTCGCATCGGGGCTTTACCAGCCGGTGGCGCTGGCCTTCGATCGCGCGGGTAACCTTTTTGTGGGTAATTCAGGTGCCGGCACTCTGCCGATCCCCTCTACCGTTATTAAGTTCACGCCAGACGGAACCCAAAGCGGCTTTGCGGTCATTCAGTCCAGCGAACTTCTTGGCATGGCCTTCGATGGCTCGGGCAATCTTTTTGTCTCCGCTGGCTCGAACATCTTGAAGATCGCTCCAGATGGAACGAAAACCACATTCGCCTCAAACATGGATGGACCTGGGCCGCTCGCCTTCGATGAGCTGGGTAATCTCTATGCCGGAGTTAGTCCCCCAGGTCCCGGCTTCATCTTGAAATTCGCGCCCGATGGCAGCAGCACCACCTTTTTCACGTTTCCGAACACAACTTCAGTGATAGCACTGGCTTTCGATGTTAACGGCGACCTCTTTGTGACTGACCTCGATTCGATCGTGAAAATCAGTCCGGACGGAAACAGTACGCCATTCGCCACGGGAGATTTTGAAGCGAACTCGCTTGCTTTCGACAGTAACGGCTTACTCGCCGCCGGGCTCGACGCTTTTGGTTTAAGCGATCCGGCCATCGTCAAATTTACGCCAGCAGGAGTGAGAACAACGTCTGTCTCTGGCCCTTTGTCGCCAAACGGCATCGCTTTTGAACCGGTCACGGAAAAGCTGCGAAACATAAGTGCTCGCGGTTTTGTCCAAACGGGCGAAAACGTTTTGATCGCCGGCTTGATCGTCGGCGGCAATGCTCTCGCCACAAACAGCGTTATCATACGCGCCATCGGGCCTTCTCTTTCTCACGCTGGAGTTACCAATCCCCTGCAAGATCCTGTTTTGGAACTGCACAACTCCAGCGGCGCTATCATCGCATCCAACGATAATTGGCAGGACACACAAGAATCTCAAATCATGGCAAGCGGCCTTGCGCCAACGGATGCTCATGAGTCGGCTATTTTTGCGACGCTGCCGGCGGGCGCATACACTGCGGTTGTCCGCGGTGCCAATAACACGAGCGGCGTTGGTTTGGTTGAAGTTTACAACGTGACCAACTGAGTGGCGGGCGATCGACGTCGTAGCGGCGCTCTGTGACCGCATTAAAGTCGGGCAAGTTTTCAACTTGCCCTATCAGCAGAATCGCAAGTTGAAAACTTGCGCTACTTGTTGTGCGACGATCATAGATCGCCGCTACAAAATTATTATTTTGCGCGTTTCCCGTTTTTAATATGGGCTGAACTTGTGCGGAAGCGCGTTTCATCCTGGTTCCAGCGCGTCTTCATTGTCGCGATCATCGCGATTGCCAGCGCGCTTACGCTTTACTCGTTGCGCGATTCAGAGCACCGCGGCCGTATTCCGGATAATCGCCCAATCCAATCATCGCTTGCCAATTACGTTACCTCAAACGCCTGCCGTTCATGTCATCCCGGTAACTACACCAGTTGGCACGCCTCGTTTCATCGCACCATGACACAGGTCGCCACGACACAGAATTTGCCTAACGACATGGAGAAGATCGATTTCGCGTTCAATGGACGCGAATACAAAGCGGAACGACGCGGCGACTCCTGCTTCGTGCGCTCTCGGCGCCAAGGCGGAGAGTTCGGCGAGGCACGACAGGTCGTGATTGTCACGGGTTCGCACAACCTGCAAATCCCGTGGCTCGAAACGGGCGAAGGGCGCACCCTCGAGCAATTTCCTTTTGCCTACATCGTCGCAGAAAAAATGTGGGCGCCGGTGAGTGAGACTTTTCTCATTCCTCCCGAACTGAAGGAATATTACTCCATCGGCGCGTGGAATGGCGCGTGCATGGACTGCCACGTCACACACGGAGAATCGCGTTTCGTAAATGGGAACAAATGGGATTCGCAGGTCGCGGAATTCGGCATCGCCTGTGAAGCCTGTCACAGCGAAGGCCACGAGCACATCGCGCTCAATCGCGATCCGTTCCGGCGCTTCAAGATTCACCTAACGAGTAAGACCGACCAGACGATGACGAATCCGTCGAAGTTGAAAGGCCCGGAATCTGCGCTCGTATGCGGTCAATGTCACAGCGTCTGGGCTTTCAACAACATGACGGACAAAATCGATTTCAATCGACATGGCGCTGGTTTTCGCCCGGGCGAAAGCAATCTCGCCCAGCAATTCGTGGTGCAACCGAATGCGGCCGATCACATCGAACAAAAAGATTTCATTCGCAAAACCGAGCCGGATTTCTTCCAGAACCGTTTCTGGGGCGATGGCATGATTCGCGTCACCGGCCGCGAGTTCAACGGTACCCAGGCATCACCTTGTTTTCGCGGCGGCAACTTCTCGTGCATATCATGTCACGAGATGCATCTCGATTCGCCTAACGACTCGAGCCTGCAACGCTGGACGCATCACGCCCAGCTGAAACCAAAAATGGATGGAGACGCCGCGTGTTTGCAATGTCACCAAACCATGGCCACGCAAATTGCGGCACACACGCATCACGCACCCGATTCCGAAGGCAGTCGTTGCTACAACTGCCACATGCCGCGCACGACTTTCGGTTTATTGCGCGCGATGCGGAGCCATCAGGTTTCGTCGCCGAGCGTGCATGAAAGCGTCTCTTATGGACGACCCAATGCGTGTAATCTTTGTCATCTCGACAAAACACTCGCGTGGACCGCGCAGAAACTTCACGCCTGGTACAAACAACCCGAACCGGAACTTTCTCCCGAGGATCAAACCATCTCGGCCGCCGCACAGTGGATCGTAAAGGGCGATGCCGGGAAACGCGCCCTCATTGCGTGGGGGATGGGTTGGGAGCCGGCGCAAAAAATTTCCGGGCGCGACTGGCTGTATCCGTATCTCGTCTACAGCCTGACCGATTCGTACGCCGCCGTCCGCTTCGATGCATGGAAGTCGTTGCAAACGCTGCCTGGATTCACGGACTTTTCGTTTACCTACACCGCAGGTAATCGCACCTTGAATGCAGCCGCATCCGACGCTTACCAAAAATGGCTGCAACGCGTGCACGATTCGGCACCGGCCTTCCCACCGGAAAGTGTGCTGGAAAAGGACGGCCACTTCCAGCAGGATGTCTTCCAAAAATTGCGCAGCGCGCGCGATGAAAAACCGATTGTGCTCGCGGAATAATTCGGAGTCGTTGCCCCAGCATTGTCATCCCGAGCGCAGCGAAGGACCTCACAAACTACGCATCAGATAAACTTGCGAGGTTCTGCGCTTCGCTCAGAATGACAGCGCTTTTGACGATGAATACCGCCGATCGACATATTCGTTTTGGATGGTGGTCGCTTCTTGTTTTCGTTTGCATCGGGATAACGCTCGAAACGCTTCACGGTTTTAAGAGCGGCTGGTATCTCGATGTTGGAAATGAAGTCCGGCGGCTCATGTTCACTCTCGGTCACGCTCACGGCGCCGCGCTTGCTCTCATTAACATTGCGGCTGGCCTAACGAGTCGCAGCCTAACGAATGTGCAAATCCGACGCTCGACATCCTTTTGCCTCATCTGGGCCACCGTGCTCATTCCCGGCGGATTCTTTCTTGGCGGATTCGTTACTTTTGGCGGCGATCCCGGCCTTGGAGTTTGGCTCGTCCCGATCGGAGCGCTCTTACTTCTCTACGCGGTCGGGCGGTTTGCGCTCGATTTGTCGAAACGATGAACGATGCGAATGCGGTCCCGCACACATGCCATGTCATGCCGAGCGGAGCGAGAGACCTCACGAATGCTCTCTCAGCGATTGCGAGGTTCTTCGCTTCGCTCAGAATGACACGCGTGTTGTGGCAGGGGCGCGCACTGGAAGCGCTTGTCTTGTTCCTTCTAACGAAGTTTGCTGCCGCCGATCCAGGCGTGGTCGCGGAACAAACGCGCGTGTGGCGCACACAGCACGAACACGAAATTCTTGCCCAGTTTATCGACTTGCTCGCCATTCCAAACCTGGCGAGCGATGCGCCAAACATTCAGCGCAATGCGGAAGCGATTCGCGCGATGTTCGAAAAGCGCGGCCTAACGACTCAACTTCTTAAGCACGAAGGCGCACCGCCAATTGTCGTCGCTGATCTGCTGGCGCAGAACGCCACGCGCACCATCGCTTTTTATGCGCATTACGATGGGCAACCGGTCGATGCTGCACAATGGAAAAGCGATCCATGGAAGCCGGTGATGCGCGACGCTGCCGGCCACGACATCGATTGGCGAAACGCGAAAACGATTGATCCGGAATGGCGATTGTACGCGCGCTCTGCCGGCGATGACAAAGCGCCGATCATCGCCATGCTCGCTGCGGTCGATGCAATGCACGCCGCGAACATCACGCCAAAAGTGAATCTTCGTTTTGTTTTCGAAGGAGAAGAGGAAGCAGGCTCGCCGCATCTCGCAGTGTATCTTGCGGAGAATTCCAAGCTGTTACGCCCCGACGCATGGATTCTTTGCGATGGACCCGTGCATCAAAGCCGGCGCAATGAATTGTTTTTCGGCGCACGCGGAACAATCGATCTGGAACTGACGGTTTACGGTCCGGTCAAAGGACTGCATGACGGTCATTACGGTAACTGGGTCCCAAATCCGATCGTTAGGCTGACGCATCTGATCGATTCCATGCGCGATGAAAACGGACGCATTCTGATCAAGGATTTTTACAAGGATGTGAAGCCACCGACGCCGGCTGAGCGCGCGGCTTTGAAAAAGATTCCGGACGTTGAATCGAATCTGCGGCGCGAATTTCAGATCGGTTCGATTGAAGGCAGTGGGAAACCGCTCAATGAACTGTTGATGTTGCCCGCACTGAACGTACGCGGTATTCAGGCTGGTCACGTCGGCGAACAGGCGTCAAATACGATTCAAACTGAAGCGAGTGTCTCGATTGATTTTCGGCTGGTGCCTGACGAAACACCGGATTCAATCAAGCCGTTGGTTGAGCATCACATCGAAGGACAGGGCTACAAGATTGTTCGCGATACGCCTGATGCGGCGATGCGATTAGAGAACGCGAAGATCGTGAAAGTAAAATGGGGCGCAGGTTATCCGCCGGCGCGGACGGCTCTCGATCTTCCGTTGTCGCGGGAAGTAGCGGACATCATGAGCGCGGCCGGCCACGAGCCGGTTCGCCTGCCGACCGTGGGCGGCAGCATTCCAATGTTTTTATTTCAACAGCCTAACGAGACACCGGTGATTGGCTTGCCGATCGCCAATCACGACGACAACCAGCATGCCGCCGACGAAAATTTGCGGCTGCAAAATCTTTGGGACGGAATCGAAATCTATGCCGCACTTTTCGCCGGGCTGGGACGATAAGCTACCAAGGAGGGGCGCTCTCCAGAGCGCCCGCCAATTTGTTCGGCGACTTGGAAGTCGCCGCTCCTTGAAATCTTAACCTGAAGTCGGCGGCGATTTTACTTCATTGGCCGGCTCGATGGTTTTGTCCTTCAGCCCGCGACGCTCAAGCAATGGTTCGAGATACGGATCGCGACCTGTGAAGTCGTGGAAGAGCTGCATCGCGTCGACGCTGCCGCCGCGTGAAAGCAACGTCTTGCGAAAATGGTCGCCATTTTCGCGCTTCAACCCGCCATGTTGTTTCATCCATTCCACGCTGTCGGCATCGAGTTCCTCGCTCCAAATGTAGGAATAGTACCCAGCGGAATAACCGCCAGCGAAGGCGTGCGAGAAATATGTGCTGCGGTAACGCGGCGGCACCGTCGGCATATCGACTCCGGCTTTATGCAACGCTTCCGCTTCGAAAGCCAGACAATCGGTCGGCACTTGCTCCGGTTTGAGCTGGTGCCACGCCTGATCGAGCAGCGCCGCAGCGAGGTATTCCGTTGTCTTGAATCCCTGATTGAATTTTTCCGAGGCCTCGATTTTGTCGAGCAGCTCCTGCGGCATCGGGGCACCCGTTTTGTAATGCTTCGCGTAATTTTTAAGGACCTCCGGCCACGCCATCCACATCTCATTCACTTGCGAGGGATACTCGACGAAATCGCGCGGCACCCGCGTTCCGCTGAACCGCGGATACTTCACGTTGGAAAACATCCCGTGCAGAGCATGACCGAATTCGTGAAACATCGTGCGCACTTCATCGTAGGTCAGCAGAGTCGGCTGGCCTTTCTCTGGTTTGGGAATGTTGAGATGATTTGCGACGACCGGTTTAAGGCCTAACAAGTCGCTTTGTTGGACGTAGGAATTCATCCAGGCACCGCCGCGTTTCGACGGGCGCGCGTAATAATCAGCCAGGAAAAGCGCGAGCGGTTTTCCATCGGCATCCGAAACTTCGAAGACGCGCACGTCTGGTTGATATACCGGCAGATCGTGACGTTCCTTGAAAGTGATTCCGTAAAGTTTCGTCGCCGCGTAGAAAACGCCGTCGTGCAAAACGTGATTCAGTTCGAAGTAAGGGCGGATCTGCGATTCATCGAACGCATAACGCGCCTGTCGCACTTTCTCCGAATAATAAGCCCAGTCCCACGAAGCGAGTTGGAATCCCCCTTTTTCCTGATCGATTACTTTCTGCATCTCACCTTCTTCGCGATGCGCATTTGCGACCGCAGGTGGAGCGAGCTGACTCAGGAGTTTGTTCACGGTCTCGACATTTTTTGCTGTTTGATCTTCCAGTTGATAAGCGGCGTGACTGGCATAGCCGAGCAGCGCTGCGCGTTCAGCGCGCAATTTGACCGTCCGTAAAACCACGTCGCGCGTATCCCATTCGTTACCGCGGCTGTTGCGTCCGAGCGATGTCTGCATGATGCGCTCGCGCAACGGACGGTTTTTCAAAAACGTCAGCTCGGGTTGCCCGGTTGTGTTTTGCAGAGGGAAAACGAATTTGCCATTTTTCTTCTCTGACTTGGCGGCCGCCACCGCCGCCGCAATATCGTTTTCGGAAAGGCCATCGAGGTCGGCGCGATTATCGACCACGATCGACAATGCGTTCTTCTCCTTTAAAACGTCCTGCTCGAATTTTGTTTGCAGTTCCGCCAACTCCGCATTGATCGCTTTGAGCTTTGTCTTATCTGCTTCGGAAAGTTTCGCGCCCGCACGCACGAAATCCTTGTAATAGCGTTCGACCAGCCACTTCGATTCCGGATCGAGATCAAGTTTGTCGCGGTCGTTGTAGATTGCCTCCACGCGAGCAAAGAGGGCGCTGTTCAAATGAATCGCATCTTCATGCGCTGCGAGCTTCGGCGACATTTCCTTGTCGATTTCCTGCATCGCCGAATTCGTGTTGCAGGAATTCAGATTCGAAAAAATGCGATCGACACGCCCGAGCAATTCTCCCGATCGCTCCATGGCCACGATCGTATTCTCGAAGCTTGGTTTCTCGGGATTCGCCGCAATCGCTTCATCTTCTTTCAGCTCGTCAGCCATTCCTTGTTCGTACGCAGGCGTAAAATCCTCATTCTTGATCTTGTCGAAGGGCGGAATGTGAAACGGCAACGTACTTTCTTTGAGTAACGGATTCGCGGTCATCGATTTTTTATTCGTCGAAGTTGGGTGAGATTTTTCCGCTGCGAAAAGCGAAGTGGCAAGAAGCAGGAAAAAACAAAGGAGAAGGGCAAATGTTTTTCGCATGGCAAGATGAATTTGGTTATTCGATCACAATGATCGGAGCGAAGTAACTACACGACGCTTCTGAAGCGATAAAGTTTTCTTTGCGGACTAAGAACCGAACGATTCGGCCACGCTAGGAAAAACGCACCATGCGAAACACGTCAGGCGATGGCAACCGCAGAAGCTCCACGTCGAAGATTGTGGTGTGATGACCTTCCAGCCAACGTCGCATGTCTGCACCGTTAAGCTCGAACCGGAACGGACAATAAAGAATGTTGCCGGTATCCGGTTCGACCGCTGTGATCTCGAGCGAACAGATGTCGACCTCGGCCAGGCGATCGACCCATTCTTCGCTCTCCTTGTCGAAGGCATTGGTTCGAAGATAAAACGTGATCACGTTCGGCGACTTGTCATTCACATGTTTATCTTCGAAAAGCGTTTGGATGGGACGGCCGCGCACCGTTCGCTGAGTTGACTCAAAAAAAATGTCGTAGTGCAGCACGGGAGCACCATGTTGATCTCGAACGCGGAAGATCAACTGGGCGTGGTGATCGTATTGCGCGCGCGGATCATTCATCCATTTTTGCCACCAGGCGGGGCCTTCTTCTTTGAGCGCGCGTTCGTAAGTTTTGGCGGTTTCAGCTTCAAATTGCTGCACCAGGTCCGGCCACGTCTCGGGCGTTGCTTCGAGCGCAGGGCGGAGCATGCGCATCACCTGTGCGCGCGGCCCCGAGCCGGTAACGACTCCCATTTCTTCACCCGTGTGAGCACAACGAAATGGAATTCCCAGAGGAACGGTCGGACGTTCGGGCGTGTCGGCATGGCTCGCCTCCTTCCTTTCGTAATATTCTTTGCGAACGCCTTCACGCGCCAGGTGGCGATCGGCCTGTCGATTGATTTCGTCCCAGGAAATATCGGAAGCTTCCTGCGTTGGGCCGACCCGAATGTAATGGAAGTTAACATTGGCGCCGGAAACCCGCACCACACCATCGGAGCCATCTTCCTTCGCGTAGCGAATCGGAGCAACGAACCATTTCACATCTGCCTGCGTCCCGATGATGACTGCTTCGCGCACGCCGTAGTCGGCCACCATGAAATTACCGGGGCGCGTAAAGTGCAGATGCAGATCGATCGTTCGTTCGGCGCCTAATTCGAGCGCGTCCAAAATCTGTAATCCGCGTTCGGCGCCGCCTTCAAAAACGAGACGGCCCCACTTTGCCAGTTGGCCTTTTCCGATGTGACCCCAACCGCTGCCGAAATTTGCACCCGCCAGATAAATGAGATTAGCGATCGGCGAAGGCTTATTGCTAAAAAGACGCAACCAGTTGCGCACAACCAGCGCGCCGGTGCTGTGAATGATGACGTGAAATTTACCCTGCAAGAGCGATGGGAATTCCGTCCGCAGCACGCGATCGAACGCGCGCGAAATATCGTCGAGGGTCAGGCCGTCCTCGAGGCTGATGTATCGGCCAAGGTCGATCTCGATCACGCCATCGTTTCCATATGCATCGCGCAATGCCTGCGGCAGTGTGCCGTAAATTTGCTGAATCGCGGCCGGAGTTGTGAGCTTGCTCTCAGCCGAGTAGCCGTGGATAAGGACGATGGGATCCATCAGCGCGACTCTACGGATTCAACGCTTGCGAGGCAACTATTTCGATAGCCGATCGAAATTGATCCCGCCCGCCGCCAAGAAAACTAAGTTCGCCAGCCCTGTCCTTGATATTCCATGTAAGTAGCGGTGGCTTCCGCAACCTTTCGCCCGAAGTAACGTTCAACCACGCGCAGCGCTAGATCGATTCCCGAGGATAAACCTCCCGCTGTCGAGATTTGGTCGCCTTCGACGAAACGCACGCCGCGCACTACCTTCACGTCGGGGAATCCCTTTTCTAACTTGTCGATGAAGTCGTGATGCGTCGTGGCAGATTTGCCGTTAAGCAATCCCGCTTTGGCCAGTTGGAATGCGCCGGTGCATACCGACATCGTGACATCCGTTTTCTGCGAAACTTTACGCAGCCATTCCCTCATCGGGTCCGATCCTTTCTGCGCCGGAATAACCACAACTTTGCATTCGGGCACATTAGCGAAGGTATAATCGGGAACGAGTTTGAGTCCGGCGCTTCCCGTGATCGTTTCGATTTTGTCCGAGACAGTGAAAAGTTCGAACGCATTTTCTTCGCCCACCATCGTGTCCTGAAACACTTCCCATGGACCGGCGAAATCGATCACCGTTACACCTTCTGAGATAACAACGGCGACGGGAATTCTGCCCTTGGCTGGTGGAGTCAGCTTCCGCGCTGATTCACCGGTTTGATTCTTTCGTTCATCCGCGAGCAAATTGTGAGTCGCAGGCAATGCAATAACCGCTCCGCTGAACGCCGCTACCCTGCCGAGGAAATGTCTTCTTTTCATATTCTATTTACTTGAGTTGATGGTTACGAAATCGATTCGCGCCCACGGCGGTTACGCGCCACGCTGCCAAAGTTCCGCTGATATTTCGCCGGCGTAATCCGAAAGCGTTGTCGAAAAGCTCTTCGAAACGCATCGGCGCTTTTGAATCCGACGGAATCGGCGACGGCATCGATGGAAGCCTTCCCTCCACACAATCGTCGCCGCGCTTCCTCGAGCCGGCGTGCCTGGATGAATAATCCCGGCGGCTGACCAAATGCCGCCTTGAAGCGCCGAACAAAATGGCGCGGCGACAAACACGCCCGGTTTGCCAGCACATCGATGGATAGATCTTCAGCCGGATTGCTGCTGATCCAGACACCGATCTCGCCGAAACGATCGATTGCTTCCGTCTGGAATTGCAGCGGCTCCGAATACTGCTCCTGACCGCCCGCGCGTTTGAGATAGACGACAAGCTCACGCGCCACGGCGAGCGCGCATTCCCGTCCGCAATCTTCCTCAATCAAAGCGAGCGCGAGATCGATACCGGCGGTGACTCCCGCCGAAGTGTAGAAACCGCCCGCTTTAATAAATAACGCGTTCGCCTCCACTTTTAGTTTTGGAAAACGAGCAGCCACATCTGCCGCAAACCGCCAATGCGTCGTCACCCGTTTGCCATCGAGCAACCCGGTAGGTGCCAATCCGTAAATGCCAGTGCAGACCGAAACTATTCTGCGCGTCTCTGCCGCTCGTGACTTGATCCAATTCGCGACTTGTCGATTTACCTGTGGAAATCGCAGTCCGTGGCCACCGGGAATGATAATTGTGTCCAGCTTCGGCGCCGCGCGCAGCGTTGTGCGCGGAAGAAATGCGATGCCGGATTCGGAGACAAATGGCCGACTTGTTAGGCCAAGAACAAAAACTTGGTAAACATTACGCACTTTGCCATCGCGCTGTTTGACGGCGGCGGAGCTGAACGCTTCCGCCGCTCCCACCAGATCGAGCGCAGTAACCTGATCAAATCCAATGAATCCGATGCGAAGCGGCGCTGGCATTTGAGCAGGCTACAGCCGGATATTCGGATGTCACTATGGCGAATATCAGACAATTCGTGCCACACAGGACTGTTGCGGAATCACGGCAACGCTGTGCCAGATGCTAACTTTACTGCCGAAACATCAGAAGCGTTGATTGCGCCGTTCGTGTTTACGTCTTCGCGGAAATTCGAACCCGTCACCGGATTGCCGGATTGCGCTTTTGCCTGACTCACATCGGTGGCGTTGGCCGAGCCGTTACCGTTTGTGTCACCGAGGAGTACTCCCATCTGCACGCTAAGGTCTCCCGTGTTCGTGCCATCGCTGGCACCAAGTAGCGCCAGGGTAAGTCTTTGGGCGTTAGTTACACCAGTTAGGTTCACAATGATATTTGAAGTGCCACTTCCGCTACTCCCGCTCACTGAGCCCGCGCCTGCAGTGACTGAGGCGTTAGTGAAAGTGACAGAGTTAGGAAAGCTAAACACGATCTGGTAATCATTGCTCGCTCCACCACCGCGGCATTCGATCCCGGGGTCACCGCTAAGCGGTAAATTGATGTCGAAAACCCCTGCACCGCCATGTTCTTTTCTCGAGACGACGGCACCCGGCGAAGGCGGCAAGGTGAGAAAGATATTCCGAACTGATTCACTGGTGCTCTCAGAGCCATTATTCCAGCCGCTGCGGTAATAGCCGCGCGCGCGGACGTAAAGGTTGTGTCCTACAACGAAGGTAAAACCCGTGAGAGTCCAGTTGCTCCCGGTTGCTGTGGCGTTGCCGAGCAAACTGTAGCTCACGTTATCGGTTGAAGCCTCAAAGGTGACGAGTGCAAATTGCGGACTAGAGCCGCCACGCGTCCAGGTAATGGAGGTTGGGGTAGCGGCGAGGTTTTGTAGCGCAGGCGTGTCGTTATTCAAACGGGCAAAATAATTGCGGGATTGGCCACCGATGCTTGTGAAATAACCGCCTGCCAAAATCTTGCCGTCCGGCTGCAATGCGATTGCATTGACCTGAAAGTTCGCGCTCGGAAGCAAGGAATCAGGCATGCCGGTCGAGGCGTCGAGCCGGGCAATATGATTGCGCGGCTGCCCAGCGATATTGGAGAAGGCTCCGCCGACCAGAATCTTGCCATCCGACTGGATCGCGATGGTATCGACGTCACTGTTTGGATTTGGGCTGAACAAATCAGGCGAGCCCGTATCGGGATCGAGCCGGGCGATGCGGTTGCGCGTTTGGCCGCCGACGGTGGTGAACGTGCCGCCCGCTAAGATCTTGCCATCCGGCTGCACGGCTATGGCTTCAACATCACCGTTTGGGTTCGGATCAAGCGAGTCAGCCAAACCGGTGGCGGGATCGAGCCGGGCAATGCGGTTGCGCGTTTGTCCGCCAATACTGGTGAAATCGCCGCCCACCAAAATCTTGCCATCTGATTGCAGAACGATCGTGTCCACAAAATCGTTTGGGTTGGGATCGAATGAATCGGCCGTTCCGTTTGTGGCGTTGAGCCGGGCAATGTGATTGCGCATTTGTCCGCCGATGCTGTTGGCTCCGATGAAATTGCCGCCGGCCAGGATTTTGCCGTCCGCCTGCAGTGCGATGCAATAGATTGAATCGCTAGCGTTCGGGTTGAACGAATCAGCCAAACCGGTCGGGGCTCCCAGCCGCGCGATGTAGTGACGTGTCTGTCCACCAATGAACCTAAACTGGCCGCCCACGATTATTTGTCCGTCCGGCTGGAGCACGATTGCTCTGACGATACCGTCGGGGAATGGCTGGAAACTCAAATCAAGTGTGCCATCCGTGTTTAGTCGAGCAAGGTAGGCCTGAGATACGCCCAATACAGTGGTGAAGTCGCCGCCGATGAGAACCTTCCCATCTGGCTGGACCGCAATGGCGCCGACGTACTGGCCGACCATATTCAGATTGAGAGTCTGATCGACGCGCCCATCGCGCTCCAACCGGGCAATATCGTGGCGGGTGACGGATGCTCCGCCATTCGGCGCCAACGTGGTAAAATTCCCGCCGATGAGGATCTTGCCATCTGACTGCACCGCAATGGCGAGAACGCCGGCAACTGCGTTCGGGTTGAATGAATCCGCCAGACCGCTCGTAGGATTGAGCCGGGCTATGTGATTGCGTGGCTGTCCGCCAATGCTGTTCGTCCCATTGAAATTACCGCCTGCCAGGATCTGGCCATCTGGCTGCACCGCGATGACATTAACCGTGCTGTTTGCGTTGGGGTTGAACGAATCTGCTGCGCCCGTAGCAGGATCGAGTCGGGCAATTCGATTGCGCGTTTGTCCGCCGATGCTGTTTGTTCCGTTGAAATCGCCGCCCGCCAAAATCTTGCCGTCGGCCTGCAGCGCCACGGTCCAGACAACGCCGTTCGCGTTCGGGTTGAATGAATCAGCCAAGCCGGTGGCGGGATCGAGTCGGGCGATACGGTTCCGAGTTTGTCCACCGATCGTTGGTGAAAACTCCGCCGACCAGGATCTTTCCATCCGCCTGAACGGCAAATGAGAAAACAAGACTGTTGGCGTTAGGGTCTAACGAGTCAGCTAGTCCAGTGACGGGATCGAGGCGAGCGATGTGATTGCGAGTTTGTCCGCCGATGGAAGTAAACAATCCGCCTGCCCACGACCTTGCCGTCGGCCTGCACAGCAATGGAATACACGTCAAGGTTTGCGTTTGGATCGAAGGAATCAGCCAAGCCACTAACAGGATCGAGCCTGGCAATGTGATTGCGAGTTTGTCCGCCGATTGTGCTGAAGTCACCACCCACCAAAATTTTCCCGTCCGGCTGGAGCGCGATGGAATAAACCGATTGGTTTGCGTTCGGGTTAAAGGAAGAGTCGATCGTGCCGTCAGCGTTTAGTCTGGCGATGTAATTGCGCCCGGTTGCGGGTAAGCCAAGCGTCGTGAAATCCCCGCCGATAAGAATCTTGCCGTCGGCTTGAACGACCACCGCGCGAATCGGTCCATTCGCATTCGGATCGAAACCATCGAGGGCGGATTGCGCGATTACCGGCGTTGCTTCGCCTGCAAGCAGAACGATGGCCGGAACTAAGTAAGAGTCGAATTTTTCGCGAGATCGGGTTCATCGCAAGTACATGCGAGATTCCCGCGCGAAAAGTGCAATGGAAACGAAGGTGAGAACTCGAAGCCATCTCAGAAATGTCCAACTGTTGTAGCCACGGCGCTCTGCCTGCTCGCGAATCCTTTCGGAGTCGCCGTGCTCCCGGGCGACGCCCCGGCAGAGCGGGGCGGCTACAACTACGGCAAGGCGGTTCCCGATTTCATTTTTACCGCGGAAACATCGGTGGCGTTGATAGAGCCGTTAGCATTAACACGCCGTAGCTTGGGCGTAAGCGAAAGGTCGTGTCCGTCAGGAGTCCGGGAGAAACGTCACTGTGCCCGGCTTAATGTTTGGCAGCAACCCGAGCAAGGACGACATTAGCGGCAATGTTTCCGCTAATCGGGTGCTGCCAGCGCGCAGCACGATGACCCCCATACCGGCGGCAGGAAGATTCTCCTGGAATTGCAGGTTGCGATCGCCGGTGATGAAAACATCGAAGCGCTCCTGCCGCATCTTCTCCAGCAACTCGCCATTTCGAATCCCGCTCCAGCCCATGCGTTGCACCGAGGTGCAGAAATGCCCAGTCAAGGCGCGGCCGAGCCGCCAATTGAGGCACTCGTCGATCAGCACTCTCACACCGTCTCAAGCATTCGCAGTTTGCCTGCTTCGATAACTGCGATCACCTGTTCGCGTTTCACCGAAGGAAACCCATCGAGAAAATCCTCAATCGATTCCCCGCCCTCCAACGAATCAATCAGGTTTTGCAGCGGAACGCGCGTTCCCACAAACACTGGTGTGCCGCCCATGATCTCGGGATCGGAATGAATGATGCCTTTAAGGTCGTCGCTGCTCATAGCGCGAAACGGTAGCCTCGAATGTTCGAAATGCGAACGAGCTTGTTTGAGCAGCTCGCGTCCTAGGGTTTGCGTCACCAAGGGATGGAATTTTGGCCGGCCTCCATTTAGATCGCGCTTGGCGCGGGCATTCACCGACACCTCTTCTTAATTCTGATTTCTTCCTTCTGACCTTTTGACTTGGCGCCGACTCAATCACCGTCGAGTCCAATTGCCGAGATTCACAGACTGACCCCTTCTGAGATTCCCCTTCTGAGATTCCTTTGCCGTCGGCTTGCACGACCACCGCGCGGATCGGTCCATTGGCATTTGGATCGAAACCGTCGAGTGCGGACTGTGCGATTGCGGGCGCCGACCTGCATACGAGCAGAACGATGGTTGGCACCAAGAGGAGTCGAATTTTTCGGGAGATTGGGTTCATCGCCAGTAACATGCGAGATTCCCGCGCGAAAAGTGCAACGCACTAATTACGGCAAGGCGCGCATTTCACGAGTGAGTTCGACGGGATCTGGAAACTTCTTGATGGAGCGGGCCGTGGACTCGTGATAAGCAAGATCATGCCGCGACGAGCAACACCCAGAACGCGGAGAGCAAAGGCTTCGAGGAAGTCGGCTCGCGTTAAAGAGGCGGAACAACTTTATTTTGTACGGAAATCTCTGGAGGATGCCTCGTCGGACAGCGATGGCTTTCAGAAACCTCGCGACGGGCTCCGTAAGACGAGCCGTATCGTGAGAAACGGGCGCCCAACTACTGACCTTGTTCTAAGTGCCTACCTCGACACGAACGACGCTGTATTTCGCCAAATCCTTCGGCTTTACGTGAAGCCAGGGAGCGTCATTGCAGACATCACTTATGGGAAAGGGGTTTTCTGGCGAAGCATCCCACCGGATCAGTATCGCCTGCGCCCTACCGATATTCAGGACGGCATTGATTGTAGGACTTACCGTATCGCAGCGGCTCCATCGACTGCATTGTATTAGACCCGCCTTATATGCACTCGCCTGGCGGCACAGCCCACACAAGCACACACGCAGCTTTCGAGAAGCATTACCGGAACAATAGCAGCGGGAATCAGACAGCCAGTGATTACCATGAAGCGGTTTTGGATCTTTATAGAGACGCGGGACGCGAGGCGCATAGGGTCCTAAAAGCTCGGGGCGTTTTTATCGTGAAATGCCAGGACGAAGTCTGCGCAAATCGCCAGCGCTTCACGCACATCGAGATCATCCAGATGTACGAGAAGATCGGATTCATCGCGGAAGATTTATTTGTCATTCTGCGCAGCAATAGACCGGGAGTTAGCCGAATGGTTCGTCAGGTTCACGCCAGAAAGAACCATTCGTACTTTCTCGTCTTCTGGAAGCGTGAAGGCGGAAACGACCGATGGGAGCCTCCCGAGTGAATGCGGTAAAACTGCTGGCTGAGATTATCAAAGAACACGCTCCTAAGGATATTTGGACCGGTTCGCCACTCGCCGGCTATCGAAAGCTTGGAAACACCAACAGAGGCGAAATTGGCGAGGAGTTTGTGCGCCGATATTTGAAGGCATCGAACATCGAGACTACACACGGCCTGCGAACAGCGCTCACCGACCTTGGTATTTTAGACAACAAGCTGGAAATCAAGACCGCCTCGCTTGGCGCGAACAAGACATTTCAATTCAACCACGTCCGGCTCGATCGAAAATACCAATATCTTCTTTGTCTCGGCATTTGCCCTCATGACATTGTCTTCGACATGTGGCGGAAAGGTGACGTTGCGGAAGGCCGAGCCGGAACGCTTGTCAGAATGGCCGAAGGGCAATCCATCACTTTTAAGCTCACGAAAAGACTTTCCGAGATGCGACCGATTCAGGAGATGCCATCGGACATTCTTCGCATTCTCGAGCCGTCAACCTCAAAGTAGGGAGGTTACAAAGACACGGTCAGCGCTTGATTTCGTCTTGTCTGGAAGTTTGCCGTCGCCTTTAAAGCTTTCGCGCCTCGATGAGCCCATTACGATGGCGTAACGGGCGCGATCGGCGACGCAACGGAAAGCGAGTTTCCGAAACAAGTTCGTGCGATTCCTCTCGACGGTCTCGATCTTGTTCACGGCAGAGCTGTGCCGCTTCTCGACTTCACCAAACTTACATCGCTGGCGTTGATTGCGCCGTTCGTGTTCACGTCTTCGCGGAAATTGGAGGCGGTCACCGGATTGCCGGATTGCGCTTTCGTCTGACTGACATCGGTCGCGTTTACCGTTCCGTTGCCGGAAATATCGCCAAATAGCACACCCATTTGCACATCCAGGTCTCCAGTGTTCGTGCCGTCGTTCAGGCTAGCCAAGGTTAGGGTAATTTTTTGCGCATTGATCACACTCGTTAGGTTCAGCGTAATGCTGGAGGTTCCGTTGCCGCTGCTAGAACTTACTGATCCATTGCCGGCACGGACCGCCGCGGAGTTGAAGCTAACCGCACTTGGGAAAGTAAAGAGGAGTTGGTAGTCATTATTCGTGCCGCCGCTGCGGCACTCGATGCCCGGCACGGCACTCAACGGCAGGTTGATGTCGAATCGGATACCGCCGTGGAGTTTTCGAGAAACGATCTGCGACGGCGTCGGAGGCAGCGTGATAAAAACATTGCGAATGTTGTATTCGGTTGTTTCCGAACCATTCAAGTAACCGGTTCGGAAATAGCCGCGGGAGCGAATCAGAAAATCTTGCCCAGTCGGAAAATTTAGTCCGGTCAGCGTGTAGCTGGAGCCTTGCGGCGTGCCGATACCGACCAAACCGTAGGTTCCATCGAATTCGTAATCGCTCCCAAAGGACACATGCGTAAACTGCGGAGCTGAACCGCCGCGCGTCAGTGTGATGACGGTTCGGGTGACCTTCAAATCGGAGAGCGCAGCGGTGTCGTTCGTAAGCCGGGCGAAACGATTGCGTGATTGGCCGCCGATGCTGGTGAACAAGCCGCCGACCAGAACCTTGCCATCTGCCTGTAACGCGAGTGCGCGGATGGTGGCGTTGGGATTCGAACCGAATAGATCCGGCGCGCCCGTCACCCCATCAAGTCGAGCGATACGAGGGCGAATCGAGGGACCGATAAATGTAAAATCGCCCCCGACCAGGACCTTGCCGTCCGCCTGCACCACCATCGAATAGACAACACCGTTTGCATCCGGGTTGAACGAATCGACCGCTCCGGTCGCTGCGTCCAGACGCGCGAGACGATTGCGCGTCTGCCCACCGATGGAAGTGAAGGCGCCACCCACTAGAATCTTTCCATCGGCATGCGTCGCGATT
>CAWDLY010000020.1:0-382390 GCA_963803315.1 uncultured Verrucomicrobiae bacterium | reverse complement strand
GCCTCCGGCCACTGTGATCGCGACCGAGCTATCGTTCACTCCGCCGCGCTGATCGCGGACGGTGCAACGGAAGTTCATCGTGCGCGAAACTGCCGGCAGATTCTCCGCCGTTTGAAATCCTCCGATCGTAGCGGGTGGAACATTGGCGTTGTTTAAGATGTAGGTAAGGCTGGGAAAGGTGCGCGACTTATCGGCTACAGGCGAGAAACAACGAAAGAGTGGTCGCGTGGTCGTATTAGGATCGCCAGCCTGATCACCATAAGGTGGGTTGGCATAGAGAGTCCCGCCCGCGTCGAACTGTTCCCAGATGAACCGGAGGTTTGGGATATTAGAAGCATCCGGGTCAGTGCCTGTGGCAGTTAAGGTAAAGGGCGTTAGCTTCGGAATCGTTTTCGTTGTCCCCGCATCCACCGTTGGGGGGCTGTTACCGGTAGCAGTCGTGGTCGCGCAGCCTCCAGAGGCGCCGAGGTAGGTGAGCATCTCGTTGTAACTGCCATTGTGCAGGCGGTTATCGTCATCGCTCTGCAAATTGTCCGGAGCGCATACACTGTAAGCCATCAGCGTGCTGCCGCTACCGGGTTCCCAGGCGGTGGGACCGTTGCGCGCCGGGCCGCAAAAGTCACCCGTGCCGTTGAAAGTGTGACTGGCTCCGTGTTGGTGCCCAAGTTCGTGCGCCCACAGGCCGCTGGCCGAAGAGTTACCGGGAGGACCGAAGATACGCGATGCGCCAGCACCTTTGCGTGGAGCGGCTCCCGTATTATCACATACTACTCCCTGCCCAGCGATCCCTTTGGCGCCGGTACCGATAACATGGCCGACGTCATAGTTAGCCGAGCCGACCTTGTCGCGCAGGTCGGGAGGGACCTGGGTTAGCATCGTGCTTTCGTCGCTATCGGTGTAAGGATCGTTGCCGGCATTGCATGCCTGGTTGTTGCCGGGACCACAGACGTTGTTGTTGGAAGCGTAGATGACATTGGGCGCGTTTACGAGGTTCATGTGCGTTGACAATTCTTTCTCGTAGATCGCGTCGATCGTATTGAGGTAGGCATTGATCGCCGCGATCGTCCCGGCCAGAGTGTCGCCGCCGATGGTGTTGCAGAATTCCCAATCGGCAGCTACGGCCAGCCGCTCCGTGCGCAACGTCCCGCCAATGGCGGTATGGGGAAGACCAGCACGCGCCTGTTTGGCGCCGGGGTGAGATTTTTCGGTTACGCCGCACTTGAAGTCTGCGCGTTCATGGTAATAGCATGCGTAAGTGGTCGCGTCCCTCGCATTTGGCGGCTGAATGTTGATCGCCTTGCCTGTGGCAGGGAGCACAACTGCGTGGAAGCCAAGTGGCGTCCAGTCGAAGCGCACCGTCGCTGCGCCATCTTCAATCCCTTGCCCGCGATAGCTCTTGATCTCAGGATAATGGGCCACCAACGCTGCATCCATCACCGGCGACTCTTCGATGAGGAAGCGCTGAAACGAACCATCGGGCATCGGCAGCGACAGAACCACCGGACTATTACGAAGATCACCGCTGCCTTCCATCGGAGCGCGAGCCAGTTGTTGTGTGAGCGCCCCCTTGTTTAGGCGCAAAGCTCGATAAGAACTCCCAGCCGGCAGATGCAAGTCTGCGGCGGCAATGGAACTGCGATCGATGGTTTGCCAAATGCTATCGCTTGACGTGGCCGGCGCAGTAGACCCGGCCGCGCCCGTTTCGGGTGCGAAAGCGAACATCAGCAAGCAGAGTAAAGCAAACGAACCAGCACAAATGACTGCAATTCTGATCTGACGCATATGATTAGGGTCTATTGGTTTTGAAGTAACTGAAGCCGACGTCTATGAAAAATGACGGGGCCGCAGCGCGTTTGATTCGTCTAACACGAAGGCCGACCGACACTTCCCGCCTGGGGGCGTCATGGGTTCCACCGCTTATTGCAATAACAGGTCAGCAGGAGTTCACGCAAGCTTTATTTCGCCCGAGACGATGGCCTCCTCCCGATATCTAAAAAGTCCGTTGAGAAATCAGCAACATCTTCCGAGTGGGACCTAGGCCTCGTGAATGGCAGGTGTCCTAACGAGTCGCGCGCCGCAGCCGTCGATCCGATTAAAATACTCGTTAGGGGAACATCTCAATATCTTCCTCTTCCGCTTCCTCTCCCTCTTCTCTCTTTGGGGCAAGGTAGATTGAGAGGAAGAGGAAGAGGAGGAAGAGGAAGAGGTGGGGGCCGGGCGCCTTTACTTTTGAGTGTCGGTTTGTGTCTGAGCGGGTTCCGATGGAGGAAAAGCCGTGCCGGATTGCAATTTCACCGTCGAAACATCCGAGCTGTTAATAACGCCATTCACGGTAACATCGGTGCGGAAGTTCGCCCCATTCGTGGCCTGGCCGGAATTGGCCTTCGCCTCCGTGACATCAGTGGAGTTCACGGTGCCGTTTGCCGTTGTATCTCCGAGAAGCACCCCCATCGGAATCGAGACGTCTCCCGTGTTGGTTCCATCATTGACGCCGACCAAAGTAACAAGAATTAGCTGAGCATTGGGCACGTTTGTCAGATTAGCAGTCACGGTATTTCCGGTGACGGTAGTGCTCGACACCATTCCGAAATTCGTTGTGACCGAGCCGACAGTAACTGGATTCGCAAACGTGATCACGACTTGGTGATTACCGGAGACTCCCCCCGAGCGGCATTCAATTCCAGGCGCACCGGTAAACGGCAGAGGAAGGTCAAACGTTCCGGCCGATCCATGTGTTTTACGTGAGACGGCACTGATCGGCACGATGCTCGATCCGCAAGCGGCGTTGCCGGCAATCATGTAAGTGGCGGCGGGAAACGCGTTGTCCGTTTGGGCTTTAACAAAAGTGTGGTCGACAAGCGTGGTCGAGCGTTCGAAATCCTGTGTCGCGGGCGTATCGCCGGTAAAAGTGCGGCCGTTCATCGCGCCTAACAAGTCGCCGGGTTGCGGATTTCCTACAGCTGCTTTCGGCACAAGAAGGGTAATGGTTCCATCCGCGTTGAAATTTCCTGCAGCCGGCCCGACGCGCGTTTCTTGCGGCACGCCGACCACAAGACCTACAACGGCGGTAGCGATGGTTCCATAGTCGAATGTTACTGCGCCCGCAGAATCACTGCGCATACCGACATAATATTGCTGGCCCGGCGAGGTGAATGAATCCCAAACCATTCGCCAGCGACTGGCGGGCGGAATGGTGGAAAGATTCGTGACCTTCATCTTGAAAAGCAACGAATCGGCAGCTGGCTCGCCCACGGCGACGTAGTCGATCGCTAACTGTGGATTGGCCGCGGCCGTCGGACTTTCTGGATGACTTGGATCGTTCTGATGAATGAGTAGCCCAGTGCAAACGTCGCCGACGTAGGGCGCCGAAACTTCATTGTTCGCGCATGACGGGCCGATCGCATTGACGGCGACGACCTTATAATAGTAAGTGACATTGATGTTGGTCGCCGTGTTGTCGTCGTAGTTACTCTGGCTCCCCGGAACGGTTGTGAGGAGACTTTCACTGCCACTGGATGTTCCGCGTGAAATTTGATAGGCAACGATGGGGGAATTTCCCGTGTCCGCTTCGGACCATGTCAGGTGCACAACCGAACCAACTCGCCTTGTGGAGATGTGCGGCATACCGGGAACCGATGTCGCAGTTAAAGGATTCGGTGGATCGAACGCGGCGAGCAGCCTGCGTCCACTCGATTGGCGCGCGATTGCTGCCGTTGCCGAGTAGCCATTTCCGGTAGCGGAGGGAGCGGACTGGGCGCAGGTCCCGAAACAACCGTCGTCGTAACCGACCTGCACACGACCTTGCTTGTCGATTGTGATATCGAAGAAATCCAGAAGGTTGCGACAGATGTTGGCGCCGCCGCCGGTCCATATGCAACCGCGTTGCACCGGATCGTTAGGTGTTGCGTCAGTTGTCGTCCAGGTGAGTCCACCATCGAAAGTGTGCGCCACATAAAGATGCCAGACGCCGTTGAATGTGCCGGCATTGGCGCTGCCTGCCGAGGTTGTACCAAAAAATGCAACCGCGGCGCGGCCCGCGCTACCTCCGACTGCGGCCGGATAACGAACATTCTGCAATCCCAACGCACCACTCACATCTACAATGTTTGTCCAGGTGCTGCCGTGATCGGTTGAAGTTCCGACGACCAGACTGGTGTCGTTGTCGGCTGTAGCAAAATAAACGCGGCCTCCATTATCGACACCTACCGCCGGGTCGCTCTCGCTCGTGCCGGTCTCGACGGTAGCATTGCGCACTTTTCGAACGGACCACGTAAGCCCGTTGTTTTCGGAAACGACAACGGAGCTCTGACCGCCGCAACCCTTGTTAGGTAAGTAAACCGTGCCATCCGGCGCGACTTTGACATGGCCGTGCAATCCGCCGCATTCCGTCGTGTAGGTTTGGATCGGCGGCCCCCAAGTAGCGCCGCCATCGTCACTGCGCAAACAAAACGCCGCTACTAAATCCTGCGAGCAATAGTAAGCAGCGTTTGGATAAACCGTTCCCGTCAAAGGAGCGTGATAAGGACCGCCGCCGATCGTCTCGTGATCAATGCCAGAGCCAAGTGGGCCTGATGTTGGTGACCACGTCATCCCGTCGTCGTCGGAGAAAGAAACCTTGCACGTCGGCGAAGTGGCAGTGAGCTCGGCTGCGAAAACCCGGCCGGTGGCTTGGTCGGTAAACCCGATAGGGTCGGAATCAATGAGCTGCGATGTGGGAGCTGGCCGGTTGGTCCAGGTCGCGGTTGGCCCACCGTTGGCGCAGTTGTTACTGAAGGTGACGAAGATGGTCTCAAGGTCGGATTGGAAGTTAGTTACACCAAAGACATTGTTTGGAATAGCAGAGTTCCAGTCCACGCCGATGGAAGGCTCGCCGGCACTACGGCCGATGTATTCCACGGTAGGTCCTGTGGTCGTAGTTACCGGTACGAGCACACCCGGTGGATCGAAATTTTCGTAACCGATTTTCGGCCCATTGTCGACGCCGGCTGGAGGCGGAGGAGTTGGCGTCAGAGGCACGACAGCAGCGACAGCATGATATTGGTCCAATCCCGGAGTAGTAGCGAAATAGATCACGTGCACGGTGTAAACGCCGACGCCGTCAATCGAGGGCGTGATGTGCCCTACTTCTGGAACTCCGGCGCCGTTACCAGACGAATCTACAATTGTGCCGCTATTTGAATCCTTGTGAATGACAAGGTCATAATCATTCGCGCTGTTACCCCAGGAAATAGTGCAAGCGATTCGCTTATTGGCCCATGCGGCTTGAGTGCCGCTCACTGTGAGCGTGTAGGTGTCACAATTCACCCCTTCAACGCAAGTAGCTTCGCCGTTTGGGGATCCGGTCCCGGTTGCATTGCCGTCCCACGAGATTGGTGAATCGCTCGGACCCATCGATCCACTGGCGGGAACCGCGGAGCGCACACCTGTGGTCGAGAAAGCGAAGACCAGTAGCACCAGGCCTATGGTCATAAAAAGAGCGCCGATAGTTACGCGACCGGCAATAGAGTCTGAAGTTCGTTTCATAAAGTGTTCTTAATGTTTTGCGGTCGATCTGAGGAGCTACTGCCCACCGGAATGCCGCGGCACTCTTTTAATCGTCGATTGAGCTATGACTGGGTGTATCTCCACCTTCGGTTTATGATTACAAAATCGTCACGTTCCACAGACTGATTCACAGCCGCTTTAGCGCAAGCCTAGTTAGCGCTTTGGAGTGTTCGAGTTTGTCCGCCTCAGGCTCTGGCCCACCGATACTCAAGCGCAGAAAAATATCCTTTTGTAATACATAGAGAGAACCTGCTGTCCAAAAGGCCTCTTCTCCCAAGCCTGAGATTTGCCGAGGCGGTCGCGCTTCTCGTTCTTCTTCCAACCCCTTGTTCAAATCGCGCGTCGCCTCATCCTCTGTCTGTCACCTTTTCTTTGTTTTCTTCGCTTTGCCCTCGATAACGCCCAAATCTTTCACCCCAAAGGTCTCTTGGACTTCGCTTTCGCGGATCGAGTGAATCGGCTTGCGTAACAACCAGACTTATTGATCGGTTAGCCGGGTCGGCCACATAGACGCATTGCGACGTGCGCAGACTTCCATCCGATCGCCCGCTGCTCAAGTTCTGGGTAATGCTCGAACCGGTGACGCCGTGGATTTCCTCTTTGCTCAGCAATCCGCAGACATCGAACTTGGCGGCCGTGGTTTCATAATCCCTACGGGATATGCTTCGCGAAACATCGCGGGGTTTTGTGTCCTGCGACTCGGACCTTCTCGATGTGTGCTTCTCGCAAGCGGAAGTCGCAGACAACAGACAACACATGAGGACAACATTAACAGTGTGCACGGTTATTTCCCGACAGACGTTCCCTTAACTGCAATGGGGGGAGCCTAACGAGTCACGCGTGAGCCCAGAGTAGGACTAACGCGTGCTCGTCAGGAGCAGTCAGGCAATTCTAACGTTTCCCTCCTGTGTTAGCTTGCTCGCCGGCAGATGGCGCAGCGGGCGGCAGGGCCGTCCCCGACTGCAATTTCACCGTCGATGTGTCGGTGGAATTGATCGCGCCGTTCGCCGTTACGTCGTTGCGGAAGTTAGCGCTTGTTACCGCCATGCCCGATTGCGCCTTGGTCTCACTGACATCGGTGGAATTAACCGAGCCGTTTCCGCCAGTGTCACCCAAAAGCACATCCATTTGTGCGCTAACCGGGCTCAGGGCAACATGAGTAGAGTCCTGCGCTCCGCTCACTTGAACAATGAGGTGTTGCGCATTGGGCACATTAGTAAGCTCGACCGTAACCTGGTTCAGGTTCGGTCCGACCGAGGTTCGGGCGACGTTCGCGCTTCCCTGCATGACGGTGGCAGAGCCCGAGAAGCCGAGGTTGGTGGCATAGGTAAACACGAGTGTATGAGCGTTATTTGCTCCACCCGTGCGGCATTCGATTCCCGGGCTTCCCGTAGAGGGCAGGTTAATATCAAACACTCCGACGTTTCCATGAGTTTTGCGGGAGACAACGCCGACAGGGGTTGCTGCGCAGACGCTGTTAAAGCCGATGGTATAACTGTTAGCAAAGCTCAGGCTGTCTGGCATTTGATCATAGAGCGCAGTAGCACCCGCTCCAATGTTAAGTGGATCGGTCGACTGCGACACCCCGGCGATAAAGCCGCTAATGGTATCACCGGGATTTAATCCAAGATCGCTCGCTTTAACAATGATCGTGATCTTCCCGTTCGGTCCATCGTAGTTACTACCAGCCTCTGCTGGCATTTGAGAGCCCGATTCGACAAAGCGACCGTCAACACCTCCGGAATTATTCGCCCCCGGCGTATAGGATTCAAAGGTTGGCGTCGTCGGATTCGTGAACGCCATATGAACGCCTTTGTAGGTAGTGGTTGCGCCGTTCACTATCCTCATTGCCACATACCAGGCCGAACCAGGTACGCCGGTGCCCGTCGCATTAGCATCGGTATTGATAGTAAATACCAAACGGGGGATGCCATCGTTCTGAAATGGTTGAGCCAGATGCAACGACAGCAGGTCCGATCCGGGCGGAGCCGGTGTGGTTGTCACGCCAATAGCAGCGCTCGTATCACCCGAGGGATCCGAGAGTTCGGTGAGGCCCGGCAATGCACACAGGCTTTCGATTGCCGCAGGCGCGGCCGCGACGAGATGAATCTCGTTACTTTGTGAGCCTGTGCCTACAGAATTGATCGCCTTAACGTAATAGTAGTAATCAGGCGCGTTCGGATCGTATCCGGTAATATTTGGATTAAGAACAGCGTCGGTGAAATCCGTTCTCGGGCTGTTAGTCGTAAAAACGTTCGTTTCACTACCCGAGCTCGTCCCGCGCCAGATTTCATAGCTTACGATATCGGAGCCGCCGTTGTCCGGAGCCTTCCAGATTAGATGGGCGGAAGCCGCATCGCGTGTCCCGGAAAGACATGCCTGCTTCGGCAGGATCGCAGTCGTCGTATCGGTATTTCCATCATAGCTGGCAAAAATGGTTTTACCGCCTGATTGGCGAGCTACCCGCATATGCGCCACAAAGTCGTTAGGCGCGCCGCCACCGATACATTCCGGTGTAACACATCCGTCGCTGAATCCGTAAAGAACGCGCCCTTTGTCATCAACAGTGATCTCGGTAAAATCTAGGAGGTTTCGCTGTGTAGCGCCTCCGCCCTGCTGCCAAATGCCAGTCATACTTTGCACTGGGTCGTTAGGAGTGGCGTTTACAGTGGTCCAGGACTGGCCGCCGTCATAAGTGGTCGCAATGAATGCGTACCATTTGCCGGGAAAACCAATCGCCTGATAATCGCCGGGTCTGTCGGTTCCAAGGAATGCGACCGCCGCGCGCCCTGTGCTGCCGCCCACGGCTTCAATTTCTGCCGCATTGACAACGCCGTGAGTCGCTCCCAGATCGACATTAGCTGTCCACGTTACGGTGTTATCCATGTTACGATGGCCGACCGCGACGCGAGCATGTCCTTCCGGCGGATTACCGACGGTGACGGACTCATTGTTAACGTAGGCGTAATAAACGGTGTTGTTACTATCGATAGCTATCGATGGATCGGCGCCTTGAGCTTGTGAGGTAGCATTTGGAACAATAAACTCCGTCCAGGTAATCCCGCCATTGGTACTAAGGGCGCCTCCCTGACTGCCGCCGCATTGGTTAACAGGTAGCCAGGCCGTGCCATCTGGCGCAACATGGAGGTGACCGTGCAATCCGCCGCAGGCCGTAGTTGTGCCGTCGTAAGCGAGAGTGCTTGCGCCCCAGGTTGAACCGAGCGTATCACTGCGATAACAAGCAGCTGGTCCGACGATGTCTTGCGAGCAATAATAGACAGCTTCGCCATGGGTAATGGGATTAGTGGGATCCCCGAGACCACCTGGTAGATTAAACGGCGCAATGTTCGGATAACGTCCGCTCCCAATTGTTTCGTGATCGGCGCCACCGTTAGGCGCACCTACACCAAACTCAGTCCAACCCGTCGGCTGAGTGACGCTTGGTTCGCCGTCGCTATCGCTATAGGCGTAGACTGCATTCGCGCCCACGGTGGAGTTAGAAGCGAACGTGCGACCGGTTGCTTGATCTGTCCAAAGAATAGGATCGAGTCCCGTATTTGTCGTCGTCGCTGAACGATCCTCCCAAAGCGCTTCACAACATTCCGGTTTAATAGGCATTTGCTTTTCACCGGGAGTCAACCGCCAGATCGGGCCGCTATTCATCACCATGATGCGACCGGTTTGCGGATTGAAACCAATATTGAACTCTCCATTCCCTGGCTCTGCCGATGAGCCCGCAGGAGCATAAAAAATCTGATAACGCGGTTTACCCGGCGCGGTGGGATCTTTACCACCAAAGCCTGGGAAACCACCTCCGCCACCCGATCCGGGAAGTAACTCTACTCTCACATGTACAGTCTCGTGTGTCGGAGTGTAAGGAACAATTTTGATCGTGTAGGTGGAGCTCCCGTTCGTTAACGGAGAGACCGTAGCTACTTCCGGATTGGAGCCGCTGGCAGATTGGTAATTCGCAGGCTGACTGCCGTCGAGGGTAGTTATATTTCCATTGTAAATATACAAGTCATAGTCCGATTGGCCGGCTCCCGTATCTGTCCAATACATCGTCACTTTTACCGCGGCGTTCGGATGCGCCGTTGTATACCCTGCCGGCAGAGCGACGGTTAGCGCATAGCTGTCGCACGGGAAGAGATTGTCATTACAGCGTGGGCCGGTATCGAGCTGACCAAGGCCTACCGGAGATTGGTTGGGAGTATTGAACGGCCCGGCGTCGTAGTTCAATACAGGAGTAGCATCTGATATTGTGCCGCTGGAAGGCGTTGAAGCGAAGCTGAGAAAACTAAGGGAAGCGCCCGCCAGACAAAGCAGCAGAGCTACAACAACGCGTGTGTTAAAAATGCCTGTTTCTGAGGTTCTTACTTTTCGCATATTTTGGTATAGGTTGAGTTAGTAATAGTAATGGTTCCGCTGTAAGTACGTTATCCACAGCCATGTACCGAAATGAGAACGGTTCTTCTCATTAGGGGGCCCGGAGAACGTTTCGAAATGAATCGTTCAAAGCTTAATGGCTGGTTCCGTCTCGCGGCACTTTCATGCATTACAATTTCGTCATACTGGGGGATGTCGTTCCCGTAAGAGAACTATGCTTAAAGACGATCAAAGGCCTTGCGTGCGAGTGCCTTGCACTTCTCGATCTTACTTTCCGCGGTATCGCCGCCGCCGACGCTTATTCGCATGAACGTATCTTTCTCTCTTCTCAGAACATACAACGCGCCTCCGAACTTGGCGCCGGTCCAATAAGCCTCATCGCCAACTTCATCGATTCTTATGGGAGGCTCCATTTTCCCTCCTTCCTCGCCTTCGCGCCCCTTTTCATCCCTCGCCTCCTCGCTAAACATGCCATTCCAAACGTTCCTTGCTGTTCGCTTTCCTGGATGCTGCGTATCGCCTTGTGTTACCGCCACAGAAACAGACTTGTTCGAATCACTTGTCGCGTAATAGCACTGAACCACGCGAAGACCGTTGTTTGTCTTCGCACTACTCTTGCTTTCTGTAACCGGCGATCTCTGAATGGCTGCGACTTCGTCGTTCTTGAGTAACGCACACGCATCGAGTGCAGTCGCAGAAGGGACCTCGGACCCTCTCTTGCAGCCGATCAGGCAAAGGAACAGGCAAAGTGTCGATAGTGTTGTCCGCGAAATGCCCATCGCAGTATACTCGTTAGGTCAAGCAACGACGCCGTTGGCTGAACAAGAATGAAGATCATCTCCACAAACGGGAAAGGGAAGGGGACAGAACAGACCATTGCAAGATTTCATTGTGGGTTTTAGAGATCTGGTAGTTCCGATGCGGAAGGGTTGTATTGCATTTCGGTAATTTTCGTTGCTTCGTGCCCTCGAATCGGGCTCAGTCGTATTACCGGATGCGCCGCCTTGTGATTTTTTGGAAAAAAGTCGCTTCGTCTCAGCGGCAAAAACGATTTAGTTATTCACGCGCATGAGAATTTTGATGATCAGCAGCGAAGGGCCGCCATTGGCGCGCGCGACTGCGTTGGTGGATGTGCTCGAAGCATTGCCACGCGAGTTGCGAGCGCGCGGCCATGAGGTCGCATGCGTACTACCGTTCTACCGGGAAATCCACGAGAACCCGGCCGTGGTTGTGCGCGACACAGGTATCACGGTGGATGTACGAGTCGGGGCGAGGAGTTATGTCGCAGAATTGTTGGAAGGTCGGTACTGCCAGCGGAGTCCAGATTTTTTTAATTCGCTGCGATGAATTTTATGATCGCGCCGGGATTTACGGCGAACGCGGCGAACCGTACGAAGATAATGCCGCCCGTTTTATTTTCTTCAGCAAGGCCGCACTCGAACTTGCGCGCAGACTAGCGCCAGCCCCGGAGATTTTGCATGTGCACGATTGGGCAGCTGCGCTCGTTCCGGTATTGGTAAAGGAACAACAACTCCCTTTTGCTACCGTTCTAACAATCCATCATCTCGCCGAGCAGGGAAGTTTTTGGGGACTGGATTTTGACCTGACGAATCTGCCGGAAAAATATTTTTCTCTGCGCGGCGTCGAGTTTTTCGGACGCTTGAATCTGCTAAAAGGCGGCATTCTTTACGCCGACAGAATTACGACTGTTAGTGAGCATTATCTTCATGAAATAGCGGAACCTGAATTCGCATGTGGATTGGAGCATGTGCTGCGCGAAAACGCGCACAAGATCTCCGCGATTCTGAGCGGCGCCGATTATGATCGCTGGAATCCGGCCACAGATCATCTGCTGCCTGCCCGATATGATGCTGGCGGACTGGATGGTAAAAGCGTTTGCCGCGAGGAACTCCTGCAGATGCTCGATCTTGCCGCGTCGCCCGAGGGGATGGTTTGCGGAATGATCACGCGGCTCGTGCCGGAAAAAGGGTTCGATGCTTTGATACCGGTGCTGGATCGGTTGCTCTCGGACGATGTGCGCCTGATCATCCTGGGAGAAGGTGATCCGGGTTTCGAAATCGCACTCGCGGTCGCTGCGCGAAAATATCCCACCAAGTTCGCTTATCGAAAGACGTACAGACGAAAAACTCGCGCACCTTATCGAAGCGGGAAGCGACGTCACTCTAATTCCATCGCGCTTTGAACCGAGCGGGTTGAGTGCGATGTATAGTTTGCGATACGGTGCATTACCGATCGCCCGTGCCACTGGCGGCATTCAGGAGATCATTGAAGATTACGATCCCTGGACCGATACTGGTTACGGCTTTCTTTATTATGATGCTTCCGCGGAAGCGTTCTGGGACGCGATCAGGCGGACGCGCGAGATTTTTTATGATTCCGCGATTTGGATGAAGCTGGTCGAGCGCGCGATGCTGCAAAATTTCTCCTGGGAAAAGGCAACTGCGCGCTACGAACAAATTTATGCTGACGTCGCGCGGAGCAGTGAACCTGAGATGCGCGGTCCGCCCCCGAAAACATTTGTCGCGCCGCTCGAACTCGTAACTCAACAGATGCGTCGGCCGGCGGGTTTGGATCGGCGATAATCCCACAATCTTCCTCTCCCTGTTCCTCTTAATCTAAGACGGAAGAAGCAGAGGAAGCGGAAGAGGAAAGAAAAATCAGGGCAACGCGGTCCCCGATTGGAATTTTACCTGCGAAACGTCGCTGCTGTTGATCGAACCATTGACGCCAACGTCGGCACGGAAATTAGTCGCATCTACTGCCTGTCCAGATTTCAACTTAACCTGCGAAACGTCAGATGAATTAACCGTCCCGTTTCCGGTCGTGTCACCGAGCAAAACGGACATCGGAATAATAACATCATTGGTAGCAGCGCCATCGCTTACATTCGAAAGTGTAATAAGACTGGTTTGTGCGTTCGGCAGTTCGGCCAAATCAATCGAGACTTGCGAACCGTTAATACTGTAACCGGTCACACTGGCGCTGCTCGTAGTATTACCGCCTCCCGTTGCTCCAACGGTGACGTTGCTCAATGTCACCGGCGACGCGAAGGTGACAATCACTTGGTAATCGCCGGAAGCGCCGCCCGAGCGGCATTCGATTCCGGCATTACCCGTAAGCGGAAGATCAATGTCAAAAGTGCCTGCACCTCCATGGACTTTTCTTGAGACCGCGCCCATTGGAGTAACCATGGGAGGTGGCGGCAAGGAAGAAACAGTTACTGATGATTGTGCCGAAAAGCCTAAATAGGAAACGTGAATATTTGTTGTACCCGGTTCATTCAAAACAATCTTGCCGGCCAAGTCTACATTAGCGATCGCGTTGTTGTCGGATGTGTAAGTGATAGGAGATCCAGACGGAATATATAACTGGCTACGGAGACCATTGTCATAATCAGCCCAGACTTGGGATAATACACTTGAGCCAGTCGCGAGCGAAATGGTATTGGGAATTAACTCAATGCCAGTCACGCTTTGACCCGTCGGTCGGGAGACAATTAAGTCCGGTGTCCCAGTAATCACGGTTCCGGACGTATCGTCATACGTGACGTGAAGAACGATATCACCTAAAACATTGTCATCCAGTGTAACAGATACAACACTCGGGTCGTTGCTGTCGGGGGTAACAGCAATTCCATCATGAGTCACACCGTTTGGTCCATATCCTTCGGCCTCCCATATTGGCGCACCTGAAGGCTGATGATCGGGGGGAGCAGATAGTTGGAATTGATATACTGAAGTGAGCGTTCGAGCACTACCAGGCGTAGGCTTATAAGCCCCCGGATGAATTGCGCTGATAACGTCGAGTCCCTGCGTTTGGGGAACAATGCCATCAATCGTGGTCTGCAAGGCAGGATCGACTGGTTGTATGGCAAATCCCGCAAAGTTACTATCCGATCCTGCAAGAAGCGCGGCGACGCGGCTACCGACGACTGAATTACTAGTTGCCGTATAACCGAGACCTACGTCGAACACCCATAACTTAGAGTTCGGAGCGCCATGTGCAATATTAATCCCTTGGATACTACTCGTCTGAACCCCAGGAGACGCACCTCCGAATTCGCTCAGAAAATCGACAACCCCATCTGACCCGGATGGAATTACAACACTACCGCGGCTAACTCGTTGACCAGCCACCGTCACGGCACCCGCTAACCCAGTTTGCGAGTAACACGGAGGTGCAAGATCTCCGATAGAAGGCGGGTTACCTGAGTTAATCGTAGTTCCAATAAGGTGAAACTTCGCCGCCGGATCAACATGCCAGTGCGTAACGTTGATCTCTTGCATCTGCGGTCCGAACGGATCGAATTTATCCTGTATTAGCGAACCAAGAAACCCAGTCACGGCATATCCAGCATTCTGCCCACCGGCTGACTCCAAATTTCGCAAATCTACAAGATACCGGAGCAGCGTGCTTCCGTTGTGCGGCGAATTCAACGTGATGACACGGTGGAAGCGACCGCGATACCCATTATTATCGGAACGGAAAGGCTTGAAGGAAGGATGCGGATTCGAAGGATCGGGATTCTCGCCAGTGCAAAGCATCCGGACGAGCACGCCCCCCTGACTGTGCCCGACGATGTCATATCGCGTGAAAGCCCACGCTTGATGCCATAGGCTAGTTGGGTTCTCGACGTAAGTTCGAAGCTGGCTATCCAGCAAGGGCGCGAGATACTCAAAGGCTCCTGAAATATTCGTGCTGTCGTCTGGTTTGTTGCCATTTCGATCTACACCATATTCAACAGGTAGGATAAAGTCGGGTGGAAACGAGGTCTGCAAAGCCGATAGGAAGGCGTTTGGAACCGTTAAACTATTATTTTCATACCACGCTCCGCTGTCTGAATTGTATCCGTGTACCAAGACGATGGGTGGTTTGCGAATTCGAAAGCTAACCGTAGCCGTGGGCGTTGGATTGCCATCTTGGGTTGCAGAGAGCGTTATAGCTAGTTCTTTGCTTCCAGGCGTGAACTGCACATCTTCAGATTTTATTCCGCTGATGTAAGCGAAGCCGCTCGCGTGCGACTGAGAAACAACCACGCTATTTCCGGGAACAAACTGCGCGTTGCTTCCCGATTGCTGAAGAACATACAGGGTACTGATCGAGCGCGCCTGTCACTAATTGCCCTCCGGTAACTGTCACACCAAAAGTAAATGTAGTAGCTTGGCTCGGGGCAGGATTGGTATCGAGTTCAATCAACAATGGCGTCACGCCGTCGGCAACGAGACCACCGGTTAAACTTGGTTGATTTGTTTTGAGCAGAATGTCCGAAGCCCTAACGCTCAAAGTGGCGTCGACATTATCCGTGCTTGCTGCAGGCAAAGCCGCTGCTGGAACTGGATGCACAGAAAGCAAGGTTGGACTTGCATCGCCTAAAGTCAGCGAAAAAATTGTGCCTTGGTTATATGTTCCTCCTTCGTTCGTAGAGCCGTATAATTTACCGTCGGCTCCTTGTACCAAAGCGCCGTAAGGTCCGTCAGAAAACGTACCGTCGGAACCAGAAAAGCTATGCACGATGGAAAAGGCACCAGACGGTGTTATTTTGAATATCTTGCCATGATGACTGACGGTGATACTGGCGGAGATTCCATAAAGATTTCCGTCGAGAGCTATCATCAACGGAGCTTGCGGACTTCCGTCAACTGTTGAAAATTCATGTAAAACCGTCAACAAACCGGACGGCGTCATTTTGAATACGATACCCTGGTTATTACTTCCTCCACGAACCGTGGTTCCATAGAAATTTCCGTCAGGTCCTTGAACCAGAGCGGCTTCAGGAGCGGAGCCATCAAGACCGGAAAATCTGTAAAGTGTAGTTAAAACGCCTGACGTTGTAATCTTAAAGACTGTCCCCTGACCATTACCGCCTCCACCAGTCATACCATATAGCGCTTGATCTCCGCCTTGGATTAAACTTGTGTCAGGTCCCGCGCCATCAGGCCCCAAAAACTGGTGTAGCGTGGTTAATACACCTGCAGGAGTGAGCTTGAACACCGTACCAACCCCAGAGCCATTATTTCGCTCGGTTATTCCATAGAAGTTACCATCATTTGCTTGGACTAAGCCCTCATAGAAAATGTCTCCTTCGGCGTAGGAGAAGCTGTGGACAGTAGTAAAAACGCTAGCGAGCGTGAGCCTAAATACAGTTGATCCGGGGCCGCCACTGAAAGTCGTACATAAAGGGCACCGTCACGCGCTTGAATCACTCCCGCCAAAGGAAGAACACCGTCCGCGGAGGAAAGGCTATAAAGTGTCGTGAAGCTCCCTGACGGTGTCAGTTTGAATACGGTACCCGAGTTATTGTTTCCACCGACGGCGGTCGTTCCGTAAAAATTACCATCAGAAGCTTGAATCACGCCTCCATACGGGTCAGCCCCATCTGGACCCGCAAAATTATGTAAGGTCGTTAGAGTATCTGCGTATACTGCTAAAGAAAATCGCAGAAAGAGTAATGCGGCAATTGCCGGCAGCAGTCTTCGGCAAAATTGGCGGTGGGGTGGATACCGATCTGGCTTTGGGGTTCGCATCGGGAACTAGACGATCAAACTGAATTTCTGCCGCTTAGGCAATAATTTCCTTCGCGGTAACTCGTGCCGCATTTGATTTAACATCGCCCGCGGAGCAGCCGATCCACCTTCTGACCGCATCCCGGCTCCGCCGACGGAGTTTGCGCTGCTGCGAAAGCAGTTAATTCCCGAGCGGAACGACCTCGGTCCAGCTCAGCGGAAACTCCCCCTGCGTGGGAGCGAGCCAATTTCCGAGCCGCAATAACCCATTCCGCGCCGGAAACAGTTATTTCGACCCGCCATTAGCTCATTCCGCCCGGGAAAAGATTAAGGACATGCCGGAGCAAATTCAGTCCGGCGCGCAAGAAACTGCGTCCGTAGTGGCAAAAACTCCCGCTACACTGGAACAAACTCCGTCGCTGCACCCAAGCGGGCGCATTGCGCTTGTTTTCGTCGCTTCAAGCGCCCATGATCGCTTTTCCCTCGATGCCCCAGCCGATCACACTTTATCGCGTGTTTCTCGCCGCACCTTCCGATGTCACGGAGGAGTTGATCATGGTCGAGGGGCTGCTGCGCGATTGGAATCTTCAGCACGGGCAGGAGCTGGGAGTGCGCGTGGAATTGGTAAACTGGCGGACTCACACCAGGCCCGCCACCGGTAAACGCCCTCAGGCATTGGTGAACAAGCAGGCTTTCGACGCGTGCGATCTGGTTATCGCCATCTTTTGGTCCCGTTTCGGAACACCGACCGGGCGGGCTGCGTCGGGGACCGAGGAAGAGATCCGACGCGGCATCAAACAAAAAAAGCCCGTACTCGTGTATTTCTCCGATCGCCCCGCGCCGGGTCAAAGACCGGTGGAACACTCCCGCATCGAGAAATTCAAGCGGCGATTTGGACAAAAGGCGTTGTTCGGATCATATAATAGCCTGCCCGCTTTTGAGGGAGCTTTGCGAAATCACCTCGCTTCCACGATGCATGAGTTGTTGAAAAAGAGACCTGCACAAAACATATGAAGACGAAATCACGAAACGTCGTTCACAGCACCGGTGCGGGCGCCTTTGTGATGCAGGCCGGAGGTGACGTGGAGGTGCATTTTGCGAACAAGCGCAAGCCGAAGATGGAATATCCCGCAGGCTCAATCGGAGCCGACTTATTGCGGCGCAATTACATCCGTTACCTCGCCGAACGATATTTCCGTTATCGAGAAGCTGATGCCAGTTTCGGGCCGAAGGCAGCTCGCCGCTTTAGCTACGCCGTTCTCTTCAAGAATATCGAGTCGCGTTTCAAAGCACCGACCTACTTTATTCCCATCGCTCGATTCGATGAACTGGTCGATTTCCTTCAAAAACGGATCGAAGCCACCATTTTGGGAAAGAAGAATCGAGCGCGGGGTCATCGCAACTACGAGACCTTCGACGCGTTTCAACTTACTCAAGTGGATAGGACGCGACAAGACTCCGGGGAGTAAAGGCGGCCGCGAATCCAAGGTGGCGCTAGCCCGATTGAGGGAATCAACTCTACTACGGCGACATATGCAGGTGTTGCGGGAGCACATCGCGGATGAGTCGCTCGATCTGATTTATCTGGATCCGACGTTTAACTCGAAGCGCGAATTACAATTTTTTCTGAAAGTGGACGCTCGGACGCGGACAGGCTAAACATGATCAATGCAAACTTTGATTATCGAAGTACGCGGCGGTGTTGTTCAGGAGGTTTATACCGACGCCGAAAATCTGCGAGTGATCTTAGTCGATTGGGACGCGGGGGATGATCCAGGCGACCTGAGCAGCGGTGGAGATTTTGCCACGCAAGCCATCGGGAAAATGCCAGAAGATACAGTGCGCGCCGTGTTGTCATTGACGGCATGATCGTCGTCTCGCCGACAGACTCCTGGCTAAGAGATGCGCTTGCCGGTTGTTCCCGATCGCTGGCAGTGGCTAGCCCGTACGTTGGCAGCTACTTGAGTAAGACCGTCGCGAAACTAGATGCTCGTGTAGCCGTCACGCTGTTGACTCGTACCTTGCTGGCCGACTTTGCGAGTAGAGCTTCCGATCTGACATCGGTCACGGCGGTGGCTCGGCGAGCGGGAAGCATTCTGAGTCTAAGTTCGCTCCACGCGAAGGTATATGTGGTCGATGGCCGGCGTGCGCTGATCAGTTCGGCCAACGCAACGGTCTCCGGAATGTTCCGAAATCGCGAATGCGGCTTCGAGACAAAGAGCGCAAAATATGCGGGCCATCTGCGAAGGCTGATCCGGGATGGATTTGGAAGCAACCAGAAGCCTCAAGTTTGGACATTCGACGATTTGGAAGCCCTTCGAGAGCCGGTCGAGAGGTTGCGCGCTGCGTTACCAAAGACGACCCGCTTGCAGCCGCAGGCGGCTGAAGCGCCGCCACACGTTGAACTCGGAAAGCGTGACTACGCTCGGCTGGTTGAAAGCTTTAGTGGCTGGTTGCGTTTAACAATGGATGGGATTTCGCGTATCAAGGCGGATGTATTCACAATGGATGACGTAGTGGCCGTGTGTGCGCCGCTTGCGGTAGCTGAGTTTCCAAATAACCGCCACGTAAGAGAAAAGCTTCGCCAACAGCTGCAACGTTTGCGCGACCTAGGCCTTGTCTCATTTTTGGGGAATGGTCGATACGAGATGCTCACCCGGTCCACGTAGTCATTCGTTAGTCAGGTTAGCGCCTGACATATACTCGCGACTCGGTAGGCGTGAGCATTCTCGAAATCCGGATGAAATTGAGGCCTGCTCGCCCGGTTTCGTCGGGACAACACACTCGCCAACGTTGCGCATCGTCGAGGTCACGTTGACCACAACTGCGACTTTTGGAATCACCGCGCGCATACCGCGGCTGAGGCCTTCGCACAATAAGCGAAGGCCAAGGAAGAGACGGCTCGTTAGGGGACGCCGTGACCGGTGTTCAATTTAACTTGAGACACATCAGTCGCGTTGATCGTGCCACTGACATTGACGTCATTGCGGAAGTTCGTCGAGCTGACTGCTACGCCCGATTGCAATTTGGTTTGTGAAACGTCGGTGGCATTCACGGTTTTGTTTCCGCTCGTATCGCCGAATAAAACATTCATGCTCACCGAGGTCGGAGGAAGCACTTGCGCGGAAACGTCGGTCACGTTGTTTAAGGTAACGGTAATTTGTTGCTGATCGGTGACGCCTGTGAGTGGCACTGTCATGGTGTTGCCGGAGAAGGTTGCCGCTCCCGCCACGCCCGTTCCAGCCGTTGACCGACGCGCTGCCGCTAGCAACATTCGTTGTGAAAGTGAACACGAGCGTATGACCGGCGGCGCCGCTTCGACATTCCACTCCCGGTGCGCCGGTGAGAGGCAACGCGATATCGAAAGTTCCCGCGCCCCCGTGTGTCTTACGCGAAATAGCTGTCGAAACCTGTAGCGGGATGAGGAAAGACGTTCCGCACCTTGTCTTCGATTGATTGCGCTGTGCCACCCCTACCCATGTCGTAAAAGCCTCGGGCGCGAATGAGAAGGTTTTGATTCGACGGCAGATTCAAGCCGGTCAGCGTGTAACCGACGGCAGCCGGCGCGTCGGGCGCGAATCCTTCGCCTTTACCGTCTGCGACGGGCGCGGGACTGCTGTTCGTCGCCGTGCCGAGCAAAGTATAAGTCGCGCCGCCATCGGTGGACTGCTCGAAGATGACGCGACTGAACTGTGCCGCCGCACCGTCGCGGGTCAGCGTGATGGTGGTTTGCGTTACGGTCAGCGTCGAGAGCGCGGCGGTGTCGTTTGAAAGTCGGGCAATCCGTTCGCGCGTCTGTCCGCCGATGCTGTTTGCGCCGCTGAATGTGCCGCCGACTAAAATCTTGCCGTCCGACTGCACGGCGATTGAATACGACATCGTTGTTCGCATTCGGATCAAACGAATCGGCAAGTCCGCTCGTCGGGTCGAGGCGGGCGATCCGGTTGCGCGTCTGTCCGCCGATGCTGTTTGCGCCGTTGAACCGTCCGCCGGCTAAAATCTTGCCGTCCGACTGGACGGCGATTGTATTGACAATGTTGTTCGCGTTCGGATTAAACGAATCGGCAAGTCCGGTCGTCGGGTCGAGGCGGGCGATAAACTGGCGCGCCTGTCCGCCGATGCTCAGGAAATTGCCGCAGACTAAAATCTTGCCGTCCGCTTGGACGACGATTGAACCGACCTCATCACCCGCATTCGGATTAAACGAATCGGCAAGTCCGGTCGTCGGGTCGAGGCGGGCGATCCGGTTGCGCGGCTGTCCGCCGAAGTTGACGCCGTTGAAGAAGCCGCCGACTAAAATCTTGCCGTCCGACTGCAGGGCGATTGTATTGACACGACCACCAGCGCTATTCGCATTCGGGTCAAAGGCGGTGTCGAGCGTGCCGTCGGTGTTCAGGCGGGCGATATATTTGCGCGTCTGTCCGCCCATGTTGCCCGAATGCCCGCCGAGCTAAAATCTTGCCGTCTGGCTGCACGGCGATTGCATCGACAAAGCAGTTCGCATTCGGATCAAAGGCGGTGTCGAGCGAGCCGTCCGGGTTCAGACGGGCGATGCGGTTGCGCGCTACGCCCTGCACCATCGTAAAATCGCCGCCGATCAGAATCTTGCCGTCCGGCTGCACGGCGATTGCAGAGACAGAGCCGGTCGCATTCGGATCAAAGGCGGTGTCGAGCGTGCCGTCGGTGTTCAGGCGGGCGATGCCATTGCGCGTTGCGCCCAGCATCGTCGTAAAAGTGCCGCCGACCAGAATCTTGCCGTCCGGCTGGATGGCCCCGACGATAACGTTACCGCCACCGCCGCCGAGGGCGCCGAGATCGAGCGTTTGGTCAACCCTGCCGTCGCGTTCGAGGCGGGCGATTCGGTTGCGCGCCTGTCCGCCGATGCTGGTTGCGCCGCTGAACTGTCCGCCGACCAAAATCTTGCCGTCCGCCTGGACGGCGATTGAAGTTGACCGGCTGTTCGCATTCGGATCAAACGAATCGGCACAGTCCGCCCGTCGGGTCGAGGCGGGCGATAAAGTTGCGCGTCTGTCCGCCGATGCTGTTTACGCCGGCGAATGTGCCGCCGACGAAAATCCTGCCGTCCGGCTGCAGCGTGATTGAAAAGACACTGCCGTTCGCATTCGGATTAAACGAATCGGCAAGGCCGCTCGTCGAGTCGAGGCGGGCGATAAAGTTACGCGTCTGTCCGCCGATGCTGTTGGCGCCGCTGAACTGTCCGCCGACTAAAACCTTGCCGTCCGCCTGGAGCGCGATGGAATTGACGAGGCTGTCTCGCATTCGGATCAAACGAATCGGCAAGTCCGGTTCGTCGGGTCGAGGCGGGCGATAAAATTGCGCGGCTGTCCGCCGATGCTGTTCGGGCCGCTGAAGACGCCGCCGGCTAAAATCTTGCCGTCCGGCTGCACCGCGATGGTAAAGACAGCGCCGCTCGCACTCGGATTAAACGAATCGGCAAGCCCGCTTGCCGCGTCGAGGCGGGCGATTCGGTTGCGCGCCTGTCCGCCGATGCTGTTGGCGCCGTTGAATTGTCCGCCGGCTAAAATCTTGCCGTCCGACTGCACGGCGATGGCAAAGACAGCGCTGTTCGCATTCGGATTAAACGAATCGGCAAGCCCGCTTGTCGCCGTCGAGGCGGGCGATGCGGTTGCGCGGCTGTCCGCCGATGCTGTTTGCGCCGCTGAACTGTCCGCCGACTAAAATCTTGCCGTCCGGCTGCAGGACGATTGCATAGATGATGCCGTTCGCATTCGGATCGAAGGCGGTGTCGAGCGAGCCGTCGGGGTTCAGGCGGGCGATGCGGTTGCGCGCTACGCCCCGCACCATCGTAAAATCGCCGCCGATCAGAATCTTTCCGTCCGGCTGAACCGCGACGGCGCGAACGGTGTTGTTCGCGTCTGGGTTAAACTCGTCGAGCGCGGACTGCGCCGCGACTTTTCCAGCGGACAAACTGCTGAGTATAAAAAACGTCAGCGCGATAGCTAGTGCGCTGACGCGGTATGATGTGAAAGCCGTCGAAGGTGTGTTTGCGGATATTTTGTATTTCATTGATTCCTCGTTTCTCACCGCATTAAAGGTCATTAATATCTCGTTAGGCACTACGCGCGTATTTTGCGGACGCGGGCAATTGCGGCCGATTCTATGCAGTCCGCGCCGAATGCCGATATAGGGCAATTGCCTATGCGCCGGACGCACTAACGACCGCAGCCAGTTCCTCGCGCTCATGGAGCAAGCGCAGCACTTCCACCACGCTCGGGAGTTCCAGCTTCTCGAAAATGCGGGCGCGATGAATATCCGCCGTCTTCGAGCTGATCCCGAGCTGGAACGCGATCTCTTTGGTGGTCTCGCCCGCGGCGAGGTGGCGCATGATTTCGCTCTCGCGCGCGGTCAGGCGGGCGAGGCGCGCGTCAATCGCCTCCAGCCGTGCGGCCCGCTCCCAACGCCGCGCGTCCAGATCGAGCGCCCGGCGCACGCGCGCCAGCAAGGCCTCGTCGTCAAACGGCTTTTCGAGAAAGTCGATCGCACCGCTCTTCATCGCCTGCACCACATCGGGCACCAGCGGGCGGGCCGACATCAGGATCATTGGAAGCCCGGCGCCGCGGGCGAGCAGCTCCGCTTGCAGCTCGACTCCGGTCATGTCCGCCATCCAGACATCGGCCACCAGACAGCCCGGCTGCCCGCAGTTCCAAGCGGCGAGAAAGTCGCGCGCCGAAGCGAATCCTCGCGCCGCCAGTCCCTCGGATTTCAGAAGGCGCAGCAGCGAGTCGAGCATCCCGGGATCGTCATCGACCACAAAGACTGTCGGCGGTGCGCTGGAGGGAGGGGTCATCGCGTTGGTGTGATTCTGGAAGCAATGGGCACGGTCACATGCGCCGTCACGCCCCGGTCGGGGTTGAGCGTCATCCAAATCTTTCCGCCATGCGCCTCGACGATCAATCGCGTGATGCGCAGGCCGAGCCCCAATCCATCCTGCTTCGTCGTGTAAAAGGAATCGAAGACGCGCGACAATTGATCCGCGGGCATCCCCGCGCCGCGATCGATCACCCGCACATGCACGCCCTCCGGTTCCAGTTCGGATCGCACCTCGATCAGACGTTCTTCTTGCGCCTTCATCGCGTCACCGGCGTTTTGCAGGAGATTCAGAATTGCCTGCTGAAACTGGACCGGATCGGCGGCGACGGGAGGAATCCCTTCCTCCGTGTGAATCCGCACGCTCGCCGCCCGTGGATCGCCGCGCACAAAGAGCCGCACGATCGCGTGAAGCGTCTCGTCTAAATCCGTCGGCACCAGCTGCGGAGCGGACCTGGAGGCAAGCGCGCGCAGGCTGCGGATCGTATCGGTGGCGCGCTCGGCCTCCGTCGTGATCGCGGCCAGTCCTGCGCCGATCTCCGCGGCATCGAGCCGCCCAGTGCTCTGGCCGCGCAAGACAGCCCGGGCGTTGTTCATGATCGCGCCGAGCGGCTGGCCCAGCTCGTGCGCGAGTCCCCCGGCCATTTCGCCGAGGCTCGTCACGCGGGCGGAGTAGGTGAGCTCCTCGCGCAGCTTGTCGATTTCCTCATTAACTCGCCGCCGCTCCGCCGCCGCCGCGACCACCACGAGCACCGGCCCACTGACCACCACAAAAAAGCTCTCGAGCAAAAGCAACGATACTTCCGGATCCGCTTGCGCGAGCGGCCCCTGCCCGCGCGCCGTGTTCCAGACCGCGAACGACGAGACGACAATCAGCACCGCAGTCGCGCCGCGCGGATCGAGCCGGAAGGCCGCCCACATCAACCCGGGCAGCACCAGAAATAGAAGTGGATAGTTCACGCCGAACCACCGCTCCTGGCCGAAGACGAACGCGAGAATTCCCAGCACCACGAAACCACACAACAACGCTTCCAACGCCGCGCCGCGCCGGGGCGGCCGCACGGGACGCTGCGCCCAAGCCAGCGCGAAGGGCGCAAACAGGATCACGCCCGCCGTGTCGCCGAGAAACCAGGTCAGCCACACGGCGCGGACATCGCCGCCAGGCGTGATCCCGCCGAGCCACAGCGACATCGTGCCGACCGTCGCGCTGATCAAACATACCGGCGCGCTGGCCAGGGTGAGAAACCGCACCGTATCGCGCACCCCCCGGAGCGGATCGGCCCCGCCCGCCACCGCGCGGGCCACCGCTGCGCCCGCGCAGGCCTGGGCGAGAACGCCAGTGCCGATCGCCGCCCCAAACACGAGCGCCGCGAGGGGCCGGCCGGCGTCGAAGAACGGCCACATATTCGCCACCATCCCCGCGAGCCAGATGCCCGGGAGCACGCGCCGCCCCCGCAGCAAGACCGCCGCGAGCGCGATTCCCGACGGTGGCCACACTGCGGTCACATTCCCCGGAGGAATTGCCACCGATTGCCCGAGCCGCGCCGCTGCCAGGTAAGCAATCGCGACGATCGCCGATTCGAGAATCCACCCCGCCGCCCACCCGCCCCTGAACGCGAAAGCGGCCGAATCTCGTTTATCCATTCACGCGACTATGCAAAAAGCCGGAGGGGAAGAAAAATCAGGGCAGGCCGTGGCCGGTGTTCAGTTTGACTTGGGAAACATCGGTCGCGTTGATCGTGCCGGTGACATTGATGTCATTGCGGAAGTTCGTCGCGCTGACTGCTACGCCCGATTGCAACTTGGTTTGCGAAACGTCGGTGGCATTCACGGTTTTGTTTCCGGACGTGTCGCCGAACAAAACATTCATGCTCACCGAGGTCGGCGGAAGCACTTGCGCGGAAACATCAGTCACGTCGTTTAGAGTAACGGTGATTTGTTGCTGATCGGTGACACCTGTGAGTGGCACTGTCATGGTGTTGCCGGAAAAGGTTGGTGCTCCCGCCGTGCCGATTCCCGCTGTCACCGACACGCTGCCGCTAGCGATGTTAGTGGTGAAGGTGAACACGAGGGTATGACCGGCGGCGCCGCTGCGACACTCCACTCCCGGCGCACCGGTGAGAGGCAACGGAATATCAAACGGTGTGCCGCCGTGTGATTTCCGCGAAACGGCACTCGTGAGTTGAAGAGGACTCAGGCGAAAAAGATGATCAGTGAGGAAAGCGAATGGAGGAATTGATGCCGCCGGTGCTCCAGATCTCTCCTCCCACGCGTCCGGTGGAGAAAAAACCAGCCGAGTTAGCCTGCCGTGCCGATGGCAGATTCGGCGGCGAACTGATCCATGATCCGGATGGCCAGGTGCTTGTTTCCAATTCGTCTACTTCCGCGGAGACATCAAAGAATCCGCCACCGGTAGCGTCGCCACCGATAGCAAAAAGCTTCGAGCCGTTGGCGGCGAGGCCGAAGTCAGTGCGTTGAGGGGTCCAGACTGGGCCCATGCTCCAGGTGTTATTCGACATGTCGAGACGCATGGTGACGTTGCTATTGGCGCTGGTAGGTCCATAGCTCCCTACTAGGTATAGGAACCGTCCTACTTGTGTGTAGCCGCCCAGTTGATAAGGAGCCGGTGCAGCAGGACCATTACTCCAACTATTGCTCGCTATATTATAGATGGAGAGCGTGGGGTCGGCTCCGGTGCTGGCATCTCCGCCCACGACATACACATTGCCTTGGTATGAACCGGCCGCCACGCCGTAGCCGCCATCGAAGCCTGGTCGCGCGGGACCGGTTGTCCAAGTGTTAGTCGCGATATCGTAGATGCGGAACGCGGTTCCGCCGTCGCCATCTATGACGTAGATTTTGTTGTCGGAAGAAGAATAAGCGGCCGCGGGTGCTTCTGACCCGAGAGGGATTAGCATAAGCGTCGTCCAAACATTGGTCGTAGCGTTGTAGCGCCTAACCGTCTTAACTACTCCGGCCCCTGAAGCGCCGGAAATCACGTATAAGTCTTCGCCAACTTGCGCGAACGCATAACGCCCTACCGCCGATGCAACCGCCGCCGGAGTCCAGGCCGCCTGCGACAACGCCAGGACACTCGTATTGTCTGCCGACGTATCCCAGCTAGCGCGCAAACTGCCGGATGCCCGCATCGAGTTCAGCATGCGCTGAATGGAATTTGCGGGGAGTTCCTTTTTCTGGGCAAGGACGACAGTGCCGCGCGAGAAAACGAAGACTGTCGCCAACATCAGAAGCATTGAAGGAGTGCGAGCGAAAAATGTGCTGGGGATGGGGCGAAATTTTGCGGGGAGATGTTTCATAAGAAGGCTCTGAGGATTTTGAAAAAGTGGCAGGAGACAGCTCAACGACTCACCAGCGCGCGTGAATTTAGCCGCAAGTTTCCTGCGTTTTTGATACGCAATTTACAGAGGAAAAGTCAAGTTCGTTAGTAATCGTTAGGAAGCGACGGACTTCATCTTTTCGAGCGAGCGACGAGTTTTTTGGCATGAGCAGGCCCAAGCCGACCCAACGGTTTGAACTTTTTGCCTTTCACTTCGTTGTAGGAAACAAAGAAGTGCTCAATCTCATCAAGCAGGATCGCATCGAGATCCGTGATCGATTTTAATTTCTCATGCGTCCGCGAATTCACCGATACCGCCACCAGCCGATCGTTTCGCTCGGTCGTTCCTTTTTCGGTTTGCTTGGCTTCAATCACGCCAAGTAAACGACACGAAACGAGGCAACCGACAAACGCGGGCTCGTCCATGACCACGAGCACATCGAGCGGATCGCCATCGCCGCCGAGCGTGTTCGGAATGAATCCGAAGTCATAAGGGAAAACCGCGCCTGCCGGCAAAACTCCGGTGAGCGAGAAAAGTTCCAGTTTTTCGTCCCACGCAAATTTGTTGCGGCTGCCTTTCGGGGTGTCGATCACGACGTTGAGCGCGCCGGTTTCGCGATCGAATGGCTGAAGTCTGGCGAACGGATTCATGCTCACGAATAAAACCCTGTGTGCGTCGTCAAAATGGAGCCATCAAGAAATCGCGTCCAGTGCAACAAACAGAAACGATTGTGAACTGCCGGCCATGATCAGCGGACAAAGCCTTGCAATTGAAGACACTTTCGTGTCTCCTCTCCGCTCTCCAAGTTCTGAGCGCATGAAGTTTCCCGCTTCGCTTCGTTGCCTGATCGCGGCTCTGGTTCTGACCCTGGCGCAAATCGCGATGGCCGTTTACGTCGCGGCGCCTTCGGAGTGGCTGGTCGGCGATCGTTACCGCGCGCTCGTTCAACACGATAGTTTCTGGTTTGCGAACATCGTCAGCCGCGGCTTCGGCACGACGGTTCCGCCGATGGATCACAAGGTGATGGAAGTTTCCAACGTCGCCTTCTTTCCGGCGTATCCGCTCCTTTCCAATTTTGTCGGTTCGATTTTTCATCTCGATGCCTATCACGCGCTGCTCGTCACGGCGCAGCTCGCCGCTTTCGGTTTCTGGTCTTATTTTTTCCTGTTTTGCGAACGCTGGAAGTTGTCGCCGATACTGACCTTTTTCGGCGCTCTCGCCATCGTCGCGCATCCGGCGGCGTTCTTTCTCGTCGCCGGTTATTCGGAATCGCTCTTCCTCATGACGTTAGTCGGCTTCATTTATTGGAGCGGCGCGGAAGGTCGCAGCGCAAAAGTGCTAGCTGCCGCACATGGGTTCGTCATGTCAGCGACTCGCATCGCGGGGATTCCGTGCGCGCTTTATCCAGTCGTGCGCGCTATTTTTGAAAACGGATGGCAGGGATGGCGCGACGTGCGCGGGTGGATCCGCCGTTACGGTCCAGCAGTAGCCGTCTCGATTGTCGCCATGCTCGGCGCGGTTTCATTTTTCATCTATTGCCAACTGCGCTGGAGTCGCTGGGACATGTACATGCTCACGCAAGAAGCGGGCTGGGCGATCAAGCCGGACTATCTGGCTTTCTTCAAACCGGCCAATTACCACTGGCTCCTTCCTCCACTCAATGATCCCAGGCTCGCGAGCCAGCTTACGACTTCGCTCGCGCTGGTTCTATTTGGTGTCATCACGCTTTGCGAAATTCTTCCCGCGATCCGCCGCCGCACCGCCTTTACCACGCGCGCCGGCATTTATTTTTGCGCCCTCGTTATCTTCTACATATCACTTGCTGGCGTCGCTTCCGTAGACTTGGAAAGCATGCTCCGTTACGAATTTTGCGTGCATGCGTTAATCGTGCTGGCGCTTTTGCATTATTTGCATCAATTACGCGTGCCGCCGGTGTTGGTTAGGGCGTTCGGCATGGCGGCGGTCGCGCTTCTCGGTGCGGCCGGGCTCAGCTTGCAGGGTTGGTACGTCTGGAATTTTACGAGAGGAAACTGGGTTGCCTAACGCATCGATGAAAAGAACTGTCGCTATTATCGGAGCCGGACCGGCGGGATTAACCGCCGCTTATCTGCTTTCCAAGAACGAGGTCGACGTGACCGTCTTGGAAGCGGACCCGGTTTACGTCGGCGGAATTTCTCGCACTGCTACTTACAAGGGTTTTCATTTCGATATCGGCGGCCATCGCTTCTTTTCAAAATCGAAAGCAGTCGAGGATTTCTGGACGGAGATTCTGCCTAACGACATGCTCGATCGCCCGCGCTCCTCGCGCATCTTTTATGACGGTAAATTTTTCGCCTATCCGCTCAAGCCTTTTGAGGCGCTCATCAAGCTCGGCGTTTTCCGCTCCATCCTCTGTGTTCTTTCCTGGTTAAAAGCGCGCATGATTCCCGTGCGCGATCCGCGGAACTTCGAGGATTGGGTGAGCAATCAATTCGGCCGCCGCCTCTTTAAAACATTCTTCAAAAGCTACACCGAAAAAGTCTGGGGCATGAGCTGCCGGGACATTTCGGCCGACTGGGCGGCGCAGCGCATCAAGGGTCTCTCGTTAGGCAGCGCGATTAAGAACGCGCTGATTCCTCAGCGCTACAATGGCGACCGCACCAAAGTCATCAAGACTTTGATCAATTCCTTCCGCTATCCGCGTCGAGGTCCCGGCATGATGTGGGAAGCGTGCGCGGAAAAAACCAAGGCAATGGGGGGCGAGATCGAGATGGGATGCAAGGTCGTCGGTTGTTCTTACGACGAAGTGGCGAGCACATGGACAGTGGAATATGAGGATCGACAAGGGCTGAAGCACACGCTCGAAGCCGAGCACGTCATATCCTCGGCGCCAATGCGTGAATTGATGCGCGGCCTTACGCCTGAAATTTCCGATCGCGCGCGCGGTGCCGCCGAAAGCTTGAAGTATCGCGATTTCCTCACCGTCATGCTCATTCTCAAAGAGCGAAACATGTTCGATGACAATTGGATCTACATTCACGATCCGAGCGTCAAAGTCGGTCGCATCCAGAACTTCCGCTCGTGGTCGCCCGAGATGGTGCCCGATCCGGAGAAGGCTTGCTACGGTCTGGAATATTTTTGCTTCGAACACGACGGGCTTTGGGATTCCAAAGACGAGGAGCTGATCGAGCTTGGCAAACGCGAGCTGATCAAGATCGGTCTCGCCCAGGAAGGGGATGTGGTCGACGGCTGTGTCGTTAGGCAGAAGAAAGCGTATCCCGTTTACGACGACGATTACGCGCGCCACGTCGAGACGATCCGCGAAGAACTCGACGATCGTTATCCGAATCTGCATTTGGTCGGCCGCAACGGCATGCACAAATACAACAATCAGGATCACGCCATGATGACCGCGATGTTATGCGTGGAAAATATTCTGGCCGACACCAGGCTCTACGATCTCTGGCAGGTAAACGCCGACGCCGAATATCACGAAACTGGCGCCGTTCCCGAAGAAAAAGAACAGGGCACTGCCTTGCGTCTCGTTCCCACGCGCGTCGTCACCGCTCCTGAACTCGCGCCCGAAGCCTGATTAAGCCTATCAAGGAGCGGCGATCTCTAGGTCGCCGAACTAAATCAAACGGGCGCTTTGGAAAGCGCCCCTCCTTGAAGCCGCTCTGGGTTGTTGCCGCTTCCTGGAATCTCATTCCGATTCGGTCAACATCGCGCGCCAAATCGCAAGCCATTTGCCGTTCGTCCGTCGGAAGACAAACACATCGTGCCCAGGTTCGGTGTACTTTTTCCCTCCAGCGTGTACATGATTGTCCAACCATAAGTTGCCACGGCTGTGTCACCGGTGACTTGAATGTCCGGTTCATCCTGGCTGAATGCACCGATCTTGGCCTGCTGGATGAAACCGACGTAGCTCAGCACGCACGCTTCGCGTCCTTTCGCCATCGTCTTCAAGTCGCACCCCTTGATCACCATGTCGGGATGAAAACAATCTGTCAGAATCCTGGAAACTTCCTCCGGCTTGTCGCTTAGCCATGAATCATTGATTGCTTGCAGTCGGTCACGGATTTCATCGCTCATTCCGCAAATTCCTCCATCGGCGGACAGGAGCACATCAGGTTCCGATCGCCGTAAACATTGTCGATGCGCGCGACCGCTGGCCAGAATTTGAAATCGCGCGTCCACGGCGCGGGGAAAGCGGCCTGCTCGCGAGAGTATGGCCGATCCCATTTGTCGGACGCGATTTGCTGCGCAGTGTGCGGCGCGTTTTTCAAAACATTATTTTGCCGATGCGCCTTTTCATTGGCGACCGCTTCGATCTCCCCGCGAATCGAAATCATCGCATCGCAAAAGCGATCAAGCTCGGGTTTCGCCTCGCTCTCGGTCGGTTCGATCATCATCGTTCCGGCGACCGGCCAGGAGACAGTCGGCGCGTGAAATCCGTAATCCATCAGGCGCTTTGCCACATCTTCCACTTCCACGCCCGCGGCTTTGAATTGCCGCAAATCAAGAATGCATTCGTGCGCGACGAGTCCGTGCCGGCCTTTGAAGAGGACCGGGAAGTGCGGATCGAGTCGCTTCGCGATATAGTTCGCATTCAAGATCGCAGCTTTGCTCGCATTCGTTAGGCCATCCGGTCCCATCATGCGGATGTACATCCATGAGATCGTGAGAATACTCGCGCTGCCGAGCGGCGCGGCGGAAACATTCCCTGCCGCCCCACCGCCGTGGCGATAATTTGAACCGGCGTCTCCTGCGGGCGGCCGTTTCCCCTGTTCGCCTTCGCCAAACAAAATCCGGCCGGTTTTCGGATCTAAGATGAATTGTTGCGGAAGAAACGACGCCAGATGTTGCGCCACGCCAATCGGCCCCACGCCCGGCCCGCCGCCGCCATGCGGAATGCAAAACGTCTTGTGCAAATTAAGATGGCAAACATCCGCACCGATGTCGCCCGGCCGGCAAAGACCGACCTGCGCGTTCATGTTCGCACCGTCCATGTAAACCTGACCGCCGTGCGAATGCACAATTTCGCAAATCTCCCGGATCGTCGTTTCGAAAACGCCGTGCGTTGATGGATACGTCACCATCAACGCGGCCAGATCGTCTTTGTGCGTTTCGACTTTTGCGCGCAGATCGGCGAGATCGATATCGCCATCTTTTAAACATGCGACCGGCACGACTTTGAAGCCCGCCATGACGGCGCTCGCCGGATTCGTCCCGTGAGCGGACGTCGGAATGATACAGACGTTTCGGTGCGCCTCGTTGCGCGAGGCGTGATATTCGCGGATGGCGAGCAATCCGGCGTACTCACCCTGCGAGCCTGCATTCGGTTGTAACGAAACAGCGGCGAATCCCGTAATCTCGGCGAGCCAATCTTCCAACTGTTCGCACATTTCTCGATAACCCGTGGTTTGGTCGTTAGGCGCAAACGGATGCAGCTTTGAAATTTCCGGCCAGGAAATTGGGAACATCTCCGCCGTCGCGTTCAGCTTCATCGTGCACGAGCCGAGTGGAATCATCGAAGTCGTGAGCGAGAGATCGCGCGATTCGAGTTTCTTCAAGTAACGCAGCATTTCGGTCTCGGTGTCGTGCGTGTTGAAGATCGGATGGGTAAGGAATTGAGAGGTGCGTTGCGCGAAGGGTGGGAGGACAGGTTCCGAGCCTGTCCTCCGATCAGTGGCCTCGCTCAAGATCGAAGTGAGCGCTTCGATCTCTGCCTCGGTGGTCGTTTCATCGAGCGAAATGCCGATCGCTCTTGCTCCGAGCTTTCGCAAATTCATTCCGGCTTTTGCGGCGCGTTTTAGAATTGCGGTGCTTGTTTTGTCTCCGAGATCGACGTGCAACGTGTCGAAGAAATTATCGTGCACGATTTTGAAGCCGGCATTTCGCAGCGAATCCGCCAGCCGACTCGTTAGGCGGTGCACGCGCGCGGCGATCGCACGCAGTCCATGCGGCCCATGATAGACCGCATACATCGAGGCGATGACGGCGAGCAGAACCTGCGCGGTGCAGATGTTACTCGTCGCTTTATCGCGGCGGATGTGTTGTTCCCGCGTTTGGAGAGCGAGCCGATAACCCGGCCGACCATCGGCATCGTGCGAAACGCCGACGAGCCGCCCCGCCATGTGGCGTTTGTATTGATCGCGCGTGGCAAAATACGCTGCGTGTGGGCCGCCAAATCCGAGCGGAACACCGAACCGCTGTGTGCTACCAACGGCAACATCAGCGCCAAATTCGCCCGGCGGTTTTAGCAATGTGAGAGCAAGAATATCGGCTGCAACGACCACGAGCGCTCCGGCCTCGTGCGCTTGCCTAACGAATTCAGTGTAATCGAAGATCGCGCCATCCGTTGCCGGATATTGCACGAGCGCCCCAAACACTGAATTCTTGAACTTGAATTTTGCGAAGTCGCCGATGACGACTTCGATCCCAAGCGGTCTCGCGCGCGTTTGCACGACGGCGATCGTTTGCGGATGGCAATTGTTCGCGACAAAGAATTTCTTCCGTCCTGGGACCGCAGCGTGACAAAGCGCCATCGCTTCCGCAGCTGCCGTCGCTTCGTCGAGCAACGAAGCATTCGCGATCTCCATCGCGGTGAGATCGGTGATCATCGTTTGAAAATTCAACAGCGCTTCGAGGCGGCCTTGTGCGAGTTCCGCCTGATACGGAGTGTAGGCGGTATACCAACCTGGATTCTCGAGAATGTTTCGCTGAATGACCGGCGGCGTGATGCAATCGGAGTAACCGGCGCCAATAAAAGAGCGCGCCACCTTGTTTTTCTTCGAGATCGCGCGCAATTCGGCGAGCGCTTCGTGCTCCGATTTCGCTTTCGGCAAATCCAGCGGACGATCGAGCCGGATGTTTTTCGGAACAGTCGCGTCAATCAGCCCATCGATATCTTCGTAACCGACAGCGCGAAGCATTTCCGCCACTTCGGACTCGTTAGGCCCGATGTGCCGACTCGCAAAAGAATTGGATGCTTTGTCGAGTGAATTCGTTTCGGCGGATGGCATGCGAGAGATTACGAAACGCGAAATGCAGCGCAAGGGGATGGGCACAGCCAACTCGCAGAAAAGGCGATTTTGATGGCAAATGAGGAAGCTGGCTTCGTGTCGCTGGTTTGCGTATTTGAATGGCTTCCAACCGCTAAATGAATGCAACGATAACTGACGCAGTGCGCGTCGCGGATAACGCTTTTACCAGGTCGCGTTGGCACATCGTCGTTCTTGGATTGGTCCCGCTCATTCTTTTGCTGGCGGCAATGAGGGACATCGATCTGGAGCTGGGCGGCGGGCCGGTCGCCGGTCAACAGCGCGCCTTCGAACCGGCCACGCGTTTTCGCACTGTCGTTCTGATCCTGGATAGCGCGGGCAAGTCAGAGATGTTCGATCCAGCGCTGATGCCGTTCGTCAGCTCGTTGCGGTCGTCGACGCTCTCCGGGCGATGCGAAGCCTGTGCAGCAAAGGCCACGTTCCCTTGTATCAAGAGCATCTTTGAAGGCCGCGAGGCGACGATGGGCACGACGCTTCAGGATTTCTCGGCTTTCGCTTCCAGCCGTACCACGTGGCCGAGTTCGCTCGCCGCGCTGGGATTGCGACTCGTCGTCGCCTCCGATCACACGCTCAACCGATTGTATCCACAAGCCTTCGTTGATTCATTGAACTACGAAAATCTTCATGTGCCGCTGCTCGAGCGCGACGCATTTGTTTATCGCAAAGCCCGGGAATGGCTGAACGATCCGACAATCGACGTGCTCATTCTCCACATCATTGGGACGGATAAAGTTTCGCACGAATATCCGGTGCGCGGTCCGGTCTACCGCGCCAAGTACCGTGAGGTGGATGATTTCGTTCGTGAGATAGCGGGCCGCCTGGGACCGAAAGATTATCTCTATGCGATTAGCGACCACGGTCACAATCAATTGGGCGGTCACACTGAGGATGCGGCTTATCTGGTGCGTGGTCCGCTGTTTCCACGCGGTGTTCATGAAGACCTCGAATCCGAGGACATGCTTTTTCTTCTTAGTCTGCCCTATGGACTGACGTTGCCGACTGGTTACGAGGGACAAATTCGAATGGATTTGACGTTGGTGCCGCCGGACCTCCGCGATCGATGGTTCTCGCTGCAGGCGCAGTCCTGGAATGTGCCAATCACGAAGGAGACTGCGCAGAGACAACTGAACGATTACATTGTTACCCAGCGCACGAAGGGACAGCGAGCAGACGCGCTTGAGCGAATTTGGCGATGTGCGCCGTTTTGGCTGGCGGCGGCGTTGTTTTTAACGAGCGAATTGCATCTCAAACGCCGACGCAGCGGTAAGAGGCAGACATTGCTTTTGCAGATCGCGCTTTTCACGATCGGGCTGTCACTGGCACTGATGACAATTACTGGTGGCGGTTGGTTAATCGCGCTCGCAGCAGTCGTTCGTTGTGTGGAGAATTTTGGTTTGCGCAAAGCTGCTGCTTTGTGGGCGGTGCTGGCGTTAGTTAGCCTGAGCGCGTTTTGGATTTTCCCGGCCGGACTCTCCTGGATTCACAGACGCGCCGACCGGCCGTTCGGCTTTATCGCATTCTATGGCGCCGCATTTCTCTGCGGTCTGGCCATCGTTCGGATGCGCGACGCGAGTAGCTGGCGCGCTCGGCTCCTGGATCTACTTTGGATGGTTGGCATCGCCGTGTGGCTCCTCGGTTATTTCGGACCGCTGGGTTATTCGCTCGTCCGCCACGGCTCACTCATGATTCTCGTGATTGGGGCAATCGCTGCCATCATCATTGGCGGTGGATTTCGCACTTTTTTTTCCTTGCCCGCGTTGTTCCTGCCCGGACTTCTCCCGGTAGTTTTTTTCAATATCGAATCGTTCAATTTTAGTTTTCCGTTGCTCGATCGAATTCCCGAACTTAGCGCGCCACTACGCGTCGTTTTGAGTGGCGCAGCTGCGGCTCTTTTTGTCATCGCGACGAATTCCGTGCGTCGGTTCGAATGGAACTTTCGTTCTTCAGCGCGCCACTTCGCGATGCTGCTTCTCGTTCTAATCTGGCTCGCAATGGGCCTGCTCTTCTTTCAGTTCGAACTTTCGAAAATGATCGGCTGCTTGCTGGCCTGTCTCTGGTTCGCGGGCTGTCTTGAATTGTTCACGCGCGCGGGTCTGCCGCTTCGCTGGTTTTCACTTGTTAGTGCCGTCTTCCTCTTTTTTCTGCTGACGTTCTTTCTCAATGGCTTTGTTCTGAGCCATGTCGATTTTCGCTTTGCTACCAGCAAAATTTTCCCTTTCGCAAAAGAAGCCTATCGCGCGCCGCAATTAATTCTCTGGTCGATGCTGAAATATGGATTCGCCTTATGGCCCGCCCTGTTCGTCCTGCGCGCGTCCTCCGCCGGGCAACGCATCTGGCCCGAACTTCTCGTGCTCGGATGGTGGCGCGAGTTGATGATCGTCGCGGGCGCGCTCGGTCTCGCCCTTTTTAACGCTCGCGGCATGCGGGAGTCGTGTTCCGAAGAAATCTACTTCTGGACTTTTCTGAACATCGTCTTTTTTACCGCGTGCCTGATCTTCAGCGCTCGATCGAACGCGAAACGGCTACATTGACTTCGAATCGAAAGTCTGCACGCCCGCTTGCTTCAAACGATCAAGCACCTCGTTGAGATGCTGTTTGTTTCGTGTTTCGACCGTGCAAAGAACGTGCACGGCGGAAACATCGGAACCGGCAAAGGCGCGATCGTGCACGACTTGTTTGATGCTCGCACCGGTGGAAGCGATTTTGGCGGTGAGATCGGCCAGACCACCGGGGCGGTCGCTAATGATAGCGGTGAAGCGGCTGAGGCGTCCGTCGGCGACGAGACCACTCTCGATCACGCGGCTGAGTATGTTTGGATCAATGTTGCCGCCGGAAAAAATAAGAACAACTCGCTTGCCGGAGAGTTCCGAGAGTTGACCCGAAAGGCAGGCGGCCAGCGCCGTGGCGGCGGCTCCTTCGACCACACCTTTCTCAAGTTCCACGATGCGCAGAATCGCCAGCGCAATTTGCTCTTCGGTAACGGTGACAGTTTTGTCGACGCGCGATTTTGCGATCTCGAAGCCATTCCGGCCCACCTGCGGAATCGCGAGGCCGTCTGCAAGTGTCGGCTCCATTTTGATCCGCGTAATTTTTCCTGCTCTCAAGGCCGCAGAAAAACTGGCGACATGGTCCGCTTCCACCGCGATGATTTTTGTTTGCGGCCGTACCGTTTTCACGGCGAGCGCGACACCAGCGAGCAAACCGCCGCCGCCAACCGGAACAATCACCGCATCCGCATCGGGAACCTGCTCCGTAATCTCCAGGCCCACTGTGCCCTGACCCGCAATGATCGCCGGATCGTCGTAGCCGTCGATGTAGGCGAGCCCTTTTTCCTTCGCGATCTCATGGGCGCGGGCTTTGGCTTCGCCGAAATCATCTCCGTGCAGGACGACGTTCGCGCCGAGCTTCTGGCAATTGCTCACCTTGATGAGCGGCGCGAATTTCGGCATCACGACGGTGGCGGGAATGCCAAGCAATTTTCCCTGGTAGCCGAGCGCTTGCGCGTGATTACCCGCCGAAGCCGCGATGACACCACGCTTTTGCTGATCAGCCGGAAGTTGCGCGAGCGCGTTACGTGCGCCGCGTTCCTTGAAACTTCCGGTGCGCTGCAAGTTGTCGAGCTTGCAGAAAATTTCCATGCCCGTGACTTCGCTCAAGGGAATCGAGGGAGAACAAGGCGAGAAATAGACCGCGCCTTTGATGCGATCGCGCGCCTGCTCGATGTCGTGAAACGTGATCACGCGGGTCGAATATAGCGGGCGGGAAGGAGCGATCAATTTCTCGCGCACAGGACACAAAGGGCCACGGAGGCAAATGAATTCGTATTCTTCCTTTGTGAACCTTTGTGTCCTTTGTGCGAAGTACCCGCAGAAGCGTGTTTCCCGTTACAGCCTAACGAGTGGAGCTTGATCGAGCGCTTCGCGGACTTTGCTGGCGAGTTGCTCGGAAGAGAATGGCTTGGCCAAAAAAAACATTTCCGGATCCGGACGCTCGCGTGGTCCGAGCGATTCCTCGAGATATCCGGAAGCGAAAATCACGCGCGTTTCCGGGCTCGCCGTCCGCAACCAATCGGCGAAACTTCGCCCGCTCATTTGCGGCATGACCATGTCGGTAAGGAGAAGATGAATTTTGCGATCGTCCTGGCTGGTGAAAACACGCTGCGCATCATCGCTGCTGGCGGCTTCGATTACGTCGTAACCGAGACTGCGCAGCACGCGTACGGACATGTGGCGCACGCTAATGTCGTCTTCGAGCACGATGATTGTTTCGGTCCCGGTTGGCATTTTCCCGTTTCGTTTCTGGTAACGGCGTTCCGGAGCCGGCACTTTGGGCAGGTAAATCCGCACGGTTGTTCCTTTGTTCAGCTCGCTCTCGATCTGAATGGAACCGCCGCTCTGCCGAATGATTCCGTAGCTTGTCGCCAGACCGAGCCCGGAACCTTGATCTTTCGTGGTGAAAAATGGCTCGAAGAGATGCGCTTTTGTTTTTTCATCCATGCCGACGCCGTTGTCGACGACGCTGATCAGCACGTAATCACCGGACGAAAGTTCCTCTAGAAGCACTTCATTCTCCTCGACGGGTGGGATCGTGACGCACGATGTTTCCAGGATGAGTTGTCCTTCGTCCGGCATCGCATCGCGCGCGTTGACCGCGATATTGAGCAAAACTTGTGTGAGTTGACCGGGATCGACCCGGATGTGCGCGCCTTCGTCGTCGCGATGCAAATGGCAGACGAAGGAAATGTTTTCGCCGAGCAGGCGGAGAAGCGACCGCTCCATATTTAAAATGACCGAGTTCACTTCAACTACGCGCGGCTCGAGCGGATGTTTGCGGCTGAAGGCGAGAAGTTGGCCGGTCAGCGTGGAAGCGCGCGCCGCGGCTTCGCGGATTTCCATGATGTGATTGGCCGCTTTGCTTTTTGGTCCAATGAAATCGAGCGCGAGATCGCTGTAACCCAGGATCGTGGTCAGAAAATTATTGAAGTCGTGCGCCGCCCCGCCCGCAAGCTGGCCGAAGGCGTCCATTTTTTGCGAACGCAGCAACTGGTCCTGCAATTGTTTGCGCGCCGTAACGTCCATGAGCGAGCCGACGAATTGTTCCGCCGCTCCGGCGGAATCGCGCACGATCAGCGCGCGCTCGAGAAGTTGCGCGTAGGATCCGTCCGCGCGACGGAATCGATATTCTCCGGACCAATGTTCACTCGCGCTGCGCAATGCCTCGGCGATGCCGGTGGTGGTGCGCGCGCGATCTTCCGGATGAATTTTTTCTTCCCAAAAACTGATACGGCGATCGGCGTCCGCCGATGAATGGCCGAGCAAATTTTCCAAGCCCTGCGGCCAGGAAAGCGCGCCCGTTTTTACATCCCAAACCCGAACCGCATCATTCGTAGCCCGCGCGGCCAGCGCAAGATGTTGAGCGCTTTGTAGTGATGGTGCAATCGCAGGTGAAGGCTGAGAATTTTCATCGATTGAGGCTCCTTCTGAATGTTTTTTCGACTTCGCCCTTGAGCTCGCGGCCAGTTTATTTGTTCCCTTGGATTCCGTTGCCAGTCGCATGCGTTCATGTGGCGCGTCGCCGAAAAATAAAAAGCTAGTTCCATGCCTTCATCTTGCGGCTAAGAATTTGAAAACGCGCACCATGGTGTGCATCGAAAATAAACGCTGGAGCATTTTTTACCGGCGGTGAGAACTCGCTTTTATCGGTCCGAAGCCTCTCACAAATCAGAAAGCGCTGTCACCGGTGCGAATCGCAGAGTGGGCAATTCCGGCGAGGGATAATGACAATGAGAGATTCCGCGACTGCGCGCGGAATGACAGAGCTTTTCGAGCCAAATACTCTTAATGAGCGAGCTCTGCGATACGGTCCTCTTTCGTCACGCGGAACGAAAGTTTCACATATCGCGCGTCCACTCCGACCATGGAAAGATTGAAGTGGCGTTTGTGCGCGAAGGCGATGTCGCCGCTGACCGCGTTCCAAGCCGGATCCGTTGCGCTGAGCCGGGCGGTCGAGACCGCGATCTTGAGAGCACCGCGGATCGTCTCTTCATTGATAAATGTGAAATGATCGAGCAGAGACGCCTGCGGTATTTGGATAATGAGGGTTGTTTCGCCTTCGGGCAGCGAATAGTGCAACGGTTTATCTTCGAGCGTAAGCGAAGCGGTGCCTTGCCCGGGGGTTTCTTGCTGATTCAGAAGAAGCAGGACCAACGCAGCCAGGGCGATGGTGAAGCGGCCGCGCCCACTTTTGAACGGGATCGTGCTCATATCATCCAGTGATGAAAGCTTAGATCGGACCAGCGTAAGAAATTATTGCAGAAGTTATCCCTTGATGAAAATGTCCCGTGTTAGTAGAACCTGAGCGACTGAGGACCAGAACAATTTCGAAATACCACAATCGTTTTTCAAACAAATTTGAGCCAGATTGGTGTTGGAGCGTCGTTAGGCGAACGCCAAAACCGCGCTTTTCCGCTATCTCGTGTTTGGTACCGCACCTGCTAACCTTAACCTGATCGACCGCCCTATGAGCCGTATTCCAACCTCGCCACTTCGCCTGGCCAAGCGGATCGCGTTTTCGCTGCTGCTTTTTCTTGTCGCCTGCCCGGTTTTGCGGGCGCAGGATGCCGTTCGACCCTCGCTCGCAGGCGAAGCGTCCGCGGAAGCGCGGCGGCAATCGATCGATAAGATTCCCTACAATCTTCTCGCCGGGCCGATCCGGTTCCGTTTCAGTGCAACTTTCGGCGTCGAATACAACGACAACATCAATCTCGCCGAAACGAATAAAGAGGATGATTTCATCATTCGGCCGCAAGTGAACGTCAATGCCGTCTGGCCCATCACGCAGCTCAACACGTTAAGACTTGATCTCGGTCTCGGTTATTCTTTCTATCTCGATCATCCGGGCAACGATACGGATGGCGTTCTGATTGCGCCCGGCTCGGCCATCGCGTTCGACGTTTTCGTCGGCGATTTCCGAATCAATTTTCACGATCGCATGTCGCTGGAACAGGATCCTGTTTCGGAAATCGCGCTCAGCAATGTGGTCGATTACGGCCGGTTTCAAAACACCGCCGGAGTTTCTGTCTTGTGGGATCTAAACAAGGCGGTCGCAACTTTTGGCTACGATCATTACAATTACGTCTCGACCACCTCGGCCTTCGATTATCTGAATCGCAATGCGGAAGAGCTAAGCGGAAGTCTTTACGTCACCGCGACGAACACGACCGGCGTAGGAGTGGAATCCAGCGCCGTTTTTACCTATTACGACGACAATTTTCTGAACGATTCAACGACGTTCAGCGTCGGCGCTTTTCTTGAGACGCAGGTGACGAATTATCTAAAGGTGCGTGTGGCGGGGGGATATCAGGGCATTTGGTTCGATAGCGGTGGCGGCGTGACGGACAACAGCGACCTCAACGATTTTTACGCGAACATCCTTATCTCACAACGTCTCAACGCCGTGCTCACACATTCGGTCGCGGCGGGTCACGAAACGCAGCTCGGTCTCAATTCGAATTACATCATGCTCAATTACGTCCGGTATACGGCGAGCTGGAATATTATCCGCAATACCTTGCTCTCGACCGAGTTCTTCTATGAGGATGCCGATGATTCCGGCGGAATTTTCTCCGAACACGCGCAGCGTTATGGTGGCGCCATAACCATCGGCTACCAGTTTACACAGCACGTTACCCTGGGCGCTCGCTATCAATACACGACAAAAGATTCCGATCAGCCTCTGCGCAGCTACGATCAGAATCGAGTCTCTTTGGATGGAACGTATAGCTTTTAAAAAGGAGCGAGCTTGCAACTTCCTGAAGATTTGCGCGTTCGGCCTGCTCGCGATCATTTCGCTGGCGCCAACGCCCTTCCAAGCCGCAGGACAGTCCGCCGCCGTTCGTGCCCACCGCTCCCGAAAGCGACGCGCGGTCGAGCAGCCGCCAGCTTCCAGCACCACGGTCATGCGGACCAATTCCATGACGGTGCTCGACGACAAGAAGCGGCTCGGCTCTAACGATTACGTCAGCTTCCGCGTTGTCGAAGATCGCGACAACGAATCGCAGCTTCTGCGCGTCAACGACAATGGCGAGCTGGAAGTTCCCTACATCGGTCTCGTTCCCGCGCAGGGCCGCACATGTAAGGAATTGGCCTACACCATCAAGGCTGCGCTGGAGAAAGAATACTACTATCACGCCACGGTGATTCTGGCGGTCGACCGCATAAGCGAAAAATCGCGCGGACGCGTTTATGTTTATGGCGCGGTCAAAGGCCAGGGCCCGCAGGAAATCCCGCCAGACGAAACTTACACCGTGAGCAAGGCCATCATCCGCGCCGGCGGCTTCGGCGATTTCGCCGACAAACGTAAAGTGAAATTGACGCGCAAAAACGGTGAGGACGTGACGGTTGATCTGAAGCGAATCATCGAGCAAGGCCACACCGAGGAAGACGTCGTCGTGAAACCCGATGATCAGATCTACGTTCCGCAGCGTTTGATCAACATGTAGCCATGCCTTCTGCTCTTCCTCCAATTGATCGGCCGGTGCAGGGTTCGTGGTCGACTGCGCTCATCACACGATTGCATCGCTACAAGGCGCTGCTCGTGCGCCGTTGGTGGATTCTGGTGCTGACAATTTGCATCGGCCTTTTTGTCCAGGCCTGGCTGATCTATCAAACGCCACCTTCGTTTCTATCGACTTCCAAGATGATCCTGGCGGGGAAATTGAACATCGGTCAGAACGCCATCTACAGCGAAGACAGTCAGAATTTTTACGGCACCCAAATCCAACTGATGCAAAGTGCCGAGGTCCGGCGCAGCGCCGAATCGCTCGTGCATTCGACTCATCCCGAAATGCAGCCTGTGCCGGTGGATATCAACGTTGTGCAAAGACCGCGCACTTCGATTTTCGACCTTTCCGCAATCGGCCGCACGCCCGATTACACCCAGGCTTATCTGAATGCGGTCATGCAGAAGTATCTCGATTTCAAAAAAGGAATGCGCGAGGACCAGGGGCATAACGTCACCACTGCGATCAGCGAGCAGCTTGTCCAAACGGAAAAAGATTTGCGGAACAGCGAAGACGAGATGCTCGAATTCCAAAAGGAAAACAATATCGGGTTCCTGCAGGAAGAAGGAAACAGCGCCGCTGCTTATCTCGTTAGGCTTAATCAGCAATACGCGCAGTTGAAAACCGAATTCGAGTTGCTCAAGTTGCTTGATCTCGATCAAAACCTCGATCGCGCCCAGGGAGCGAGAGCCGATACTTCACCCGGCGGCCAGGCCGCCAGCGATAACGCGCTGCCGTTCGCGGGCGGGCCGGCGGACGATTACCTGAAAGCCAAACAGGCCGTGCAATTGCTCAAGGCCGAACGCGACACCCTTTCGCGCGATCTCCGCCCGAAGCATCCGAAAATCATCAAGCTTAACGATGAAATCGCGAAGCAGGAGGATCTCATCAAGCTTTACCGTGCCGATACGGTCGAGAAATTGAAGACGCGCGAGGAATCCATCGCCAAGCAGATGGAGAATCTCCAGTCGAATATCAAAGAGTGGGAAAAAAAGGCGCTCGATCTCAGCCAGCGACTCGCCATTTTCAATCGCATTAAGGGGAAGGTCGATCGGCTTAAAACACTCTACGATCGCCTAACGAACAATTTAAAAGAAGTCGACGTCTCGCAGGTGGTCGACACCAGCGATCAGGTTTCCATCATGGAAGCGGCCACCGCGCCCGTTTCGGTCCGCCCCGGCTTGTTTAAGAGCTTGCTCATTGGTTTCGGTCTCGGCGCGCTTGCCGGCATCGCGATTTTGCTGCTGCTCGATCGCATCGACGATCGAATGTCTTCCTTTACCGAATTCCAGCATCTCTTCTCCGAGAGTGTCCTTGGCCAGATCCCGAAGGAAAAAACGAAAGGCAAAGTTACGCTCTTGCAGCCGGACGATGCCCGCCACATTTTTGCGGAATCGTATCGCAACATTCGGTCGTCTCTTTTCTTCATGCCCTGCGAAGGCCCGCGTCCCAAAACGCTGCTGATCACGAGCGCCGTTCCTAACGAAGGCAAATCGACCATCTCGTCCAACCTCGCCATCACCATGGCGCTTTCCGGCGCCAAAACTCTTCTGGTCGATGCCGATCTACGGCGTGGCGCCATTCGCGACGCATTCGGCCTTTCCACCAGGATCGGTCTGTCGGAAGTCTTGAAACAGGAAGTCGCATGGCGTGAAGTAGTGGTGCCCACTTCCTATCCGAATCTCTTCGTCCTTCCGCGCGGCAAAACTTTGTCGCAACCGAGCGAACATCTCCTGCGCGATTCCACCGATATCCTGCTCAAAGAGCTTTATCACCAATACGATTACATCATCATCGACAGCTCGCCCGTGCTCGCCGCCGATGACACAACCAGCCTCGCGCCCAAAATCGACGCCACGCTTTTCGTCGTTCGCTTGTCCTACACCTCGGCCCGCCTGACGAGAAAATCGCTCGAGCTTCTTTACAATCGGCAGGTCAATGTCCCCGGCGTGATTTTGAACTTCGTCGACACCTCGCTGCCGGAATATTACTACTATCAGTACTCCGAGTATTACAACACGCCGGAAGTTCCAGCCCCTGAGCACGAGACGCTGACGCCCGTCAAATCGCATCCAGTCTTCCTGAGCGTTCTTCTGCTTCTGTAGCGGCGGTCTATGACCGTCGCACTTCTTTGTTCGCCATTTCAACCGGCGCAACGCATTGGCATCCTTGCAGCTTGCCCATGCTGCATGATCATTCGCCATTGATCCCGCGATGAGTTTTTTCGGCCCAACTGCGACGCCGGTTCTGAACGAAGCTTCATCGCCCACCATTCGTCGCGCCCTTCATCGCGCACGCGTCTTGGGCAATTTCGTTTTCGTCCAGAGCGTCGTGCAGGTGATCGGCTTCCTCGCCGGCATTCTTCTCGTCCGCTATCTCGACCAGCGCGACTACGCCTACTTCACCATCACCAATTCCATGCAGGGCACCATCAACCTGCTCGCCGATATCGGCATCAGCATCGGCTTGATTTCCATCGGCGGCCGCGTCTGGCACGATCCCCATCGCTTCGGCGAGCTGATCAACACGGCGTTGAAAATGCGCCGCAAGCTTGGCGCCATCGCCATTCTCGTCGTCGCCCCGGTTTTGTATTTCATGCTGATCAAGAATGGCGCTCCGCTTCGATACGTCGCGGTGCTGATCGCAATTTTGCTCGCAGGTTTGCTCGTCCAATTTGCCGTCGGCGTTCTGAGCGTTGTTCCGCGATTGCGCTCCGACGTAAGGAAAATTCAAATCATCGATTTTACCGGCGCGGCAGTTCGTCTCCTCGTTTTGATCCTGCTCATGTTTGTTTTCCTTAACACCGCTGTCGCCATCGCCGTCAGTGGTTTCGCCATTTTCATTCAATACCTGATGCTCCGCCGTTACGTCGGCGCCGTGATTGACATGAATGCGCCGGAAAATCCCGAGGATCGCCACGCCATCATTGGGTTCATTCGCAATCAGGCCGCGAACGCGATCTTCTTCTGCTTTCAGGGGCAAATCACCATTATCCTCATCAGTTTCTTCGCTCGTCAGGCCAGTTCGATTGCCGAAGTCGGCGCGCTCGGCCGTCTCGCCATGATCTTTATCGTGATCAACAATCTTCTCACCAACATCTTCGTTCCCGCCTTCGCTCGCTGTCAGGATGCGAGGAAACTCCGCTGGCAATATGCCGGCATCGTCAGCGGAGTCGGCGGGTTCAGTCTGCTTGTCATTTGTGGCGCGGCCTTTTTTCCAAACCAATTTCTCTTCGTCCTCGGACACAAATACGCCCATCTCCAGCGGGAACTTCTGTTAATGGTGAGCGCGTCCGTCTTGAACGCGGTGACCGGAACGATCTGGGGCCTCAACGCTTCAAAAGCATGGATCGCCGGCTCGTGGCTTTACATTCCCCTCACGCTTGCCACGCAGATCGCGCTCATTCCTTTCACCGATTTTTCGAGTGTCAGCGGTGTTCTTTTCTTCAACCTCTACTCCGCCATTCCCAATCTCTTCCTCAATCTCGTTCTGAGCTTTCGCGGTTTCCGTAATCCGCACTTCGCCGTCGCCTAACGACCAATGCCGAATTTCGGATATCATTTCGCGCGTTTTGAGGGCAGCCTCGTTAGGCGACTCTATCGCGCCTTCCTGCCCAGGATAATTGCGCGAACTATCGCTCCACGCGCCTCCTTGCCTTTCGATGTTTTTTCCTATTCCGGCCACGCCGCTCTGCCGGAGCAGATCGCGTCGATTCGTTCGTTCCTCAAACATGCGGGACGGCCGAAACGATTCACCGTCGTATCCGATGGAAGTTATTCCTCCGCTGACATCGCGATGCTGAAACGCGTCGATCCTTGCGTTTCGGTCTCGCCCCTTCCTGAAGTGCCGGCGAATCTACCTTCCGAACTTTCCTCATATCTAAAAAGGCATCCGACAGGAAAACAGCTCACCCTCATCATGTCGCTGCCGCGTGATGGACCGGCCCTTTATGTCGATTCGGATGTCTTGTTCTTTCCCGAGGCTGGCGAGCTTGCCACCCTCGCGCGTGCTCGCGACATCCCCGCGTTTTATCTGGCCGATTGCCAGTTTTCGGGAGACGCCGCGACTGCTGCGCCTCCCCGGCGAGCGAGAGCAGCCGGTAAATACCGGCGTCATTCTCTTGTTGAAAAAACTCGATTGGTCGTTAGGCATACAGCGTTTTGCCCAATTAAACGGTGCGCCTAATTTCTTCACCAATCAGACAATGACGCACCTGACCATGCACGCGAACGGCGCATCGCCCTTCGATGGCACGAAGTTCGTTTTGCAATTGGACGATCAAACGATCTATCCCGATCGCCATGCCGGCGACGGGCTCGCCCTTCGGCACTACGTTAATCCGGTGCGGCATAAGTTTTGGACCACATTGTGGCGCCAATGAATCCAACGAATCTTAGGAGAAAATGTGCATCTCGTGAACGTGTGGAGTGGCAACCTTCCGGGGAGCGCATGCCTTTGGCGTGCGGGTCGCCGCATTTTGCGGCGACGAACTTCGTCTGAAGTGGAAGAGTTACGAGCGGCATGAGCATTCTTGAAAAGTTCGCGAATGCAGAATGCATTCGCCCGCACGCCACAGGCGTGCGCTCCCCGGAGGTCGCACGCGCGTCGCTGCTGGCAGATGACCGAACCGACAAATAATTCATTGCGCATTCTGGCGATCGTAAATCTGCCATGGGATCCTCGGCTCGGTGCCGCTCGCGTCTGGATTGAGCTGACTGAAGAATGGCGCAAGGCCGGTCATACCGTGGAGAAATTTTGTCTGACCGATGCGTTTCTCACACCAACCTCGTCGCGGGTTCTGTCCGCGTTGCGCCAGACAATGTTTCCCTCGCGCGCCGCGCGCTTCGTCCGCGAGAATGCGCAACGCTTCGATGTGATCGATTGCCTCATCGGTACGTTACCGTTCACGAAGGAATCGTTCGGCTTTCGCGGGCTCGTCGTTGCGCGTTCGATCGGGCTCTACCGCCTCTACGAACGCTTCGATCTTTTGTCGCGCGAGCGCTGGCCCGATCAACCGAAAGGCCGCTTGTTCGGAAGTCTGTTTCATAGATTGCGCGCGCGACAACTGCGCAAAAATGCCGATGAAGCCATTCGCCGCTGCGATCTGCTTAATTTGCCTAACGAAAGTGAACTGGAAGAACTCGAAAAGCACGTCCGTATTCCCCGTCCTGCCATCGTCGAACCGTATGGCTTGAACGATCAGCACCGAGCCGCTTTCGCGCAAAGCGCGCAACCCGCGGAAGTCCGTCTCGCGAAAAAAAAGATCTGCTTCATCGGCATGTGGAGTCTGCGCAAAGGTTCGCGCGACTGGCCAGAGATCGTGCGCCGGATTTGGGAGAAGGTCCCGGAGGCGAGCTTTGTTTTTCTCGGCACGATGTTCAGTGAGAAGCTCGTCTTTTCCGAACTCGATTTGCGCGACTCGCAACGCGTGCAATGCGTTCCGACCTACGATCCATCGGAACTCCCAAAACTCCTCGGCGATTGCGCCGTCGGTTTGTTTCCCAGCTACATCGAAGGCTTCGGCCTCGCGGTGCTCGAACAACTCGCCGCCGGAATTCCCACGGTTGCCTATGACGTTCCCGGCCCTCGACAGATTCTCGATTCCCGTGCCGAGACATTCTTAACGCCCGAAGGCGACAGCGGTGCCCTTGCCGATCGGGCAATACAAATTCTGCAATCTTCGCCGCAACATTATGCGGCGTTATCGGCCGAATGCGTCGCGCTTTCCGGCCAATATCGTTGGAGCGAAATTGCGCGGGACACAGTGCGAAAATACCAAACTGCAATCGATCGTTTATCCGACCTCATCGTTTTCACGCAGCCGTTTTCTCTGGCTTCGGCCGGCGGTGGCCCGCGGATTCTTCGCTCTCTCCTGAAGGATGCGCCGGTTCCCACACTGGCCGTCTGCACAGCTCCGCCGAGTCGATGTCAGGACGGAGAACTGCAGGTGCCGCTGCGTCCCAACTTTGGACGAATCGAACGCACCCGATTCAATGCGCTTGCCCATTCTATTACTCCGCTTTTTCACGGCACGTTTGGTAGACGATTGGAGAAAGTCGTCACCGAGAGCCGCGCCCGCGCGATTCACTCGGTCGCGCACGGCGGTCTGGATTTTCATTCCGCATTTCTTCTCGCGAAAAAATTGCGAATCCCATTCTTTCTCCAGGTTCACGACGACGTCGCCTACACCAGTGCCGGACGTGTCTCCGCGCAATGCATGAGAGAAGTGTGGCAGGGAGCGTCGGCGCGTTTCGTCATCTCGCGCGAACTCGGCGACGAATACATCAGACGTTACGGCCCGGAAGAATTTGTCGTCGTTACCGATGGGCTGGATAAGCTCACCACCAAACTCCACCGTCCGGTGGGAGGCTTGCGGATTTACTTCATGGGCCTGTTTCACATCGGTTACGAAAAAAATCTCGAAGCCTTGATCAAAGCGATTCAGCTCCTGCCATCCGGCCTAACGAGTAAATGTTCGATTACGCTGCGATGCGATTATATTCGCCCGTCCATTCTTCGACAGACTTCGCTCTTGCGTGTTCTTCCCTTCGGTTCCGAGAGTGATGTGCAGGCCGATCTGACCGAGGCCGATTGCGTGTATCTGCCGCTCCATTTTGGTGAAGCCGACAGACCCTTCGTCCAATACAGCCTTTCCACGAAGATGGTCACCTATCTCGGTAGTGGTCTCCCGATTTTGTATCACGGTCCGACCGGCACAGCCGCTTATAATATCTTAAAAGAGAATCATGCTGCTGCCCTGGCGACTTCCTTACAGCCGAATGAAATCGCGAACGTTATGGAACAATTGCTACGGCCTGGAGTTGCGGCGGAACTCACGAATAACGCTCTGCGACTGGCACAACGTTCCTTCCTTCGCGGAGAGCAGCATGCGAAATTTTGGCAAAGAATACTCTCTGGTATGGCGCTGGCGAAAACTCGAGTTGAGATCCGCCGCTAAGGCGTCCCGCGATTTTCCATTCGCCCGCTTTAGTGTTTTTCTTGTCTTGCCGCTCGGAATCTCCTTTGATTCGGAGAAAGCTGTGCGGCTGCAAGACACAATCAAGCGGCATAAATGGCGGCTTCGACCGTTGAAACGGACGGTTCTTCCGCTCAGGCGGTCGCAACGCGGTGCCGTCGCCTTTCTTCGGCTCGTTATTCCCGGATTGAGTGAAGCACTGGGAATCGAACGTTTCACGTCGGCGTATGCGCGCCGCACTCCTGGCTGTAGCGCGATCGAGATCTATCCGCCTGAATCGGTCAAGACTCTCCCAAATCCTTTTGCGGATGGTAATACTCAATTTCAGTCTGTCTGCTCGGAGGCGGCCTCGGTCTTCCGGCTGAAAGATATTTATTTCTGGGCGCGTGACGGCGGATGCGTAATTACGCCGGATAATCTTTTGCTTGGAGATTTGTCGCCCGAAGTTTGGGGAATCGAAAATCACCCCGTCCTTTCGCGCATGCGTTTGCCGCAGCCACAACGTTTAACTGGCCAGACTGCCATTCTTGTCACCCTTGTTGCGGCCGGAAATTATTACCATTGGCTGATTGATCTTCTGCCGCGGTTCCTTCTGGTTAAAGCGGCGGCGGGCGGATTCGATTCCTTTGCGCATTTTCTGATTAATGGAAGCCATGCTTCCTACGAAAGTGCTTCTCTGAACGCCCTTGGCGTGCCGCTCCGGAAGGTTTCGTATGTCAATTCTCGACAACGCTTCCGGATCACGTCCGCGATGATTCCATCGATGGATCATGATTCGAAGACGATCGCGCCCTGGAAGATTCGAGTGCTGCAAGAGTGGCGTGATGTTCTCTTGAGCGACCGACCGTATTCGGGTTCTCGCCGACTTTATGTTTCGAGGAACCACGCCGCTGTCCGTCGACTTCTAAACGAAAAAAAACTCGAGCCACTTTTGCGCGCGGCCGGTTTCACACTCGTCGATCTTGAATCGCATCCCTGGCTCGAACAGGTGCGGCTATTTGCGAATGCCGAAGTTATCCTCGCTCCACACGGTGCTGGTTTGGCGAACATTGCGTTTTGCAAACCAGGGACCGTGATCACGGAGATCAGCACGCGCGCTGGATTCCGAGAATACTTTCTTCGCCTTGCCTCCTCGGGCTCCCTGCGACACCGGCTTATCGAAGCGAAACCACGTGTTCAAGCGAAAGCTTCTTCGCTGCGTGCGGTGGAGAATGAAGACATGATGCTGGATGAAGAAAAGCTCCGACTCTTCCTGCGCGACTTGGGATAGACTCTGGCAGTTTGTATCGAGCCATATTCGCCGTGATGGGCGCGCTTCTTGCCTTACATTCAGTATTCACGAGCATCCATTTCCGCGATTGGTTCGCGGACCTTTCCGGCTTGGAAAGCCGCCGCTGTTAAGCCTTGAAAATTTCTAATCCTGTTCTGCAGATCGTGCCGCGGGCCCCTGGTTCGTACGAAGGAGTGGGCGATTATGCATTGAGATTGGCAGAGCGACTGAGTTCCAGTTATGCGACGGATACGATTTTTGCCGCCGCAGAACCCAGTTCGTTATCTCGTGTTGGAAACTTCGAAGTTGTGGCGCCGCTCGATGCCGCAGTCGAGAGCGTGTGTGCAAACTGTCGCGGTGTCGTGTTGCACTACGTCAACTACGGCTACCACAAGCGCGGCTTGCCCGTGCGACTGCCCCAATTCTTGCGACGTTTGCGGGAAGTTTCCCACGGACGTCTCGTCACGATCTTTCATGAACTTTATGCGTCCTCCGCTCCGTGGCGGAGCGCGTTCTGGTTGCAGCGCTGGCAAAAATCGATCGCGCGAAAGATCGTTCGCGTTTCCGACGCGTGCGTGGTCTCGAGCGAAGTCATGCGCGATATGCTCCTCGAGGTCGCACCTGGAACCGCCGTGTCGGTTCATCCGGTTGTCTCAACTTTGGGCGAACCGGCGTTTTCATCCGATCAATTCGTTAGGCGCGACACGCATCGCTGGGCCATCTTTGGTGGCACACATTTGATTAGACGCTCGCTCAACTCCTTTCGACGACGCATCGAAGACATTCCCGATTTTTTTGCCCCGCGTGAGCTCTTTATTCTTGGAGGTTGCGACGATGACGAAGTGCGCCGAGCGATGCATCAAATCAGCGGTATCAATTGCCATTATCAGCCCGCGATCGCGGCGGATGTCGCCTCGCAGCTTCTTGCGTCGTGTTCCTTCGGTTGGATCGACTACTTTCATCATCCCGAGGTTCCAGCGGCGGTAATTCTTAAATCAGGATCGTTCGCCAGTTACTGCGCGCATGGAGTCATTCCGGTTTTTCCGCATGCTGCGTCCGCGATTTCGTTGCAAGGCGACTCGTTAGCTGGTCCTTACTTTGTTGAGACGAATCGGACGAATCTTCCCGCTCCAACCGATCGCGCGAAAGTTTCAACGGATATTTACGAATGGTATCGACGCCATTCCGCGATCGAGCATTTGGCGCGCGGAATCATCGAGTCTCTTAATTAGAAATGTTGAGCTTTGGTGCAATGCGCCACGATCGAAAGCCAGGCTTATTCCCCAAGCAATCAAGGAAGGGCGCTTTCCAAGGCGCCCCCTCCGGCGGCTTGGAAGCCGCCGCTCCTTGGCAGCGTTTCGCAAGAGGGCAGCTTCTCGACAATGCCAGGCGGTTTCAAAGACATATTTGTAGGGCGTTTCTGTGAAACGCCACTCGACCGAAGAGAGGCGTCCGACACAGACGCCCTACAAAGGATGCGAAAGGATATTTAAGACCGCGAGATGTCTGCAGAACAATGACTCTGTTTAAGCCATCAAAAGAATCGGATCGATCGACCGACTTGGTCGCGATTATTAATTCGTTTAATCGGCGGGAACTCCTGGAGAGGGCCATCGGTTCGTTGACGCACGCGTTGAGGAATGCGCCTTTCGGTTCAGCAATCGTAGTTTTCGATGCTGGCTCTACTGACGGAAGCGTTAAGTTTCTGGAAGAGTGGCGCGCGCAAAATCCTGGCGACAATCTCGTGCTCGTGGAGCCCGATGCTGGTCGGACGTCATTCAGCGAAGGAGTGAATATCGGATGCACGACTGCACTCGAACGTTTTCCTGATACCCAATGGCTGCTTCTCTACGAAACGGATAATTATCTCGCGAGCCTCACGCCAATATGTGATGCGATCTCGCTTCTGAAACTTCAGCCGCAGCTTGCCGCGGTCGGCTTCACCGTAAGACTGCATGACGGACCTTTTTGCGGTTATGGGATGCGTTTCCCGACGGCCGTTTCGCTCGCGCTCGGGCAGAATCTTGCCATGCGCTGGAACCTTTACAGTCCGAATAATTCTTCCTGGCAACAAACGGACGGCATCCGCTGGCGTACCTGCGACATCGTTTTCACCAGTCCGCTACTCGTTAGGCGCGAAGCCTGGGAACAAACCGGCGGCTTCGACACCGAATCGTTTCCGTTTTCCGACAGCGATCTGGACTGGGCCTGGCGCTGCGCCAAAACAGGATGGAAAATGGGAGTAATCGCAAGTGACGGTGTGATTCACGACAATCTGAAACAAACATCTCCCGGCTCGGCGAATCGCGTGGTCGATTTTCATCGGAGCCGACTGCGATTGCTAAAACGTCATCGCGGAAATCATGTCGCTCTGATCAAGCCGATACTTTTCCTTCGCCACGGTTTTGAGCTTGCCGCGCTTGCCGTAGCCGGCGGTCCAGCTTCAAAAGAAAAGCTGACAAAGCGACGGCAATTGCTTCGAACCGTCTGGACCAATTATTCGTAGAAACGGTTTTGCCTTAGTGAAGCGTTCGATTGACAGAAAGCGGCGCCCCGGCCCCGACGCTGCCAGGGAGCGGCGGCCCGCTCGCGAACGCTTTCGGAGTTTCCAAAGCGCCGGCCGGGTAACTCGGCGACTAGGAAGTCGCCGCTCCTTGATTGCTCAGCCTTGAAGCGTTACCTCAGGGCGATTGCAAAGAAATCGAATTCCGACGACCCAGAAAGATCGTCACGGCAAAATTTGTCATTCCGAGCGAAGTCGAGGAATCTCACGTCGTTCAATAGTAAGAGATGTCTCGGTCCGAGCTGGACTGGCATATTCGCTCGACATGACAGGATTGCCTAGTAGCCGTTAACGCAATTTGCAAAGGACGCCCGCCCTTCCCATGAAGATACTTTTTTCTTCGTATGCTTTCCGCCCAAGCGTCGGTGGAATCGAAACCGTCTCGGAAATTCTCGCCGAAGAATTTGTCGCCGCGGGACACGAGGTGGAATTGATTACGGAAACGCCCGGCGATGTTTTCGGCGAAACGCATTACCGCGTCAATCGTTGCCCCAGCGTGAAGAGTTTAGTCACGCTCCTTCAATCGTACGATTTGTTCTTTCAAAACAATATCAGCTTGCGCAGTTTGTTGCCCGCGCTGCTCTTGCGAAAACGTTCCATCGTCGTGCATCAAACCTGGATTCGAAACATGCGCGGTAAAATTGGCTGGAATGGCCGCCTGAAGCGAATGCTTCTCGGTCGCGTGACCAACGTTGCCATCAGCGATGCCATCGCGCAGGACATTGGCGTGAAGTCAGTCGTTATCCCCAATCCGTATCGCGACGAATTGTTCCGGGTCGTTCCGAATGGCGGGCGTGATAAAACGCTCATCTTTGTCGGACGCCTTGTCTCCGATAAGGGCGTCGATCTTCTTTTGCGCGCGCTCGCGCACTTGCGTCGCGAGGGATTGAAACCCGATCTCACAATTGTGGGGACTGGACCTGAGCGCGAAAAGCTTTCCGCGTTGGTCGGCCAATTCAATCTGCAAGATCAGGTATGCTTTGCCGGCAAAAAAACCGGCGAAGAACTCGTGCGCCTCCTAAACCGGCATGCGCGTCATGGTGATTCCCTCTCTCTGGGCGGAACCGTTTGGAGTGGTCGCACTCGAGGGAATCGCGTGTGGATGCGCGATCATCGGATCGGAAGAAGGTGGATTAAAGGAAGCGATCGGCCCATGCGGCATTACTTTTGACAACGGAAACGCGCGATCGTTGGCGGATGGGATAAAGGGGCTTCTCGCCGATGAGGAGCTCGCAAACGCCTTTCGTCGCGCCGCGCCCCGGCATCTCGAGCGTTTCAAAGCACGCAACATCGCGCGCGAATATCTTCAGCTCATCGAAAAGCGCGTGCCATGATCTTGTTGTCTCATCCCACCGGCAATGAAAACGTCCGGCAGGCCGCGCTAGCCCTTCAGGAAAGCGACTTGTTAGGCGAGTTCTGGACCTGTCTTAACTGGAACCCGAATTCGGTGATCAATCGCGTCCTGCCAAAATCTTTGCGCAATCAGTTTGCGCGCCGTTCGTTTCCGCAAAGCGTTCGTCCCTTTGTGCACACAGCGCCGAGTCGTGAATTGGGCCGTCTTCTTTTCAGAATGTTTGGAATCGATGCGGTCATCCGAAATTTAGATCGCAAGGTTGCTGCTCGATTGAGGCGCGCGAAGAACACGACGGGTGTTTACGCCTATGAAGACGGCGCCCTGGAAAGCTTTCGTATCGCGAAAGAGCGGGGCCTCCGCCGCATCTACGATTTGCCGATCGGCCATTGGCGAGCGGCGCAGCAGATTTATCGCGAGGAAATGGAGCTTCAGCCGGAATGGGCCGAAACACTCACCGGTATTCGCGACAGTGACGAAAAACTGGCGCGTAAAGAGGAAGAGCTAACCCTGGCCGATCGCGTGATCGTGGCGAGCAGTTTCACAGAACAAACGTTGCAAGGCGTCAACTTCACGGCCTCCGTAAGCGTCGTCCCATATGGTGCTCCTGCGGTTGTGCAAAGTGACATCCCCTGGCATTTCGGACGGTTGCGCGTGTTATTTGCCGGCTCGTTAGGCCAGCGCAAAGGATTATCGTATCTCCTGCAGGCGGTGGAGTCGATGGACCGCGGCAAAGTGAGTCTCACATTGCTCGGTCGCAAAGCTGTGCCAAACTGCGCGCCGCTTGAAACGGCCATTCGCCGATGCCGCTGGATTCCGACGTTGCCGCATCACGAAGTGTTGCGCGAAATGCGGCGGCACGACGTTCTCGTTTTACCATCGCTTTTCGAAGGATTCGGTCTCGTCATTCTTGAAGCAATGGCGCAGGGTCTGGTCGTGATCGCCACTCCGCACACGGCCGCGCCCGACCTGATCGAGGACGGTGTCGATGGATTCATCGTTCCGATCCGATCGTCGGCAGCTATTGCGGAAAAATTGGAAATGCTTTCAGGCGCGCCCGATCGCCTTCATGAGATGAAACTGGCCTCGCGTGAAAAAGCCGAAAAGCAGCGCTGGGAAGTTTATCGTCGCGCCCTTGCCGAAGTGGCACGGGAAGTGGTTTCTTAAGAATCACGCGATGCAAGAAGTGGTTAGGCCAAGACCAGCGGCGCCCGCGCCACCCATTCCGCCAGATATCGGCCGGGAAAAAGCTATCCTGTGGGTGCGCCGCCTCATCTGGACCTATCTTATCCTCCTGATTTTTGAAGGCGCTTTGCGCAAATGGATCGTGCCGCGATTTTCCGATCCGCTCCTGATCGTGCGCGATCCGGTGGTGGTTGCGATTTATCTCGCTGCCTGGCGGGGCGGAATTTTCCCGCGCAGCTATTGGATCACGTCCCTCGCCATCATCGGATTCCTTTCCTGGCTCGTTAGTCTCTTTGTTCTGATGCCGTTTCTTTCGCCCAAGATTATCGTGCTCGTTACCGGCTACGGATTGCGCTGCAATTATTTGCATCTGCCGCTGATTTTCGTCATCGCGAATATTTTCAACGCCGATGACGTGAAGGAAATGGGCTGGTGGATTTTGGCCGGCCTGATCCCCATGTCGCTCTTGATGGGCCTGCAATTTCGCGCGTCACCGGAGTCCTTCATCAACCGCACCGTTGGTTCGGGTGAAGGCGAACAAATCACGGCGGGCGGCGGGAAAATCCGGCCGCCTGGGACTTTCTCGTTTGTTTCCGGCGCCATTTATTATCTCAGCTGCTCGGCCGCATTTTTGATTCACGGAATCATCTCGCGCCAAACCTACCGAACCTGGTTGCTCGTCTGTTCCGGCCTGGCTCTGGTGGTGAGCGTGGCGGTTTCGGGAAGTAGAGCAACGGTCGCGTCGGTCGGCCTGGTCGTTTTGTCGCTGGTCGTTATTCTCGCCCTTCGACCAGAAGCCGTGAATAAATTCGGTCGCAGTTTGTTGCTCGCTGTCTTTGTCGGTTGGGGCATTAGTCATCTGCCCATTTTCAGGGAAGGACTCGGCATTTTATCCGAGCGTTTCACGGACGCGGCAGCGGCATCCGATACGTCAATCGCAAGCGGCCTCATCTCGCGCACGTATCAGGGATTTGTGGAAGGCTTCCGCGTTTTCGATCGGCTCCCGCTCTGTGGTTTTGGTCTTGGCATTGGCACGAATGCCGGCGCCAAATTTGTTACCGGCAGCACCGGGTTTCTCCTCGCGGAAGGCGAATGGGCGCGGGTGCTTTTGGAGAACGGCCCCATCCTCGGCCTGGCCTTTCTTTGCTGGCGCGTCGCGCTGACGGCGCGGCTGGGCTGGCTCAGCTTGCGTGCGCTGGGTTGGGGCGAGACGCTTCCGATCATGTTGTTCAGCGCCATTTTCATCGCGCTCTTGAACGGGCAATTCGGCCAGCCAACCATTCTTGGTTTCGCCGTCTTCTTCGGCGGTCTCTGTTTGGCTTCGACAAGAATGGGAAGCGAAGTGCCGCTTCTCGCCGCGGCGAAACTTGCTCCGCCTCCGGAACCGAAGCGGAAAATTCGCGGCCGGTCCGTTTACGCAGCGCGCCTGCATGAACCGCAAGGCGGGAGGCCAAGGACCAATGGTTCTACTGATCGGTAATTACCCGGCCGATCAACAGCAAAGCATGCAGCGATTCGGAACGATGATGCTGCAAGGCTTGGTCGCGGCGGGCATCGAAGCGGAATTGATTCAGCCACGATCTTTTTTCGGCAAAATTAACTTCGCTGGTGCATTCGTCTCGAAGTGGCTTGCCTACATCGACAAGTTCGTGCTTTTTCCGCGCGAGCTTCGGCGCAGGTTGTCACAACGGGTGGCGATCGTTCACATCTGCGATCATTCCAATGCCGTTTACACGAAAGAAGTCGGAACGACGCCTGTGCTCGTAACCTGTCACGATCTGCTCGCCGTTCGCGGCGCGCTCGGCGAAGAGACGGATTGTCCGGCGACGTCCACGGGCAAAATTTTACAGCGCTGGATCCTCGAGGGCCTGGGAAAAGCGACAGCGATCGCATGCGTTTCGCGCGCGACGCTGCGTGATGCCGAACGCTTGGTTGTTCGCAACGATGGCCAGCCGCAATTACACTTGATTCCCAACGGCCTCAATTATCCATATCGGAAGCAACCGCCCGAAGTCGTTCGACAGCGTCTGAACGGAGTTCTCGACCTCGATCGTCCTTTCGTTCTTCACGTCGGCTCAAACTTGCGGCGCAAAAACCGGGAAGGCGTCCTGCGCAGTTTTGCCCTAACGAAAAATGATTGGAATGGCCGGCTTGTTCTGGCCGGCGATCCGTTGAACAATGAATTGCATTCGTTAGGCGAAAAACTTGGCATACTGGATCGACTCGTCGAAATCATCAATCCCGACAGCATGATATTGGAAGCACTTTACAGCTCGGCCGTTGTTCTGCTTTATCCATCGCATTTCGAAGGATTCGGTTGGCCGATCATTGAGGCGCAGGCCTGCGGTTGTCCCGTCATTTGCAGCAATCGCGAACCGATGGTGGAAGTCGGAGGTGATGCCGCCCTTGTCCGGGACATTGATGATGAGCGAGGGTTTGCCGGCGAGATCGTGCGTCTTCTCGATCCCGCCGAGCGCGAACGTTGGAGCGAGAAGAGTTTGCGCAATGCCGAAAAATTTAGCGCAGAAAAAATGATCGCGCGCTATATCGAGCTATATCGCGAACTGGGCGCGCGGGTATGAATACATTTCTCATGTTCGTCAGCCTGCTGCTTCCGTGGGAAATGCGGCGACGCTTTCTCGAAAAACAATTCGGCTTCACTATTCATCCGACCAGCCGGATCGGCCTGGCCTGGATTCTTCCGCAACGATTGATCATGGAGGAAGGCGCGAGCATCGGCCATCTCACACTCTGCAAAAACATCTCGTTGCTTCACCTCAAGGCGCATGCCTCGATTGGAAATGGGAACTGGATTACCGGATTTCCTCTCGGTCCTTCCCGTCATTTCGCGGAGGAGACCGATCGCCAACCCCAGCTCGTCGTCGGCGAACATTCCGCCATTACGCACCGGCATCTGATTGATTGCACAAACTCGGTCACCATTGGGAAATTCACGACCTTCGCCGGATTTCGGTCGCAGATTCTCACGCACACCATCGATCTTGAACGCAATCGTCAAACATCGACTCCCGTGCAAATCGGCGATTATTGTTTTGTCGGAACGAACAGCGTTTTGCTCGGCGGAAGCACGCTGCCCGACTATTGCGTGCTGGGCGCGAAGTCGCTACTGAACAAGAATTTTACGGAGCCCCATCAACTTTACGCGGGCGTGCCCGCGAAACCTGTGCAATCGCTTTCGCCCGAGCTTGCGTATTTCCATCGCACGGAAGGATTCGTGATTTGAAGATGAGCGTTGCGAGGATTCCGGGGAGCGCACGCTTGCAGCGTGCTGGTCGCCGCATTTTGCGGCGACGAACTTTCCCTGCGGCGGAAGAATCACGTGTTGGATCGGCGTTTTCGAAAAGTTCGCGAATGCAGAATGCATTCGCCAGCACGCCACAGGCGTGCGCTCCCCAGATCCAATCGACGTTGAAAATCCTGCAGATCGTGCAGACGCTTGATCCGAGCGCGGGCGGCGTCGCGCGTGCCGTCGTAACTGAGCCAGGCACTCGTTAGGCTGGGACAGGATGGAAATCGTTTCGCTCGATGAACCAGACGCGCTGTGGTTAAAGGAAATCCAACTCCGCGTTCATCCCCTCAGCTCTGGCCTAACGAGTTACCGTTATTCAAAAAACCTGTTGCCATGGTTGCGCGAGCACGGTGGCAATTACGACCGCGTCATCGTTCACGGCATCTGGCAATATTTGAGTTTTGCGGCCTGGCGTCGCTACGCCGGCACGGAGATTCCTTATTACGTCTTTCCCCACGGCATGCTCGACCCATGGTTCAAGCGGACCTTTCCGCTCAAGCATCTCAAAAAATGGCTCTACTGGCCGTGGGCGGAGTATCGAGTCCTGCGCGACGCGCGCGCCGTAATTTTCACTTCCGAAGAGGAACGCCGGGAAGCGCGCAAATCTTTTTGGCTCTATCGCGCTCGGGAAACGATCTCGCCTCTTGGCGTGGAAGCGCCGCGCTCGCCGATTGCTGCTCACGAAAATGTATTCCTCGCAAAATTTCCCGAACTGACAAACACACCGTTCCTTCTTTTTCTCGGCCGCCTTCACCCCAAAAAAGGATGCGACCTTTTGATCGACGCTTTTGCGCGAATCGCAAACACGGACCTCGCGCTTGTTCTCGCCGGGCCCGACCAGATCGGTTGGGAAAAAGAATTGCGAGCAAGAGCAGCTTCGCTCGGTCATCGGATCATTTTTCCCGGGATGTTGGAAGGCGAGATGAAGCGCGATGCCTTTGTCGCAGCCGATGCGTTTATTCTGCCCTCGCATCAGGAGAACTTTGGAATGTCGGTGGCGGAGGCTCTTTCGTTCGGCCTTCCTGTTCTCATTTCGAACCGCGTGAACATCTGGCGGGAAATCGATTCTGATCGCGCCGGGTATGTCGAGAACGATGATCTGGTGGGGACGATTCGTTTGATCGAGCGTTGGCAAGAAACAAACGAAGCGGAGAGGATTGCGATGCGCGAAAACGCCCGACATTGTTTTCAGTCGCGATTTGAGATCGATCAAGCAGCCGCATCACTCGTTAGGGTTTTGCAGCAACCAGGTCAGCAATGAGAGATGTCTCGACTTCGCTCGACATGACAAGTCTGGGTGGGCCATCGCTTTCTGCAGGCTGTTTCTCCTGTCATTTCGAGCGAAGCGAAGCGAAGTCGAGAAATCTCTCATTGTTTTGAAAATGAAAATAACCATCGCGCTCGGCGCTTTCTTTCCTGTTCCGCCTATCATGGGCGGCGCGGTCGAGAAAGTTTGGTTCGCGCTCGGTCAGGAGTTTGCGAGGCGTGGCCACGATGTCGTCCAGATTTCGCGAACCCATCCAACACTGCCAGCAACAGAGACCATCGAAGGCGTAAAGCACATTCGTGTTCCGGGGTTTTCGCAACCGCGATCGATCATCTGGCTGAAGTTTCTCGACCTGATCTACTCCTGGCGAGTTCGGCGCGCGCTACCGTCGGCAGACATTCTCGTTACCAACACATTCTGGCTTCCGCTCATCATCCGGAGACGCGATCGCGGACTGGTTTATGTGCATGTCGCGCGCGGACCGAAAGGCCAGATGCGCTGGTATGCCAATGTCGCGAGATTGCAGGCCGTCTCCACTTCGATAGCCGATGCGATCGTCGCGGAAGTGCCCGCGTTGCAGGCGAAGGTCCGTGTGATTCCCAACGCACTCCCTTTTCGGATTGAGGCCAACGATCAGACCTCACATGCAAAAACCATTCTCTTTGTTGGCCGGATTCATCCCGAGAAAGGATTGGAACTATTCCTCCGCGCACTCTCGCTCTTGCCTAACGAATTAAAGGCGCAGTGGCGAGTAAAGATCGTCGGGTCGCATCAGACCCAACACGGAGGCGGTGGGGAGGATTTCCTGCAAAAGCTGCAGGAAATCGCGCAGCGCAGCCGCGAAAGCATCGAGTGGACCGGCCCGATTTTTGATGAAAAATCGCTCGCGGCGGAGTATCGCTCAGCCATGCTCTTTGTTTATCCATCCATCGCGGAAACCGGTGAAGCATTGCCGCTCGCTCCGCTCGAAGCGATGGCGCACGGTTGCTCTCCACTCGTTTCCAATTTGCTCTGTTTCCGAGATTACATTGACGATGGCGTGACCGGTTTCGTTTTCGACCATCGCGGAGAAAACCGAGAAAAGAAACTGGCCGAAAGGCTGGAAGCAGTGCTGGAACTCGGCCCCGCTAAGCTCGGTCGAGTCGGCGACGCGGCGCGCGCGAAAGCTGCTGAATTTGCTATCGAGCCGGTAGCGCAGCGGTATCTCGATGATTTCGCGGGATTGCTTAAGATTAAAATTCAACGCACAAATGAAAGCAAAACAGGTCATCCCGAGCGGAGCGAGGGACCTCACGAGCAACATCCGGGGTAATTCGCGAGGTTCTTCGCTGCGCTCAGAATGACAACGCGTCTAGAGATAGCTTTGATTGAAGGACGAGCCGATTTTGTATGCCTGAAGAATTAGAGCTTGTTAATCCGACACAGGAATCGCAATTCGCTTCGCCCTGGCCGGCGGGCGATCGCTTCCTCATGTTGCTTTGGGAATTTTGCTGGATCGTTTTTTGCATCTGGACGCCGAAGCCGGCGAATCCGTGGCGCTTGTTCTGGCTGCGAACTTTCGGTGCCAAAATCGATGGCACGCCGTTTGTGCATCAACGCGCGCGTATTGCCATTCCTTCAAACCTGATTTTGCACGATCGCGCGTGTCTGGGCGATCGGGCAAACGCTTATTCGTTAGGCGAAATTGAGATCGGTGCGCGGGCGACCGTGGCGCAGGAGGTATATCTCAGCACGGGCAGTCATGACTTCTCGCAAGCGGAGATGCCTTTGGTCACCGCTAAAATCACCATCGGGGAGGATGCATTTGTTGGCGCGCGCGCGTTTGTTCTGCCTGGCGTAACAATCGGAGCGCGGGCCGTTATCGGCGCTTGTTCGGTCGTGACGAAAGATGTGCCTGACGGCATGATCGCCGCCGGCAATCCTTGCAAAGTTTTGCGCCCGCGATGAGCAGCAAAGTGCCCGTTTCGGTGCTTGTTCCGATCAAGAACGAAGCCGGTAACCTTCCGCGCTGTCTTGGTAGTATAAGTTGGGCGGATGAAATAATCGTCGTCGATTCGCAAAGCACGGATGGATCGGTCGAGATCGCGCAACAACATGGCGCCACCGTTGTGCAGTTTCAGTTCAATGGCGTTTGGCCAAAAAAAAAGAACTGGGCGCTGGAGAACGTTTCGTTTCGTAATGAATGGGTTTTCATTCTCGATGCCGACGAAGTATTGCCGGAAGGATCGGAGCAGGAATTTGCGAACGCGATCGCGCAGGCCGGTCCGATCGCCGGTTATTGGATCAATCGACGCTTCATGTTCATGGGGCGATGGCTGCGACACGCCTATTATCCGAATTGGAATTTGCGCCTCTTTCGCCACTCGTTAGGCCGATACGAGAAGCTGACGGATTCGCCGACGGACAGTGGCGACAACGAAGTGCATGAACATGTGGTCGTGAACGGACCGACTGGCCGCTTGCGCTGCGAGATGGACCACTACGCGTTTCCGTCTGTCGAAGTCTTTGTCGAAAAGCACAATCGTTATTCCAATTGGGAAGCACGTGTCGCGGCAGATCGTTTTCTCAAAGGAACGGCCGGTCACTTTGATGAAATGCCGGTTGGGCTGAGGCGGAAATTGAAACTGCTTTCGCATCGATTACCTTTTCGCCCGCTGCTTCGCTTCCTCTACATCTACGTTTGGCAAAAGGGATTTCTCGATGGACGCGAAGGTTATTATTTCGCGCGGCTGCACGCGACTTATGAATTCCTGTGCGTCGCGAAAACCTACGAATTGAAGAAGCGGGTGCGTCCTTGATTTGTAGCGGCGGTCTATGACCGTCGCACTCTCTGCCTTCGATTCGAGCGACGGTCATAGACCGCCGCTACAGAAGAAGTCAATACGCCGTCGACGGTGGGACGAAAAATTGCGCGATCGTTCGGACGATGATTCCGCATTCGAGAGAAAGATTCCAGTTCTCCAAATATTCGAGATCGCACGCCACGCGATTCTCTACATCGGAATTATTTTGCGCTTCCCCGCGAAACCCTCGCACCTGCGCCAATCCCGTGATCCCCGGTTTCACGAAACTGCGCACGTGATAGTTCCCCATCAGTTGCGAGAATTGCTGGTTATGTTCGATGAGATGCGGGCGCGGGCCGACGATACTCATATCGCCGCGCAGCACATTCCAGAATTGCGGAATCTCATCGAGACTTAATTTGCGGAACCATTTTCCGGCCGGATAAACGCGCTCGTCTTCGTGCTGAGCCTGTCGCGCCAACTCGATGTGATCGGACCGCATGGTGCGAAATTTATAAATATCGAAGCGTCGATTTTGCATTCCGGCGCGCGTTTGCGTGTGCAGAAGCGGACCGGGCGATTGCAATCGTTGCGCGATCCAGACGAAAAGCGCCAGCGGCGGGAAAATGAAAATCATTATCGGAATCGAAATCATGAGATCAATCGTGCGTTTGGAAAAGCGGTTGAGCGGATTTTCCAGTGGCTCCTCGCGCAGACCGATGAAGCGAAAGCCGTCGTCTTCGAAATGCGTGATGGGATGGCGCAGTTTCTCTTCCAGATCGCTCACGATGAGAAGTCGCAGGCCGAGGCGATCGCAAACGCCGATGAGATGTCGGTGCAGTTCGGTAAAGTTCGGTATCTCGAGCAAAATTACCTGCGTGATTCCGCGTTCCCGAATCACCTGCTCGAAATCATCTGACGTGCCGAGGACGGGAATCCCTTCCGCCGTTTCCTTGATCGGCTCATCGGTGATCAAGCCGACTGTGCGCAGCCCAATCTCAGATTTGCGCTGCAACCAAACCCGCAGCTTGGATGCTTTACGCGCCGAGCCGACGAGCAATGTTTTTTCCTCGCGAACGCCGGTGAAAATTGTCCGCGCAAGAAAATTTGGCAGGTAGTGGTGCGAAAGGAGCAAGACGCAATAAAGTGCCGGAACAAAATTGAAGAAGAAAACCCGCGAGATAAATGCGTCTTTCGTCGCGATGAGGTAAACGACGAGCGTGCCAATGCTGGCCACCGTCTGCCGGAGACTGAGGCGGTGTTCGCGCAGTAGTTGATTTTGCAGCAAATAATTTCGCGAACTGTCGCGGCTAAGCGACTCGATCGACATTCCGAGAACGAGCAGGCTGCAGTAAATGCTGTAGCGCCGCCAGGTCAGGTCTGCGCCCTCGGAGTAGAACGTGACCATGATCCAAACGCCAATCCAGAAGAGGGCGGCGACCAAAACAATTTGGCAGAGCAAGAAAAGGCGGTGGAGACCTTCCGTGCGTTGCGTAACCATGGTCAGCGGTCGAGCGCGGGTAAGAAAATACGCGAACGCAGTGCGCCTTCAACCCGGCGAGAACTGAAAGTCATGGAATCCATCTCATCGATATCTGAAGCACCAAGCACCAAACCCCAAGCACCAGGGAAGCACCAAAATCCAAGGTCCAATTTTGGCAGGGCCAGAGCACGCGATGCGTGAAGTCAACACATCGATTGTTTTTGGGCAATGTTGGAGCTTGGTGCTTGGATCTTCCTTGGGGTTTGGGTTTTGGTGCTTGGTGCTTGGTCCTTGGTGCTTTCATGGCGGAACGCATTCATCCACAGAACGGATGATTCCGGCCCGATCCGTCGAAAAGATGCATCTCTCAAACTAGCTATTACCATACCAGTGATTTTTTCCTGATCCGAATGCCAAACAATCACGAATCTCCCCAAGCCACGACCCAAATCGCAAACCCGCGTCCGGCGTGGGTCATACTTTCCGTCGCGCTCCTGCCGGTGCTGGCGTGCTTTCTCGGCGGGACAACAGAGAAGTGGGCCGAGGGTATTGTGGTCGGCGTGCTCGGACTGCTGCTCATTTTCAGTCCGCCCCGTCACTCGTTAGGGCCCTGGTTGAACGCAATTATTATCGCGCTCCTTGCCGTTGCATCGCTTTCGTTTCTGCCCGCACATTGGTTTTCCCAATCGTGGTGGCGTTCGGCGCTGATCAATGATTTCGGGATAAAGCTGCCATCAACACTTTCTCCGCAACCCTGGATCACGCTGGGATGTCTCATTAGTTTCGGCGCCGGACTCGCCTGGTTTTACTACGTCTGTGCGCCGGAATTCGAGATGCGCGACGTGCGCTTTCAAGTGCGGGTTTTTGCGAGCGGCATGGCGCTCCTCGCTGCGCTATCCATTTTCCTTTACTCGAAAGGGACCGCGATTTCGTTTTGGCACAACCAGCGCGGGTTCGGTCCCTTTCCGAATCGCAACCAAACCGGCGATCTCTTCGGCATCACCGCGATCGTGTTGCTCGCTTCCGCGCAGGATCATTTTCGCCGAGGGAAAAAGTCCTGGATTTTGTCAGTGCTCGGCTTCGGCATCGTGGTGGCGGCGTTGATCCTGAACTATTCGCGCGCCGGCATTCTCATCTTGATCGCTGGCAGCGCGATTTGGCTCGCAGTCATCACTTTTCGTCAGAGGTCGCCGGCAAAGATCGCGATCGGTTTTTCGGTCGTGCTCGTTTTGCTGACGACGATGTTGATCTTCGGCGGCTCGACCCTGGAGCGTTTTCATCTGCGCGGTGGCGCGACGGCTGATGGAATCTCTAACGATTTTCGCTGGCTGATTTTTCGCGATGCCTGGCACCTGATCTGGACGTCGCCGTGGTGCGGGATCGGACTTGGAAATTTCGAGCCGATTTTTGCGATCTCGCGCGTTGCGTCTGTCGCCGATACGCGCTCGCTCCATCCGGAAAGCGACTGGCTCTGGCTTTGGACGGAGCTGGGATGGCCCGGGCATCGTCTTGGTGCTCATCGGTCTCGCGCTTGTCATTCCTCACGTGTTTCCATTGCGCGAAGGAACCAATCAGCGCATCAGGCTGGCGGCGCTGATCGGTGCGTTGATTTTTGCGCTGCACGGTTTCATCGACGTTTCAGGGCATCGCATTGGCACGGCCTTCGCCGGAGTTTTTCTCTTCGGCTCGGCCCTGCACCGGCCGTTCCGGTGTCGTTACAGCCGTGTCCTTCCGATCGTATTTCGATTGATCGGAGTTGTTTTGCTCTTCGTGGGCGCGGCCTGGTTCATGGGCCGGCTTTATCGATGGCAGATTCCCGGCTCGTTAGGCGCGGATAATTTGCAAAAGAAAGCGAAGATCATGTATCGCTCGAGAAGCTACGACGAAGCGATCTCGCTGACGAATGACGCCCTTAATTGGGCGCCGCTTGATTGGCGGCTTTATTTTCTGCGTGGTTGTCTCAAGGTCGATGCCAGGAAAAATCGGGCGAATGCCCTGAGCGATTTTCAACGCGCCCGTTTTCTCGAACCGAACGGTTACGAAGTTCCATTCCAGGAAGGAATATTCTGGATCGAACATCGCGAGCCGATTCTCGCGATCACGGCATGGCGCGAAGCTTTGCGCCGAGCAGGTCCGCAGCGCTTGAAAGTTTATGGCGATATGTTTTTCGACGCCGAACGCGCAGATCCCAACTTCATCGGTGAACTCGCCGCCATGGCACCGGACGATCCCGATCTCGTGATCGCAGGTCTGGACAGAATCCCGCGAGATAAATTTTCAACCGCACTGAAGAAGTTTCTTCAATTCGATCCGGATTTAAAAAAATTCAGTGCGGAACAAAAGAAAAAGTTGTTCGTGCTTTGGTCCGAGCGCGGCGATCTGGACGAATTTGCACGCGCGGTCGAGATGCATACCGGTTGGCGCAGCGCCGCCTGGTATGGCCTGGCAAAATATTACGCTGCGAAAGGTGATTTTCGCGCAGCGGTCGAACTTGTGCGCCAATTCGGAACCGCGCCAGTTTTCCCCGAGCCTGACGAATCGGGTTCGGCGGCAGATTTGCAGCAAAAGTTCTACGCTGATCCGAATAATTTTGCGATCGGATATGCGCTTTATCGGGCACAGACGCACGATGGGAAGATTGATGACGCCCTTGCGACGGTCCGGCACTTCACGGCACTACCTGGCGTGCCGGCGTATTTTCATTATCTCGAAGCGGAATCGTGGGGGGCGAAAGAGAATTGGGAACGAGCTTGGAACGCGTGGCTGGCATTCGAGCAAGCCAGCAAGAAGTAAAAGCGCGAATGATTGTTGCGAATATCCGCAATCAGAGTGGTGCTAAAGCCTGTCATTCCGAGCGAAGTCGAGGAATCTCTCGCTGTTGGTTCTATGACGCCGGCCCACCAACAGTAAGAGATGTCTCGACTTCGCTCGACATGACAAGAAAGGAGCTTTTCGATCTGGCGAAGCCAGTTCTAGTCCTCGAGTGCCGCTTGAGCCGCGGCCAATCGCGCAATGGGTACTCGATACGGACTACAACTCACATAATCGAGACCGAGACGATGACAGAACTTCACGCTCGCCGGCTCGCCGCCATGTTCGCCGCAAATGCCGAGCTTGATGTCCGGGCGCGTTTTGCGACCAAGATCGCGCGTGATTTCCATTAAACGGCCGACACCTTTTTGATCGATCGAAGCGAAGGGGTTCGTGCCGACGATGTCGAGCTCGGCGTAGGTTGGCAGGAAACTTCCGGAATCGTCGCGGCTCATTCCAAGCGCGGTTTGTGTGAGATCGTTTGTGCCAAAGCTGAAGAACTCGGCATCGCGCGCGATTTCGTCGGCCACCAAAGCAGCGCGCGGAATTTCGATCATCGTCCCGACGAGATAATGAAACTTTGTCTTTTTCGCTTTCGCGACTTCGTCTGCAACTCGATGCACGATGTCGATCTGTAGTTTCAATTCGCGCGGAAAACCGACCAACGGAATCATGATTTCCGGTCGGACCTTGATGCCTTTCTTCTGCACCTCGGCGGCCGCTTCAAAGATTGCGCGCGCCTGCATTTCGGAAATTTCCGGATAGACGATCCCGAGGCGGCAACCGCGAAGGCCAAGCATTGGGTTGAATTCGTGCAATTCGTGAACGCGATGAGCAATACTTTCCACCTTCACACCAAGCTTCTTCGCGAGTTCGAGTTGCTGCGCGTGATCATTCGGCAAAAACTCGTGCAGCGGCGGATCTAGAAAACGGATGGTGGCAGGCAGCCCTTTGAGCGCAGTAAAGATTCCGACAAAATCTCCGCGCTGATAGGGCAGCAATTCCGCCAGCGCTTTCGCGCGGTCCTCTTTGCTCTCGGCCAAAATCATTTCGCGCATCGCGTCGATCCGATCGCCTTGGAAAAACATATGTTCGGTTCGGCAAAGCCCGATCCCTTCCGCGCCGAAGGCGACAGCGTTCATGACTTGCTCGGGCGTGTCGGCGTTTGTTCGGACACCCAGCTTTCGAAATTCATCTACCCATTTCATCAGTCTGGCGTAGAGCTGATAGGTTGCGCTCTTTTTTTCTTCGAGCGATTCGTCGACCAGAACCTGCACGATTTCCGACGGCGCCGTCGGAACTTCGCCCGCAAAAACTTCGCCGGTAGTTCCGTCGATCGAAATGTAATCGCCTTGTTGCAGCGATGTGCCGTTGGCGCTCAGCGTCTGGCGCTGATAATCGATTTCGATTCCGGCCGCTCCGCACACGCAAACTTTTCCCATTTGTCGTGCCACCAGCGCTGCGTGCGACGACACGCCTCCACGCGCTGTAAGAATCCCTTCCGCTGCAATCATCCCGCGCAAATCTTCAGGAGAGGTCTCGATGCGAGCGAGAACGACCTTCTCGCCTTTCTCGGCCCGTTTCACAGCATCGCTCGCACTAAAAACAACGTGTCCCGATGCCGCGCCCGGTCCGGCCGCGAGCCCGCTTCCGATTTTCTTTGCTCGTCCGGCCGATTCGCGATCGAAAATCGGCGCAAGCAAATGTGCGAGTGAATCGGCCGGGATGCGCTTCACCGCGTCTTGTTTCGAAATCAATTTTTCGCCCACCATGTCGACGGCGATGCGAACCGCCGCGTGACCGGTGCGTTTGCCGTTGCGGGTTTGCAAAATGTAAAGCCGGTTGTCCTCGACGGTGAATTCGAGGTCCTGCATGTCCTTAAAATGTTTTTCGAGGAGATCGCGCACCTTCAGCAATCCCTTGTGGGCAGCCGGCATTTCTTTCGCGAGATCGGCAATCGGATGCGGCGTGCGCACGCCCGCGACCACGTCTTCGCCTTGCGCGTTGATCAGATATTCGCCGTAGAAAACTTTCTCGCCGCTCGCCGGATCGCGCGTGAAGGCGACGCCGGTCGCGCTCGTGTTTCCCATGTTGCCGAACACCATCGTTTGCACGTTAACGGCCGTGCCCCACTCGTGCGGAATTCCATATTTACGCCGATAAACAATCGCGCGGTCGTTGTTCCACGAGCCGAAAACCGCGCTGATCGCGCCCCACAATTGCTCATGCGGATCCTGCGGGAATGACTTCCGGGTTCGTTCCTTAATCAGATTCTTGAAGCGCTGCACCAGCGTCTGCAAATCCTCGACCGTCAGCTGCACATCGGGAAAATTGTGATTGCCGTAGCGTTCGTCCTTTAAGTGCTCGATCACGCTTTCGAACGGTTCGTGATCTTCGTTAGGCAATTTTTGCACGCCCATGACGACGTCGCCGTACATTTGCAAAAAACGACGGTAGGAATCCCACGCAAAACGCGCATTGCCGGTTTTTTCGGCGACGATTTCCACGGTGCGATCGTTCATTCCAAGATTGAGGATCGTGTCCATCATCCCGGGCATGGAATCGCGCGCACCGGAGCGAACCGAAACCAGCAGCGGCTGTTCGGCATCGCCTAGTTTCTTGTTTACAGATTTTTCCACCCTGGCTAGGGCCGCGGCGACTTCTGCTTCGAGCTCGCGCGGGTAAGTCCGCTTATGTTCGTAATAATAAGTGCAGACGTCGGTCGTGATGGTGAAACCGGGCGGGACTGGCAGTCCGATTCGCGTCATTTCGGCCAGATTCGCCCCTTTGCCGCCGAGGAGCGGCTTCATTTTCCCGGCGCCATCTGCCTGGCCGTCGCCGAAATAGTAAACGTATTTTGTTTTCCGTTTTTTCCTCGCCGATTGCGGCTTTCGCTTTGCCGGAGGGGTTCGTTTCTGTTTTTTGGCCATGCGACTGCGCAAACTAGTTGGCACGATGGAGGTGTCAACGCGCCAACAAATATGCGCAGCACCTCGCGAGCCGCGAAGATGTGCAGCCGCGCGAAAAATTACGAAGCGGCGAGACGTTCGCCGTTGGTCAACACTTCTCCGATCGCGGAAGTGAACTCGCTCACGCCCGTACTCGGCACAATGATGGTATTACGGCGGCCGTGCGCTTCTTCGGTGATGCGCAGAAACTTCCCGCGATCGTTTTCACGCAGCTCGACGTGGAAATGTTTCCGTTCGATCTGCACTTCGCGGGCCTCGATGATGTTATCCATTTGCAACCGGGGCGGGATTCTGCACATCGGACTAACGAAAGGAAAGCTTATTTTCGCGTCCAAATGCTTTAGCGGGACGCGATTCGCACCAAAATTGCGGATAAACTCAGCGCTGCCCTCGCGATTTCCGCTTTTTCTCCTCGGCAATCGCGAAATCTACCTGGCGTTTGAAGGAATCGACGCGCACGACCGAGACCCGCAATTCGTCCCCGATCGAAAAGCGACGCCGCGATTGGCGGCCCTGCAAACGACGCTGCGGCGCTTGGAAAGTGTAGAAATCGTCCGTCAGCGATGAGACGTGGATCAAGCCCGTCATCAACACTTCGGGCAGTTCAATGAGCAGGCCGTAATTGCGCACATCGATCACCGTGGCCTGAAAAATCTGCGGATCGCGCGCATCGAGTTGCATTTGGAAAAATTCCAACTTCTTCATTTTTGCGGCGTCGATTTCCGCTTCAGCCGCAACGCGCTCAGTCGTGGAAATGTGATCTGCGATCGAAGCGAGCTGTCCCATGTCGCCGCGCGATCGTCGTGACTGATCGCGCTCCGCCAGCGTGCGATGCACCACCAAATCCGCGTAACGCCGGATCGGACTCGTGAAATGGGTGTAATTATTTTTCGCCAGGCCGTAATGCCCGAGCGGCTGCGGCAAATACCGCGCGCGCTTCAAACTTTTTAGAAGGCCGATCTTCAGCGCCTGCTCTTCCGGTTTGCCGTCAAAGGATGCAATCAATTTCTGCAGCTCCTTTCGGTGCGTCAGATCGCCCGCGTGATAGCCGAAGCTGAGAACAAACTCGCGGTATTCGCCGAGCTTTTCCGGATCGGGATTTTCGTGCACGCGATAGATCGTCGGGATCGACCGGTTTTTCAGCTCGTGCGCGACGGCTTCGTTGGCCGCGAGCATGAACTCCTCGACCAACTGATGCGATTCATCATTCTCGATGCGCTCCAGCCGGATCGGTTTTCCGTTTTCATCGACGCGCACCTTTACTTCCGGAAAATCGAGATCGAGCGAGCCTTCTCTAAATCGTTTGCGGCGCAGCAGCGACGCCAGGCGCCACGCGGTGTGCAGTCGTTCGCTCAATTGGTCGTTAGGCGCCGATTGCATGATCGCGTAGGCCTCACGGTAACTCAGCCGTCGCGCACTTCGTATGACCGTTTTCGCGAAGCGCGCATTCTTCACGCTTCCGTCTTTCGAGAATTGGATAAAGGCTGAGTGCGTCAATCGATCCACATTCGGGTTCAGACTGCAAACGCCGTTGCTCAAGCGCTCCGGTAACATCGGGATCACGCGATCCGGCAGATAAACGCTGTTGCCGCGCTTGAACGCCTCGCGATCGAGCGCGCTTCCCGGCGTGACATACGCCGAAACATCCGCGATGTGCACGCCGAGCCGCCAACTGCCATCGCGCGCTTCCTCCACATTGATCGCATCATCGAAATCGCGTGCGTCATCCGGATCGATCGTGACGATGAATTCTTTGCGAAGATCTTCGCGCCCATCCCACATCCCCGGATCGACTTTTTCGGGAATCGCTGCCGCTTCATCGAGCACGGTCCGCGGAAATTCTGTCGGCAAATGGTATTTGCGGATGATCGACAGCATGTCGACCCCGGGCGCCGTGCTCGGGCCGAGCACTTCGATGATTGTGCCTTCCGGATTGACGTGGCGCGATTCCCATGTGTCGAGGCGCACCACCACCTTGTCTCCCATTGTAGCGGCGGTCTGCGACCGTCGCACTTCTTCGGTCGAAGGCCGCGCCTCCTCTGCGGTCGAGCGACGGTCATAGACCGCCGCTACAGGATTCACATAAATGTTGTGGACCAGCCGTGGATCGTCCGGCACGACATAGAAGAAATTCCGCGATTGCTGCAATGTTCCTACGATCGTGTCGTGCGCCCGTTCCAGAATCCGAATCACGCGCCCTTCCGCGCGCCCTGAAACCTTCTTCGCGCGCGCATAATCGACATCGCGCGTGATCCGCGCCACGACGCGATCGCCATTCATCGCTGTCCCCATATTTTCCGCCGAGATATAAATGTCCTTCTCGCCCGCCTTTTCGCTGACGAGAAAACCGAACCCCGATTGGTGCACCTGCAACTTTCCCGTCACCAAATCCGCCGCTTGCGGCAGCACATACCGATTCTTGCGAATGCGTGCGATCTCGCCGTCCCGCTCCAGCTCGCGTAGCGCCTGATTCAATCCCATGCGCACACCGCTCTTGCGTCCGAGCACTTTCGCCAGATCCACGTTCGAAAGCGGCCGATATTTTGGCGCACGCAACACCGAAAGAATCCGCTGCTTCAATTCTTCGTTCGCATTCATCTACTTATTGTCATTTATTTGAAAATTCGTTAGGCGACTAGATCACGCCAACGCCCTCTTGTCATTCCGAGCGAAGTCGAGGAATCTCTTACTGTCAGGAGTTTGACAACCCTACCGGATAAAACTTACCAATGCGCCGAAAGAGTTGTTGATCAATGAATACACGCCGGATCATCATCCTGGTCGCTTCGTTATTTTCCGTTTGCTGTTCCGCATCATCACCGGCCGCGGAAATCAAGATTACAAGTCCGGCCTTTCAAGATGGCGGCAATATCGGCGCGAAGTTCAGTCGCAAAGGTGGAAACAGTAATCCAGCATTGAAGATCGAAGGCGCACCGTCCACGGCGAAAAGTCTTGTGCTCATTGTCGATGATCCCGATGCGCCGGGCGGATTGTTTACGCATTGGCTGGTCTGGAACATCGATCCGAAGACAACTTCGATTGCCGAGCGCACGCACGCCGAAAGGTGCCGTAGAGGGAACAAACGATTTTGGCGCCATTGGTTATGGCGGACCGCAACCGCCTTCAGGCACGCATCGCTATTATTTCAAAATCTTCGCACTTGATCAGACGCTAAGTCTTTCCGAAGGCGCAAAGCGTCGCGAGCTTGATAGGGCGATGAAAGGCCACGTCATCGCGCAGGGACAATTGATGGGGCGCTTCACCAAATAATGGAGGGAGCCGCGCTGTCGGCCCCCAAAGATTGGGACACGACAGCGCGGTCCCTCCAGTCGAATAAAGGGGCGCGTGTGATAGTCTCACCGCGTGATGGGTGGAATGACGTGGAAAGTTGCGGGTCGCGCGATCGATGTATCGCAGCGCGGCATGATCATGGGTGTGCTCAACGTCACGCCTGATTCCTTTTCCGATGGCGGAGAATTTTTTTCTGCCGAGTCCGCGATTGAGCACGGGATGCAAATGGCCGGAGAGGGGACGCACTTTATCGATGTCGGCGGCGAATCAACGCGGCCTGGCGCAGAGCCAACATCGGCAGACGAAGAATTGCGCCGCGTGCTTCCTGTAATTGAAGGCCTGCGAAAGAAAATCCCGACTTTCATTTCGATCGACACATCGAAGAGCGAAGTCGCGCGCGCCGCGCTCGAGGCCGGAGCCTCAATCATCAATGACATCACGGGCGGCCGCGGCGATGCGCAAATGTTTCCGCTCGCGGCGGAGCGCAAGGCCGCGTTCATCATCATGCACATGCAAGGCGAGCCGCGAACGATGCAAATCGATCCGCATTATGATGATGTTGTCGCCGAAGTGGCCGAATTTTTTCGACAACAGTATGCGCGCGCCCTACAATTTGGAATTGATCCCATGGCTATCGCGTTTGATCCGGGAATCGGGTTCGGAAAAACGCTCGAGCATAATCTCAAGCTCCTTGGGAATTTGGAAAGTTTGCGCGTGCACGATCGTCCCCTGGTGGTCGGCGTTTCGCGCAAGGGTTTTTTGGGAAAAATCATGCAATCGAAAGAAATGTCCGATCGGCTCGCGCCGACGATTGCGCTGACGGCGCTGCTGCGTGCACGAGGCGCAAACATCTTGCGCGTGCATGATGTGAAATCGAACGTCGCCGCCTTGCGCACGGCTGATGCTATTCTCGAGGCGGCGAAATGATTCACACGCTCACGCAATTCTTTCTCGCTCGCTGGCGCAGCGGGTTTGAAATCATTTTGCTCAGCGTCGGCATTTACTACGGCTATCTCTATTTTCGCGGAACGCGCGGGGCGAAAGTTCTGACCGGATTGGCCATCGTTTTCCTCACGCTGACTCTGATCTCGCAGTTGCTGAACCTGGTCGTGATCGGTTGGATCATCCGCAGTTTCTCGGTCTTTCTCGCCATTGCGCTCGTCGTCATCTTTCAACCGGAATTGCGACGCGCTCTGGCCGAGCTGGGCGGCCATCCCATTTTTTCCCTAACGAGTGAAAAACGCGAGACGGTGCACGATTTGACCGAAGCGGTCACTCAACTGGCAAACAAACAGTTCGGCGCGCTCATCGCGATCGAACGCGATACTTCGATCAAAATATTTGAAGAGACTGGGGTGGCGATCGATGCGGATTTCTCCGTCGAATTGTTGCTCACGCTTTTCCATCCGAAATCGGCGCTGCATGACGGGGGTGTGATTGTGCGTGATGGGCGAATCGCAGCGGCGGCCTGTATTTTTCCCGTGAGCCAGCGCGAAACGCTTGATCGCAGCCTGGGTCTGCGGCATCGGGCCGGGCTCGGCATTACGGAAGAGTCGGATGCTATCGCGGTGATCGTCTCAGAAGAGACGGGCGCGATTTCAATCTGCCACCGCCGAAGAATCGAGCGAAACTTCACGCCGGAAACATTCCGCAAACGCATCGGCGAAATTCTCCTGGGCAAATATGATGAAGAAACTGATCCTCAACAATTGGCACGCGAAGTTGATATCCCTGATACTCGCGACAGCGCTGTGGTACCTCATCAAAAAGAACGTAGCGACGACCCCCTTGCCGTCTGAAATGCCGCCTCCACGGGCGACGGAACAACGTTAGCGCAGGAAGCGCGCGAGATTTTCTTCTTCCCAACGTCGCGCACGCTGGTAATTGGGAAACTCGCGTTCGCGGCGAATGAATTCCTCAGTGTGCACGCGGCGACGCCCGTTGTTGCACGGTTCATCCGGGACAACCGAGTGCAACATTTCGTGATAAAGGATGTATTTCAAAAACCAAATTGGCACGAATGGCTGATCGAGCAGGGGATTGATTCGAATGACGCGGTCGTCTTCCTGAATCGTTCCGAAGACAAAATATTCTTTTGGCCGCTGTTTGCGGCGACGTCCCCAAACAACTTTGTAACCGCGCAAACGGCCACGAAAATGTTTCTCGTTTAGTTGGTCGAAAATCGCGCGCAGATCGAAGTAACGGCCTTCTTCCTGCAGCGGAAGCAATCGCTGCATCGGCAACGTTGAATGAGCAAGTTTTCGTTTTGTTTTCTTAGCCACGGTAGAGGAAGAGGGAAGTGCAAACCATTCTAGTTAGCTTTGACAATGTGACAAGAAAAGGCGGCGGAATAAATTTTTGTGAATATATAAAGGGTTGGTATTCAATAGATTAAAAAATCAGACAGCCTGATTGTTATGTGACATTAGTAACAAGTCTCAAGTAATACTTCTATGGCCTAAATCCTATCGCGATTTGCGAACGCCTCAGATTTTACGAACGCGCGAAACGCGATTATAATCCGCGACGCTCGTCTATTTTGTGCTGAAAATTCCACCGCGATGACACCTTTTCTGCGGAAGCTGTTGAGCCTGAATTGGCTGCTCCTGGCCAACATGCTCGCGCTCGCGATTTTCGGCGTGATCGCCATCTACAGTGCTACCTACATGCGCGAGGAGCCGATCAGCTCGGAGTTTTGGCGCAAACAGGCGAGCTGGGTCGGTGTCGGCCTGGCCGCCTTTATCGTCACCAGTTTGATTGATTACCGCTGGATACGTTGGGGCGCTTTACCGATGTATTTCGCGGGCCTCGTCTTTTTGGTTCTGACGAAATTTGTTGGAGTGAAGGTTTACGGTGCGCGCAGCTGGCTGCACCTGGGCCCGATTAATTTTCAACCGGCGCAACTCGCGGTGGTCGCTGGCATCATGGTTCTGGCGTTGTTCCTGAGCCAGTTCCGGCAAATGCATCCGATACTGCGTTTGCTGCTCTGCGGTGCGATCGTCGGCGCTCCGTGTCTGCTCATTTTGATGCAACCGGATTTGGGCGAGTGCATGATTTGGGGACCGGTGCTCTTGGCGCTGCTTTTTGTCGGCGGAATCCCGGTCCGCTATCTCATTTGTATTTTGCTCATCACGATTGCGTTCATTCCTATCGCCGTGAATCTGGGTCTTAAACCGTATCAACAGGATCGCATCACCGCATTCTTGCATCCCGAGATCGATCAACAGGGCGCTGCCTGGGCGATCAATCAATCTCTCATCGCAGTCGGCTCAGGCGGATGGTCGGGCAAGGGATTTAAGGCGCCGAACACGCAGATCGAGCTCGGTTTTTTGCCGGCCACGGCGATTCATAACGATTACATTTTTTCGGCCATCGGTGAGCAATGGGGATTTGTCGGTGGCATTTTTCTCATAGGCGGATTCGCGCTTTTACTTCTCACGTGTCTCTTCGTCGCCTTTTTCGCGGGCGACCAATTTGGGCTGTTGCTTGTGATCGGTGTCACGGCGTTGATCTTCACGCACATCTTCCAAAATATCGGGATGACGATCGCTTTAATGCCGATCACGGGCGTGCCTCTGCCGCTTATCAGTTACAGCGGCTCATTCGTTCTCATGATTATGTTTGGTCTTGGCATCGTGAACAGTGTGTGGGTCCATCGCAAGGTCGAGACTCGTTAGGCAAGTTTCTCGCGATTTACTTTCGCGCGCTGCTCGGTAAGATCGAGCGCCGCGCATGGAAACCGATTACAAGGTCAAGCTCGACATCTTTGAAGGGCCGCTCGATCTCCTTCTTTACCTGATCAAGCGCGATGAGATCGATATCTACGACATTTCGCTCGAGCGCATCACAAAGCAGTACCTCGAATATCTTCAGGCGTTCAAGGAATTGAACATCGATGTCGCCGGGGAATTCGTGGTCATGGCGGCGAATCTGATTTATTGGAAAAGTCGCAGCCTGTTGCCCGTCGATCAGCAGCCGCCGGAAGAGGACGTAGACGAAGACGATCCGCGCTGGGAGTTAATCCGCCAGCTGATCGAGTACAAAAAAATTCAAGGAAGCGGCCGAGCAATTGCAAGTGCGTCAGCTTGAGCAGGAGAAAATATTTTCGCGTGTCGGCAATGCGCCAGCATTGTTGGCAAGCGCGTCGCTGCGACTGGGCGAGGTTGGAATATTTCAATTGATCAATGCGTTTCAGGTTGTCCTCAAACGCGTCGAAGCGCGTGAAAATTTGCAGGAGATTTTCGGCGAGAATTTTACCGTCTCCGATAAGATCGATCAGATTTTGCAGCGCGTTGCCAACAACACTTCCGTTCGCTTCTCGGAATTATTCGCCAAGGCGGCTTCGCGCGTGGAAATCGTAGTGACATTTCTTGCCTTGCTCGAACTGATTCGCTTGAAACAAGTCCGCGCCTTGCAAAGCAATCCGTTTGACGAAATTGAGATCGCGCCGGCAAGTAGCTGAGAAGAGGAATGCCGCGGATTCTGATTGCCGGTTGCGGCTATGTCGGGAAAGCAACCGCGCTTCTTTTCCACGCGTCAGGCTGGGAGGTGGAAGGTTGGACGCGCTCGCTCGATTCGGCAGAAAAGCTTTCGGATCTGCCGTTTCGTGTACGCGCAGTGGACATCGTGGATCGCGACCAAGTTCTTTCCGTTGGCGACAATGGTTTTGACCGAATAATTCATTGTGCTAGTTCGAGAGGCGGTGATGCGAGCGAGTATCGGCGCGTTTATCTGGAGGGAGCGCGCAACCTTCTGGATGTCTTTGCCGGAACGCCGTTGCTCTTTACGAGCAGTACGAGCGTCTATGCGCAACGAGATGGATCGTGGGTGACCGAGTCTGATCCGGCCGAGCCGCGTCACGAGTCGGGTCAGATTTTGCGGGAGACAGAAGAACTGATTCTCGCTCGACGCGGTAACATCGCGCGTCTCGCCGGAATTTACGGTCCTGGCCGTTCATTCCTTCTCCAGCAACTTCTTGCGGGCAAAGCGGTGATCGATCCGGAGCGCGACCGTTTTGTCAATCAAGTCCACCGGGAGGATATCGCTGCGGCGTTGTTCCTGATCGCGCAGCGAGGCGCGGCGGAAATTTACAACGTAGTAGACGATCAGCCGATGCTCTTGAGCGAATGCTACAAGTGGCTGGCGAACGAGCTGCGTCTGCCGCCGCCTGCGATCGGGACGACGACTAAGAATCGTAAACGCGGTGACAGCAACAAACGCGTGAGCAACAAAAAATTACGCACTCTTGGATGGACGCCGAAGTACGGAACGTTTCAGGAGGCGATGCGGAAGAGCATTCTGCCTGCGATGAACGCCTTCAAAGTTGATTCTAGAAATTATAAACCGGTATAGAAGCTGCTGGGAATATTCCAATGCGTCAGATCAAGCTTACCGGTCGCGAGGCAACCGTAGTCCGTGCCATCGGCTTTGCCGAACCGATGCTCGGTGCGGAGATTCAGGACTTCACACGCATGGGTGGCGAAGACGTTACCGACACGCTTAATAGCCTGATGGCAGCGGGCTTTGTCGAGAGCATCCCGTACTCAGAGGAAGTGCAAATGGCGGAAATGCCGGTCACTCAATTTGAGATCAACCCCGGGTATGTTCAGGGGTTGCGGGACGCGCTCCTGCACTAGGGCTGCTGCACCAGTTCCACTGGGCGTTCGTCCTTTTTCTTCGATCGTTGTTCGCCGAAAAGTTGGCGGATCACATCTTCGACCGGAATTTCCTGCACGTTGATATCGCTAACGTGACAGGTTTCGAGCAGTCGCCGGCTGATCTCGGTGACCTGAGCGCGCGGAACTTTTATTAGCACGGAGACGGGGGTTTGCTCGACCACTTCGCCAAAGGCGGTGAAATCCCGCGCGGCCCGTTCTGTGAACGTGAGGCTGACAAGTTTCTCATGCGAAAAACGGTCGATGATCTCGTGCAGCGGGCCATCGAAAAATATTCTGCCGTGATCGATGATAATGACGCGTTTGGCCAGCTCCTCGATGTCCTGCATGTAATGACTGGTGAGCATGGTGACGATGCGATGCTCCGAATTGTAAACGCGCAAAAATTCGCGCACACGCTTCTGGCTCACGACATCGAGACCGATCGTCGGCTCGTCCAGAAACAAGACTTTCGGCTCGTGGATAAGCGCCGAGATCAATTCCATCTTCATGCGTTCGCCTAACGAGAGCTCACGCACCATCACATTCATTTTGTCCTGCACTTCGAGCAGATCGCTCAGGCCATCGACAATTTTTTTGAAGCGCGAGCGGTCAATGCCGTAGATCGCGCGATTGAGTTCGAGCGATTCCTGCGCCGGCAGATCCCACCAGAGCGCATTCTTTTGGCCCATGAGCAAACTGAACTGCCGCTTCATCTCATCCTTGCGTTCCCATGGGACGAAACCGAGCACCCGCGCCTGACCCGCGGTCGGATTGAGCAAGCCGGACAGCATCTTGAGCACGGTGGTTTTCCCGGCGCCGTTCGGCCCGAGGAATCCAACCAACTCTCCCTCCTCGATTTGAAAGGAAATATTATCGGCTGCGCGCGTTTCCGCGTATGTTCGCCTAACGAGTCCTTTGACCGAGCCCCACAAGCCGGGCTGCTTCCGGTAGGTGCGATAAATCTTTGTTAGATTCGAAGCTTCGATCGCGCTCACGTTGAGCGCTTAATACGCACGCTCGTGGCGATGGTAAAGCGACGCGTTCCGGAAATCTCACCACTTCGCAAGCTCAAGCTGCGGGATCATTTTGAAATGTTGATCGCGGGTCAACACCGCTGCGTTCGCGCGCAAAGCGCAAACGGCAATGATGATATCGGTCAGCGGCAAAACCCGGCCTGCACGATCCAATTGCCACGCCAGATCCTCCGTTTCCTGCCACGCACGATGATCCATCGTGACGTGGACAAGAAGATCGAAGAACATCCCCAGATCGGCCCGTACTTTTGGACGAATGATGCCGCGTAGGACCTCACACCGGACGATGTCGCAGCCAACTAATTCGGTTGGTTCGAAATGCTCGGCCAGGGCTGCTACGGGGTCGACGCCCGTGCGGAGCAAGCGAATGTAAATCGACGAATCAACGAGAACCACGCTTGGTGCGGTATTTCGCCGGCTTCTCTGCGAGTCTCAAGCGCATCAAGTCATACGCCGGATCGACGCTACCTTTCCATTCTCCCGCTGCGATTTTTCTCGCGCCCAAAAACTTGCTGAGCTTGTTCTTTCTTTCCGTCTCCCTGAGAGCGAACTCGACCGTCTCGGTCTTGGTCTTAAGACCGGTCAATTTCATCACTCTTTCCAAGAGTGCTTCATCGATAAACATGGTCATCTTCATCACAGCGAGAGCACGATATGGCACCCCAGCCATATCGTCAAGCACTTTAACGAAAAACGGAAGCTAAGCCGCAGTCGATTTTGCAGCCGATTTTTTCCGCAGTAACGGCAATGTTTTTTCCACCAGCGCTTCTGCCGTAATTCCGTGTTTCTGGCGCAATGCCGGAATATTGCCGTGTTCGATGAATTGATCGGGCCAGCCAATTCTCACAATTGGCGTGTGGATTCCGCGGGAATAAAGATGTTCCATGATCGCGCAACCGAAACCGTTGTGGAGCACGTGATCTTCAATCGTGCAAATGACTTCAACGCTGCGCGCGAAAAATTCGAGCGTCCCCGTATCGAGCGGTTTGATCCAACGCGGATTGATGAGTGCCACGGAGAAACCTTGCCCCTGCAATTTCTTCGCCGCTTCTTCTGCCACTTCAAACATGTTACCCAATCCGAAGATGGCGACATCGCGGCCGTGCTGCACTACTTCGGCTTTGCCGATTTCGAGTAGCTTCGGTTCCACCTTCGGCTTTGCGCCCGTGCCGGCGCCGCGCGGATAGCGAACCGCAATCGGCCCGGAATTGTAATTGGCCATCGTCCAAAGCATGTCGACAAATTCGTCTTCATCCTTGGGCTGCATGTGCACGATGTTTGGAACGTGCCGCAGATAACCGATGTCGAACAAGCCGTGATGCGTCGGGCCGTCATCGCCGCTTAATCCCGCGCGATCCATGCAAAGCGCGACGTTAAGATTCTGCAGCGCGATGTCGTGAATGATCATGTCGTATGCGCGTTGCATGAACGTCGAGTAGATCGTCAAAAACGGTTTCATTCCCTGTGTCGCCAGGCCGCAGGCAAAAAGCGCGGCGTGTTCCTCTGCAATGCCGACGTCGAAATAGCGATCGGGATGTTGTGTTTGGAAAAACCCGAGTCCCGTTCCGCTCGGCATCGCTCCCGTGATTGCGACGATCTTCTTGTTGCTGTCGGCAAATTTGGCCAGCGTCTTACCGATAATTTCAGAGTAAGTCGGCGTCGGCGCAGGTGCAGTCTCGCCGCTTTCGATCTTGTATTTCCCGAGCCCATGAAACTTGTCCGGCTTCGCCAATGCCGGTTCGTAGCCTTTGCCTTTCTTCGTTAGGATGTGAAGAAGCACTGGCTCGTCCTGAGTCTTCAGAAATTCGAAAGTGCGAATGAGCAGCGGAATGTCGTGTCCATCGATCGGTCCGTAATACCGGAGGCCGAGTTCTTCGAAAATCACGCTCGGCACGAGAAGATTCTTCACGCCCTCCTCGACCTTGTGCGCCAGATGCAACGCAGTTTTGCCGGCGATTGTCCTGATAAACTGCCCAGCCTTTTCGTGCAGATATCCGTAAGTCGGATTGGTGACGATGTTATTTAGATACGACGCGATGGCGCCGACGTTTTTCGCGATCGACCATTCATTGTCGTTCAAGACAACGATGAAACGTTTCGTCTGCGCTTTGACGTTGTTAAGCGCTTCGTAGCTGATGCCGCACGTGAGCGCAGCATCGCCCGCGACGACGACGACATCTTCGTTACTCCCGCGCAGATCGCGGCCGACGGCCATGCCGAGCGCTGCTGACAGCGCCGTCCCGGCATGTCCCGCGCCATAGCAATCGTGTTCGCTCTCCGTGCGCAGAAGGAATCCGTTTAGCCCCTGGTATTGCCGCATCGTATCGATCCGATCGAGCCGGCCGGTAAACATTTTGTGGACGTAGCCTTGATGGCTCACGTCGAAGACGAATCTGTCCTTGGGCGTGCTGAACACGCGATGGAGCGCGATTGTCAGCTCGACCACACCGAGATTAGGGCCAAGATGCCCGCCGGTCTGTGAAAGGACATTGATCAATTTCTCGCGCACCTCTTGCGCGAGTTGCGGCAGGTCTTCCTCCGCCAACGCCTTGATATCGGCAGGAGATTGAATGTGATCGAGCAAACGCGGTGCAACCGCAGCTGTCTTAGAAGAGGGTGACTCCGTCATTTTCTTTTCTCTCTAAATCGGAAGGGGAAGCGTTTTCTGATGCCGGCTCGAATTTTCTCACCGCGGGCTTGCCGGCGTTATTTCGGGTGATGATTTCAATGCGTTGTTCGGCGCTGGCAAGTCTTTCCTGACAAATTTTCACCAACTTCATCCCTTCTTCATATCGCACGATGAGATCTTCCAGATGCATCTTGCCCGATTCCATTTGCTCGACGATTGCTTCGAGCCGCTCCATTGCGCCTTCGAAATTGAGTTCGGCTTTTTTCTGCTGAGACGACATCGCGTGAAATTCAATTAAGCATACGGCGCTCCATAAAAAAGCGGGAGTTCACCGCCTCGTGTTCGGGCCATTCCGGAAGCAACTCCAAGTAGCCGGACATTACATTACAAAAACGTAATTAAGTAGTTTCCTACGTTTGAGGTACGCTGGAGAGAATACCGTTAAACCCAAAAACGCTTCTAAAGCCTCACAACATGCAATCACAATCCTCGTCAACCCATGTCTTCGTTTCATTGCGCGGTCTACGCCGCCTAACGAGTTTGCTCGCCTTCATCCTGGCGGCCTTCCTGATGCTGCCTCTTTGCGCGCTGGCAGAACGCGAATCCGAAGGCGGCGAGACCCCGATCGTTCCATGCCGGCCCAAGGACAACCCTGAATTCGAATCACCGGCGGAGAAGTTCGTCGAAAATCTGCGGTCCACGAAGAAGCTTCCCAAAGCTCCAAAACCGAGGAGCATTTCAGTGAAAACCAAGCCGTCGCTTGCTCTCGTGGGACCGGCCTGGACGTTTGTCGGTCCGGCGCCCATTCCCAATGGCCAGACTGATACGAGAAGCGATCCGGTGAGCGGACGCGTGAGCGCGATAGCGGTCGATCCGGCGAATGCAAACATTGTTTATGTCGGTGCCGCACAAGGTGGCGTTTATCGAACTACCGACGGCGGGGCCACCTGGACGCCATTGATGGATAATGCCGCATCACCGCCAAGTCTGATCGGCACTCCGCTTGCGATCGGTGCCATAACGATTGATCCGACTAACTCGAGCACCATCCTGGTTGGAACAGGCGAGGGCAATCTTTCGGCGGACAGTTTCTTCGGTACCGGCTTTTACATTATTACCAATGCTAATGGCGCGAGTCCGACGGTGAGCGGTCCATTCAATGCCAGGACTGGCGACGGCGCCGACATTTTCACTGGCCGTTCCATTGTGTCGATCGCGGTAGATCCGGCAAACCACAACAATGTGTTTTGCTCTACTTCCTCAGGAGTTGGCGGCATCGTTGCGACGGCAAACAATGTTCTTCCGGATCGCGGCGTGTATCGATCGACGAATGCGTTTTCAGGCAGCCCGACGTGGACCAGATTGCAAGTCACCGGTACTACTTCAACAAACACGATATCGACCGCGCTCGTGATGGAGCCCGGCAACGGGAACAATATCGTAGCGGCATTTTACGGACAAGCCGGTACGGATCCCTCGGGCATTTATCGCAGCACCGACGCTCTCGCAGCGACGCCGACTTTCACGCAAACAAAGGCGATCGCGTTGGCTAAGAACGTAAAGCTCGCGATCAATAAGGTGGCGTCAGTGGTTACGGTTTACGCTTCGACGGAAGAAGGATCGCCTAACGGAAGGCTCTACAAATCAACCGATGGTGGCGCAACGTGGAGTGCGTCGTTAAAAAACGGCTGGGCTGGCACTCAGGGATTTTATGATATCGGCGTCGCGGTCGATTCGACTAATGCGAGCAATGTTTCCATTGGCGGAAATGTTTCGCCTAACCTCTTCCAAAAATCGACGGACGGCGGCGCCACTTTCATCGGAAGCAACGTCGGCTTGCACGCGGATGTTCATGCGATCGCGTACGCGCCTTCGAATCCGGCGGTGATTTATCACGGCAACGATGGCGGTATTTGGAAATCCACGGATTCAGGAACGACCTGGACTTCGCTTAACAATACGACATTTAGCGCGACACAATTTGAAGGGCTCGCGGTTCATCCGATCGATAAGAATTTCTCGATCGGTGGAACTCAGGATAATGGAACGGAACATCTCAAGCCCGATGGCACATTCTACCGCGCCGATTTTGGTGATGGCGGTTATTCCTTAATCGATCAAAACGCGGCGGACACAACGAACGTTACTTCGTATCACACCTATTATAATTCGTCGGGCTCACTGATGGGCACCGGACGACTCCTCAATGCGCTTTGCCTGACCCTTCCTGAGCCTCCAACCGGAAAATGGTCGTTTCACGGTATCTACAGCGGAGGTGTCGATACCACCACGGTCTACTGCGACGGGACGATGGATTCGTTCAACGGAATCGCTTTGAGCGATGCCACGAGGTTTTATGCGCCTCAAGCGCTCGGTCCGGGAAATCCGAACGCGTGGTATTTTGGCACGAGTAAACTTTATCGCTCCACCAACAGTGCCACATCAGGCGCGGCCGTGAGCCAGACGTTTTCAACCACCGTCTCCGCAATCGCCATTTCGCCGCAAGACGACAATGTCCGTCTGGCCGGATTGAGTAGTGGAGCGGTTTTCGCGACTACCACGGGCGCAAATCCTCTTTTGCAAATCGCAGGCGCTGGCGCCACGAACGGAACAACCACTACACCAGCGCTCGGCGTTGGACGCATGATAGTCGATCCAAACAACAAGGCCGTTGCCTACCTTGGCTTTGCTGGTTCGGCTCTCGGTGTTGGTCACGTTTGGAAGACAAGCAACCTCAATGCACTTCCGGCGGGATCGGTAACGTGGACGCCGATGTCGACCGGCTTGCCCGACGTGGCAGTGAACGCGTTTGCGATTGATCCGGACAGCGCGCCGGCTACCGGCGGATCGTCCCGAAGCATCTACGTCGGAACGGATGCCGGCGTTTATTATTCCTCGGATGCGGGTGCAACGTGGAGCCCGTATGGCACCGGCTTCCCGCATGTGTCGGTTTTCGCCATGGAAATCCAGAATCCTAACGCCATTCTTCGCGCAGCCACGCATGGGCGCGGCATCTACGACACAACAACGGCATTGGAATTCATCAGCGCATCGTCACGCAAGAAGCATGGCACTGGCGGCGCTGGAACAAATTTCGATATCGACATGCCTTTGGGTGCCACACTCGTTAGTGCTACGTCGGGCGTTGAGTGTCGCGCCGGCGGCGATTCCGATGGCGGCACAAATGGTGATTACAAAATTGTTCTGCATTTCACGAATCCGTTAGTGGGTGGCAGCGCCGTCGTTAACGCGGCGGACCACAATCCTGCTGGAGGTGGCGGCACGGCCGGCACGCCCGTGTTTAGCGGCACGGACATGATTATCCCGCTGAGCGGCGTGACCAATGGTCAGGTCCTTACGTTGAAGGTGTCCGGAGTCATTGATATCAATGGCAACGCTTTGGTGGGCCCGCTCAGCGTGAATCTCGGATTCCTCAGAGGCGACACTTCGGGCAATCGCGCCGTGACCTCTACCGATGTCTCGCAAACCAAAATTCAATCCGGCGCAGCGCTAAGTGCGGCGAACTTCCGCACCGACGTCACCCATGACGGAGCGATCACCGCATCGGACGTATCTACTGTGAAGCTGTCAGCAGGAACGTCCGTTCCGTAATCGATCGCCCACGGATCTCTCAAACAGCCTCATTCGAAAGGATGAGGCTGTTTTTTTGCACGCCAATCTGGCTACGGCAAATCGAGAATAAATATTTCGCGTTCATAATAGAGTCGTCGAAGTTCGATCTCTATGCGCGCGCTGCGTGGGATTTGGGGCAAGCCAAAAAGCGCCAAACCGTTGGAACAGTTTCCAATGCCTTTTTACGACCTGTGGGGAGCGGTCGCCCGTTTTTCCGCGGAGATTCAAAAGAGCGAATTCATGAAGGAAATGGTGCGGCGCCGCGATGCGCATGGCGGTCATAGAATGATGGGGGAGATAGATTGTGCCATCGTTTATGGACTGGCTCGCTGGCATAAGCCGACGACCGTTGTTGAATCGGGCGGCTATCTCGGAATTTCTTCCGCCTTCATTCTCAAAGCGCTGGCCGATGAAGGCCTAACGAGTGCGAAACTCTACAGCATCGAAATGGATCGAGATTGCGCTCACGGCCTTTTGATTCCCGATGAACTGCGAAGCCAATTCGTTCCGCTAAGCGGAACGGTAGAAGATTTCGTGAAGCGCAACGAATTGCCATCGCCGATCGATATGTTTTTGCACGACAGTTCGCATCGGCGGCGCCATATGCTTTGGGAGTTTCGCGAATTCTGGAAACGATTGCGTGACGGCGGATTGCTGGTTTCTCACGACGTCCATTTCAATGCTTCATTTCCCGAATTCGTCGCCGGCACTTATGCGCACGATAAGCATGGCATTCTCGAGAGCGAAGGCACGACGCATTACGAGTGGGGCCGTTGGGGATACGTCGGTTTCGCGATTAAAAAAGCTGGCTAAGAGGCGGAATCGTTAGGCGACGCTGGCATGGGCGATGCTAGACCGTTTTCGGTGAGTATCCGTAAACGTATCCTTTTCCTGAGCAACGAGCCGCGCCTGAGCCGATTGGTCAGGCAAGCGTTTGAAGAAAGCGGCGAATACCTCATCCGGGAGGAGCCGGATCGCGAAATTGCCTCCGAGACCGTGCACAAATTCCAGCCCGATCTGATTTTGCTGGATTTGACCGGCGAGGAGATCACCGGCCCCGAAATGTTGGAGCAATTGCGATCTGATTCGGCTCTGGGCGATGCTCCAATCATCGCTCTCGAGAGCGGGGATGGGGGCGCCTCGCTCGTCTTCAGCAGCTCGATGGAAGGATATGAATGCTCAGCCGGCCCGATCGACATGGAGGGCCTTGTCCATTGCGTCGATGAAATTCTGGAACAGGCCTAACCAATCGCGGCCCGATAGGCCGCAGCGTCCTTCAAATTCTTAAGCTCATCCGCGTTATCGATCTTCATCGCAAAGATCCAACCTTCGCCGAAGGGGTCGGTGTTGATTAACGCAGGATTTGATTCGAGCGCCTTGTTCGCCTCCACCACCGTTCCCTTCACCGGAGCGTAAATATCGCTCGCGGCCTTCACCGATTCGACCACCGCGACTGCTTCCTTCGCCGCGGCCTGACGGCCAACCTTCGGCAGTTCGACGAAAACGACATCGGTTAGCTCCGCCTGCGCGTGATCGGTAATTCCAACACGAATATTTTCGCCGTCGCGGCGAATCCATTCGTGCGATTCGGTATAAAGAAGATCGTCGGGAACATTCATGATTTTTTATAGAACGGTTTTTTCTCGATGACTGCCGGAAACTTTTGTCCGCGAATTTCAATTTCAAGCTCGGTGCCAATTTTAGCCTGAGCCGCCGGCACGTATGCCATGCCGATGCCGTAATTCAAGCTGGGCGACAATGTGCCACTGGTCACCTCGGCGACGCGCGCTCCATTTTGGAAAACGGAATAATGCGGGCGAGGAGGCGGACCTTTACCCGTCATGCGAAAGGGCGCCAGTTTTTCTGCGGGACCCTGTTCCTTGTCGCGCGCCAATTTTTCGCGGCCAATGAATTCCGGCTTTTTCAGGTCAACAAAAAAGCCGAGGCCGGCTTCGATTGGATTGCGCTCGGGCGAGAGATCCGACCCGTTGAGCGGGTAACACATTTCGAGCCTCAGCGTATCGCGCGCGCCTAATCCGCATGGCTTGATTCCGAGCGCTTCGCCCTTGCTCAACACCTCATTCCAAATGAAGGGAGCGTCCTTCGCCGCGAAAAAAACTTCGAAGCCGTCCTCGCCGGTGTAACCGGTACGCGCGATCGTCAGGCGAATGCCGCTGTAGTTGAAATCTGCGATCTGATTGCGCTCCGGCGGCGTTGCCTCTTTACCGAAAAAAGCATGAAACAATTCGACTGCGCGCGGACCCTGAATTGCCAAACCTGCAAAATCCTTACTGCGGTCGATCAGCTGACAAGAAGCGGCAAGATGTTTTTGAAGCCAACTAAAATCTTCCTCAGTGCGGGATGCGTTTACGACAAGCAGGAACTCGTTAGGCGCAGTTCGATAAACGATGAGGTCGTCGATGATCCCGCCACTTTCATTCAGCAGAAATGTGTATTGCCCCTGGCCGACCTCGAGGCGCTCGGTGTTGTTGGTCAACATTCTATTGAGCCACCCGCGTGCACCCTCGCCGGACGCGATGAATTGCCCCATGTGCGAAATATCAAAGACGCCCAGATTTTTCCGCACGGCCTGATGTTCGTCCACAATGCTGGTGTATTGCACCGGCATGAGCCAACCCCCGAATGGAATCAGTTTCGCGCCGCGCCGCACATGCTCTTCGTAGAGCGGCGTGGTTTTATTCGCGGCGTCGCTCATCGTCAGCATCCTAAACATCGACATTACAGTGTCAACGCAGGTAGGGGCGATTGACCCCAATCGCCCGCGGGCGGTTCGGTGAACCGCCCCTACCTTGAAAAGCTGCCGCGCGACAGCTACGATCCCAGCACGATGAGTCTGCTCGATAAACTGGAACGGCGTCTTGGTTTTATCGCGATTCCAAGCCTCATTCGCATCGTCGTCGCGTTTAACGCGCTTGTCTTTCTGCTCGTTTACCTCAATCCCGATTTCAAATACGTCCTCGACCTCAATCCGAGCCGCATCATGCAGGGACAGGTCTGGCGGCTCATTACCTACATCTTTCTGCCGCAAACATTCAGCCCTTGGTGGATCATCTTTGTGCTTTGGTTTCTCTGGTTCATCGGCGAAGGACTCGAGCAAGCGTGGGGCGCATTTCGGCTAACGCTCTACTTTTTTGTCGGAATGATCGGCACAACTGTGGCCGCGTTTTTCTTCGGCTCGAATTTTTCCAACAGCATGCTAACGGCGGCGCTCTTCTTCGCCTTTGCCACGTTTTACCCTAACGAGGTCATCTATATCTTTTTCATTTTGCCGGTGAAAGTGAAATGGGTCGCGTGGGCGATGGCGGCATTTCTTCTCATTGGTTTCGTCGCCAGTAGCAATTCTTATCGAGCGGCCCTGCTCGTCGCTCTAAGTAATTACGCGATCTTTTTCGGTCCCGGATTTATCGGTCAGGCGCGGCAACGAGCTGAAGTCGCCGGGCGCCGGCGACGATTTGCCGAAAGCGCCCCCAGCGAAACGGAGCCGTTGCATCGGTGTGCGGTGTGCGGTGCGACCGAATCGAGCGATCCGAGTCTCGACTTTCGCGTGGCCAGTGATGGCGAAGAATATTGCATCTCACATTTGCCAAGCGCGGCGAGCGCTGGTCGCTAGATTATGTCTCGTTAGTCGAAATGTGATTTCACCGCATGCAAAAACCAGGAACAATTACTCCCGAACAAGGCTGGCATTGCCTTCACCTGTTTTATCGGATCGAGTGGGGACAATGGCAGCTTCTCAGTCGCGAGGAACAGCGCGCGGCGAAAGTATCACTCTCCTCGCTTGTCCAGGAGATCCGCGCTCTGCCTTCTACGCAATTGCTCACTCTGAGCGGAGTGACGCCGAAAGCCGATCTCGCTTTCATGCTCATTACGCCCGATCTGCACGACGCCAATCGCATTGAGAAACAGTTGAGCTTGGCGCTGGGGGCGGACGTGCTGGTGCCGGTTTACAGTTATTTATCGCTCACCGAAGAAAGCGAATATGCCACGAGCGAAGACGATCACGCGCGCACGTTGCAGGAAGAACAGCAACTCAAGGCCGATTCGCATGAATTCGCCCAGGCGATGAAATCTTTTCGCGAGCGCATGATTAAATATCGGCACGAACGCGTTTATCCGACGTTGCCGGATTGGCCGGTCGTCTGCTTCTATAATATGAGCAAACGTCGCGGCGAAGAGCACAACTGGTATGCGCTTCCGTTTGCCGAGAGAAAACGTCTCATGCTCGGTCACGGCGCGGTCGGCCGGAAGTACGCCGGGAAAGTGAAGCAACTGATCACCGGCTCAACCGGCCTTGACGATGCGGAATGGGGCGTCACGCTTTTTGCGCACGACACATTCCAGATTAAGGCGATTGTTTACGAAATGCGTTTTGACCCGGTTAGCGCACAATATGCGGATTTCGGCGAGTTTTACGTCGGCATCCAGCTGCCGCTCGACGAACTTTTTGGGAGGTTGCAATTGTGAACTTCGATTCCCGGATGGGTGACAGAGCGGTCTATTGTGCACGCCTGGAAAGCGTGTGTGCTGAAAGGCACCCGGGGTTCGAATCCCCGCCCATCCGCCACGCTTTTTTTTCTGGCCTAACGAGTCGAGGGCAACGCGTGGCACGGCGTTTTTTTTCCGCATTGCTTTTGTGCGCTCTCTTCGCCTCTGGAGCGGCCGCGGAGACAGCGTCGGAGATTTCCAATCTCCTCGAAAAAGCGGAAGACAGTTTTAACCAGGGAAATCTCGATGGCGCTCTCACGCTGCTCGATCAGATTGAAAAGGCGAAGGGCGGAAGTGCCCAGGCTCTCGATCTTCGTGGCTGCATTTATCTTGAGCAAGGCAAGTTTGATGATGCGAAAAAGACTTTCCGCGCGGCGAGCGATGCAGACACAAGCCGATTCCCGCCGCAACTGCATTTTGCAGATGTTCTAATGCGCGAAAAAAAGTTCACCGATGCGCGCGAGGCCTACAGCGATTTGATGGAAAAAACTAACATCCAGACCTACAACGAAAAACTGCGCTACGCCATGCTTTTGACTTATCTCTTCGAGCATAACGAGGTCCGCGCGCAAACGGCTTTAGAGCGAATAGCGTTTCCGACAGAATCGCCAGCGTATTATTATGCGCAGGCGGCCTGGGAGTTTGCGCACGATCGAAAAGGCGACGGGCAAAAGTGGATCAAGGCCGCTCATAAGATGTTTGACTCCAAATCGAACGCCTGGTTTGCAAAACCACTTTACGACTACGGCTGGATCAAAGAAAAACCGGTTTTATCCTTTCCATAGAATCGTCACAAAACAGTTGCCGCGATTAGTGGAGAGGCCTTAAAAAAGCGCCATGCGAAGGCGGAATTCGCTTTTCCAGCCACCCAACGCAAGCGGCGCCAAGCTCTGCGATGCGAAGCTGATACCCCAATTTGCCCCTAATTTCGACCCGGTTTGTCGCTGTGGTTTCGCCCTTCAAGCCTGAGTAATTGGCTCCATTATGACTTGTCATAAAAAAATCTTTGGTTTTTAGAAAAAAAATGTTGCATTGACCCCGGCAAGTCGGGTAAAACGGTCGCAATTGAGGGCGAAACGCCCACGAAAACGGAATAACTCGGAGAACAAATCCCACACATGAAAAAGACATTGCTTCTTGTAATCGTAACCGCTCTTATCGCGGCCGGAGCTAACGCTGGCACTTTGCCGGCATCCCTGATTCGCCCTCACGGTGCGACACAATCGCTAACCTTCGATGACCTCGGGCTTGGAGGCGGAACTGGCCAACTCTGGGACATACGACATCTCAGGTGGTGCTATAACGTTTAGCTTTGACGTCCTCCTGACGTTCCAGGGTTATAATTCTACTGGCTTGTCGTATTGGCTCGAGACCCAGACGGCCTTTGCGGGCAGCCTTTCAATTACCGGCCTGACCTACGGGACTGCTTTCCCTGATCCGACGCAAACCGCTCCGAATCCGGCTCCGTTTTTCACACCGGTCGGGGCTTCTCCGGGCTTCTTCACGGAAAATCGCGATCTGGGTGCGACCATCAACGATTTCGGTAACGTTCCTGGACCTGGCACTTATTTCGTCGGTCATATCACGTTCACGATTGCGGCGAACGCTGCGCTGGGAAGCTATATCTTGCAGTCGACGACCACTCTCCCGCACGGTTCCGAAGCGACAAGTTTCGACGGAACTACCTTTGACGATAACAACCTTCCGGCCGCTCAGTATATGATTACGATCATCCCAGAGCCTACAACTTTGGCGCTGATTGGTTTGACTGCCGTGGGTGGTGCGATTATCGCCCATCGCCGCCGCGTTCTCCGCGGGTAATTCGGTTTCGAAAGATTCAATCAAGCAGCTTCACCTTCGGGTGAAGCTGCTTTTTTGTACCCACAAAGCTCGATCGATCTTGCCCAATTCGACGAACCAATTGGCAAAGTTGGGCACACCTCAGATTGTGTCAGGCGTCTCTGCCGAAACAGCGTGTCATTCCAAGCGGAGTCGGGAAATCTCCGATTGTTATGTTCACGCGCGATCGAACAAGTAAGAGATGTGCTCCACCTTAGCTTCGCCGCAGCGTGGTAGGCGACTCCGCTCGATTTGAGAGAACGCAGCTTCCCAACAGCCGGCGAAGTTCAATGTTCGCGCCGCGGGAGATTGAGTCCGTAAAGATCGATGTCCAAACGGGCGTCGTTTGCCAATCCCGTATCTTTTTGTGCCAGAGCAAGGTTCAGGGCCCGTTTGGCGGTTTCAGTTGCCTTTTGGAATTGGCCTGTTTCCGCATACGCGGCTGCTAACGTGCGAACGATGGATGGATTGTTCCGTCCAGATAACTCATCGGCTTGCGTGGCCAGTTGAATTGCGCGCTCGCCGTTTCTGAAACTGGGATCGGAACAGGTCGCAAAAATCAGCGCGAGATTATTCAGCACCACAACCGTTTCCGGAGCGATGGAGAGTGATTTCTCGTAATGCATGATGGCTTCACCCAACGCTCGCTCCTGCAGAAATGCATTACCAAGAGCTGTCTGAGCCTCGGCGAAATTGGGCCGCAATTTTAACGCCGTATTACAATGGGCAATGGCGTCGTTGATATCCCCTTTTCGCAGAAGTGCACTGGCGAGATTTGTGTGTGCGCGCGCAAGGCCGAGATTGTGACGGGCCTGCTTGTTGACCGATTGAATTTTCAGCGTTTGCAAATAATGCGACATGGCCTCGTCCACCTGGCCGCGCCGCTCGAGAAGCACGCCGAGATTGTTGTGGGCCACGTAATTATTCGGGGTCACGGCGAGGATGTGGTTCCAAAGTATTTCGCTGTTGCGCCAGTAGGGAACTTGCGCATGCGCGCTCAAGCCGAGAGCAAACAGCACCACGACAGCGCTGAATGCGAGCACCTCGCGCCGATAGCGCCATGTGCTCGACAGATCGGCAATCGCCCACGTCATCGCCACGTACAGTCCTATCTGCGGCAAATATGTGTAACGGTCGGCGTGCCCCTGCATTCCAATTTGCAAAATGCCGATGACGGGCACGAGCATCCCGAGGTACCAGAGCCAACCCGTAATGAAATAAGGATATCTGCGACGAAGTGCGATTGCAGCGCCGCTGATTGCGCCTAACAACACGATCGCGAGAATAATTTCCCAGACCGGCAAGGTGTTTTCGGGATGCGGATAAAACGCGGCGAGATGCCGCGGGCAAAACATTTGCCAGATGTAGATAAGATAACTGGCCAGCGCGTTATTAATTCGCCACGACAGCGGAAACGGCTCCATTTCGCCGCTCGGTCCCCCTTGCGCGATAATTGTTGCGACGCACGAAAGCGCCGAAAGGACGAGCAACGGAATCTTTTCCACCGCCAGCTTTCGCAATGTGCGAAGGTCAACAAGTCGTTGCAGCGGCCAATAATCGATCAGGAGCAGCACCATCGGCACGGTTACCAGCATCGGCTTCGACATAAGACCGCACGCGAACACGATCGCCACGATGAGGTAGTGGCCGCGAGTCTGCTTGCGCACATACCGCAGGTAGGCGGCGAGCGTCAGAATAAAAAACACTCCGCTCAACACATCTTTGCGTTCTGCGATCCAGGCGACCGATTCGACACGCAAGGGATGGATCGCAAACAGCGCTGCGACAAAAGCACTGCGCCAGGTCGCGCCCGTCATCTCCCTGAGGACGAGAAACAACAGCAGGACAGCAACAGTATGCAGCAGGACGCTGTTGAAATGGTGCCCGCCGGCTTTTAATCCAAAGAGCTGACAGTCCAGCATGTGCGAAATGGTTGTGAGCGGGTGCCAGTTTCGGGCATGACTGCGTGTGAATGCCCAAACGATGCCGGGCAGCGTGATGCCGTCGGTTATGATCGGCTTTCCGTAGACGTAGGTTTCGTCGTCGTAATTGACAAAATCGTGCCGCAGCGTCTGCCCGAAGACGCCCCACGTGATCGCCGCGAGAAAAATGCAGATTACGACCGTTTCCAAGGTGGAATTTTGCTTCCGCGGATGCTTCGAGCCCTTATCCATACGAGGTTAGAAAGCTCCGCAATATTGTTGCCCGTTTCCCATAAAAAGACCACAATACCCGCCCCATGAAGAGAGTCTTGCTATTTCAAGTCGCCGCGCTGGCATTCGCTAGTTTGATTCTGACGTCGTCGGCGATTGCACGCGAGCAAACAAGAAAGCCTCTCACTTCAGCGGCTCAGACAATTGGGAAACCTTGGATTGGAGCAGGCGGCGCGCAAAGAAAAACTGCCGACATCATGTCGGATCCCGCGGTCCAAAAGCCGGCATCCGTAGTGTTGCGCAAAAGAATGAAGTTACCCGATCGCCAACGCCTCCCGCAGGACGTCAATTCCCCGGCTGCCGCGACATGGCCGCAGACGAAATCAATTTCGGAAGCACGGGCGGTTTCTCCTGCTCTTTTCGCGCCGCAAACCGTTAGCACAAATTTCGACGCCGCAACTGGCGATGCGGCTACCGGCCCGTTCCCGCCTGACGTAATGGGCGCAGTCGGCCCGTCGCAGTTTTTTCTTTTCATCAATGGTCGTCTGAAAACGTTTAACAAAACGACCGGCGCCGCCGATGGCGTAATCAACGCCAATCCGGACGCGTTTTTCACCAGCGTGATGACGCCGGCAGTTGCCGCCAACTCGACCAGCAATCCGCAAATCCGTTACGATCGCCTAACGAGTCGCTGGATATTGACGATAGTAGATACACCCGGGACTTCGGCCGGGACTTTCGGTAATCTGCCGAATCGCATTCTCATCGCCGTTTCGGATGCAGCCAGCGCAGGGGTCATCACGGGAAGCACAGTCTGGACGTTCTTTTTCGTGCAGCAAAATACGGTTGGTGGCGGAGACACCGGTGAGTATCTCGATAGTCCATCGCTCGGAGTCGATAACAACGCGCTTTATGTCGGCGGCGACATGCTTGTCGCGTCCAGCGGCTCGTTCGTTAACACGTCGGGTTTCGTTATTCGAAAGAGCTCGATTCTTTCCGGCGGCCCAATCGTGGTGACCGCTTTTCGCGGCCTCATCACCGGAGGAGATGGCCCCACGAGTCCGCGCGGCGTGGATAATTATAACGCGGCCGCTAATGAGGGATATTTCATTGGTTCGAGCGCGGCTGCATTCGGGCGCTTGATTATGCGGCGAGTTGCTACTCCCGGCGGAACGCCAACAATCTCCGGGAATATTTCCATCACCGTTCCGACGACTTCGTTTCCGGCTTCGGTGCCTCATCTTGGAAACACTGGCGGAACCAACGGCCAACTCGACGGTGTCGACGACCGTCTTATTGCTGCGCATATACGCAACGGCAGATTATGGACGACGCATAACATCGCGGTTGATACGAGCGGTGTCGCCTCGAGTGGCGCTGGCCATCGCAATGCCGTGCGCTGGTACGAGCTCGTTGTTCCCGTAGGTTCGGGAACGCCAACTGTGAATCAATCGGGCACCATCTTCGACTCGGCGGTCAGCAATCCAAAATTCTATTGGAATTCTGCGGCCATGATCTCTGGCCAGGGCCACACTGCGTTTGGTTTCAGCGTTGCCGGCAGCAATGATCGCATCAATGCTGGCACCAACGGCCGCCTCGCGGGCGATACATTGGGGACGCAAGGCGCAGTCTCGCTTTATACTAGTTCAAGCACTGCATACAATCCGACCGGAGATTCCGGCGGACCATTGGGAAGGCGTTGGGGTGATTATTCTTTTACCAGCCTCGACCCTAACGACGACATGACGATGTGGACCGTTCAGGAATACAGCGACGGCACAAACACGTGGGGCACGCAGGTGGCGAAACTTTTGGCGCCGCCGCCAGCTACTCCTGCGAGCGCGAGTCCGCCGAGCGTTGCCAGCGGCCAATCATCCGTTGCCGTCACGATCACGGGTACCTCCGTTTCGGGCTCCGGCTTTTTTGATCCGGGCGCGGGGTTTGCAAATCGCATCAGTGCGAGCGTCACCGGCGGCGTCACAGTGAATTCTGTTACCTTTACGGATCCAACTCACGTGACGCTGAACCTCAACACCATCGGCGCCACCGGCGGCGCAAAAAATGTCACAATCACGAACCCGGACGGCCAATCCGCGATTGGTTCGGGAATTTTGAATATCACGGCAGGTCCGCTCCAGCTTTTGAGCGCGGTGTCGCGAAAGACTCACGGTGTCGTAGGCACTTTCGATGTTAACCTGCCATTATCAGGTCCGCCATTTGGGATCGAGTGTAGAAACACCGGTGCCAATACTCACACGCTCGTCTTCACTTTTTCAAACTCCGTGGTCAGTGGTAGCGCCGCCGTTACCTCCGGAGTCGGCACTCCCGCTACCCCCACGTTCTCGGGTAATACGATGACGGTTGATCTTAGCGGAGTAACCGATGTGCAGGTTATCACCGTGACTTTGAGTAATATGACCGACAGTTTTGCGCAGGTGCTTCCCAGCACCGCAGTCACCATGTATGTTCTGAATGGCGATACGACCGCCAACAAGGCCGTGAATGGCAGCGACGTTTCACAAACGAAACTGCAATCGGGTTCCGCCCTTAGCGCCGCGAACTTCCGCGAGGATGTCAACGTCAACGGCACCCTCACTGGCTCAGATGTTTCCGCGGTGAAATTGCGCTCGGGTAACGCCTTGCCCTGATCCTGGCAGAGCTTCCACAGCTACGAGCGGTTAAGATCGTGCCGTTCCAGGATCTGAATTTCCTGCCGCATTTTCGCGACGCTGCAATGCGGCAACACGCCGTGAAAGCTCACTCCCGGATAAACCACGCAATCGCGACCTAAAACCGAACCGGGATTGATCACGGCGTTGCATCCCACTTCCGTTCGATCACCAATCACGGCGCCAAATTTCGTCAAACCGGTTCCGATGTTTTCATCCATCGCACTCACGAAAATTTCTCGATGATCGAGTTTCACGTTGGAAAGAATCACGCCAGCCCCCAGATGTGCGCGATGTCCGAGTATGGAATCACCGACATAATTAAAATGGGGCACCTGGGCCTCATCGAAAAGGATGCAATTCTTGAACTCCGACGAGTTCCCCATCACCACGCCATCGCCCACGATTACGTTTTCGCGCACATAACAGCCGCTGCGCACCTGGCAATTCTCGCCGATCCACGCCGGCCCTTTCAGAACGGCGCCTTGTTCGACGATCGTGCCGCGGCCAACAAAAACAGCATTACTGATAAACGGCTTGCCCATTAATTCGCCGAGCACAACCGGCTTTAATCGAAACTGCAGATAACTCGCGATCTGTCGCAGCGCGTCCCAGACATACTTCTGGTTTTCGAACAACTTCGCGTGACTCGTGTGTTCGAGGCTGAGAAATTCTTCCGGTGCAAACATCACGTTCGAACTAACCGCCGCTGCGGCGAGTCACCTTCTGCCCATCCTTCGTATCTCGCGCTTCCCAACCGCGTCCGCTCAGTTCGTCGCGCAATTCATCACTTTTTCGCCAGTCTTTTGCAAGCCTCGCCTGCACTCGGGCTTCCGCCAATTCTGCGATTTCCGCCGGCAACCCAGTTTCCACCGGTGAAACGGCAAGCACACGATCGACGCGCTCCCACCAAGTGAGCCAGGCTCGAGCCTCCTCTGGCGACAGCTCACCGGTGTCGATCCGTCGATTCGTTTCCCGGATTGATTCGAAAAGGAATCCAAGCGCGGCGGAGATATTCAGATCATCATCCAGCGCTTCTTCAAATTTGTCGTCAGGGCAACTCGTTGATGAATCGGCGGCGCCGCCTGCTGTGTCACGCAGGCGTTCCAGCCAGTCGTCGATCCGCGCCAATGATTGTCGCGCCTCCTCCATTCCTTCCCAGGTGAAGTTGAGCGGCGCGCGATAATGCACGCGCATCAATGCGTAGCGAATCTCGCGTCCGCTAAACCCTTTCGCGATCACATCGCGCAGCGTGTAAAAATTGCCTAACGACTTGGACATCTTTTGCCCGTCCACCAGCAGATGCGCGCAGTGCAGCCAATAGCGCACGAATCTCTTTCCGGTCACGCCTTCCGTCTGAGCGATTTCGGCTTCGTGATGCGGAAAAATGTTATCCACGCCGCCGCAATGAATATCGATCTGCTCGCCAAGCAGCTCCGTCGCCATCGCGCTACACTCGATATGCCACCCGGGCCGCCCGCGTCCCCAGGGGCTGTCCCACGCCACATCGCCATCTTCTTCATCCCACGCTTTCCAAAGCGCGAAGTCGCCGATGTGTTCCTTATCGTATTCGTCGTTCCGCACGCGGCCGGTTGATTGCAATTGCGTCAAATCGAAGTGCGCCAGATGTCCGTATTCCGGAAAATTCTTGATGCGGAAGTAAACCGATTTGTCGTCCGCCTGATACGCCAGCTCACGCTCGATCAACTTCCGGATCATTTCGATCATCTTCGCGATGTGTTGCGGCTCGGTCGCAGCCGGGAACTCATCCGCGCGTTTGATGCGTAGCGTTTCGATGTCTTCGAAAAACGCGCGTTTGAATGGCGCCGTAAATTCTGTTAACGCCACGCCCGCTTCACGCGCGCCGCGAATCGTCTTGTCGTCGACATCCGTAAGATTCATCACGCGATGAACTTTGTAACCGCGTGTTTCCAGATGTCTCTGCAACAAATCCTCGAAAATGTAGGCGCGATAGTTTCCGATGTGCGCGTAGCTGTAAACCGTCGGCCCGCACGTGTACATCTTTACAATGTCATTGTTTTCGTCGAGTGGGCGAAACTCCTCCAGCTCCCGGGAATAAGTATTAAAAAAGTGCAGCGCCATTTTCTAGGTAGGGGCGATTGACCCCAATCGCCCGCGGGCGGTTCGGTGAACCGCCCCTACCTCGCGAAATGGCGACGCGATCATTTGCTCTGCGGTTGCAATCGCACGGCCGCTTTACGCGATCTCACACATCCTCGACCAATGCCGTGGCGAGTGCGGCCATGCCTTCGCCGCGACCTATCATGCCCAGGCCTTCGTTCGTCGTCGCCTTGACGCTGATGCACGTAATATCGCAGGCCAGCGCGCGTGCGATTTTAGTCCGCATCAATTGAATATGCGGCTGCAACACCGGCGCCTCCGCGATCACCGTCGCATCGATATTTAGTGCCCGCGCATTTTTCTCGGCCAGGAGCGAACGCACGTGCCGCAGAATCTCCAGACTGCTCATTCCACGATTTGCTTCGTCCGTATTGGGAAAATGGAATCCGATGTCGCCTTCACCCATGGCGCCCAGGAGTGCGTCCGCGATTGCATGGGAGAGCACGTCGGCGTCCGAGTGTCCATCAAGCCCGCGATTGTGCGAGATCTCCACGCCACCGAGGATTAATTTTCGGCCTTCCACCAGACGGTGGACGTCATACCCAATTCCAGAGCGCATCATAAGATCACAACTTTAGATCGATTACGCCGTTGGAAGCAACAACACTATATTTATCTTTCATGTCCGTGCGTGGCCGCATCTCCACCACGCCGCCCGCCGCCTCAATCAAGATCCAACCTGCCGCGACATCCCAAAGACTGATTCCCTGTTCGATATAAGCGTCGAAACGACCACACGCGACATACGCCATGTCGAGCGCCGCGCTTCCCATCAAACGGCATTTGCGCGCGCGATGAACCATCGATTGCAAAAGCGGCAAACCTGATTCGATCGTCGCACCCGTCTTGGAAAGCCCAACCGATATGACCGCATCGCTCAATTCCGTCCGTTCGCTTACATGACAAACGTCATCGTTCAGCTTTGGTTTCGCACCTTTTTGCGCGGCCCACAGCTCATCGCGCATCGGATCGTAAATTACGCCGACAATGATTTGCCCCTCACAGCGAAGCGCGATTGACACGCAGAAATGCGGAATGCCGTAATAATAATTTACCGTTCCATCCAATGGATCGACCACCCATTGGAACTCGCTCAACTGATCGCCCACGATTCCTTCCTCGCCATAAAGCGCGTGATTCGGAAATTTTTTCAGCAGCGAATCGGTAATCAGATTCTGCGTGTCGACATCAATCTGGAGTTTGATGTCGTGCGCCTCCTTTGCATTCACATGCCGCGGTTGCCGAAAATTCTTGCGCAGCAGATCACCAGCCGCACGCGCTGCCGATATCGCCGCGTCGAGATAATGCGTCATGACCAAACATTATTTCGCACAAAGGCCACGAAGTGCACAAAGGAAACAAAAACAGATTTCATCCGTTGTGATCCTTTGTGGCCGTGGTGTGAGAACATCCGTACAAAAAAAATCGGGAGGAGAATTTGAGTCCTCCTCCCGGGTTGAAGTTGGGATTTATGCTCCGAAAGTTCTCGGAGCGTTAAGAAGCGTCAGGCCTTAATGGCGTTTTTTCTTCGCCGCCTTTTTCTTGGCGGGCCTTTTTGCTTTTTTCTTTGCTGGCATCGACTATCCCCCCTTTCAATCCGCAATCGCGGTGGGTGTGTGAAGATGTTTGAATAACTTCACTTACACGGTTCAGTAATCATCACGTTTTTTTTGTCAAACATTTTTCGCGCATGTTTGAAATTATTTTTACGAGTTCGCGCGCGATATTTTTTTTTGGCGCGCGAGAAATTGTTTTCGTTTCACCGTTTCGGAAGAAAATCGTGACTTCATTTTCAGCAGATTCCATTCCGTAGTCGGAACTGCTTACGTCGTTAGCCACAATCAGGTCGCAGTTCTTCACGCGCAATTTTTTCTCTGCATTCGCCGCGACGTTTTCCGTCTCCGCCGCAAAACCCACCATGAGAAACGAACGCTCCTGATTTGCGATCGATGTGAGAATGTCGCGTGTCGGCACGAGATCGAGTGACAACGCCGCAGATTTCTTCTTCAGTTTTTGCTCGGAATATCTTGCCGGCTTGTAATCAGCGACCGCGGCGCACATCACGAGCACATCGCAAGCGCGCACCGCGTTTCGCGCTGCTTCATACATTTCATCGCTCGTTTGGATTGAAATCACGCGCACGTTTTTTGGCGCGTCCACATTCACAGGCCCGGAGATCAACGTCGCTTCATGTCCCGCTTCGATCGCCGCTTCCGCAATCGCATATCCCATTTTCCCCGAAGAGCGATTGCTCAGGAATCGGACCGGATCGATTGGCTCACGCGTCGGTCCGGCAGTGATGAGGAATCTCATTGCGTGGAATTATCGAGTGGAATCGTCCGCAGCAAAAGCCGTCATCCTGAGCGAAGCGAAGGACCTCGCAAGTTACGACCCGTTGCCGAAGTTCGTGAGGTCCCTCGCCCCGAAAGCATTCGGGGCTCGGGATGACAACATGTGATCGCTCATCCTATGCGATCAAGTTATCCTGGCGTGCGAGCAAGAATTCCACGCGAAAAGCGATGTCATTAACTTTCCACAAACGCCCGACGCCTTCGTAACCGCACGCGAGCATTCCTTCTTCCGGGCCGATGAATTCTGCGCCGCGCGCTTTCAATTTTTCCACGTTCTCTTTCGTCGCCGGATGTTCCCACATTTTTCCATTCATGGCCGGCGCGAGTAAAATTTGCGCACGCGTTGCGAGCGCGATCGCGGCCAGCGGATGACTCGCCAGTCCGTGTGCGAGTTCGGCAATGATGTTTGCAGTGGCCGGCGCGATGAGCAGAAGATCGGCGCGGTCGGCGAGCTCAATGTGGCCGGGCCGCCAGTTTTCCTTTTCGTCGTAGAAGCTGGTCGTGACGGGATTCTTGGAAAGTGTTTGCAACGTGAGCGGCGTAATGAACTCCGTCGCATCGCTCGTCATGACGACAAAAACATCGTGACCTTGCTTAACGAGCAAACTTGCGAGCTCGGCGGATTTGTAGGCGGCGATTGAACCGGTCACGCCGAGGACGATTGATTTTGCCTGCGATTGCGGCTGCAGGATTTTTCGCGCCACTGGGCTTTGCCGTTTTCGCTTTCCGGTGCCGTTCATTTTGTCTTTCAACTCAAAATCAATCTGCGGCTCGCGATGCGTTCTGCACCCATGATGTGGCGAAACTTCATCAAGTCTTCTTCCACGGATTTGCTGATGATGGTGTAGCGGTAATCGCGCCAAAGCTCCATCTCGCGCGCGGCGTTGACAAGGCGCAGCTCAATTTGCGGCTGCGTCTCCGTTCCGCGTTTGATCAGCCGCCGGCGCAATTCTTCCAAATCGGGCGGCATGATGAAAACGTCGGTCAGCGCCTGGCGAATAAATGGATCGTCGTAATTGCGAATGGCGGCGGCGCCTTGCGTATCAATATCGATCAGGACATCGACGCCGTTTTTCAAGTTCTCCAGAATTGGATTGCGTAGCGTTCCATAAAAATCGCCATGCACTTTTGCGTGCTCCAGGAATTCCTGCGCGGCGACGCGTGAAAGAAATTCGTGCTCGGAAATGAAATGATAATCCTCGCCCGGTAGTTCGCCTGCGCGCGGCGCGCGAGTCGTGCAGGAAACGGAGTAGACGAAATCCGGCGTTTGCCGTAGCGCCGCGCAAAGCGTGGTCTTGCCCGCGCCGGACGGTGCCGAAACCACGAACAGAATCCCGTAGCGTGTGAACTGGTTGGAAGTCATCTCACCCTTTTTGTAGCCACGGCGCTATGTCGCCGTGTTGGGCGCATTGACGCCCCGACAGAGCGGGGCGGCTACAGCGATTTTCTCTCTTATTCAAGGTTCTGGATTTGTTCGCGAATTTTTTCCAACTCCGCTTTGCAGGTGACGACGTGCTGCGAGATGACCGCATCGTTCGATTTCGCTCCGAGCGTGTTGAGTTCGCGAAAGATTTCCTGAGTAATGAATTCCAGGGTTCGGCCAACCGGCTCGTTTTTGCGCAAGTGATGAGCGAATTGCGCGAGGTGACTTTCCAAACGAGTCAGCTCCTCAGAAATATCGGAACGGTCTGCAAAAAAGGAAATTTCCTTCACCAGGCGCTCATCATCGATCGGGATGTTAAGGCCGGTCTTGTTGATGCGCTCAAGCATCGCCTCACGATATTTTTTGACGACGTCCGGATAGAGCGCCCGGATTTGTTTCAATTCGGCGCGCACTGTTTTTAGCCGATGAATCAGATCCTTGGCCAGATGCTTTCCCTCGCTCTCGCGCATCTTGATTAACTCGGCGAGCGCGGTGTTGAGCGCGCGCTCTACCGCAGGCCACGCTTTTGTCGCGTCGATATTTTCCTCGGGTAACCGCATCACACCCGGCGCCTGCAAAATAGTTCCGATGGTGATTTCGCCGGGGGCGCTTAGTTCCTTTTGCAGCGCTCGCATTGCCTCGTGGTAAGAGCGGGCGAGCGCGGTATCGAGCGCGAGCGTGCGTGTGCTTTTTTCGCCATTGTGCAGAGCGACGACAACACTTGTGCGACCGCGCGAAATCTTTTCGTTGATTGTTTGTCGAATCCGCGGCTCAAGTTCATTCAGGTCGCGCGGCAAATTAATAACGATGTCGCTCTGTTTGCGGTTCACCGAGTTGAGTTCGACGCTGAATTTCGCGCCGTTGTGATCGACCTCGCCGCGGCCGTAGCCGGTCATGCTGCGCATTGTTACCAGCCTCTCTGGATCACTAGTTTCGCGAACATTTATTCGTGCGATAACGCTTCTTCGACGGAAACAATGTGAAGTGGATCGATTGTTCGCGAAACGTCGTCCTCGCCAATTACGACGACAACATTTCGGCCGACGGCAATGAAATCAGAATGAGGCACAGTAAAATGTCGACCATCCGAAAGATGCAGAACAAATGGACGGAATCCATTATTGATCCGGTCGCGAATTATCTGCGGATTCATGACTAACGATCTTACGCGAATTTCAAAGGCCGAACAAGATGTTGCTGACATTGGTATTTGCCGCCGTAAATCGCGGCGATCGCGCGACGATGCGGTGAAGGGATCGGAATGGAATCAAGCGAGTTTTTCGAAAACCAGCGCTGCATTCGTTTCTCGATCGAGTGCTGATGGGCTGCAAAGATGCGCAGGTTTACCCGGTGATTCGTAAATGGAAAGGTTAAACTGTAAATTGGCTGAGTGGGCGGCGTCGTTTCCGCAGAGGGCAAAATCCACATTCCGCGCCAGCGTTTGACCGATTGTTCGAGCAGAATGCGGTTTCGCCTAACGACAAAAGCATGGTTCTCCCATAATTGTTTTCTCGCTGGCCGCGGTCTCTTAAGGGGAAGAGTTTGCGGACTCTTTGCACGGCAGAACTTTTTCGCTGGGCATATTCCACATTTTGGCAAGCGCGCCGTGCAAATGGTCGCGCCGAGATCCATCAGGGCGGAGTTGTGAATTCGCGCGCCGCGTTTTGGGAGAAGCATTTCGGCTGCGTGCCAGAGGGCGTTTCGTCCGGCGATTTCATCGATTGGAATTTGCAGATTGAAAACGCGCGAAAGAACCCGCGCAATGTTTGCTTCGACGACTGGAACGGATCGATCGAAAGCGAAAGTGGCGATTGCATTGGCGGTGTAGCGACCGACGCCGGGCAGCGCAACCAGTTCTTCAATCCGCAACGGAAACGTGCCGCGATATTTTTTCCGGAGAATCTTCGCAGCGGCATGCAGATTACGTGCGCGCGAGTAATAGCCCAATCCTTGCCACGCGTGCAGCACCTCTGATTCGGGCGCCGAGGCGAGCCTTTTGATGTTAGGAAAACGGCGAAGCCATCGTTCATAATATGGAATGACGGCGGCGACTTGCGTTTGTTGCAGCATCACCTCGGAAACAAGAATGGCGTAGGGATCGGTCGTTCGGCGCCACGGGAGATCGCGGCCATTCGTGCGAAACCAGCGCCAGAGCGCTCGGCGAAATTGAGCGGCTTCTTTTTTCGAGAGATGTTTCGCTTCGCTCAACATGACACGCTAAGAGATTTGATCGTGAACGTTTTTACTGCGCCGCTCAATCAGGAACAGGTCGCGAAACTGCGTGAGCTTTTGGATCAACTCGGATTCACGTTTTCGGCGAAACCGTACACGATTTTTTTTGCGACAGAAAAACAAACTGAGTGTCGCAGTCTACGAGAAGGGGCCAAAGATTCTTGTGCAGGGCAAGGGCGTGGAAGAGTTCGTGCAGTTCGAACTTGAACCGAAAATTCTGGGCGAGGCGCGGCTCGGTTATGAAGAAGTGCACTCGCCGGAAATGTTCGAACCGCATTTTGGCGTGGATGAAAGTGGCAAAGGAGACTTTTTCGGGCCGCTTGTCATCGCCGGGGTCTACGTCGATCGCGGAATCGCGCGAAAATTTATCGAGGCCGGTGTGCAGGACAGCAAACGGATCGGTTCGGACGCGCGAATTCATGCGCTCGCGGAATCGATCCGGAAAATCGTCGGTGGCTTATACGAAGTGGTTCTGATCGGTCCGGAAAAATACAATGAGCTTTATCGTGAACTTCAAAAATCTTAATGCCCTGCTTGGCTGGGGACATGCGCGCGTAATCGAGAATCTGTTGGCGAAGAAGCCGGATTGTCCGCGCGCCTTGTCGGACAAATTCGCCGACGTCCGGGTTATTGAGAAGGCTCTTCTTCAGCACGGGCAGTCGATCAAGATGGAGCAGCGGACGAAAGCAGAATCCGACCCGGCAGTGGCCGCAGCCTCGATTTTGGCACGGGAAGGCTTTGTGAATTGGCTGGAAAAACGTGGGCGCGCGCTTGGGGTTCGGCTGGGCAGGGGAGTTTCGGCCGCGGTCAAGGAAACGGCGGCAGAAATTGTAGCGGCGAATGGCGCGGATGCCCTGCAGCAGATCGCCAAAGTCCACTTCCGCACGGCGCACGAGGTTGCGCCCGACCATTTCGCCGCCCCGCCGCCGCGGCGCGAGTGGCGAAAATAATTTCCCTCTGCGAAGCGGGCAAGCTTCCTGCTCTCATTTGTCCACTGTCGTGGAAACCAGATTGCTCATACTAAATGCCGACCCGGTTTTTCAGGATCGCGCGCTCGGAATTTTTGACATGATGGACGACGTCGAGACGCGCATCGTCCGCACCATGGCGGAGGCAGTTTTTGTTTTGCTCGCCGAAAATTTCGACGTTTTTGTGGTGGAAGGCGAGGCTGCCATTGCCCTTGAGCAGGCCACGAGCGCGCGGCAACACTTTCCTTCTCTGCGCATTGTTTGTTTGACTTCGAAACCACACAACGCCGACCTCGTGATGGACGCGCAGCAGCAAAAAATCACGCATCTCTCGGTTGATCGAAGCGAAAGTTATTTGCGCCATCATCTGCGCAACATTGTTCGCTCGGTCGGCAATCAAGTGGTGATTCCGGCCGAAGGAATCGATCCCTGCCATTCGCTCATTGGAAATCTGAATCAATTTTCGGCAGCGGAAATCCTACAGATGAGTTGTTTGGGACAACGCAGCGGCCGCTTCACATTCAAGTCAGCGCGAGGAAACAGCGAGATTTATCTGCAGCTGGGTTCGATTCGACACGCTGTTTTTGGAACCTTGGAGGGAGAAGCGGCCGTCGCGGAAATTTTCAGGTGGCGGCAAGGCCGCTTCTATTTTGAAGAAGGCATCATCAGTCAGGTGCAGACCGTGGATCGGCCATGGGCGCATCTCTTGATCGATAACTTGCAGAAGCTCGATGAAACGCTCGAGCTCGTGACGGCCAAAAGTCACCGATGAGAGACCGCGAACTCGAAGCCAAGCTGCGTTTGATTACCCTTCAGTTGGAGAACTGGAAGAAGCTCCATGACCTGATCACGTACGGTCTGGACAAGGCGAAGCCAATTATTTCGGCCGAACAGGAGCGCCTATTCACGGAGGTGCGCGGCAATCTCTTGCAGGAAACGGAACACGTCCTCACGGAAATAGGTCTGCTCGGAGAGATTTCGGGAAAAGCGATGAATGTCCTGCAACGCTGCGTATCGATTCGTGGCGTGCGCGATTTGTCGAACGAAGAAGTGCGTCGACTCGAGACGGAGTGGAACGGCGTTTTTACCAAACTTGGTATCGCCCAAGGTCAGCTTAAGTCGCGGCGCAAATCTCTTTCGCGCCAAACGCCGTTTGCTTATTATTTCGCGCGATTCTTGCAGCGGCCGGCCTGAATTTGGTGCGTAATTGATGCTGGGCGCGAGCTTCTGGCCGAAAATTACTTTAGGCCATTAAGAATTTAACGCTTTCTTTTTTCGCGAATTGCCCGCTCAATTTAGGGGCGGGACTCGAATCCCTATTAAAATGGCTAAGCTCACTAAACGCGACATCGTCGTCGCAATCAGCAATCAAACCGGAATGGTGCAGGCCCAGGTCTTCGAAGTGGTGCAGCGCACCCTGGATCACATCACGAACAGCCTGGCCAATAATGTCGCGGTCGAACTGCGCAACTTTGGCGTGTTTCAGCCCCGGCTAACCAAGCCGCGCGTCGGGCGTAACCCGAATGAGCCCGGCAGCAGTTTCGTGATTCCGCCGCGCGCGACCGTGAAATTCAAAGCTGGCAAGATCATGCGCCAGCGCGTGGAAAAGCTTTCCCGCGAATTAAAAGAAGCGGCCGAGAAGCGCGGCGAGGGCAACAACGGCCATGAAACAGCAGGGCCGGGCGCCTAGCTGCCATTCGGCGATGACCCGGCCGGAGCGGAAGCTGCTTCCGGTTCGAGTATTTTCTTAATCGCGCGCTCCAAGCGCTCGAAATTAATCGGCTTGGTTAGATGTTCGGAAAAACCGGCATCGCGCGCTCGGGCGATGTCATTTTCCATTCCGAAACCGCTCAGGGCGATGCCGCGCAGATCTTTTGTCGCGCGTAATTCCTGCATCAGCTCGTAACCGTTGCGGTCCGGCAGCCCGATATCGCTAATGACGAGATCGAAGTCTTCTTCCGAAGCTTTCTCGACCGCTTGCTCGGCTGAATTAGCAAGGGTGACGGCATAACCGCGGCGCTCAAGCATCAATTTCATTCCGATGCAGGTATCATGGTGATCGTCCACCACCAACAAACGTCGCGATCGAGTGCGACCATCTATCTTCGTTAGGGTGGCCGAACTCGGTTCTTGCGGTTTTTCCTCGGTGCGCGCACGAATCGGCTCGTCCACCGTCTTGAGTGTGATCGTGAACGTTGATCCCCTGTCTTTTCCGGTGCTGATCGCCTCAATTTCACCGCCGTGCGCCGCAATCATCGCCTTGGAAATGGCAAGCCCCAGGCCTAACCCACCAAATCGCCGGGTGATGGAACTTTGGCCCTGCTCGAATGCATTGAAGATCTTGTTCAATTTCGTCTCTTCGATGCCGATGCCCGTATCGGTAATTTTGATTTCGATTTCTCCCGCAGACGGATTGAAGGTCTCGATCACGATCCGGCCTTCCGCGGGAGTAAACTTGACTGCGTTCTTGATGAGGTTCCAAAACACCTGTTGCAAGCGCGCGGGATCGGCCTCGGTATAGGTGCGTTCTGCGCGTAGGCGGAATTCGACGTGCTGATTCTTGCTCCCGATTTCGTCCCGACAGATTTCGTAGGCGCGCTGCAGGATTTCGTGAACGTTGGCCACTTCAAAAGTAAGCTGCAGTTTTCCTTTTGCGATGCGCGTGACGTCGAGTAGATCGTCGATCAATCGCGCCTCCAGCTCTACATTCCTGCGAATGACTTCCAACGCGTGCCGCACCCCGGGCGAATCGCTGCCGGTTGCTTCAAGTTCGCCCACCATGGCGATGACGGGCGAGAGCGGATTGCGTAATTCGTGAGAGAGGAGCGCGAGAAATTGATCCTTCGCGGCGTTGGCCCCTATTAGTTCTTTGCGCAGGGTGACATCGCGCGTTTTGTCTTCGACCAAATAGAGCACGCCCTGGATGGTCTGTTGCGCCCCTTGGAGGCGAAGAAGATTCACGTTTACGTAACGGGTGGCGCCGGTCACGTCGGTAAAAGGATGTTCGATTAATTGAAACGGCGCGCCGAAATTCAGGACTTTTTCGATGGCCTCTTTCGGAGCGATCTTCACGTCGTCGTAGATCGCGTCATTAATATCCTTATTTTCCGGGAGCCGACCGAAGCGCCTGGCCATTTGCGCAAACGCATCGTTGGCCGTCAGAAAATGATGTGTCGCCGGATCGACGAGCGCGATTCCACTCGGCATGTTAGCGAGAATCTTTTCGTTGAAAGTGATCTCGCGTTCGATGCGGCGGGCCGCTTCGGTTTGGCGCCGATAAAGCTTGCCGAAAAGCCACGCCGCTAATCCGGTCCCTGCGATTAACCAAGCCACCGGCCACATCAATTTTTGCAGAAGATCCTGCAGGGGCTGATAGGCGACCTCTCGTGGTTGTCCCACGACCGTTGTCCAGCCGGTCGTCTCGACGGGGCTGAATGCATAAAGGTTTCCATGTCGTTCCAGGTGCGGGTTCTTGCTTTTACGAAATTCCGCAATCAGATCGTCGTTGTCGCGTGTGCGCAGGCCGGGGTTGGCGCGGAAATCTTTCGTAAAGAGCGCCGCGCCGTTTTGATCGAATACCTGACAAAAAGATTGATCGGTAAAACCGATCGTAGACAAGCGGCGTCCGATGCGTTCGACCAGCACCGAAACGCCCATGAAACCGACGACCCTCTTATCCGGTGTGCGAACGGCGCCCACGATGTCGGAAACCAGCCGATGATCAGGTTCGCGGGGATGGACCTGCGAAACATACGCGCCCGACGTGGCGAGCGCGCCCTCACGCCAAAGTCTGGATGAAAAATCCATTCCCACCTTGTCAGGAAGCGGAGGGACCGATGCGACCAGACGTCCTTCGATATCGGTGATGAACATTCCATCGATCCGGGGATGCGAAAAATAGGTCTGGCCAACCCATTCCTGCCCGGTCTCTTCCGGATTCGGATCAGTCAGGATTTTAGCGACATTCGGCTGCGCCTGATAATACTCGATAACGTTGCTTTTTCCCGCCAGATCGTCCCCCACCAGGTGCGCGATGAGCTGCACAAATGTCTGCCGGTCGCGCAGGATTTTGTTTTCCAAGGTCCTGGTGAGAATCGTGTAGGACACCCACAGCATCAGCATCGAAGGCACCCAGCCCGCCAGCAGGATGGCCACGACAATGTTGACCCGCTCGAAGCGGCCGCGTGTCGTGTGCATGATTTTGCCCGGCAAGGCCATCGTTTAATTGATCGGCTCGGTCGGTGGATGAGGCAAGGGCATAGAGCGTAAATGCCTTATTGATTCGTTTCTATTGCCCGGTTTGACTCCCGCGCTTCGCCTTTAATTTTTCTTATTTCCGCCATGCTGAGGGACGCTGCGCTTACGGAATCAATCACGGTTCGGATCGCATCGATATGAGCGCGAAGTTTTTGGAATAACGGCAAATGCGCAGTCGCCGGCGGCAATGTCCTTAGCTCTTCGCTAAAATAATCGATCAAATCCGGTTGCGACAAAACGCGTGCCCGCTCCGGAGAGAAATCCGCTTCTACGGCGCGGGCGCAAATTTCCAAGCCTCGCAACCAGCCGCCCAGGCTGATCAAATGTGCCATCTTTTGATCGCGCAGTTCGATCATCGCCTGCTCTACATCGGTCTGCGTTGCGGCCAGCTCGTGTCGCACGGCAGGCCAGTCGCCGCGTTTTGCCAGCTCCGTGAGACTGGCGCTATGACGTGTGACCCGATCGGCAACGCTCAAGCTTTGCGCTTGTCGCAGCAGGACGCGTCCGAAGTCCTCGACCTGGTCTTTCTTTTCGCACGCGACGAGAAGAAAACCATCCGCGATAAGCCCCCCGAAAATGAGAGCCATTTGTTCCCGACTCCCGCGAGCAGGTTGCGAATAGTCGCGACGAAGTTGATCGAAGGGAAGCGGCTTGAGTTCGTCCAGTTGCTGAAAAATACGCGTGATCGACGGCGCCGTGAATCGATTTACACCGAGTTCTTCGCGCTCGTAATCCTGGTCCGGAACGGTTGGTTCCTCGGCCGGAAGACGGGTGGAATTCCCGGTTGCAACCGCGCTAAAAATCAGCGAAACGAGAGCAACCAAGGAGAGTGTTTGACACGTTCTTAAGATAACGGTTTCACGAGGCAAAACGCCATTTTTTGATTTGACGGAGGGCCCGGAAGCGGCATCATGTCGCCCTTGCCGGGCCTCTCTGCGGCAGTTACTTAAACTATTATGCACGGCAGCGCTGGATACCTGGTTTGGACGATCTGTTATTTGACCGTCCTCTTCGGCCTTTCCGCGTACGGGATCCATCGCTACGTCATTATCTACCTTTTCCTCAAGAATAGGAAGAGGGCCGCGGTCCCGGCGGGACGCTTCGAGCAATTGCCGAAAGTCACCGTCCAGCTGCCGATCTTCAATGAGATTTATGTTGTTGAGCGTTTGCTCAAGTCGGTGAGCGAGCTGGATTATCCGCGCGACCTTTTGCAAATTCAGGTGCTTGACGATTCCACGGACAATACCCGGGAGGTCACCATTTCGTGTGTCGAAGAGCTGCGCGAGCGCGGCCTTAATGTCGAGCTGATCCATCGTAAAGAGAGGGTCGGATTCAAGGCGGGGGCGTTGGAGACTGGCCTTAAATCAGCCAATGAGTTCGTCTGTATTCTGGATGCTGATTTTGTCCCACCGAAAGATCTTCTTCGGCGCACAATCGACTTTTTTACCGATCCAAAAGTCGGGATGATTCAAACGCGCTGGGGACACTTGAATCGCTGCTATTCCATGCTCACACGGGTGCAGGCGATGTTCCTGGATGGCCACCTCCTGCTCGAGCAAACGGCGCGCAGCCGCAGCGGGCGATTCTTTAACTTCAACGGGACAGCGGGTCTGTGGCGTCGCTCATGCATCGAAGAAGCGGGAGGCTGGCAACACGACACGCTGACGGAAGACCTGGACCTGAGTTACCGCGCGCAGCTGGCCGGCTGGAAGTTCGTTTTCCTGCCGGATGTGGTCACGCCGGCGGAGCTTCCGGTCGACATGAACGGCTTCAAATCGCAGCAGCACCGCTGGACCAAAGGTTCGATCCAAACCTGCAAAAAACTGCTACCCACTATTTGGCGCAGTGAGCTACCATTGTTGATCAAACTCGAAGCCACTGGTCATTTGATGTCGAACTTCGCTTATCTGCTACTCGCCTGCCTTTGCTTCTTGCTGCATCCCTCGACCGGCGGTCCCACCGGCTGGGTCCGAACTTTCCTGATCGACGTCCCGATCTTTCTTACGGCCTCGCTTTCCGTGGCCATCTTTTATATTTGCGCCCAGCGCGAATTGAATCCGCGTACGTGGATGAGGGAAATATTGTTGCTTCCTTGTCTGCTCGGGCTTGGCGTTGGCCTTTCGCTTAACAACGCTCGCGCCGTGCTCGAGGCGATGTTTAATCATCATTCCGATTTTGCGCGCACGCCGAAATATGGGATCGAGCGCAAGGCTCAACCGTGGCGCGATTGTAAATACATGCCGCTAAAGTCGCTTCTGCCAATCTTCGAGATGGCGTTCGCGGCTTACTTTACTTACTTCGTCTGGTTTGCCGTCGCGCATCAGCAGTATCTTTCACTGCCATTTCTGATCATGTTTCAGGGTGGCTTTCTCTACGTTTCCGTCTCATCTCTGGCCCAATGGTGGCCGAAATTTAGCTTTGGGACCGCGCGGGCCGAAGCGGCAATTCCCGCGTGACAACCCGAAAATCTCTGGTAAATACCGCCCCGATGTTTCGCCTGGCTTCTTGTTCTTTCGCGCTACTCCTGTTTAGCGCATCTTTGCATGCCGGAACTCGGGTCGTAACGCCCAATTGCGTCATCGTCAGCGTACGCGAGCAAAAGCTTATGCTCGTGCAGGGCGGTAGCCAGATTGCGCTTTATCCTGTTTCAACTTCCAAGTTCGGAATCGGTGATGCCTGGGGCCGGATGACAACGCCCCTGGGCTTTCTTGCGGTTGCGCAAAAAATTGGCGATAACGCGCCGGTCGGCGGAGTTTTTCACAATCGCCATTTCACTGGTGAAGTAATCCCCCCTGACGCGCCAGGACGCGATCCGATCACGACGCGCATCATTTGGCTCCGTGGCCTCGAGTCGGCGAATGCGCACGCTTATGCGCGCTGTATTTATATTCACGGAACGCCGCAGGAGAAATTTCTTGGGCGGCCCGCCAGCTATGGTTGCATTCGCATGAGGTCGAGTGACGTGGCCGAACTTTATAGTCAACTCACTGTCGGAACCCTGGTGCAGATTCTGCCGGATCGTTTACCGAAAGTCCGGAAAGCGAAAACATTTCGCAACACCCTGCCGGTCGCGAAAGAGTCGGTCGGCGGTGGCATCCTGGCGCCCGCTGGGAAAAGTGTTGCCAACGAGCGCGGGCTTCATTGGCATGACCACAGTTAACTGAAGTCGTTAGGCAAAAAAAATGGCAAACACCAAATCCGCAGCAAAACGTGCTCGACAGACCGCGCGCCGCGCATTGCACAACCGGAGCGTTCGTTCACGTCTGCGCGGAATGCAAAAACGCACCACCGGCGCAAATCCCAAATCCGACCCTAACGAGGTGCGGAGTTTGATTTCGGCGATCGATAAAGCTGCCAAGCGCGGCATCATCCACCGCAACGCAGCAATTCGACGCAAGGCGCGTCTCAACAAATTGGCCAAAGCCAGCGCCGCCTGATTTCGCCTGCGGCAAATCAGCTTTGCATATCGCGCAGGACGGTTAAAATTCCTGCGATGATTCCTGCTTTCCTGCTCATTTTGTTTGTCGTGGCATACCGGATAGTGGCGGGGCTGTTGATTACGTCCGGGGCCGGGTGGCTTTCCAACTTTGCTCCATTCGCGGCCATTGCCCTTTGCTGTGGCGCCTATTTTCCATCGAAGCTCAAACTTTCCGTTCCACTTGTAGCGCTCTTTATTTCCGATGCCGTGCTGAATGTTTATTACAGCGCGCCTATGTTTACCGGTCACATTATCGGACGCTATCTCGCGCTCGCCCTTATTGGTTGCCTCGGCATTTTGCTGCAGAGGCGGGCTTCTTTGAAGACGCTGCTTCCGGCGTCGGTCGTCAGCTCGAGCCTGTTCTATTTCATTAGCATCGTTTTTTCCTGGATCAGCGATCCCGGTTACGTAAAGAATTTTGCCGGTTTGATCCAGGCGCTCACTGTTGGCTTGCCGCAATATAGCGCCACGCCTTCCTGGATGTTTTATCGTAATTCGCTTGTGAGCGATCTCCTCTTCACGGTTGCTTTTGTTGCCTGCATGAATTTCGCCAGGAACGCGGAACGTTCGCGCGCAGGCGCCACGATGCCGCGAGCCGCCTAAACGCTCATGCAGCGCGCGGCGCAACGCGACGAAGTCGAGATGCTCGCGCTGATGCTGTTGATCCGGCGTTTTGAAGAGCGCGCCAGTCAGCAATATCAGTCGCAGAAAATCGGCGGTTTCTGTCACCTTTACATCGGACAGGAAGCGGTAGTCGTGGGCGCGCACGCGGCCACGCGCGATGACGATTACTTCATCACTGCTTACCGCGATCACGCGCATTCCCTCGCGCGCGGGACTTCAGCCGACGCTTGCATGGCCGAACTTTTCGGCAAAGAGACCGGCTGCTCGCGCGGTCTCGGCGGTTCGATGCATTTTTTTGATCGCAAGAATAATATGTACGGCGGGCACGCCATCGTTGGCGCACACGTGCCTTTGGCCTGCGGTCTCGCTTTTGCCTGCAAATATCGAGACGAAGATCGCTTGACGCTTTGTTTCTTCGGCGATGGCGCGATCAATCAGGGCGCATTCCACGAAGCGCTGAATCTTGCCGCGCTTTACAAGCTGCCGGTCGTTTTCATTTGCGAAAATAACCTGTTCGCCATGGGCACTTCGGTGAAGCGTTCCACTTCGCTAAAACAGATCGTCGATCGCGCGGAGGGTTACGACATCCCTGGGGAAATTGTTGACGGCATGAACTTTCGTGAAGTGCGCGACAAAATCGGGGAAATCGTCAATTCGATCCGAAAGGATTCGCATCCCGCCTTTATTGAAGCGCGGACGTATCGTTATCGAGGTCATTCGATGTCCGATCCGGCAAGCTATCGGACCAAGCAGGAGTTGGAGAAATATCGGCTCGACGATCCGATCACGCGTTTGCGGGCGCAGCTTACGCGCGAAGGCAAATTGACTAACGAGCAATTCGATGTCCTCGACAAACGGGCGAAAGACGCCGCCAGCGCGAGTGTGAAATTCGCAGAAAAAAGTCCGGAGCCGCCGCTCGAGAAACTTTACGATTACACGTTCGTCGATGGCGTAGAGGCGGGCGTGTCGCCCGCAAAGCCAGAAGATGCGGCCGACACGGCCGCCTCTACAAGATGAACATGCGCGAGATCACATATCGTCAGGCGCTCAACGAGGCGCTCGCGGAGGAATTGGAGCGCGATAGCGATGTTTTCCTGATGGGCGAGGAAGTCGCCGAATACAACGGCGCTTACAAAGTGAGCCAGGGCTTGCTCGAGCGCTTCGGAGCGAAACGCATCATCGACACGCCGATCAGTGAAAATGGTTTCGCTGGCATGGGAGTTGGGGCCGCCATGTGCGGGCTGCGCCCGATCATCGAGTTCATGACGTTCAGCTTTTCGCTCGTCGCATTCGACCAAGTCGTGAACAACGCGTCAAATATGCTCACCATGTCGGGTGGACAATTTAATATTCCGATCACGTTTCGCGGACCGAATGGTCCTGCACATCAGCTCGGGGCAACGCACTCGCACGCCACGGAATGTTTGTACGCAAACGTTCCCGGCCTGAAAATCTGCACGCCGGCGACACCGCGCGATGCGAAAGGCTTGTTAAAAACCGCCGTCCGCGATAACAATCCCGTCCTCGTTTTGGAAGCGGAGCTTCTCTACAGCTCGAAGGGATTAGTGGAACCGCTGGAAAGCGAATTACTGATCCCGCTGGGCAAAGCGGAAGTGAAACGAGAAGGCAGCGATGTCACAGTCATTTGTTATGCCCAGACCGTGCCGCTCGCGTTGGCGGCGGCGGAGAAACTCGAGGACGAAGATATCAGTGCCGAGATTGTCGACTTGCGCTCGATCAAGCCGTTGGATGAGAAAACGATCTTCGATTCTATCGCCAAAACGCACCGCGTCGTGATTGTCGAACAAGACCGGCCATTTTGCGGAGTCGGCGCCGAAATTTGTTATCGCATCCAGAAAAATATTTTCGATGAGCTCGATGCGCCGATCATGCGCGTTTCACAGGAAGACGTGCCGATGCCATACAACGAGCGCCTGGAAAAAGCAGTGTTGCCGAGCGCCGACAGATTGATTACGGCAGTAAGACAAGTTTGCTACGCATGAAAAGCCTCAAGGAGCGGCGACTTCCAAGTCGCCGTTTGTTTAGTCGGCGGTTTGGAAACCGCCGCTCCTTGGTGCACTGATTACGATCGATCCTTAAACTCTTATTCCATGCCTGAAATTCAAATGCCGAAACTGAGCGACACGATGACGGAGGGGACGCTCGTCGCGTGGAAGAAAAAGAAAGGCGACAAAGTTTCGGCTGGTGAAGTCATCGCTGAGATCGAGACCGACAAGGCAACGATGGAATGGGAATCGCCGGAAGACGGAACTCTCACGGAAATTTTCGTCGAGGAAGGCGGGAAGGTAAACGTCGGCGATAAGATCGCGTTCATTGGTGAAGAAGGCGAGGAAGCGCCGCCGGCAAAAGAAAAAAAAGAAGAGGAAGAGAAGAAGCCGCAAGCGGAAACAGAAAAACCCGCACCTGCGAAAGAAAAAAAAGCGGAGACCGCGCTTCCGCAGGAAACGCAAAAAGCGGCAAAGCGCGAAGAGCCGAAGAAAGAAGAAAAATCCCGGGAACCGCCGGCAGGTGACGAAGCGCGCATCAAAGCTTCTCCAGTCGCGCGCCGTGTAGCGGCCGAGCTTGGCGTGGAATTGGCCAGCGTGAAAGGAACCGGCCCCGATGGCCGCGTGACCGAAACCGATGTCCGTGCGGCTGCGAAGAGCGGAGCTGCAGCCGCGGCTCCGGATCGCGGCAAGCCGTCGAAACAAACCGCTCCTCCAATCAAAGCTGCCAAGGGCGGCACGCGCATCAATCTCTCCGGAATGCGCAAAGGCATCGCGGAGCGTCTTGTCGCCAGCAAAGCGCCCGTCCCGCATTTCTACCTCAACATCGACATTGACGCCGGACCGCTTATGGCTGCGCGCGCGGAATTGAAATCGGCTGGGGAAGGCGCCGACGCCGCAAAAATCACGGTGAACGATTTCGTCCTCAAAGCCGCTGTGATGGCGGCCGTCAAAGTTCCGAGGGTCAACGCCTCATTCGATAACGACGCGATCGTGCAATACGCCGATGTCGATCTTGGCGTCGCGGTCGCAATCGAAGACGGCCTACTCACGCCCGTCATTCGTGCTGCGCAAAACAAATCTCTGCGCGAGATCAGCGAAATGGCGAAAGACCTGGCGCATCGTGCGCGCAACAAGCGAATGAAGCCGGAAGAATTTCAAGGCGGAAGTTTCACTGTTTCCAATCTCGGCGGCATGGGCATCGACAGTTTTTCCGCCATCATCAATCCGCCGCAAGGCTTCATCCTCGCCGTCGGCTCAATTTCAAAAAAACCAGTCGTCGATAATTGCGATCAAATCGGTGTCGGCCATCGCATGTCGATCTGGATGAGTTGCGACCATCGCGTCATCGACGGCGCGCTTGGCGCGGAATATTTGAAGGAACTCCGCCATCTTCTCGAAAATCCGGCGCTTTTGTTGGTTTAGCTGTTTCGGTAACCGTGGCACTTTCTTTGTCGCCAGATCGTTAACTTCATTTGAGCTGTCGCTGAATTGATTCGCGAATCCTGAGTCGTGCGACGCCAGAATCACTTGGAATTTGCTCCCGATACGTGCTACCTATTTCGGTCATGAGTTCTACGTATTCGGTGTCGGAAGCGCAGACAAATCTTCCGCGTCTTTTGAGAGATGCCGCGCATCATTCGATCGCGATTCGTCGGCGCGACGAAACGGTCGCTTATCTGGTTTCGCGACGACGGATGGAAGCGATCGCGGAGACGCTTGAATTACTTGCCAATCCCGATGCGATGAAAGCGATCCGTGCTCATCAATCCGGGAAGATGAAGTTTTTCCCGCTCTCCTCGCTCGGGAATGCGCGTTGAGATTTCCGATCAGGTTCGCCGCTTTGTCCGATCACTAGCCCCCGATCCGCGCAAAGAATTGCGGGCGGCGCTCCGCGACCTGGCTCGCGAGCGTGGCGACATTAAATATCTCGAAGGACCATTGAAGGATTACGTGCGGCTGCGAGTCCGCGACTATCGAGTCGTTTTTCAATATTCGAGAAACCGGAAAGTAATCGAATGTGTTTTCGCAGAGCGACGCGACCTCATTTATGAGGTCTTTGAAAAACTTATTCATGCACGGCTGCTCGGCGAGGAATGAAAATCAAAGCGTCGTCGTTTCCCAGATCATAAAATCGTCGAGATCTTGCTTCGTTCGTTGCAAGGCCATGGTCAGGATGGTGGCGTCATCAAGGAAACCGATCGCGGGAATTGCGTCGGGAATTACATCGAGGGGACTGACGACATAAATGATGGCGGCAACGACGATTACGAGTGTGCTTTCGGAAACGAGGCGGTAGTCGCCGCGATAGTAGGCGCGAATTAAACGCAGCATTGTTTGGAGATAGGGCCACGTGTCCTTGAATGAATCCTTCGGCAAAGACTTCGCCTGCTTGGCGGCTTCCTGAAAAAGCGCGCTCAAGCGTTGTGAATCGTTAACATATGATTTTGCGTTCCATACCGCTTGTGCGAATGCGATTTCGAGGCGTGACTGCAGCGAGGTACCCGCATCCGTTTTCGTCCTGGGTTTGGGCGCTTTCTTGGCCGTTTGCTTTTTAGCCTTCGCTTTTTTCATTCGTCTCTAATCAGAGCAGTTCTCTCCACGGCTGGAAAGCCGATTCGTTAGCGACTTCCTTGATTCTGTCGATGGCGTCAGCGAGCATGAATTGGCATGAACGAGCAGCCGGAAAGGAAATTGCGTATTTCTTCTTTTGCCTTGCACGCGGCGCGTGGAGTGATTCGCGATCAGAAAATGCGCCGCAACACGATGTTCGTTCTGCTTCTTGTGGCGCTATTACTTTTATTTTTCGGTTCGACGTTTCTGCAAGCGATGTTGAATCCGCGCGAGCATCCGTTCGGATTTATCATTTTTTGGTTCGTTTGCATTTGGCTGACGTTCACCGCGTTCCTGCTCGCGATTTTTGACCTCCTTCTGGTGCGGGCGCAAAGGCGAAAGCTCGACAAAATTTTGCGCGCTGGATTAGGTCCCGACTCGGATTCATCGGCGACACGAGAGGATTAGAGAAAAAGACATGGAAGAGCGTTCGTCTTCGTCGCGCCTCGCACAGCGAAGCGGCTACAGGTCGCGCGAAGAGATGGAGGCGACGGAGCGCGCCACGCTCGCGCCATTTGCGCAAAAGTCTGGCGATTCGCGCGGGCGGAAATTTCCTGAGGAAAGCCATGCTTATCGCACGGAATTTCAGCGCGATCGCGCGCGCATCATTCATTCGCGGGCGTTTCGCCGGCTCGAATACAAGACGCAGGTTTTTCTCAATGGCACGGGCGATCATTTGCGCACGCGTCTGACGCATTCGATCGAGGTCGCGTCGATCAGCCGCACAATCGCGCGTGCTCTGGGGTTGAACGAGGATCTGGCGGAAGCGATCGCGCTCGCGCACGATCTCGGGCATTCACCGTTCGGGCATTCGGGCGAGGAGATGCTGGCTGAATGCATGCGCGAGCATGGCGGATTCGAGCACAACCGACAGAGTTTGCGCGTGGTGGAGTTGCTGGAAAATGCTTACCCGAAATTTCCCGGGCTGAATCTTACTTTCGAAGTGCGCGAAGGTCTGCAAAAGCACTCAGGCGTTTTATGAAACGCCGGAAAAATTGGCGCAAGTTTCCAACTTGCACGGTGGGGAAGATGGCAAGTTAGAAACTGGCCGCACATTAGAGAAATACTGTTGTCCCTCGCTCGAAGCGCAGATCGCGAATCTGGCGGATGAAATCACCTACTACAGCCATGACCTGGATGATGCGGTCGACTTTGAAATTCTCGATTCACCGCAACTGGAGGAGAGCGCGGTTTGGCGACGCAGCCATAAGGCGGTCTTGCAACGCTATCCAGACGCGCGTGAACCGGAGCTGCATAAACTGATCATTCGGCACATTATCGACGTTCAGGTTCAGGACGTGGTGCAGACCAGTGCGAGTTCAATCACGGAAGCGAAGGTGCAAAGTGCAGATGAGGTAAGGCAGCAACCGGCGCCGCTCATTCGCTATAGCGATTCATTACTCGAGGCGAACCGCGAGCTACGGAAATTTCTGTATCGAAACGTTTATTTTCATCCGCGCGTGGCGAAGGTGAATCAGCGCGCATGTGAAATGTTGCAGAGTGTTTTCGAGGCGTATGTGCGCGACCCGGGTTCGTTAGGCAGCGCGGCCACAAAGCGAATCGAAAGCGAGGGACTGCATCGCACGATCTGCGATTACATCTCCGGTATGACCGACCGCTATTTGCTCGAAGAGCATGCGCGTCTGAAAGCGCTGTAGCGCGCGAAAACAACGCGTCGCCCGCACGGTGATAGCTCGTTAGGCAAAAGCGCTGCCAGTTTCTTCGCGCAGATATTGGATGACCAGGCGCAGCCGGTGATTGATCGATAATTCCTCGAGCACTTCCTGCCGGCGCAATGGATCGCTGATGAAGGTGAACGCCATCAGGTCGGCCAGCATTTCCGGATCAGAGAGATCCGAAAGATAGCGATCCACCTTGTCCGGAAGCTGGCGGCCGCTTTTTTTGAATCGATCGTACAGCTCCAGCACCTTGGCCCCGAGCGCATCGGTCTGGAGCGAGGCGGCGTCGTCCGACTGCAGCGGTTCGATGCGCGCGATCGGGAAGGGCTCTTCCTGGATAAAGCTTTTGAATCGGATGCGGCGGAGGCCTTGCAAGATCAGATGTGAGGTGCCGTCGTCGCGCTCAACGCAGGCGCGCACGAGGCCTGCGGTGGAAACATGAAAGAAATCAGCGCTCGTTTTCCAATCGGCGCGGTTTGGCCTAACCAATGCGACACTAAACATGCGGTGATGTGTGAGCGCGTGTTCGAGCATCTCGCGATAACGCTGTTCGAAAATGTAGAGCGGCAGCAGAGCATGCGGGAAAAGTAACGCGCCAGCCAATGGCATCACCGGCACCTGGTCCGGAAGTTGTGCTTCGTTTCGCGCGCTCATCCCGCAATAATATATACGCAGCCGGCGTGCCGTGAGATGTCGCCGAGCCGTATTACCCTGGCGCGCGTGGCGGCGCGCAACTGAGCGAGTGACCATTGGCCTTCGACCGTAGGGCGACCGAGATGCGCATAATTGAGGACGGATCCTGCGTGAGCGAGACGTGCACGTGAAACGCGGCCGAGCGCGCCCAGACCCATGGCGCTTATCGGAATCGGGCATGATGGTGACCGCACGAATTCGATGAGCGTGCGCAACTGTGGGGGTCGATCGGTCCGCGCGACAACTTTGAAAATGTCTGCGCCTAACGAGTACGCTCGACGGGCGGCCGCTTGGAGATCGGCGAGAGCCGGCATGGTGGTGAAGTCGTGCAGAGAAAGAATGAGCTGCGATTTTCCAGCGCGCACGCGTCGGAGAATAGTGGAGAAGGCTGGCGCGGAAGAAAATTCGATATCTACGAAACTCGCTTCAGCAAGAAATCGTGATGAGCAATTTTCGGCGGCGCGCTAGCTGAAAGATTATTGTGCCCCGCCTTCGAGCGGAGAGCGTGCCGTGATAATATGAGGGCGCGCAGTTGTGGAATGGTAGTCCGGTAGTTTATCAATAGCGGCAAGCAAACCATCGAGCCGCAGCTCGAAAAGATCGGGCGGTTTGCGCAGGCGCAAAGCACGCTGCAAGTCCTGCTCCGAAAAAATGACCCCGACAGAACGTGGCCGGGATGTTGCTTTGACCGTTCTTGGCTGAGTTCATTATCCTATTTACCCATTAGCCCGAAAAAAGCCGATCGTGTAAATGCTGGCGAGAAGACAGGAATTAAACACGCAAATCCTTCAGGTACTCGATGCGCTGTTGCTCGCGTTGCGTTGTTTACTGCCTACAGCCTGCGTCTTCATAGCTCGATTTCGATCGCGGTATCTGAACTTGTCGATCCGATGCCGAATTATTATTGGCTTGCCATAGTGGTCGTGCTTTTCGGCCCCATCCTCCTCGAGATGCAGGGTTTTTATCAATCTCCGATCAATCGAACGAAATGGAAAACGCTCGAACAAATTTTTCGCGCGATGGTCGCGCTGAGCATCGTCGTCGGTGCATGCGTGATTTTCTTAAAGCAGCCACTTCACAATCGCACGGTTCCGATATTTTTTGTTTTGATCGCAACGGTTCTCCTGCTCGTGAAGGAGCAGCTGATGACCTCGTATCTTCGCCGCCGAGCGGCGCGAGGGGAATCGCGTGAACCGATTTTGCTCGCCGGCGTGCCGGAGGACATCGCGGCGCTGGAAGAAACTTTCACGCAAGAGCAGCGCCTCATGACCGAAGTCGTCGCTCGCATCGATATCGAAAAGCAGCCCATCTCCGATTTGGTGGAGGCGATGCATCGCCACGCCGTGTCGCGCGTGATTTTCGCAGCCGGCCACAGCCAGCTCAACCGCGTCGAGCAAGCCATTGGCGCGTGCGAGCTCGAAGGAGTTCCGGCATGGCTGGGTGCGAATTTTATTCAAACGGCCATCGCGAAACCCTACTTCGACGCCTTCGCGGGCGGCCGATGCTCGTGTTTCTCTCGACGCCCGATGTTTCGTGGTCGCTGCTGGTCAAAGGATTCATTGACCGGCTGCTCGCCTTTATCGGGTTAGTATTTTTGATCCTCCCCATGGTGGCGATTGCAATTGTGATCCGCCTGACATCGACTGGCCCGGCCATTTTTCGGCAAATGCGCGCCGGCAAACATGGCAAGCCGTTTGTGATGTACAAATTTCGCTCCATGGCGAATGATGCCGAGATGCGACGGGCGGAGATGGAGCCGTTCAACCAAATGCGCGGTCCGGTTTTTAAAGTGGATCAGGATCCGAGAATCACGGGCTTTGGTCGTTGGTTGCGACGCACGAGCCTCGATGAATTGCCGCAGCTTATTAATGTGTTGCTCGGCGATATGAGTCTGGTGGGACCGCGGCCCTTGCCGATCTATGAAGTCGAGAAATTTGAAGACACGGCGCAGCGGCGGCGGCTAAGCGTGAAACCCGGCATGACCTGTCTGTGGCAAATCAGCGGCCGCAACCAGGTGGTGGATTTCCAAGAGTGGGTGAGACTGGACCTTGATTACATCGATCGCTGGTCGCTCGCGCTCGATTTCAAAATATTACTGCGTACGATTCCGGCGGTGATTTTTGGGCTCGGCGCCAAGTAGCGCTTACCGGTCTTGTCTCTGCTGAAAAACTCTGTCATTCCGAGCGGAGTCGAGGAATCTCTCACTGCTATCTTGTCCAGCGCGAATTGAACAGGAAGAGATGTCTCGGTCCGAGCCGGACTGGCATTTTCGCTCTACACGACCGGACGCAGCTTTTCGACACGGCGCTGTTTCCCATGACTATATATATAGAGATGGCAAATTTCAGGTTTCGGATTGGGGTGCGAGTCGTGGCAACATTCGCTCGACATATTTCGCGAGGATATCGAATTCGAGATTGACGTAATCGCCGGCTTGGAGCGCTTCGAGATTGGTGTGGCGTTTGGTGTGGGGGATGATCCAGCACGCGAAACTGTTGGTGAGAAGTTCGGCGACGGTGAGACTGATGCCATTGATGGCGATCGATCCTTTGCAGGCGACGTAATGGCTGAAGTCGCCAGGCAACTCGACCTCAAGCCTGTGATCCTCACCGATCGCTTCGAAAGTAAGAACGCGCGCGGCGCAATCGATGTGGCCCTGGACAAAATGGCCGCCCAGTCGCCCGTCCGCCGCGAGGGCTCGCTCGAGGTTGACCGGACTTCCACGGCGCAGATGGCGCAGATTTGTGCGGTCGAGCGTTTCCTCCAGCAAATCGAAGGTCAAATGCTCGCCGCGATGAGCGGCTACGGTAAGGCAGCAACCGTTGACAGCAATGCTATCGCCGCGGCGAATGTTTGGCGCGATGCGCGGGGCGTCGACTTGGAGTTGCGTGCCTCGCTCCGTGGCGCGTATCCAAAGAACAAGACCGATATCCTCAATGAGTCCGGTAAACATATTTTCGTCGATGAAAGCCGCGGCGGAGATCAAGAAACACCACCGCCAAAAATCAGCCAGATTTTTTTTCTGCACCCAACGACCACAGTTCGCCCAAGCAACAGATCGGCGCTGTTCATTTCCCTAACGAATCGTTGGTTCGTCGCATCAATTGTTTTGTAGCGATGTTTTTCGCGATGCATCGCCCAAAGCGAGAAAAGGCGCATCGGAACCCAAAGCAAAACGAACCAGACAACGGAGCCGCGCTGACACTTGTCGATCGAGACGCTGATATCGGCAAAACCGGCGTCGCTCAAAGCGTGTGCGACATAAAAATACGAAACCGGATTAATGTGACCGCCGGTGAGATAGCGCTGGCTTTCCCGAAGATGCAGCGGACCAAACAGGCTGAAGAATCCAAAGAACAAGTATCGAATACGCGAACGGAGATTCAGCACATTTGGAGTCGTGACAACGAACGTGCCACCGGGCTTTAGGATTCTGAAGATCTCTCGGAATCGTGCGGCGGTAGTGTTCGACATGCTCGATCACTTCCGTGCACGTGATCAGATCAAACGATGCGTCGGGATAGGGCAATGGGTCGATGTTGAGGTCAACCACATCGACCCCGATCCCCGGGATGCGCATGAGTTCGGTCGTGTAATCGCAGGCAGTTGGTTCAAGATCAAATTCGCGCCAGAGGAGACGAATCAGATCGCCGTGGCCAGCACCGATGTCGAGATATTTGCCATGAATCTCGGGAGAGATCTCGCGGATCTTTCCGAGTACGGCTCGAAGAATTTTATCGGTGCTCAATCCCATCGCATTGCAGGGAAATGATGTTTCCATTGCCCGGGCGAGACTGGCAAGGCAACATTCCTGTGATTCCCGAATTGACTGGGCGCCCGGGACGGATTTTGGAGTCGTTAGGCGCTCAGGCGCGAAGTCGTTTGGTGCGTCGCTCAGGATGCATCCAGGAAATGTTTGTCGCCTGCGGAAAATGCCAAAATTGTGCGGGAATTTCTGGCCGAGATGAATGCCTGCGTTTTTGGCACGACATCCGCCCGTTTCCCGGCGTTCAAAATTTTTTTAAAAAAGTGAAAAAAAGGCTTGTCAGCCCTCAGAATCTCCCTTAATGGCTACCCCGAAACCTAACCAAACTAATGGAGAAACTCATGACTAGAAATGTGCTTAGAATGTTTGGATTCGCGCGTACGGCCCTTGTGGTCGGCGTAGGAATTCCTCTCATGGTAGCCGGCAGCGCGTTTGCGCAGGACCCAGACGCAACGCCAGGGGCAACCACCCCGACCACGACCAACGCTGCAGCCCCGGTTTCCGGGGGTGCTTCATCCGCGCCACAAACTGGTGTCCAGGCGGAAGCTGAACGCGTGATCGTAACCGGTTCCAACATTCCGACGGCGGAAGAAGTTGGTCCGAACCCGGTGTTGAATATCAATCGCGATTTGATCAACAAACGCGGCGAGCGTAACGCGGAAGAGCTCATCCGTAACCTGCCGGTTGCGAATGCCAACGGCGTTCCTGTTTCGAACAACGCGACCGGATTCACTTCTGGTGCGGCTTCGATTTCGCTGCGCGGCTTTGATCCGAGCGCCACTCTCGTTCTAGTCGATGGTAAACGCATCGCGGTCTATCCGATTGGCACGGGCGGCACATTTTCCTTCGTCGATTTGTTTTCGATCCCGCGCGCGGCGATCGACAGCATCGAAATTCTGAAGGACGGTGCCTCCACGACCTACGGTGCAGACGCGGTTGCGGGTGTTGTTAACATCAAACTGCGCCACAATTACCGTGGAGCAGAAGCGACGGTCGAATATGGCAACACGCTCGATAAGGACGCGGCCGTATTCAGCGCCGACCTCATCTTCGGTATTGGTGACGACAAGACGCAGGTCACCGGCACGATGAACTATTATCACCACAATTCGGTCTTCAATCACGACCGTGGTTTCTCCGCCAGGCCTCCGTTCTTAAGCTCGAATGCGAGTCCGGAGAATTTGCAACTGACTCGAGCTGGCGTGCTGCCAGGGCTGGGGTTGCCTGCTGATCCTCTTCCGAATATCAATCCGACCAGCAATCCTACTTTGTTTGACACCTTCACCGATGGAAGATCGCCGCAACTAAATGCCGCCGGTCTGGCGCTTATTGGTAGCGGAGGAACGGGCGTAAACGACGCCACGAATCTCGCGATGATTGATAATAGGCCGAAGTTAGTTGCGGTTAACGGCGGGACGGGTTTTCAGGTCAATAACACATTCTTTGGAAGCGCGCCGCTCTTTACCGACGGTCTTGCACCGGCAAGCGCCTATCTTTATACCTCGGGTCGCAGCAGAACGTTTAACTTCAACTCCACTTCTGGTTCGTATCCCGAATCAGAGCGCTGGGGCGGATACGTCAGCGCAGAGCACAAAATCTGTGAAGACCAACTAGTGCTCTATGCCGATATGATGTATCAGAACGTGAAGACGCGGAACGAACTTGCCCCGTCAGCGACCGGCGACTTCGCAACTCCCGGTTCCCAAACCATTGCGATCCCGCCGAATACTCCGATCGCACCGGGCGCAGAGCCTCCACTGACACCGACTCATGCAGCAACAGGTGTTCCTGCTGATGCCTTCAATCCGTTCAATCCGTTTAATCAGATTATCTCGGGTGGCACCCGCGCGCGTCTGGCTGAATTTGGTAATCGCGTTTTCAATAACGAAACCGATGCGATTTTCTTCACCCTCGGGGCGAAAGGTGACAAACTATTTGACGGAAACTGGGGTTACGACTACGGCTTCCGGTATAGTCAGGTAAAGAACACGAGCACGGGAACGCTCGTTTCGGTGACTCGGTTTGACCGCGTGCTTAACCAGGCTGATCCGATCTTCCAACCGGGCGGTGTGCTTGCTGGGGCGGCGGCCTACAATCCATTTACCGATTATCGTGTGCCCTTTCCGTCGAACCAAGCAGTCGTTAATTTCGCGACGGTGCATCCGAAGGACATCGACACCTCAAAAATTGCCACCCTCGACCTGAACATCTATACCACGGAACTCTTTAAGCTGCCGGCTGGCGGCGTGGGCTTCGCGTTTGGTGGTCAGTTCCGCCGCGAATCGATCATTCAGGATCCCGACCAAATTAACGTCGAAGGCGATACGATTGGCAGTTCGCCAACGGCAATCACGCATGCAGGACGGAAGGACTACGGCATTCTATGCAGAAACCGATATTCCGATCTTCAGCCCGGAGAATGCGATTCCGGGATTTCATGCGTTAAACTTCACGGCGGCTGGCCGGTATGAGGAGTTCCGCAATAACGATACCAACGTGCTGGTGCCGAAGCTCGGCTTGCGTTGGCAGCCGTTGGATGATTCGTTGACTATTCGCGCCACATGGGGCAAGGGCTTCCGCGAGCCATCGCTCTTCGAGTTGTTTTCCAGCCCGACTGCGGCCTTATCACCGGTTACCGACATCTTGCCGACGAGCCTTGGCGGACCGCAAACGCCGGTGGGCGATCCTACCCGTGCCAACAATAACCGAGAAGTTCCGGTTCTGTTCGCGAGCAATCCTCTCCTCCAACCGGAAGATTCGAACGCATTAAGCGCGGGTGTGGTCTACACGCCGAAGTTTGTGCCGGGTCTGACTCTCTCGGTGGACCTCTGGGGGATCGAGCGAACGGGCATTGTGTTAGCGTCGGATCCAAACGCAGGTTTTGCTGTCGCGAGTTGAATGGCAATCTGCAACCTGGTGAGGCAGTTCAGCGCGACGCGAGTGGCAACCTCCAGCGTATCATCTTCAACTTCCAAAACGCTGGCCAGGAGCGCGCTCGCGGTATCGACATGGGTATTCAGTATCAGTATCAGTCGCCGTTTGGTACGTTTACCTGGCTCACGCAAGCTACGTATCTCGACTCCTTCCGTCTTGCGCTGACCCCTGGCGATCCGGCGCTGGAAGTGAGCAACCAGCCAACTGTCGCCGACTGCGGATGATGCATACCTGAAATGGAAAGGCCGATCATCACTCGACTGGACTTGGAATCAATTCGATATCTTCACTTCCGTTAACTACACGGACGGTTTCCACGAAATCCTGTTCAACGCTCCGTTCCTGCCTGATACGAAGAAGGAGCATTGGGTCGAGGCAACGTGGATCTTTGATGTGCAAGGAACTTACACAATTGCGTTCACGCCTCCGGTTGAATCGCAACCAGTCGCAGGATATTCTAAAGACAGCAAAGAAGTCGTGCGTGGCAAAGACGGCAAAGCTGTCGAAACCGGTCAGACGGCGAATTACTCCATGCCGTGTTGGAAGAATTTGTTGAACAACACCAGCATCAGCGTGGGTTGTAACAACGTGTTCGGCACCGACCCGCCAAAGACCTTTGGTGGCTTCGGCAACGCCGTCGGCACGCCTGACTTCATCTATGATTCGATCGGGCGATTCGTCTACGTTACGCTGACCAAGAAGTTCTAAGTAACGCAAGTTAGTCTCCAGAGAGGCAGCGGCTCGCGCCGCTGCCTCTTTGCTTGTACGGACGCGAGATCCCTCTCCACATTGTTGCAATCATTTCCAGCGGACGTAAGCTCCGGCATGAGAACTTCGAATTATATCAAGACGTCGGGCTCAGTTTTAGTCGCCACCGCGCTGTTTTCGACCTTGGCCTTTGCCGATTCGGCATATGGTCCTTCGTCGAAGAAGCAGGAAGGCGAAGTGAAGTATGTTTTTGTGACTGGTTCGAACATTCCGAAGAAGATTAAAGTGAAGTCGATCGGAACAGATACCGTGTCGCAAATCAGGGTCTATAAGCGCGACGAAATCGATAGAACAGGTCGCTACACGACAGAAGGTGTGCTGCGTTTAGATCCGTCCCTGAGAGTAGTTTCGGGCCGCGGGGTTGGAATCAAATAATGATAAGCTGTTTCCGTAGCTCGAAGATTTTCTAGAGCGTGGAATCCGTTGCCTCTGTAAGCGCTGCAGTTAGCGGCGCTGCTGGCGGATGGAATTGTGCCGGTCGGTTTTCGTTCCATCGCTAATCATGCGGAAAATGGGTGCGACGATTCCCCTTTTCCTCGGGTAGAGTTTAGTGATTGCGGCATTCTCTCTTCCGCCGTTGATCGGATAATTCTTCACTAACTACCGTTTCCAAGCGGTCTCGTGTCGAGTAATCTCTCCTCGATTATGTCCGGCTCGATCGAAGTTCCTGAACATTCCCGGCGTGGATGGAATGAGTCGCGTAGACACCCGCTGGCGAACGACAATAATCGGCGCCGCGCTGGTCGCGCTAACCTGGCTCACGTTTGGCCAGACGCTCAGGCACGAGTTCGTCAATTACGACGATAACGCCTACGTCTATCAGAACCCGACAGTGATTCGTGGTCTGACATTGGATGGAATCGTCTGGGCGTTCACGCATGTGCATTCCGGTAACTGGCATCCGCTTACCTCGATCTCGCACATGTTGGACTGTCAGTTCTATGGCTTGAATGCCGGAGGACATCATTTCACGAACGTCCTTCTTCACAGCATTGCCGCGTTGCTGCTCTTTCTTGTCTTGCGCCGAATGACCGGAGCGTTTTGGCGCAGCGCATTCGTCGCGGCAGTTTTTGCGCTTCATCCTCTGCGAGTGGAATCCGTCGCCTGGGTGGCCGAGCGCAAGGATGTCTTGAGTGGCGTTTTTTTTATGCTGACGCTCTGGGCATATCTGGCCTACGTCCGCAATCCACCGTCGCTTTTTCGCTACCTTGCGGTCGCGGTGTTGTTCGCACTCGGTCTGATGTCAAAGCCCAGTTTGGTAACTCTACCATTCCTGCTGCTGCTACTTGATTATTGGCCGCTGGGAAGGTTCGAAGAAGCAGCGACGGCGCAATTGAGACGAAAGAGTTGGTGGGACCGGCGATCGTTGATCCAGCGGATCATCCTCGAAAAGATCCCGCTGCTCCTGCTCTCGGCTGGCTCGTCGTTCGCGACCCTCATCGCGCAAAGACACACCATGAGCTCGATCGAGCTAATCCCTTTGATGTGGCGAGTGAAAAACGCAGTGGTGAGCTATTGCGCCTATATCTGGCAAATGTTTTGGCCCGCGCGCCTGGCTGTTTTTTATCCTCATCCAGCAGAACACGCTTCCGTTTTGGGAAGTCCTCCTCGCGCTCGCTTTCCTCGTTGGCATCTCGGCGGCGGCTTTTTTTCTCCGGCGCAAACACCCCTATTTGTTGGTCGGCTGGTTCTGGTATCTCGGAATGCTTGTGCCGATGATTGGATTGGTTCAGGTTGGATGGCACGCGCGAGCCGACCGATATACCTATCTGCCGCAGATCGGTCTCTATGTAATGATTAGCTGGGGCATCGGCGGCGATCTCGGCTTCGTGGAGTTATCGCCGAGAAATCTTACGTTTGATCGGAATTGGTGTGATCGGTGCATTGACCTGGCGAACGTGGGTGCAAACCAAATATTGGCAGCGAAGCGAATCGCTCTGGATGCACACGCTGGCAGTGACGTCGGACACGGAGATTGCGCATAATGCTTTCGGAGAAGACTTGTTGAAACGCGGTCATCTCGACGAGGCAATCGCTCATTTCCAAACTGCGGTGCGCATTCGGCCAAGTTTTCTCGATGCCGAAAGTAATCTGGGCGTCTCACTTCTGCAGCAAGGAAAACCCGACGAAGCGATTGTCGAATTCAAAAGGTCCTGACGCAGAATCCAAAATTCGCAAAAGGCTACTTCGACATGGGAGCAGCTTTTCTGCAAAAGCAAGAGCCGGAAGAAGCGATCGCCCAGTTTCGAAAAGCAATCGAGCTTGAACCCGATTACGCGGAAGCGCACAACAATCTCGCGATCGCTCTTTTCCAAACCGGTCGGACAGATGATGCGATTACGCATTGGGAAAAGAGCGTCGCGATTGATCGGGATAACGCCGACGCGCACAACAACCTTGCCGTTGCCCTTATCCGCAAGGGTCGTGTGCCTGAGGCGATCGCGCATTGGCAGAAGACGTTGCAACTCCAACCAGAGCGCGTGAGCGCGCAACTCAGTCTCGCCTGGGTCCTGGCCACTTGCCCTGAAGCATCCTCTCGTGACGGTTCTCTGGCGCTCATTCTGGCGCAGCGAGCGCGTCGATCAGCCGGCGATAACAATCCGATGATATTCCGCACCCTCGCCGCCGCCTACGCGGAAACTGGGCAACTCGCCGAAGCAGTCGCGGCCGTCACGCAGGGCTTGCGCCTGGCAACGGCCGCGGGCAACGCCGATTTGAGTGAGACTTTGAATGGCGAACTGGCTCTCTACCAATCCGGCATGCCCCTTCGCGACAACAGCCTGACGGTGAAGCCTTCACCCTAGCCGCGTTCTTTTCGGTTCAGTCTTTTTTCAACAACCGAGTCCGATGTCCAAGAATCTTCCTCGAACGATAGCAGGCGCGCCCTGGTGGACAATTCTCTGCATCTGCCTCTCCCTCACGATTATCACGTGGGCGGTTTTCGGCCAGACGCTCAAGTACGATTTTGTTAATTACGATGACAACTCGTATGTCTACGAGAACAACGCGCTCAAGTGCGGCCTTACGCTCCATGGCATTGCGTGGGCCTTCGCGCACGTTCATTCCGGCAACTGGCATCCACTAACTTGGATCGCGCACATGCTGGATTGGCAGCTCTTCGGCGCGAAGGCTGGCGGCCATCATTTCACGAATGTCGGGTTGCACACGATTGCCGTCATTCTCCTCTTCTTCGTGCTACGACAAATGACTGGCTCGCTTTGGCGCAGCGCTTTTGTCGCAGCGATCTTTGCGATTCACCCGTTGCGCGCGGAGTCAGTCGCATGGATCTCCGAGCGTAAGGACGTGTTGAGCGGAGTGTTCTTCATGCTGACGCTAGTGCGTATCTTCATTACGTCCGCAAGCCGCCCTCACTTTTTCGTTATCTGCTGGTCGCTTTCTCTTTGCTCTCGGCCTGATGGCGAAGCCGATGCTGGTTACGCTCCCCGTCCTCCTGCTGTTGCTAGACTTCTGGCCCCTCCAGCGTTTCAAACAAGTCCTTCTCTCGATGATGAAGCCGCGTGTGGCAGCACCTTTCAGCGTGGCAGCGTCTGGTTGTCGAAAAAATTCCGTTACTGATCCTGTCGGCCTTATCGTCTGTCGCAACAATTGCGGCACAGAAGCAAGCTCTTCATTCCAGTGAAGGATGGCCGCTTTCATGGCGGATCGGGAACGCACTTGTTAGTTTTTTCACCTACATCTGGCAGATGGCCTGGCCCGTTCGTTTGGCCGTCTTTTATCCGCATCCAGAAGGCGAACTTCCTTTTTGGGTAGTTGCGCTGGCTGTTGCGGCCCTCATCGCGATTTCTGTGGTGGCGTTCATGTTGCGTCGCAAACGTCCGTACCTTTTGGTCGGCTGGGGATGGTTTCTGGTGATGCTCTTGCCGGTGATCGGGGTGATTCAGGTTGGGTGGCAAGGTCATGCCGATCGTTATACCTATCTTCCTCAAATCGGCCTTTACCTGTTGGCAACGTGGACCGTCTCAGATTGGTCTGCGTCTCGGCCGAAGCGTCGCGCGGTTGCAGGGATTGTGGGAGTGGCAGCGATCATTGCTCTGGCTTGCCTGGCGTGGCTGCAAACTTCGTATTGGCGCGATAGCGAATCGCTTTGGACCCATGCTCTCGCTGTAACTTCAGGTAACGACGTAGCGCACAGTGGTCTCGGCATTGTCCTTCTTAGGCGCGGAGAAATCGACGCCGCCATTGCGCACGATCGAGAGGCATTAGCGCTTCGCCCAGGGAATGCGGATGCCCGCACCAACCTGGCCAACGCGCTACTTGGGAAAGGACTAACTGAGGAAGCGATCGCTCAATATCAGGAGGCGTTGAAAGTGTTGCCTAACGAAAGCATCCTTCACGGAAATCTCGGGAATGCTTTTTTGCAAGCCGGACAAGCGGCGCAGGCCATCGAGCAATACCGGCATTCTTGAACTCCCAGCCGGGGCATCCGGAGATTCGATACAGTCTCGCCGTCGCTCTGCTGCGCGAAGGAAAAATCGACGAAGCGATCGCTCAATTCCGAGAGGCGATGAAATTGAAGCCCGACTATGGCGAAGCCTACAACGACCTCGGGATTGCTCTGTTGAAGAAAGGTGCCGCGGAAGATGCGATTGCCACATGGGAGAAAGCTTTGACTCTCCAGCCCGACAGCGCAGAGATTCATAATAATCTCGCCGTTGCACTCATTCAAAGAGGAAGGTCGCGCGAGGCGATCGTTCATTGGCAAAAAACTCTGCAACTCCAGCCCGATAAAACCGGAACGCTCCTCTCGCTGGCGTGGGTTCTGGCAACTTCGCCGGACGCAAGTGTTCGGGATGGAATGAAGGCAACGGCGCTCGCTCGTCACGCGCACGAACTGGTAGGCGACAAAAACCCCATGCTTTTTCGCGTCATGGCCGCGGCCTACGCGGAAGCGGGTCACTTCTCAGAAGCAATCGCTACTATCGAAAGAGGAGTGCAGTTGGCGACGGAACAGAATCAGTCTGACCTTGTGGACATATTTCAGAGCGACCTCGCTCTCTACCAGATCAATCTTCCGCTTCGTGATACCCGTTCTGCAGGTGCGCAATCTGTGCCGTGAACGAGTTGCAGGTGATGCTGGGGCATAGCAAAGGTTGAACCCGTGCGCATCGCGATTCTCTCCGTTATCCTTTTCCTATCGGGAATCAGCGCCCTGATTTTTCAAACGCTGTGGCTGCGCCTGAGCGGGTTGGCATTTGGCAACTCGGTGTGGTCGGCTGCCTTAATATTGTCGAGCTTTATGGCGGGCCTCGCACTAGGGAGTGCCATCGCCGCCTCCTCGAGACTGCGACGGATACGTCCCCTGCATCTTTATGCGCTGTTGGAACTGACCGTGGCAATCCTCGGTTGCACACTCGTCTTTGGCATTCCCCTTTTGGGAGAAAAACTGCATTTTCTTTTTCAGGCTCTCTGGAACGATCACGCTTTGCTCAACGGCTTGCGCTTCTTCTTGTCGTTCCTGATTCTACTTTTGCCGACAACCGCCATGGGATTGACGTTGCCCGTGGTGCTCGAGGATCCGATTCTCCGGCACAATGATTTTGGGCGCGCCATAGGTTTACTTTACGGGTGGAATACGTTAGGCGCGGTAGTCGGCGCCCTGATCGGCGAGTTTTATCTGATCAAGGATTTCGGATTATGGGGCACTGGTTTGGCTGCGAGTTTGGTGAGCTGCACTGCCGGTGCGATTGCCTTGTTGGTGGCGAGGTTCACGAGGAATGTCACGGGCGGCATTGCCAAGGTTCAATTGCGCGAGCAAACACGCGATCAGCCGCCTTGGCGTCTGCTTTTCGTCAGCTTGGGAACAGGCGGCATCCTTCTTTGCCTGGAGGTGGCCTGGTTCCGGTTCCTGCGATTTGTATGTCGCTTCGTCCTCGACCTCCGTTTTGTATCATGCTCGCAGTCGTGCTGGCAGGAATCGGATTAGGCGGGATTGCCGGCGGCGCGATTTATCGGCGAATTGTGCGGCCACACAAGTTGCTTCCTCTTTTGTTAGTGATCGCTGCCATAGCGACTCTTCTTTCTTACTTATTCTTTCCAATCCCAGCTCTGCAAGGCAACCCGGCAAACATCCTACGTTCAGTTTTGGAAGCAGATAGTTCCGCTTTCGCTTGAGCTGATGTTCCCGGTCGCATTCCTGTCCGGAATTTTGTTTCCGTTCATCGCGGCGCGCATTCAGGCAAACGTGGAAGACCCGATGAATTGTGCCGGCCTAACCACTTTGTTCAATACGAGCGGAGCGGCGGCGGGACCATTGTTGGCGAGCTTCGTGTTGCTACCCGGCATCGGTTTCCAATGGACCCTGATATTGTGCGCCGGCAGTTACGCGCTCTTGGCCGTGATGGCTGGCGAACGCTCGAGCTGGTCGCTGAGGCGACCGCTTGGAGCGACAATGTTGGGACTCTGCCTGACGCTAATTGTAATCGCTCGTACTTTTCCGTATCACAGGGATGAAGCGCACTTTGCTAATGCGCGCCGGCCTTACGAAGTGGATCAGTCACACTCTGATCAAAAAGATCGAGGGAACATCAGATACGTTGCAGCTGTTGGAGTGCGATCTTTTCGGCGAACCCTACTACTATCGGCTGGTGACGAACGGCTACTCGATGTCCAGCACGCATCCGCGCAGCCAGCGTTATATGAGATTGTTCGCGTACCTTCCGCTGGTTTTTGATCCCGCATGCGAAAGACGCATTGCTTATTTGTTATGGGGTCGGGGTAACGGCGGATGCATTGGTTCATGATTCGCAACTCAAGCGTATCGATATCGTAGACATCTCGAAGGAGGTGTTTGCGCTGGCCAACCGATATTCCGGTCTCAACTACTCGAATCCTTTGCGAGGATCAGCGCGTGACGAGCTTTCGTTCAAGACGGGCGCTTTTTTCTTCAGGCAAGTCCCCGACAGTATGATGTTATAACCGGAGAACCGCCGCCTCTAAAGGTAGCGGGCACAGTCAACCTTTACACCGAAGAGTTTTTCTCGCTCATGCATGAGCGACTGAGACAAGGGAGGAGTCGCTACGTTTTGGCTGCCGATCTACCAGCTTGATGTGGATGAAACGAAAGCGATCCTGCGCGCCTTCCACAATGTCTTTCCCAAATACTTCGGTCTGGGCCGGCTCCGATCTCGAATGGATCATGATGGGTATCAAAGGTCGCCGGGCACGAACTCAAAGAACAAGAAGTCCGGCGACTGTGGAATGATCCGAGCACGAACGCGGACTTAACCCGAATCGGAGTGGAAGTTCCCGAGCAAATGGCGGCTTTGTTTGTGATGGATGGCGAAGAAATCGATCGAATCACGCAAGGGATTAAGCCGCTGACGGATTTCTATCCAAAACGTCTTAGCGATTCACTTCCTGATCTCGAAGGCTACTCATCGTTTTGCCTGGAGCTACATGGATGCATCCGCCGCTGCCCGCAATTTCCGTTCGTCTTCGTTGATGAAGCGGATTTGGCCGCAACGGTTAAAAATCTCGCTTGAACCATTTTTCCTGATTCGCGCGACCCGCTATCTTTCTACAATGAGCGGCAGCAATTGGCTGGCCGAATTGGAAATTTACCTTCGCGGATCCCAATTGCGGTCGCCAGTGTTGGATGTTTTGGATAGCGATGAATTTCGTCTCTCGATCGCGAAGAAAGAAGCTGGTAAATCGCAGTCTGTTCCAATCCGCAGAAATACCGGACCTGGTGGCGGGAGCGCTTGCGCGACGAGATATTTCAGGCGCAATTCGACTGCTCGAACTCGAAAAAGAGCGAGGATTTAGAGATACAAATCAAATGTTTCTGCTTATCTACCTTTACTGTCTAAATAACGATGTGGGTAAGGCCGAGCAACTGGCTGCCACCAATAGCTGAATCCATCCCGAAGGACTGGTTTACCGAATGGACATGGGGCACGTTGCAAGCTGAGTTTGGCTTTCGGCCGCCGCGCTAAAGCGCAGTTTGACCGACGCGATGGCCGCGGACGGCAAGTTTTCTGGCATGACGACTGCTTATTGAAATAGCAGTTATCATGATATTTATAACCCTGACTCCGTTTGTTCCGAAGCGACTGCTTCTGTTTTTCGCCGCCGCGACCTGTCTCTCTTGTGTCACCTGTTTTGCGCAGCCAGTCTTTTTCGCAGTCACCTCGACGCCCTATGACCACCAGATGGTCGTATCCAGCGCGTTTTGGAAAGCGCAAGCACCACTCAAACAAGCGAGGTTTCTTTGCGATTGGTAAATCACTGGATCGAAAATCTGCGCGCTATTCCCTATGGATTTCGATAGAATGGAAGACGCCAGCCGAAGTCGAAGCTGGAGCCGTCGCAGATTGCAAAGGTAAAGCGGTTGCTTTTACAAAAAGATGCGATCAGCCGGTGCAAAAAATGTTCGCCTCGTGATCGGGAGGCGGACGCCTTCCAGCAGATCGACTCATGCGTGGCTGGAATGGTCAACCGCCGATGGAGTCTACATCCTCGACCCAACGATCAATTGGGCAGCATTCAGAATCGATGACGTTGGTAAAGACAGATACGTCCCGTTCTACGCTTATTCGGGAAATCATAAATTTGGCGCAGCGACAGCTACCCTTCTGGCAAAGAATTAATTGGCGCCGCGCTCGATTCGCTCTCACTCCAGTTCGATTCTTCACTAGACGAGCGAACGCGGACCGTAATGGGCGTGCTATTCAAACACGCACTGAGCCCAAATCACTCTTAAGATCGACAAGCTCTGCTGAGTTACATTCGTTGCCGCCGATCGGCATTTTGCGTCGCAGACTTTTTTTGTTCGTCAACAAGAACAATTGTGGTATGAAAACCGTTTGAGTGCGTGTGAGCGCGATCGGGATCAAAGCAAATCGAAATAGTGACTGGCAAAATTTGTATTGCCGGGGGATCGGCGATTCAGCTATTATGATTTTTGTAGATATGGAAATTATGAAACTATCTTTTCTTCGCTTCAGTAGCAGCCGAGCGGTATTTACCTGCGCCGTTTCTCTTGTGGGTATTGCCGGTGCCCAGGCCGCCGATGTCCTTCTACACAAGGTTCCTCCGTCTGACAGTCGAGCAGGCGCCCCAGTTTCCGGAAAATCTCGCTCGCTATTCATTGGGCGCACAGATCGAGGTTACGCCTAAAGCCGACGCTAAGCTGCAACTTAGCTCGATGTCCCAAGACAATAACATGCCGGTCGCGGCATTGCTCTGCGATGATCCCACTGTCGGTTATGGATTGGCCAACGGCAGCACGACTGTGATGGTGTCGCTGCCGAACATCGAAAACGTCGAAAGTCTTGCGTTTCTCAATAACGGCGCGCGCGGAACTGTTGCCATCGCAACATCGAACGCGCAGCTGCCCGCCGACAGTCCGCAATGGCACAACGCCGGTCAGCAAGAACTCACCGCTGGCGCGGTTAAGACCAAGATTGGCCCCTCCGAAGCAAAATACGTTAAGCTGACTTTCAACGTCACGCAGCCAGGTCGCATCGCAGAATTCGGCCTTTATTCGACACCAGCGGTCTCGGATTTCACGATGCCGCGCCCTCGCAAAGTCGCCTTGGAAGGCAAGTCGGAAAATGTTTCGCTGATCACTTCGAATCTGACCGACGTTCACGCCAAAGCGCGCGCTTTATACGTTAGCTCTGGTGCCGACACGAGGGATGCGAATAAGATGATTGATAGCCAGCCGGGCACGAGTTTTACTTTTGCTGGTGAGGATGCGAACCCGATTGCCATCATTGATTTAGGCAAAGAGACCAAGCTGCGCCGTCTTTCTGCCATTTATTCTCCGCGCAAAGGCAACGTTGATTTCTACGTCTTGAAGTCCCTGCCCTTGGCGACGCGAAACGAAAACGAGCAGCTCAACGCAGCGGCTCTACAAAAAGGTGCGCCTGCTGGCCAAACTCCAGCTGCCACGGCTGCCACAGAACTCGTTCAAAATGCGAACTTGTCCGATGCCGCTTTCGCTAGCTTGAAGCCGGTCGGTTCCGTCGCAAATAATGAAGCTGAAGGTCGCGCCTCGATAGATTTCCCGGAAACATCCGGGCGTTACGTGATGGTGCGCTGGTCGTCTGCGGCGCCCGCGCAAAGCCCGTTGGCTGTCGCCGAGGTCGCTGCGTTCGGCGGAACGAAACCGACCTCGCAGCTTATGGCTGCGAATTATGAAGAGGCTGGTAATCGATATGCCGACGGCAAAACTACCTACGATGGCAAGACCATTCTGGATAACAAAGATATTCCGGCCGAAGGACTGGAGCCGCAAAGTCCTGAGGAAGGTCCTCCTCCTGGATTACCTCGCCACCCGCCGTTTACGTTTATTCCTGAAATCGTTCCGACGAGTCCGTAACTTAGTTTTTCTTCCAAAGAAAGGCCCGTTAGCCGCCACAAGCGACTAATGGGCTTTATCTTTTTCAGGATTTTGGACTGCAAAGCCACGCGCGCGAGGCGGATCAAAGGTTGTCGCGGATTAGCCGAAAAACGATCGTGTTGTCGATGATACCGCGAACGTCCTGCGTTCCCGGTCCGGTCCCGAAAAGGACAACGTCTTCGACCGTAATCAAAGCGTTTTGCGAATAGATGGCCGCTGGTTCTGGCGCTGCTTCGCGCCCGGCTCCTTTCTGTTGGGACGAGCTTTGATCTTGCTCCGCCGCTCCCGGCATATCCGCTGCGCCATAACGTTTAAGACCATGCGGCCCCGTCGCCCAGGTCAACCACGGATAGCCGCTCGAATTCAATCCCAGGATAGCTACTCCGCTGTCTCGCCGAAACGGAAAGCCGTTTAACGTTAAACCGCCAATAGCAGAATCACCGGCTAGAAGAATCATCGACTTGTTCCCGGCATAGTTGCGGGCGAGAGCGAGAGCTCTGTCTAACTCGATTGTTTCGCTCAACGTCCGCTCCCCATTATTTTCTTGCGCAGCTTTGCGCATCAAGCCGGCATCGACCACGAGCAGATATCCTTTCGGATTGAATTGCAGCAATTCAATCGCGCGTCTGACCATGTCCGCCAGGCTGGGCTGTTCCCGACCAGTCGCGACTTGTCCCGCGTAGGAAAATTCCGTTCTGCTAAACACACCGAAAAGCTTTGGACGCCGCCAGCGCGGAACTGCTTCCAGTTCGGCCTTGGATCGAACGATGTCATAACCGTTACGTCGCATTTCGAGCAAGAGATCCCGCTCGTCGTGGCGACTGCCCTCTTTCGTCGTGGGAAGAAAATCCGCGGCTCCTCCACCCAGCGCGATATCCAGTTGATTCTTCTGCACGAATTCAAGAGCGATACTTGCGCGATCGTTTCCAGTGGAAGAATGAGCGTAGAAGGCCGCGGCTGTTGCATCCGTTAAATTTGCATTTGTCACGAGTCCGCATGCGCGGCCGCTCTCGCGCGCCAGCTCCACGATATTGCGGATTGCTCTCCCTTTTGTATCAACGCCGATCGCGCGATTGTTCGTCTTGATTCCGGTTGCCAACGCGGTTGCGGCCGCAGCTTGATCAGGCGCGGCGAAATCGTTCGAGTAATTCGTGAGTAATGCCGCCGACGGCATGGAATCCAGCGAGAGATGTGAATCCGCTCCTCCGGCGTAAACGCGCGTCGCGGCCAGGCGTGAGGGCGACAAACCTTCGCCAATAAAAAGGATAATGCCGAACGGTTTTTGGATTACCCAATGTTGAAAATACAGGACGCCAAATCCGGCGAACACGATCAGGCAAAAAAGCGCGAGCAGTTGATTGCGCCATTTCACGGGGGGATGTACGGGCGGTCCTCTCGTGTTGTCAACGAAAGAACCTCTTGTCTGCCGGTCGGAACGTCAGCACAGTGCGCGCAATGGCGAAACCGGTCATGTTCATTATTCGCGACGGCTGGGGAATCAACCCGGGCGGTCTCGATAAGCGCGAGGAGAATGGCGATGCGACGCTCCTGGCGCGCACGCCATTTCACGATCAGCTCTATCGCAGTTATCCACGAAGCAGATTGAGCGCGAGCGGGCTCGACGTAGGTCTCCCAGAAGGTCAAATGGGCAATTCCGAAGTCGGCCATCTGAATCTTGGTGCCGGGCGCATCGTTTATCAGGATCTCACTCGTATCAACAAGGCGATCGCGTCCGGCGAGCTGGTGCGCAACAAAGTCTTGCAGGAAACATTCGCCGCCTGTCGCGGTCATCGCTTGCACTTCATGGGCTTGGTTTCGGATGGCGGCGTGCACAGCCATTACGAGCACATGCTTGCGCTGGCCGATGCCGCACATGCCGCCGGCGTTTCGGATATTTTTGTTCATGCTTTTACCGATGGCCGCGATGCGTCGCCGACCGGCGGCGCTGGCATCCTGGAAATTTGCGATGAGCGATTGCGTAAAATCGGCGCCCAAATTGTTACTGTCGTCGGTCGCTATTTTGCGATGGATCGGGATCGTCGTTGGGATCGCACTAAGATTGCATGGGATGCGCTCGTATTTGGACGTGGCGAAATCTGCAAGGGCACGCCGGCAGAGGCGTTGCGGCAAAAATATGGCGAGGGCAAAACGGATGAATTCATGCCGGCGCTCATTTTCGCGCAGCCTAACGAGCAGCGAATTCGCGATGGAGACACAATTTTGTTCTTCAATTTTCGGGCTGATCGCGCGCGGCAATTGTCGCAAGCTTTCCTCCTGGAGAAATTCGATGGATTTGATCGGGAAGTTTGGCCTCGTGTTCACTTCGTTAGTCTGACGCAGTATGACGCCACGTACACGGCGCCTTTCATTTTTGCGCCGGCAGAGCTCGTTCATATCCTGGGCGAAATCGTCAGCAGCGCCGGCCTGACGCAGTTGCGCATCGCGGAGACGGAAAAGTATCCGCATGTCACATATTTTTTTAACGGCGGCATCGAAATTCCCTTTCCGCAGGAGGACCGAAAGATTGTTCCTTCGCCGAAGGTCGCTACCTACGATCTCAAACCGGAGATGAGCGCGCGTGAAGTGACGGATGAGGTTCTTTCGCGCCTGGCGAAATACGATCTGATCATCCTGAATTTTGCCAACCCCGACATGGTTGGACACACTGGCGTCGTCTCTGCCGGCATCAAAGCCGTGGAAACAATCGACGAATGCGTCGCGCGTATTGTCCCTGCGCTTCTGTCGTTAGGCGGAAAATGTCTGATCACAGCCGATCACGGCAACTGTGAGCAAATGCGAAATCCGGATGGATCCCCGAATACCGCGCACACGACCAATCTTGTTCATTTCCTTTATGTCGCGGACGACGCGACAAATTTTCATCTCGAAGATGGAATTCTTGCTGACGTAGCGCCGACGATTCTCTTTTTGCTTGGCCTGCCGAAGCCGAAAGAGATGACCGGTCGAAATCTTCTCGTTAGGGCGAACTGAAAGCCATCTGCGCCCGGACCGCCACGACATCCTCGAAACTAATATCAAGCTTTCGATTCAGCTGGCGGGTGCCAGTGACGGCAATTCGGTGCAGGAACTGCAGTTGATTCTCGGCCCGTGTGTCGTGCCAGACGGGCTGGCAGGCGAGCGAGAGCGAGCCGCTTTTTTCTACGAGTGCGCCCCAACCGACCGGGATTTCGGCAGGGCGAAACAGCTCGCCTGGCACAACCAGAAAAAACAAATTTGCGCAGCGATAGCGGACAAGCTTTTCGAATTTGGTGCCGTCGCGCAGTTGATTCTGCAGCGCGGCGATTTCACGGATGATTCGCGAATAATTGCGGTGGCCGATCGATGCGAAGTCGTGCGAGTCCCATTCCGCAAAGAGTAATTCTCCTCTGCGCAAAGCCGGATAGTGCACGCGCAAATGTTTTTCGATAATCATCCGGCGCCTTTGCACGCTCTCGAGTCGCTCGCGCGTGGTTGAAGCGCAGCGGTTGTCTCGCCGCAAATCCGGCGATGCCTGCTTGCATTCAAAGACCGCAGTGCAGGCGAACTCGTTAGGCGAGAAACGAAAAGCCGCAACGTCGGCTCGATAACGGCAACGCGGCAAAGTCACTTCCATGGCACACGCGGAATAGCCCTGGGCTTGCGCCCACAGAAGAGCGAGACGTTTGAGCTCGCGGTGCGCCGCGGTCTCGCCGTGGATTTTTAGTGGGGCAAGTTTGCGACTTGCCGGGTTAGGAGGATCGCAAGTGGAAAACTTGCGCCACATCATTTTATCCAGCCAGCGAGCTCTTTCGCCCAATAGGTGACGATTACATCGGCGCCGGCGCGTTTCAGAGCAGTCATGATTTCGAGCACCGCAGCGCGTTCATCGAGGAAACCTTTTTCCGCTGCCGCTTTGACCATGGCGTATTCGCCGCTGACGTGATAAACGGCAGTGGGTTTGGAAAAACGTTCGTGCACGCGCCAGAGCAGATCCAGATAAGGCAGCGCCGGTTTTACCATCACAATGTCGGCGCCTTCTTCGATATCGAGCGCCACTTCGCGCAGCGCTTCCGCGGCGTTAGCCGGGTCCATTTGATACGAACGGCGATCTCCAAATTGCGGTGGACTTTCGGCCGCCTCACGAAATGGGCCGTAAAAGACAGAGGCGAATTTTGCGGCGTAACTCATGATGCCAGTCTGATCGAACCCGTGTGCATCGAGCGCCTCACGGATCGCGCCGATGCGCCCATCCATCATGTCGCTTGGCGCGACCAGATCCGCGCCCGCCGCCGCGTGTGAAAGTGCAGTTTTAACGAGGAGTTCGACAGTCTCGTCGTTCAGAACATGAAAATGCTCGCCATCGATCCGCGTGACACCGCAATGGCCATGGCTCATGTATTCGCAAAGACAAACATCGGTGATGACCACCAATTCGGGGCACTTCTTTTTAATGGCGCGCACGGCTTGCTGGACGACGCCGTTCTCATCGTAAGCAGCCGCAGCGTTCTCATCTTTTTCCTTTGGTATGCCAAAAAGGATGACTGCCTGGAGTCCAAGCGCGTGTGCCGTTCGCGGCTTCCGCGGCCACTTCGCCTGGCGCAAATTGAAAAACGCCGGGCATGCTGGCGATCGGCCGCTTGGTTTCCAATTTCTCACTAACAAAAAGCGGCAGGATGAAATCGTGGGCGCTCAGCGTTGTTTCGCGCACCAGATTGCGCAGCGCGGGCAGACGGCGCAGCCGTCGCGGACGCTCAGTTAATTTTCTCACAGCGCGAGAGTATCTGCGCCGAAGTGCAGTCGCAAGTTCGCTGCGAATCCGCGTGGCGGCCGCGGCGACCGGACTTGACGCCGGAGAGTCTTCCATGTAGGCGCGTGCTATCGATGGCTCGGCGCGTTTCGAAAGCAGGATTCGATTATTTGCTAATCGATATCAGCAATTCCTTTACAAAAATTGCGTTGTCGACCAGGGAGCGAATTTCACCTCCAGCCCAAATCCCAACTCGTGGCCTAACGAGCAAAAAACTTCACTCTTATCTTCGCGGGAAACGAGTCGATCGAATTGTTGTCTGCTCCGTCGTTCCCGCAAAAAACGCGGCTGTTAGAAAGTGTGCTGGCTCGACAAAAGTTTTATGGCTCGGCCCGCGGCTCCGCCTCGGTGTTAAGATTGATTATCCCGATCCAAAATCGATCGGGGCAGATCGTCTCGCCAATGCGGCTGCGGTGGCGACGTTATATGGTTATCCCGCCATCGTTGTGGATTTCGGGACGGCGGTAACATTCGACATCATTTCCGCCGGCGGCGCCTACATTGGAGGGGTGATTGCCCCCGGGCTTGAGGCCATGACAAATTTTCTCTATCAACGCACGGCGTTACTGCCGCGGTTGAATTTGCGGGAGCCAAGAAGCGCGGTGGGGCGATCCACGCGCGACGCCATGATTTCGGGCGCGGTTTTTGGGTATCGGGGACTGGTTTGCGAAATTATCGCCCAGATCAAAAGCGAGCGATTTCGGCGGGAAAAAGTAAAAATTATCGCCACCGGTGGCTATGCACAGCTGATCGCAGCGCGTGTCCCTTTAATTGAGTCGGTCCACCCGAATCTCACGTTGGAAGGTCTGCGCTTGGTGGCCAATTTGAACCCTTAAGAGTAGTTTCGTCGGCGCAAATCCTGCTCAAAATACAAGTCAACTCGTCCCACAGGAGCGCGAAAATTTCGCTTGTGTTCAGAGGCGAGCGACGGTTTTATGTTTTCTTCCATGAGGTTCCCGAAAGCAGCAATCATTTCTCTGTTAGTTCTAAGCTCTTTTGCCGCCAATACCGTGGCGCCTTCGAAGTCGGAGTTGGAATCGATGTATGACAAGGCATTCCGGGCTTTCGACGCCAATAATTATCCCGAGGCGTTGCAACAGTTGGATGCGATCGATGCGCGCCAGCCGGATTTGGCGGAGTCGCAGAATCTTCGCGGCGTCATTTACATGCGCCAGGGGATTTACGACAAAGCCGAAGCAGCGCTCTATCGCGCAGTCGAGTTAGATCCGAAGTTTTGGAATGCGCGCTTTAACCTCGCCGAAATCCCGTTTTTGCAGAAGAACTGGACAGAGTCCCGTAACCGTTTCCAGGCTCTGCTCGCTTCCAATTCGGCGGAATTGCAAGGCGAAGCCACGCAGTTGATTCAATACAAGATCCTGTTGACCTACATTCTCGAAGGGAAGGACAACATGGTCGACTCGTTCCTTTCGAAGTTCGAATTGTCGAACGATACGCCGGCGGTGCAGTACGGGAATGCGGCCATCGCTCTGCAGCACAAAGATGACAAAGCAGCCAAGGAATGGATTGCCGGGGCCGAGAAGAATTTTTCGCCGCAGTTAAACAAGCTCTTCGCTGAATCGCTATACGAAGCGGGCTGGTTGCAGAAGCCGGCCGGACAAACGCGCGCGGCGCTCGAGCTGACCTCCGCCGCGGAGCGTAATGCCCGGACGAAGGCATTTGCGAAAACGAAGCTGGACCAGGCGCAGCAAGCTTTTGAGAAGCGTGATCTGGCCGGCGCGCTCAAGCTTCTTGATGAAGCCGATGTGGCCGATCCGAATCAGCCGGCGCATTTGAACCTGCGCGGCGAAATTTTGATGGAGCAAAAGCAGTTCGATGAGGCCGAAGCTTTATTCCGAAAAGCGCTCAAGGCCGATCCGAAGTTCCGCGAAGCGCAATTCAATCTGGCGCAAGTTCCATTCAAGAAAAAGGACTACGACAAAGCGCGCGATCGTCTGGAAGCGCTTTTCGCCGCGACGCCCGGTGGGGACAAGAATCAGGCAGCGCAGCTGATCAAGTTTAAGATTTTCATGACGCTTCTGCTCGAAGGCAAGGACAGCCGCGCGCAGAAGATGATGGACCAGTTCCAGTTCACGGGAGACACACCCGCGCTTTATTATGCTCAAGCCGCCTGGGAGTTTAAACATGACAACGCGGAGAAGGCCAATGACTGGATTGAATCCGCGCGCAAGATTTACTCGCTCGCGCTCAACCTGGTTTTTGCCGATTCGTTTTACGATGTCGGATGGTTACAGAACCCGGCGTCGACTGAAGAGGTTGCTTCTTCCAAAGTGGCAGTAGCCGGAGCTGACTCTGCTGTTCCATCGGGAACTATCCCGGGAATCGAGCCAAGCCCGATTCCTGGATCCACCGTTGGAGAAAGCGCCGCCGCAAAAGAAGGCGCTCCGAGCGTTGCGCCAAGTGCGAGCCCGGTGATTGCAGGCATGGAAGCTACGACATCATCTGCCGATATTAGTCCGGCGCCGGCGACCGCTCCGCGAACTGCTCCGGTTGTCGCGGCAGCCGCGCCCAGTACCTCCTCCGGTCGCGTCGGCTTCTCCGGTCGCCACGAAAGTTGAACCGGCAAACCAGGCTTCCAAACAACCTGAGAAAGTGGCAGCAACTAGCCCTGTTCCAACGGCGACTGTTTCAAAACCGGTCGTTGCTGCGGCTAAAGTGGCCTCGACGCCTGCAACTGTGCTCGCGCCCGCGCAAGTACGCGACTTTTCACCGGGCGAACATTCCAGCGGTCTGCGCACGCTGCTGGTAACAGCTTTGCTTGTTGCCGGAGTAGCTTTGCTCGCGTGGGTCATTGTGCCTGAACTTCGGCGCCGATTGCCCACTTCATTTCGTTCCGTTGCGCCGGCCGCTCCAGCGATCGGCCCATCATTTCCGAGTGGTGTCGGAAGTGTGACCATGGATGAAGAGATGGTTCCGGATGAGCCGAGTTTGACTGTGAACGAAGAGATGGCTTCGCGTCCTCGTTTTACGGGAGGACCGCCAAAGCGTTCTCTGCATTTGAAAGCGAGCGAGCCTTCGATCCGCCGCACCGTTTTACCGACAGGAAAGATTGGACGCGGTGGGGCGATGCCAACGGTCGAGGCAATTCCGGAGGCGGAGTTCGTCGAACCTGTTTCGGAAGAAATTGAATACGCGGAAGAGGCCGTTCCCAGTTCGACCGAGCCATTGGAAGTCGCTCCCGCCATGGCGCGAGAAGAAGCTGAGTTCGAGCCGATCGGCCAGGGTCAACCCATTCCTTATCAGACCGGAGGGATTACTCCGGAAAGCATAGCTCCCGAGGTAGAAGAGGTTGCACCAGTCAGTGCGCCGGTTGCTGATGTTGCACCGGTCGAGGTCGCCGCTTTTAGTCCCGTTGCCGAGCCACCACGCCCCGCGGACGAGCCTCCAGCACGTCCTGTTGCCGAACCGGCACGCCCTGTTTTCGAGCCACCACCAATTCCACCAATTGTTTCTCCTGAACCCGCATTGCAGCAATCAACCACACCAGTTACCATGCCTGAACCGACTCAAACTCCTGCTACCAGAACGACCGCCGGTGCGCCCGCCCCAACTCAGGCGGGAATGCAAACCGCCGTTCAAATCACCTTTTCCTGCGAGATTGCTTCTCTGCAATTGACGCCGTCTTTCAAAATGGGCGCGCTCCAACTGAGGCCCGTGTCGAAAGTGGTCATGATGCGTTTGTCGCCATCGCAACACCCGCAACCAGCCATGAATCTGCAAGTCACATTCGAAGTGGCCACGGTGCAGGCGGCCGGCGGTGGCTTTGGCACCATTCGCCTTACGCCTTCGCAGCAGCAAAAACCCGGCACGCTCACTTCACCGGCTTTCACCATCGCTGGTGTCCAACTGGTATCCAACTTCGAGAGCGCGCCTGTGCAGCTTACGCCTTCGCAACAAGGCAAAGCGTCTGTGCATATGACCGCCGCTTTCCAGATTTCGACCGTGGAATTCTCGCCGTCCTTTGAGATCGCTTCCATTGTCCTGAACGCGAGCTCAAAGAACGTCTCGGTGCAATTGCCGGGGGCGGGTCCGAGTGCAATTGAAGGCGCTCCCGTGTTTGAGGTCGCCAACATGCAGGTCGGCGGAAACGGCGAGATCGGCTTGATTCAGCTCAGTCCGCCCGGCGCCCCACGTCGCTAAAACTCGCGCCTAACGAGTTGATTTCCGATTGAGCGAGCGGAGTTGTTTCGGCAGAAACTCTCCGTCTCGGCGAATTAGTTTTCCATCAAAGTAAATTTCGCCGCCGCCATAATCGGGCCGTTGAATGTTGACCATGTCCCAGTGGACCTGGCTACGGTTGCCGTTATCAGCTTCCTCGTAGGCTTGTCCCGGTGTGAAATGAAACGAGCCCGCGATTTTCTCGTCGAATAGAATGTCCCGCATCGGTTCGAGAATGCGTGGATTAAACCCGAGCGAGAATTCGCCGATGTAACGCGCCCCCGGATCGGAATCGAGAATCTTATTCAGCTTTTCAGTCTGATTGCCTGTCGCTTCCACGATTTTTCCATCTCGGAATTCCAATCGGATATTATCGAACCCGATGCTTTGGTAAATCGTCGGCGCATTGAAAGTGACGTGGCCTTGAACGGAATCTTTCACCGGACAACTGAACACTTCGCCATCGGGAATGTTGCGATCGCCTCCACAAATGACAGCCTTAATTCCCTTCATGCTGAATCGTAAATCGGTTCCCGGCCCCTTCACTTGCACGCGGTCGGTCTTTTCCATCAGCGCCTTGAGCGCTTTCATGCCGGGCTGCAATTTCCGGTAGTCGAGCGTGCAAACGTCAAAGTAGAAATCCTCGAACGCTTCGGTGCTCATGCCAGCGAGTTGCGCCATCGACGGGGTCGGCCAGCGTAGCACGACCCATTTTGTTTTTTTGACGCGCTGGTCCTGCACCGGGCGCATTTTTTTGGCCAGCAACTTCATCTGGTTCACCGGCACATCGGACAGCTCGGTGATGTTGTGGCTGCCGCGCAATCCGATGTAGGCATCCATTCTCTTCATGCGCGCGAGTTCATGGATCGCGATCAAATTCAATTGTCGCTCGCTCCCCTTCAGGGCGATCTCGCGGCTGACGCGCGCGTGCTGGATTTGAGTAAATGGCAGAGCGCCGACCTTTCGCGCCGCACGCACGAGGGCGATCGTCATTTCATCCGGCACGTCGAAAGCCTCGATCAAGACGGTTTCATTGCGTTTTAGCCTGGTGGAATATTCCACCAGCAGTTTGGCCAGCTTATCGAAGCGCGAATCTTGCATACGGACTAACGATTCCACTGGCGCGAGCGGATGCAACCAGCGCTTAAGATTCGCGCACAAACTTCGCGCCGAACGCTCCATCGAATCCGTTTTGAAATGGCGTGATCAACCTTTGCTCGATCAACCTGAGGTCTGTGAATTCTTCCAACAGGTGATTCACGACCTGCTCATTTTCCTCCGGCTCAAGACTGCAGGTGCTGTAAACGAAAGTGCCGCCACGCTTCAGCAATCTCGCAACCTTGCGCGCGATGTGCAGTTGTCGCTTTTGCATACGCGCGAAATCGTCGGCAACTAATCGCCACCGAACATCTACGCGGCGACGCATGACACCGGTGTTACTGCATGGCGCATCGACAAGAATTCGGTCAAACTCAGTCACCGCCAGGTCCGTGACATTTTGCAGCCAATCACGTTGCATGACAGTCGCGATCTCGACTCCAAGACGGCTCAGATTGTCCTGCAATTTGCCGATGCGCTCCAACTCTCGGTCGCACGCAACAATCGAGCCACGATTCTTCATTTGCTGCGCAAGCAGGCATGTCTTGCCACCTGGCGCCGCGCACGCATCCAAAACATTTTCGCCGGGCTGCGGATCGAGCAGATCGCATGCAAGTGTCGTGCTCGGGTCTTGAATGTAGAAGAGCCCGGCGGCAAGAGCGTTCGACGGAATGCGGACAAACTCCACCATGTCCGGATGATTCGATAACAATTGAGTGTCCGGATAAGTTCGAAGGAAATCTTTCGGCTGAATCTTGAGCTGGTTGATACGGCCGTAGAGAGGCGGCGGCCGATTATTCCATTCCAGTAAAAATTTGGTGGCTACCTCGCCCAGATTTTTCTGCCAGCGCTCGATGATGAAGTCTGGATGGGAAAAGCGAACACTGAGCGGCTGCCGAGCGGCTTTCGTCTGTAACTCGCGCGCTTGACGTTGCGCTGTGCGCAGAACCGCGTTGATCAACCCGCGCTGCTTTTGTCGCGCGAGTTTTACAGTTTCATTAATGGCAGCATGTTCCGGCGTCCGCAGCAGAAATAACTGGTAGAGACCAAGCCGCAGAAGGTCCTGCGAATGATCGTCCAGTTTACCTTCGCGTAACAGATCGATCCAAAAATCGAGAAGACTCAGATTGCGCAGAACGCCGTAGAAAAGCTCGCGCGCCAGACCGCGATCCGAATCGCCTAACGAGGCCGAGGAAAGTAAATCCTGAATGATCGCGTCGGCGAAACGCTCTTTCTTTCGCCATTCGCCGAGAGCAATGGCCGCAACACTACGCGCAGACATAAGTCCGCCGTTCTGCTATTGCGGCTTTACCGCTTTGCGCCCGATCGAGTGGTAATGAAAACCGAGTTCCGCCATTGTTCGTGGGTCGAAGACATTGCGTCCATCGAAAACGATCGGCGTCGTCATTCGCTCTTTCACGAGGGCGAGATCGACATTTGAAAATTCACTCCATTCGGTAGCGACCACGAGAGCTTCTACGCCGTCGACTGCGGCCAGCGCGGAGTCTGCGAACTTTGCTCCGGACATGGATTCGAGTTCACGCGCTTTCTCCATTCCTTTGGGATCGTAAACGGTCACGTGCGCTCCCTCGCGCATCATGTCGGCGACGAGATCGATCGCGACCGAGGAGCGAAGGTCGTCTGTGTCCGGCTTAAACGTGAGACCCCACACCGCGATCTTCTTGTCGCGCAAAACCCACAATGTATCGCGCATTGCCTTCAGGAACCGATCTTTCTGGGTCGCGTTGATCCGCTGCACTTCTTTCAAAAGGTTGAATGGCACGCCCAGTTGTTCGCTGATGGTGATGAAAGCGGCGATGTCTTTCGGAAAACATGATCCGCCGTAGCCAATGCCGGCATTGAGAAAGTTGCGGCCGATTCGTTGGTCCATGCCGATGCCATCGGCCACCTTTTCGACATCGGCGCCGCTCGCTTCGCAAATGGCCGCAACCGCGTTGATATAAGAGATTTTCAGAGCGAGAAACGAATTGGCAGCGTGCTTGATCAACTCCGCGCTGTTCACATCAGTGACGAGAATCGGCGCCATGAAGGGTTCGTAAACTTTCTTCATCAAATCGACCGCTTGCTGACTTTGCGCACCGATAACGATACGATCCGGCTGCATCAGGTCGCCGACAGCGCAACCTTCGCGCAGGAATTCGGGATTGCTGACGACATCGAATTTTGCGCCGTGACGATTGTAGCGCTTGATCGACTCGGCCACTTTCTCGCCAGTCTTCACCGGGACCGTGCTCTTATCGACAATGACGCGGTAATCTTTGAGAACAGCCGCGATATCGCGCGCGACCTTTTCGATAAAACTTAAGTCAACGCTACCGTCCGGCTGTTGCGGCGTCGGCACCGCAATGAAGATGATTTGGGAATTGTCGACGCCTTCCTCGATGTTGCCGGTAAAACGCAACCGACGCGCGGAAACATTGCGATGAATGAGTTCCTCCAGGCCTGGCTCGTAAATCGGAACTTTGCCCGCTTGCAGCGACTCGATCTTTTTCGAGTCGTTATCGACACAGATAACAGTGTGACCGACATCGGCAAAGCATGCGCCGGTAACGAGACCAACATAGCCTGAGCCGATGATAGAAATTTCCATGTTGAAAACGGTCCGCGCTTAATCGCAGCGCCGGAACGAACAGGCAAATCGCGAAAAATGCAACCGGACAGCGATCACGGCGACGCATCGCCTGCGCCTGCCGGATCGAAGTTAAAGTCGAGGCCGAACTTCGGAAACGCTTTGAGCGTGAAGGTAAGCAGCACGCCATATTCTTTAACGCCGGCATTGTTGCGGATGACTGCTCCTACAGAAGCGACCCAGCTCGTTAGGTCGCGATAGACGGAGTAGCGCTGCGATTCCAGAAATCCGGTATTTGCTTCGTATTGTTCGGAGACACCAACGCCCCAGTTGTCGTTGATTCGATAATAGCCGCCAAAGGTGAACAAACTGCTGTTAAGGAAAAACGGATTATTATCCAGGTAACGATGGCCAAGGCTGACCTGCAGGTTTGAGACCGGTTGAAATACGACGCTGGTGTTCACCTCGGTGAAGCCCGCGTCAAAGGCCGGCACCTGCGAGTCAATCACGAGCCCGGCCCACGGCACCGGCGTAAAACGCAGGCGATTAAACAGGTTGGAATACTGCGTTTCGTCGAACGGGTTTCGAAAATTTACATCGATGAAAGTTTCGAGCTCTAACCAGCTCACCGTCAGGTCGTCCCGGCGCGTCTGCAAACGATTGCGTACGCCGACACGCCAGATGGTCCAGTCATCAATCGAATCGACGGAAGTAAACTGCGGAAAGTCGATCGGCGGCAATTGGGTCGAAGGCTGGAAACGATCGAATTGCAGAATCGCTGCGGGATCGGGGCCGCTGTCTGAAACGTAGGAGAAATCTGTGAACGGTTGAATGATGTGGCGGAGGCCGTCCAAACCGAGAGCCCGGCTTTGCACCCCTTCCCAGGCGCGAGAAAGTTTGAAAGAGGCTTCTATGCCGGAATTGAAAACGGTGCGCACCGCGTTGCCGTTGGATACGACCGGTTGTCTCAGGTCCGGGCGAAGAAATTGCGGAGTGAAAGGATTGCCATCATCCGGCGTGAAGATGGTCCGCCCGAGATCTCTGGTTTCGCCATAATAGGTAGCGCGGAAACCGACGCGTGGAACTATCGCGAGCCAACCAAAGTAGGTGTTGGGGTAGACGAGCTGATGAAAGGTGTCCAGCCGAAGGGTAGAGTAATCCTCGAAGCCGGAGTTGCGCGCAAAGTTACGATGCAAATCCGCCACTCCCGTCTCGCCTTCGTAGAAGATGGGTCCGCCGAAAAGAGCGTGTCGCTTGATGTCGAGCACCACTTCGGGAAGACGTTCCGTCGTATCAAAAAAGCTGTTTAACTGAAAACGGGTGATGGCGTTGAGCGTGTAAAAGGGATTCGTCTTGGTTAACGCCACAACATTGTCGGGCTGCGGATCAAAACGAAATTCGCTTTGGTAGAAATCCTGCAGCTCGAACGCATCGCTCAATTTTGTTACGTTGGCGGTGGCATAGAGATCGTGGGCCTCTGTAAAATAGGTCCGGTCCTGAAAGGTCACGCGATAGCGGGAGCCAGGGATCGTGCCGCGCGGTAGAGTCGTGCGATTGAGTTGCGGGTTTTGGTCCTGCAGAAAATATGTCTTCAGTCGCGCGTAGCTTTCTTTGTCCTTGCCATGTTTGACTTCGGTTTCGAAGCCGATGGCTTCGCCGCGCCGCACCCGGTAATCGAGCCGAACACGTCCGTGGATTTCGTCTGTGATGGGGAATGTCACCTGAGTCAGAAGCGAGGGGCCCCACGAACTCAGATAGGCTGGTGATATGGAGAAACTAAAGGCGTCATTAAGCGACTGGTAGAGATACGGCCACCAGAAGACCGGGACTTTGCCGATGTAGAACGAGACGTTCTGAAATACGATGCGGTCGTTTTCATAAATCCGTACCGTCTTTGCTCGCAGATGAAAACTTGGATCCGAGGAATCGTCCGTTGTGAACGATCCGTTTTTGACAATCGTTTCGTTGTCGGAAAGGACTGCGATATCTTCGCCCGCGACAAAATAGGGCGGATAATCACCGCTCATATTTCGAGCGTGGATTTCTTTCGTATCGAGATTGTAAACGCCGCTTTCGCCGACGTAGAGATGTGGACCGCGATACAGGCGGACGTTGCCCTGGACTTCGATGTCGTGTGTGGCCGAATTATAGGTGGCATGGTCGGCATAAATGTCGGTATCGCCGACATGGATGGCGACGTTATCGCGCGCGGTGGCGATGCCGTTCTCGTAAGTAGTTTCGCCGGTCGAGGTGATCTCAACAGGAAGATTGCCCGGTGTCGGTGGGATCTCCGCCTTCGCTGATTTCGCTAAGGCCAAAACCAAAAAAATCAGCGGCAACAGCTTGCGCATGGCGGTGGCCGAAGGTATGAGAGCACCGGCTCTTTGGAAAGTTAAAACCATTCTTCAGACCCTCTTGCTCAAACGCAAACCGGCAACCTGTTGGTTCAGACCACAGGTCGAGACTATGGCATACTTGGAAGGATCGATCTTGGTTCGCGTATGCGCAATGTGTAGCGCGGAATCGCTGGGTGCGCGAAGAATGGGCGGAACCTCTCCAGCAAGCAATATTTGAGCGGCCGTGATTACCTGCCAAATCGCGCCTGCTCCTACGCCTTCGCCTAAGGCAGGCTTCATCGCGTAGACCAACGTCTCAGGCATTTTTTGCAGAATCGCTTCTTCTTCGGCGACATCGATGAAAGTTCCATTTGCACTTGCGATGAGACAGCCCGCGCGGTCTGATTCTAACCCGGCGTAAACATTGCGCAGCAGTCCGGCCGCATCTTGCCTCTTCACAAAATTTCCCGCTGCCACGATCCGATCGAGGATGATTGGTCCTTCGCGGGCGATGACGATGGCGCCTGCGCCTTCGCTCAGAATCATTCCTCGAGGCGATTTGCGGAAGGGTTCGATCGGAGGCGCACCACGAAGTAGACGCCACTTCCGATAGGCGTCGCAGAGGAGCCAATCGATTTCTTCAGCCGCCACGACCAGGCAATAATCAATCGACTCATTGCGGATGAGGTCCACAGCCATTTGCACAGCAAGGATCCCTACGGCTCCGTCACCAACCAGGGTATAGCTGGCTCCGGTAATGCCCATGATCGCGGCGAGATGGCTCGCCGGTGCGTTGAATACGGTTTCTGGAAACAGGAGCGGACTGGCCGCCTGCGCGCCGGATGCGACGATATCGTGATAAAAACGTTTCGTGTAAATGACGCCCCCGTTCGAGGTGGCAAAAATCAACGCGATTTTGGCTGCGTCTTTTTCAGAATCGACCCCGGCATCGTTTAAAGCGGCCATCCCAGCGGCGACTGCGAAACGGGAAATCGCGCTCGATCGCCGCAAACGTGGGTGCGTCGGTGCAATTTCCGGGACGCGAAATGCGGGATAGCTGCGCGGACTGATCGGACTCGAAACAGTTTCCGCGACCGCCCCTTCGCCTTCAAGCAGCCTGTTCCAAACATTCGCGATATCATGGCCGAGCGGCGTTACCCAACCCATGCCGCGGATCGCGAGACTCATGCTGCTTTCTGCATGATGACAGAGGCGTTAGTTCCGCCAAAGCCGAATGAGTTGGAAAGAACGGTGCGAATGTCTGCGTTCCGCGACTGATTCGCGACAATCTTCAAGCGCAGTTCGGGATCTCCCGAGTGGAAGTTAATGTTTGGCGGCAAGACCTGATGCTGCAGCGCCAGGATACTGATGATTGCTTCGATGGCGCCAGCCGCGCCTAACGAGTGTCCCATCATGCCTTTCGTGGAGCTGATCGGCACACTTGAGAACAATTCCGCAATCGCCTTCCCTTCCGCTGCATCGTTGAAAGGCGTCGCGGTTCCGTGCGCGTTGATGTAATCGACTTCATTTGCTTTCAGGCCGGCGGATGCCAAAGCCCGCTCCATCGCCTGGCGCGGCCCAATTCCTGAAGGATGCGGTTGGGTCAAATGATGATTATCGGTCGAAATCCCGTAGCCTGTGATTTCGGCGAGGATCGTGGCGCCACGAGACTGTGCGGCGTCAAGATTTTCCAGTGCCAGCAATGCGGCTCCTTCTCCCAGCACCATTCCAGTGCGAGCGGCATCGAAAGGCCGGCATTTTTCCGCAGTTGAAGCTTGCAGCGAATCAAAGCCGATAAATACGAGCTCCGACAGCGCGTCATACCCACCAGTGAGCACGCGCTCGTAGCGGCCGGAACGGATGCATTCAAAAGCGTGCCCGATCGCGTTGGTTCCGGAAGCGCACGCATTCGCGATCACCTGACACGGAGCAGAAATCCCGAGCGCCGCTTGCGCATCGACAATTGGTTTTTGTGGCAGGTAATTCGCAATCCAGGTTGGAGCGTGCCTGCTGTCATCGCCGCGTTGCAGGGAACGGTAATATTGTTCGCCGAACGTCATGCCGCCGCTGGTCGTTCCGACGACCGTAAGTTGCGGTTTGAATTGCGGAGCTTGCGTCACGAGCTGTTCCAAAGCGCAAATCACCATGCGCGCGGCGCGGTGCAAACGCTCCGGATGCCGCAATCGCGTCTTGCTCGCACCGAGCAGTCGATCATCGGAAATTTGCCCTGCCGTCTTGCAACGGCATTGCTCCACGGAAAATTGCGTGACCGCCGTCACGCAGTCGCGCCCTTGCTGAATTGCCTCTGCTGTTTCGGCCAGACCAAAGCCAAGAGGACTAACAATTCCTCCCGCCACAACCGCAACTCGAGCGCCTTTATGGTGTTCCATTTTTCGGTTTATTTGAGGCTTTTAGAGCCGCCAGGATGGGATCTTGTTTCCATTTGCTTTCTCTCAGAAAGGGCTCTACTAATCAGGCCGAAAAGGAAACGAAAGTGCGGGACCTTGGTGGATTGTCAGTGAGTTTATCAGTGGCGATTTGAAATCCGATGAGCGGGAACAGTGACCTGGCAGCGTTTTCCACAGTAAACTCAGATGGGAACTAAATTATACGTAGGAAATCTTTCCTTCAACACGACCGAGACCGATCTCCAGGATCTTTTTGCGCAAGCTGGGCCTGTGCAGGAAGTCACCTTGATGCAGGATAAGTTCACAGGAAAATCGCGCGGATTTGCATTCGTCACCATGACGTCTGAAGCGGACGCGCAAAAGGCAATCACAGAATTCAATGGCAAGACCGTCGAGGGCCGGCCTTTGACCGTCAATGAAGCTCGTCCCCGCGAAGCGCGTCCGCCCGGTGGCGGTGGCGGCGGTGGTGGTGGCCGCGGCTACGGTGGCGGCGGTGGAGGCGGCGGTGGTTATGGCGGGGGCGGGGGCTATGGCGGCGGACGCCGCGATGGCGGCCAGCGCCGGGGCCGATAATCGCACATCATGCTTTACGAAAAGCGCCTGAGCGAAAGTTCAGGCGCTTTTTTTGTTTCGATGTTGGGAACTCAGGCGCAGCGGAGGGTCTTCTTGCGACTTAGATAGTGGAAAACAGCAAGTAGGAAGCTCTGTATTTATGCCGGACGAAGAAGCACAAGAACAAGAAGGACAGCCGAACGGCGGCGAGCCCTCACCCGCGCCCAGCTCTTCGGAAAACATTGAAATTCCGCCGATTTCCAAGCAGACGGCAGGAATGGCGGCGGGCGCGGTCATGGGCAGTGTGGCGGGGCCAGTGGGCGCCGTAGTCGGCGGTGTCCTGGGTGCATTGGCCGGTCGTGCCGCCTCAAAGAATCAAGACGTTGCCACAACGGCAAAGAAAACCGTAAAGAGCGCGTCGCGAAAAATCAAAGCCGCAGCGAAGCCGACGAAGAAAGCCCGGGTAAAAAAATCGCGTCCGCGCAAAAAGGCGAAAGCTTCCTCCGGCAAAAAGCGGTCCGCCGCGAAATCGCGAAAAACGACTTCGAAAGCGGGCCGCAGTAAATCCCGTGCCCGAAGTCGCGGGAAAGCAACCACGCGTAAACGATCAAATAGTCGTGGCAAGAAGAGCGGCAGGCGTTCTTCATCGCGGCCAAAGAAGAGTTCGAGAAAATTGCGACGCTAAGAAATTCCGAAACGCAGTGGCTCGACGGCGAACCGACTGTCCGCCGCGAAAGCTTTCTTCCGAACGCGCGAGATATCGTCGGTAATATTCTTTCCACTGCCGACATTCGTCTTGATGGGTCGCGTCCCTGGGATGTGCAAGTCCACGACGAGCGATTTTTCCGTCGATTGCTTTCCCACGGCAATCTCGGACTGGGTGAATCCTACATGGACGGCTGGTGGGATTGCGATGCGCTCGATGAAATGTGTTTTCGCGCGTGCCGCGCCCAACTCGAGAAGTCGATTTCGCTGAATTGGCGAAACATTCTCGGAGTCGCCGCCTCGTTTCTCATCAATCGACAAACACGTCGCCGCGCGACCGCCGTCGTGAAGCGGCACTACGATCTCGGGAATGATTTCTTCGAGGCGATGCTCGATCCTGCGATGCAATACACCTGTGCCTATTTTGAAGGCACGTCAGATTTGGCGGAAGCGCAGCGCCGCAAGATGGATTTGATTTGCCGCAAACTCGGTCTGCAACCTGGCATGCGGCTTCTGGATATCGGTTGTGGCTGGGGCGGTTTCGCGAAATTTGCCGCCGAAAATTATGGCTGCCGTGTTGTCGGTATCACCATTTCCAGGGAGCAACAGAAATATGCTGAGAGCGTGTGCCGCGGACTGCCGATTGAAATTCGCCTCCAGGACTACCGCGATCTTTCCGACAAGTTCGATCGTGCTGTTGCCGCCGGCATGGTCGAACACGTTGGCTTCAAGAATTACAATCGATTTATGAACACGGTCTGCCAATCGCTTGAAGACGATGGCCTGTTCCTTTGCCAGACAATTGCGTCATCCACCTCTAATCGGCAGCCCGATCCATGGATCGCTCGTTATATCTTTCCAAATTCCATTCTTCCCTCTGCCGCATACCTCACGAAAGCAGCCGAGAAGTTATTTGTTCTGGAAGATATCCAGAACTTTGGTGCGTACTACGACGCGACGCTGATGGCATGGAACCAGAGATTTCACGATTCCTGGGAACGTTTTCGCGAAGACTACGGCGAAGGGTTCTATCGCATGTGGCGATTTTATTTGCTGAGCTGCGCGGGAGCCTTTCGCGCGCGCAGTTTGCAACTCTTCCAATTTGTTTTTTCCAAAGGCGGAGTGCTCGATGGTTATCATCGGCCGGAAGGACTGGGCAGGACTGGATTCGAACCAGTGAAGGCGTAAGCCAGCGGATTTACAGTCCGCCCCGTTTGGCCACTTCGGTACCTACCCGTTTCCGCGAGGGTTGATATAGGCTTGGCTCAAACGCGTCGCAAGTCATCTCGATGACGACTTGAAGAACTCCGCAATCGCTTCCACGACGTAGCGCTGCGCGTCGCGGCTTAGTTCCGGATAAATTGGCAATGCCAGCGTTTCGCGCGCGGCGCGTTCGGTTTCCGGCAGATCGCCTTCCTTGTAGCCGAGATAGGCGAAGCAATCCTGCTGATGCAGCCCAAGCGGATAGTAAATCGCCGTCCCAACCTCTCGCTTTGTCAGATGATCGCGCAAAGCGTCGCGTTGCGCCGTTCTGATTACATATTGATGGTAGATATGATGATTCGTTAGGCCGCGATCGCGGTAAGGCTCGCTCGGCAAAGTGATTCGATCGGTCAGGCTCGTGCGCTCGAATTCTGCTCGATAAAAATCGGCGACCGATCTTCGTGCGGCGGACCAGCTGTCGAGCGATCCCAGCTTTACGTTAAGAACCGCGGCCTGGATTTCGTCGAGACGAAAGTTTCCGCCGATAGAGTGATGGTAATACCGCTGTTCCATCCCGTGCTGACGACAGATGCGCAGTCGATGTGCGAGCTGTTCTTCGCGACAGACGATCGCGCCGGCGTCTCCAGCGGCTCCGAGGTTCTTCGAAGGATAAAAACTAAAGGAACCGACGTCGCCGATCGTACCCGCGCTTCCATAATCCTTGCGATATTCAGCGCCGATAGCCTGCGCGGCATCCTCAATCACAATCAGTTTGTGCTTCTGCGCGACGGAGAGAATCGGAGCCATATCGCAGCAAAGTCCGAACAGGTGCACCGGCACAATGGCGCGAATTCGATGATGATTTTTGTCGCGTAACACGCCGCTTTGATCCGTCTGACAGTTCTCCCCGATGTATCTTTCGAGCGCAGCTGGAGAAATGTTGTAGGTCGCCGGGTCGATATCCACGAATATCGGAGTCGCTCCCACACGCGCTATGCATCCACCTGTGGCAAAAAACGTGTAGCTGGTAGTCAGAACGGCATCGCCCGGTCCGATTTCCAGCGCCATCAAGATCGCCAAGAGCGCGTCGGTTCCAGATGAAACGCCGACCGCATGCGATGCGCCACAATATGCCGCAATCGCTTTTTCAAACGCTTCTACCTTCGGGCCGAGAATGAAACTCTGGCTCGCCAGCACCTCTTCGATCGCGTCGCGAATGGGTTGCGCCAGCGAACGGTATTGTTCGCTCAGATCGAGCAGCGGCACGCGCATGGCGCGAAAAGGATGGCAGTTTCGACCCGCCGATCAACCGGAAGTTTACCGCTGCGCGAGGCGTTGACCTGTTCGATTCGTTACAGTACAGTCCGCGGCATGTCGCTCATTCGTGGGCTTTTCTGGCTCATTCTTTTCGTTTTTTTCACCTTTTGCTTCGTCGTGTTGTTCGAGTATGGGACACACGATTTTGCCAAGGGATTTAAGACTGAATTCGAGCGGGCCAAAACCTTTGTCGTCGAGTCAGTCAAGCCGGAGAAAAAGAAAAAGTAATCTCGCGGTTTTCGTTAGCTTCCCCGGAGTTGTTTATAGAACATCACGGCGGTGATGATCAGACCGATGGCAGTAATGGAAAAGCGTACCGCGCCCTGAGGCACTTTCTGAGAAAAATGCGCCCCGGAATATCCGCCCGTCACCGCCCCGATGGCGACGATTCCCGCCGCCGGCCAAACGATTAGTCCCGTCCAAATAAAGTAGGCGGCAGCAATGGCGTTGATGAGAAAAGCGAGAGCGTTTTTTACCGCGTTCATCTCGTGAATGTCCCGGAAGCCGAGCATGCCAAGGGATGCGAGCATTAGGATGCCGATACCGGCTCCAAAATATCCGCCGTAGATCGAAACGAGCGTTTGGAAAAGTATCGCGGTGATAAGCCAACGCGCGGAAACGGAGCGCTTAACTTCAAGGTGAAAGAGGCGCGTGAAAAAGCCACGAGCTGTGAAAAGAATCGTGGCGAACAAAATCAGAAACGGCACGAGCCGATCGAAGACGCGCTGCGGTGTTATCGTGAGCAAGATGGCGCCAACCAAACCGCCAACGAGGCTTACCGCCGCAAACAGCCGTATCCATTTCCAGACCGCCGGAAGCATGCGGCGGTAACCCGCAACGCCGGCGAGCGTTCCCGGCAGCAGCGCCACGGTGCTCGTTGCGTTCGCCGTGATCGACGAAATTCCCGCGAAGATGAGAGCGGGAAAGGTTACGATCGTCCCGCCACCGGCTATCGCGTTCATCAGGCCTGCAACAAACCCAGCGGCAAAGAGCAGACCGATCCGCGACCCGTTCACTCGACGAATTCCAATTCGATTTCCTGCGTGAGGTATCCGCCGCGTTTTGCCGCGCCAAGAAATTCGCGAATGGCCGCCCGTCCGCTTTCGCCGTAATCGCGCGTGTAGTCGTTTACGTACATCCCGATAAACTTGCTCGCCAGGGCGCTATCCATATCGCGTGCGTATGGCATCGAGTGCCGGACCGCTTCTTCGCGGTGCGCCAATCCGTAATCAATGCTCTCGCGCATGATCGCGAGCAGATCGCGCTGCACATCGCGTGGAATGTCTTTCCGCAAAACATTGCCGCCAAGTGGCAGCGGCAGTTTTTTCTCTCGCTTCCACCATTCCCCAAGATCGACGACTTTTTCGAAACCGGCATGGGCGTAAGTCAGTTGCCCTTCGTGAATAATCAGGCCCGCATCTGCGCGACCATCCTTCACCGCATCGAAAATTTGATCGAACGGCACCACGATGTGCTCGAACCGCCCGAGATAAATTTGCAACGCGAGATAGGCGCTCGTCATTTTTCCTGGTACAGCGATGGTGCAACCGTGTAACCAGTCGCACACTTCCTCATCGTGATTTGGATTTTGGGATTTGGAATTTCCCTGGTGCTTGGTGCTTGGAACTTGGTGCTTTGGCCCAATGACAATTGGGCCATAACCATCTCCCATGCTCGCCCCGCAAGGCAGCAGCGCGTATCGCTGGCTCACGTAGGCGTAGGCGTGAATCGAAATCGCCGAGATATGCAACTCACCTCGAAGCGCGCGCTCGTTTAGCGTCTGAATATCTTCCAACCGATGCTCGAACCGATAACCTCGCAGATCGATCTTGTTTTCCGCCATCGCATAAAACATGAAGGCGTCGTCCGGATCGGGCGAATGCCCGAGTGTGAAAACATCCGGCACTGATGACATGGCCGGGACGCTACGCGGATCGGCGTCCGTCGCAATTTTACCGCTCACTTCCGCGCAGCCGAGAACGCGAGATAGAGCGCCACAATGAGCAGCAAGAGTGCGCCCGATTGGCACCAGAAAAATGCCAATCCCTGGATCGTCCCTAAAGTGCCAAACCCCGCCGAGGAGAAATCCCAACGGCAACAGCACCACCGCGAGTCGCAACCCAAGCGAAGTAGCTCGTCCGAACCGCACCAGCTCAAGCCGATCGCAAATCGCCGCCGCAATTAGAACAAGGTTGAGCAGCGTGCCGTGAGCGTGCGCCAATCGAAACATATCGCGCCGCACGGGATCATCCAGCAATGCGGGCGTACGGAAACCAATCAAGCCTTCGATCAGAATTCCAAAAGCGATCCACACAGCCAGCGAGATCCAGCCCTGGCGAATTAGCGGTGCAGTTTCGGAATTCGGCATGAAAAGGCTTTAGTGAAAAAATACGTCATTCCGAGCGAAGTCGAGGAATCTCCAATTGTTATATCCAGGCGCGATTAGCCCGCCTCTAAGCAACCAAGGAGCGGCGCTCTCCAGAGCGCCGACCTATTTATTTCGGCGACTTGTTCGCCGCAGGACGAATCCGTCCGACTGGCGGAGAAGTCGCCGCTCCTTGAATGGCTCATTCGCCGACTTCGACGTCCGTTTCGGTGCGACCCGCACTCAATCGCTCGCGCGCTTCTTTCGCGAATTGCAGCGCGTCGGGTGCAAAGTGTGGATACCAGCTGCGCAATGTCGCATCGCGCGTTTTTGCCGGCGCGAGATAATCGGGCTTCGGCAGCGCCGGAAAATGAGCTGCGAGCGCATTCGCAGCGAAATACCGAACGATGGGATATCGATCCCGCATTGCCTCGAGTAATAATGGAGCGTTGAGATCGTTCGCGGGCGTCATCGCGGCCACAGTCAATGTCCGCATCACTGCGTCGCCGGCGAAAAGCGCACGTCGATCTTCCGGTTCGTCGAACTGCTTATCGCCGAGCTCACTGGAAGCGTAGGCTTTTGGCCAAAGCCGTTTTGTCGCCGCGATCGCGCGATTTACTGACCAATCAAGGTGACATTGATTGCAGGCATTTGGTTTATCGAAGCGCACTGTTTCCTCGGGCCGCGGGATTGTGATGTCGTGTGTTCGGTGTGCCGACATCACGCCGAAAACGATCTGCGGCATGTGACAGTTGTAACAGAGACTGCCGGTCGATTCGGCGGAGTGCTTCGTGTGCGCGACGAGCTGCGCGGGTTTAGTGAATTCCTGATGGCATTGATTGCAAGCGGCGTTCGTCTTTTTCTCCGCCGTGAGCTGGCCTCGCGGATCGCCGCCATGCATTTCGTGGCATGATGTGCAGGTAATGCGCGCGCCCGGCTTCCCCGCGCGAAAACATTTCGAGCCGATCAGCCCTTGATACTCGTACGCCGTCAGGCGCGGCGATCCATCCGCCCAAAAGCGCGTGGCAAAACTGAAATCGCCCACCTTCGAATCTCGCTGCACCGGTTTGTAGAATTTGCGCAGATTCTCTCCCGCATCGTATGGATCGCCTACGCTCAGGATGAGGCGAATACGGTCAGGTGGATCGGGCAAACGTTGTCCGTGACAATGCCCGCAAATCATCGCCGACCGATCGGAATCGAGCTTCGCCGGATTCGTCACCGCGATTGGCTCTGCAGTGGCGTCGTGCAAATGCCAGCGATATCGCGTCACCGGCGAGAGCGCGCGCTGCGCATGTTCTCCCGCCGGGCCATGACATGCGCCGCACGCAATGCCGAGCTCCGCCACCTCCGTCTTCCACGATTTCTCATTCCAATTAAAACCGGGTTGCGCCTTGACGTTATGACAAAAGACGCAGTTCGAATTCCATTCCGTGACGTGCTCTGTGTAAGACGTACCGTCCGCGTGAAAAAACGAACCGTTGAGATGCATCCAGCGGTGTTGCACAAGATCGTAAGCGACCGGCAATCGTATCCATTTGTCGCCGTCCTTCGTCAGGTACTGCTGCATTCGTCGCGACCCGACGGTCCGGACGATCTCGAGCTGTTGCTTCTTCCCATCTGCGCCGGTCAGCTTCATCCAATAATGTCCGCCGTCCCGTACCATTTCCGCGCGAATTCCCTCATACGTAATCGCATTGTCGCGTTCAAAATCGCCGAGCACGGTTTGCGCATCGGCCTCACGCGTCATCGTACGATGAAACGTCGCGTGCCACGTTGTGTAATTCCATTCATGGCATTTCCGGCAATCGCCCGATTCGAGATAACCGGCGTCGGCCCTCCCGAGGCGAACCACGGCATAATCTGGCGTCAGGGCGTGGATGGTGAGTGCGACCGCCGCCACGGTGAGTATGCCTCCGCCCAGCGCGAGAAGAACACGCCCCGATTTCATGGTCTGCGCTCACAAACGGCGCCTAACGAAAAGTCAGCGGAATCTTCCAGCTTCGCGGCGCGTTCAAACACAGGCAGTAGTTTATTTTGCCGAACAGAAAGCGACAATGTGAAAGGCGCGTGCCTGAGGATTGGATACAGCCCCCGCGCTGGGTCGGGACGGAACTTGCTCTTTGGATCAGTCTCGAAGAAACTTGCGCTAGCATTCATGACCACAAACGAGCAGGACGTCAGAGAGTTGCCGGCATATGGGATAGCCGAAGCTGCGCATTATTTGCTCGTTCCGCGGGCGACGTTGCGCTCTTGGGTGGTCGGAATGCCATATAAGAGCGGCTTTTTAAGCCAGTCATTCGACCAGCAGCGACATCCCCTGTTGCTCTTTCATTTATCAATCTGATCGAAGCTCATGTTCTCGCGGCGATCAGGCGAAAACACCGCGTCGACATGCCGCGCGTTAGAAACGCTATCGATTTTTTAACCAACGAATTAGGCTCCAAACATCCTCTGGCAGACCACAAGTTCGAGACGAACGGCATCGATCTCTTCACGGAATGCTACGGCCAGTTCATTTCAGTCTCCGAAGGCGGCCAGGTTGCAGTCAAAGATTTACTCAAGGCGCATCTGCGCAGAATTGACCGTGATGACAAAGGCTTCCCGCTGCGGCTTTATCCTTTTACTCGGGTGGGCGAAACCGATCAGCCCAGGAACATCGTCATTGATCCATTTGTTTCATTTGGTCGCGCCGTCATTTCTGGCACCGGCGTGAGTACCGGAATCGTGGCCGAGCGCTTCAAGGCTGGTGAATCTGCGGACGAGCTCGCGCACGACTACGGCTGCAACCGCGAAAAGATTGAAGAAGCGATCCGTTGCGAACTCAGCCTCGCCGAAGCCGCCTGAAGAACTCACTTTCTTTCTCGAATCGCCAGCTTGGTCGTTACAAGATGGCGGGCGTGCTTCGCAAAGCTGGGATTGAGTGTCGAAATCCACGACGATCACTTCTCGCAAAATGCTCAGGATCCCGAATGGCTAACGGCGGTCGGCAGGAAGAACTGGATCGTCGTAACCAGAGATGAGCGCATTCGATATCGTTTAGCCGAGGGACAGGCGATCCGGCGCGCGAAAGTGCGAGCGTTTGTTCTGGCAGCGCACGGCGACCTGCGCAGAAATGTTGGCAGAGATTTTCTCAAAGGCACTTCCGAAGATTCGCCGAACTGTGAAGCAACAGAAGCCGCCGTTCATCGCAAAGATTTCGCGCGGCGGAGAGGTTAGCGTCACTCCAGTTCTGATCACTTCTTCAAATCATTCGCGATTTCGGCGAACTGGGCGAGGGCGGCTTGGAGATCCTCGACAATCTCGGCCGCGATGATGTCGGGCGGCGGGAGATTGGCGCTGTCTTCGAGCGACTCATCCTTCAGCCAAAAGATGTCGAGGTTGAGTTTGTCGCGCTTCAGTAGCGTCTCGTAGTCGAAAGATTTGAAGCGCTCGGGTTCTTTTCGTTCGTGACGATTCTTGGGATTGTAGCAGGCGACGAAGTCGTCGAGGTCGGTGCGCTTGAGCGGATTTTCTTTAAGGGTGAAATGTTTGTTGGTGCGGAGATCGTAAATCCAAAGTTTCTCTGTCCACGGTTTCTCGGCTGCTGGTTTGCGATCGAAGAAAAGGACGTTGGCCTTGACACCTTGCGCATAGAAGATGCCGGTTGGCAGGCGTAGCAAAGTGTGAACGTCGGCTTGTTTAAGTAGCTCGCGTCTCACTGTCTCACCTGCGCCGCCTTCGAAAAGGACGTTATCGGGGACAACGATGGCGGCCCGGCCGTGCTGTTTCAGGATGGTGAAGACGTGCTGGAGGAAGTTAAGCTGTTTGTTGCTCGTGCTCGCCCAGAAATCGTCGCGATGCACGACGAGCGATTGTTTCTCTTCGTCGCCGGAGCAGTTCAGCTTCGCCCTTCCAAAATTTACACTCCGCAATAAAAACGTTCCGGTCGCCTTCTCGAATCAAGATATCAGTCTTGCCTTCATAGTTGAACGTCTCCCCAATAGCGCGACCCTGGTACTGACCATTCAGCTGCACGAGGAACTGACTTCTAAGATCCTCTTCGCCCATGTGAGCGAAAGCCCTAGGACTTCGCTCAATTACATGCACCATGCTCCGAATGATCGAAAGGATGTGCTCGTATTCTTTTTCGTCGAGCGCCGGCTCCGGCAAATAAGCCTTTTCTTTTACAATCGGAGGCTTGATCGCGGGCTTCCTCCGCACGTCAGGCACTGTGTACGTACGCGGAGCATCCGTGCGCGACTGAATCGGTAGGCCGATGCTTGCGACGATGTTTCGATTCGAAAGTAGTCGCTCTTTCCGCTGCTTGATCATCTCGCGAATCTTTGAGTCAAGCGACGCGTTATACGCTTCACATTGTTCTGTGATATGGCCCAAATAGCCTTCAATTGAATCTAGAGTGCTATCTAAATCGCGTTTGACGGTTTCGGCGACTAAGCGATCGCCGCGAATCTTGAATTCAAGATGTTCTCTCGTGACGATACCTCGTGGGGGCGACAACGTGAAGTCGTTAGGTCGAAACCAGAACAAGTTCCCGTCGCCCGTGAAGGGGGACTTTGACGTGAACTTCCATTCCTTGAACGATAATTCGACCGCCAAACGGAGAGCCGCCTCTCATTGGGTCGTTAGTCACGTCCATATCGACCTCGGCAGAATCGGCGATGAATGGTTCTCCTAAGACGGGAGGTTCGACGGAATATTCTTGCTTTAGATATGCAACCAGATCTTCTTCCGAGGCTCCTAGAATGTAATTCTCGTCTAGCCTATTAACATGTTCGCGGATCTTCTTGGGCTGGCCGTCGAGACTTGAGCTCAGGTCATATTTATTGAAGAGGGTTTCCATCTGTTAGGCGGCAAGCGTCAGATTAAGCTCGTCCATCAGCGACCAACGAGAAGGATGAAGGCAGAATAAGGAAGGCTGATCGAAGTCATTTGCGGGTTCCTCTTTCCAGAAGATCGCGAGTTTTGTCGATCTCGGCGGCGAGGCGCTTCTCGTCCGGCAGCGCGAGCTTGTATTCGCGAGCGAGGACTTTGTTAGGCAATCCTTCCAACGCGTATCTCGCGATGGCATCATCTTTCTCGGCGCACAGGATTAGACCGACCGGTGGATTCTCGTCGGGCTGCTTCCAATGCTCGCGGGCGTAGTTCAGGTAAAGATGCATTTGGCCGGCGTCGGCGTGCGTGAATTTTCCAACTTTCAAATCGATGACGACAAGGCACCGCAGTTTGCGATGAAAGAAAAGCAGATCGACGCGATACCATTCACCGCCGATACGCAAACGGCGCTGGCGACCGATGAAGGCAAAGTCGCCGCCCAGCTCGAGTAGAAAACTTTCGAGATGGAGCAGGAGCGCTTCCTCCAAGTCGGTCTCGGAGTATTCGTCTTTTAGTCCGAGGAATTCGAGAACGAGCGGATCGCGCACTTCTTCATCGGCCGAAATCGAATCGTCGGCGCGCGCCGCCGCTCCTTTGCGCAGCATGGCGTTTTTGTTTTTCGAGAGCGCAGTGCGCTCGTAGAACTGTGAAGCAATCTGGCGATCGAGTTGGCGCACGCTCCAGCCGCCGCGGAGGGCTTCGGCGTGGTAAAAGGCGAAGGCTTCAGCGGAGCGGGCGCGACTAATCAGCAGGACGTAGTGTGACCAGGGGAGCGGGAAAGCGCGGGCAAGATCGGGCAGGGCGAAGGGCGAGGATTTCCCAGATGGTCTCTGGCGAATCTCCGCCATTTGAAATTTGGCAGACACTGTCTGCACAATTGTTGCCTCACTCAATTCAGAGGGAAGCGTCGCTCGTTCTTCGACATCGGAGGATTTGGCAGACAGTGTCTGCCAAATCTGCTTGGCCGGGAGGGACTGATAGAACTGGCGCATCGACTGCAAGTTCCGCCGGGAAAAACCTCGGCCAAACCGTGCATTGAGATCGTCTGCCAGACGGTCAAGCAATTCCTCACCGTATCCCGCCCGTTTCTCGCCTCCCTGATCAAATTCCACGATGCGGCGGCCGATCTCCCAATAGGTCGCCGTCATCACCGCATTGACGGTGCGCGCTGCAGTGCGACGGGCGGTCTCGAGCAACTCGGCGATGCCGCCGATCAAGCCGCCATATTCCGCAGACGATGTCTGCGAAATTGCTTTCTGGTGAGGCTTCTTTTTCACGCAGCCAATGTAAGGCTCCGGCGTGGCAGGCAAGCGAAAGGTGAGGAAGAAAGCGGAGTCGAATTGGTCTTTTGTTTTGCGCGAATGAAAAGGAACAATTGCGTGTAAAGATCTCGGCGCTGAGGCTGCTCCCACATTCTTGTTGCTGTTTGCGTTCGCAAACCTGTTCCGGTACTCTCACTGGCAATGGCGAAATCTGCTTTAGGTAAAGGCCTCGGTGCGCTCATCGCCGCGCGGCCACCGGTTGCTCGCATCGAGCCTGCGCCGGATTCTGGCGAAAGAATTCAGCAACTTAGCCTAACGAGTATTTCGGCAAGTCCGTTCCAGCCGCGAAAGGAATTCGAACACGAAGCGTTGCAGGAACTGGTCGATTCCATTCGTGAGCATGGGATTATTCAGCCGCTCATCGTGCGGCTCGCCACGGCGAGTTCGTCCGACGGCGGACAGGTCGGAGTGGGTTACGAATTGATTGCGGGTGAGCGGCGTTTGCGCGCGGCGCGGGAACTGGGTCTGGAAAAAGTTCCAGCGATTGTTCGTAGCGCGAACGATCTGGAAGTGCTCGAACTTTCGCTGATCGAAAATCTGCAGCGCGCTGATTTGAATGCGATTGAAGAAGCGCAGGCTTACGCGCGGCTGGCGGGTGAATTCAGCATGCGCCAGGAAGATATCGCGCAAAAGGTCGGTCGTAGCCGCGCCGCGGTCGCGAATTCGATGCGTTTGCTCGATTTGCATCCACAAATTCAAACGTGGGTGACGCAGGATTTGATTTCCGTTGGCCACGCGAAGGTTTTGCTTGCGTCTCAAGTCCGCGGAAGAACAGTTACATGTGGCGGAGACGGTTTTGCGACGAAGCGCGACCGTGCGAGCGACGGAGCGACTCGTTGCACGTCAATTGGGAAGCGTGCGCACGCGACGGCGGCGGCGTGGTGCAGGTGGAGGCGAGCGATCCGCCGCGATCGACGATTTGCAGAATCGGCTTCAGCAATATCTCGGCACGCACGTCGTGTTGCATCACGGAGAAAAGCGCGGTCGGATCGAGATCGAGTATTACGGCAACGACGATCTTCAGCGCATCCTTTCGGCGATCGGCTTGCCCATGGACGATGCTTGAGGGTCAGCGGCTGCGAAATGTCAGATGCCGGTTGGCAACGTTGTCATCCCGAGCGCAGCGAGGGACCCCTCGAATGATGTCGGGCGTTATTTGCGAGGTCCCTCGCTGTGCTCGGGATGACACGCTCTTTATGAGATTATCGATAGCGGGCCGATTCGTTAGGCGAAGTTTCTGGGGCATCGCCGTGGTGGCCGCGTTTTGTCTTAGTGTTGGGTGCGCGAAGAAGCCGGCGGAATCAACGGCAAAGCCATGGGAAGAGTTTTCCGGCAAGAACGCGCTGGAACATGTGCAACGACTCGTTGACCTGGGCCCCCGTCCGCCCGCTTCCGATGCGCTCGAAAAATCCCGAGACTACATCACAAAGCAGCTCGAGCGATCGGGCTGGCAGGTAACGAAACAATCATTCAGCGACGACACACCGAGAGGGAAAGTAGAGTTCGTCAATCTTATTGCGCGTCATCCCTCGCGTAATGCAAAAGCTGGTCCGGTTTTTCTGCTTTGTTCTCACTACGACACAAAAGTTTTCGACTCGATTCGCTTCGTCGGTGCAAATGATGGCGGTTCGAGCACCGGCGCGCTTCTCGAGATTGCGCGAGTTCTCAGTGGTCATTCGGAGCTGGCCCAAAAAATCGAGCTCGTCTTCTTCGATGGGGAAGAAGCTTATCAGAGTTTTTCGGATACGGATGGATTGTATGGCAGTCGCTATTTCGCAAAACATCTGGACGGATCGAAGGACCAGTTTTCAGGCGGCGTATTGCTTGATATGATCGGCGATCGATCGCTCACGATTACGCTTTCGCCCGATTCGCCGGTGCAAATGACAGCCGACATTTTTGCCTCGGCGGAGGCTTTGAAGGTGAGAGATCATTTCACTTATTTTCAAAGCAGCATCATGGACGATCACACGCCGCTCAACGCGGCGGGAATCCCGACGATTGACCTGATCGATTTCGATTTTCCGCCATGGCATACGGCGGAGGATACGATGGACAAACTGAGCGCCGAGAGTCTGCAGACTGTTGGCGCGGTGACGTTGTACTATCTTTCCCAGTTCGCGCTCAAGTAATGCGCGCCCGAACAATTGCCGGCCTGGTCGCGCTCGCAGTCATTGTGGGGGGCATTAGTGGCGAGATAATTTACCGGTCAAAAGTTTGCCGCGATGCGATCGGCCTTTGTTTCGGTCGCGGTCGATTGTTAGCTTTGGTTAAGGGCCACGGCATTTACGAGAGCGATGTGAAATCCGAAATGGCCATCGATCAGTATCTGGCCGGAAGTAACGTCGTCGCGAATTCAGAAGAGGCGGTCTTGGAACGATTGATCGCGAATGAAGATCTTCGCGAAGCGTCCAATCGCGCGGTGATATCTGAAACCGAAGTGGAACATGAATTGGGCCTGCTTCGTGACCAGTTCGCGGACGAGAGATTATGGGCAACGCGAATGGCCGAGAGCGGCATTTCAATGCAGTCGCTACGGCAAGTAGCGCGCGAGAATCTGGCCGGCCGCCGGTTGATCGAGGAGGAGATTAAAACGCAATTAACCGCGGATGCGTTCGCAGTCAGCAGTTATTACATGCAGCATCTGGCAAACTTCGCGTTACCGGTGCGTTTGCGTGTGAGCCACATTTTCCTCGCTGCCCCGCCAGAAACTTCCGCCGAAATTGTGGAGGCAAAGCAAGAGTTAATCGACTCGCTCGCGGCTCGCCTTCGCGGTGGCGAAGATTTTGAAGCGCTTAGCTGGGAGGAATCGGAAGACGAGGCGAGTAAGGCGCGCGGAGGCGATCTTGGTTATCTTTCTCAGTGGCGAGTTCCGCCGGATTTTTTTGCGAAGGTCTCACAGCTCAAGATCGGTGAGACAAGCAAACCCTTCCGCTCAGTCCTCGGTTTTCACATCGTGCGGGTGACGGAAATTGAACCGGCCCGGCAAATGACATTTGAAGAAGCACGCTTCGAAATTGTCGCACGCCTAACGAACCAGCGCCGTCAGGATGCTGTCACCGCTTTCGCGGCGAAGCTGGCTGGAAGTTCGGCGTTGCGCGCGGGCTGGTTTTGGAATTGAGTTTGCCTGTGCGCAGCCGCGGGGCCCTCGCTGCGCCGCCACTAACATGTCTCGTCGCAGTCGGAAAAACGTCGGTTTAATCGGTCTTGGCATTATCGGCCGGCGCGTCGCGGAAAATCTCCGGAGGAAAGGCTTTCACGTTTTCGTCTGGAACAGGACGCCGCGTCCGGTGCCGAACTTTGTCGGCTCGGTCGCCGAAGTGGCGGAACTTTGCCATGTCATCCAACTCTTTGTCGCCGATGACGAGGCGCTGCGCGAAATCGTCCAACAATTAAGCCCGGTCCTGACAGCGCATCACGTTATCCTCGCACACTGCACGGTGGCTCCGGAAAGCATGCAGGCGGCAGCGGAGGTTGTGCAACGGCGAGGCGCGCGCTTTCTCGACGCTCCTTTTACCGGCAGCAAGGGCGCCGCCGAGAAAGGCGAGCTGATTTATTATGTCGCGGGCGATGATGGAGCCTTGCGCGAAGCGCGCCGTTTTCTCGAAGCGAGCAGCAAAGAGATCGTTGAATTTGGCGAAATTGGCGAGGCCACGCTGGTGAAAGTCGCCACCAACATGGTCACGGCTGCAAGTGTGCAGGCGGTCGCGGAAGCTTTGGCGCTGGTCGCAAAATGCGGTGTGCCACCGGAGAAACTCGAACGCGCTTTGCGCAGCAATTCGAGCCGCTCCACCACCATCGAAATGAAACTTCCCAAGATGATGGATAGCGATTTCGAGCCCCATTTTTCGGTCAAGCACATGCTAAAGGATCTGCAGATCGCTGAGCGCCTGGCCGACTCACTCGAGCTGAAGTTTCCCGTGACGGAAGCAGCGCGGGATGCGCAATTGGCGGAAATGAAAGACGGCCGCGGCGACGAAGATTATTCTTGTGTCGTTAGGCAATATTTTCCCGACGGTGTCCCTTCCGAGCGCAAGGAAACAGAACCGCCGCCGACGACCGCGGAGCTGCCGCTGGAGGATCGGTCGGAGCCGGTTAAAGAAGCCGTCGCCGAACCGCCGCCGCCGCCCGCCGTTGCCGAACCTCCGCCGCCTGCTGTTGTCGAGCCTCCGCCGGCGCCGGCCGTGGTTGAAGAGGTGTCAGCACTTGTTGTCACCGAGGCGACATCCGTTGGTTCTTCCTCGAATGCGTCCGTCGCCAGGTCGACTGAAAACGAGGCTGAACAACGCCCTGGATTTTTGCGACGTTTATTCAGCCGCACGACGGATTACTGAAGCTCGGGCGGGAATCGGAAATGATGGAGTCTTTACCCAAGGAGACGTGTTCCCTGTTTGATTTGTCCGATCGCGCAAAATTTCGCGTGGGCGGATCCGATCGGTTGCGTTTCCTTAATGGTCAGATCACGAACGATCTTCGTAAGGCGACCGAAACAGCGGCAATTGAAGCCTGTATTCTGAATGCGAAAGGAAAGATCGATGGCCATGTCTTTATTTACGCGACGCCGGATGCGTACATTCTGGATGTCGATTCTGATCTTCGTGAAACGATTCCGGCGCGTTTCGATCGCTACATCATTGCGGATGATGTACAGGTCGAAGATGTCAGCGATGAATTCGACTTGTTTCATTTACTGGACCCAGAGCGACCCAGTTTGCCTAACGAGTTTCGGGTAGTTGAAGCGCGCCGTTTTTTAGGCGCCGGCTGGGACATTTGGGTAAAACGGATTGATGGGAATCAAGCGCGTGAATCCTTTTCCGAGCGATGGGCGACGTGCGATGCTGGTTCGGCGGAGACTCTGCGCATCCAGGCTGGTCTCCCGCGCTGGGGCCGGGAACTGACGAACGAAATCATTCCCATCGAAGCGAATCTGGAAGAGCGCTGCGTTGATTATTCGAAAGGTTGCTATATCGGCCAGGAAGTGATTTCGCGCATCAAGATGTCGGGACAGACAAACAAACGATTGTGCGGACTGGTGTCGCTCGATGGATCGGCGTTGTCGCCGTCAATGCGCTTGACCAGTGAGGATGATCGCGAGGTGGGGTGGGTGACCAGTAGCGATTACAATCCGCAAATTCAACAACAGATCGGGCTTGGTTTTGTGAAACGCGGATTCAATGCAACAGGGACGCATCTTCGTGCGACGCCGGCCGCCGATTCGGCGGCAGCGACAACGGTGCACGTCGAGGTAGTTTCACTTCCGTTTGTTTAACCGTGGCGAAAGTTACGCTTAGCAAGGTTGCGATAAACACTGGAGGCACGCGGCTTCTCGATCTCGAAATTCCGGATCGGCAGCTCGTCGTTCTCACCGGTCCGCCGGGCAGCGGCAAATCAAGTTTGCTCCGCATGATTGCCGGTTTGGAAAGGATACCGTCTGGACAAATCAGCATTGGCGAGAAGCGAATCAACGATCTGGCTCCGGAAAAGCGCGATGTGGCGATGGTATTCGCGAACGACAGTCTTTATCCGGGCATGACCCTGCGCGAAAATATCGCGTTCGGTTTGAGGCGTCGAAGATTTGGAAAATCGGAAATCAAAAAGCGGGTCGAGAACGCCGCGAATGCGCTAGGGGTTGATCAGTACCCTGGAGAAAAAGCCTAACGAATGCGATCTGGTGATTCAGCAACGAGTCGCCATCGCGCGTGGTGTTGCGAGGCAGCCACAGGTCTTTCTTTACGATCATTCCCTGGCCCATCTCGAACCGGGCAGTCGAAATGAGTTAGGAAATGAAATCGTGAAGCTCCACGAGCGGCTTCAGGGGACGACAATCTTCGCCACAGCGGATAAGCGCGAAGCGATGAGCATGGGGGAGATGATCGTGCTGCTCGATGAAGGCGGTTTGCAGGCGGTCGGAACTCCACGTGCGCTTTACGAGCAGCCGGAAAACATGGTTATCGCAAAGTCTTTGGGAGATCCGCCGATGAATTTTGTGCGCGGGCAGGTGAAGCTGGATCGCGGCGCTTTGCAGTTTTCCGAAGCGGAAGGCGGGACGATTCAGATGAACCTTTCCGCACTTGAAGGCGTCGAGGCCCTGCGATCGTTCGTTGGAAAATCGATCTATCTCGGGGTTCGTCCGGAAGACATCGAAGTAGCCTCATCGGCGAAAGCGAAGGAAAGAAATTCGATCGCAAACTTCCGCGCCATCGCTGAGCGAGTGGAACCGTTTGGTCCGCAAACCGACATTCACTTTAGTACTGGCGCGCACACGGGATGGTGCCGGAGTAATGGCTTTTTGGATCGGAGCGAAACGGGTCGCCGCATAGAATTTGTGATAAATCTAGAAAAAGTCTGCTTCTTCGATCAAAGCGCCGAAAAAAGAATTATTTAAAATATTTCGGCTGCAATATCCTTGCCACGGGCGAGTTGCGGAGCTTACAACTTACCTTTTATAGGGGTAAGCGGGTAATCTTAATCGGAGAAAGACAACATGAATCAAAAATTGCTCGCAGAGATAGGCCGGACGCAACGGCTCGAAATTCTGAACTCACTCAAGCGGACCAAAGGCATGTCCGTCAACGAGCTCGTCGACAAAATGAAGATGAGCTACATGGGCATCAAACAGCATTGCTTAACACTGGAACGGGACGGTTACCTTGATACCTGGCGGCGTCCGCAAAAGATGGGCCGCCCGGAAATGGTCTACCGGCTCACGCGCAGAACGCATGATCTGTATCAAGCGGATAGCAATCAATTCACGATCGAGTTGCTCCGCGCGGTGCAGGAAATCTATGGACCGAACGCCGCGGAGAAATTGCTCTTCAACGTCTTCGAGCGCAGGACGGCCACGCTCAAAGGGAAGGTGAAGGGCGAGACGGTGGCGGAGCGGGCGAAGTCGCTTGCGCGTCTGCGCGATGGCGAGGGCTACATGTCGCAGTACACCACCGATGAAGGCGGCGGGCCGCAAATTCTCGAATGTCACTCGCCGCTGCTCAATCTTCTCGATCCCTATCCGATTATCGGCCGTCTCGAACAGGATATGTTTGAAGCGGTGCTCGGGACCAAGGTCCGGCGCGAAGAATCGCGGACATCGGGCCTTTACGAGTGCGCGTTTTATTTTTCGGCCTGAGCGGCATTTTGTAGCCTCTTTGCCGTGCGGAGCGCCAGGGGGTTTAGTATCTCATCTCGCGTCGCGCATTATTCGCATTCTTCGTCGATCAGGCCTGATATGACTCTGTTGAAAACCTGCATTCTGTCATGTCGAGCGAAGTCGAGACATCTCTTACTGTTCGTTCGCGCCGGATAATCAATGAGAGATTTCTCGACTTCGCTCGGAATGACAGAGCTTTCAACAAAGCCAGCGGATTTCTACTTTCGCGCGTACTAAAAGTCGGTTGATTGGAAGCCCATGCTCCGGGCTTTTCCAACCGCCGTTATCGAGAATCTTCGACCGCTTGTTGATGGTGGGCGCTACCCGGTTAAGCGCGTTGTGGGTGAAGATCTCGCTGTCGAAGCCGATATCTTTAAGGACGGACACGACGTTGTCGCTGCTGTCTTGAAGTGGCGCATGATAGGCGCGGGGGATTGGCATGAGACCGCCATGACGCATCTAGGTAACGATCGCTGGGGCGGGACCTGTTGCTTCTACGAGAACGCGATCTACGAATACACGGTCGAGGCGTGGACCGACACATTTCGCGGCTGGCGCCACGAATTCGACACGAAGTTCAAAGCCGGCATTGCCGATCTGCAAAGTGAGGCGCTAGAGGGCGCGAAGTTACTCGAAGAAGCGGCGGAGCGCGCGACCAACGTGGACGACTATTCGCGTCTGCGCGAACTGATCGAGAAAATCTGGACGGCGGAATATGCCGAGATCAATCGCATCGCGCAGTCGAGTGAATTGGAAGTGTTGATGGCGACGTATCCGGATCGCTCTTTCTCGACCCAATACGCGCCGCCGCCGCGCGTAGTGGTTGATCGAATTCAGGCGCGCACCGCCGCCTGGTATGAATTTTTCCCGCGTTCGGCCGAAGGTCGGGACGATCGCGGCTCAACTTTCCGAGATGCTTTGCCGCGCGTTGATGACGCCAAGGCGATGGGCTTCGACGTCATTTATTTTCCGCCGATTCACCCGATCGGTCACACCAATCGCAAAGGCCGCAATAATTCTGTCACGAGCGAACCGGGTGAACCTGGCGTGCCCTACGCCATCGGAAGCGAGGCTGGTGGACACAAGGCGGTCGAGCCTTCGTTAGGCACGATGGACGATTTTTTGTGGCTGGAAGACGAAGTGCACCAGCGCGGAATGGAGATCGCCCTCGATTTCGCGATCAATTGCTCGCCCGATCACCCTTACGTGCAGGAGCACCCGGAGTGGTTTTACAAGCGACCGGATGGGACAATCAAGTTTGCGGAAAATCCCCCAAAAAAATACGAGGACATTTATCCGCTGAATTTTCGTTGTGCGAATTGGCGCGAGCTTTGGCAGGAGATGCTGAGCATCATTCTTTTCTGGGCCGAGATGGGCGTCCGCGCCATTCGCGTCGATAACCCGCACACGAAGCCGCTCGCGTTTTGGGAATTTCTCATCTCGGCTGTGCGGGCGAAATTTCCGGATGTGATCTTTCTCTCCGAAGCCTTCACCAAACCGAAAATGATGAAGGCGCTGGCCAAAGCGGGCTTCACGCAAAGTTACACTTACTTTACATGGCGCACTGCCAAGCAGGAGTTCATCGAGTATTTCACCGAGCTCACGCAAACGGAGATGAAAGAATATTTTCGCGGAAATCTCTGGCCCAACACACCTGACATTCTGCCCTTTCATCTTCAGGAAGGTGGGCCGCCGGCTTTTCGGATTCGCGCGGTCCTCGCGGCTACGCTTTCATCCGTTTACGGCATCTACAGCGGGTTCGAGCTGTGCGAAAACGCTGCGCTTCCCGGCCGCGAGGAATATCTCGACTCGGAAAAATACCAATTGAAAGCGCGAGACTGGAATGCGCCCGGCAACATCAAACCTTTGATCACCCGGCTTAATCGCATCCGTCGGGAGAATCGCGCTCTGCACTTTTACGATAATCTGCGCTTCTATCCGGCGGATAATGACGCGGTCTTGTTTTACGGAAAGGCGACGCCGGCGCGTGAGAACATCATATTCGTCGCGGTGAATCTCGATCCAGCGCAGATGCAAAGCGCGTATGTCGAAATTCCTCTCGAAACGTTTGGGCTGGATGACAACGAGGATTATCAAATGCACGATCTACTCACGGACATTCGTTACACCTGGCGTGGGCCACGCAACTATGTCGCGTTGAATCCGAATGTGGAACAGGCGGCCCACGTTTTCCGTTTGCGTCGCGCTGTCGGTGGCGGGCGTTTTGCCTAGAAGCCGTCGCAAAAGTCGCACAGATTTATTTGTAGGGCGTCTGTGTCAGACGCCAGCTGGATGGCGTTTCACAGAAACGCCCTACAAGCGAATCTTGCAACCGGTTCCACGGCACGCAAGTTGCATCCCGCTAACGGCTGTTTATGCTAAGCGAAGTTTTGGGCATGAAAACATTTCTCCTGGTGCCCGCCTTCTTTGCGGGGGCCCAGCCTCTTCTGGCGCAAAGTCCGTCACCGGCGGTCCCGGATTTGCCGCGTACCACGTCCGTTCTTCAAGCCATGATCAACGCCGGGCCGATCATGGTGCCGCTGTTTTTGCTTTCGATTTTTTCCGTCATGCTCGTGGTCGTTTATCTTCTCACCATTCGTCGCGGTGCTGTCGTTTCCAATGGTTACATGGCCACGGCCGAAGCGCTGCTGCGCAAGCGCGATTATCTCGGTTTGCTCGCCGTTTCCAATCGCCACAGCGAAGCCATCGCGCGCGTTGTGCAAAAGGCCCTCGATTTTTCGACTAAGAATCCGAATGCCGATTTCGGCGAGATCCGTGAAATCGCGCAGACCGAAGGCACGCGCGTCGCCTCCAACTTGAGCAATCGCGCCACTTATCTGGCCGATATCGGGATGTTGGCTCCGATGCTTGGTTTGCTCGGCACGGTGATCGGTATCATTCGATCTTTCGGCGCGCTCGGAGCGGACCTCGGGACAGCTCGTTACGTGTTGCTTTCGAAAGGAATCAGCGAAGCGCTCGTCAACACTGCAGCCGGTCTGGCGATTGGCATTCCGGCGATGATTTTTTACGCGATCTTTCGCGGCCGTGTGCAGCGACTGATTTCAGAATTGGAAGCTGCGGTCACGCACATTCTCGCGTTGCTTTCTTTGCAGTCCGGTGGCAAACGGCCGGAACGCTCGCCGGTTTTGATCGAGGATGATTTTTGATGCCGCAACGCGGGGTCAAACATTCCTCCTGCTCAAGAGTCTAATTGATTTATGAATTTGCGTGGTCGCGCCATGCCGCAACATCCGGGGATCCAATTGGCCCCGCTGGTGGACGTCCTACTCTTGCTCCTCATTTTCTTTCTCATGACGTGGAACGCCGCGCGCAACGAGAACGAGCTCGACGTCAAAGTTCCAAAAGCCAGTGCAGCAAAAGAAAAGATGGCTCCCATCGGAGACGTGATTGTCAACGTGAAGGCAGACGGCAATGTCGTGGTCAACCGACGGACGTTGAGCGGACCCGAGCTGACAGATCTACTCAAAGGCCTTGTGCAACTGAACGCCGATCAAGCGGTCGTCATTCGTGGTGACGAATCGGGCGCCTACAAAAACATCGTTAACGTCCTGAACGTTTGCAGTGAAGCCGGCGTGACAAACGTCGCCTTCGCAACCGCGAAATGAAGCGCAGGTTTTTGCTGGCCGGTCTTGCAGGGCTGGCTGGCTTTATCTTTTTCGACGCGTCAGCGCAGGAAATTCGTCGAGCCATACCGGTGAACGAACCGCCGATGGGACGTCCGGTTCCGTTTGATCAACCCACGCCGTCGCCAACGCCGGCGCTGCGGCCTCCCGTAGTTCCACCGCCGGCCGCAACGCCACCTGCGAATACTGGCGCCGATGCGGAAGCGCCACTGAGTTTGGTCGAGGGTACTCCGGCCGAAACCGAATCGCCGGGCCAGCGCCAGCTTGACTACGCGAACGCGCTCTTTGGGCGGAAACTTTACGATTTGGCTGCGCCCGAATATGAAAAATTCCTCGGCGCGTACTCAAACGCGCCGGGTCGGGCCAGCGCCTATTTTTATCTTGGAGAATGTTATCGCGCGCTCAGCCGCACCGCTGCTGCCAAATCAAGTTTTCAATCTGTGATCGATCAATACGACGATAGCGAATTTGTCGGGCCGGCATCGTATGGTGTGGGGGAAATTCTCTTTACGCAGAAGGATTACGAGAGCGCGCTGCCGCTCTTCCATCGTGCTGCGGCTAAGACGAAGGAACCGGCGCTGACACTTTCAGCACGATACTTCGAAGCGCGTTGCCTCGAGAACTTGAATCAAAAGGATGAAGCGCGCGATGCCTATCAACAAGTGATCGATTCGAAGAACGCGACCAATGCTTATCGGGACGATTCGCGCCTTGCGGTCGGTGCGATTTTGTTGGCGCGCGGGAAAAAAACTGATGCGCTCAAACAATACGAGGCGCTTGCGAACGAGACGAACAAGCCGGCGTTAAAAGCGGAAGCGACTGTGCGAGCGGGAATGCTGGCGGTGGACCTGGCACAAGGCGAAAAAGCCAGGGGCGCCGAAGACATGGCGAAGAAAGCCACCGCGCTTTTGCAAAAGGGAAAAAATCTGACGGACGCCGGGAAGTGGCGCGGCATTGCGCAGGTTGGATTGTTGCGTCTGCAATACCAGTCCGGCCAGTATGAACAATTGATCGCCGGGTATAAGCGCGAGCAGGCCCAAATCCCCGAGGAAGTCCGTCCGGAAATGATGCTGCTTGTCGGCAACAGCCAACGTCAGCTTGGCCATGCTAAGGAAGCCGAGGAGATCTATGAGAAGATCATCGCCGCTTATCCGTCGCGCGAAGAGGCGAAGGATGCGCAGTATCAGCGGCTGATCAATCTCTACAATTCCAATTCGCCTACGTTGCAAGCCGAGGTGAATGCCTTTCTCGATTCCAATCCGTCGGAAGAACGGGCGGCCCAGGCGAAACTGTTAAAAGCGGAAGCACTCTACAAAACGCAGAACTTTACCGAAGCCGCTGTCCTTTATAACGATCTGCGCTCGTCGCCGCTCTCACCGAAACTGCGCGCGGAATCGGCCTATAAATTGGGCTGGTGTTATGTGCAATTGAAAGACAGCGCGAGATTGCTCGAAGCCTTCAGTTATTTCCTGCAAGCGTTTCCCGATAATCCGCAGGCGCCTGCCGCCCTGGCGCAACGCGCTCTCTCGTACCAGGACAGCAAGAATTACAGCGCTGCCCTACAGGACCTGAATGCGCTTTTGGCTAGCTATCCCAAGGCGCACGAACGCGAAGCCGCTCTGCAACAAAAAGCGCTTATTCTCGGACAGGAGGAAAATAACAAAGGGATGTCCGATGCGTTTCGGCAATTGTTAAGGGAGTTCCCAAAAAGCTCGGTCGCGGCGCAGGCGCATTACTACATTGGCAAAGCGGCGTTTGACGACAAGGATTACAAAACAGCGATCACGGAATTGAATGCCGCGCGCACTCTGAACAAAGAGCAATATTTTAGTCTCGCGACTCTGCGAATTATCTCCGCCTACTTTTATTTGAAGGATCGCAGCGCCCTAACGAATGAAGTCGACGCGTTCATGTCGACAAATCCACAGACCAGGGTGCCTGCGGAAATTCTGGAATGGCTCGGCATAGAATATTACAACGAAAAGAATTACGCGGTGGCCGAGAAATATCTGACGGCGCTAAGTCAAAGCGATAATCTCGGCGCGGTTAAACCGGATTTCTGGTTTTACCTCGGCGACGCGGAAACGAAGTTGAAAAATTTTCCGGCGGCGGAAACCGCGTATGAAAAGTATTTGCAGACCGCGACGGATCCGGCCGGCAAAGCAAAAACCCTTCTCGCGCTGGGCGCCGCCAAGATCGGCGCACACAAACCGGACGACGCGCAAAAAATCGCGGAGGAAATCATGACGCTGCAACCGGAAGGTCGCGTCAATGCCGAAGCCCGTTTGCTGGCCGGCGAAGTGGAGCTTGAGCGCCAGCGTTTCGATGAAGCGAGTAAAGCGTTCATGGGTGTTGCGCTTCTTTACGACGATCCGGCGATAACGCCTCGTGCTCTGGAAAAGGCCGCGTTCGCCTACGAAAAAGCGGGCCACAAAGACGAAGCGGATCGTGTCGCGAAACAACTGCACGAAAAATATCCAGACTACGCCGGCGGATAGTTGGGAACGTGCGGCTGCGTGAAAGCGACTTCCGGCAGTTCGTGGCAGCGCAGGGATGTTGATCTTCTCATTCTCATTGCGTTCGCCGCGCTCAAACTCGTATTTCACCTGCTGGTCAATACCCGCTACGGTTTTCATCGCGACGAACTGGCCACGCTTTCAGACGCGCGCCATCTGGATTGGGGCTACGTCGCTTATCCGCCGCTTACGCCGCTCATTGGACGAATCGAGCTGATCTTGTTCGGGCCGTCGCTCACCGGCTTCCGATTTTTAGCGGCGCTCGCGCAAAGTGTCGCCATTGTTGTTGCCGGATTGATCGCGCGTGAACTCGGCGGCAAACGCGCCGCAATGTTCATCGCCGCTGGGGCGACGGCGATCGCGCCGATCTCAATCGGTGCCAGCGCATTGTTCCAATATGTGTCTTTTGATTATCTCTGGTTCGTCTTGCTTGCCTATTTCATGGTGCGGCTTATTCGATCGCGAGATCCGCGCTGGTGGCTGGCCGTCGGGATAGTCATCGGTCTCGCGATCGAGACAAAATACACGGCTGCTTTCTTCGTCGTCGGTTTGCTTTGCGGAGTCCTGGCAACACCGCTCCGGTCATACCTAACGAGCAAATGGCTTTGGATTGGCGCAGCCCTCTCTCTCCTCATCGCGCTGCCAAATTTTCTGTGGCAATGGCACCACCATTTCATCACGCTGGATTTTCTTCGCCATATCCACGAACGCGATGTGCGTATCGGTCGGACATCCGGATTTGTTGCCGATCAATTTTCCGAGGCAACAAACATCATCACCGTCCCGCTCTGGCTGCTGGGTTTGTCTTCGTTGTTGATTGCACCACGCGATAGGAGCGATCGAGTTCTCGCGTGGATGACGCTCGTGCCATTTGCGATTCTTCTTCTCGCTCATGGTCGCGGTTATTATATGGGACCGGTTTATCCGATGCTTATCGCGGCTGGTGCGGTGGCTCTGGAGCGGATTCTGGCGCGCGTGCGCTCGTCGTGGAGGATCGCGGCCTACGCAGCGATTACACTGGCGTTGCTGATCGGCAGCGCTGTCGCTTTTGCCATTCTGCCTCTGGGCAAAATTGATTCGCCGCTCTTTCGCTTCGCTATCAGACAGAATGGCGATCTCGTAGAAGAAATCGGCTGGCCGGAACTCGTGCGCGAAGTGGCGCGGATTTACGCAACGCTGCCTGCATCCCAACGCGCGCGCGTGGGTATTTATTGTGCAAACTACGGCGAAGCCGGGGCGATTGATCTGTACGGTCCCGCTTACGGACTTCCATCTGCAATCAGCGGGATTAATTCCTACTGGGCTCGTGGTCCCGGAACTCCGCCGCCGGAATCATTGATCGTCCTCGGCGGCAAGCGCGAGCGGCTCGAGAAGCTTTTTGATTCGGTCGAGATCGTTGGCCGCACCCCAAATCCGTGGCAGATCAAAAACGAAGAAACGAGTGATAATCCGAACATTTTTTTGTGCCGCGGTTTGCGTGTGAAATGGAGTGAGTTATGGCCGCGCTTGCGTTCTTTCGGATGAAACTGGGTTCTGTCATGTCGAGCAAAGTCGAGACATCTCTTACTGTTTATTCCGCCGGGTAATACCAATGAGAGATTCCTCGACTGCGCTTGGAATGACAGAGCTTTTCCACAGCGTCAGATGCTCCTAAGTGATCGCGAGCGTTTCGATCGGGAGCGGCGCGAGAAATTGTTTCGCGTCGTCGATTTGCAAAACCGGTTTCGCCAGATGCGCGGCGAGCAAGCTCGTATCGGGCGTGCTGGCGATGCCTGCTTGTGCATTCACGTCAGCGTCGATCAGGCGCTCGATTACGCGCGAGACTTTGTCGGTCAGATTGCGGTTATCGGTAAATTCGACGGTGCAAATCCCGGGAGCGGTTGCTTCCACATAAGGCGCAAGCATGAAGGCATGTTGCAGCAAAATTTCATCGAGCAATTTTTCCTGAGTCCGGCTTCGAACTTTCACAACCAAATGTAAACAGCGCGCCAATCCCTGGCTGGGCGTCATTCCTTTGCAGACGCCCGCGCTTTCTGCCGCCGGATTGAGTTGCAAGATCACTGGTTTCGCATCCTCGGCGTTGAGCAAGGCAACCGGTTGGATGCCCAGCTCCGTTTGGTGGCGCAGCACTGCTTGCAGATAAAAGTTCGGCAAATAAATCGTGGCAAACATCAGCGCATTTCCGCGATTTCCCGCGTGCCGTGAACGCGTTGCACGCGAATTTTTAGTTCGGAAACAACGTCACGATTCTCCAGATGTTCCAGCGTCCAGTAATTATCGAGTGTCAGTTTCCATTGCGCGCTGCTGACCATGCTTCGGCGCGTCAGAACCAGAAATGCCGTCGCCACCGGCTCTACTAATCGTTGCAGGCGATACCAGCTAGTCTGCGGAATTTTTCGCAATTCATCCGCTGCGTTCAGCACCAGATCGAGAATAACGAGAGGAAAATTTCCATCGCGCAAAAGCAAGTCGGCTGCCTTCACCGCTTCCATCGCATTATGGCAGCGAATCCAGAGCAGATTTCGCAAACATGGATTTCCGATGGACTCGGGATCGAACGAATCCCGACCATCAATAAGCGCCAGGAAATAACGATCGCGATGTGCTGTCCGCAAAAGCTTATGGATCAGCGACGCACTTCCACCGCTGGCATGAGGACTGGTGATTTCGGTAATGGCGTTTTTGGGCAGTCCGCCTTCGCTCGCTCGATCGAGCGCCGCGATATTCGTTTTTAACCGGCTGGCAGGAATCGGCGAAGAATGCGGATACCGCTCCGCGAGAAGTTTCCGCAGATCGATGAGTTTATTGGAGGAACGCGGGCTGTCGTGTTTCAAATCTGGCGCCGACAGCTCGCCACGGGACGAGTCCGTCCGACCGGCGGACGCGGCGCCCTCCAATCTGAAACCCGCTTCCATCCCCGAGGATGGCACGAGGTTGAGATATGTTCAAACGAACTTAGATGCGTTTTCGCTTTTGTCCGCCCTGCCCGGCTGCTTGTTTCCGCACCAGAGAAACCATGACACCCTGCACCCGCAATTCGCGCGCGGGGATCAGATCCGGATACAACGGATTCTCCGCCTTCAAATAAGGCCGCCCGTGTTCCGTTACATACCGCTTCAATGTTGTCTCGCCATCGATCAACGCCGCGACGATATCGCCATTCCGGACGTCTTTGCGGTCTTCCAGGATGACGATGTCGCCATCAAGAATATGCGCGTCGATCATCGAGTCGCCTCGCACGCGCAACGCGAAAGTGCGGCCATTTTTCGATGCATTTACCGAGCGCGCATCAAGGGAAACGTGGCCTTCGATCGTTTGCTCGGTCAACGTCGCCATGCCGGCAGGGATCTGCCCGTAAATTGGAATATCGGTGATGCGAACCTTCTGCACCGGCGTGATGAGCGCGCGCGCTTTACGAGCGTGGCGATCGATAAATCCTTTGCGCTCCAAAACCGCGAGGTATTGCATCACCGAAGTCTGGCTCGCCAGACCGAAATGAGTTTGGATTTCGCGTGTGCTCGGCGTAATCCCTTTTTCGCGCTGCTCGCTTTGAATGAATTCGAGGACGTTGCGTTGTCGCTCAGTCAGCATGAACTGAGTTTCGCTAACGACCAGGCGATTTGCAAGTTCAAATGAACAGATTGCTCGTTAGCCGCGCAGCTTGAGCTGCAACTCCATTTCCTTCAACTGCGCGATCCAGCGTGCGAGGTAGGCAATGCGATCGCGTAAAGATTGTAGCTGTGCGATGGCCTGTTGCCGCGCACGTTTCCAAACTTCGTTCGAATTTCGAAGCTCTTTGAGACAGCGGTCGTAAGAACGATTCAACTCCTCCAGCATTTCGTTCGTTTGCTTTTGTAACTGCAGCAGGTCGTTTTTTGCGAGAGAAAGCTTGAGGGCGCTCGTGACATCGCCAAGCGCCGTGAACACTCGCTGCATTGCCTGGCGCAGTGTTCCGATGCGCAGAAAAAGTTCCTGCAAATCAGCAGGAAGGGGTCGATCTCTCGCGAGATTTCCGGAACCTTCCAGCGCGAGAAGATGTTCGATGCGCAATTTCGGATCGGAAAGGATCCGATACCCTTCGTTGACGTCTTCGAATTTCTGGTCGGCATGCGGACCGCGCACGTCCGGATGCGCAAGACGCGTGAGCTGATGATGTCTTTCTTTCAATACGCCGCGCTCGATCCAGGGCTGCCGCGGTTGGGAGAAGAGCGCGAAAAAATCCGTCATGCGGCGAAGCTTTCGCCGCAAGAGCAGTGCGCGACTGCGTTCGGATTCGTGACTTTGAATCCGCCTTTTTGCAGATCTTCGCTGTAATCGAGAAGCGAACCGCTCACGAAAAGCGCGCTTTTTGGATCGACCACCACGCGCACATTTTCGGATTGAACCAGGATGTCGCGATTAGCGGGTCCGTCGACCAGGTCCATTTTGTATTGCAGTCCCGAACAGCCGCCACCGATCACGGCGACGCGCAGTGCGCCTTGAGCGCGACCTTGTTTCTCCAGCAGTGAGACCAATTTACGCGAGGCATTTTCCGTTACCTTGATCAGGCGTTCGTTGCCGATCTTGTAATTGATCTGTCCGTTCGCTGGCGAGCTTTCCACGACGAAAAATCTCGCGTTAACGAGCAGCGGTCAAGGAGCGGCGCTTTCCAAAGCGCCGTTGTCGGCAGTTTGGAAACTGCCGCTCCTTGATAGGTGCTCGTCGGCGATGTGCGCGATCTCAGATAACGTTGAAACGTGCTGAAATTTTTCGCGCAAACTTTTGCCTTCCGGAAAACCTTTGGAGTACGCCATCAAGCGGGCGCGCATCGAGCGAATCGCTGGTTCTTCCGCGCCCCATTCCTGAACGGCCAGCTGGCAATGACGTCTGATTAATTCCCATCGCTTCGCGGGTTCGGGTGCCGGCGGCACTTCGCTCGTCGTGAAATAAGTTTTGATTTGCTGAAAAATCCAGGGCGCATTCATCGCGGCGCGGCCGAGCATCGCGCCGGCGATTCCGGTTCTCGCACGTCGATCGGCAACGATTGCCGCAGTAGTGAGATCGCCGTTTCCGATCACCGGAATCGAAACCGCTGAAGCGACCTCGCCGATGACGTTCCAATCCGCTGCGCCAGAATAACCTTGCGCGCGGGTGCGTCCGTGCACCGCGATCGCAGCAATGCCCAACTCTTCCAAAAGCTGGCCGACGCGCGGCGCATTGATTGAATCCGCGTCCCAACCGATGCGAATTTTCGCAGTCACAGGAAGCGGAGCGACCGCGCGCACGACCGCCTCGGCGACAGCGGCGAGTGTCGGACAATCTTTCAGCAAAGCTGAGCCGCCATTCTTGGCGACGACTTTGTTAACCGGGCAACCGAAATTGAGATCGATAAAATCCGGACGAACCCAATCGACGACGTGACGCGCCGCTTCCGCCATGTGCGCGGCATTGGCGCCGAAAAGTTGGACGCCGATGGGGCGCTCGATCTCATCGAAGTCGAGATATTCTCGCGTGCGTTCGTTACGCCGAAAGACGCCTTCGGCCGAAACGAATTCGGTCACGAGAACGTCGGCGCCGTATGATTTGCAGATTTGCCGGAAAATCTTGTCCGACACACCCGCCATGGGAGCGAGGTAGAGCGGGAAGTTTCCTTCGGAAAACCATGGAAGAGCAGGCGTCATTGGCAATGATTCGTTAGGCGTTTCGCAGCAGTGCGCCCACTTCAGTCTGCACTTTCTCGATTTCATCGAGTCGCAACTGCGGGTCGGGCACGATGAAAACATCGCCTGTCTTGTTGTGTTCGTAAATCAAGACGCGACCATCGTCCGCCGCTTCGCTTTTTATCTGCTTGAGAACGCGCTTGCGCTCGAGCATCACGGCCAGCACGTAGCAGGCATTTGCGCGTTCCGGATTTTTCTCCCCGAGCAACCGGCGCAAAAAATCTTCCGCGCTTTCTTTTGCGATCGGTTCCGGCGGCGTGGCGGGCGGCGGTTCGTAGCGGCTTTTCCAGAATGAAAATGGGCGGATGTTTTCGTTGCGATTAGCCCATGCTTCTTCGCTCAAATCTTCGCGCCGGAAACCGTCGCCTTCACGAAAGAGCAGGGTGTAAAATTGCTCGCCCGAAACGAACGGCCGTTGCGTCACGGCGCAAGCATCCGCGCGATGTTTGATCGGCCATTCGTTTGCTAAAGGATTCATTCGTTAGGGGTAGAAGCGGCGCGGGCAAAGGCGAAGCGGAGTCCCGGCGCTTCACGATTGCCCGCACGCAAATACAATAAATAAGCACCGATGATGGCGAATGCGATGTTCGGTGTCCAACCGGCGACCCATGCGGAGATGCGATACCCCTCACCGAGCGCGAGAAAGAAGTGAGTAAGAAAATTCATCGCGAACACGAGAAGAATCGCAGTCGCCACGCTGGAAAGAATCCCGCGCCGCGAAAAGCCGACGCCAAGTGGCGCGGCAATGAAAACAACGACCAGACAACTCCAAGGCAGGGCGAGGCGATATTGCAAATGCGTGGCGAAAGGCGCCAGCAAAACGGGCGGAAAGTCGGAATTGAAATGCAAATATTCGCGCAGCTCCGGAACGCTGAGTGAATCCGCGCGCATATTCGCGCTCACCAATCGATACGGCGTCTCACTCCAATCTTTGATGACGAAAGATCGCAGAATGCGCGAACGCTTGATATTTCCAGCAGCGTCGTAATCGACGATTTTAACTCCCTGCAGTTCCCAGGCTTTGTCTTCCGGATGATAAATGGCCTTATTCGCGAGATAGTCGCGCGTGATGTCGTCATGCTGATCCTGCTGAAGAACCTGGACGCTGTGAAATTCATTTTCTCCGGGAACAAATGACTGAATAAACCAGGTGCGATTGTCGGCCCGATTACGAAAGATCTGGCCAATCACTCCTTTGTATTCCCGACGGGCGTGTGTTTCTTCGTCGAAAGCGCGCTGCGCGATATCTGCATGCGGCGCGAGAGAATAATTCAACGCGGCCATGGCCACCGAAGTGATTACTCCAACGCAGATCAGCGGCAAAATGACGCGCGGCAGACTGATGCCCGCGGTCAGCATCGAGACGATTTCGTTCGCACGCGACATGCGGCCGAGGCAAAAAAGCAGACCGAGAAGAAACGAGACCGGCAGAAGGATAACGAAAATCTGCGGGATTTGGGTGAGGTAATAATGCAGGACGCGGTGGAGCGGAAGACGCTCGTCGAGAAAGGTAGAGATCTTGTCGCTGATATCGAAGATGAGCCAGATGGAGAAAAACGCGGCAATACAATAGAAGTACGCCTGCAGGAAATTGCGGAGTACGTAGCGGTCGAGCAGGCGCATCGGCGGCGAATTTAGCCTAACCCGGTTGAACCTGCACGCCGCGGATGCGAAATCCCAAATCCCAAGCACCAAACCCCAGAGAAGCACCAATCTTCAAGCTCCAACCCTTGCTGGGGACAAGCTATTGTAATTTCGTGATTGGAGTTTCCTTGGGATTTGGGTTTTGGTGCTTGGTGCTTCGGCCGCTATGATCGCGCTCAAAAACAACCTCGGAACCGAATTCGTGGAACGCGTTTGCGCGATCTTCGCCTCCGATGGTTTGCTCTCCAAAGCAAAGAATTTCGAGTATCGCCGCGAGCAACAGGAGATGGCCAGGGCGGTGGCCCGCGCTCTGGAAGAAGAGCGTCATCTGGTCATCGAAGCCGGCACTGGCGTTGGCAAATCGATTGCCTACCTCGTGCCGGCGGTTCTCTACGCCATCGAGCAATCGAAAAAGGCCATCATTTCGACCTACACCATCAGTCTTCAGGAACAGTTGCTGAACAAGGACATTCCGATCGTAAAAAAAATTCTGCCGATCGAATTTGAAGCGGCGTTATTGAAAGGCCGGCAAAATTATCTTTGTCCGCGGCGTCTGGAGCGCGCATTACAGCAGGCGACCGAGCTTTTCACGACGTCGGAGAAGGTGGAACTCGAACGCATCGCCGATTGGGCGCGCACGACAAAGGATGGTTCGCTGAGCGATTTGTCGATCGAGCCGGACGCGAAAGTGTGGACGCAGATCTGTAGCGAAGCGCATATCTGCACGACGAAAACATGCGGCCTGCTTGGGAACTGTTTTTTCCAGCAAGCCCGCAAACGATTGCTCGCAGCCGACGTGATCGTCATCAATCACACCTTGCTCTTCATGCTTCTGGGCGGTGTCGAGGAAATGGCCGAACGCGAAAGCGGTTATCTTTTCCCTAACGACTTCATTATTTTCGATGAAGCCCATACGGTCGAGCAGGTCGCTTCGCGCCAGATCGGGATTGGCGTTTCGCAATATGGGCTGCGGAGCACGGTGCAGCGACTTTACAACGCGCGCACGCGCAAAGGTCTCTTTACCGTTACACGCGATGCGGCGGGCGTGACTTTGGCGGCGGAGCTGGTGGACGATCTCGACAGATTTTTCAAAGCGGTCGAGGAGCGTTGCGATTTTCGCAAAGGCCGCGAAGTGCGCGTGCGCGAGCCGGATTTTGTGCCCGATACGATCAGCGCGCGCTTGATGGGCTTGCAGGCGCGCATCACCGAGGTGGTCAGGCGCAACGACGATGAATTTCTCAAAGCCGAGCTAAATGAGCTCGGCCGCCGCGTTCGCGATGCGCGGCTTGGCATCGTCACATTCCTGGAGCAGAGCGCGGAGGGCCACGTTTATTGGGTCGAGCGCACCGGAAAAACGGCGCAGTTCCTTTCGCTTAATGCCGCGCCGATCGATATCGCGCCCGTTCTCCGGCGCATGCTTTTTCGGGATGATTGTTCCTGCATCATGACGAGCGCAACGCTCGCTGTCGGCCGTCCTGATCTCGCTTATTTCCGCGAGCGCATTGGCGCGGGCGAAGCCGAGCCGGTGCAACTGGGAAGTCCGTTCGATTTCACCGCGCAGATGGAATTGTTCGTCGTAAAGAAAATGCCCGATCCGCGCGACGCCGGTTACAACGAAGCGCTCGCGAAATGGGTCGCGCATTTTGTCGAGCAGACGGAGGGCCGCGCTTTTGTTCTCTTTACGAGCTATCGCGGAATGCAATTGCTCGCGGGAGAGATGGAAACGTTTTTTGCGAAAAGCAGAATGAACCTGCTGGTGCAGGGACAGGGTGCGCCGCGCGGGCGGTTGCTTGAACAGTTCAAGAACACACCGCGCAGCGTTCTTTTTGGGACGGACAGTTTCTGGATGGGCGTGGATGTTCCCGGCGAGGCGCTTTCCAATGTCATCATCACGCGACTACCGTTTGCCGTTCCCGACCATCCGCTCATCGAGGCGAAACTGGAACTTGTGCAGGAGCGCGGAGGCGATCCGTTCACAGAATATTCTTTGCCGGAAGCGGTGCTAAAATTTCGGCAGGGAGTCGGACGGTTGATTCGCACGAAGAGCGATCATGGCATCGTGGTGATTTTAGATAATCGCATCGTGACGAAATCATACGGACGCGCGTTTCTGAATGCATTGCCGAAATGTCCGCAAAAAATCATCTAAGGTGCATGTCGACGCGACTTCCAGTCGCGTGGCAAAGAAAAGAAAAGCGGCAGGAAACCGATTCTACTTTACTCGTTAGGCAAACATGCTTGCTCCGGCAGCGACAGTTTACCTGATAAGACTGTAAACTTCGACCAAAGCTACGCCCGTGGTGTCATCGACGCCACGCACGATCGCGGTGTAGGCCCCGGCCGGCAGTGCGGCAAAGATTGCTGATTCATGCGCATCACTTGGTGCAAGGCCGCTCGCCATGATTTGCGCCTGTTGCGTGTCCTGCCAATTGTCATTGGATGCGATAATCGTGCCGCTGGAGTTGTGTAATTCCAGCATTGGATCTTGTAGGGGATTAGCGATTCCAGAATGTGAAAGAGAAGGCCCGATGGCGCGCAACACGACAGCATTGTTGGCCAGGCCGTTGCCGCCAACGATCAAGCCGGCAATCAAAACATTGTCCCGCGTTTGAACAAATCCACGTGCGCTGATGTTGCGCAGCTTTTCGGTCACCGGTTCGAAGGCGAGGTAGCTTCCGATCAAGGAGGCGAAGGTGGTTTTTGTTCCATCGGGCGTGAATTTCAAAATCAAGCTGCTGGCCGTCGCAAAGAGATTGCCCGAGCTGTCAAAGGCCAGCCCGTGAACGTTGCCCAGCCCTGAGGCAAAAGTGGTCTTCACTCCAGCAGGAGTGAATTTGAAGATCGTTCCGCTGATGTTATCTGCCACAAAGAGGTTACCAGCGCGGTCAAATGCCAGACCGGAGGGGTCGCTTAGTCCGGAGGCGAAGGTGCTTTTTGTCCCGTTTGGTTTGAACCGGAAGATGCGAGTCAGCGTTCGGTTACAGAAAAGATCGCCAGAATTATCAAATGCCAGGCCGCTAGGAGGACCCATTCCGGTGGAACCGAACTCGCTTTCTACTCCATTGGGTGTGAATTTGAGGATCGCATGGCTGGCGGAGTCAGCCACAAACAGATTACCCAGAGCCATCGAAGGCGATGCCAATCGGGCTGATCGCTCCCGATGCGAATGTGCTCCGACTTCCGGCGGGAGTGAACTTGAAGATTGTTCCAGTGCCGGCATCGGCGACAAAGAGATTGCCCGCGGTGTCAAAGGCAACTCCTGCTGGGATACTGGAGATATCGAACGAGGCAAAGGTACTCATCGTACCGGTAGGAGTAAATTTGAAAATCGATTGAAAAAAGTCCCCGGACCCCTGACCTGCTACGTACAGATCGCCTGCGGCAGCGCGCGCACAGAGGGGAACCATGCATACGCTTAGCGCGACAGCCTTCACAAACAGATGATAGACTATTCTTAGTTTCATAAGCCGTCTCCTTCGTTCAGTATTCGAACATCTCTATTAAACCGATACCAGTGCCGCCGCTTACGCCGCTTAAGACGGCCGTATAGAGACCTGATTTCAGAATTGGCCACACCGCACTTTCAGAAGCGGAGGTGGGACTGAAGCCTGCCTGGACCAGTTCATCAACGGCGGCCGGCTGCGTCGTCCAGGAACTGTTCGCGGCCGCGACAACCGGCGCCAGTGCGCTCGACCAAGAATCGTTCGTAGCCATTTGAGTGCCGACCGAATTGTTAAGCGTGAGGAAAGGGTTCGCCAAACGCCCCGGAACGGTGAGCAAGCTTGGTCCTTTGCCTAGTATGAGAAGACTGCGTTTCGGAAGGGTCACGTCGTTGGGGTGGGCGAGGTCGCCGATAATTACGCCGGCGATCGCTCGTTCCTCATTGATTCCGACGATACAGCGTGTGGCGACATCAACTAGGCGGGTTTGCTCATCTGCGCCGCCCTCCAATTCGTAAATTTCGAACACTCCCACTCCAGGTTGTCCGCTCTGGATTTCCACGAATACGGTATAAGGCCCCGGGGGCAAAGTCTGCACCATAGCTGCTTCCCGGTCATCGGTCGGCGCGAGTCCGGTCGACATGATGAGCGTTTCTTGCGTGTGGGCTTCTACCAGTTATTGTTCGAGGCAATCTGGCCAGAGGCATTGTTTAACCGAATTTTAGGGTCGCTAAGTTTGGGAACGCTCAGTCCCTGGATACTGGGTCCGAGGGCGCGAATCATGACCTTCAATGTTCCGCTTCCGCTCCCGCCGATCATGAATCCGCCGATCATGATGCGGTCACCGCTCTCTACCCGAGCACGCGTAGAAAGATTGCGAATCACTGATCTGGGTGCAGCGCCTTAGCCGCGTTCAAGCGCCCTCCCGTCCGGGTCAATCCCGCAAATGAGGTAACGTCATCGGTCCCCATGAGCACGCGATCCCTGAGACCATGATAATCCTCCCAATCATATTTTGTCTTTAGCAAGGCGATTGTGCCAGTCACATGGGGGGCGGCTTGAGAAGTTCCCTGTAAGCGATGTAATTGCTTGCGAAATGATCGTCGGTATAGGTTGGCTTTAAACCATATATCGCTACGCCTGGGGCAGCCAGGTCAACGGTCTTTGGGCCGAAATTCGAATGAAACCATTTCACATCATACTGGTCGGACGCCGCCACCGAAATTACATTGTCCGTCGGGTAATCAGCTGGCACGAATGGCGCGGTATCTGTGTTCGAGTCGTCATTACCGGCTGCGCATACCGCCACGACATTGCTCTGTCGCGCGAGATCCAACGCGTCTCGGACAAATTATCAATAACATAACCGCCATAACTCAAATTGATGGCAGAAGCACCATGAGTGCGAGCATAGTTGATAGCGTCGATAGTCCAATCATCGTCCCCATGGCTTGGATCCTGTCGAGTACCATCCGTCAGGACCTTGAGATGCATGAGCGAAACAATCCAACTAACGCCGCTCAAATAAAGCCCGTTGTTTCCTTTTGCTCCAACAATTGAAGCGACATTACTTCCATGTCCATTGCCGTCATATATGTTTGTTGAGTGCGGGGTAGTGGTAAAGTTCTTTGGGTCAGGATTATTCTGTCCGCTCCAGAGATTTGGCATAAAGTCCGGATGCGCTGTATTCACACCTGTGTCCAGGATGCCAACAATCACCGACTTGCTTCCATGGGTTATGCTCCACGCGGCCTCAGCACTGATCTTGGCTAGTTTCGCCTGTTGGTAACCGCCGTAAAAGGTATCGTTTGGCACGTCTTTGAGGCTCGTAAATATAATCTGGCTGAACATAATCCACCCAATCACAGGCTTGGTAATACCTTAGTTGACTCAGAACCGAGTATTCCACCGGATCGAATTCAAGAAGCTGAGTCAGATCATGATCGGAATACCTGTATTCTTTAACGACGTTGCATTCTCGTTGTGCGTTAAAATTGGCGAAGCGCTGCTGAAACCAGTTTGAGCAGCTTTCCAGACGTATTCATCCTTCCAACGAACGATCAGTCGATTCGCAACGTGAAGAGGAAGCTCAGTGGTTGCGCTGTAATTGACTGCCGGACGAGAAAGGCGGCCACATCAAAACCGCGGCGAGCAGCGTCCGGGATTGCCGCAGAGGCTTCGTAATCACGGGAAAAATCACCTGACTTGAACTCGAGATTGAAGGCCGATTGCGCAACTACTTTTTCAACTGCGGGCGATTGTTTCAGCCGGGCGATAACCGCCAATGCTTGTTGCTCGGTGAAATTTGTTGGGAAAGAAAGCATGACCAATAATTTCCGGCCAGCCCACCATTTGATGGCATCTACCCGACTCTGCTGGCGTAGCAACGCGAACTCCGCCAGCCGGCTATCCAAATCGTCCGATGTTCGCAACGACTCCTTTATTTGGACAATGACGGGCTCGGGTCCATCATCGCGCATCAGTAGCGCGGAAGCCGAGAACGGGATAATGAAAAGGAGAAACGAGGAAACGAGGAAACGAGGAAACGAGGAAACGAGGAAACGAGGAAACGAGGAAACGAGGAAAGAGGAAAGAGGAAACGAGCGAACTGAGAGGAAGTGTTCATGTGAGCGAGAACGACAGAGCGAGAAATGATTGTCAAGAAAAATCCTGAACGAAAACCCGCCCCGCGAGAGACAACTCATATGGCCGCGCGTTTTTAGACGCCTTACCGAAATGTCCGAGAAAAATCATCTGAGGTGCGCGATCGCAGTGAAACCGCCATCTATGTCATTCCGAGCGAAGTCGAGGAATCTCTAACTGTTAGCTGGGACGGAGGACGATGAACAATGTGAGATGTCTCGACTTCGCTCGACATGACAAAAAAGAGACCCCGATTTGCTTAAGTTCACTTGAACATATATTAAACCCGCTCATATTCGTCTTGTGAAGCGCTTTGTTCCTTCAGCCGTCATTGCGTTTGTCGCGCTCATGATCGGAATCGCAGTTGGCCGTTATGCATTTCCGGTGGTCAGAAATGCTGCGTCGCAAAAATCCGTTAACTCATTAGCGGCTTCCACCATTTCCCCTGCGCCCTCTCTTCCTCCAGAGAGCGTCGCTATTGCGGAATCAAAGCGCGATGCTGATGAGGCGGTTCCATCCGGCACAAGCGCCGCCGCGATCATTTCGAAAATCAAAGCGGCCTTACTGCATTCCGGCCGACAACGCACCTATGCCGCATTGAATCGAGTGATCGATTTGGTCGATCAACAAAATGTTCGTGAAGTTCTCGCTTTCGTAGAAACGCTGCGCGACCGCGAAAAAAGCATGGTTGTGCCGATGGTGATCGCCCGTTGGGCGGAACTCGATCCCAAAGCCGCCGTCGTTTACGCGCAGGGTTTGCCGGCCGGATCATTTCACAATTGGGCCCTAACGAGTGCGGTGGCCGGTTGGGCCGAGCACGATACCACTGCGGCCATGGCGTGGGTGGAGCAGCTTCCGCCCGGTCCGCAGCGCGATCAGGCCATGCAAACAATCGTTTCCGCATTGGCGGAGAAAGATCCACAAGCGGCACTCGCTTTTTTGCAAAACCTGCCTGAGGGCCGGAAGCGCCAGGGTTTGTATTGGCCGATTTTCACCCGCTGGACCTCGGACGATCCACTTGCGGCCGCCCAACGCGCCGCACAACTGCCAGCCGGATCGAGTCGAGACACAGCGTTGCAAGTGGTCGCTTCCAATTGGGCCCAGCAGGATCCGGAGGCGGCTTATGCCTGGGCGAATACTTTGCCCGCTGGGCAGGGTCGGAATAACGCGCTGCAGAATATTTTTTCCAATTGGGGGAACAAAGATCCGCAAAAAGCCGCTTCCATGATCGACACATTGCCTTCCGGTTCCGCGCGGGATCAAGCGGTCGCCAACATTGCCCGGCAATGGGCCACAACTGATCCCCGCGCTGCGCTCGCCTGGACGCAGAGGTTACCGGCGAACGAGGCACAGCAAAATGCCTTGAGCAATGTGCTCGCCACCTGGGTGCAATCGGAACCGGCGGCGGCCGCCGAGTACGTCGCGAGCATGCCCGCGGGGAAAGCGCAGGAGAAAGCCGTCACCGCCATCGCGATGCAATTAGCCAGCAGCGATGTGCAAAACGCCATCGCCTGGGCGCAAAAACTTCCCGACGGTCCGGGCAAGCAAAATGCGCTCACCAATATTGTTTCGCAATGGACGCAAGCCGATCCCCAAGCGGCGGCCAATTTTGCTTTGCGTTCAAGTGACCTGGCTGGACGCAATAATTTGCTCGAAAATATTTCGCGGCAATGGGCCCGAGTCGATGCCCAGGCGGCCATCGCGTGGGTGAGCAGTTTGCCGAGTGCCACGCGCGATTCTGTTTTGCCCGGCATTATTGCTTCGGTCGCGGAGACCGATTTGCCGGAAGCGACACGGCTGGTAGCGCGATTGCCCGCAGGCGATTCGCAAGCTAGTGCGGCGGGCTCGATCGGCTGGCAATGGGCCGGAGACGATCCGCAAGCGGCAAGCAAATGGGCCGCCTCTTTTCCCGAAGGCCCAACGCGGCAACGCGCTTTTGAAACCGTGATGAATCGATGGGCGCAAAACGATCCGTATGCGGCTGGCTCGTGGCTCGGCACCTTGCCGGCGGGCGATTCCCGGGATGCCGCCGTCAATGCTTATACCGGGCGAATTATGGGGTCTGATCCAGCGGCGGCGGTGCAATGGGCGCAAACGATTAGCAATGAAAGAATGCGCAACAGCCGGCTCGAATCTCTTCTCGGCAACTGGCTAAAAATGGATGCCAATGCGGCCACGAACTGGATTAGCGCATCCGCTTTGCCAGAGGAAACGAAGATGCGCCTTCTGCCGAAGCGCTAATCTTAGACATGTCCATGCAAACGAAACGCGGAAATTACCGTTGCATACCGAACATGTCATCCCGAGCGAAGCGAGGGACCTCACGAATACATTGGGATTTTTGCGAGGTCCTTCGCTTCGCTCAGGATGACAGGCTATTTGCAATGACCACTAAGACATCGATAGATAAGGCGGCTCGAAGTTCAGCATATCCTAGACATCCTGCACAAGTGGGGAATTCACACGCTCGGCCAATTCGCTAATTTAAATAAAGACGATCTTGGGCGACGTCTCGGGCCGACCGCAGTGCATTTGTGGGAACGCGCTAATGGCAAATGCGTTCGCTTGCTCAAGCTCGTGCCGCCGGTGGAATCGTTTGCCGAGACATTCGAGTTCGAAAACGAAATCGAAACGGTCGAGCCGCTTCTTTTCATTCTGCGCCGTTTTTTAGAGCAAATATCTCTGCGTCTCGGCGCGCTTTATCTCGTCGCCAACGAGCTGAATCTGCAAATCACTTTTAGCGACAAAAAAAGTTACGAGCATCGCTTTAAAATTCCGCAGGCCAACCCGCAGCGTGGAAGTGCTGTTTCGAATGCTGCATACGCATCTCGAAAATTTTAGATCGGAGTTTCCCATCACCGCGGTCTCGCTCGAGGCGCAAGCGGCCAGGCCCGGGCAACAGCAATTCGGTCTTTTTGAAACAGCGCTCCGTGATCCGGCGCAACTTTCCGAAACTCTGGCGCGTTTGACCGGTTTGCTCGGAGCCGATCGTGTTGGCACGCCGGTTCTGGAAGACACACACCGGCCGGACAGTTTTCATCTCGAGCCATTCACGTGGGAGCTCGATGAGGTCACTGCAGTGGAACAACAGATGCCGTCTTGTGCGCTACGGCGATTCCGCTCTCCAATTTCGGCGTCTGTTTTATCGACGGAAAATGAACCTGCGCATTTGCAGAGTTCGCAACTACAAGGCGAGGTGCAAAACGCGAACGGACCTTATCATTCTTCCGGAAACTGGTGGGATGAAAATTTGTGGGCGCGCGCCGAATGGGATTTGCAATTGGAGAATGGCGCGCTGTGCCGTTGTTATCGCGATGCCGATCAAGCTTGGAAAGTCGATGGAATTTACGATTAGCCATGTCGCTCGCGTATGTCTTACATCGAACTCCATGCGTGCAGCGCTTTCAGTTTCCTGCGTGGCGGATCTTTTCCTGAACATTTAGCGGAACGCGCCGCCGAGTTGGAAATGCCGGCGCTGGCGTTGCTCGATCGCAACGGCGTATATGGCGCGCAACGATTTTCTGTTGCCGCGCGCGAACAAAATGTGCGGCCGATCGTTGGCAGCGAACTGACAATAGAGGACGGCAGTATTTTGCCGGTTCTCGTGCAGGATCGCACCGGCTACGCGAATCTCTGCTCGCTCCTGACCGAAGCGCATCTCCGGAGCGAAGTGAAAGGCGAATGCGCGGTGCGATGGGATGAACTCCCGCGATTCAGTGCCGGGCTAGTAGCCCTTCTGGGGAAAACTCTGGGGGAAACTCTGGGGAGCGCACGCTTGCAGCGTGCGGGTCGTTGCATTCTGCAACGACGAACTTTGATGGAGCTGCCGACTTCAGGGGAGATGTACGTTGCTCAGAAAAGTTCGCGACGACAGAATGTCGTCGCCCGCACGCCACAGGCGTGCGCTCCCCAGAATGTGCAACGCCTTATCGATGGGTTCGGTCGCAAGAATGTTTACGTTGAAATCCAGCGCCATTTCATCCGCGGCGAAGAACAGATTAATCGGCAGCTAATCAATCTGGCGGATCATTATCGGCTGCCGTTACTCGCGACAAACGGCGTGCAGTACGCGACATCAAACGGTCGAAACGTCCTCGATGTTTTTACCTGCATCCGAGAGCACACACATCTCGATGCCGCGGGAAAACTTCTGAGCCAAAACAGCGAACGCCATCTGAAAAGCGATGCGGAAATGCGCGCACTTTTTCACGATCGTCCTGATGCGATTGCGAACACGGAACGGCTCGCGGAACGCCTCACGTTCTCACTCGAAAACATCGGTTACGAATTCCCGCAATTTCCCGTTCCTGATGGACACAACATGAATTCGTTCCTCAACACCATCGTCTGGTTTGGCGCGCAGCAACGCTATGACGCGATCAGCAGCGCAGTAAAAAGACAACTCAAAGAGGAACTGGCCCTTATTCAAAAGCTCGGCTTCTCAGGATATTTTCTAATCGTTTGGGACATCATCAATTTCTGCCGCGAACACAATGTCATGGTGCAGGGCCGCGGTAGCGCAGCGAATAGCGCGGTCTGTTATTGTCTTGGGATCACGCCGGTCGATCCGGTCAGCAACCATTTGGTTTTCGAGCGTTTTCTCAGCGAAAGCCGCAAAGGCTGGCCCGACATCGATCTCGATCTGCCGAGCGGCGATCGCCGTGAAAGCGTCATCCAGGAAATTTATCGTCGCTACGGCAAACATGGCGCTGCCATGACGGCAAACGTGATTACCTATCGCGGTCGCAGCGCGGCACGTGAAATCGGTAAAGCGCTGAATTTTTCGCCCAGCATTCTCGATCGTTTCTCGCATCTTTTTGCGAACGGCGATTTCCCGCACACGCTCGATTTGCAATCGCAAATCGAGCAGGCCGGATTGCCCAAAGCGCATCCGCGCATGCCGGCATTCGTGAATTTGTATCGCGCGATCTACGGATTGCCGCGCCATCTCGGCCAGCATTCTGGCGGGATGATTATTTGTCAGAACAAGCTCAGCTCGTTTGTGCCTTTGGAAAATGCATCGATGCCGGGACGCGTCGTGGCGCAATGGGACAAGGATGATTGCGAAGATCTCGGCATCGTGAAAGTGGACTTGTTAGGCCTCGGCATGATGTCAGTGATGCAGGATGCGTTTGAGTTGTGCCGCGAACGCAATCGCCCGCTCGATCTCGCCCATATTCCGAAGGACGATCCGGCCACTTTCGAGATGATGCAGAAAGCCGACACGATCGGTGTGTTTCAGATCGAAAGCCGCGCGCAAATGGCGACGCTGCCGCGGATGAAGCCGAAATGTTTTTACGATGTTGTCATCGAAGTCGCGATCATCCGCCCGGGGCCGATCCAGGGCGACATGGTGCATCCGTATCTGGCGCGACGCGCCGGCCGCGAACCGGTTACTTACTTTGATCCGCGACTTGAACCGATTTTAGGTCGTACCCTCGGCGTGCCGTTGTTTCAGGAGCAGATGCTCAAGATCGCGATGGTGATGGCAGATTTTTCCGGCGATGAAGCGGAAGAGTTACGACGGGCGCTAAGCTTTCATCGTTCGCAGGAGCGGATGCAAAAAGTGAGCGTGAAATTGCGCACCGCGATGATGCGGAAAAATATCGCACCTGATGTGATCGAAAAAATCCTGCAGGCGATCACATCGTTTGCGCTTTACGGATTTCCGGAATCGCACGCGATCAGTTTTGCCATTCTCGCTTATGGCAGTGCATATCTAAAAGTGCATCGCGCGGCGGAGTTTTACGCCAGTCTGCTGAATAATCAGCCGATGGGATTTTATACGCCCGCAACCATCGTCAAGGATGCACGCCGGCATGGGACAAAGATGGAACCGGTTTGCGTGCAACGCTCGGAATGGCGCTGCACCGTTATTTCGGATGACACGGTGAGATTGGGTTTTTGTGTGGTGAACGGTTTGCGGCAGGAGCATGTGGAAGAACTCGTTAGGCAACGCAATGAAAAGCCGTTGTGCTCGATGGACGATTTCCGGCAACGTACTTCATTGTCGAAGGAAGAGCTGCGGACATTGGCGGAATTGGGCGCGCTGAATTGTTTTGCCGAACATCGGCGGGCGGCGATGTGGGATGTAGAAGAGACGTGGCATGATGATCTTCTGGGGAGCGCACGCTTGCAGCGTGCTGGTCGTTGCATTCTGCAACGACGAACTTTTATGGAGCCGGAGACTTCAGGAGAGATGTGCGCTGCTCAGAAAAGTTCGCGAAGGCAGAATGCCTTCGCCCGCACGCCACAGGCGTGCGCTCCCCAGAAGAGGAGTTCGCCGCTTCTTCCGATGACGATGTCGGAGCGCGTGCGAGCGGATTACGAAGGGATGAACTTAACAACTGGTCCGCACCCAATGAAGCTTTTGCGCGACAGCTTGCCGAATATCTGGCGCGCGAGCGATCTCAATCAGGCTCGGCACAAATCGATTGTCCAGATTGCCGGAAATGTGATCTGCCGTCAGCGACCCGGTACGGCGAAAGGTTTTGTTTTCATCAGCCTGGAAGATGAGACCGGTGTGTCGAACGCAATCGTGACACCGGACCTGTTTGAGAAACTGCGCCTCGTCATAACGGAAGAGGCGTTTTTATTGATCGAAGGTGAAGTGCAGAACTCCGATGGCGTAGTTTTGATCAAGGCGCAACAGATCCGGCCGCTCGCACATGAGCAGCTCGTGGGAAGCAACTCCCACGATTTCCACTAATCTTACTCAGCCGCGTGACGTTTCTCAGGCGGCTTCGGCGCAGCTGGTTTTCCAGTAGGTTCTTCACCGGATTCCATCCATTCGGTGTGGAAAATGCCCGGCTTGTCGACGCGCTCGTAGGTATGCGCGCCAAAGAAATCCCGTTGCGCCTGCAGGAGGTTTGCCGGCAACCGCGCGGAACGATAGCTGTCGAAGTAAGCCAGCGAAGCGCTGAAGGCGGGCACAGCGACACCGTGCTCGACGGCTTTAGAAACAGCGACGCGCCACCGATCCTGCGACTTCGCCATAATGTCGGTGAAGTAGGAATCGAAAAGGAGATTGTGCAGGGCAGGATCGCGCGTGTAAGCGTCGGTGATTCGATTCAGAAATTTCGCGCGAATGATGCAACCGCCCCGCCAGATGGTGGCGATGTCACCGAAATTCAAATTCCATTTGTAAGTGGTACTGGCGGCGCCGAGCAATTCCATTCCCTGCGCATACGAAACGATTTTCGAGGCATACAATGCGTCGTGCACCGCTTGAACGAGTTGCTTCCGATCGCCGTTAAATTTCACGGGCTTCGGTTGCGGCAGAATCTTGGAAGCGGCGACGCGTTCGTCTTTGCGCGACGAAATCACGCGCGCTTCGACCGCTGCGTTGATCGTTGAGATGACAACAGATTGCGTGAGTGCCGATTGCAGCGTCCAAAGCCCGGTCCCTTTCTGTCCTGCCTTGTCGAGGATGACATCGACAAGCGGCTTGCCCGTGTCCGGATCTTTTTTGCCAAATATCTGCGCGGTGATTTCAATGAGATAGCTCTCGAGTGCGCCGCGGTTCCAATCGCTGAAAATCTCAGCCAGCTCGGCTGCCGCCAGACCGAGGACGTGTTGCAAAATGGCATACGCTTCGCAAATCAACTGCATGTCGCCGTACTCGATTCCGTTATGCACCATCTTGACGTAATGGCCGGCACCGTCCGGACCCATGTAGCGGCAGCACGGCTCGCCATCTACTTGGGCGGCGATTTTCAAAAAGATCGGCGCAATAATATCGAATCCTTCGCGCTTCCCGCCGGGCATGAGTGATGGACCTTTGAGCGCGCCTTCCTCGCCACCGGAAACTCCACAGCCGATGTAATGAATTCCCTGCGCTTCGATTTCGCGGCAGCGGCGCTGCGTGTCGGTAAAAAGGGAATTGCCGCCATCGATGATGACATCTCCCTTTTCCAAAAGTGGCGTGAGCTGAGCGATGACCGAATCGACCGGCGCCCCCGCTTTGACCATGATCATCGCTTTGCGTGGGCGGGCCAGGCCCGCGACAAATTCTTCCACGGTGCGCGCCGGCAGGATGTTCTTTCCGCTGCCGCGCCCGGTCGCGAATTTCTCCGTCACTTCGTGCGTGCGATTGTAAACCGCGACGGAGAAACCTTTCGATTCCATGTTGAGCGCGAGATTTTCGCCCATGACCGCCAGGCCGATGACGCCAATATCACATTGCTTCGTGGTCATTCTGAGTATGCTGAATCGTTCGGGAGAATCATTCTCCGCGTTACTTTAGTTCATGGCAATTTCGAATTCCGAAATTTTAATCACGAATCTTCCGCTGGAATCTCCTGGAGAAGCACGCGATCCGGGCTCGGGAGCCGTAATCGACTTTTGGGGGAAAGTGAGGGGAACCGAAGATGGGCGCGCACTGGAAGGAATCACCTATGAAGTGCATCGGGTCATGGCCGAATACCAGATGAATTTTCTCGCGAAGAAAGCGATGCTCAATTTTTCTTTGACCGGGCTGCTCTTGCTACATCGGATTGGTTTTGTGCCGGTGGGCGAAGCTTCTCTGTTTCTGCGCGTCGCGAGCCCTCACCGCACTGCTGCATTCGCGGCAAGCCAGTGGTTGATCGAAGAGTTAAAGCGGAAAGTGCCGATCTGGAAGCGTCCCGTATTCAGAGACGGTCATCCGGCCCGGGCTGCGGGGAGGCAACCGCAAGAAGTCGCGCGCGCATGAATTGGGCGAATCGACTGACATTAAGCCGGTTGCTGCTGACGATTTTATTTGTCGTTGCGCTCAATTCCTCATGGAGCTACGGGCGAACCGCTGCGCTTATTCTTTTTCTCGTGGCCGGTGCGACTGACTTCTTTGACGGCGAGATCGCGCGCCGTTATGCGATCGTGACAAATTTCGGGAAGCTCATGGACCCGCTGATGGACAAAGTGCTGATGGCGGCGGCGTTCATTTGCCTGGTCCCGTTTAAAGCGATTCCGGCATGGGCAGCGACGATTGTGGTGGCGCGCGACTTTCTGATCACCGGCTTGCGATTAATGGCAAGCGCGCAGGGACAGGTGCTTCCGGCCGAGCGTCTCGGCAAACACAAGACTTCCTGGCAGATTGTGACGATCCTGTTCTTTCTCGTGCTGCTGGCCGCGCGCGAATTGAAATATGCCGGACGCGAAAGCGAATGGTGGTCGAATGCGTGGTACCGGGGCGGGCCCGTTCTTATCTGGATCGCAGTCGCGCTCACGCTTTATTCCGGACTCGGCTATGCCTGGCGTCATCGCCAGGTAATCACACCGCAATAATCGGCCGACTCCGCGTCGCGAGATTGAGCGGTGGACGCGGCGGATCAGAAGAAGCTTTGCGGAACTTCGACGCGATCGCCGGGCTGGAGCCTCGGGTCGCGCGATGGATCACGCCGAAATTGACGAACGTCGAAAACCTTTACCTCGCTCCCGCGAAGAAGCCGGACCCGTTTCTGATCGGCAAAATCATTGAAGCCGCCCGCTGCGTTAATGGAAGCGAGCATCGTCAGATCCTCGGTGAAAGGGACACGCGAGGGGTTGCGGACCGCGCCACCCACGTTCACGAAGCGGGCCGTCGGCTGCATCATGATGGTGATCGTCGGATTGGTGAAGATTTTCTCCTCGCGATACTTGGCCTCGGCAGCGGCCGCGACCTGTGCCGGGACGAGCCCGGCAGCCTGCACTTTATTAATGTAAGGCAAGCTGATGTCTCCGTTAACATCGACGGTGTAGGTGTTGTTGATCTGCGTTTGTTCGTCGACCGGAACGCCGCCGATTTTTATTTCAATCGGATCGCCGATGCGCAGCGTGGCCTGCCCGAAAGCGATGCCGATGATGCAGAAGAAAAACAGGAGCGTTGTGATGAGGCGCATTAATATTCCTCCGGTTCCTTCGAAGCGCCGTTACTGGCGGTGGTGGCGGCAGCGCGTTGTTTTCTGCTGCTGCGCGTTTCCTTATCTCGCGGTTGGTAATAGCCGTAGTAATTGGTGTAGTAGTAGTAGTTCTGATCGTGTTTGAGATCGACGTTGTTCAGGACCACGCCCAAAACCGATCCGCCCACGCCGACGATGGCTTGTTTGACTCGCGACAACATTGCCCGCGGAAAACGACGATGTTGCACGACGATGATTGTCTGATCGACTTCGCTGGCGAGAACCGACGCATCGCTCACGCCGAGCATCGGTGGCGAGTCGAAGAAGACGATGTCAAAACGCGTCTTCAATTCTCCGATCAAGTCGGACATGCGCTGCGAATTGAGGATGCCGACCGCGTCTGACGGAAGAATGCCGCTGGGCAGGACAGAAAGATTTTCCACCGAGGTAGGAAAGATCGCTTCCTCGAGCGGAATCTCGGTGGTGAGGTAATTCGTTAGGCCAATCCTGTTCGACAGATCCCATATGCCGTGTTGCGTGGGTCGGCGTAAGTCCGCATCGACCACCAGGGTCGAGTAACCGCCTTGCGCGGAAATAAAGGCGAGGTTGGCAATCGTAGTCGATTTTCCTTCGCCCGGCCCGCCACTCGCCACGGAAATGGTGTTTGCTTCCGGGCTTTTGCGATTGAATTCGATGTTGGTGCGCAGAATTCGATAGGCTTCGGCATCGGGGCTATCGCCCGCTTCCTTGTGCAGCAGGCGAATGTTTTTCGGAATAATTGCAAGGACGGGGACGCCGAGCAGACTTTCCACGTCTTCCATCGTTTTCACACTGGTGTCGAGGTATTCGATGAAAAATGCGAGACCCAGGCCGACGACCAGGCCGATGACAGCGCCAAGGGCGAGGTTCAACCCGACACGCGGACGCGCGGCGTAACTGGGTGGCTCCGCCACTTGTTTCACACTGACCGCCATTCGCGGCATGGCCAATTCCATGGCCTGTGTCTGCGCGCGCGCGCGCACACCGTCGAGGAGCAGCTTCTCCTTGATGTATTCGTTCTTGGCGCGCGTGTAGTTGGCGCTCAGATTCTTCGAGGCAAGTTGTTTGGTGTTAATTTCGTCGAGCCGCTTCTGCAAAGATTGGCGCGTCGTTTTGGCCGCCTCGAGATTTTTTTCCAAGGCTATGCGGATACTGGCGATCTGCTCTCGCAGTTGTTTCTCGTAAACCAGCTTCGTGGCGCGAATCGCTTTGACCCGAGGATGGTTCTCGCCAAGTCCGGAATTGAGCATCAATGCTTCGTTGGCCACCGCTTCCTGATAGGTCGGTAGAATCTTCTGAATGGTCGGATCCTGGATATTCAGGGTCGGATTGAGCGTCGGCAACATTCGGATTAGCTCGTCGCCACTAACGTTCTCGATCTGTTTGAGCTTGTTCGCGAGCGTCGCCTCTTGTGTTTCGGCTTCGTTTACTTCCGACTCTTGCTTGACGACGATGGCGTTAACCGGCGCCTCCGTATCCTCTTTGCCCTCGGGATTGAGATCGACAATATGCTCCTCGTCACGGATGCGAGCGACTTCAGTACCGGCATCGGCCACAGCCTTTTGCTGCTTGGCCACTTCTTCGTTCATCGTCGTGACCGCCCGATTCAGGATGTCCTTCTCCTCTTCGACGCGTTTGTCTTGATAAACAGCGACGATTTTGTTGGCGATATCGGCCGCTTCCTGCGGATCGACGCTAAAAACACTGATTTGCAGCAAATCGGTGTTGCGCACTTCATCGACGTCCAGCTTGCGCCGCAAGAGTTGGTAAGCTTGCTCACGCGATGGGCGGTTCCCTTCTTTGGTCCATTTGTCCTGCAGCTTTAAATCTTCAATCACCGGATAGAGAATACCGGTGCGCTGAATGACCTGGAAAACCGTTGGCGCCAGTTGCGGATCATGGATGGGGATACTCGGGTTTGTGCTATCAAAGATGCGCGGATTTTGCGCCATGGATTTGACCTCGACGAAACAGGAGGCCTGATATTCGCGGGGTTGAAAATAGGTCACAACTGCGGCGGTAATGAGAACAAGTAGAAACGCCAGAAGAATCAGAATCCAGCGGACGCGGATGACTCTCCAGTAGTCGAGAAAATGAAGTTTAACTTCTTCCGTTTGTGCCATAAGCGAGAAATCCCTCTGAAGGAGATTAAGAGCCTACCAATAAAGTCTCAGGAACGCAATCTCTCTGGTTCCCTCAGAAGGTGAAATTTACTCCGCCGTAAAAACGATTGCGGTAGTACCCACGGAGGGGGATGTCGGATTCGACGTCGCTGAAATCCCAACCAAGCTCAGCTGCCCAAGTGTGATTGATCGCGTAGCGAAGAGAGAGCGTCGAGGACAAAGAGTCTTCGGCAAATCCCGGCTGAATGAAAATAAATATCATGGAGGGATCGTTTTCGTCGTGCTCGTAAAAAGCGCTCAGGCTCGCGACGATGCGCGGCGTGAGCCTGTAGCTTCCCGTCAAACCGGTGCGAAAAGTGGTGCGAGCCTGAGAGCCGGGAACGTCGGGTTCTTCCAGAGAATAACGATTATTCCACGCCAGCGAGAAATGGGGCCCGAGCGCGTAAGACAAAGTGCCCTCGAAGTAGGGATCGCTACGAGTGCCAAAATTTTCGAAAGTACGAACCTCCACGCCAGCGCGCGTGGAAATACTAAAACGTGGGCTGAAGTTGTGATCCAGGCCTCCCAAAAAGTAATTCGAGGTGGAGTTGCGCACCGAGTCTTCGTAGTCGAGAAAGGAGAACCGGTATTCAGCGATCACAGTCGTAGTCGGCCAAAGCAGAAATCGAAACTCATTGCCGAACGTGTGCTCGAAGCGATTCTCGTAACTCGCGGTCGCGTTATCCGCGTACTGAAGTATCCCGATCGTGTAGCTGGTGACGGTGGAAAAGCGCGGTCTCCATCGATAGGCGGCGGAGAACTTGTTCGACGAATAAAAGAAGCTCCCGCTTCTGCGCGTCAGCCCGGCGTTGTACTGGAAATCAGGCTGATTCTGGTACGCCGCGTAAGTGGTCTCCGAGATAGTAAGGCGCGGACTTGCTTTGTAGGTTAAGGAAAAATTGATGTTCGGGTTGAAGTCATAATTGATGCCGCCCGGTTGATCGAAATAGTCCGTGATTCCTCCGTTTGTCTGCAGATTGATTGTCATGCGCGGGCTGCCAAAGTTATAGGTCAGCGCAAAATTCGTATTTACGAAAGCCGAGCCCTGCTGATCGGAATGGGCTGTGAGAACGTTGTCGTCATACCCACCCCGGACGGACACCGATACGTGAAACGGCAGACCTGTGAACTTCCCTATGCCGATGTTTCCTGTTGTGCTGCCGTCGTCCGAAACACTCTGGTCGCTCTCGGCGTTAGTGGCGAGTTCTTCTCCGCCGGCAGAGAGCCGATGGCTGGGGAGGAGGGCGAGCAAAAGGAAGAGTCCAGTACAGCTCAATCTTGAGATTTTATAATTTCTCATATGCCCCAGCAGATATTCCAAACACACTTTGAGGTGGTTTCGCAAGTGTTTTGCCCAAGCGTCCGAAGAGTAAGAGGTCGTCGAAAAAGGGCAATCTTTTTCTGAGGTCCGCCTCAGGCGTTCGGTTTTTGCCGGCGAGATTTTGTTCGTTCATCGTTTTTCCGGTGCCGCGCGAGTCGTGGACGGCGCTGGTGCTGCCGCGCTGGCTTTGTTTCAGCGATCTACATGCCCGGCGGACGATTTTTTTCTGTAAATTGCCGGGCAGCCAGCTGGAAAGGCCGCATTTCCGTAAGCGGGCAGCGGGAATCGAACCCGCATGGCCAGCTTGGAAGGCTGGAACTTTACCATTAAGCTATGCCCGCGCGCCGCTAAGCTGGCGCGAAGATGCGTGAAAGCCAAGCGGATTTTCCCGCGGAACCGGGGTTACGCTGAGGCAACCTCTTTTCGTTAGGCGCTTGCTTTTTGCGGAAGGGAGATTAGCAACTTTCCATGAAACTTTACTGCCTTGTCTTCGGCCTTTATGCCGCATTGGTCACCGCCGCATTTGGCGATCTCACTCTCGTGCAAAGCGTCGAAGGGATTGGTCCCATTACGCAAATGACCATGAAAATTAAGGGCGATAAGGCCCGTATCGAGGCCTCTCCGCAAATGACCATGATTTTCAATGCCAAAACAGGCGAGATGATCAATCTCATGCGCGACCAGAAACTGGCTGTTCGCACGTCTGCCGATAAAATCAAAGCTGCCGCCGCCATGATGGGAAAATCCCAGGGGCAGAAAGAGGGCGCGGAGAAACCGAAGATTGTCGCGACCGGAAAGAAAGAAACGCTCAACGGCTATCAAACCGAACAGTACACCTGCGATGCGCCGCGTTTCAAAGCGACCTATTGGATCGCCACCAACTATCCCGACGGCCCCGCAATCCTTAAGCAGCTTCAGGCAATAAAGATGGATGCTTTGAGTGGACCAAATAATCAGATGCCGGATTATCGCGATTTCCCGGGTGTGCCGGTGAAGACGGTCGTCTCCGTAAATGGCAACGCAGTCACCACGACGCTTAGCTCAGTCAAACAAGATGCCCTGAGCGATAGTGAATTCGCGGTGCCGGCCGATTACAAGGAGATGAATATGCCCGACATTCTGGGCCGGCCCAGGACAGCGTCTCCCATTCCGACGCCGTAAATTTGTCGCGCAACGTGGCGACAAATTTGGTCCTGGCTTCCGCGTCACCGCGGCGGCGTGAATTGCTTGCCGCAGCCGGGTTCAAGTTTGAAATCGCGCGCGCCGCTGTGACGGAGCGGTTAGACCGCAATTTAAGTCTCGGCGAACTCGCCCTCTACAACGCATCGCGCAAAGGGCTTTTTGCCGCGCGAGCGCATCGCCAGGAGGTGGTCCTGGCCGCGGATACGCTGGTCGCGATCGACCACGAGATTATTGGCAAGCCGGCCGATATGAAGGAGGCAGCTAAGACTCTCCGGCGCCTGAGCGGTCGTACTCACACTGTTTGCACCGCAGTCTTCATCTGCCAGCTCGCAAGAACCCGCGTCTCGAACTTCTGTGAGTTCTCGCTGGTGCGATTCCGTCGCCTAACGAGTAATATGATTGCAACTTATCTGACCAAAATTAATCCGTTGGATAAAGCAGGAGCTTACGCAGCACAGGGTGCTGGTTTCGAGATTATCGAAGCGATCGATGGATCGTTTACCAACGTTGTCGGGTTACCGATGGAGAGGACAACGGTGGAATTACGACGTTTCGGGATTGAACCGGCGTCATCTTAACTGAGGGGCGCGACTTCCGGTTGCGAGTCGGGGTGTCGCCGTTTTTCGGCATCACGCCGCAGGATGCGATATAAGAACCAGACAATAAAGCAATTCACCACGAGGGTGATTATCGCGGCCGCGCTCGGCCGATACCAGATATGGCGAATTTCCAATGGGATCAATGCCCCCGTCGCAAAAACCATCAGGAATTCCGCCCAGCGTTTCTGAAAATAAACGCCGAAACCTTCCGTAAATAAAACCGCGGCATAAAAGAAAGCGAGCAAACCGGTCGCGCGCAGCTGCCCTTCCGCGAGCACGTCCTGCAACTTGTTGAGCAGATACAAGACAGCCCGGCTGTGATGCAGCAGCAATTCATCATCCGCCCACTCGGAGATTTGGTCCAGCCAGAGAGTCCGGCTGTTCAAAAAGAAAAGGGAGAATCCGGCCGCAAGCAAAAGAGTCCCCTGCAAAATTTTAAAGATCGCGATCAGCTTGAGAAATCGAACGCGTCGAGGCTGAGACAAGATCGCGGGAACATGTTTCGTCTCGGCTTTCGGCAATTCTTGAACGGAACTCATTTCGTTCCGAGCGCAGTTTGCCGGCAGCACACTTCCAATTTGTTTCCATCGGGGTCCTCGAAAAATAACGCGTAGTAACCGGCCGTGTATTCCGGCCAGATCTGCGGTCCTTCGAGATTGCCTCCGCCGGCCTGGCGCACAACCTCGGCTATCTGGTTTACTTCGTCGCGCGTGTCGGCCCAGAACGCGATGCGCGTTTCGTTAGGCTGATGATTCTTGTCTTCGGTGAAACCAAAAAATTCCGTCGGCACTCCATCGGTTTCTGCATAAAACGTGCCCCATTCTCGATCCGACTTTTCCAATGTAAATCCAAGCGCGGGCAAAATGTTTTCGTAGAACTTTTGCGCTGCGGCGCGGTCTTTTACGCGCAGATCGATATGATCGAATCGTCTTCTCTTCATTTTTTTAACCTTCGTTCCCTCCGAATCATGAATTTCAGTCCCGACCACGTCTCGTCGACTGCGCAAACTTTCACGTCGACCAAACCGAGCGGCAATGCAACCGCGCGAATCACATCTTCGGTCACGTCGCTCGCCACGCGCGACGATTTCTTGGGCCATGAGATCCAAAGCGTTCCGTCGTCGGCAAGTCTCTTGAGCAGACGCGGCAACTGCTTCTCCAAATCACTTCGACGTTTGACAAAGAAGTGGATAAATTGCGCGCCAAGGTGCGGCCGATTTGAAAAAGCTACATCATCGGGAAGCTTGCCCAGAAGCGCTCGGTAATTTTCCGGGGCGCCGATGGCAATGACACGCATTCCCGATTTGATCCCCAGTTTCTGGGGCAGTGGAGTTCCAGAGTAGCCCGCCATGGTGATGAATTCCTCTAGTTATCGACTCGGAATTTGCAAATGGCTTTGCTCGCTCGTGTTCATGGTTTCGGCGATGGCGTTATCGAGTTGTCAGAAGCACGATAACGCCGTCTCGGGCACAATCGAAGTAGACGAAGTGCACGTTGGCCCGCGCAGCGGCGGCCGCGTCGAGAAAATTTTCGCATGGGAAGGGGACAAGCTGCGTGCCGGACAGCCGATTGTGCAGTTGGAAGCGACCGAGCTTCTCGCGCGACGCGATCTTGCCGCTGCCCAAATTGATACCGCCATCCACGATGTCTCTGCGCAACAGGCACAGCTCGAATTTCTGCGCGACGACGCGAAGCGCCAGCAGGATCTGCTCAAACGCAAAGTAGTTTCGCCTAACGACACCGAGCGCGCTGTCAGCGCAGCCAAAGCCCAGGAAAAAAATGTCGAGGCGGCAAAGACGCGCGTCGTCCAGGCGCGCGCGCAGCTTGCCGATGTCGATGCGCAGCTTGCCGAAATGCAAGTGACGGCGCCGACCGCTTCGGTCCTTGAAGTCTTGAGCGTGAAGGTGGGTGACGTGCTTCCGGCAAATCGCGAAGTGGCGACTTTGCTCTTAACGGGGCATCTCTGGGTCCGTGTTTTCGTGCCGGAACCGTGGCTCGGTTTGATCAAGGTTGGCGAGCACGTTCGCGTCCGTGTCGATTCTTTTCCCGACAAGGATTTCGATGGCGTGGTCGAGCAGATAAATCGCCAGGCGGAATTTACTCCGCGCAACGTGCAAACCGTCGCGGACCGCATTCGCCAGGTCTTTGGCGTAAAAATTCGGCTGCCGAATAACGACGACCGGTTACGCGCCGGCATGTCGGCCGATGCTTATTTCCCGAATGTTAAATCCTGACTTTTGTTCTCTTCCTCTTCCGCTTCCTCTGAATCTTCTTAGGAACTGGCTGCAAGAAAGAGATTCAGACTAAGAGGAAGCGGAAGAGGAAGAAGAAAGGCCATTATGTCATTCCGAGCGAAGTCCAGGAATCTCTTACTGTGGATCCACCCAGTTTTCCGACAACGATGAGAGATCTCTCGACTGCGCTCCACTTCGTTCCGCTTCGCTCGAGATGACAACAAACGCTGACGCCATGATCGAATGCGACGGCCTAACGAAACGTTTCGGCACGTTCACGGCCGTGGATCATGTTTCGTTTTCGGTCGGCAAAGGTTCCATTTTCGGATTTCTCGGACCGAACGGCTCCGGGAAATCGACGGTGATCCGGATGCTCTGCGGAATACTTGAGCCGAGCGAAGGCACCGCGCGCATCGGCGGGCACGACATCATCAAGGAAGGTGACGACATCAAAGAGATGATTGGCTACATGTCGCAGAAGTTTTCGCTCTACGACGAACTGACGACGAACGAGAACCTGCTCTTCGCCGGAAAACTTTACGGCCTGAAAGGCCGCGCGTTGACTCAGCGACGCGACGAACTGATCGCTCTCACGCATCTCGAACCGTACCTCGACCGCCGCGCCGCATTACTTTCCGGCGGTTGGCGGCAACGACTCGCGATGGCCTGCTCGCTCATGCACAAACCAACCGTGTTGTTCCTCGACGAACCGACGGCCGGCATCGATCCGGTCGCGCGTCGGGAGTTATGGGATCTGCTCTTCGAATTCGCGGGACAAGGGATGACGCTCTTCGTCACGACGCATTACATGGATGAGGCCGAACGCTGCGACCACGTCGGCTACATATATATGTCGAAGTTGATCGCATGCGGCGAACCGGATGATCTGAAACAGATGCCGGAGGTGAGCCCGCCGGGCACCCGTCGCCTGGACGTCACATGTGATCACGTGACGAGGGCGCTACAAGCGATGCGCCAACTCGATGGCGTGCGGACCGCCACCGTCTTTGGTCAATCGATGCACCTGTTGGTCGATGAGTCGGTCACGCGGGAAAGGATCGATAATCGATTGCGCGAAGTCGGCATTACTCACAGTGACATTCACGAGATCGGGCCGTCGCTCGAAGACGTTTTCGTCACCTTGAGCGAGAAACACGCGACCGAACAAAAGAAAGCAGCATGATCAAAAGATATGTCATCCTGAGCGAAGCGAAGGACCTCACGAATCAGTGAAAACATTCTATGTCTATATGATGACGAACAAGAGTCGTGTAGTTCTGTATACCGGCATCACAAATAGCCTCGAAGTTCGTGTCTGGCAGCATAGGAACCACACGCGTGATGGCTTTACAAAAAAGTATCGCGTTGATCGTCTCGTGTACTACGAGAGCTACGACGATCCGCGCGATGCGATATCGCGCGAAAAAGAAATCAAAGGCTGGCGTCGAAGCAAGAAAAACGCATTGATTGGAACATTAAATCCGAAGTGGGCTGACCTTTCGACGATGCTTTATCAGGAATCGCGAGGTCCCTCGGTCGCCGCGGCGACCTCGGGATGACAGATATGGAGAGTGCCCTCCTATGAAACACGTTCCCTTCCGCGGCCTCAGCGCCATTTTGTTCAAGGAATTCATCATCGTCTGGCGCGATCCGATGACGTTGTTCTTCATGTTCTTCCCGCCCCTCGTGGAAATGATCGCGTTCGGTTACGCGCTCGACACCGATGTGAAACACATGGCGATGATGATCCTGAACGAAGATCGCACGGTCGAGAGCCGGCAGTTCATCGATCGATTCGTGAACACCGAAACATTTCGCGTCGTCGGCGAAGTGCGAAGCATCGACGAACTGGCAAGCGCGATTCGCGGTGGTCGCGCCTATGTCGGACTCGAGATTCCGCCGACCTTCACGCGCGATGTGCGTGCTGGAAATCCCGCTCAGGTGCAATTGCTCATCGACGGTTCGAATTCCACAACTGCGCTCCAAGCGCTCAACACCGCGCTTGCCGTCGGTCTCACGCAATCGATCGAAACGCTCCTGCGCGAAAGCGGAAGACGCGATGTGCCGATCGAGATCCGCCCGCAAATGCTTTACAACCCGGCGATGAAAAGCCCGAACTTCTACATCCCGGGCGTGATCGGCATCGTCCTGCAAATCGGCACCACCTTCGCCACCGCCATGGCCGTCGTGCGCGAACGCGAGAAAGGAACGCTCGAGACATTACTCGTTAGTCCACTCAGCCGTTGGGGACTTATGCTCGGCAAACTCGTTCCCTATCTCTGCATCGGCATGATGATGGCCGTGATCCTGTTTCTGATCATGCGATTCCTGTTTGGCGTGCCGATTAACGGAAGCGTGATCGCGATGATGTTCGCGACGCTCGTTTACGTATTCGCATTGCTCAGTCTCGGCCTGCTCGTCGCCACCAAAGCCGAGAACCAAATGCAGGCCTTGCAAATGTCGATGGTCTTCATGTTGCCGAGCGTTTTCTTTTCCGGCTTCGTCTTCCCGCGCGAAACCATGCCGCCGATTTTCTACGCCCTGAGCACGATTCTGCCTGCGACCTATTTCATTTCCCTCATGCGCGCGATCATCTTACGCGGCGCACACTTATTCGAATACTGGCAGCACCTCGTCATCCTTATCGGCATATCGATTTTGCTTTTCTGCGTCTGCGCGCTGCGATTCCGAAAAAAGATCGGGTGACTCGCGATGGGCAATCTCCTCGTGGTCGATCATTGTTCTCAAACGTTGAAAGAAGCGGTGTGACCTATTGGTGTGACTGGGAAGTTCTTTCAACTCACGTCAAACTTCTCCCGCGCCAATGTCCGGCAAAAGTCCCCAGATTAGCGCCACCAGCCTACAAGGGGAAGAACGAGTGGGTCCCTCTATCGCATGTGCAAAACGTTGTTCCGTACGGAACAACGTTTTAGCGCGCCTTCAGAACAAGCGAAGAATTGCAGAAACTTTATTTGTGAAACCACTAGCTAGCTTATCTCAGAAGGACAGCGCTAAGCGGCAAGGAGCACCGACCTGCCTCAGAGCCTTTTGCGCTCATGCGCCCCGGGCGCAGAGCGGGCAAAATTTCGCCAAGCTTCGCATGGACCGCTTCACTTAGACCACAATTTTCGCCTAACGAGCCGGGTAGCTTCTCTAAACCAACCAGCCTTGCGCGAATTAGCCGCCGAATAAAACCCTTCGGTCGCTAAAAAAAAAGGGGGTTTTTTCACTGTTCCGTACGGAACAGCATACAATATTGAAACATTACTTAAACCGTTGCCCGGCTTTTCGTAACACCGAGTTCCGCTTGCGCCAGACTTCTTTGCCGCGGTAGCCTCTCGGCAGAAGCACCGATGGCAAAAGCGGATCGCTTTGGATAGCCGCGCGCCAGAGGACCCGCTCCCGCCGCGCCCATTGCCAAAGCTTGTCCGTACCTGCAGCAGCAATTCGATGAAACGGCGGGTGGTTTTTCAGCAAGCAGAGACAATCCTCGTAACGCCGATTGATCTTATTGAAATCCCACGCTCCCGCGACAATCGCCCGGTCGCTCTCTCCCGAGCAGGGCCGGGCCTCCAGAGTCAGGAACGATTCGACGTCCTTGCCGCCCGCACCTAGTTTCGCCACTCTATCATCCAAAGGGTCCGGCGTGATCCAAAGACTGTTCTGAAGGTAACCGAAATTGCGCTCCTTCAGGAAACGCCGGAGTCGCACGCGTGCGGCATTCTGTCTTTCAGGCAAATCGAATACAACGAGTCGCCATCGCCCGTCCCAGGAACGGCTCCAGCGGGCCTCAGGATCGCGACCCGCCAGGGCGGTGAGACGGCCGGTTTCGGTGAGGCGATAGATGCGCTGAGCCATCTTTCCCGGCTTTTTCTCGATCAGCTTGCGTCGTTCAAGTCTTGCAAGTTGCGGCAGCAGGCCTGTGCGGTAGGCCCACCCTTCATACGACTCATGCAAATTGCGGAAGGTGGGATGCATTAAGGTCTCGGCTCCCCAGAGCAACAGATAAAGAAATTCTTCGGTTTTGGAGTTCATATCCTGCCAGCCAAGACAAACCGCGATCACAATGTCCAGTCTAAAACTGTGTTCCGTACGGAACAGCATATTTAAGCGTAAAGCTGTGCTCGCGGATACATCTGCTTGGATAATTCCAACGATTTCTTGTAGCGCTCGTTCTGGAATGCCATTGGAAACCGCGAGTGATCGGTTGCTTCAAGCTTTTGAAGGAAGGCGGCGTGACTTTGCTCGGGTATGTTTACGCAATTTGATGTTTGCAACCGAGTTGAGGCATCCGGCCAATCCAGCCTCAAAAATTGTGTTCCGTACGGAACAGCATGATTAGCGAAGAGCGCACTCGGGGATGCAATCCGTTTGGATAATTCTGATTCCAACGGATTTCTTGTAGCGCCCGATCCGGAATGCCGTTGGAAACGGCGAGCAATCGTCGCCTCAACTTTCGAAGAAAGCGATGTGACCTCGCTTGCCTATGTTTACCGAATTTGATGCTTGCAATCGGTTTCAGGCATCCGCGAAGGTAGCGTTACTCAACGTCGGCAATAGATCGCAGGGTTGGCCCCAAGCTCACGGTCGCTTTCTTTCGCACGGCTTTGCAAGCGATGAAAGGACCCCACCTTGAAAAATCTAATCCGCAAGGGTCTGTACTCTTGCATTCACTACGACGATCGTTCTGTCGTTAGGCACGACGACTAGTGCACAGCAGGCAGCACCAACTCCGAGCGACCAATCGGCAATCGAAGCTTCGGAGACTGCGGAAGCTCAGCGCGTCATTGTAACCGGTTCCAACATTCCAACGGCGGAAGAAGTGGGGCCGAACCCGATTTTGACCATCAATCGCGATTTGATCAACAAGCGCGGTGAGCGCAACGCCGAAGAACTCATCCGCAATCTCCCGGTGGCGAATGCCAATGGTGTTCCTGTTTCGAATAACGCGACCGGCTTTACTTCGGGCGCTTCTTCGGTTTCGCTGCGCGGTTTCGATGCCAGTGCCACCCTCACTTTGGTCGACGGCAGGCGTGTTGCCCCGTATCCGATTGGAAACGGTGGCACAACATCCTTCGTGGATTTGAATTCGATCCCACGGGCGGCGATCGACTCCATTGAAATTCTGAAGGATGGCGCTTCGAGCACCTACGGTGCAGACGCGGTTGCTGGTGTCGTCAACCTCAAGCTCCGCCACAATTACCGTGGAGCGGAGGCGACACTATCTTATGGCAATACACTCGACAAGGATGGTGGCCTTTACACGGCCGACCTCCTGTTTGGTATCGGCGATGAGACGACGCAGGTCAGCGGTGTCATTAACTATTATCATCACAACTCGATCTTTAACCGTGACCGTGGTGGGCTTTCCTCCAAGCCGCCATTCCTTAGCACGAACTCAAGTCCGGCAAATTTGCAGTTAAGCAGGGACGTAGTCATCGCAGCGGGAGTCGATCCGGCGACTCTCCCTGTGGACGCCAATGGTGTGCCGCTTCCCGTATTCTTTGGTCATGCGCCGTTCTTCACGAATGGCTTTAGCCCGGCCTCGGACTATGTCTATTCGAGCTCGGGCGTACTTCGTTCTTTAACTTTAACGCCTTCTCGAGCTCGTTTCCGGAATCGGAACGGTGGGGCGGATACGTGAACGCCGAGCACAAGATCTGTGGCGAACAATTAGTGCTCTATGCCGACATGCTTTATCAAAATGTAAAGACCCATAACGAACTGGCGCCGCTAGCCACTGGAGATTTCCAGACCGCTGGGTTTATCGCGATCGCAATTCCCCCAAATACACCGATCGCGCCCGGCGCTGAACCACCTGACACACCAACCCACGCGGAGACCGGAGTTCCGGCCAATGCCTTCAACCCATTCAATCCGTTTGGGCAGATTATTTCGGGCGGCAGCCGTTTGCGAGCGGCTGAATTCGGCAACCGACTATTTAATGACGAGACCGATGCAATACTCTTCACCCTCGGTGCCAGAGGTGACAAACTATTCGACGGGAACTGGGGTTACGATTTCGGGTTCCGCTACAGTCAAGTCAAGGAGACTTTTACGGCACAGATCGTTTCCATCCCGCGTTATAATCAAGTTTTGAATCAGGCCGACCCGATCTTTGGACCGGGCGGAGTTCTCGAAGGAGCGGCTGCCTACAATCCATTTGGCGATTATCGGGTTGACATCCCTTCCAATGCCGCGCTCGTGGATTTCGTTCTCGGGCATCCCAAGGAGATCGATTCCTCTAAATTGGCAACCCTCGACGCGACCATCTACACCACCCAGCTGTTTAAACTTCCGGGCGGGCGGTGTTGGGTTTGCCGTCGGCGGACAGTTCCGCCGTGAAAACATCGAGCAGAGCGTGGATCAATCGATCATCGACGTGGGCCTCTTCGGTACGGATCGGCGGCCGCAAAACGTTTGCGTTCTATGCGGAGACGTCCATTCCGATTTTCAGCCCGGAAAACGCGATTCCTGGCTTCCGCGCCTTGGAATTTAATGCGGCGGGCCGCTACGAAGAGTTTCGCAACAACGACACGAATGTTTTGGTGCCGAAACTGGGTATGCGCTGGCAGCCCTTTGACGACTCGTTAACCATCCGCGCGACATGGGGTAAAGGCTTCCGCGAACCGTCGCTCTTTGAGCTATTTTCGGGCGCCACCGCTGGCACTTACGCCTACGACCGATCCTCTCACGGGAAATTTCGAATCAGAAACAAATATCCTGTTTTCGAGCAATCCGAATCTCCAACCAGAGGACTCGCACTCATTCAGCTCAGGCGTGGTCTTTACGCCCAAATTCGTGCCGGGTTTGACTCTCTCGCTCGATCTCTGGAGCATCGAACGCACAGGTGTCGTGGCGACGCCAGATGCCAATCAGGTGCTCGCTCGTGAGGCTGCTGGCACTCTCCTTCCTGGTGAGTTCGTCGAGCGTGACGTCGCCGGCAACATCTCACTCATCGGCTTTACCTTCCAAAACGCCGCCCAGGCGCGCGCACGTGGTGTCGATTTTGGAATCCAATATCAATACCAATCGCCCTTCGGCACATTTACTTCGCTGACGCAGGCGACATATCTGGATTCCTTCAGACTACAGCTGACTGCCGGCAATCCAACGATCGAAGTCAGCGGCACTCCGGTCGGACAAATATCGGGAATAGGGACGGGTTTCTCATCTTCGACCGCCGACGATGGTTATCTGAAATGGAAGGGCAGATCGTCGCTCGACTGGACTTGGAACAACTTCGATATCTTCGCGAGCGTGAACTACATCAGTGGTTTCCACGAAATTCTCTTCGATGCGGACTTTTTGCCTGACAAAAAGAAGGAGCATTGGATCAAGGCCACCTGGACCTTTGATGTGCAGGGAACCTACAACTTCGCTTTCGCGCCTCCGGTGGAGTCACAGCCAGTGGCAGGATACTCTAAGGACAGTAAGGATCGTCGCGAAGCCACTCACAAACGGCCAATTACTCAATGCCGTGCTGGAAGAACCTGGTGAACAACACTAGCATCACGGTTGGTTGCAACAATGTATTTGGCCAGGATAACCCAATAGCTTTCGGGGGCTTCGGTAACTCGACGGGCTATCCGGGTTTCATTTACGACGCCGTTGGCCGCTTCGTCTATGTCAGCCTAACGAAGAAATTTTAGAGTTTCGTTTGAACCTCTTTTAATCGAAGAGTCCGGTTGACAAACTCTGATCAGGGTCACGGTGATCAACGCTCACTCGCCCGGTTTCGGCGCAAGACTGGCGACGAATTTCTCAAAACGCGGATCACCGCGCAACGGATCCCAATACGGCTGCAGGCGGAGTTCTCCGTAGGACCACATGCCGTTGTAGGATTTCATCGAAGTCTTCAGTTGTTCGATCGCAAGGTCCTTCTCCCCGCAGAAGACGTAGATCAGGGCAAGGAAATCCTGGATAATCCCACCGGTATCAGCATTCTTGGTTACGGGGAGAAGTTCCACAGCCCGGCGACCTTCATGAATCGCTCGGTCTTTCCGTCCCAAAGCGGCGTCGATGAGGCCAAGCGCACACCACGCCGTTCCTTCTTCAGGCTGCTCCGCTAATGTTTTTTCCGCTTCAGCGCGAGCTGACATGAACGCTTTCTTTGCCGTGATTTGGTCGTTTCGGCTCGATGCAGATAAACCAGCAAACCACGCCTTCGGAACTATCACCCCGTCGTAAGTCAGTTCTTCAACCACCGCCGCCGCCTTGGCAGCCGCATCTGGATCACGCTCGCAGAAGGCAAGGCCGAACCACACATGGGCCCAACTAGCGGCGATCTCTGGATCTTTCATCAACTCGTCGCAAATCTCATGCAAAGGCTTGGTCTTGGCCCGCCACTGCAGTTCGAGTTCACCGCGTAATATCCGCGGCCACACCGAGGTCGGATCGATAGTCGCTGCTCGTTGCAGAGCCGCGGCGGCTTCTGAATAGCGCCGCACGTGACGGTAAGATTCGAAGAGCTGCTTGTAGCTCTGCATGTTGCGGGGGTCGAGTTCGAGTGCCTTCTCCCAATTGCGAGGTTCGTCCTCTGAACGGCCTTGAAATCCGTCTATTTTGGCTGCGGTGATGAAAAACCGCGGTTCGCCAGAAAGTTCCCGCTGGGCCAAGGCAAGTTCTGCCCGGGCTTTGTCGTAATCAAACTCGCAGCGACAATAGTAATCCGCTCGAGCGAGATGAGTCTCGGCCGCACGCGGCCGCAAACGGACTGCTGCCTCAAGGGCACGCTCCGCCAAAGCGCGCCGTGCCGGCACATGTTCCCAGTTTGCGTATAAGATCGCGTGTAGCGACACCAACGTGCAGTAGGCAAGGTGAAACTCCGGGTCTCGCTTCACCGCCATGTCCAGCAATGCTATCGCCTCCAACTGATCCTCGGACCACGTGAGCGGCTTTTGCCGGAGAAGTTTAGCCCGGGTGTAAAACTCGTATGCTGTCGAATCGCGGGTGGGACGCTCCTCAATGGCGAATTTGACGCTGGGCGAGAGCTTCGCCTGAAGTTGGGCCGCGACTTGTAACGCGATGTCGCTTTGAATCGCGAAGACATCGTCCAAACTGCGATCGTAAGTATCGGCCCATAGGTGAGCGTCGGTCTGCGCATTAATCAGTTGCGTTGTTACCCGGACTTTGCCTCCCGCGCGACGTACACTGCCTTCCAAAATATTAGCGACGCCCAATTCTTGCGCGATCGCGCGCAAGTTGCGGGCGGCCCCCGCGCGATAGCTGATCGTGGAGGTACGGCTGATGACTTTTAAGTCGGCGATTTTCGATAACGCCGTGAGGATGTCGTCCTGCATTCCATCCGCGAAAAATGCGTTCTCCTTTTCGGCACTGAGATTTTCAAATGGCAGAACCGCGATCGATTTCATCGGTATGACCACCGGCGCCAATGCTCCTTGCGTGGTGCCTGCAATAGCCGGCGTTTGTTTCTGTTGCAACGGCCGGAAAGCGAAATACCCCACAGCGCCGACCGCGACTGCCGCGGCGAGGGCCGCGAGCATGCGAAAGGTTTGTTGCGCTTTCGATCTCTTGGTAAGGAATGAATCCCAAACGTGAGCGGCATGACTCAAGGGCTTCCATAAATTCCCGAGCTGACGCTGGCCGCTGAGTTGGATCAACTGCGAGAATGCGGCGCAATAGCTGAATGACGGAAGTCGGGATTTTGCGCGCGACCAAATTTTGCACCGGCAGTGGGAGATCGCTCTGACAATGGCGAATCTCTTCGATGGTTTTTCCCTGATAGGGAACCTCGCCCGTGAGCGCGTACCAAAGCGTCACGCCTAACGAGTAGATATCGGAGCGGGCATCGGCCGCTGCGCCGCTGAACTGCTCGGGGCTGGCGAAAGCAGGCGTGCCGATAAAGCCACCCCTGGTCAGGTCGATTTCTTTTCCACCATCCGCGATCGCTTTGGCTAAACCGAAATCGATCACTTTAACCTCAAGCTCGGAAGCGTCGCTGCGGATTAACATGATGTTACCCGGCTTGAGATCGCGATGGATCAAACCGTGCCCCGCGGCGGCAATTAAGGCGCGCGTCACTTGAACCGTCATCTCGAGCGCCGCTTTGACTTGCAACGGACCGTCGCGCCTAACGAGTGCCTCCAGAGTCTCACCTTCGACCAGCTCCATCGCATAGTAGCAACGATCGCCTTCGGTTGAAGCGCCGAAGTGAAACACACCTGCTACATTCGGATGACGGAAAGCCGCAGCGGCGCGCGCCTCGCGCAAAAAGCGATCCCGCACGGCCTGGCCGCCGCCTTCTGTCGCCGGTGCGTCGATCACTTTCAATGCGACGCTGCGATTCAACACCTTGTCCTGAGCGCGATAAGTCACACCCATCGCGCCACGTCCAAGTTCCCAAAGAAAGCCATCCTCGCGCTGGCAGATTTCGAAATCGCCAAAGACAGCTGAAGCCAGTTCCGGCAGGGGTTGATCGAACCCCAGCCGAACGAGGCAGGACATGCACTCGCCTTTCGTCATTCAATATCCTGCCGCATGTCGAACAGAGCGCGATGCGGGGAGCGAGCGTTTTCACGGTTAGGACTTTCAGGTACCGGACAGCACGCGAACAGCTCCGGCTTAATTTCATTTCTCGATGACGCGGCGATCACGCTCCAATGGGTGGGAGCGAAGGGATCATCGCTCCGGCCACGTCCGCGCCCGGCAGGGAACTCACTTCGTTAGGTTGGTGCGAAGCAATCGCAAAGGCAAGCGCAGAAAAATCGCAATTTGTGTAGCGCTCGTTCTCGAATGCCGTTGGAAACGGCGAGCGATCATCGCTTCAACTCTTAAAAGAAAGCGGTGTGAACTCGCTTGTCTATGTTTACCGAATTTGATGCTTGCAATCGGTTTGAGGCATCCGCCAAGGTAGCGTTACTCAACGTCGGCAATAGATCGCAGGGTTGGCCCCAAGCTCACGGTCGCTTTCTTTCGCACGGCTTTGCAAGCGATGAAAGGACCCCACCTTGAAAAATCTAATCCGCAAGAGTTGTGCTCTTGCATTCACGACAACGATCTGTCCTGTCGTTAGGCGCGACGATTAGCGCACAGCAGGCAACGCCAACCCCGGGCGACGAATCGGCTAGCGAAGCTTCGAAGACTGCGGAGGCTGAGCGCGTGATGGTCACTGGCTCTCTTATTCCAACGGCGGCGGAAGTGGGGCCGAACCCGGTGCAGGTTATCACTCGCACAGTGATCGACGCCTCCGGAGAACGCACCGGCGAGGAGTTGATCAAGAATCTGCCGATCGCGAACGCCAATGGCGTCGCGATCGCGAACAATAATGCGTCTAGTCCTCTCGCGCTGGGTGCTTCGTCAATCTCGTTGCGGGGTTTCGATCCGGGAGCGACACTTGTTTTGATTGATGGACATCGTGTAACGCCTTTTCCGGGTGGGACGGCCGATGGCTCGCAGTTGTTCATCGACTTGAATTCGATTCCGAAAGCCGCAATCGAAAGCATCGAGATCCTGAAAGACGGTGCTTCGACCACCTATGGCGCCGATGCCGTGGCCGGCGTGATCAACATTAAGTTGCGCCACAATTACACGGATGCAGAAGTGAATATCGAGGCTGGAAATACGACGAACAAAGATTCAACTGAGTTCGCTTCTTCGCTCGTCTTCGGACTCGGCAGTGAAAATACCAATGTCACCGGCGTCCTTAATTACTACCGCAGGAACTCTATTTTCAACAGTGACCGATCGTATTCGGCGACCCAGACACCTCGAACCATTCTCAGTTCGAATGCCAGTCCGTTTAATCTGGAGCTTGTCGCGCGCAGCAGTGATCGCAGCTGGAGGCAATCCACCTCCAGGGTCGGGCGATACCTTCTTTGGGCACGCGCCATTTCTCAGTAATGGTTCTGCTCCGGCCTCGGCCTATACCTATTCGGAAGGACGCAGTGTCCTATTCCCGCCGTTGATTTTCACCAGCGCCCTGCCGGACTCCGAGCGTTACGGCGCCTACTTAAACGCGCATCACGGAGTCTTCGATAACCAGATGGTGATTTACGCCGACTTCCTGTATCAACGTGTCAATACGCACAACGAATTGGCTCCTTCCAATACTAACGATTTTCAATCGCCAGGGCTTCCGCTCATCGCGATTCCACCACATGCGCCCGGGGCGGTGCTCGGAGGTCCGACCTATGAGGAAACTGGTGTATCTCCCGGCGCTTACAATCCCTTCAATCCCTTTCAACAAATAATCTCCGGCGGAAGCAGAGGACGCACCTTTGAATTGGGAAATCGCGAAGTTTGACACCAAGGTCGATGCATTTTTCACCACCGCCGGAATCAAAGGAGATAAACTCTTTGACGGCACGTGGGGTTACGACGCCGCATTTCGTTACAGCCACATTCTTAGCACCACCATTTGGAATGGTCCTTCTGCCATCGCGTTTCAATCGCACGCTCAATGCGGCCGATCCGATCTTTGATCCGAGCTCCCCGGAATACATCGGCACAACCACTCCTTACAATCCATTCGGCGATTATCGCAGACCGATCGCATCGAATTACCGGCTTATTGACTACGTGCTTCTGCACGAGCGCGAACCGGACCGCGGTAGTGCGACGACGGTCGACGTCAACATCTACACGACGGAACTGTTCAAATTGCCCGCGGGCGGCGTCGGCCTCGCTTTCGGCGGACAATTTCAACACGAGACGAACAGCCAGGAAACAACTGTCCTGCAAAATGCCGGGGATCTTCTCGGCACCGGCATCTTTTTCCCTGTGCGCGCAAGCCGAAGCGAGTACGCCGCTTATGCCGAAACGAGTATCCCGGTTTTCGGCTCCGGCTGCACCGCACCCGGGTTTCATGCGCTGGAATTTACCGCCGCGGTCCGCTACGAAGAATTTCTCAACAACGGCAGCAATGTGATGGTGCCAAAGTTTGGAATGCGCTGGCAGCCGTTCGACGATTCGCTCACTTTCCGCGCGACCTGGGGCGAAGGTTTCAAACAACCTTCACTGGTAAACCTCGGCACAGCAAGGAGCTCGTTCTATTCTTCCAGGACGTGAGAGATCCGGTCACGGGCGCAGAGGTTAGTGAAGTTCCAACGACGTTTCTCAATAACCCTAACCTGCAACCGGAGGATTCCCGTTCTTTCAGCGGAGGGTTCGTTTACACGCCAAAATTCATTCCGGGGCTCACCCTGACCGTAGATCTTTTCGACATCGAAACCACCGGATGGATTAACCCGAATCCAGATCCGGAAGATGTTCTTGCGCGCGTTGCGGCCGGAAATCCACTGCCGGGCGAGAGCGCCACGAGAGATGCCAACGGAAACCTTCTGGCGATGTCAGAGTCCTATCAAAACAGCGGGACACAAAAAGCCCGCGGCGTTGATTTCGCCCTCCAGTATCAGCTCCAGACGTCCTTCGGAACTTTCACCTCCGTCACGCAAGTGAGCCTTCCTGGATTCCTTTCAATTCTCCTCCGTCCCCGGGGAAAAGGAAAAAGAGCTGCGCAGCAGCCCCAGCCCAACCGTTTTCTTTTCTGAAGACGCCTATTTAAAATGGAAAGGAACATCCCGCCTTGATTGGAGTTGGCGGGACTTCGAGTTGTCCGCCACAGTCGAATTATCGTGACGGTTTTCACGAATTCGGCCTTAACGGCCGAGAACACTGGGTGAAGCAAACCTGGTTTTTTGACCTGCAAGCAGCCTACGACTTCACCTCCATCAGCGGTAGCCACGCCCGCCCGGGTTGGAAGCAAATCCTCGATGGCATGCGCGTTTCGGTTGGTTGTACCAATCTGTTCGACCACGACCCGCCCGATAGCGTGAATGATTATCCACAGGTACCTCTACGACCCCACCGGGCGGTTTATTTACTTTAGCCTAACGAAGAAATTCTGATCGCGGCTGTAGTGGTTGGGCACTTACTCACCCGGCTTGGGCGCAAGGCTGGCGACGAGTTTCTCAAAACGCGGATCGCCGCGCAACGGATCCCAGAACGGATGCAGGCGGAGTTCCCCGTAGGACAACATGGCGTTGTAGGATTTCATCGAAGTTTGCAGTTGTTCAATCGCAAGGTCCTTCTCCCCGCAGAAGACGTAGATCAGGGCGAGGAATGTCTTGGATATATTGCGCCGGCGATAGCATTTTTGGTTACCGGGAGAAGTTCCTGCGGCGCGCCGACCTTCCCGGATCGCTCGTCTTTCCGTCCGAGAGCGGCGTCGATAAGGCCGAGCGCGCACAATGGAGGACCGTAATCTGGCTGCTCGGTTACCTCCTTTTCGGCTGCCACACGAGCCGCGGTGAACGCCATTCTTGCCGCCGTCTCGTCGCCGCGGATGCGCGCGGCTAAACCCTTAAACCACCCCTCGCGGAGCCACACACCATCGTAGGTCGCACTCCAGTTCAGCCGCGGCTCTGGCAGCCGCATCTGGATCACGCTCGCAGAGGGCAAGGTCGAACCACACTTCGGTCCAAATATTCTCTGGATCTTTCTTTATCAACTCGTCGAAAATCTCATGCAAAGGCTTGGTGTTGGCCCGCCACTGAAGTTCGAGGTCGCCGCGTAATATCCGCGGCCACGGCGCGGCCGGATCGATGGCCGCTGCGCGCTGCAGAGCCGCGGCGGCTTCTGGATAGCGCCGCACCTCCCGGTAAGATTCGTAGAGCTGCTTATAGCTCTGCATGTTCCGAGGATCGAGTTCGAGCGCTTTCTCCCAATTGCGAGGTTCGTCCTGCCAGCGGCCTTGACATCGGTCCATCCGGGCTGCGGTGATGAAAAAGCGCGGTTCGCCAGAAAGTTCCCGCTGGGCCAGCGCGAGTTCTGCCCTGGCTTTGTCGTAATTAAAGTCGCAGCGATAATAGTAATCCGCTCGAGCAAGATGAGTTTCGGCCGCGTCCGGCCGCAAACGGACTGCCGCCTCGAGAGCGCGCTCCGCCAAAGCGCGTCGTGCCGGCACATGTTCAAAGTACGCGTATTACAGCGTGTGCAACGACACCAATGCGCAATAGGCAAGGTGAAACTGCGGGTCTCGCCTCACCGCCTGGTCAAGCAATGCTATCGCCTCCAACTGTTCAGCTGGCGCCGTCATCGGTTGTTGCCGGAGTAATTTAGCCCGCGTGTAAAACTCATATGCGATCGAATCGCTGGTGGGACGCTCCTCAATGGCGGACTTGATGCTGGGCGAGAGCTTCGCCTGCAGTTGCGCCGCGACTTGTAATGCGATGTCGCTTTGAATCGCGAAGACATCTTCCAAACTCCGATCGTAAGTATCGGCCCACAAATGAGCGTCGGTCTGCGCATTGATCAGTTGGGTTGTTACCCGGACTTTGCCTCCGGCGCGGCGAACACTGCCTTCCAAAATATTGGCGACACCCAATTCTTGAGCGATCGCGCGCAAGTTGCGCGCGGCCCCTGCGCGATAACTGATCACAGAGGTCCGGCTGATGACTTTGAGGTCGGCGATTTTCGACAACGCCGTAAGGATGTCGTCTTGCACTCCATCCGCGAAGAAAGCGTTCTCCTTCTCCGCGCTAAGATTTTCGAATGGCAGAACCGCGATCGACTTCCTAGGTATGACTACCGGCGGCAGTGCTACTTGCGCGGTGGCTGCTATAGCGGGCGTTGGTTTCTGCTGCGATGGCCGGAAAGCAAAAAAACCTACGGCGCCGACCGCCACCGCAGCGGCAAGGGCTGCAAGTCCATGCGGACGGCTTGTCGCACTTTCGATCTTGGCAAAGGAATAAGCCCCAAACGTGAGCGGCACGAATCCAGGGCTTCCATAAAATCCCGAGCCGATGCTGGTCGTTGGGTTGGATCCACGGCGAGAATTCGACGCAGTAGCTGAATAACGGGAGTCGGGATTTTGCGCGCGACCAAATTTTGTACTGGCAGTGGGAGATCGCTCTGACGATGGCGAATCTCTTCAATAGTTTTTCCCTGATACGGCACCTCGCCCGTGAGCGCATACCAAAGCGTCACGCCTAACGAGTAGATATCGGAGCGCGCATCGGCGGCTGCGCCGCTGAATTGCTCGGGGCTGGCGAAAGCAGGCGTGCCGATGAAGCCGCCCTTGGTCAAGTCCATTTCTTTTCCACCATCCGCAATCGCTTTGGCTAAACCGAAATCGATCACTTTAACCTCAAGCTCTGAAGCGTCGCTTCGGATCAACATGATGTTACCCGGCTTAAGGTCGCGATGGATGAGTCCATGCGCTGCCGCTGCGATTAACGCGCGCGTGACTTGAACTGTCATTTCGAGCGCGACTTTGACTTCTAACGGACCATCACGCCTAACGAGTGCTTCGAGAGTTTCGCCCTCGACCAGCTCCATGGCATAGTAGCAACGATCGCCTTCGCTCGAGGCGCCGAAGTGAAACACACCTGCCACATTTGGATGGCGAAAGGCCGCCGCGGCGCGAGCCTCGCGCAAGAAACGATCCCGCACCGCCTGCCCGCCGCCTTCTGTTGCCGGTGGGTCGATCACTTTTAACGCGACGGTGCGATTCAACACCTTGTCCTGGGCGCGATAAGTCACACCCATCGCGCCGCGTCCGAGTTCCCAAAATAAGCCATCTTCGCGCCGCACGATTTCGAAATCGCCGAAGACTGCGGAAGACAATTCCGGTAACGGCTGATCAAACCCCAACCGAACAAGGCAGGACATGCACTCGCCTTTCTCATTCAACATCCTGCCGCATGTCGAACAAAGCGCGATGCGGGGAGCGAGCGTTTTCACGGTTAGGACTTTCACGTTGCGGACAGCACGCGAAACAGCTCGTGCAATTCCTCATCTACTTCCGCCTCGGTCTCGACTGTTTGGCGGACCTCAGCGCGCAAAGTTTCGCGGTAACGCTGGCGCAAGCGCGTAACGTATGTGCGTATGCTGGAAGCCGGCATTTCCATTTCAATGGAAAGCTGATCGTAGCTGGGCAGCGGGTCCGGGCTTCCGGTCAAAAAAATCTTTAATCGCTCAAAGAGCGTCTGTTTGTCTTCGCTTTGATACTCTGCTAAAAGCCGCGCCAGACTGGTGGCAACGAGCGCATCTGCCCAGCTTTTCTCAAAAAGCCGATCTTCTCCGATCGGCTCACCGGTTTTCGAATGCGTCTGGAAAAGCGATTCCGCCGCCTCGGCCCGACTCTCATCGAGAGGTAAAAAATCCTCCGCACCACCGCGCTTCAGCGCGTGCGCGTACGCATAGGCGTCGGCCAGAAAGTTTTTCAAAGCAGCGAGCAGGAAGGAGCGGAACCGGCCCTTGGCGCGATCAGCCCGGCCATATATTTCGCGTTCGATCAGGTGAGCGAAAAAACTTTGCGTGAGGTCCTGCGCATCGTGCACGGAATGGCCGCGACTGCGGACGAACGCGTAAAGGGGCGCCCAATACACTTCGCAAAGCTGCCCGAGCGCGGCGCGGGCTTGCTCCGGCTCGATTTCATTTCTCGATGCCGCGGCGATTACGCTCCAATGGGTGGGAGCGAAGGGATCATCGCTCCCGCCACGGACAGCGCCCGGCAGGGAACTCACTTCGTTAGGGTGCTGCGAGGCAATCGGGAAGGCAAGCGTGAAAAAAAATCAATGTCTGCGCAGGGTAGTGTTGGTGAATTGCCAGTTGTTTCTCTGTGCGGAGCGCAGTTGTAGCCGGGGTCGGTGACCCCGGCCGCTCCGGAAGAGGCGCCGGACTCACTCCCGGGATCACCGATCCCGGCTACAACGACGAAGCCACGCGCCGCTAACAATCAGCGAACACTACCTTTGTGTAGCGCCGGCTGCGGAACGCCGTTGGAAAGGGAAAGCGAGTCAATCGCTCAAACCTCAAAACAGAAAGAAAAATATATGAATACCAATCAAACAAACGTTTCGTTTCAATCGCTCCGCGTCTCTTGCTCGCAAAGCGAAGACGCGGTTGCTTCTTGCCTCCTTGCTGGTCTGCCTGGTGGGCTCGGCCTGGGCGGACTCGCTGCCCATAGGCGTAATCCGTTTCAGGGGAAGCCTGATTGCAGCGGAGAGCTATCAGTATTATCCACAATCTGCCAAATCGCTCGACGCCGCCCAGCAGTCGGCAATCAATCCATACATTCTGGTTGTGGCGGCGGGTGGTAACGCCGATGCAAGCCCGTTAGGCCGGTTCCGCGTCGTCTACGCAGGTCTGGTCGACTACGCGACCGGAGCGAGTCCGCAGTGCGCGCGTTTCATCGACGCTAACGGAGATAGTATCTATACGACCACGACAGGGCAAATGAGTGACACCGGGAATGCGACAGTGAAATCAATAATCGAGTTTCACACCGTCACCGGTGGCACTGGTTATTATACCGGCGCGGCCGGGAGCTTCACTGTAAATCGGCTACTCACCTTTGCACCAGACGGTCTCACCGGCCGCAGCGAAGGTTCGTTCAACGGGCTCATTCACGTGATATTCCAGCCGCCAGGGCTGTAACAGTCGTCCGGCGATAACTCAGATGCCTCACGGTGTCGAACATCGTGAGGCATCGTTATTTCTGTCTGGCGCTAGAAGCGCCAAGGAAAGAAGTAATAAGATTCATGTTCCGTACGGAACATGAAATAAGGACAGTTACTTCCTGTCCCCCTTTTTCACTTTCGCGACACTAGTTTGCAGCTCGGCGCTGAAACGGCGCATCATACGCGAACCAGCCGTGCGAGATTCACTCGCGTGTTGTGATTGAAGGAACTGCTCATTCCGCGAAGTGACTTGAAAGGAAACTTACAATTCTTTTGTAGCGGCCACTTCGACACACCGTTGGAAAGGGAAAGCGATCACTGCTCCAACTCAAAAATGGAAAACCAAAATATGAATACCAATAAATCAAACGGCTTGTTTCGAATCCTTTGCCTTAAGACGAACACACGGCTGCTTCTCGCTGCCTTTCTCGCCTGCCTGGTCGGGTCGGCTTTGGGCCAGGCATTACCAGGCATCCTTATCACCGCGCCGGATGCGGTCACGTTTGAAGGCGACATCGCAAATACGGACAACCTTGGCGAATCGCGCGAACGTTGTCTCTTCCTCGGCCGAACGCTCGCGGCTTGGAACGCACTCTATGAATGTTGGGCCTTTGGCGCCATCACTGTTCCGACTGATCTCAACGGCAACGCCGTTGTTCCTCCCGGGGTTGTGCTCATGCCGCTTCCGGACGCTCCAGGAGACGGCACGCCCGGCCATCTCGACGTAACTCTCTACAAAGGACAAGCCTTCGTCCTCCCGCTTTGGGTCCTACTCGGGACGCATTACACCGATGGGACGCCAGCGGACCCGCGTGTTCCCCGGAGTGTTTTCCGAACGTTGCACATAACCTTCAAGATTGATGGCGCGACCGTAATCAGTCGAGGAAACGTAATGAACTTCTACTCCGGGTTCGTCTTTAGCCCGTGGATTCCGGTCAATTTCCCGCCGATCGACGCCATCATCTGGTTCGAGGGAATCAGCATCGTCCACGGGCCCCTTTCGCCCGGGATGCATACGCTCAAGCTCGACGCAATCAACACGCAACCCGCCTTTGGTGGCTTCTTTGAATACCACAATACCTGGAGAATAAACGTGCAGCGCAGGTAAACGGCATGAGCATTTCTTGCAAACCGCGCGGCGAACGCTGTCGCGCTTGTCTGCAAATGTCGATGGTCTTCATGTTGCCAAGCGTTTTCTTTTCCGGCTTCGTATTCCCGCGCGAAACCATGCCACCGATTTTCTACGCCCTGAGCACAATCTTGCCCGCCACCTATTTCATCTCGCTCATGCGTGCAATAATCCTGCGCGGCGCACACTTATTCGAATACTGGCAGCACCTTGTCATCCTTATCGGCATCTCGATTTTGCTTTTCTGTGTCTGCGCACTTGCGCTTTCGGAAAAAAATCGGATAAAGAGTGCGCGTGATATGAAACTTACCTTGGTGGCGCTGTTGTCTCTGATGTTGGCCGGGTTGACGGCAATCGCAGCCAGCGGGGCGAGCATTTCGTGCGACGAGCGCGTGGTAGTTACCGGTGGTGTTTCTTTATGGGAATGGGAAAAAGACAAACCGCAACCGCATGATCATTGGTGGCTCAATTTCATCCGGGCGAGCCGCCTTCGGATCGAACAACTGCAACAGGAATATGGAGCCGATGCTCGCATAACGTGGCTCGTCTTCGCTCCTTCGTATCGGCGGCGCGAGTTGCAGGAGAAGAAGAATCTCTTTTCCGTCATCGATTCAATCCCTGCGAGATACGGAGTGAAATTGATCTACTTCGATAATGCCGACCAATTTTGCGCATATCTTGATCGCGGAGAAGATCGCGCGCGCTGCAAGATCGCTTCCTTGGATTATTTCGGTCATTCCAATCAAGATTGCATCATGTTCGATTACAGTAACGAAGTTGGCAGCGCCTCGAAGGTCTGGCTGCACCAATCGGAATTGAAGAGCAAGTTGCGACGCGGAATTTTTGCCAGGCATGCGCTGATCAAAAGCTGGGGCTGTTATCAGGGGCAAAGTTTCGTGCGCTTCTGGGATCAGGCGACTGGAGCGAAAATGACCGGCGCGGTGGGGAGAACGCAATATATGACCGAACAGTTGCCCGTACCTGAGTTCTCCAGGCGGGCGGTGGGTTACGAAGTAATCCGATTTCGCTCGTTCGCGATAAAACGCGAGTTTCTTCACTACGCTCAGTCACTGATAGATGATCTCAGGGTAAATGAAACTTCGAAGATGCTCTGGTCTGTGTATTGCCATTTGCCTGAACGCCTTTTTCATCTGCAGTTGCGCTACTACTCGCATGGACAGCACCAGCCTGTTCATCGAAGACGGCAATCTGCAGCAGCGGATAGCTAACGAATCGCAAGGCAATGATTTCGTGGGGCGGCGTCTTTACGGAGGAAAATTTTCGTTCTGGGGCTACGTGAGAAAGCCGCGCGAATCCTGGAAGCGGGCTCGGCTCGTGATGTTGAACGAACAACGAAAGCACGCGCCCGACCGAGACACGGGCAGACCTGGAGCGGACGACAATTGCGAATATCGTCTTCAGGGATATTTCTCCGGCGACCTGATCTACGAAGCGACAAGCGGTCGCTTCTACCCGGAATTTGTTTTGACCGGCTATGAACTAGTCGATCCTGATCCGCCCTCTTTTCTACCTGCGAACTTTGTCGAGACCATGGGAATGTTTCGAGGCTGGCCGATCGGCGAACGGGAACCAAGTCCACCGTAATTTGCGTCTGTCCCGCGCGGGGTCTCTGATGGTGTCGCTATGCTTCGCCGCATCCTGTTAAGTGCGTTTCGTATTACGGTCGCAGTTCTCGCGGTCTTCGTTTTACTTTGGTATATCGGAATTAGGATGCCGGGTAAGAATCCATCGAGGGCGGCGTCGCTGTCGGCTGCGGATGTCATCCTGCGCGACGAGCTGAAGGCGGACGTTCAGCATCTCGCTGGTGATATCGGCGAACGAAATCTGTCGCGTTATCCGCAGCTCAATGCAGCGGCTGAATTTATCGAGAAATCATTTCAGCAAGCTGGTTTGCAATCGCGTCGCGACAGCTATGAGGTTAATGGCCTGGCGTCTCACAACATCGAAGTCGAAGTTCCTGGCGCTTCTCCCGAGATCGTACTTGTCGGTGCACACTACGATTCTGTTTTCGGTGCGCCGGGCGCAAACGACAACGGGACCGGAGTCGCCGCCTTGCTCGCCCTAGCTCGACGTTTCGCCGGGAAGCAAACGCAGCAGACTTTGCGGTTCGTTGCCTTTGTTAATGAAGAGCCGCCTAATTTTCAAACGCCAAAAATGGGCAGCCTTGTTTACGCGGGACGCTGCAAAGCGCGCGGCGATCACATCGCCGCCATGATCAGTCTGGAGACCATCGGATATTTTTCCGATGCGCCGCGATCGCAAAAGTATCCCGTCGCTGCTCTTGGTGCGTTTTATCCGAAGGTCGGCAACTTCATCGGCATCGTCGGCAATGTCCGATCGCGCTGGCTCGTTAGGCGCGCGATTGCGGAATTTCGAAAGGACGGAAAGATTCCGGCCGAAGGTGCAGCGCTGCCTTCATTCATCGCCGGCGTCGGCTGGTCCGATCAATGGTCGTTTTGGCAGAACGGGTATCCGGGAATCATGATCACGGACACGGCGCCGTTCCGTTATCCCTATTATCACGAAGCCACCGATACGCCGGACAAACTCGACTACGATCGTTTTGCGCTCGTCGTCAGCAGTACCGAGAAATTGATTCAGTCGCTTGCTTCCGGTGTGAAGTGAGACAGGCGGCTGCAACAGGTAGGGGCGATTGACCTCAATCGCCCGCGGGCGGTTCGGTGAACCGCCCCTACCTTGGGGGCAAGAGCCAATCGACCGCGTTGTAGAAATCTGCGAGGGCCGCGCCTTCAAGCGGGCTATTGTGATGCGCGCCGCGCAACGTAATGAGACGCTTCTCTCCAGCATACGCGTCGACCACGAGATGTTGAAAACGCGGGGCAACAATCTCGTCCTGCTCTGCGAGCAGGAAAATAGCCGGCGCATGCACCGCGCGCGCGTTTGCGATGCTGTCGAGGTCGGATGGAATTTGCGCCGCCACCGGGCCGGCCAATACCCAGAGATTCCACCAGCCGTGTTGGCGTAGAATCATTTGTCGCAACGGCGGCGGATTGTGCAGAATCAAGCCGGCGACTTGTCGATGTGCCGCGATATGCAGCGCTGGCGCAGTCCCGATGCTCGCGCCGAAAAGCACGATCGGATGTTCCCCAGCTTCGCGCCGGAGCGCATCGAACGCAGTCATCGCCGCGGGCGCGATCCGCTTCAGGCGCGCCGGGCCGGTGCTGCCGCCAAATCCCGGATAATTCATTCCCCAAATTTCCGCGGGACGCTCGTTCCACATCTCGGCTTCAGCCGCGACCCAGCGCTCGGCACGATCCGCGTTACCGTAAAATCGCAGCACGTAGATTTCAGCGCCACCACGTTGTTGCGCAAGACGCGATCGCGCCGTCCACAACTCCAGCTCACCATTCTCGAATGGGACCGTTTTCCGAATTGCACCGTGCGGATCAATCGCCTGCGTTGTTGGAAAAAGAAGCAGTTGGTCGGGCAAATTAGCGAACATCGTTACCAAAACGCAAACCCCCGCGAGCACGCCCGCGGCGATGGCGATTTTTCGTGAGCCGGAGGCGCCACCGTTACTGATGCGAATGCGCGACAAAATTAATTCACTCGCTCGCAGCTAAGGCCAACTCAGTTCCACCTCTTCTGTAGCGGCGGTCTATGACCGTCACATTATTTCGCCTGGGATTGTGCGATCGAAAAAAGTGCGACGGTCACAGACCGCCGCTACAAACATCAGCTGCCTTTCTGCAATTCGGCCAGCGCCTTCATCACGTCCACGCTGTGCGTTGTTGGATCAACCTTCACGAAAACTTTCGCCACCTCACCTTGCGGATTGATGATGAAGGTGTTTCGAGCCGCGAGTTTTTGTCCCTTATAATCCATGACCGATCCGTACTCCGTCGCGACCTTCGCGTCTGGATCGGCCAACAGCTTGAAGTTCAATCCTTCTTTCGCACAAAAATCCTTGTGCGATTGCGCCGAGTCCACGCTTACGCCGAGGATGACGGCATTGAACGGCTCGTATTTCGCGCGATCGCGCTCGAAATTCTTCGCCTCCATCGTGCAACCGCCCGTGAAATCTTTCGGATAAAAATAAAGCACGACCCATTTACCGCGATAATCCTTCAGGCTCACCTGGCTGCCGTCGCTAGTCGTTAGGCTAAAATCCGGCGCTGGTTTTCCAATGGCCGGTTGCGTCTGAGTTTCAGTCGCGGCCATGATCGTGAAAGCGAATGAGATTATTGCAATAACTGCAGCAAAATAGTTTTTCATCTGGTCCTCCGAAGTTTGCCGTTGGAAGTTATCACTGCCTCACTTCTAACAAAAGATTTATGATCGAGCGGATTTGGACTATCGGACATTCGACCCGGTCGATCGATGAATTCATCGCTGCGCTCGAGGCGAATCAGATAAAACTGATCGCTGATGTTCGCTTGTTGCCAGGTTCAAAACGGTATCCGCAATTCAATAAAGAGGCTCTTCGCGATTCGTTAGGCAAATCAGGGATTCGGTACGAACACTTTCCGGAACTTGGCGGACGACGAAAGCCGAAACCCGATTCGCACAATACGGCCTGGCGCAATGACGCATTTCGCGGCTATGCCGATCACATGGAGACAGGAGAATTCCAAAATGGAATTGAACGGCTTCTTCAATTGTCAGGAGAGATTGGGCCAGCTGCGATCATGTGCGCAGAAGCGGTCTGGTGGCGTTGTCATCGCGCGCTGATTTCGGATTTTCTGAAAGTGCGAGGTGTCGAGGTAATGCACATTGTCGACGCGAGAAAGTCCGAACCGCATCCGTTTACTTCCGCGGCGCGGATTGTAGACGGTCGCTTAAGCTACGCTGACGCCGCGCAAGCCGATTTATTGTAGCTGCCGCCGTCGCCGGCGGCAGGATTAAAGTTCTGCCGCTGATGACAGCGGCAGCTACAACTCTGCCGCCTTGTCATCCCGAACGGTTGGTTACTTCCGCTGGCGTTCGCGCCAACCGCGGTGCGCAACATAGGCTGGAACTGGTGGCGAAGATTTCTCTCGCTCCATCATTTGTTCGGCCAACCAGTGAAACCATTCCGAGCCGGTTTCCCGATTTAGCTTCTGTCGCCACTCCTCGCTGTAGGTTTTGAGTTTCTGCCAGGAAAGAAGAATCGGACCGCTGAAAAAATCGTCGACCAAATTCAATGTCAGTTCGCGACGGAATAACAATATCCCAATACTTTCCCAGGTGAGCGAAACCAAATAGACCGCGTCTTCGCCATCCGGTCCGAGCACTTCGCGTATTTTTTCTGCGTTCGCGCCATCGGGTAACGACATCACTCGGCGAAGCGCGCTCGTGAACGCCGGGCTTTGAAATGATCGCACGAGTTCGAGCATCGCCTCGCGCTGCCTTCGTTGGCGATAATACCGGACTTGCACGCCCGCAAAAATCAGGCCGGCTGTGACCGCAAATGCGTTGATGAAATTTGCGATGGTCGAGATATCCATTGCCTAACGAGGATCGGTCACGCGTCCGAGAAACAAACAGACGCCGCTCGAGACATGCTGGATGGCGTAAAGAAACGGGCGATCGACTTTGACCTCGATCGGTTCGGCGGGCTTGCACCATGCTCGTCACCAACGCCACGACCGCGGCTGTTGCGGCGGCGGCCTCTGTTCCTTTTTCATCCACCGCGATGAATGTTTTGTGAAACACATTCGAGAGATACAAATACTCGTTAGGCCGACGCGGCGCGAGTTTGTCGAAATTGGCGCTGCCCGGCGGCACATCGAAGGCGGTTTTCATTCCGAGCACTTCGAGTTGCTCCTTCAATGCCATCGTTGGCGGCTCGAATTTGAATTTGGGAAATGAGAGAATGATTTCCGCGCGCGGGAGTTTGGCGCACTCAGCCAGCATCGCCGGCGTCAATTTCTTCTCGAGTCCGGCCAGGCCTTTTGACTTCATCAGGCAAAAGAACAACGAAGTTCAATTCGCGCCCGGATAGGGAATGCAAACAGCAGTGAATCCCGGTTGTTTCATGTAACCGACCCGTTCAAGGCGTTTATGCATCATTGGCACATCGACGGGCGCGCCGCCTTTCACGTGAAATGGCTCAGGCTTGGTCGCTTCTTTTTCGAATGGATCGGCCCACGGCGCCTTGAGATAAAGCGCGTTGGTCAGGACCATGCGCGTGGCCGCGTCGATCGCACCGGTGGGAACCAAATCCCGAATGCGTTTGCGTGTTTGCTCGGCGACCCAATCGTTGATGTGCGTGCGTGCCTCTTCCGGATTATTCGAGAAATCGAGCGGCTCGAGAGGAGCGCCATAGTTGTTCTTCACCAACGCCAGAAAACTCTTGCGAAAGTTGTAATCTTTCTCGGCGAAGAGGCGGTTCGCGATTGTTAACGTAATCGGATCGCTCGGCGTGCCGGTATCCTTTCGATTGCCGGCTGATCGCCTCGGATTTTTCCGCCATTGCTTCGAGCGATTTTTGGAGGGCAGCGAAAGAACTGTGAATGTTGTCATCGCTCTCCGGAAGATGCAGTGCTCGCGCCATTTCGGTGCGCGTTTTGCCATCGGCTCCCGCGAATGTCATGGCGAGCGCGCTTTCGATTGAGTAAGGCGAGAGGCAAAGATTTCCGTCACCTGTTGCGAGCTTGCGATAAAGATCGAGTCCGAACTCGTTGGTGGCGGATGCAGCAGATTTCATTTGAGCGCCCACGGCATTAACCGCGAGAAGAGTCGAACAAATCAGAATAGTGATCGATTTCACAATTCTGTCATTCTGAGCGAAGCGATGAGCCTCGCAAGTTACCCCGTGCTATTCGTGAGGTCCTTCGCTTCGCTCAGGACGACAAATCAGACAATTCCCTTCTGCAGCCACTCGTGCTTTCCTGCGAGCAATTCCTGCGTCAAATCATAGCCGCGGCGATCGGCATTCGCGCTCGTTCCGGCAAAATGATGATCGATGCGTAATCTCGCCGAACGGCAGAAATAATTTGCGAGCGAAAGAATTTCATCTGCCGGTTCGCCGTGATTGATTTTCGATTGCGCAAACGAACAGGTCGCGCTGATCGCGAAAAGTTCCGTAGCAATTCCGCAGAAACGCGAAAGCAACAGTTGTTCGCGATCGAGCTTCGGACCGAAACGTGCCATGGCGTGAAACAATCCGCGCGCAAGACGATGGCTCGTGCGCGCGGCGTAGTTCACATGCGCGCGAAGATCATCGTGCAAACCTTTGATCTCTCCAGCCCCGCCGCCGAACAACTGTTTCGGATACCAGCTCGCGTAAAATTTTCCAGAACTGAACATCGCCTTGATCCGTTCGGACATCGGCAATTGCGTATTGAAAATCGCGCCGCCGACTTTGAGATGCGGATCGAGCGCTTCACGGGCGATAAACAAGCGCATGATTTCGCTCGAGCCTTCGAAGATCATGTTAATGCGGCAATCGCGCAGGAACCGCTCGACTGCGATTGGTTCTTCTCCGCGACCGGCGAGCGACTGCGCCGTCTCATAACCGCGTCCGCCGCGCACCTGCATCGCTTCATCGGCGATGCGCCATGTCGTTTCCGTCGCCCACATTTTGCACATGGCAGTTTCGATGCGCAGATCGCCGGCTTTGCCGTCGACCAGCGCGGAAGTCAGAAAGGTCATCGCTTCCATCGCAAAAACGCTGCCGGCCATCTCGGCGATTTTGCCGGCAATAGCGTAGTGCTGACCGATCGGCACGCCCCATTGCACGCGTTCCGCCGCCCATTTGCGGCAGATTTCGAGCAAGCGCTTCGACAAGCCGACGCACGCCGCTGGAATCGTCAGGCGGCCGGTGTTCAAAGTCGTTAGGGCAACTTTCAATCCCGCGCCTTCCTTCGAGATCATGTTTTCGCGCGGCACACGCACATCGGTGAATTTCACGATCCCGTTGTAGAGCGCGCGCAAACCCATGAAATGGCAGCGATAAGTGATTTCGAGTCCGGGCGAATCAACATCGACGATGAAGGCTGTGATCTGTTTTCGCTCGCGGCCTTTGACGATTTTCGGCGGCGTCTTTGCCATGACCACGAGCACGCCGGCTTTGACGCCATTGGTGCACCAAAGTTTTTCGCCGTTAAGGATAAAGGCCGAGCCGTCCTCCGTGGGGTCGGCGCGCAAACTCATGTTCGCCGGATCGGAACCGGCATTCCATTCCGTTAGGGCGAAGGCCGAGATTTCGTGACGCGCGACACGCGGCAGATATTTCTTCTTCTGCTCCTCCGTGCCGAAAAGCAAGAGCGGCTGCGGCACGCCGATCGATTGATGCGCGGAGATGAGAGCGGTGACATTTGCGTCCCAACTACCGAGCAACATCGCGGCGCGACCATAATTGACCTGCGATAGACCGAGGCCGCCGTATTCTTTTGGAATTTTCACGCCGAACGCGCCCATCGCGAAAAGATCGTCGATGTTCTTTTGCGGAATCTCGCCGGTGCGATCGATCTCGTCGGCGTCGATGTTGTCGTGCAAATATTTCTTCAGACTCGTGAGAAACTCTTCGCCGGCGGCGCGATCTTCCGCGCTTTGTTCGGCAAAAGGGTGAATGCGGTCGAAGTCGTAGCGACCGACAAAAAGATTGCTCGCGAAACTGCCGCGATCGTCGAGCGGATCGCGTGATGCTTCGGCGAGTTCGAGGGCGGCACGCTTGCCCTCCGACATTTTCGAAGTGTCGATGACTGATGCCGTTTGTTTTTCCGGCTTCGCGCTTGTTTCCTCTGCGACCTGACGCTCTGGCGCTTCGAGTGGTGATTTCATATGTTTCGCGCGCGCGCTGTAATTTTGTCATTCCGAGCGAAGCGCAGCGGAGTCGAGGAATCTCTCACTGTTCCAAGTGACCGTATCCATCCCAAACAAAGAGAGATGTCTCGACTTCGCTCGACATGACAAAGAGGCGAGCCGTCGCGCCCTACGTTAATCTTCATAAAATTTGGTGTTGTTCTGCGCGTGCTGCCGCAGCAGATCGCACGGTTTGAATTTTCCGCCGTGCCGGTCTCCCGCGCGAACCATTTCCGCGATGCCGAAATGATCGGCAAAGCGCAGTGGTCCTCCGCGAAAGGGAGCGAATCCCGTTCCAAGAATCATGCCGTAATCGGCATCTTCCGCCGTGGCGACAACTTTTTCTTCGAGACAGCGCGCCGCTTCATTCACCATGAGAAAAACAAGACGAAGCGCGAGATCGCTCTCGCTGTCATTCCGAGCGGAGCGAGGAACCCCGCGAGTTCCAGCTTGGTCGGGTCCCTCACTTCGTTCGGGATGACCGCTGGAGGTGCTGCGCCACTGCTGGAGCGTCTCGTTAGGCGATTGCCTCTTGCCCTCGTATTTGTAGAAGCCACTGCCAGATTTGCGACCGAGCATTCCGTCCTCGCGCATTTTTCGCAAAATGTCCGGTGCGCGATCGCGTTCGCCGTAAGCTTTCTCGAGTGTGTCCGCGATGTCGATCGTGATATCGACGCCGATTTCATCGATTAACCGAAGCGGACCCATTGGCATCCCCCATGGGACGAGGGCCTCATCAATTTCGTTCGCGCTCACGCCGTTTTCGTAGAGTTGCGCAGCTTCGATCAAATAAGGGAAAAGCACCCGATTGACGAGAAAGCCGGGACTGTCCTGCACAAGCACAGGCAGCTTTCCGATCTGTCGCGTAAATGCGAGCGCGCGATCGGTTGTTTCCGGCGCGGTTTGTTTGCCGACGACTACTTCCACCAGCTTCATCCGGCTGACGGGATTGAAAAAATGCATGCCGATAACGCGTTCCGGCGATTTCGTGGTGGCGGCCAGTTCGGCTATCGGCAGCGCCGAGGTATTCGTCGCGAGAATCGCAGCCGGCCCAGTTTTCGCGGAGAGATCGGCAAAGATTTGCTTTTTGATTTCGAGCTTTTCTGACGCCGCTTCGATCGCAATTTGCACGTTGCGCATTTCCACGGGTGCAGTGGAAGCGACAATGCGAGCGCGGCCCTCTTTCGCTTTCGTCTTCACTCATCAAGCCGCGCTTTACCGCATCGCCGTAAGTTTTGTCGATGTTGGCCAGCCCGCGATCGATCGCTTCGGCATTAACGTCACGCAAAATCACGGAGACGCCGCGCGAGCTGAGCCATTGCGCGATGCCCGAACCCATTACGCCGGCGCCGATGACCGCGGCATGGGCGACTTTCTCGGCGACAGGTTTTGAGCTGCCTTTGCGATACTTGTCCGCCAGAAAGAAATTGCGGACCAGATTGCGCGTCGATTCCGTTTCGCCGAGATCAACGATGGCGTCGAGTTCCATTTGCAACGAATCGTCAATCGAAACGTGGAGTGTTTTGGAAATGATTTCGCGGGCACGGGCTGGTGCTGGATTTCCGACGGTTTGCAACACGCTGCGTGTTTGATCCTCACCGGCGGCTTTGCCGTCCGCCTCTCCCTCAGGGAGAGGGGAGGGTGGGGGCCGTTTTTTTCCTGTTTGGAGTTTTGCTCTTGCCGCTTCCAACAATTGCTCGCGCGCTACAACTTCATCGACGAGTCCAAGCTCTTTCGCTTCCGCGGCCGGATACAATTTTCCTTTCAGAATTACGTCGGCGGATTTTTCGACACCGATTAATCGCGGCAAGCGAGTTGCGCCGCCCCAGGCGGGAATCAGGCCCAATGTCGTTTCCGGCAAACCGATTTTGGTCGATGGATCGTTCGACGCGACGCGATAGTCGCACACGAGCGTGATTTCATATCCGCCGCCGGCGCAGGCGCCGTGAATGGCGGCGCATGTCGGAATTTTCAAGGCAGCGATGCGATTGAAAACGCGCTGGCCTTCGGCAATGAACGTGCGCATTTCGCCGCGCGCAGCCTGGCGCATCAGCGTCTTGAGATCAGCGCCCGCGATGAAAATCGATTTCTTCGCGGAAGTGATGATCAAGCCCTTAAGCGTTGGCTCATTTTCGATAAAAGCCACGTGTTCGCTCAAGTCGGCCAGCGTGGGAGCGTCGAAAATGTTCGCACCCGATTCGGGCCGATCGAAGATGAGCATGCAGATACCTACGTCGCTGATTTCGCGCTGAATCATCGAGCTGCTAACAGTGGCAGACATAGCGTTCAATTTTGGACGGTTTCCCGAAAATTCCAAGCGCAGAGGTGTCGTTCGCCAACGAGCTGCCAAGGAGCGGCGACTTCCAAGTCGCCGATTTTATTAAACGGCGCTTTAGAAAGCGCCGCTCCTTGATTGCGAAACGAGCTGCGATAACGAAAGCGAACCGTGTTCGTGAATCCGAAGCGCAGCGCGCGTTCGCGGTGATTGCGCTTGGGAATTGCGAATGTTAAGACTCGCGAGGCATTCAGCTATGGTCGGCAAAATTCTCATACCCGAAATCAAGAGCTTGATCGAGGCGCGTGATTTCAACGCGTTGCGCGAAATTTTTCGCGAATGGCCGCCGGCCGATCTTGCCGAAATCATTACCGATCTGCCGGAAGACGATCGGGTCATTATCTTCCGCGTTTTGCCGACCGCGCTCGCGGCGGACGTTTTCGAATATCTCGAGGTCGAGGAGCAGGAGCAATTGCTCCGCGCCATGGCGCACGAACAGGTGGCCGGCATTCTCAACGAAATGTCGCCCGACGATCGCACGGCGCTTCTCGAAGAACTGCCGAGTACCGCGGCGCGACGGCTGATTCAATTATTGACGCCGGAGGAGCGTCGGGTGGCGCAGGCGCTTCTTGGTTATCCCGAAGGAAGTGTCGGCCGTTTGATGACGCCGGATTTCATCGCGGTGCGCGACGATTGGACGGTGAGCGAAGTGCTCGATCATGTCCGCGAACATGGACGCGATAGTGAGACGCTCAACGTCATCTACGTGGTAGATGACCGCGGCAAGCTCGTCGACGACCTGCGCATCCGCGAGTTTTTGCTGAAGCCGTTGACGGCGAAAGTGAGCGAAATCCGCGATGAGGCTTTCGTGGCGCTTAACGTGACCGATTCGCAGGAGGAAGCGCTAAATTCGTTCCGTAAATACGATCGTATCGCGTTGCCAGTGGTCGATTCCAACGGCGTTCTCGTAGGCATCGTAACCAGTGACGACATGTTCGACGTCGCTGAAGAAGAAGCGTCCGAAGACATTCAGAAAGTCGGCGGCATGGAGGCGTTGGACGAGCCGTACATGCGCACTCCGCTTCTGCGCATGGTAAAGAAGCGCGCAGGCTGGCTGATCATTCTGTTCGTCGGCGAAATGCTGACTGCGACGGCGATGGCGAACTATGAAGATGAGATCGCGCGCGCGGTCGTGCTCGCGGTTTTTCTGCCCATGATCATTTCCAGCGGAGGCAACTCCGGCTCGCAAGCGTCCACTCTCATGATCCGCGCGATGGCATTGGGCGAAGTGACACTGCGTGATTGGTGGCAGGTGATGCGGCGCGAATTTCAGGCCGGCCTGATTCTTGGATCTTTCCTCGGGGTGATCGGGGCGCTGCGTGTCGGCGCTATGGTCGATCATTGGCGAGGAATATTTTCATCGCCAAATTTACGGGCCGCATTGGCCGCTTATCGCGCTCACGGTTGGGATCTCACTCGTTGGCGTGGTCCTGTGGGGATCGCTCTCCGGTTCGATGCTGCCATTCATTCTCCGTCGCATGGGAGCCGATCCCGCGACCTCATCAGCACCTTTTGTCGCCACGCTTGTGGATGTGACGGGACTGATCATTTATTTCAGCATCGCCTTGGTCTTATGCGCGGCGTAATGCTTTAGAGACTCATCATGTTTTCGATCGGAAAAATTCTCGGACACGACGAAACATTTTTCGATCTGCTCGAGCGCAGCGCGCAGCAGGCGGACAACAGCGTGCATCAACTGGTGGCGCTATTGGAAAAACTCGAACAGGGCGACTCGCCGCAAAATCTCGAAGCCTTCGCGCACAGTCGTCGCGAAGATAAACGGATCACTCAGGAACTCACGGAAGCGCTCTCCACGACGTTCATCACTCCTCTGGAACGTGAGGACATTCAGGCGCTCGCGTCTGCTCTTTATAAAATACCGAAAACGGTCGAGAAAATCGGCGAGCGCATTTTGATTTGCTCGCAGGATTTGCATGGGCACAATTTCACAAAACAAGTCGAGCTGCTCGATCAGGCCGCGGAAGCCGTGCTTGGCGATGGTAAAACAATTGCGCAAAGGCACCGACATCGAAACAGCGCGCGAAATGAATGCGCGCTTGCAGTCGATCGAAGGGGAAGCCGATAAATTAGAGCTCGACTGCTTGCGCGACCTTTACCACGGCGATTATGACGCCAGGCACATGATTTTTTTGCGCGATCTTTTTGAGCTCCTGGAAAAAGTGATCGATCGCTGCCGCGACGCGGGCAACATCATCCTGCAAGTGGTGCTGAAGTATTCCTGATTCGTTAGGCGGCAGCAGTATGCTCGCTTTCCTTACCGTCGTCCTCGCGGCGATCATTTTCGAATACAGCAATGGCTTTCACGACGCCGCGAACGCGATTGCAACCGTCGTCTCGACAAAAGTTCTGACGCCGCGGCAGGCCATCGCGATGGCGGCAGTCTTTAATCTTACCGGCGCACTTTTCGGTGGCGCGGTGGCATCGACAATCGGCAAAGGCTTGGTGGATACGAATGTCGTCACGACAACGACAATCCTATGTGCACTCATCGCAGCGTTCGCCTGGAACATCATCACGTGGTGGGTCGGCCTTCCATCCAGTTCGAGTCATGCGCTCATCGGCGGGTTGTGCGGCGCGGCCATAGCGTCGGCTCACGGACGCTGGTCGGTCTTGAAATGGAGCACGGGATTGTGGCCGAAAGTCGTGCTGCCGATGTTCAGTTCGCCGATCGCCGGTTTCATTCTCGGCGCGCTCATCATGTTTCTGCTTTTTCTTGTGCTGCATCGATTCAAGCCGCGCACCGTGCATTCACTTTTTGGCCGGTTGCAAATTTTCAGCGCGGCGTGGATGGCGCACAGTCACGGCACGAATGACGCCCAGAAAACAATGGGCATCATTACGCTTGCGCTTTTCACCGCGACGAAGGCCGGCAGTTTCGAGCATCTCCCGCCGTGGCTGCAATTCTTGCACACGCCGGTATTCGCCAACGTCCCGACCTGGGTGAAAGTCCTATGCGCGGCCACGATGGCCGCCGGCACTGCGGCAGGTGGCTGGCGGATTATTCGCACGCTCGGTCATCGCATGGTGAAATTGCAGCCGGTGCACGGTTTCGCGGCTGAGACGACCGCGGCGCTCATCATTCAAGGCGCCAGTCTCTACGGCATTCCGCTTTCGACAACGCATGTCATTTCCACGTCGATCATGGGCGTTGGCGCGATGAAACGTTTCAGCGGCGTAAAATGGATAGTGGTCGAACGCATTGTCTGGGCATGGATTTTCACGCTGCCCACGACCGGACTCGCCGGCTATTTGCTCACGCGAATCTTCCTGTAAAAGTAGATTTGCGCTGGGCCGACATTCACAGGTAGGGGCGGTTCACCGAACCGCCCGCGGGCGATTGAGGTCAATCGCCCCTACCTACGCCGTTTATCTCCACCCACTCGTTACCCTTGCGAGAATCCCCGACTGCCTGCACGACGCGCATGTAAGAAACGCCATCCTCGAAATCGGGATGCAGCCTGTACGCGGCCTTTTGATTTCACGGCGGCAAGAAAGTCTTCCTCCACGCGCCACTCGCCCTCGAGCTGGGGTGGAACTTCCAAATTTTTCAATGCAGCGTCGCCAACCCGGCCAGCCTGGATAACATCCGAACCGAAATCGTAGATAAGCGTCCCAAGATTCCCGTAAATCTCCAGCCGATCGCCCGACCCGTGTGGATCGACTCCGCTGAATTCGAGCACGCCTTCCGCACCGCTGGCGAAACGGCAAAGCACCGTCAGGACATCGGGAATCATCACCTCGTAATCCTGCCGTATGGGGTGGACAACTTTTCCGCGCGCGAAAACGCCGGTGATTTCGCCTAACCAGCGTTGCACCACCTCGACATAGATGCCCAGCGTCATGACGTTGAGGCCGCTGATTTCGATGCGCTGTCGCCAATGCGCCGGCGCGTTCGGATCGAGGAAATTGCCGTTGAGACTTTGCAGCCGAATATGATGCGGCGTGCCGAGATAATTTTCGGCGAGTAATTTTTTCACGAGCAGATCGCCGCGCAGCCCATAGGGCGGGGGACATAACATGGTCACCAGCTCTGGATGTTTCTTCGAGGCTGCGAGCATTTCCTCCGCTTCCGCCAGATCCATCGCCATGCGTGCCTGACAAAAGACGTGCTTGCCGGCCTCGAGCGCGGAAAGAGTCACCGCGGAATGCATGTAAGGGGGCGTGCCAATCCAGATAATGTCCAAATCGTCAATTGCGAGCAGATCGGCCCAGTTTTGCATGGGCGTCGCCTGTGGAAGATTTTCGCGGCAAAATTTCTCCGCGCTTTCGTAGGTCGAGTTTGAAACCGCGATGATTTCTACTTCGGAATGCTTTTTGAGCGCGGGCAAATGTCGCCGTTGGACAATGGCACCTGCGCCAACGATGCCGATGCGCAGTTTGTGATTATTCGTCCGGCCCATGAAACGTTTTAACGCGAACTACCTTTGACCGTCACGCCCAAAAGGCGTTCAAGAATCGCTTGACCCGCGGGGTAGCGCACGGCAGCTTACGCGTCCTTTTCAAAGAGTATGTCAAGAGTTTGCAGCATCACAGGATCGAAACCGACGCGCGGAAGCGTGATTCATCGCCGGGGTATGGCGAAGAAGAAGGGCGGCGTCGGCCGGCACGTGACGAAAAACGTGCCGCGCGAATTCGCGCCGAACCTGCACCAGCATCGCATCTGGGTGCCGGAGCTGAAAAAGTTTGTGCGCATTCGGGTGACGGCGCGCGGGCTTAAGACCATCAACAAGAACGGTGCCTTCGCTGCTCTCAAGAGCGCAGGCGTAATTTAGTCGTTCGCTTGGGGTAGGGGCGGTTCACCGAACCGCCCGCGGGCGATTGGGTCAATCGCCCCTACCTGCTGCCCTGTTTCTGGAGATGTAGAGGCACTCGTGTCGGGCGCATTTGTTTCCGGTTCTGCGGCCGGCACCGCCGCCACTACACCGCTTGCGGCGGAATCCTTGTTCGGCTCGTTAGGTGTCTTTACACGCGGCAAATCCAGCGAGCCATCGTTGAACTCGATCACGTAACCGGAGCTGATCAGCCACTTCAAATCCGAAGCGAGACTCATCTTCAATCTTTCCGCATCGGCATTTTCCGGTGTCGCCGCAATCAATTTGTCCGCCAATTCCTTGCGATGAATCCGCGGTGTCGCGGTAACGGCTTCGAGAATCCCGGCAACTGAAGGCGAAACTGACGTCAGCTCGTGTTTGAACGATCGCAGCCGAATCGGCGAAACAAAAAGCATCCCGCGCCGGTGCCGGAAAACGTGCAGACCGGCCTGCCGCAGCGCCCCCGCGAGTTCTTGCATCATTCCCGAGGGAGAACGCGTCTCATGCGACCAGGCATTTTCGATCACACGACCGAGGCCGCGGTCCGGCAAACGCCGGCTCAAGACACCGCCGATTGTCCATTCCCGCGCCGCGCGAACAAGACCCGGCAAATAGTGCTGTCGAAAATGCCGCTCCGCTTCGCTCGAAGTATTGAAAGTGAGCGGTGTCTCTTCACGCGTGGTCGTGTAGGTGGTGATGTTGCGCGCCTGTTCCTTCCATTGCTCGACGGCGGCGGGATCGGTAACGATTTCGATTTGTCGCTGATAATCCACGAAACTCATCCGGCGACTGAAGCGTTGTTCGTAAAGATTGCGCAATTGTGCCTGATAAGCGTGATGGTTCGTGGGGCCGAGGTGCGTTCCGCTCGCGCGGCAACGTGCAACGTTCGTAAAGTTGCCCTTGATCGGATCGCTTTGCACGATGTCGATCTTGTAAAAGTCCTCCTTCGTGAGATCGAACGCGCTGGCTTCGAGCGATCGGCGATCTGTTGAAACCGGACCGTGCTCCCCAAGTTGAAACAGCTCAGTCTGCTCCGGAGCGTGCAGTCGAACGATGTAACGCTCCGGCTTTTCCAGAAAAAGCCGCGCCAAAGCGAAGAGCGAATAAGCGACCGAGCCAGACTTGATCTGCGCGATGACGTTTTCGAGCGAGGGCGGCTGCGGAAGAAACCGCACGGTCACCGCCGGTAGGGCTGGCGCAGGGCGGCGCTCTTCCTGCCGTCCTTCACGATTATGAGGGCGGCGTTGGTCGCGTTTGTTTCCCTGCTCGCGGCGACCAGGGCGCGCTGGTCCACGCCCTCGATCGGAAGGCCGGCGTTCCCGGCGCGGCGGCGCTTCCATCTCTTCGCCTGCGAATTCCGCATACTCGTTAGGTGCGGACGGCTCTTTCACCCACGCGGGCAAAAGTCTCAGATCAAACAGATCGGCTGAGGGCGCAGGCGCAGACATTTCTTCTCTTTCTACGCCAAGGCCACGCGAAGTAAACAGCGCACCATGGGTAAATCGCACGGGAAGCCCTTGCCAGCCTGAAAATGATTGACAAGCGGGCTAATTCATTTACTTGCCATGCTGTACCGGGAAAGCTTTAGTTCTGCCCCGAAACGCCAACCCGAAAGAAAACTTTTTATGTCGGAAAAATCCATTGAAGAGAAGGTGAAGGACATCATCGTCGAGCAGCTGGGAGTGAATCCCGAACAGGTCACACCCACCGCTTCTTTCATCGAAGACTTGGGTGCAGACTCGCTCGATATCGTCGAGTTAGTGATGGCTTTTGAGGAAGAATTCTCGGTCGAAGTGCCGGACGAAGATGCGGAAAAACTGCAAACGGTCGGCGACGTTAACAAATACATCGAGGAGCGGGCCAACAAGGCGAGCTGATTCGCCGCCGAGCTTGCGGCATTTTACGAAAAACACGGCTGCGGCCGTGTTTTTTTGTTGGCGGTTGCAGTTGCGCTCAAGCGCGACAGACTAAGAGCAGATGAGTTACCTCGAGCGGCCGCTGTTTGATGTCGCGGGTCATCACATTTCGTTTCTCGGAATTGTCGCGTTCGTAGCTCTGTTTGCGGCCGGTCTCGTCGTCGCCGGCGCTTTACAAAGTAAGCCGGTGCGCCGGCTCTTCAGCCGTTTCAAAATCGATCCGAAGTTCATCGCGATTGTCACGACGTTGCTCGGCGCGGTCGCCTTCGTGTTTTTTACATTCAGCGCCGTGAACGGTTTCGGTATTCCGCTTTCCTGGAATGCCGCTTTGCCTGGTGTCTCTCTGAGTCTGGTCCAGATTTTCTTACTCGTCGGGCTGCTCATCGTCGTCTTTTGGATTTCCTCGCGCACGAAGCGTTTTCTTTTTAATCGCTTCCTCGTCCACAGCGGTCTCGATCGTTCGCTGCAATACGCGATTGCGCAGATCGTCAGTAATCTCGTTCTCGTCATCGGTGTTTTCATCGTCCTCGAGAACACCGGCATTCATCTTGGCGCGCTCACGGTCTTTGCTGGTGCGGTCGGCGTAGGGGTCGGTTTCGGTCTGCAAAATATCGCGAGCAATTTTATCAGCGGTCTCGTTATTCTGGCCGAGCGTCCGATCACAATCGGCGATCGTGTCGAAGTCGCGGGAATCACCGGTCAGGTGCAGCAAATTCGTGCCCGCAGCACGGTAGTGGTGACGAACGACAACATCTCGACCATCATTCCCAACACCAAGTTCATCGATTCGCCGGTGACGAATTGGACCTATGGCGATCCGCGCGTCCGTTTTCGCGTTCCGATTGGCGTTGCTTACGGAAGCGACGTGGAAAAGGTGAGTGAGGTTTTGATCGCGGCCGGCGCAGAAAATCCGCACACCTTAAAGGATCCGGCCCCGAGTGTTTTCTTCTCCGGCTTTGGAGACAGCTCGCTCGATTTCGAGCTTGTCGTGTGGAGCAGTGAAATGAGCAATCGTCCGCGCCGGTATCGGAGCGAACTGAATTTTGCGATCGAACGAAAATTGCGGGAGGCCGGCATCCAAATTCCATTTCCGCAACGCGACCTGCACATTCGCAGCGGTGTGCTCAAGACGGAGAATGTCTACACCGACGAGGAAGAGGATCGGGATTCCCGCGAGGATTCGCCGCGGCAAAGGCTCGAGCGTCCGCGACGCGAGGCTTGAGTAATTAGCGAAAACTGCTACATAATCGCCTCTGACCGGCCATCTGCCGGTAATTCCATGCAACCGTGCATTATTCCGTTAGCTGACGGAACGGCGAGAGTCCTGTCGCGTTCCGAGCTGGAACACTGCGACGCCTGGAAAAGCGCTTTCCGCGACGAATGCAAGGATCACCGCTTCTACGACATCATGGCGCAAACGCTCGCCGACGATTTCCAGTATCAATATCTCGTGCTCGAAGATTCCAAAGGAAAAGTGCGCGCCATTCAACCGCTCTTTTTTCTCCGGCAAAATGTTTGCGAAGGAGTTTCCGGAAAGCTGCGCCGTGTTGTCGACAAAGTGCAAAAACGTTTCCCGCGTTTCCTCACCCTGCGCGTGCTCATGGTCGGCTGCGCGGCCGGCGAAAGTCATCTCGGCGTTTGTCTGCCTGAAGATGAAGAGTGGGCGGCAGCCAGACTGCACGAATGTCTCAAGACCTACGCGCGCAGCAATCGCGCATCGCTTGTCGTCCTGAAAGATTTTTCAGCGCAATATCGCGAAACGCTTCGCGGTTTTTCATCCAATGGCTATGCGCGCATTCCGAGCATGCCGATGACGCGGTTGCGTCTCAACTATTCCGATTTTGAAGAATATTTGAAGTCGTTAGGCAAGGCGACTCGCAAAAATCTGCGCAGAAAATTTCGAAAAACTGAAAGTGCCGCGCCGATTCATCTCGAAGTAGCCAATGACGTCACGCCGTATATCGAAGAGATTTACCCGCTTTATCTGCAGGTGCATGAACGTTCGCCGCTTAAGTTCGAGCGACTGACCAAAGAGTATCTTTGCAGTCTGGGACAGCGAATGCCGGAGCGTGCCCGGTTTTTCATTTGGCGGCAGGAAGGAAAAGTGATCGCGTTTAGCGTTTGCATGGTCCATGCCGGCACGATTTACGATGACTATCTTGGGCTCGATTACAGCGTGGCTTACGATCTTCATCTGTATTTCTACACCTTGCGCGACATCATTAAATGGGCGCTCGAGCAGCGGCTGGAAAATTACTGCAGCAGTCCGCTCAACTACGATCCGAAGCTTCACCTTGGGTGCGATCTGGTTCCGCTCGATCTTTATGTCACGCATACAAGACCGTTGTTGAACGTGATCTTTCGCCGATTTCTCAAATTCCTCGAGCCCACACGGCACGATCCGGTGCTGCGACAGTTTCCGAACGCGAATCAACTCTGATTCGGTCCGCAGACCCCCGCGACAGGTCAAGCCATTGTCATTCCGACCGAAGTGGAGGAATCTCTTTTCGTTTTCCTCGCTACGCTCGCGAACAGTAAGAGATGTCTCGACTGCGCTCGACATGACAAGTAAATCCACGCCCAATCGGCCTTCCGGCTTTCGCGATCCATGGTTGCAGCTGTGCCTGAGTGTGGCGTGCGTTCTTGTCTCCGAGTTGCTGCTCAAACGGGGCGCGTCGGACATCGCGAATCCTGAGAGCTCGTGGTCGTGGACCGGAATTAATGGTCTCACTTCGCCGCTCGTCTGGCTCGCAATTCTCTTCGTCATCGCGAGCTTTCTTACCTGGCTTTACGTTCTTAAATACATTCCGCTCTCGCTTGCTTTTCCGCTTTCCCGCGTGGTTGACGCACTCGTGCCGATTTGTTGCTGGATTTTCCTTGGAGAAACAATCTCAACTCGACGCTGGATCGGGATCGCTCTCGTAGTCATTGGTCTGGCCATTATCGCAAAGCCGGTCGCGCGTTTGGAGGAACGGTTATGACTTGGTGGTCGTTTACTCTCATCCTCACATCGTTGATTACATTTGTTGCGGGCCAGCTGGTCCTGAAAAGAGGAATGGAGTTGACAACGGAAACCAATCGCGACCCTCGCCGATTTGGTTCTTTCATCGCAGCCGGAATCGTGGCGATGACGATTTCGTTTTTTCTAACGCTTGGTTTGCTGCAACGTTTCGATCTTAGCTATCTCTATCCATTCCAGGGTCTGAGCGTCGTCCTCATCGCAATCACCGCTGCAATTACTCTTCACGAAAAGCTCACGCTGCAATTGTTGATCGGTTCCGTTTTGATCAGCGTCGGAATCGTCCTTGTTTCACTCAGCTAGAAGCGGCCAAAGTCGCCTCAGCGTCTCGATGTTGATCTGACGAATTTCCGCCAGCTCCGGCCGCTTCACTTTCGGATGATCGAACTCGGACACAAAGCGCTGCTTTAATCTGGCGTACGCGGGTGCGGAAAAGCCGCCGCAAATATCGCCCCCGACGAAGCGTGCCGCATTGCGTAATTCGTGCAACGCCCATTCCAGATCGTCCAGCGTGAATCGGCCACTTTCCCAATTCGTCACCGCCTCTTCTGCCCGGAGACAATCGAGATCGATCGTGACATAAACCGGGTCGCCCGTGAGTTCCTTGGCAAAAGCAAGAAAGCGCTGCTGCCAATCCTGCCTCACAATTGCACCACGCCGCTTTCGCGCTGATGCCGAACGATCGTCCGCCCACGGATGTATTTCCAATCGGCCTTCTCGCTCGGCCCCTCGATTCCCAAAAATATTATGCGGCCACCACGTCTCAAAATTTCCACAGCCCCACACGCTCACTTTCTGAATGTGTGGCAGCTCAAGGGCACGATTCACCCAACCGCCGCAGCACCATTTCGGCGGACGAATATCCCAGTCCGGATGATTGTCGAATGAGACTACGCTAATCGGTCGGCCCACCCGCCGGAGCCAGAGCGCCGTTAAATGATGAAAGTCTCCCGACCCGTAGAGAAGGAACGGCGCGAGGTGGGATTCGACTTCGCGATAGAAATTCTCTATCTCACGTGACGGTGCGCAAAAACGCAGACGCGGCCCCCATCCTCTCACATCGACGGTTTCTAATGGAACGCAGTTGCGCTCCCACGCGCCGTCTAAATCCAGATGCAATGTTTCCATGCGCGCAGGTCCTTTCGCAAACGCGATGATAGATTGCTATCGCAAATCGCAACCAAAGTCGCGAGGGAAAGAAGAGCGAGGATGATTTCATCTCTCGCGTGCAGGACGCTTTTCATGTCGTCGCCAAAAAATGTTCCAACCTGCTCGGCACCGCCTGGGCATTTGTGGCGGCACTGCTGATCATTGTCGTCTGGGCCGTGACCGGTCCGATCTTCAAATTTTCCGACACCTGGCAACTCATCATCAATACCAGCACCACCATCGTCACTTTCCTGATGGTATTCTTGATTCAAAACACGCAGAACCGCGACGCCAAAGCGGTGCATCTGAAATTGGACGAACTCATCCGCGCATTGACTGGCGCCCGCAATGATCTGGTGGATTTGGAAGAACTTTCCGATGCAGAGTTGGAAAAACTCGAAATGGAATTCAAGAGTCTGAGCGAAAGAGCTTCTAGCGCGCAGGAAGCAAAGAAGAAAAAAGCCTCGAAAAAATAATCACTCGTCGTCGTCCATCGCCCTGGCTTCTCCCGTTCGAATAAAAACCTTTCCGCTTGGACAAAGCTTGAAAACTTCGCAGTGATGACAATCCGGCCGGCGGGCGAAGCAGCGTCGACGTCCGTGCCAGATGAGCCAGTGACTCCAATCCGTCCAATGCTTGCGGGGGACCAGTTTCATCAGGTCCTGCTCGATCTTTTCCGGCTCTTTATGCGTCGTTAGGCGCAGGCGTTCGGAAAGGCGAATCACGTGCGTATCCACGACAATGCCTTCGTCGACACCGAACGCGTTGCCCAGGACGACATTCGCCGTCTTGCGTCCAACGCCGGGAAGTTCGTGCAGTTGCGCCATCGTGTTTGGAACTTTGCCGCCATGTTTTTCCACGATCGCTTTCGCAGCGCCCTGGATGCTCCTGGTTTTATTGCGAAAGAATCCTGTCGGCTGAATTGCGCGTTCTAGTTCCGCCTTCGGCGCGCGCGCATAGTCGGCGGCAGTTTTGTATTTCTTGAAGAGCGATGGCGTGACCATGTTCACGCGCTTGTCGGTGCATTGCGCCGATAAGATTGTCGCGACCAACAGCTGCAGCGGATTTTTGAAATCCAGTTCGCAATGCGCGTCGGGGTAGACTTTGGGAAAGGCTCGGACAAGCTGGGCGACGCGTTCGCGTGATGTCATCGATTGAAAACGTGTTTCGCGGATTTTTCCGGCCGCGGCCTCCGACGAACTTTGTCGACGAGAAGCTTCCCGCGTTTCAGAACAAGGCGCGCCCACGCGAATTCTGATGCCAGAACGACCAATCCGAGCGGAATGACAATAAACGCAGGCCCCGGTAAAACGATGAGCGCGAGGCCAAATAACAGAATAGTAATTCCAATAATGGCGACGAGCGTCTTGCGTAAACGTGGCATCCCGTCCAAACCGAATCTTGTTATCCAATGCCGTACCAAATCCCTCATTCGGCTTGTTCCTCACTTTGCCTCGAGGCGTCTTCGGCGAAGGGCGCGAGCCTTTGCTGTAGTTGCGGCGGAATGTGCGCCACGATAATGGCGGCTTCTCCCTCGTAGCGTAGTTCGAGCATGTGGCCGATGCGGTGAACTTCTGCGATCAAGCTTGATTCTGTCAGTGGAACGCGGAAGCGCGAACGCAGCCGCCATGAAGCGAGTTCGTCCTGCAACGCGTTGACCAGCTCATTCATGCCATCCCCCGTGCGTGCCGAGATTGCCACGCTTCCGGGAAATTTTTTCAAGTAACCGTGAACGTGCTCGACGCTTTCGACAGCATCGATCTTGTTGAAAACCAAAAGCGTGTCCTTGCCGTACGCGCCCAGCTCTTTCGTTACGATGTTTACTGCCTCAATATTTTCATCCACCCGCGGATGACTGAGGTCGATCACGTGAATGAGCAAGTCCGCTTCGCTCACTTCCTCGAGCGTCGCCTTGAATGATTCAATCAACGTATGGGGGAGCTTTCGCAGAAAACCGACCGTGTCGGTGAGTAAGACACGTTGTTTGTTAGGCAAGGTAAGGCTTCGCGTCGTCGGATCGAGCGTTGCAAAAAGTCTGTTCTCGGCAACGAGGTCCGCTCCGGTTAGCAGATTTAGCAGTGTCGATTTGCCCGCGTTGGTGTAACCAACCACCGCCGCCACCGGCCATTGATGACGCTTTCGTCCCTGCCGCTGCACGTTACGGACTTTGCGCACGCCTTCGAGTTCGCGTTCCAACCGCGCGATTCGTTCCTGCACGCGACGCCGGTCCACTTCCAACTGTGTTTCGCCCGGTCCACGCGTGCCGATGCCGCCGGTTTGTCGCGAGAGATGGCCCCACATTCTCGTTAGGCGCGGCAGCAGATATTGCAATTGTGCGAGTTCAATCTGCAAACGGCCTTCGCGACTGCGCGCTCGCTGCGCAAAAATATCGAGAATCAATTGCGTGCGATCGAGAACCTTGCGCGCGAGCAAGTCTTCCAGGTTGCGTCCCTGCGCCGGGGACAGCTCGTCGTTAAAAATGACTGAGGTGATGTGCCGATCCTTGAACGATTCCTTAATCAGCTCCGCCTTGCCCTTGCCGATGTAGTAAGGCGCCGTCGGCTTATCGAGTTTTTGCGTAACGGTATCGACAACTTCGGCGCCGGCCGAGTTGGCGAGTTCACGCAACTCCTCCATCGAATCGCGCAGATCCCATTTCGAGACTCCATGTTGTTCCAGTCCGATCAGGAGCGCGCGCTCCTGTTTTTTTTGTGGTGAAGTCTCAATCATCCCTGTGCGCGAAAGACAGACGCGCTTCGCGCAGAATCCATTCGATGGCCTCAGCCTGGCCGTAGCGAGATAAGTTCAGCGGCGAAAAACTAGTTTGGCGCCGAAACCAGGTCAACTGCCTTTTGGCGTAACGGCGCGTAGCCTGCTGGATTTGCGCGATGCATTTCTGTTCGGAAATCTCTCCCGCGATCAGTTGTCGAATTTCGCGCAAACCGAGTGTTTGTTCTGCGGTCGGTCCGATCTGTCCAAGCTTGCGTACTTCATCTACGACTCCATTTGCGAATATCGCTTCCACTCGTCGATTGATACGATCGTAAAGTTCGTCGCGCTCACGAAAGACAAAGATGCCCGTTGTAGCTGCCGCCGTCGCTGGCGGCAGATCTAAAGGGTCTGCCGCCGTGACGGCGGCAGCTACAACGGCTGAAGCCGGTCGCCCTGTGAGCAGGCAAATCTCGATTGCACGAATCAGTCGTCGCGGATTTTTCTTGTCGATTCCACGCGCAGTTTCCGGATCCAACATCTTCAGACGCACGTGACAATTCGCCGGCACTAAATTGGCTTAATTGTTCCCGGAGTTTTCGGTTGGCAGTTGGTAGTGGCGCCAATCCATGTGTGAGCGCTTTGATGTAGAGACCGCTCCCGCCGACGACAATCGCAGCCTTCTGGCGGGCGTGAATCCCTTCAATTGCTTCGAGCGCAAGCGCCCGAAATTTTCCCGCGTTCATCTCCTCGCTTAGCGGAATCGCACTCAACAAATGATGAGGCACCTTCGCGAGCGTTTCGTGATCCGGTTTCGCCGTCAGCAAATCGAGCCCGCGATAAATCTGAAATGCATCCGCGCTGACAATTTCCGCGTCGCACCTGCGCGCGACTTCTGCAGCCAAATCGGATTTTCCCGTCGCGGTCGGACCGACGATAAAAAACGCGCGCATTAAAAAAAGAAACCGGAAGACAAACTTTGTCTTCCGGTTTCGAAGCCTGACGAATTCGAGAGCGCGTTAATTTCTGACCTGATGCTCGCTCGACTTCGCACCGCTCACGACCAATTTGCGGCCGAGGAATTCCTTGTCGTGCAATTCCGCGACGGCACGTTTGGCTTCGTCAACGGTCAGCATTTGCACGAAGGCAAAACCCTTCGAGCGCTGATTGTGTTTGTAGGTCACGACTTCCGCGTTCTGCACCTGGCCGACGCCATTGAACAGCTCGAAGAGATCGCTCTCGGTGGCGTCGAAGGAAAGATTGCCGACGTAAAGACGCGGCGTCGTCACTTCGATTGCTTCGGGTTTACGCGCTGGCCGCGGCTGTTGCTGCTGTTGCGGCGCACCATTCCGTCCTGCGACGGAAGGCTTCGTTTTTCCGTTGGTGAAAAGCGCTGTGATTTTTTGCCAGAACGATTTCTTCTTTATCGGCGCTCTGGGGGTCGTTTGTTGAAAACGCGAACGACCATCGCCCCTTCGTCGAGAGGAGCCACCGCGCGAACGCCGCGGACTTCTCCCCCCCGGTGAATGAGATTTCATATTGATCCTTAAGGTTTACCCAATTGTGATTTGGGCGGAGCGCATCAAAAAATGATGCACCGTCCGCGGCCGGCAAACCCCGAAAGATTTGCAGCTTGTTAGCGGGCTCAGCCGCTGGAAACTCCGCCCCGTGCTGTCGGCAAAGATTCGAAAGGCAACCCGCACAAGTCCGCCAATGATCCATCAGAGATGCGATGATTCGCATCGCTCTTTCAAAAAAACTGGATCGTCGTAAAAAACGGGGAGCCGGAGTATCGAAACTGATTCCCGACATGTGTGAATAACTACTCTGTGCCGGTGTTGATTGCAAGCCTGCTCTCGAACCCTTTCTTCTGTAGCGGCGGTCTATGACCGTCGCAAAATTCCCTCTCGATAGTGCGACGGTCATAGACCGCCGCTACAGAAAGCGTTTAGCCGACGCAGCGCTCAAACCATTCGACAAACTTCGGCAAACCGGCTGCGAGTGGCGTAGTTGGATTGTAGCCAAGAAGTTTCCTCGCTTTGGAGATATCTGCGCAAGTAAGCGGCACGTCGCCTGGTTGTTCGGGAAGCTGATTAATCCGCGCTTTTTTTCCGACGGCGTTTTCAATTGCCGCGATCAAATCTTTCAACTGTACCGTTTCGCTTTCGCCAAGATTGAAAATGTCGAAAAGCGGTCCGTTGTAATTGAGCGACGCCGTCACGCCTTGAATGATGTCGTCGATGTAGGTGTAATCGCGACGTGTCGTGCCGTCACCGAACTGATCGATCGGTTGGCCCGCGCGAATTTTCTTCGTGAATTGGTGAATCGCCAGATCAGGCCGTTGCCGCGCGCCGTAGACCGTAAAGAAACGCAACGCGACGATGCGCATTTGATAAAGGTGCGAGTAGGTCGAGCAGAGCAATTCCCCGGCAACTTTACTCGCCGCATAGGGACTGATTGTTTGCGTGATGTTCATCTCTTCGGAGAACGGCACCTTTTTCGAGATGCCGTAAACCGAAGAGCTCGAAGCAAAGATGAAACGATCGATGCCAGTCGCGCGCGCGGCTTCGAGCAAATGCAGCGTGCCGATTACGTTCGTGTCGTAGTAAAGCTGCGGATGATGGATGGAGGGCGCACGCCGGCCCGCGCTGCCAGATGCGCGATAATGTCGAACTTCTCGCGATGAAATAATGTGCGCACGGCGTTCGCCTCGCGCAGATCTATTTGATGAATACCGATCCGATCGGCGACGGCGGCGATGTTGTCGCGCTTGATCCGCGGATCGTAAAAGTCGTTAAAATCGTCGAGAATGGAAACCTCATGGCCAAGAGCGAGCAATTTCTCGACAAGGTGCGAACCGATAAATCCCAGCACCGCCTGTGACTAAGATACGCACGGCGCGACGGTAAAGATGAAGCGAAACGCGAGCAAGGGCAGAACACGTTTGGCCACGGCAATTCTTCTCGTCTTCGTCTTTCTCGTCTGCGTTATGCGGAACACTTTTTGTTCGGCTCAGGCCTGAGCTTGCACGAACGAGAAAATTCGATCCGGCATTTTATCTTCCGTCGCCGCTCGATCTTGTTTCTTTGCCGACGGCAACGCGTTTCGATTTTCCGCTCGGGAATGAGAATGGCGCCTTTGCTTACAACGCTCAACGTTTCACCGAGAATCGCCACCTTGGCGATGATCTCAACGGCATCGGTGGAGAAAACAGCGATTTTGGCGATCCGATTTACGCCGTCGCCGACGGCCGCGTCTTACTCGCGCGCGAAGGCGGTCCGGGCTGGGGCAATGTCATCATTGTCCTTCATGCCTACGAAGAAAACGGCGCCCGAAAATACATTCAATCCTATTACGCGCATGTCGACACGATGCTGGTTGCGCCGCGGCAGGAGGTTCGTCGTGGTCAGAAGATTGCGACAGTGGGAAATGCGCATGGCCAATATTTTGCTCATTTGCACTTTGAGATGCGCGAATTTGTAACGCCATTCATCGGTCCGGGATATCGCGCGGATACTCACGGTTGGATCAATCCCAGCGAGTTCATCGCGAAACATCGCGGTGCTCCGGATGATGACATCGGCCGGCCACCGATGTAAGGAGAGCCTTCAAGGAGCGGCGGTTTCCAAGCCGCCGAAATTAATTGGTCGGCGCTCTGGAGAGCGCCGCTCCTTGAAAGCGGCTGGTGTGAGCGCCGCCGCCGGAATTACTCGTTAGGCCGGCGGATGCGTAAGCAAATATCCCCAGTTCAACAACAAAACAGCGATTATGAGGATGCGAACAACTTTCGCTTCTGTTCGTTTCCAATCTGCCAGCCGCAAGCGAGGCGCACGTGTTACGAGAACGGCAAGAGCGTAGACATCAAACAACGCGATCGCACACAAACTTGCGAAGACGAGCGGATTGAAAACCAACGCGTTATGGAAATGTCCGTGAAGGAATTGAATAGTCGATCGCGTTGCGCCGCACGTTACGCAGGGGAGTCCGGTTAGAGCGTGGAATGCGCAATTGGGCCATGGCAGCCGCAAACCAAACCAGGCCGCACCCGCAGCGAGTCCCGCCACCGACACGCTTAACCAGAGCAACTCATGATCCGTTTCTGCGGGTCCGAGTTGTCTCCAGGAAATTCGCATCGATCCTTCAATGATGACCAGTCAGCGCGCTGAGGCCGCCGACGACCAGCAACAAGAGAAAACCGCCACCGCAGCAGACAATCAACGGCAGAATCACCGCGAGCACAGCTTTTCCTGTATCGATTTCATGCGCGCGCGCCAAACCGATGACCTCCACGATGAGGCCCCAAACCCCAGAGATGAGACCACCACAAAATGGGATGATGAGTAACGGCTGCGTGGAACCGCTTACGAAACAAACCACCCGCAACGTTGTTTCGTACGATTTCTTCGCGCCGCCCACAAGCATCAAGCAGAGGTGAATAATGCCCGCGCCGATAAATAACCCGATGGCGATGAATATTGGACAAAGAATGATCACAAAAATCATTCCGAGCCCCGCGCCGAACATGGCTGCGAACGGATTTCTTTGACCTCCCATCATGCCGAACGAACCGAGCGCAAACGTAAGCAGAAAGTAAACAATGACTCCTACACTGCCTCCGATAACGGCGTAGAGAAGCGGATCAACCAGACCGCCTTCCGTCCGCATCAATTGAAATGCTTCAACTGGTTTTGTCAGGACCATGACCAGCGTGTCCGTGAAAGCTTTGACCAACCCGAGTTGCTCGCGGTGTTCCCACGGCAAACCGGAGCGCGCGCCGGGCGCGGGTGCAAAAATCGCTCCACCCGGAGCTACGGTCGCACCGGTGGAAGGCGCCGCCGCTCCGATCGCCTCGGCGAATTCGGGAAATTGCGCGAGCGTTTGCCAGTTTGTCATTCCTTCGCGCCAACCCAGATCCGTTGGTGCGAAACGACCGGTGCGCAGACCGGCGCGGACATCTTCCTCGGAAAAAACGCCCAGGCTCTCGGCCCCACGATTAACATTGATCATCGCCATAATGCCGATGTTTCTAGGGAAGCCTTTCGACAAAGTCAATGCGTTCCGCCGCGGCAATTTTTGCCTAACGAGGTAGGGGCGGTTCACCGAACCGCCCGGGCGCTTGGGTCAATCGCTCCTACCTGATCTAAAACTAATCGAATCGATTTGGCGTCTCGATCTTCTCGAGCGCACGCCAGAAATACCAGGCAGCGACGGAGCGATAAGGACGGAACTTTTCTCCGAGCCGCAATAATTGTTTGGGCGTCGGCAATTTTCGGCGGCGAAAAGTTTTCGCGAATCCTTTCTGCACGCCGTAATCCGCTACCGGCCAGACATCCAGTCGGCCGAGATCGAAGAGAAGCAGCATTTCAACTGTCCATCGGCCGATCCCACGCACAGTCGTTAGGCGTTCGATGATTTCTTCGTCGCTCATCTTAGCAAGCGCACGTCCACTGGGCACGGTGCCATCGAGAGTTTTCGCGGCCAGATCTTTCAAGGCACGCGTTTTCGAACCGGAAAGACCCGCCGCGCGAAATGTTTCGTCGGGTGTCGCGAGAATCAGTTTTGGATCGAGCCACTTCCGCCGCGGATAGAGCGCTTTGACGCGTCCCCAAATCGTCGCCGCAGCTTTGCCGCTCAATTGTTGGTAAGCGATTGATTCCGCCAGGGCATCAAATGGCCGAACGAGTGGCGCAGTATTTTTTTCAAAGCGTCGTGCGCGTGCGATCAATTCCGCCATGCGCGGATCGGTCTTGGCGAGATGTTGTTCCGGTGTGAGCGGCATGATCGCGAGAGGTTAAACGCAACAAGAACAACATCGCAACCGGGTTCTATTCTGGGGAGCGCAGGCTGCCAGCCTGCAGTCATCGGCAGCTTGCCGATGACATTTCGCGAAGCGAATCCGAAAAAGTTAAAGAACGCCGGCAAGCTGCCGACTGGCAGCCTGCACTGCTCAAAACAGACAAATCCACTTTGTGCAGTCGGAACGAATGAGGTAGACGTTCCGTCGTATATGAAGAACCAGATTCGTTTATTCGTCCTCCTCAGCGCTTTGTTTTCCGTCGCGGCTCTTATGGCTGGTCCGGAGAGTCGATTCTTCGCCGCTACCACGGAAACCAAAACGGAAAAGGTCTCGCTCGATCTTTTTAATGTTGAGAGCGGGTACGTTTTTGAAAGCGACCTCAATCACGGGGGAAGCTTTGGCGCACAGGATTCGTTGCAGACGCAGTTCGATTATGCCCATCGGTTTTTGCTCACTGGGAATCTCTATTTGCGCGTCGGTGTCTCGTACGATCGCTACGATTTTGGGAACACGAGTGCTCCTGTTCCTGTCCACCTGCAAAGTCTCGCTGGTGTAATCGGAGTCGATTACATGCACGGCGATGACGTTGGCGCGTTCTTCTGGCTCAAACCCGGCATTTACACGGAAGAACATATCGGCATCTCCTCCTTCGACATGCCGATCACCGCGGGCCGGATTTTTTCATTGCAGGACGATAAACTTTATCTTCTGGTCGGCGCGCAATCTTCATTTCTGCGCGGCGGCTATCCGATATTTCCTTTTGCCGGCATCATCTGGATGCCGTGCGCCAAGTGGCGTCTGATGTTGGTTCCACCGGAGCCGCGACTCATTTATTCGGCGACAAAGGACCTCGATGTCTGGTTCGGTGGCGAGATAGCAGGCGGATCATTCCGCACAGATGACGATCCGAGCATTCGTCCCACGAAGCTGAGCGGCGCGCAGGTGGACTATGAAGACTATCGTGTCGGAGTCGGTATGAATTATTCGCCATCCCATGCGATCTCGGTCGATCTCGGCGCTGGCTGTTCGATCGAGCGCGGATTTAAATTCCATCGCGCGGGTGAAAATTATCGCACCGATCCCGCGCCATATCTGAAGCTTGAATTCAAAGCGAAGTTTTAGATTCCTTGTAGCTGCGGTCTATGACCGTCGCATTTCTTTTGCCTGTTGCGATGCGCTGCGAGAATGAGTGCGACGGTCATAGACCGCCGCTACAAATAAGATGAGATGAAGTCGCGCTTTCACATCTTATTGCTCTTCGTGTTGTTGTTCGTGGCACGTGCGGCTTTCGGTGACGCGCTTCAGCAAATCCGCCCCCTTTCGAAATTACCCGAGATCGACCTCGCCAAACTCAAGCAGGGAGACATCGTCGGTGCGCGCGGGCCGATTGGAAATTTCCCGCGAGGAATTTACGCGGAGACTTGTTATCTCATTCATGCTGCCGTTCCGGTTGTCGGCGAGAAGTTGTTGCATTGGAATTCGGCAAAACACCCGGAGCTGGACATTTCGACATTGCGGGAATTTCGCTGGCCGGCGCCTGCGACTGTCTGGGATGCGCTGGCATTGAAGTCGTCGCGACGTGAAGATCGGTGGCTGATCGATCGCACGTGGGACCTGCGCTCGGATTCTGCCGGGAAAAATAATCTGCATGTGTCGCCCGCCGATGTTGCGTCTTTCCAGGAGATGGCGCGCCAGGCGCCGAACAATCCCTCCATGCAACAGCGCGACGGAATCGTGAATGCTTTTTGGCGAAAGGTTTTGCGTTCGCGCAATGACGGACTGGCCAACGGCGCTCTCGCCGCTGTGCCTTCATACTCTGCCGATGGCGTTGAGATCGCAGCGCAGCCGGAATTCGAAGCGTTGTTGCAGCAGGCGCCGGCGATCGCCGCGCATTTTCGCGCGTTGGTTAATGGCGCTCCCTTCAAATCTGGTTCGAGCGCGGGTTTGGAGATCGTTCCGTATTGGCAAGCGGCGCGCGCTCGCGGTCACACGAATTTGCACGGAGCGTTCTTCGTTGGTCGCAAAGGCGCATCGTCATGGCAACTGGTCGATTGCACTTATTACGTCTCCGATACCTACTTCATGTCGTTCACGCTTTACGAATTGTTCCCGCAGGATAACGGCACGCTCGTTTGGCAGATCGATTTCGCTTCCGCGCCATTCCGTTCTTTCACCGGCGGACTCGATCGTCTTTTCGCCGGAGGCGAAATGGTCAAAGAGGCAGCGAAAACGGCGAAGCTTTTCCGCGGCGACGTGGAGAAGAGTCGATAGCGTGTCTTAGCTGCCGCCGTCACGGCGGCAGTCCTTTGCTCTCTGTTCCTTCGAGCGCTGTTTCTCGTTTTGAATCAATATTTCGCTTCGCGCGTACGGAGCGGAATCAAGGAGCGGCGCTTTGTAAGCGCCGATGTTTAATTCGGCGGTTTGGAAACCGCCGCTCCTTGGCGGCAACACTGGCGCAATACCTAAAGAGTATTCGTTAGTCTTCGTTCAGAGCGGTAGGGAAACACTTCGAGGATTTCGCCCGCGCGAAGTTTCTTCTGCAAGTCGCGCCAGAAATTTGGGCTGAACAGATCGGCGTGCTGCTCGAACAATGCGGTGCGTGCCGGCTCGGGAAGTCCGAGGAAGCGCGGAAACTCTTCGGGAAAAATATCGTTGTCGCGCACGGAGAACCACGGCTCGGCCGACATTTCTTCCTCGTATGTCGTCGCCTGCGGGAGATCGCGAAAATTACAATCGGTCAGGAATGTCAATTCATCGTAGTCGTAAAAGACAACGCGATCGTGACGCGTAACGCCAAAATTTTTCGTCAGCAGATCGCCCGGAAAAATGTTGGAGACGGCAAGATCCTTGATTGACTGACCATAATCGTGTCCGGCTTTCGCCTGTGCGCAGGATTCGTTTTCTGCGAAGAAAAGATTCAATGGACGAACGCGGCGCTCCACATAGGCCTGCCCGATAACGACATCTTCACCATCTAATCGCACGGTCGCAGCCGCATTTTGTCGCATGTCTTCGAGCAACGCCGGTTCAAATCGATTTCGCGCAATGCGCAAATGTTCGAACTCGTGCGCTTCAACGAGGCGTCCACCGCGATCGTGCTCGAAGACGAGACGATATCTCCGCATCACATCGGCTCGGCTCGCATCTTTCGGATAATCGAAGCGATCCTTGATCAGTTTGAAAACGACATCGTAGCTCGGCAACGTAAAGACGAGCATCACCATCCCCGGAGTGCCTTCGGCGATTGCGAAACGGTCATCGGATTCTTTGAGATGCCTAACGAAGTCCCGATAAAACTCGGTCTTGCCGTGTCGCGGATGCCCGATGGAATTGTAGAGATCATTCAGACGTTTGCGCGGCATGAGCAAACGCAGATAGCGCACGAGATCGTAAGGACGCCTCGATTCGACGCGAAAGTAAGAGCGCGTAAAGGAGAACAGGATTGCGAGATCACCTTCGCCGATGATGATGGCGTCGAGTGTGATGCCCTCGTCATTTTCGTGACGTAAACAAAATGCCACCGCCAGGGGCTCATCTTCGTTGCGAAAAACTCGACCAACCAGATACGCTCCCCGACCGCGATAGAATGCACTGCCGATCATCTCGAGATTCCAATTCGAAGCAGGCATTGAATTGGTTGGCGTAAATGCAGTTTCAATCCGCTGCGCGCCGAGTCGCATCGCTTCGGAAAGATTGCGCCAGCACTTTTCATCAAAACCACCGCTTTCCGCATCCGTCGCCATTTGCCGTAGCAGTTCCGGCAACGAATTGCCGGAATAACGCCGTTGAACATCCGTCCGCGCACTCGTCGGAGGCGCATCGAAGTCGGTATCCACAAACTCGATCGATTGATCGACGCCTTCGGTGGCAAAAACGCGACGCGTCAGCGAGTTGAAAAAACTCTCCGCGATTTCCCATTCCGAAGAATCCGCGATGAGCGAAGAATAGACTGCTTTGATCGCAGCCCACACGCTTCGATCCGAGAGACGCTCGCCCATAAGATCTCTGATCCGACTCGTAAGACCGTCGAGCAACGCGCTGTAAAGTTTGAGGCGCGCAGTGGCGTCCGCATACGATTCCGGCCAGGCCCGGGCGAGAAAACGCTCGCGTGCGCGCCGGGTAATTTCGTGAAATCTTTCCTGGTAATCCAGAAAAGCCTGGCGCGCTGTTTGAGCGCAGAGCGCAGCGAGACGGCTGTCGGTCAGCGCTGCGGCGGAGGATGAAGGGGATTCGTCCACAGATTGCACAGATTTACACAGATCAGCCGGCAAAGATGTATTTCTAGAAAATCTGCGTAATCTGTGGATCAATTTCGTCTGGCTTAATGAAACTGTTCCTCTTCGGTGGAACCGTGTAACGCCGTGGTCGAAGATTGTCCGGCTGCGATCACCTGTGCGACATCGTCGAAATAGCCGGTGCCGACTTCGTGTTGATGTTTTGTTGCGGTATAGCCTAACGATTCGGCCGCGAATTCGGCTTCCTGCAATTCGGAATACGCTTCCATCCCGCGATCCCGATATCCGCGCGCGAGGTTGAACATGCTGTAATTGAGTGCGTGAAATCCCGCGAGCGTGACGAATTGAAATTTGTATCCCATGGCGCCGAGCTCCCGCTGAAATTTTGCGATCGTCGCGCTGTCGAGTTTTTTCTTCCAATTGAATGAGGGCGAACAATTGTAGGCCAAAAGTTTGTCCGGAAATTGCGCATGGATGCTGTCAGCGAATTTCTTTGCTTCGGCGATGTTCGGTGCCGCCGTCTCACACCAAATCATGTCCGCGATGGGTGCGTAGCTGAGCCCGCGCGCAATCGCCTGATCGATCCCCGCGCGCACGCGATGAAATCCTTCCGGTGTTCGCTCGCCGGTGAGAAAGGCGCGGTCACGTTCGTCCGCGTCAGTCGTTAGGAGCGCAGCCGCGTTTGCGTCTGTCCGCGCAAGAATAACAGTCGGAACGTTGCTGACATCGGCGGCAAGCCGCGCCGCGGTCAAATGTGCCAGGGCGGTTCGCGTTGGGACAAGGACCTTGCCGCCCATGTGTCCGCATTTTTTTTCACTCGCAAGTTGATCTTCGAGATGCACGGCAGCGGCGCCGGCCTCGATCATCGCTTTCACCAATTCGAAGACGTTGAGCGGTCCGCCAAAGCCGGCTTCTGCATCCGCAACGATGGGAACGAACCAATCGATCTTGTTTTGGCCTTCGGAATGATCGATCTGGTCGGCGCGCTGCAATGCCTGATTGATTCGCTTTACCACCGCCGGGACGCTGTTCGCCGGATACAGACTTTGATCCGGATACATGTGGCCCGAGAGATTTGCATCCGCAGCGATTTGCCAGCCGCTAACGTAAATTGCCTTCAAACCGGCTTTCACTTGCTGGACAGCCTGATTGCCGGTAAGCGCGCCCAGCGCATTGATGAATGGCTCAATTTTCAGGGACTCCCACAGTTTTTCCGCGCCGCGCCGTGCGAGGGTGTGCTCGACAACGACGCTGCCGCGCAATCTCTCAACATCGCCTAACGAGTAATTGCGCACCACGCCATTCCATCGCGGATTGTTGTCCCAATTCGAGCTTTTCATTAATTTTGTAGCGGCGGTCTATGACCGTCGCATTCTTTTCCGAGCAGATTCGAGCGACGGTCATAGACCGCCGCTACAGTCCTAATTAAGCCTGTCATAACCTGGCAGGGTGAGAAACTCGACGAAGCTATCGTCGGTCGTGATCTTGTCGAACAATTCACGCGCAGATTCGAATTTGCTCGCCGCAAATCGCTTCTCGCCGATCTGATCCTTAATTTTTCCAAGTTCTTCATCAAGCACACTGCGAAACAATTCCTTCGTTACTTTACGTCCATCACTCAGCGTTCCGCGTGCATGTCGAATCCATTGCCACACTTGCGCGCGCGAAATCTCTGCTGTTGCCGCGTCCTCCATGAGATTAAAAATCGGGACCGCTCCGTGACCGCGCAGCCAGGCTTCGAGATATTGCACGCCCACGCTCACATTGGTGCGCAGGCCATTTTCCGTTATCGGTTCTGATGGTCCAAACTGAAGCAAATCGCTGGCCGTGACCTGCACGTCATTGCGTTTTTTTTCGATTTGATTTGGCTGCGGCATCACGGCGTTAAAGGCATCCATCGCGAGCTGAACCATTCCCGGATGCGCGACCCACGTGCCATCGTGGCCATCGCGCGCCTCGCGCTCTTTATCGGCGCGCACTTTCGCGAACGCTTCTTCGTTCGCTTTCGGATCGTTTTTCACCGGAATCTGCGCCGCCATTCCACCCATCGCGAAAATTTCACGCCGATGGCAGGTCTTGATGCAGAGCAGCGAATACGAATGCATGAAGTGCGTCGTCATCGTGATAAGCGCGCGGTCCGCCAGCAAAAAATCGCGCTTATTGCGGAACCTTTTGATGCACGAAAAAATGTAATCCCAGCGGCCGCAATTCAGGCCGGCGGAATGATCGCGCAGCTCGTAAAGGATTTCGTCCATTTCGAATGCAGCCGGAATGGTTTCGATTAAAACCGTGGCGCGAATTGTCCCCTGAGGAATGCCGAGCTCGTCCTGCGCGAGTTTAAAGACATCATTCCAAATGCGCGCTTCCAGATGCGACTCCAATTTCGGGAGATAAAAATACGGACCAGTTCCGCGCGCGATCAGCTCCTTCGCGTTGTGGAAAAAATACAAACCGAAATCGAACAGCCCGCCCGAGATCGGCTGGCCGTCGATCAACATATGCTTCTCTACCAGATGCCAGCCGCGCGGGCGGACCAGGAGCACCGCAATTTTTTCGCCTAACCGATATTCTTTTCCTTCGGGACTGGTGAAAGTGATCGAGCGCCGAATCGCATCCCACAGATTGATTTGTCCTTCGACCATGTTGTTCCACGTCGGCGAATTGGCGTCCTCGAAGTCGGCCATGAAAATCTTCGCGCCGGAGTTGAGCGCATTGATGACCATCTTGCGATCGGTGGGGCCGGTAATTTCTACGCGGCGATCCCGCAGGTCCGGCGGAATTGGCGCGCATTTCCAATCGCCTTCGCGGATCTGTTTTGTTTCCGGCAAAAAATCGAGCGCCTCGCCGCGATCGAGTGCTGCCTGGCGTTCCTCGCGCCGCCGCAAAGATTCCAACCGGCGCGCGTTGAATTCGCGCTGCAACTTCGCGACGAATGCGAGTGCGTCGCTCGTGAGAATTTCGCCGAACTCGGGCGTGACTTCACCGAGGAGTTGGACGCCCGATGGGAGTTTGCTTTTCTGCATCATAAATTTCGTGTCGCGTCACAAGTCTGGGGAGCGCACGCTTGCAGCGTGCTGGTGAAGACATTCTGCCTTCACGAACTTCCTCATGTCAGATTTGCGCACCGAGCCATCTTCAAAAAAGAAAAGTTCGCCGCCGCAGAATGCGGCAGCCAGCACGCTGCAAGCGTGCGCTCCCCGGAGGACACCATTGCGCACTTGGCTGTTGGATTTCATCACTGTTCGATTCGTTTCAAAAGAAACGCGGCTCCGACAAAGGTGATTAGCACACCGAAACAAAGCGCGGCGAGATCAATCGTCAGGTATGAAAAATCCGCGCGGTAGAGATTCACAAGGCGAAAAGCGCGGCAAAAATGAGTGAGCGGGAAAAGCTCGGCGAAGTAACGGATCAATCGCGGAAGCTGATTTAACGGTGCGAACGCGCCGGAAAGAACAAACACGGGCAGGAGGAAGAAAACGGAAAATTGAATGGCCTGCGTTTGCGTTCGCGAAAAAGCTGAGATGAGCAGGCCCAGGCCTAACGAGCAGAGCAAAAACAGAAAACAGATGAGCCCAAGAATTGTGTGCTGATGAAACTTCACGTGAAAATGCCAGCCCATAAGAAGGATGATGATAAGAATGAGGAGGACCGAGATGGCAAGATAGGGCAGGATTTTTCCGATCACGATTTCGCTTCGCCGCAGAGACGTAACCAGCAATTGGTAGAGCGTTCCCGACTCGCGCTCGCGAGCGATCGTGCAGGCCATCAGCGTCACGGTAAGTAGTTGCAGGATCAGACCGATGACGCCCGGTGTGACGTATTCGATGAAACGCGACTTCGGATTGTAGAGAACCTTGTCATCAATCGACCACGGCGTCATGGCGGAGACGAATTGTTTGCGAATTCTCTCCGGCAGTTTTTTTGCCAGATCGAAAACTTCGTCCGGCAATTCGTCGATCATGACCTGGCGCTCGTTCATTTGGAATTTGCCAAGCGTCTCCTGCAGGCTGCCTTCCAATTGCTGCGCGGTATTCGTGTCGGCCCCATCGAGATAAAGGCGCAGCGGTTTGGGATCCCCGTTATCAAGACTCGCGTTCCATCCCGCCGGAATGATCAGTGCCGCCTTCACGTTTTTTCCGAGCAAATCGGTTTCGCCTCCGACCTGCGGCGACTGAACGCGCCAGGCGAAGGTTTTATTCGTTAGGGCAAGTTCGATGAAGCGCTGACTGCGCGGCGTCTGGTCCGCATCCATCAGAAGCGCCGGCACATTCTTGAGTTCGCCGATTTCGAAAGCGTGTCCGAAAATAAGGGTGAACACAGGCGGCAAAATCAGCAGAAGAACGAGAACGCGGCGATCGCGATAAATATGCAGGAACTCCTTGTAAGCTACGCTGCCGATTGCGCCTAACGACGGTATTCTCATGGTGTCAACGGTTTGAGCAAAGCGGTGTAGCCTTGCGAATAGGCAGTAAAGACATCTTCCATATCGGCTTCGCCCCATCGTTCGCCCAGCCATTTGATATCGGAAAAGGGCCAATGTTGTTTCCAGCGCGCGAGCAGTTTTTCCGGCTCCGCTGTATAGAGACGGAGGCTTCCGCTGCGCAGGGAGACGCCGAGAATGTCCGGTTCCTGCCTGAGCCTAACGAGCGCTTCCATGACCGGCTCCGCGTATATTTCCAAAAGTTGGGTGTTGAAACTTTCCTTCAATGCGCGCGGCGAAGCTTTTGCCAGCAGATGTCCGCGCTCAATGAAACCGACTTCGGTACAACGTTCCGCTTCATCCATGTAATGCGTGGTCACAAAAATCGTGATGCCGGCGTGACTCAAGTCGTAGAGCAAATCCCACATCTGCTGCCGATGCACCGGATCGAGTCCCGAAGTTGGTTCATCCAGAAAAAGCAGCGGCGGATTGTGCACGAGCGCGCAACCGAGAGCGAGTAGTTGCCGCATGCCGCCGGAAAGACTGCCGGCCGGCGTATCGCGTTTTGCTTCGAGATCGGTCAACCGAAGCAGATTGTTGATTCGCTTTTCCAGTTCGCCGCGTGGCACGCGGCACGCGCCGCCAAAGAAACGCATGTTCTCGAGGACGGTCAGATCCGGATATAAACTGAAGCGCTGCGCGACATAACCAAATTTCGTCCGCACATCGCGGCGTTGTTTCCAAACGTCCTTGCCGGTCACGGTCGCCTTGCCTCGCGTCGGGCTGGTCAAACCGCAGAGCATGCGCATTGTCGTAGTCTTGCCCGCGCCATTTGCTCCGAGAAAACCAAAGATCGCGCCAGAATCGATAGAGAACGAGAGGTCTTCGACCGCGTGCACGTGGCCGTAGGACTTCGACAATCGATCCAGCACTATGACGGGTTCACTCATGAAAGCTTCTTGTTCGTTAGCGCGATTTGCAACGGATGCACTATGGGATAGATGTGGCTTCTTCAAAATGGAAACGACACATCAACGCACTTCACGCGTCGTCCTGAGTTTGTTTTTTTGCGGGACGATCTTGCTTGGGAATTCGGTTGCCAAAGCGGATGCGGTTTCGGAAATGGGAGGCTTTTCTGTTTTTGGAAATGTCGATCTCGCGCAACTGGCCAAAACCGATTTGAAAACGGGGCACGGTCCCCCGATGAACAATCCTCGGTTTCTCTCGGTGCAAAGTTGTTACGTCGTGCCGCGACCACCAGCGCAGGAAATTGCAGCGATGCGAAAATGGAATCCGACTTCGCATCGCGAGCTAAAGGTTTATCTGCATGTGGACATTCCCGGTTCCACCAGTCCGGAAAATTTTGTGCGTTTGCGCAACGCCCCGGACAACGACGCTGTGCGCTCGCTCGTGGACAAGACGAAGAAACTCTCGTCCGATCTTCAGATCAGCAAGGAAGAAGCGAAGAAGTTTACTCCTGCAAATGATAGCGCCGGCACGATGCCGGCATCGGTCGCTTCGTTTTGGATGAACGTGTTGAGCGGTCGCGCGCGAGCTTTTGCTTCTGGCGGCACCGCCGCGCAGGCATCTTACGATTACACAGGCCAAAACATTCGCCCTAACGAGGAATTGAACGGCCTCTTGCGGGAGCAAGGAAAGATTCGCCAGCAATTTTCTTCGTTCCTCGGCGCTACCGGCATCGGCCACGGTGCCGGTGGAAGGCCGGAGATGTATTGGGAACTGCTTTCGGCCGATGACCAGGGCGTGGTGACTTTGGGCGCGGCTTACAATCGCGCCGGCGCGGGCGGAACTTATCAGGCTGCGGACACGCTGTATTACGCGAGCGGCGGTTATTATGTCACACTCACGCTTTTCCAAATGTGGCCAGTGTCGATCGATGGAAAACCGTCGACACTTGTTTGGCGCGGTGACTTCGTTTCCGCGGCGCAGTTGGCTACGCTGCACGGCGTGGAACGTCTCGCCTCCGAATCGGCCATGATGAAAGACATCACAAAAGCCGTGACATTCTATCGGCGCGATACATTATCGGGCCGCTAGTCGCTACTGGAACAATGAAATCTTCGCTGCGCCATTTTGCGCAAATTATTGTCTGTTGTCTCGCCGTGTTCGTTGCCGCGCGCATGTTCGCCGGGGATGGGAAAGAGGTGCTGAGAGATGGAAAAGAAACTCTGACTTCGAAAGAGCCCTCAATGTCAACGGAAGCCACGCCGCAGTTCCGTTTTTCCGCCGAATACAATATTGAAGAGACGTACATTGGCGATTCGGATGTAGCGCGAGGCCGGCATCACGTGAATGATTTTGATGAAAGCAATACGCTCGTGAGTTTCGTGTTCACGCCGCGTGTTTCCTTCGGCATCCTGCGGCTCGGCGCAGCCTACGAAAGATATTCGTTCGGCTTCGATGACGGGTGGCCGTTGCCGAACACGTTGCAGGCAGCCAATCTCGTTGTCGGACTCGACACCCAATTCTCCGATTCCATTCTCGTACGCATCGAAGCGCAGCCCGGCATTTATGGCGCGGGAATGGACGATCTCGAATGGGATGATGCGAACATTCCTTTTATCATCGGCGGGACCTACATTTACAGTCCCAATTTGCAATTTGTTCTTGGTGTCGGTGTGGACGTGAATCGCAAATATCCGGTTGTGCCCGGCGGCGGCATTCGCTGGAAAATGTCATCGCAGTGGGTGCTCAACGCGGTGCTGCCGAAACCGCGCCTCGAGTATGAACTGAATTCTAGTTTCACACTTTACGCTGGTGCGGTGATCAAGAGTCAGACCTTTCGCATGAGTGATCATCAGGGCACACTCAAGCGGGTTGCCCGAACTCGATCGCGCAGTTCTTAATTACACCGAAGTTCGGACCGGCTTGGGATTTGACTGGAAAATCACGCCAGCAATTACCCTGACCGCCGAAGGTGGCTATCTGCCGTATCGCGAGTTTGATTTTCATCGCACGGAAGTTCGTTATCACCACGAGCAAGGCGCGCCCTACGGAACGATCGCCTTGCACGGCGCGTTCTGATCTTTTTCTTCTGTAGCGGCGGTCTATGACCGTCGCATTCTTTTCGCCGTCGCGACGCTGCTCGAGAAGCAAGTGCGACGGTCATAGACCGCCGCTACAGAAGAGATCAGTAGAGATCGCTGCGGCGATGTTCGAAAACGGGCATGCGCTTTCGCACTTCGGCAATCACTTCCGCCGATAACTCACCGTTGATAAGCTCTTCGCGATCTGTCGAGCCCGCGGCGATTGTTACGCCGTACGGATCGATGATCGCGGAAGATCCGCAGAATGGCACACGATCATCGTTACCGACGCGATTCGACAAGATCACGTAACTTTGATTCTCGATCGCACGTGCCATGGCCAGCGTGCGCAAATGTTCTACTCGCGGAAACGGCCACGCTGAGGAAATGAGGAAAACGTCCACATTCTTTTTCACGGCGAGAGTTCGATACAACTCCGGAAACCGAAGGTCGTAGCAAATGCTGAGACCAAAATGAAACCCAGCGAAAGGGAAACTCGTCAGCTCCTCACCGCGGGAAAAGCATTTCTGCTCGTCGATCGGCGCGAGCGCGAAGAGATGGCACTTTCTGTATTTGGCCACGACTTCCCCATTCGCATCGACCATCACCTGCGAGTTGTAGATCGAATCCGCCGCGCGTTCCGAAACGCCGCAGACTATCGCGATGGAGAATTCTTTTGCGATTTTCCTGAGATCGGAAACCGCGCCGCTGGTCCAATCGGTCGCGTGCTCTTGGATGACCGGCATCGAGTAACCCGTGTCCGTCATTTCCGGAAAGAGGATTAGTTCGCTGTCGCTCTTCTTTGCGCGCGATACGAACTCCCGAACCTTGCTCATGTTCGCATCGCGATCACCCAGTGTGCATGCAATTTGAGCAGCGGAAACTTTCATCGCGACGATTCGTTAGGCAAGATAGTTTGATTTGCGCCGGGAAAACCTTCCTGTCATTCCGAGCGAAGTCGAGGAATCTCTTACTGTTGCCTCTATCTGCGAACAATGAGCGATGTCTCGACTCCGCTCGACATGACAAGACTCCGTTTCGCTTCGCGAAACTTCGATCGAAACGACAAGGGAGCCGAACCTGCCTGACCTTTTATCGGTCGACAACCTTGGCCAGAATTGTAGGGCGTTTCTGTGAAACGCCAGCCGGTTGAAACGGCGTCTGTCACAGACGCCCTACAAATCTCGAACGACAAGGTGCTGAGCCTCACCTCAAAGATCTATCAAGCCTTCCGATCTTCCGCGTCTCCGGCCAGTACTTGGCGACACCAAGCACGGTCACGATCGTACCGATTCCGCCAGCCACGACGGAGATGACCGGACCGAATAGCGCGGCCGTTAATCCCGATTCGAGTGCACCGAATTCGTTTGATGTGCCAATAAAAATATTGTTCACGGAAGAAACGCGACCCCGCATCTCGTCTGGAGTAATGAGCTGCACGATCGATCCGCGAATGATCACGCTCACGCTATCGAACGCGCCGGCGAGAAAAAGCATTCCTAACGAGAGCCAGAAAACCTTCGATAATCCGAAAATAATCGTGGCGATTCCAAATCCGGTGACGCACCAGAGCAGAGATTTACCGGCGTGTCGCATCGGTGGCAGGTAAGCGACAACCAGAGCCATGATGAACGCACCTACTGCCGGCGCTGCGCGCAGCCAACCCAGCCCGATCGGTCCAACGTGCAGGATTTGATCGGCGAAAATCGGCAGCAAAGCTGTCGCCCCGCCGAGAAGGATGGCGAACAAATCGAGCGTGATGGTTGCGAGGATGACATTCTTGCTAAAGACGAAACGCATTCCGGCAACAACACTTTGCCATGGAGTTTCCGTACTGTGACTGCGCTTTTGCGTGCTGCGACGAATCGGCAGAATAAGGAGGAAGAATATGAAAGCGGTCAAGGCGTCGATCGCATAGACCTGCGCGAAACCAACTTTGGCCACAAGCAGACCGCTGATACCCGGTCCGACAACCGAACCGATTTGAAAAACACTGCTGTTCCATGTGACCGCATTCGAAAAAACGTCGCGCGAAACGAGCGTTGGAAAAAACGAGGTGCGCGCGGCCCAACCGAACGTTCGCACCGTGGCGCCCAGAAATAGCAGCAGGTAAATTATCGGAACGGAGGCGTCATCGAAATGAAAAGCGCGATTGTGATGCTCAAAGATCGACGCGATTGCGGTCAATCCTCCATTAACGTGGCGCAAGATTGGCCATGCCGGAATCGCGAGATGCTTCCAGGAAACGATCGCAAGAGCAGCGGATAGTATCGCGCTTAAGACCTGCGAAATCGCGATGATGCGTTTGCGGCTGAATCGATCGGCGAGATGGCCCGCCGGGAGTGAAAGCGTGACGATGGGAATAGCGAAGACCAGGCCGACAAGACCAAGCGCAGTTGCAGAATGCGTACGCGCATAGATTTCCCATTCCACCGCCACGGCGAGCATTTGCCGGCCGATGATGGAGAGAAGATTGCCCGAAGTGAAAAGACTGAATCCGCGCGACCGAAAGGCGGCGTAAGGATCGTGTGCACGCTTTTCGGGAATGATCGGACCTGGCCGTTGACCGGTTGGTGATTCGTATTCGTTAGGCGTGGGATCGTCTTGCTGCGACATGTTCGAGCGCGTTGCTCGGAACACGCACGCGAAATTGTAGAATCAGTCGCTGATGGCGCAACCTCGCGGCGTTCGACATCAGTCGCGATTTCCGCTACAGATCAGATCGCAATTTTTTGCGCCCGTAGCTCAACTGGATAGAGCTTCTGACTTCGGATCAGAAGGTTGGTCTGATCTTCGAATGATCCTACAACCTCACCGTTCTCGTTTGTTTTGAATTCGCTTACGCAAATCTGTAGGAGTCGAAAAAAGTTTCGTTCGGCCTCGGCGCCTTGCAATCTCGAGTAAACCAAACTGTTGCAAACCGAGCAGGTCACGCCGTGCGGTTTCATAAACCGTGTTGTGGCTGCGCTGATGGCCCTCAACGGAATATAATGTTCCAGGATGTCGCAATGCATGCGTAATCAAAGACATCTGTCGATGGTTCAGATCTTCCCACCCGCGTAGGAGCTTCTCACTGTCACGAAGCTCCTCCGTCTTTCGGTCGATGTACTCATGTAAGCTAAGAATAGCGCGCCGAATAACATCTGCCTGATGCACGATAAAGTAGGTGACATCGTTATCGTCCGTTTCGCTGTAGAGAAACGCCCGGTAGTATTTTGCAGGCGCACGGTGCAAAATGTCGGATATCGAAATGAATTCGAAGAGCCAGTATTCGCACCGTAGCATTGACCAGTAAAACAAGGCCCGAGCCGTTCTGCCGTTGCCGTCGACAAAGGGATGATCGTAGCCGATCCAAAAGTGCAGCACAATTGACCGAATAGCTGGGTGAACGAAGAATTTCGGCTCGATTGCATTTGCAAAATCGCACATTTTTTCGAGCCGCCCGGGCAGCGTTTTTGCTTCGGGAGGCGTGTGAAACACCTCGCCATATTGATCTTCGATCCGCACATTCTCGTCCGCCCGTCGCAGCCGCCCAGCAGCGTCCGCCTTTTCCAGAGTATCACGCGTAACAAGCTTGTGGATTTCGAAAATCAGCTCTGGAGACATCTTTTCGTCACGAAGCCGTGTGATGCGCTGCATCGTCAGGAAGTTATTTAGAATCATTTGCTCGCTGCGATCACGAGGAGGTCGGCCACTCCGAAGCATTTGTTTGGCGACTTCTCGGGTTGTAACGGCTCCTTCTAATTGACTCGAAGTGATCGCTTCTTGAATGAGGGAACTGACAACATACTGATCACGCACTTGGGCATTGGGAATTTTGTCAGGCATCCCGATCTTGCCTCCTGCACCCATGTCTATTTCATGAAGCTGTTCGGCAACCTCATCGGGGACACTGAACTGGAAAACGCGGCCAGCTTTATCAACCAATGGCAAGGGATTTAATCCTCTGAGTCTACCGATCTTAAGTACCGCCCACCACTCTTCCGACGTAAATCCTGTCGGTGGCTTTAGTCTTCGTAGTTTATCCCAATGAAGATAACCAAGCCGGGGAGCGTGCAGAAGCGGCTCCATCCGAGTCACCAATTCGGGAGTAAGGAGCTTGCGGTAATTAGGCGGTGTTTGGGGAGCCTGCATAAACTAAAGATAAACTATTTTATACACAATTAGTATATGGCACGGTATCAGCGCCTCCGCAATACTAAATGTGTATAAAATAGTTTAAAAATAGTTTTGCCCTGATGTTTCGATTCCCCAAAGTGGTGGCCACACACCAGGTGCCCATAGATGTTACGACTTTTCTTCCCCAATATTATTTCACACCCCTCGCGCAGATCTTTGTGCCGCTCTCATTGAAAATCTCACTGCGCCCGTAGCTCAACTGGATAGAGCTTCTGACTTCGGATCAGAAGGTTGGGGGTTCGAATCCCTCCGGGCGCGATTCCGGATCTGCGTCGCGTCGAATTTCCCGAACGGCTTCGGCGACTTCCTTCTCCGGCGAGGGCGCGATGCTGATGACGACGAATTTGCTCGTTGGCGTATTGCTGCGCTCGGCGGTTGAGTTGATCGGCACCAGCACGTTGGCTTCGGGAAAATACGTCGCGGTGCAGCCGCGCGGAATCTCGAACGGCGCGACGAGAAAATGTTTAGCCACGCGTTCCTCGTTATCGGCGTAATGGCTGGTAAGATCGACGAGTTGGCCCTGCTGCAAGCCTGCTTCTTTCACGTCCTCCGGATTCATGAAAATCACCCGCCGGCCGTTGTAGATGCCGCGATAACGATCATCGAGGCCGTAGATCGTAGTGTTGAACTGATCGTGCGAGCGAATCGTCATCATGATGTATTGGCCGGGCCCGACTTCGTTGCGCGCGATCTGCGATATGACGAATTTCGCCTTGCCGATCTCGTTATTAAATACCCGCTTGTCGCGCGCCTCGTTAGGCAAATAAAAGATGTCGCGATGAATGCGCTCGTTGAAATTCTCGAAACCCGGGATGACGTGTTCGATGTGATCGCGAATGCGATCATAGTTCGCGTTGAGCTCTTCCCAATTGACGGTCGAACGACTACCGAGCGTTGCGCGCGCCAATCGGCAGATGATTGTGACTTCGCTTAGTAACTGATCGCTCGCCGGCGCGACATGTCCGCGCGACGGACTGATGACGCCCATCGAATCTTCGACCGTGACGAATTGATCGCCGCTCGTCTGCCGATCGGTTTCCGATCGGCCAAGGCACGGCAGGATGAGCGCGATCTCGCCAGTGATCAGATGCGCGCGATTGAGCTTGGTGGAAACATGTGCAGTCAGGCGACAATTCGTTAGGGCATCGCCTTTGCCGTATATTCGGTGTCCGGCGTGGCCGAGAGAAAATTCCCCCCCATTCCGAGAAAGAACCGAATCTTTCCATCGCGCATCTGCTTGATCGTTTCGACGGTATCGGTTCCGTGCTCACGCGGTGGCTGAAAAGCAAATTCGCTGGCGAGTTTGTCCATGAACTTGTCGTTCATTCGTTCCCAAATGCCCATGGTTCGATCGCCCTGAACGTTCGAGTGTCCTCGCACCGGGCAAGGTCCTGCGCCCGGCCGTCCAATGTGACCGCCGAGTAGCAGGAAATTCATCACTTCCTGAATGGTGGCGACGGCGTTCTTGTGCTGCGTCAATCCCATCGCCCAGCAGCAGATGATGCGTTTCGATTTCATCGCGATCTCCGCCGCGGCGCGGATCTGTTCGCGCGTCAATCCGCTGGAAACGAGAATGTCCTCCCAATTGGTTGCGCGCAGGTGAGCGATGAAATTCGTCGAAGCCGATGGTGAAATTCTCGATGAACTCCCGATCGAAAATGCTGCCGGGATTTTTTTCTTCCTCGGCGAGCATTTCTTTCATGATGCCGCGCATGACGGCCATGTCGCCATTGATGCGGATCGGCAGCCAGAGATCGCTGAGCGGCGTGCCTCTGTTGAGGAGCAATTTCGCCGGGAACGCGAGCGGATTGCGGTATTCCTGCGGATTCGGATTAACGACACTCATCAGCCCCGGTTCGGGCAGGGGATTGATGGAAACGATTTTCGCGCCGTTCTCTTTCGCGTGCTCCAGGCTGGTAAGCATGCGCGGATGATTCGTTCCCGGATTTTGGCCGAGAATGAAAATGCAATCGCACTTCTCGAAATCCTGCAGCGTCACGCAGCCTTTGCCGATGCCGATCGCTTCGTTGAGCGCTGCGCCGCTCGATTCGTGACACATGTTCGAGCAATCCGGCAGGTTGTTCGTCCCGAATTGGCGCGCGAAAAGCTGATACAAAAACGCGGCTTCGTTGCTCGTGCGCCCGCTGGTATAAAATGCTGCCGCGTTCGGGGTCGGTAGCGCCTGGAGTTCGCGGGCCAACAGCCCGAACGCATCGTCCCACGAGATCGATTCGTAGTGCGTGCCGCCTTCGCGCTTCACCATCGGATGCACGAGCCGGCCTTGCAGTTCCAACCAGTAGTCGCTCTGCTTCTGCAAATCCGCGATGGAGTGCTCGCGAAAAAATTCCGGCGTGATGTGCTTCGTCGTTCCTTCGCTCGCGAGCGCCTTCACGCCGCTCTCGCAAAACTCGAACATGTGCCGGTGATCGTCGGGACTCGGCCAGGCGCAACTCTGGCAATCGAACCCGTCCTTCTTGTTTACCGAGAGCCAGCTGCCGAGCCCGCGGCGAATCCCCATCTCACGCAACGTAAACTTTGCGCTGCTGACAATCGCGGGCAGGCCCGCGGCGACCTTGTGCGGTTTGGTGATTTTGGTCCCGCCTGCTTCGGGTGGCGGTTGGGCTCCGGATGTGTCGTTAGGCGTTTTTTCCGTTTCCATTTTGATGCCGTTGTAATAAAGCGAATCACATCACGCCGGCAATCGGCGCTAATTGGGAACGAAATGACGTGTGGCGACTTCGGAGACGTCCTCCTTCTTGTATTGTAGCGGCGGTCTATGACCGTCGCATTCTTCCTGGGGCGGCGGCGCGGCTCTAGAAATTAGTGCGACGGTCATAGACCGCCGCTACAGGATGATGTCGAAATCGCTGAACGATTGTTGAGGTAGTCGAAGGATGGGCGTGTGATTACGCATCCGATGTCGCGAGACGTGCGCCAATGTCAGGCGCGATGCCGCCGCGCAATATCACGCGTGCAATCTTTGGATCGCCCGCCTGCGACTAATTCTTCTTTAATGGAGGGACGCGCGCCGTCGCGTCCCACAATTTGGGCGCCGACAGCGCGGCGCCATCCAACGAGGGTCGTTAGGCAAATGGCCCCGGCAATGACTGCCGCTTTCACTGTCGCCCCATGAAATACATGCCCGCGATTAGCAATGCCATTCCGCCAATGTTTACGGGACGGATCGGCGTTCCGTAAACTAACCACGCAATGAGCGCGGCCCAGATGAACGTCGTCGCGTAGATTGGATAGAGAACTGTCAACGCGCCGCCCCTTTTGAAGGCGGCGACGAAGAGAACCATCACCGCGATGTAGCAAAACACACCGCCGAGCAACCGCGCGTTGAGGAGATAACTCGCGATCGATCCGCCCGCGCGATCGGCGCCGGATTTGTAAAAGAATTGTCCAAGCGCACCGAGAAATGCCGCGATTACAAACATGAGAACCGCGGTGGGAGTTGTCTGCATTCTTGGCTTGCGATCGGAATGGAAAATGACGCACGCGGATTTTCAACGCCAGCCTAAAGTGGCATCTTCCTTGCCTCGCTTGCGTCCAGTAGCCGGCTTCACGAGAGTGGCCGCTTTCCCATGCTCACGATTTCTCAACTCACGAAAAGTTTCGGCGGCCGAATTCTTTTTGAAGACGCTTCGCTGCAGGTGAATCGCGGCGATCGCGTGGGTCTGGTCGGCCCGAACGGCGCCGGGAAGTCGACCTTGTTTTCGTTGATCCTCGGGGATGCCTTGCCGGATGTCGGGAAGATCTCAGTCGAGAAATCGGCGGCGATCGGATTTCTGCCGCAGGAAAACGCGCCGGCTGGCGACGAAACTGTTCTGGAACTTGCCTGTGCCGCTTCGCCCGAACTGATGAAAGCGCAGCGGATTTTGAAAACGACGCCGGAGGATTCACCACAGCATCACGAAGCCTTGCATCTGTTCGATGAACACGGCGGCTGGCAAATCGAACCGAAAGCGAAACGCATTCTTGCCGGTCTCGCTTTTCGCGAATCGGATTTCGATCGGCCGGCGAAAGCGATGAGCGGCGGCTGGATCATGCGCGCGCATCTCGCGCGACTACTCGTGCAGGAACCGGATTTGTTGCTGCTCGATGAGCCGACCAATCATCTCGATCTCGAGTCGCTTGTCTGGCTGCAGGAATATTTACGAAATTATCCGGGCGCAATCCTGATGATTTCGCACGATCGGGAATTTCTCAATCAGCTCGTTGGTTCGATTGTGGAGATCGCGCATCGCCAACTCGTTAGGTATCGCGGAAACTGGGACAATTACGTCGAGCAGAAAGCTGCGCGCGAAGTGCAGCAGCTCGCTGCCTACAAAAATCAGCAGCGAGAAATCGCGTCGTTGCAGGCCTTCGTGGATCGATTTCGCGCCAAAGCGAGCAAGGCGTCGCAAGCGCAAAGCAAACTGAAGCAGATCGATCGCATGGAGAAGATCGAGGCGCCGGTCGCGCGCGAGAGGACGGTGCATTTTCATTTTCCGCAACCGCCGCGCAGCGGGCATCGGGTCATTACGCTTAAGGATGTGGATCACGCTTACGGCGATCTCGTTGTTTATCGCGGATTAAATTTCGAGGCAGAACGCGGACAACGCATCGTGCTAGTCGGTCCGAACGGCGCGGGTAAATCCACACTGCTGAAGATTCTCGCGGGCCAACTGGCTGTGCAGCACGGCGAGCGCAACCTCGGGCACAACACCAAGGTCGGCTATTTCTCGCAGCATCGCGCGGAGATGTTCGATGCGCGGCAGACCGTCCTCGAGACAGTTCGCGACATGCCGAATCCGGTTTCTGAACAAACGGCGAGAACCGTTCTCGGTTCGTTTTTGTTTAGTGGCGACGATGTGTTCAAAACCACTGGCGTTCTGAGTGGTGGGGAAAAAACGCGTGTTGCTCTCGTAAAATTATTGCTCGATCCGCCGAACCTGCTGCTCATGGACGAACCGACAACGCATCTCGATGTCGGTAGTATTGATGCGCTGCTCGGTGCGCTTTCACAGTATGAAGGCACGCTCATTTTCATCAGCCACGATGTTTATTTCATCCGCGCGATCGCAACATCCGTTCTCCATATCAATGCCGGACAGCTGACGCCATACGCGGGCGATTACGATTATTACCTCGATAAATCCAAGGCCACTTCGGCGCGCGCCGCGCTGACGAGCGGTGGGAAATTGTCCAATGAACAGCCGCTAACCAAAGTTGCCGAAAAGCCGGCGGCGTCTACAGGTTTGCGCGAAACGCGCGAGCGGCGTCGCGCCGAATCGGAGCAGCGCAAGGCCGAAGCCAAAGTGAAACGCGATCGCGAAAAACGGGCGCGCGAATTGGAAATGCACATCCTTGCGCTTGAAGGTCGGCAGAAAGAATTGACCGCGGAATTGGAAAAACCGGAGACTTACGAAGCCGGCGGCGCGGTCATGGAACTCAATCGCGAACTTCTGGCGGTGACGGAGGAATTGGAGCGGCTTACCGCCGAATGGGAAAGCTTGGGTCTGGAGACGCAATGTCGTTGACATTGCTGCATCACTGCATCAACGTATCAGCATGCGCACCACGATCACGCTGGACGATGAAGCTTATGAGGCGGCGGTTACGCTCGCGAAAACTTCCGGCGAACGTTTGGGTGCCGTCATTTCGAAACTGATTCGACGCGCAATGCAGAAGGCTGATCGACCGGCGCCGAAACGGGGGAAGCGTTTCCCAACGTTCGACGTGCCGCGCGACGCTTCCATGATTTCCCTGCGCGCCCTCCGGCGTGCGTGGGAGGAGGAGTGAACACTTTCCTGCTCGACGCGAACGTCCTGCTCGCGCTGGCCTGGCCAAACCATCCGTTTCATCAACGCGCATCCGCCCGGATGGCGCGGCGCGGAAATTACCGTTGGGCCACGTGCCTGCTCACACAAGCGGCGTTCGTTCGTCTCTCCAGCAATCCAGCAGTCATTCCCGCCGCGAAAACGCCTGCTGAGGCGGGAGCGATGCTGGAGACTTTAGTTAGCGATTCAGGGCACACTTTTCTGGAAGCGAAAAGCAGTCAGACCGCGAAGTTATCTGAGCTTCTCGTGCGATGCCACGGTCACAATCAGGTGAATGATGCATTTCTGCTTTGGATCGCGGTGTGTCGCAACGCCACGATTTTGACCTTCGATGTTCCATTGCGACATCTCGCCCCCTTGCCCGAACTCGTCGAAGTGATTTCCTGATTGCAATGAACGCCACGCAGAAACGGATTTCTGCCGTTGATTGCGAAGTCGCGTTCGACAATTTAAGCCGGCAGCTCTACGCGACCGATGCGTCGATTTACCAAATCGAACCGATGGGTGTCGCGTTTCCACGCAGCGCGCACCAGGCGAGCGCGGTGATTCGGGCCGCAATCGATGCGGGTGTTTCGATCATTCCGCGTGGTGCCGGGACCAGCTTGTCGGGCGGCGCGATTGGCGACGGACTCATCGTAGACTTTTCGCGCCACAATCGGCAGATCACCGATCTCAATTTGGAAACGCGATCCGTACGCGTTGGCGCGGGCGTGGTGCTCGACCAATTGAATGCGTTTCTTCAACCGCACGGTTTTTGTTTCGGACCGGATGTGGCGACGAGTTCTCGCGCGACGATTGGAGGAATGATCGCGAACAATTCCTCCGGCGCGCATGTTCCCATTTACGGCACGACCGCGGATCACGTCCGCTCTCTCGAAATCGTGCTGGCGGACGGTCGCATTGAAAACATTGGTGCAAATTACGATAGCCTCTCTCGTGAGCGTGAAAAAATTGCCGAACTCGTTAGGCAAAACGAATCGGAAATCGCGACGCAAATGCCGCCGGGATTGTTGAAACGATGGCCGGGTTACGGCATCGAGCGTTTCTTGCGTGCGCCGCAAAATCTGCTGAAATTCTCGCGGGCAGCGAAGGCACTCTTGCTGCGATTTTTTCCGCCGAGCTCAATATCTCGCCGTTGCCGCACGAAAAAGGTCTCGGCCTCATCTTCTTCGCTTCAGTCGATGAAGCGATGCAGGCGACTGTAGAATTACTCGATTTGAAACCGGCGGCGATCGAGCACATCGATAGACCGTTACTGGATCAAACCAAAGATCAGCTTCTCTTCCAGGCCGCGCGCGATTTACTCGAGCTCGATACGAAGCCCTGCGAAGCCATTCTCATGGTCGAATTTTACGAAGACGTCTCAGGCCGATTGGAGGTTCTGCAACGGCGTCGTCTTGGTTTGCGCAGCAAGATTGTGATCGATTCAAACGAGATGGATCTCGTTTGGTCGGTTCGAAAAGCCGGGCTTTCGTTGATTACCGGATGCGTCGGCCCGGCCAAACCGGTCGCATTTATCGAAGACGCTGCAGTTCGTCCGGCGCAATTGCCGGCGTACGTCGGCGGTTTGAAATCGATCATAGAACCGCTCGGACTCGACGCTTCCTTCTACGGACATGCCGCGGCCGGTCTCTTGCATGTCCGTCCTGTTCTTGATCTGCACAATAAAGACGATCTCAGTAAACTACGGCTGGTGGCCGATCAAACATCGGCGCTCGTTAAGCAATTCAAAGGTTCGCTTTCGGCAGAGCATGGGGTCGGGATCGCGCGGACAGAATACATGGAGGAACAACTCGGCGCGGCACTGTTGGATTTGATGCGCGAGATCAAGAAAACTTTCGATCCGAAAAACGCTTTCAATCCCGGAAAAATTTTCAGCGATGGCCGCTCGCGCATCGATGGAAACCTGCGGGAAAACTTCACGCGACCAATAGAGTTGCCATTCGAACCCGTGCTCGCATTTGGGTTCAAGGATCGTTCCTTTATCGGCAATCTCGAGCAGTGCAACGGTTGCGGCGGCTGCCGCAAAGACGCGCCGATGATGTGTCCGACGTTTCTCGCCACGGGCGATGAAGTGATGTCGACGCGTGGACGCGCAAATATCATTCGCGCCGCGCTCGAGATACGCGTGAGTGGCGGCGATCCATTACGTTCGGACGAGTTGGAAATTGCGCTGAGCAATTGTCTCTCCTGCAAAGGATGCACGCCGGAATGCCCGTCGAACGTAAACCTGGCGTTGCTGAAGGCGGAGCTGATGCATGCGCGTTACGAGCGCGATGGTTTGCCGTTTGCGGTGCGAATGTTGAGCGATGCCGATTTGTTAGGCAGACTTGGGTGTCTTGTGCCGTCGCTGGCGAACGCGGCGCTTGATTCGCGGTTTTTTCGTGGTGTGCTGTCGAAGACGTTAGGGCTTTCAATGAAGCGGCCACTGCCGCATTACGCGCAGGAGCGTTTCGATCATTGGTTTGCGAAGCAAATGGCAGGGTCGGCGCGCGTTGACCGGATGCCGCAGCGCGGCGTCCCTACCAAAGTCATCCTATGGGACGATACGTTTGTTCGGTACAACGAGCCGTACATTGGGATGGCGGCCACGAAAGTCCTGGAAGCGCTTGGGATTGAAGTCGTGCTGCTAGAGAATCGCAGATGCTGCGGCCGGCCGGCGTTTAGCCAGGGGAATTTAAAAGAAGCGGTGCGGCTCGGGCGACACAATCTACACTTGTTAGGCAAAAATGGATCCGACACACCGATTATTTTTCTCGAACCGTCGTGTTACTCGATGTTCGCTGAAGATTATCGGGAATTGAAGCTGGCGAACGCCGACAAGATCGCGAAGCGTTGCTTCCTTTTCGAGAGATTTGTCGATGACTGGTTGGAACGCGAGCCGGAAGCGGTTCGATTTAATCCACGATCTGAAAACATCGCGATTCACGCGCATTGCCATGCGAAATCGATTGTAAAACCGGCGTTCATGGCCCGGCTTGCGGAACGTTTGCCGGGCAGAAAGGCGACGGTGCTTGATACCGGATGCTGCGGAATGGCCGGAGCGTTTGGAATGCTCGACTCGAAATATAATTTGTCGCTCAAGGTGGGAGCTGATCTCGTGGATAAGATCAAAGCGCAGCCAGCGAATAGCGTGGTTGTTGCATCCGGCACGAGTTGTCGACATCAGATCGAGCACCTCATGTCGATTCGGCCGAAGCACATGGCCGAAGTGTTAGCGGAAGCGATGAGTTGAGCCGTCAAGGAGCGGCGACTTCCCAGTCGCCGAATATTTAGTCGGCGCTTCAAAAGCGCCGCTCCTTGGTGGCTTCTTGACATGCGACACGGCAAATAGGTAGCACTTGGCGCAGTGAAAGCGGAGCGCGAGAGCCGCAACGAACTCGACGCGATGGTGTCAACATCGAGTTGACGCTCGTCAGCATCATCCAAGGCGTGGCGCTTTCTTTCCTGGCTGAGAACGCGCGCGTTGCGTTGGCCGGAGGAGTCTGGAGCGCGTGGCCTTACGTTCTCGCGGGTCTTTTGATTATTCTTTTGTTCTGGTCGCGCTCGATCATTCACACGCTGACTTTAATTCGCTGGCCGCTCGAATTCGGGCACAACTTTTTTTACATCACCTGCACGCCCGCACAGGTGCTCGCTCTGACGCGATTGACCGATCCGTTTTCCTGGTTCGTCTTAAGCGCCGTTTTTTCTTTTGCGGAACGGTCACCTGATCCTGGTCGGATTGCAGGCGACAGGGTTGGTGATTTATCTCGCCGACGTTATCCGCGCTTTCATGAAACTAACGCCGTTGATTGCGGATGCGCGACACGACTGGCGTTCGGCTGAAACCGGCGAGGCTGGCCCGCGGGCAGACTAAGGTTCAGATGACCCGCAAGGTGAACGGCGCGTCGCAGGACTGGCCGTTTTGCGTGGGATGAAGTCGCCTTGAGGCGTGCTCGACGATTGATTCCAGTTTCGGCCAATCCACCGGCTTGACCACGTGCTCGCGGAAACCCGCGGCCAGACTTGCCTGAATGTCGTCCTGCATTCCGTAACCGCTGAGCGCGATTCCTTCGACCGGTTGGCGCTCATTCATGTAACGGAAAAGATCGAGCCCGTTTCCGTCCGGCAAACCCAGATCGCTGATGACGAGGTCGAAATCGTGCCGGTCGAAGATTCTTTTCGCACTGGCGACCGAATAGGCGACCTCGACTTCGTGGCCCGCCCGTTGTAACAGCCGCGCCATAATTTCAGCGGTGCTTTCGTGATCTTCCACGACAAGAATGCGCAAACCTCGCGCAGCGACGCCAATTTTTTCCGGAACAAATGCGGGCGTGGCAACCGCTTCGGGCAAGACCGGCAAGTCGATCGTAAAAGTTGCGCCTTTGTTGCGCCCGGCGCTGCTCGCCTGAATCGTGCCATCGTGCTTCGCGACAATTTCTTTTGCGATAGGCAGCCCGAGCCCCAGTCCACCCAAACTACGGGCGAAATCGCGCCGGCCTTGTTCGTACTCTGAAAACAAACGCGGCAAGATTTCCGCGTCGATCCCGACTCCGGTATCAATGAAGCGAACGCGGAGCGATTCCGGTTGCGGATTACTTGTGATGATGGCGATACAGCCGGTCGTCGGCGTAAATTTGATCGCGTTTTTCAAGACATGCCAAAACGCCTGTTGCAGTCGTGCGGAATCGCCCATGACGCGCGTGTTTGTTGCGCGCAGCACTTTTTCGATCGGCATCGAGGCGCCCGCGCCGCGCGCGATTTGTTCTGCGCGTTCCAAAAGATAATGAACATCCACCGGCTCGCGGCGCAGCGTAAATGTGTCGTTAGTCATGTGTGCATGATCGAGCAAATCGTCGATCAATTTCGTTTCCAACTCGACATTGCTGCGAATCACTTCGATGTCCGCGCGCTGCGACTTGGTGAGAGTATCGTCGAGCAAAAGGGCATAGCTTGTCATGAGAACGGGCGCGAGTGGGGTGCGAAGCTCGTGACTGAGTGTGGCGAGAAAGTCGTCCTTGTCGTGGTCCACGGTCCGGACCGAGCGACTTGCCTGCTCAATCAGTTTCGCGCTACGCCGCAACTCCAGCAGCACCATGACCTGACGCGCCAGAGTCTTGAGCGCTTCCTTTTGCGTATCCAGCAAACCGCGCGGCCGATAATCCGAAACGCACAACGTCCCGATTCGAAATCCATCGCTCGTCTCGAGCGGCGCACCCGCATAGAAACGCAGATGCGGCCAACCGGTCACGAGTGGATTTTCGGCGAACCGCGGGTCCATCAGCGTGTCTGGAACAATGAAAAGGTCCGGCTGCAAAATGGCCTGCGTGCAAACCGAAACTTCGAGCGAGGTTTGCCGAAGACCCAATCCGATCTCGGACTTAAACCATTGCCGATCGCGATCGATGAAGTTGATGACGGCGATGGGTGCGTCGCAGATGCGCGCAATCAAACGCGTGATGTCATCGAATTCCTCCTCTGGAGGAGTATCGAGAACCTCATAGCGCTGAAGGGCCTCAATACGTGCGGGCGAATCGGCTTGGGCGCTCATCTTCGGGCGAGACACTGGCAAAGGTTGGCGAATTGTGCAATCGCGCAGTTCGATCGCAAATTCTACCTCTCCTTTTTCACACAGCGGTCACGAAGGAACACCACGGGCACAACAAACGAAGAAAGTGTAACGGGCACTACATTGTGACCGCTGTGATTCTTTGTGTCCTTTGTGAGAAAGTATTGGGGGTGCTTTCATTTGGCTTGGAGTGCTCGCCATTGGCGATAAACTTTCGGTCTCAATGAAAGCGATCATCTCGAACGGCGCTCGTCAGCTCTCGCGGCCTAACGAATGGACGGTGCCGTCCGTCGATCAAATCATGGCGGAAGAGCGCGCCAATGCTTTCAAGAAACGCAGTATCAAAACCTCAGCGAAACTTTCCGGACTCAAGCTCGCGATTTCGATGATGGATCTGACGACGCTGGAGGGAAAAGACACGCCGGGCAAAGTCGCTTTCCTTTGCCGCAAAGCGATGCAGCCACTCGATCCGCGATATGAGGTTCCGGCGTGCGCCGCGGTCTGTGTTTATCCGAATCTTGTGCGTGTTGCGAAAAAATTTCTTGGCGATTCCGGAGTCAAAGTTGCTTCCGTCGCGACGGCGTTTCCCACCGGGCTGATGCCGGTGCGCTTGAAATTGCAGGAAGTGCGCAGCGCCGCGCAGAGACGGCGCCGATGAAATCGACATGGTGATCAATCGCGGCGTGTTTCTCGCCGGCGAATACAATCGCATTTTCGACGAAATCGCCGCGACCAAAGAAGCGTGCGGCGAAGCGCATCTCAAAGTCATTCTCGAAACCGGCGAGCTGCAGACGTACGACAACGTCCGCATCGCAAGCGAGATCGCCATGCGCGCCGGCGCCGATTTCATCAAGACTTCCACCGGCAAGGTTTCACCAGCCGCCACCATGCCGGTCACGCTCGTCATGCTCGAAGCGATTCGCGATTACTTTTACGAAACCGGCATTCGCATCGGCATGAAACCGGCTGGCGGAATTCGCAACGCCAAAGAAGCGCTCGCTTATCTCGTAATGGTGAAAGAAACGCTCGGCGACGACTGGCTCACGCCCGATCTTTTTCGCTTCGGCGCGAGCACACTTGTTAACGACGTCCTCATGCAAATCGTCAAGACCGTCGACGGCAATTATCAGGGCGCGGATTATTTTTCGTTGCCCTAACGGTTCGGATGATCGTCGTCGAAGAATTCTCGGACGCGTTTACTCGTTAGGTAAAGAATAAGCGCGCCGCCGATTGGGAGACCGATAAGTGTGCGCAGATCGTGACGCACAATGGCATTTAGCGTATCGCCGAGAAGATTGATGGCGAGCACGCCGATCGCGAGTCGGCGGCCCCAGCGTGCGCGCCTGGCGAGACCGATCGCAGCCGAAGCGCAGGCTAACCCTACGATGATCATGAGAAGGATCGACCATCGTCCGAGTGTTTGAAACGCTGTGTGCGCCTCTGGATTGAGCCGCCACATTGGCTCGAGGACGCTTCCGGGAAACAGCAGACCTGCAATTGTGAGCAGGCACATGGTTGCGCCAAAGAAAAAGAAAACGACGAGCGCACGAAGACCGATCGACGTGCGTCGCGGCACTTTAATCGAACGATTTTCTTCGTGAGTCTCCACGACTTTGCAAAAACTGAAACCTCGTTAGGTCTCGTCTTCGTATTTTAATGGCCAAATGGTCGAACAGGAAGCAAACGTCCTGACTGAGAGGCGCTGTAGGGGTCGTTACCGCTCATGATCCTGCCGGTGCCACCGGCTCAGTAATCTCCGCGCAGGCAAATTCGCCTAACGAGTCGGCGGAGGAAAGCAAACCTACCCCATTACAAAATTGTAATCGTGACCACAGGACCACGCAGGGGTGACTTTCCGATTAGTAAAAAACCAGTTCCAATTCAATCGCCACTCAACCTCCAACTCTCTCATGGGCAAAACCATCATAAGAAATTCTCGTCGCGGGCTTTCCATTCTATTAGTTAGCTTTTCTGTCGTCCTTGCACTTTCCGCTTTGTCTGCCGGCATTGGTCAAAAGCAAACACGGAACGCGAAAATAAACCCAAATCCAAATGCGACGCCGCCTTCGGGATCGCTCGGTCCCACTGGCTACCGCACAAAACTGGAGTGGCACTGTCGTTGCGGCCAATGTTATCGATGAGACTGCTTGCATTGATGGCGTCAATTGCGACACCTACACACTCACGTTAACGGGAAATCCCATTGACTGGGCGAACAAGAAGGCGCGTGTCCAAATCAGTTGGAATTTTGGCGTCGGTGATGACTTCGATGTCGTTGTTCATAAGGGTAGCAACAGCGGCCCGATTGTGGGTTCTGCGATAAACAGCAGCACGAATACTCCCGAAATTGTGGACATCGACCCAAACGCGGCGGGAGTCGGCACCGGAGTGTTCACGGTCCACGTTATTTATTTTCTCGCGCTTCCGACTGATACTTACAATGGAAGCGCAAGTGTAACGGGCGGCAGCCCCACACCAACTCCAACGCCTTCGGGAACACCAACACCGACTCCTTTGCCGAGCGGCGTGCCGAGATATTTCACATATCATGCGCCGGCGGGAACGGGTGAAAGCGCGGGCGAGCCATCGATTGGTTCCAATTGGTTGACCGAAAATATTGCGCGCGCGCCCGGTCAAACTTTCGCGAACAGCAATGGCACCGTATTCAATGGAGGAACGGCCGCCTATTACGGCGGTTTCCTTTCGGAAATGTTGCGAATCACGTTCGATGATTGCTCGTCTCCGTCGAATGATTTTTGGGAGAAGAAACAATTGTTTCTCGCGGCCACTCCACGTGCAGTCGGTGATCCGATTCTGTTCACAGATCACGGCTATCCAGCCAGAGGTGGACTCGGCCGCACTTTCGTCATGCAGGAAGAAAGTCAGGCCGGCGCTACCACAGATGTAACGGACGATGATGGCGAGACGTTTCAGCCAAGCATGGGCGCGGGAGCGCCGGCTGGTGTCGACCATGAGACAACCGCGGCCGGACCTTATGCTTCACCCGTTCCGCTCACGAATACTTATCCGGCTCCATCGCCAAATCCAAATCCGCGCGCGGTTTATTATGCATCGCAAAGTGTGTCTGACGCGCGTTGCTCGCGCAGTGATGATGGCGGCATAACTTTTCTTCCCGCAGTGCCGATGTTTACCGTGGCCGATTGTGACGGATTGCACGGCCATCTCAAGGTCGCGCCGGACGGAACTGTTTATGTTCCCGACAAGCAATGCTCTGTCGGTGGCGTGCCAATTTTGCTGGGCGGAAACGCTTCCGTCATCGCGTCGGAAGACAATGGTGTTACGTGGAACATTCGGCCAATTCCTGGATCGGCCGGTGCCGGTTACGGCGAGTTTGATCCTTCGGTCGGAATCGCGACGGATGGCACAATCTATCTGGGGTATCAGGGCACCGACGGCCATGCGAGGATCGCCGTATCGCATAACAAGGGAGTGACCTGGTCGACACCGGTCGACGTGGGAATTTCTTCAGCAGCCGTCGCGGGACCGCCTGTAGGAGGCATCCAGAACTGCGCGTTTCCAGCAGTGGTGGCGGGCGATCCCGATCGTGCGGCGTTCGCTTTCTACGGCACGACGACGGCTGATGGTCCGGGCCAGGACCACAGTGGGGGATCGAATAACGATCCCGCTGCATTCACCGGGGTTTGGTATCTCTACATCGCAACGACGTATGACGGTGGCCAACATTGGATAACGCAAAACGTTACGCCTAACGACCCGGTGCAGCGCGGTCCGATTTGCGGTGACAGCACTTGTCGCAATCTTCTCGATTTCTTTGATGCAACGATCGACAAGCGGGGACGCGTGCTCGTCGGCTGGGATGATGGTTGCATCGGCGGTTGCGTGAATGGTGGACCGAATTCATTCACGGCCAAAGCCGTCATCACCCGACAAAGCGGCGGCAAGCGCATGTTTAATATTTTCGATCCGATGGAGCCTGCCGTGCCGGGCGCGCCAAAAGTCTCCGGATTTTTGAACGCGGCGCACACAGCGATCGAGCTCTCGTGGCCGGAACCGGATAACGGCGGGTCAAACATTACCGCTTACAAAATTTATCGGCGAAAAGCCTCTGAGGGAACGTTCACGCTGCGCGCGACGACCAATGTGCCGAGCTATCAGGATGACTCGGGCTTCGATCCAGTTGCGGGTAATAATTTTTACCACGTGACGGCGGTGAACTCCGTGAATGAAGGTCCATACTGCAGCGACTTTGTTCCATCGGCTGTTCCGCCGCCGACGCCATGCATTTTGCCCGGCCTTCTCGCCATCGACGATATCAATGCCGACGGCACCGATCACGATTCCGGACAGAATACGCCGGTCGATGGAAGTGTGAACATCAAGCAGTTGTTTGTGGCTGAGCCGTTCGTCAGTGCTGGTGTCGAGGAACTCGATTTCACGCTGCAGGTGGCTCCGTCGACGCTTGGCTCAGCACCGGCGAACAGCCAGTGGTTTATTATTTGGAACCGCCAGGGCACCGATGCGACCGATCCAAATGACGTGAAATACGATCGCATGTATGTCGCGATGAGGACCGATGCCAGCGGCACGCCCACTTTCGAATACGGAAAATTCGGTATCCCGATCAATACTTCGCCGCCTCCGCCACCGGATCCTGCGGCCAACACACCGCAAAAGTTCGGCGATGCCGATAGCGGCAGCTACGATCCGCTTACCGGATTGATTAAGATCAAAATCTCTAACAGCAAGCTGCGCGCGATTGACGCTAACATGCCCAGTCACCTACAAGGCCGGCAGCGATCTCGCGGGATTGAACATCAGGACCTACTTCAACCGGCCCGATCCCGGACAGCGTTCGCAGAACAACGCTTCCGATATTAGTGACGACAGCAGCTATTCGCTTGTCGGAAATAACTCCTGTGCGCCAGCCGCGCAGCTCGTCAGCGCTGTCTCACGCAAGGTGCACGGAGCGGCCGGACCGTTTGATATCAAGCTGGTTCCGACAGGCCCAGATGGCGGCATCGAATGCCGTAGTGGCGGCGCCGGTGGAAACTATCAGGTGGTAATGGTCTTCGCGTCGCCTGTCACCTTCTCGTCAGCGACAGTGAACTCGGGAAGTGTTTCCAACACCTCCACTTCAAACAATATCGTCACGGTTAATCTCACTGGCATCACTTCCGGGCCCCAGATCGTTACCGTTACTCTTGTCGATGCGACTGCCGGGGCGGCGCCGGTTAATGTTTCCGTCCCGATGCGCCTCATCGTCGGAGATGTCAACGCGAGCAACGCGGTCAACTCCACCGACGTCTCGGAAACAAAACTGCAATCCGGTCATGCCGTTGATGACGAGAACTTCCGCAACGATGTCAATGCGAACGGGCAAATTAACAGTTCTGATGTTTCCACGGTGAAAGTGAAGTCGGGCACGGGCTTGCCCTAACGAGCTGGATTCAACTAACCGCGCTGGTTCCAACGAGCCAGCGCGGTTTTCTTTTTGCGGCCTTTACCAAACGCTGGTCGAACATTGGGACGGAAATTTTTGGACGGTAATCCCATCGCCTAACACTGCGGTCGATCAGGATAAGCAGGACAATCTAGAAGCTATCGAGCAAACGCTGACCCACGGCGAGGAGGCCGAGGCTGCCACCCGGAAAAAGGATGGCTCGAATAAATGGTTGTTCAGTCAGCGGGGCAAACGCTCCTGTCTTAAGGTCGCGGATTTCGGCGATGAGTTCATCAAACATGTGCCGTTTCGCTTCGATTTCCCGACCAATCAGACGAAATCGCCGCAGATCGTTGAGCGCAATTTCACGCAATTGCTCGGCCGAACGCCTGAGCAAGATGGCGCTGCCGAGCGCCAAGGCGGCGATGATGGCATAGATTAGAACGACGCTGGCGGGCCAGGTCCAATTGTCGAAAAAAGATGAGCGCGCGACAATCATCAAGGTTAGGACGATGAGCGGATACCAGACCAGGGGCGCCACCACTTGTGTGCGCTGGGCCACAAAAAAGATTTCGTGATAGGCGGAAAGTTCCTTTTCGGTTAAGGGCGGGCTGCGGTAGCTTTGGCGGATGACACCGCGTCCCCATTTAGTTACTTCGCGCGCAAACATGCGAATGAAATTACTGTTTAACAGGATGGCATCGACAACGTAAAAAGAGAGAAGCAGAAGACCAATTGCCGCCAGGAAAAGGACGACTTCATCAACCACGAAGGCCATCTCGCCGCGCGCCGGAGGCAGCGGTTGCGGGAAGAGCCTGAAAACAGTGAAGGAGAATACGGAAAACATCACAAAAAGGATTCCGATTCTGATAAAGCGCGGCCAAAATTTGTTGCGGCAAAGATAGACATGCCACGCTTCCTCGGCCGAAAATCGCGTGGTCCGCGCGGGATTACTCCTTTCCTTTACCCGCCAGTGTTCGAAGCCAACGCCAAGATCGCGCCAGCGAAATCGAGTTAACGGCAATTCGGCAAAGAAAAAGTCTGCCTCTATCTTCTTCGCGTTGTCGCGCAGATCGAACCGTCCCTTGATCATAAAGATGATCGCGAGCATGAATGCGACCAGGCGCAGCATTTCACTTGGCCAGATGCTGATCCCGGAAAAAAATGCCAGTGGCTCCTCCGGAGCGAAGTACTGCGCAGCGAGGGCGACCGAAAAGACAATGAATGGACCCACGCAGACGAGCCAGAAAGTCTGTACTGCGAAACCCGCGTTTCAAGCGCTCGAGTGCGCTGCCTCCGCCGGGCAATGTGCGCCTGGCGATGTTAACACTAATCCACGCCGCCATCGCCAGCACCGCCAGTGAAATGATGATCAGCCGCCGAATAACTCCAGGCGCAAATAGCCATTCCTGAAACCACGTCCGGGTCTTTTCCGGTTTGACGTAGTGTGACTCGAAAAGAACTTTTGATTCTCCCTGGTGCCAGATATACCAAGGCGGACTCAGATCATAGGCTCCGCGCCGGCTGATCTCGAAGATGCGCGGTTGCCACGAAAGACATTCCGCCTCTTCCTTTGCCATTCTATCTGTGGCGACAAGCGTGCCGATGTACATCGATGTCTGATTGCTGTCGCGAAATGGAGCGATGTGCTGCTGAAGGTAAATTTCGGGCACCGTGCTGCCAAAGGGCGAGGCGATGACCAGGTTGTGTGTATCGTCCCAATCGTCGCGGCGCTCAAAATGGGCGTCATAGTTATTGGTAAAAAAAACGGCGTCGGGGAACTGAGGACGCAGCGCTCGCAGAATCATTAGTTTGTCGTAAATGTCGGAACCGAGCAGACCAATGGCGCGAATTCCCCAGCCATCTTCCCGCTGCCAACGCGCGTTATCCTCTTTCATCTGCCGCGCTAAACGCCGGAGGTAATCGGATTGATTTAGTCCTTCCGTCGCTTCGATCGCGACGGTGTCCTGGCTAGACTGAGTTTTTTGTCCCTGCTCGCGTTGATTATCTTTGCCGGAATCGCCTGGCAATTGACCATCAATTCCGCGGAGATAATTATAAAAATGAATCCAGGCTGGCGGCTTATCCGGGTGTTCAGCGCTGTCCTTGGCGTCTTGAACAGAAGCCTCCGCTGCGAAAGTCTTACTCAAAGAACGCCCGTAAGGAGTATCCCATTCGGTCAGGACTACCACATGCGCGAGTTTGGCAACTGGCCGTCCATCCGGTCTTGTTTGCGGCACGATCGGGATTCGGCGCCGCTCGAGTTCGGCGACTAATGCGTGCAGCACGTAATCGTCGGTTGCGATCGTTTGAAAAAATTTCAGGCCGTTGCGAGGCCCCGGCTCAACCGCAGTTTCAAGATAGGTCGGTACGAATTTGGATACGGAGGGAGGGACATTTGCTGTCGAAAGAACGGCAAAGTCTGGGGCCGTGGCCCGGGGCGAAACAATGCGGACGCCATCGAGTGTTTTTTGCGTTGTCTGGCTGAACCCGAGCCACTTCACTTCGCGAACCATGTTCTGCAAGCCGGTAGAATTTGCCGGACCCATCAATCTGACGGCGACCTTGTCCCGAATGTCCTCAGGCGCAAGCCGCTCGACCAGCGCGGCAAAGCGGTGCAATGGGTTAGGGTTGAAATTTACTGCCGGCAACCACACTACGACGACTCGCATGGTGCCTTCGGGAAAAACCTTTGCATCAGGTCTCGCTTCGCATTCCTCCCAGGGAAGCAGCAACGCGCGTTCAATAGCGGCTGATGGCGCATTTGGAGAAGACGCCGCATTTTCCAACACAAAGGGCGGCCAGCTTGTCGTGACGAATCCTATATGCTCGCCATCCCTTGGCAGAAACCCGCTTTCACTTAATCCCTCCAAGACGGCATGCCGGGCGCGCAAACGCGATTCGCCCTGTTCGCTGTACGGACCGGCATCGAGCATCACAGCGAGCAAAAGAACACCCTTTGGAAAGGAAATAGCGCGCTCTCTCACAAGCTTCGCCAGAGTATCAATATCGTGCCGAGCTGAGTGATCCTCCTTTGGGATCCGGTTTGCCTTAATTTCTGCTTCAAGCAAAGCTTCCTGCTTTTGCGCGACCGCGATCGGGTCCTGCCACAGCCGAGCGTCCACGTCCTGCGCCGCCGTTACCGGCATCGGTTTTTCGCTCGAAACCGGTGGGCGGGTGCTAACCAGCGGTTTGAATTGCGCGACTATACCAGCGAGCGCGGCCAGGACGGGCAGGAGAGTCGTCCAGGGTAATTCAAACTTTCGTTTGTCGTTTTCCGCCATGGGAACCGCGGGGCGATCATGTAGCGATCAAGAGTTGCGTGACAAACAAATTCCGCGAGGCACTCAGTGAAGCATTGCGGAGTCAGCGCGGCGGTGGCAATAAAGAGCGCCTATCTATGCCGCGAAAGAAACCCAAAGGTTCCCAACTCGTCGTCCTCCAAGGCGATGGTGCGATTGATCATCGCCGCGCGCTTCCGCCTAGCGAACGGCGCTTGAGCTTCGGCGATCGCTGGGATTATGCGCCCGCACCGGAAGCGCATGACTACATCCAACGGAAAAAACGCTATGAGCTTTTCATCGATGGCAAATTCGTTAAACCGCGTTCCGGAAAATATTTCCCGTCGATCAATCCAGCGACAGAAGAGACATTGGCCGAGATTGCTGAAGGCAATGCGCGCGATGTTCATCTGGCGGTGAAATCGGCGCGGCGGGCCTACGAAAAGACCTGGAGCAAAATGCCGGGGCGCGAACGCGGCAAGTTTCTTTACCGCATCGCGCGTTTGATCCAGGAAAAATCGCGCGAACTTGCCGTGCTCGAGACGATGGATGGCGGCAAGACGATCAAGGAATCGCGTGATATCGATCTGCCGCTCGTCGCCGCGCACTTTTTTTATTACGCAGGCTGGGCGGATAAACTTCAATATGCATTTCCGGGGCGCACACCTCATTCGTTAGGCGTGGCTGGACAAATCATTCCGTGGAATTTTCCATTGCTCATGGCGGCGTGGAAGCTGGCGCCTGCGCTCGCATGTGGAAACACGTGTGTCTTGAAGCCGGCGGAGACCACGAGCATCACCGCGATGCACTTGGCGGAAATTTTTCAGCAGGCGGAATTGCCAGATGGCGTCGTCAACATTGTTACCGGCGCCGGAGAAACAGGCCGGGCGCTCGTCGAGCACGATGATGTCGACAAGATCGCTTTCACCGGTTCGACGGATGTCGGTAAACGAATTTTGCAATCGGTCTCTGGCACCGGAAAAAAACTGACGCTCGAACTCGGCGGCAAAGCGGCCAACATCATTTTCGAAGACGCGCCGATCGATCAGGCGATCGAAGGAATTATTTCGGGAATTTATTTCAATCAGGGTCACGTCTGCTGCGCGGGATCGCGTTTACTGGTGCAGGAAGGCATTTTCCCGCAGGTGATTCGCAAGTTGCGCGATCGCATTGCGACATTGCGCGTGGGCAATCCGCTCGACAAGAACACCGACATTGGCGCGATCAATTCGCGCATGCAGCTCGAGAAAATTTGCGAATTGGTCGACAGCGGTTTGAAACAAGGGGCGCAATTGGTGCAATCGCCTGCGCGTTTGCCGGAGAAAGGCTACTGGTATCCGCCGAGTTTTTTCACCGGCGTCACCGCATCGCATCGCATCGCGCAGGAAGAAATTTTCGGACCGGTCCTGAGCGTGATGACATTTCGCACGCCGGAAGAGGCGATCGAGCGCGCGAACAACACGCCCTACGGCTTAAGCGCCGGCGTTTGGACCGACAAGGGCAGCAAGATTTTCAAGATCGTGAACAAACTGCGCGCTGGTGTGGTCTGGGCGAATACCTATAACAAATTCGATCCCACAAGTCCCTTCGGCGGATATAAAGAGAGTGGCTTCGGCCGCGAAGGTGGCCGGCACGGTTTGCTCCCATATCTCATGCTGACTTAGGTAGGGGCGATTGACCCCAATCGCCCGCGGGCGGTTCGGTGAACCGCCCCTACCTGGCTTTCGTGTCGAAGTAGAGAATGACGAACGCAATCCCAAGCAGCGGGCGCAACAGAACTTGAATGAAGCTGCTGAAAATATAGCTCGCAATCATCATCGCATCTGGTGCCGGAGCATTTGCCAGGTTCTGGACAAGATTGAGCGCGTCGTCCGGACTGGTGATTCCTTTTAGCCTAACGAGTAGAAACGGAATCTCCGCACCGCTGTTAAAAAGAATGAGCAGCAAGAACCAGATCGAGACGAGAAAAGCACCACGCCAAACCGGCCTCTCGTACCACGGCGTGGCCGGTGATGGATTGCGAGCGAGCCGCTGACTTTCGCGCAAAGCGTCAAGCGTCTCAGACGTTTCCAGAACGCTCGTCTGCTGCCAGAAAAGGAAATTCACCCACAAACGCGCGGTCATGTAAACCTGCAGGGTGAGAATTCCGAGCGCGAGAAGAATGCTGACGATGGAAGGCTGCGCCGCGACCAGGGAAAAAATTGCGACAACCGGAATAACGCTCCACAAAAAATAGCTGCCGTAAACGACGAGAGAAAGCTTTCCCACTTTTGGCCACAGGTGGACTGCGCGTTGAAGCACGTCGCGCAATCGAATGCCACGTCCAGCCGCCAGATCGGCGGTCGCGATTTGAATTCCGGCGATAAAGACGGGCCAAAGGGCGAAGAGAACGGCGACTGCGACCGTGGCCGCGGTCGTGGCGATAATAGCCCCGCGCGGCAGCGGCTGTTGCTCGGGAAAATGCAGGTAAGCGAGCGAGATTTGGAAAATGCACGATGGAACGCCAACGAGGAGAGCGAGAATGAAAAAGGACAGAAATCCTTTTCGATAAATTTGAAAAGTTTCGCTGATGATCTGGCTGAATGTGCGCCGACGCATGAACAAAGGCGGCGGCGGTTTTTCATCGACGGCATCCGCGAATATTTCGGCGAATGCGGAAGCCTTCACCCAGTCAGCGTTTGCGCCGTTGCGCAGCTCGTTGTCTGCGATCAAGCGCCCTTCCCGTTTCCATTCGCGCAGCGTTTCCAGATCGACCGGCCCGTATTCCTTCCCCTGCACGCGAACGAACCATTCATCATCCATGCATCACTTAACCGCGAAATCGCCGGTAGTGAAAGTGCCGCAAGCATCTCGCTTGCGCGAAGCGCAAACACACCCGGGACAGTTACGCCACATCCAGGCTTCTCATTCCGAGCGAAGCGAGGAACCTCGCAAATTACTTTGTGCGCTGGCAGTTGATGAACGCGCTGCGTGACTCGCGGGGTCCTTCGCTACGCTCAGGATGACAGATTGAGATGAACGCGAAAGTGCATGAAGGCATCTGTCACTTCGGCTAATTTGCCGCCGTGAAATTGCTTCTCATCGACGGCCACTACTACGTTTACCGTTCGTTTTTCGCGATCCAAAATCTCTCGAACTCGCGGGGCGAGCCGACGAATGCGATCTTCGGTTTCACCAAGACGTTGCGCTTGATGCTGAAACATTTGCAGCCCGACCTCGGCGCCGTGTTTTGGGATGAAGGTTTGCCGCAGCGGCGTGTCGAACTTCAGCCCGCCTACAAGGAAACGCGCAAGGAAATGCCGCAGCCAATGGTGCCGCAGCTCGATTACATTCAAGAGGAATTGACGGAGCTTCTCGGCTTCAAGAATATTTCCCTGCCAAATACTGAGGCCGACGATCTGATGGGTTGTTATGCAGTGGCAGCGCAGGAACGAGGCATCGAGGTGGTGCTGGCGACGAACGACAAGGACCTGTATCAGCTCGTGGGTCCAACCACGAAAGTTTACACGACGGCGAAGGCGGACCTGGCTTCGCCGAAAGACGCATTCGCATTGCTCGGAGAAACGGAAGTAACGGCGAAGTGGGAAGTCCTCCCGTCGTTAATCGGCGATGTTCTCGCGCTGGCGGGGGATTCCGTGGACAACATTCCAAGCGCGGGGGTTGGTCGTAAAACCGCCGCCAAACTCATTCGCGAGCATGGAAATCTCGATGCTCTGCTGAGAAATCTCGATGGCGTGAAAAGCCTGCGCACTCGCGAGAAGTTAACGAACGCACGCGAGCAAATTCTGCAGAATCGCAAAATGGTGGAGCTGGATTGCAAAACAGAACTGCCCATTCCGATCGACGATCTGCGAATACAGCCTCGATATCCAGAGTTGATCGCGGCGCTGGAGAAATGCGAATTCAAATCCCTTTTGCAGGAAGTTCGCGCCGAGGCGGAGCGAAGCGGTACCGCTGTGCAAGGCACTCTTCTGTAATCGCTTGCTCTAGGTGCCGCGTCTCGTTGTAGCTGCCGCCGTCGCCGGCGGCAGAATGACGCGATCACATAACGAGATTCTGCCGCCAGTGACGGCGGCAGCTACAACGGCGGCGGCAGCTACAACGGCACGCGACATTCCTAACGAAATTCTGCAGATATTTCGAACGCTCGCCAAGCAACGCTGTCCAATCAGCAGGTTAAGGCGATTCGGGTAGTTGCACGTTTTGTATTTAAGTTTCTCCTTACGTGCGCTGCCCGAATCTATTTTTAGGTGAGGTGTAGGGGCGGCCGTGTCGGCCGCTTTTTCCCTCTGCGGGCGGCACGCCCGCCGCTACACCTTGATCGCGCGACAGTGTCTCTTTTCCAGATAAACTGGTGGCCCAGATGAATCCTGATTCTTTCGATCCAATCGCGATCGCGCTTGAAGAGGACATTGGTCCCGGAGATGTCACGACAGCAGTTTCTTGTTCCTGCAAAACTCAAAGCGCTCGGTCGCATCATTGCGCGCGAGCGTTGCGTCGTCGCCGGAACGGAAACCGCCGCAGAAATTTTCCGCCGGGTCGATCCTGCGTTGCACACGGAAATTCTCCAGCGCGATGGCGCGTCATTAATCGGTGGCGAAAGCATTCTCGAGGTGCGCGGCAATGCCGCATCCATTCTCACGGCGGAGCGAGTGGCCTTGAATTTTCTACAACGCCTGAGCGGAATCGCGACGCTCACTCGCCAGTTTGTCGAGGCCGTCGGCAAGAATCCCGTGAAAATTCTCGACACGCGCAAGACGACGCCGGGAATGCGCGCCTTGGAAAAAGCGGCGGTGGTAGCGGGCGGCGGAACGAACCACCGTTTCGGTCTATACGACATGGTGCTGGTGAAAGATAATCACCTCGCGGCCCAGGGCGGATTGTCCGGTTTTGCCCAGGCCATTGAAAAATTGCGCGCGGAACATCCGAACATGCGTATCGAAGTCGAAGCCGATCATCTCGAACAGGTGCGCACTTTTCTGGAGATCGATGGCGTCGACACGATCTTGCTCGACAACATGAAGCCATCAGAGATGCGTGAAGCCGTCGCGCTGGGAAAAAGCAAAGTGAAATTCGAAGCAAGCGGTGGCGTTACACTGCAAAACGTTCGGCAGATCGCCGCGACCGGTGTCGATTATATTTCCGTCGGCGCACTGAGCCACTCGGCGAAGGCGATCGATTTGTCTCTTGAGCTCACGCATGTCGCAGAGTGATTCTTTGCGCGGCGAAGAACTGCGCGCCGCGCTGGCCGACCAGCATATCGGAAATAAAATTGTGATCGTCGAAGAGACCTCTTCGACCAACGATCTCGTTTGGCAGATGGCGCAGGAGGGAAGTCCGGCCGGCCTTGTCATTTTCGCCGAATCTCAGACCGCGGGCCGCGGCCAGCGAGGGAATCGCTGGGAGTCTGCTGGGCACCTGGGTCTTTGGTTTTCCATCTTGTTGCGACCCGGGATTCAACCGGCCGATTCGGCGCGCCTGACAAATTGGGCGGCGCAAACAATCGCGCGGACGATCGAAGAAAGCATCCATATCGAGAGCCGGATAAAAATGCCTAACGACATCTATGTTTTGGAGCGAAAGGTCGCGGGCGTGCTCGTCGAAATGCGCGTGGAAAAAACTGGTGACTATGCCGCGATTGTCGGCATCGGGATAAATGTGAACCAAACTACAGAAGATTTTTCCGAAGAAGTGCGCGCGAGCGCCGGTTCCCTCGCGATGGCTGCCGGCGAACAAATCGATCGCCAGATGTTCGCTCTGGCTCTGCTTCGGAATCTCGATCGGAGTTATCGTGCGGTTTTTACCGCGTAATTCTGCAACGCGCGCAGTTTTTCGAGCGCCCGCCCGTTGTCGAGCTGTTCTTGCGCGAGCGCGATTCCTTCATTCATATCTTGCACGCGCCCGGCCACGATGAAGCCGGCAGCGGCATTGGCCACCGCCAGATCGCGCTTCGCGCCTCGCAATTCCCCCGAAAGAATTCCTTCCAGAATCGCGGCGTTGTCCTGCACTTCGCCGCCTAACAAATCGGAGAGTAAGCTCTCAGGAATTCCAAGCCAGCGCGTATCCATCACGGCAGAAGAAATCTTTCCGCCGGCCAGGTCGGCGACAGTAGTCACGCCATTGGTGGAAATGTCGTCCATTCCCTTGCCGTCTTCGGTCGAGCCGTGAACGACCCAGACGCGGTCCCGCCCAAGTTGTCGGAGCGCCTCCGCCATCACGCTCGTTAGGCGAGATGCGAATACTCCAACCAGTTGTCGTGAGGGACGCGCTGGGTTTAGGAGGGGACCGAGCAGGCTAAAAATCGTTCGCGTCTTTTCCTGCGCCATGCGCTTTCGCATTTCTGCCATTGTTCTGAAGGCCGGATGAAATTGGCGCGCAAAAATGAAACCAAGCCCAAGCCGCTGCACGCATTCTCGCAACTCCTCCGGGGTGAGATGAATTTCTACGCCCAACTTTTCCAGAACATCTGCACTTCCGCAGCGCGACGTGACGCTTCGGCTGCCGTGTTTCACCACCACGACGTTCCCGGCGGCGAGAATGAACATGATGGTAGTTGAGACGTTAAAGGAATCGAAACCGTCGCCGCCGGTCCCGCAGACATCGACCAAAGGCCCGGGTAGCTGAGAAGCGTCGATCATCGGATCGATGGCGCGCTCCATCAAAAGTCGGGCGAAAGCAACCAGTTCGTCCGCAGTCTCGCCCTTGCCATGAAAGGCGATGAGAAATTCGGACTTGAGAGCGTCCTCGGTTTGATCGGAGAGAAGCACGGGCACGGCATAGCTGATGTCGCCGACATCGAGGTCGCGTCCCGCTTTGAGTTTATCGACTAACGACCTCATGGACCAATCGAGTATTGATTCGTTAGGCCTCTTTGTGACATGTCGAGCGAAGTCGAGACATCGTTCATTGCAAGACTGGCTGCGCCTTCATTTCGGCGAGCCATTCCCGGTAAATCTGTGGTGAAATTTCTGATGGTTTGATCTCACTGCGGCCGCCCCAAAAAACATTGGTGTAGGAAACGGGGATGTTGCGGTTGGCGAGGTGCTCATCGATGGCGCGTTTATGGTCGAGAAGCAGAGCTTTGTCCGTGCCGTGGGCCACTGCCATGATATTGACGTTCTTGAATTCCGGTCCCGCTTCCCGCCAATAGCAGTGGGTCAGAATGTGATGACGCCCGACTTCACCGCCGGTTTCGATTTCACGTCCGGGCGGCACGGCCCAATGGAAGAGCGCGTTGAACCGCGTCACGCGCACGCCGCCCGCGGATGGTTTTACGTGTTCAAGAAACGTCGAGAATCGACCGATGACTTTTCTCCCATTCAACGCTTCAGCGATCTCGAGAAATTCATCGAGGGGAATTCCTGCCTCAGCCGCGCGGGATTTCCATGGTGAAGGTCGAATTTCATCCGGCGCAAACTCCCGCTTGAGCGCGAGCAAGAACATTCCATTCACGTTCGTTCAGCGTTGCGACGTGAACCGGCGCCATCTTTGCCGGCGCGTCAGCTTTGCTTCCTGGCTCGATCGTTTTCCGTCGCACATGACCAACGCCGAGCGTGAAAATGCCCTTCGCAGGCATAAGACGGAAACGTTCGGCCCCGACACGCCCGACAAGAAGTTCGCCATGTTGCTGCAACGAAAAACCGTGCGGCACCTTCACCGTCGTCCAAAGTTTGTAGTCCGATCCTGCGGTCACGGTATCGGTGGAACGCAAAACGACATGACCTGAAAACGGATCGCGCTGGAACATGAAATCGAAGGCCGCATCGATTTTTTCCGGCGCGACCTTCCACGCGACGAGTGCTCCATCTGCGAGGTTTGTCGCCAGCAATGTTTGCCGCACCCGCCGGATGGTCCCTGCGCGCAACATCGCAGCGATGCGTTCCATCACGATGTCTACTGCTATGCCGGAACGCTTTGCGATCTCCTCAAACGGCTCGCGCACGAAGCCTTCGATTTTATCCTCCGAAATGGCGAGGATTTTCGCGTTCGTTGGATTGTCGTGCTCGACTGGAATCATGACTCGTTACGTACGCGATGCGCAGGAAAGCACCGCGAGAAAATGGCAACTCGTTCCCCCAAGCACAAACAAATGCCAGACGAAATGGTAATAGCGCACGCGTTCGTTCACAAAAAAAATCACGCCGGCCGTGTAAATGATTCCACCGCCGACAAGCCACATCAAAGTCGCTAACGAAACATTTTCCGCGAGTGGACGAATGGCGATGAGAATTATCCAACCCATTCCAAGATAGAGAAACATCGAAAGTTTGGTGTGGCGATGAACGCCGCGCGTCGTTTTCATGATGATGCCAAAGAAGGCGAGGAGCCAAACGAGCGCGAGAATTGTCCAGCCTAACGGACCGCGTAATGGACCGAGAACGAACGGCGTATACGTGCCGGCGATGAGCAGATAGATCGCGCCATGATCTATGACTTGCAGGAAATCCTTGGCGCGCGTTTGCGGCCAGACGTGATAAAGGGAAGAGCCGAAATACAAGAGCAAAACGGTCGCGGTGAAAACGAGCGCTCCAATAAAAAATAAGGCGTCATGTTTTCCCCATGCCGCCGCGAGAAGCACCGGCGTCCCGATGAGCGCCGCGAGAAGGCCGATCGCATGGCTGATCGTATTCGCGAGTTCTTCGCCGAAAGATTGTGTCCACTTGGTTTGGACGCGCGATTCTTCGGTCGGGTGCATACGGTATGACGCGACAACAACTAGCCATTTGGTTGCAATCGACGCCAGTGCAATTAGCGATTGAGTGAAAATGCTGAAGGCGATTTTTTTTGATGCCGCTGGCACGTTGATCTACTTGCCGAAAGGCGTTGGCCATAACTATGCGCTCGTCGGAAGATCGCTCGGTCTCGAGCTGGATGCAGCCGCGTTGGAGTCTGTATTTCGCTCCGTGTGGAAACAAATGCCGATGCGTCCCGCCACCGGACAACCGCGCGAGGACGACGACAAAGGTTGGTGGCACGACCTGGTCGATCGCGTTCTCGATCAAGTCGCTCCCAACATGAAGGATCTCGATCGGGATAATTTCTTCGAGATCGCCTATGAACATTTTGCCGAGCCGGGCGTTTGGGAACTCTATCCCGAAGTGGTTGATGTGCTCGGTGCGCTGTGCGGTCGATTCGAATTGTCTGTCGTTTCAAATTTCGATGGACGGCTGCGCCTGATTCTCGAGCACCTTGGAGTGCCGGAATATTTCCAGCATATCTTTTTGTCGAGCGAACTCGGCGCTGATAAACCCGATCCGCTCATCTTTCGTCTCGCCGCCGAGGCGAGTGGATTTTCGCCTAACGAGATACTACACGTCGGGGACGATCCCGAGCGCGATTGGCAAGCTGCGTCCAAGGCCGGCCTTGAAGTTTTTAAGCTGGATCGCGGAAACAATTCACTGCGCGATTTACCTTCGCTTCTGTAGCGGCGCTCTATGAGCGTCGCACTTTCACGCTTTGAGCGACGCTCACAGACCGCCGCTACAATCTTGCGGCGACCTTGGAACTGGATTAGAAACTTTGTTCCGCGCGGGTCGGTAGCTCAATCGGTAGAGCAGCGCCCTTTTAAGGCGTTGGTTCCGGGTTCGAGTCCCGGCCGACCCATACCTCTAAAAACGCGTATTTCCCTCGTAGGAATGCTTCAAAAGCATGTCGAGGGATGCTGAGTGGCGCAGAGCATTCGCTCGCCAATCCTCAGGCAAGCCTGCTTTGTCCGCTTGTGGACTGCCGAGCGGCGACGCACCACAGTCATGGCAAGGGGAGCATGAACATTCCCCGGCCAAAGGCGATCAGGCCATTCTTTCCTGCCGTTTTACGGACAGAAACATTCCGGCTACCGGCAACATGAGCCACAAACTCGATAAAGATTCGGGCACGCCTACGACTGCCGCATTCACCGCGATGTTATCGAGATTGAAGAATAGTGGGCCGCCACTGTAGACGAATTGCAAATTCGTTGCGGCACCAGTCGCCGCCAGGCCGCTCAAATTGAATTGCATGTACTGGAACGGATCTGGATTAACCAAATTGAAAACCATCACGCCATTCCAAAAGACCTGGAACGTCGTGTCATTGCCGCCCAGAGCATTGGTGTGGCTAAGGTTCTTGGTTTCAAAGCCCTGCAGAAAAAACGAGAGATCGTAAAGCGATCCGGGGCTCGTTGTCAGGTTTTGGGAGATGGAACTCGGCACTTCGGTGGTGCCGAGATAGGCTCCGTACGTGCCGGCGTAAGCCGAACCCATATCCACGCCGGTATATCCACCGCTGTTCCATCCGGTAAAATCGCCCGTCTCAAAGCCGCTATTGGTAACGAGATTTGCGGACGCAGAAGTTATCGTCAGTGCCAAAGCCACCGACGCCAAGCAGAGAAGGATAGGGGTCTTCATAAACGCAACCAGATTCTAACGGACTCTTCCCCGGACCGGTCAAGGAAAAAAAGAATTATTTTTGGCGAGTTTTTCAGTCCGTTGCGGGTTTTTCTGCGCCGAGACCGGTATTTGCCCTAACGAGCAATTCGGCAAAGCGCGCTTCTGCCTTTGGTTCGCGTCTCAGCATCGTGCCCACGATCGCTCCGATAAAACCAAGAGGGACGCTGGCGATCCCTGGATTTTCGAGCGGGAAAATCGCGCCCGTTTTCATTATGCTCGGGCTGATCATGATCAAAAGAATCGAAGCTACCAGGCCCGTTCCCAATCCCGCAACCGCGCCGGTTGTGTTGAAGCGCTTCCAAAAAAGCGACAGCACAATGACCGGAAGATTTGCTGATGCTGCGACCGCGAATGCGAGCGCGACGAGAAACGCCACGTTCGCAGTTTTTCCGAGCACGATCGCGATGAGGATTGAAATTGCGCCGACGACAAACGCCGTCACACGCGCGACACGCACTTCTTCGCCCGCTTTTCGCTCAGTCCCTTTGTGCAACACGTTCGTCCAAAAATCGTGGGCGAAAGACGTTGAGGCGCTGATCGTGAGGCCGGCCACCACCGCGAGAATGGTGGCAAAAGCGATCGCGGCGATGAACGCGAAAAACACGTCGCCCGCTAATGCTTGCGCGAGAAGCGGCGCGCTCATGTTGTTTCCGCCGTGCCCGGCAATGTAATCGCGACCGACAATGGTGGCGGCGCCAAAGCCGAGAAACGTCGTCATTATATAGAAAACGCCAATCAGCACCATGGCCCACACGACGCTGATCCGCGCCGTCTTCGCATCCGGCACCGTGTAAAAACGCACGAGAATATGAGGCAGGCCGGCCGTTCCGAAAACAAGCGCCACGCCTAACGAGATGAGATCAAGTGCGCCGTGGTTGGCGGCCGTGTAACGCAAACCAGGTTCGAGAAAGTTCTTCGTCACCAGTTCGCCTTTGTCGTGATAAGTGACGTGCGTCGCCGCGTCGAAAAAATTTCCGAGATTCCATCCGAAATGCGCGAGCACGAGCAGGCTCAGCAAGATGGTTCCTGCCATCAACAAAATCGCCTTGATGATTTGCACCCACGTCGTGGCCAGCATTCCGCCGAAGACAACGTAGATAATCATGAGCACCCCCACGCCGATGACGGCGGTTTGATAACTCACGTGCTCGCTCCCGAGCAAAAGCGTGACGAGCGCGCCCGCGCCGACCATCTGCGCTATCATATAGAAAGTGCTGACTGTAATTGTGCTCAGCGCCGCCATCGCCCGCACGGGCCGCGGGTTCAAGCGATAGGCGAGTACGTCCGCCATCGTGTATTTGCCGGTATTGCGCAGCGGTTCGGCCACCACCAGCAACACTGTGAGATACGCCACCAGCCAACCGACTGAAAACATGAATCCATCGTACCCGAAGAATGCGATCAATCCCGCGATGCCGAGAAACGAGGCCGCGCTCATATAATCTCCGGCGACCGCAACGCCGTTTTGCCAGCCAGTGATGCGCCGGCTCGCCGTGAAAAATGCTGCCGCGCTCTTCGATCGTCGCGCCGCCCAGTAGGTGATCCCGAGCGTGATCGCCACGAAAAACAAAAACATTCCAAGGGCCGGCGTCATGATTACTTTCGTTTCTTACTCTTTCTCCTGCTCTTGCTCATGCTCATATCCGATTCAGAGGAGCAAGAGCATGAGCAGGAGAAAGAGAAAGAAGGATTGCGCGGCTCATTTACGATTTTCGATTGTCGCCCGCGCCATCTTGTCGAATTTCGCGGCGGCGCGGACGTAGAGCGCCGCAATGATCCAGGCCATGAAAAATTGCGAAAGCGCGAAGAGATAAGCGAGATTTACTGCCCCCCAAATGCGTTTCTCCATGAACGGTCGCGCATAACCAATCAGCACAGGCAGCGCGAAATAATAGGCAATGAAGAAAATCATCGCCGGCACAATGAAACGCCGCTTTGCCCGCAACAAATTTCGAAATCGTGCACTCGACGCGATCGCTTCCCAATTCACGCCGCGCGCCTCTTCATCCGCAGTTAATTCATGAGCAGGTTTCGGCGTCGCATGGGTGAGGCGCGCGATGTCCGTCGGCGCTCCGATGATTGGCGTGGGATCTTCTGGAATGCGGGAATCGGACGCCATCCGCTGTTTCTTACCGTCCGCGGCGAAGTGGCGCAAGCTTCCAACTCGCGACCCAGCAGAAACGCAAGTCAGGGACTCACGCTACGTGCTTCCCCTCAACATCGAACATCCAACGCAGAACATCGAACGCAGACAACCGAATTCTGAACTTCGACGTTCGATGTTGGGTGTTGGATGTTCGATGTTGTCCTTTCGCTCTGAAGCGCTCGGAAACTCAAAATGACAAAGAGAAAAGCGAGCGAGGAAAAGTCCGCCGAGCGGTTGGTCAGGCCAGGTTAAGGGCTCGGCGGACTTTCCTCTAAGCTCGAAGCGTCCCGATTGGCCAGGAAGGCTTTTGCAACGAAACCTGGTTCACCTCGCCCGAATCGGAATCATTGTTCTCGTCATCGTCTCTCTCGGGGGCAAAAGCCGGGATCGGAGGGACGGGCGGCACTGGCTGAATCGCCGGCAATTCGTGCTCCTTCAATTTTTCAAAACGTTCCCGCACGTCCGCCGGCATCTTCGCGCGATCTTGTTCCGTCTCGACTGGACCGCTGAACAAGAGCCGGCCTTGCGGATCCTTGGCCGTGAGCTGTTTCTTCCCATCGACGGAATCGATTTTCATTTCGCCTTTTTCGTCCGAGAAAACGATCTCCGCTTTGCCGAGGTCGATGCGCGTTGTCCTTATCGTGCCATTGTCATCGGTCGTGCTCACCCGCACGTCGCGCATGGCACGGCGGGCTACATCCTTGGCGCGCATGACGTCATCTTTCGCGCGCTCCACTTCGTGGCGAGCCCGCTCCACCGCATCACGGATTATTTCTTTCTGTGAATTTCCGAGATCTTGTAGATCGCGGAGATTCCCCAGCATTCCGAAGTCGCCGTCCCCGAAGTTCCAATGTTTATCGAAACCATTCATCCCATGGCGCGCGCGCACTTCGTGTTTCCCCAGCTTCACCGTGATCTTGCTCTCAGCCCCTTTGCGCAAAACCGTCAGCGTTATGTTTGTGCCTTCGGGAAAACTGCGAACTAATTTCCCGAGCTGTTCGGGTCCGGTCAGGATTTGATCGTTCAACATCTTCAAGATGTCGCTTTCCTTCACTCCGGCCGCGGCGGCGGGCCCATCGGGAACGACATAATCGACCACGACGCCGAAGCCGCGTGCCAGCCCGAGCTGCTCGCTCAAAACTCTCGGCACGTCTGAAGTCTCCACTCCGAGATACGTTACCGGTTCCTTCGGCCGGCGATCTTGCGAAGACTCGGGCGCAGGTTGTCCGGGGGGCGCGGGAGGCGCGGGCGGAGCCGGCGCAGCGATTGGTGGTTGCGCGAAGCTGAGCAAAGGCAAAAGAATCGCGGCCGCGGTAGTAACGATCGATGTTGTTTTCATGGTTTGGTTTGGTGGAATCTGAAATTTCATTGGCCGGAAACGGGAAGCAGCACCACTTCCTCACTCGGATAGGTAACGCGGAGCGATGCACCGGTTTGCGGATTCCGATACCGCATCGTCTCGCGTGTGTGATAACGCATGCGTCGCACCGGTTCCGTCGTTCCATCAGGAAAATGCAGCCCTTCGTCGCTTGTGCGGTAAACCACTTCAGTCAGACCGGAGGGAATCATGCGCCCTGGGTTGATCGTCGGAGCGGCCACACTGCGTTCGTTAGGCTGCGGCTTTACTGCCGCCACGGTTGGTTGATTCTTTACCGGTTCGTTGTCGTTCACACGTGCCAGCATCAAAAAGCCCGCCGCGGCTGCGAGGCCGAGACCAAGCCCGAGTGAAATCCAGTTCGTGCGCGTCGAAGTCTTAGACGCAAGCTCCGCGGCGGTTGGAAGCGAGGACTCCTCGATCAACGCCTTCTCGATCCGCGTGATCAGATTCGATCCCACCGGCGCCGGGCGCAGCTTCTTCAGTTCGCTTTCGATCTCGGAAAAATCGTTCATTGCGGCAGCAGATTCTTTTTCAAACTCGTTAGGGCATAGCGATAACGCGAAGCGGCCGTGTTTTGCGAGATGCCCAGCACAGTCCCGATTTCCTGAAACGTCAGCTCATTCCAAATTTTCATGACCACGACCTCGCGTTGTTCCTGGGGGAGGCGATCCACGGCATCGGCCAGAGCGCGTTGCGATTCGTCCTCGTTGTTGAAATGTGGTTCGACCGTCTGTTCGCTCTCCAGAACGGCGACAGCTTCACGTCGAGCGCGTCGCGCATCGCGCCGGAGCAGGTCGAGGCCAATCGAGCGCACCGTTGCGAAAAGGAGCGCGCGATTTTGGATGGAATGCTGGCGGCGCCAGAAGCGCACGAACGCGTCCTGCACGATGTCCTCAGCATCAGCGCGCGAGTGTGCCCATTGACGGGCGAACAAAACCAACCCAGGCGCGAGCTGCGAAAAACATTCCTTCCAATCTTCATTGCGAACGACACTCTCCATGACCTCTGCACGGTCTTTTAGAAAGGAGACGCCGCCAACCTGAGATTTTGTCTGTGTTACAGGGGAATTTTTGAACGGGAATCCACGTGTCGCTACTTGTGAAGCCACCAAGGAGCGGCGGCCTCCAGGCCGCCGAAACTAATTATTACGGCGCTCAGAGAGCGCCGCTCCTTGGTGGCGGGATGTAACGCGATGTTTGAGAGAACCACCAGGTCCAATCGGCACGAAAAATTTCCGGACATCGATCCGAAACAAAGGGACAGACGAAATTTAACAGTTTGTTTGCAATTATGCGCATTGTCTGGATGTCTTTTCCTGAACCAGACGCCGATGCACATTTTGTCTTATATCCGAAAAGTTTTCGTCGTAGCGTTCGCGCTCGCTCTCTCCGCCGCAGCTGGCGAAACTCCCGGCCAAACCCCATTGCATTCTCTCGTGCAAGCCGAGAAAAACTTTGCCCAGATGTCCGTCGAGAAAGGCATCCGTGCCGCTTTCCTCGCCAATTTCGCCGATAATGCGATCGTTTTTGATCCCGGACCGGTGAACGGCAAGCAGCTTTATCAGAAACGTCCCGCCTCTGATGCCCAGCTCACCTGGCAACCCATTTTTGCCGATATCGCGCGTGTCGGCGACATGGGCTACACCACCGGCCCCTGGGAGTTCAAAAAGAATAAAGGCGACGAGAAACCGTCCGCTTACGGCCAGTTCCTTTCCGTTTGGAAAAAACAGACCGATGGAGAATGGAAAGTCGTCCTCGACGGGGGCATCGATCATGCCGCGCCGGTCAACAAACAGCCTCCGGTCGAGATTGTTCCTAACGAGTTGGCGAGCCACGACGAGATCAATCTCAAAACCGCGCGCCGCGCCCTCGCCGCTGCCGAAAAAGAATTCGATACCGCATCAGAGAAAGATGCCAGCGCCGCCTTGATCGATGCCGCCGCTCCGGACATTCGCGTCTTTCGGAATGGACGATTCCCCGCCGTCGGCCGGGACGCCGCGCAGCTCATGATCGGTTACGACCACGGCAAATTGAAAGCCAAAGCTGCGGGTGGCGCCATCAGCCGCTCCGGCGACCTCGCCTACTCTTACGGCGAGTACACCAACGAGCGTCTCGATGGAGTTGAACACGGCTACTTCGTCACCATCTGGCGCATGAGCGTGGGTGGCGAGTGGCAACTGGCCGTCGATGTTCGTAGACCCGATCCGTCCGCGGGGAAAAAAGCGGCGCACTAACTCTGGTGGATCGAGCCCTCCGAGCTCGATGTTAAAATGAATGGGCCTTTGGCACCTCAAAACATCGTCCGCGGAGCTCCGAAGTCCGAAAAAACCGCGAGCGAGGAGCTTTTCGTGAGTGGGCGGTACATCACTTGCGCACCCGGAATCCATCGCAAAGGTTCGATGATGCGTACCGGGAAAATTTTCCTCCTAATTTTTTGCTGTGTTGAGTTCGGTAGCGCTGGCCGACTCGCGACTGCCGTTCACGACCGTCTTCAAAGGTCGCGATCGATTCGATCGTCTCGTGGCCCAGGCCAAAGCAAACGATTGGAAATCGCTGCCCATCGGCGAGCGCACTGCTGCTGTCGGCCAGGCTCTTGTCGGCACGCGCTACAAATCTTTCACGCTCGAAATCGATAATCACATCGAAGCGGCTTCCGCGAATCTCAACGGGTTGGATTGCTGGACCTTTTTCGAAATCGCGCTCGGCTTTGCCCGCATGCTCGACGAATCGTCCGAGAATTGGACGCCGGGACGATTGTTGCACTACATCGAGCTCGATCGTTATCGCGGCGGCGAATGCACCGGCGATTATCTTTCCCGACTGCATTATCTCGAAGACTGGCTTTACGATAACGATCGGCGCGGATTGATCGATGATCTCACGCGCAACCTCGGCGGCGTGAGTGTTCCGCATTCCGCGCGCGAGATGAGCGTCGGCTGGCGTCATTATCGGTACTTGAAAGCGAATCGCCGATTGCTGCGTCCGCTCGCGCAAATGGAAGCGCGCGTGAGTTCGCATCCGCTTTACATGATTCCGAAAAGTCGCGTCGCCCGCATCGAGTCGAAACTACGCGATGGCGATATCATCGGGATCGTCTCTCGCGATCGGGGCGGTTTGTATTCCACATCGCACGTCGGACTCGCCCTGCGAAAAAATGGCGATCTCCATTTCATGCACGCCTCCGCGCCGAATAATTACGGTCGTGTCGTCGTCGATTCGCGGCTCTCGACTTATCTGTATCGCTTTCGCAGCGATGCCGGAATTCTCGTGGCGCGGCCATTGCGTTGAAACGCAAAGAAAACGTCTAACGCTCAACATTCAACGGGTCGATTCTTTGCTTCGCTGGACGTTGAACGTTGAGCGTTTTCAGTCTCTGGCTACGGCCAAATAAACGTGTCCCGCCTCGACCAGTTATTGCTCTGCTTCTTCAGCAAGCGGCAATTCGATCACAAACTGTGCTCCTTTGCCCAAGCCTTCACTCTTCGCCGAAATCTTTCCGCCGTGCATTTCCACCACGGCCTTACTGATGGCCAGGCCCAGCCCAAGTCCCCCGCGGCGACCGCCGACCTGTTCAAAAGCATTGAAAATTGTCTCGAGATGCTCCTGTTCGATGCCGACGCCGCTATCGGCAACCACGATCCGAAGCTTTCCGGGCATCGGATTGGTTGAGCGAATGGAGACCGTCCCATGGTCGCCGGTGAACTTGTAGGCATTGCGCAGCACGTTCCAAAACGCTTGTTGCAAACGCGCGGCATCGACCTTAACGCGATGTTCCGGTGCATCGAGGCCGATCAGCACATTGATCTGGCGCGCACTGATATCAGTGCGCACGATGTCCATGGCGTGACGCATTAACTCGTGCGCATCCGCGGGGCGCAAATCGAGCTGTAATTTGCCGCGTGCGATCCGCGTGAGATCGAGCAGGTCGTCGATCAGGCGCGCTTCCAGTTCCACATTGCGGCAAACCATTTCCAGTCCTTGCGGCGAGATCGGGCGGCAGGTCGGGTTGCTTGATCATGCCGCCGGCCCAGATAAGGACCGGCGTAAGTGGAGTGCGCAGCTCATGGCTGAGTGTGGCGAGAAAACGATCTTTCGAGGCGTTGGCCGCTTCGGCATTTTCCTTTTCTTCCTGCAACGCTTTTTCCATTTCCTGGCGATGAATAAAGAGCCCGATCTGAATGCCTAACGAGTCGACCATTTGCAAAAGATCGTCGTCCGGTTGGATAATGGAAGAATCGAGCAACTCGATTACACCATTAATTTCTTCGTTGGCGAAAAGAGGAAAAGCGAATGCGCCGCGCAAGCCCGATGCCGCCGCCACTTCCGCGCGCGGGAAATTCTTATCCAAGGTGAGATCGCGAATCCAGGTCGGCTTCTTCGATTCAAGAACGCGTCCCGGTAATCCAATCGATTTTTTGAATCGCGTTTGTCGCGTGACCTGTTCGAAATATTTGAATTGATCCTCGCCTGTGTGCCAGGTGCAGGCGCAATGAAGCGTTTTGCCTCCTCGCTCGCAGAGCCAGATCGAGCCGAACACCCAATTTCCGCTACCGGAAATTGTTTGAAGAAGTCCTTCGCCGACTTCGGGAAGCGACCACGACCCCGCGAGCAAACTGACGATGCTGTATTGCGCCGCGCGCCGGCGTTCGGTTCGCACCCGGTCGGTAATGTCGCGCAGATAGGCCGTGAAAACCGGGTCGCCCTCGTTGCGGAGCGCGGTGATGGCGAGCTCGACCAGAATCTCGACGCCGTCCGCGCGCACTGCTGCAATCTCGATGCGTCGATCCAGGACCGGGCCTTCACCGGTGGCGAGATAATGGGCGAGGCCGCGACGATGTCTTTCGCGCAATTCGGGCGGAATGATCAGTTCCGCCAATTCCTGGCCGACGGCTTTCGCGCGCGTATAACCGAAGACTCGTTCCGCGGCCGGATTGAATTCGAGCACGCGCCCCTGTGCGTCCATAATGACGACGCAGTCGAGCGCGGAAGAAACAATGGCGCGATTCAGGGCCTCGAACGATCCGGCTCCCTTTGAGTCATTCCTTGTTAGGGTCTGTTGTGTCTCTTTCACGTGCGTTCGTAATCACGAGCAATAACCAAACCGCGGATGCAAAGCGGCGAGCATTTCCGCAGCATAACGTTGATCTTCTTCGGAAAGATATTCGCGGTAACCGCCGATCTTTCCCCGCCGAACCTTGAACGATTCCGGATCGGTCACATCGCCCGGTTTTAGAATCTTGGAATCAAAGGCGCCAGCCGCTTCCAGTTTCTTCATGTTTTCGAACTGAGAAAACGCGAGAGCGTGCGCGAACGCCTCCGCGTCCGGCGAAGCTTCGCCGAGAGCCGCGAGTAAAGTTGGAAATGTTTTTTCCGGGTCGGCTCGCAACGCTTCATAAGTAATAAGCAGGAAGTTTTGGCGGTTTCCGAATTCCTTTAACCAACGATTCATGGTATCGACGATCGCCCGGATGCCGAAAGCATCATCACGCAGGAGTTCGCTTAGCGTTTTTTGTTTTAATTCGTTAGGCGTGTCAGCCGAGCGCCGCACGAGCTGAACGTAATGGGAAACGAAAGCGTCTCGCGGATCTCGTGCCAGAAGAATGATCTTGGCGCGTCGCAGTTCGCTCGCCGGCACGAGATATTTGCCACGGACTTTGTCCCAGAGATCGCCCTTGGTTCGCTGTTCGAAAAGATCGTGCGAGTAAACAATGCGTGGCACGCCGGCGATGGCAGATTTGTCTGGTTCGAGGGTGAAAGGCATTCCGGCGCGTTTGCAATAGTAGGCGCAGAGAAATGCGCGCACCCATGTGCGACCACTTTTCGGAATGGAAACAACGATCGCATCGCCGCCGGATAATTCGCGGGCGCGACTGCTGAGATTGAGCCGAATAGGCGACACAATTATGGGCTGCGGCGTGATCGAAGGGAATCGCGGTAAGAATAAAGGCGCGATTTCAAGTATTCGCGTGGCGTTTCGTAGCGTATAGGCCGGAGGAAATGGCGCAGCTCGCGCCGGCTCAAGCGCGGTTCGTATCCAAACATCGGCATCAGATCGCGACAATGCCATTCGACCCAGCCGATCTCGTCCTGCGAAAGTTCTGTTTCCCAGCGCGTCAACGGCTGGGTGCTGATTTGCGAAAAATCAGTTTCGGCGGCGGAGTTTCCGCTCCAGAATTTTCCAGCCTTCGTCGGTGTCAAAACGGTCTCCCGGTCAAAGCCGATCTGGAGGAATCCGCAAACCTTTTCCATCCATTGCGCCGGATCAAGCACAAGCTTTTCGTACGGAACAACGAAGGTGCGCGAATCGTCGCCCTGTAATGAGCTTGCCGCAAGTGTAGCCGCCTTGAGCCAATGGCTGACGCAGTAATAAATCGAGAAGCGCCGCAGCTTTCTCGTTTTTTCGAGCGCGATCTGTGCGGCCAGAATCGCTCGCGGATCGCGCATGGTAAGAAGCACCTTTGCCTGCGCAAAGCGATTGAAGATGGCGGGAAGATGATTGCGGTTGGCCGGAGTTTTTTCAACCCAGCGCTTCACGGTATCGAGCGAGCGTCCAATCGTCTCCGCGTATGCTTCGAGCATGAGAATCAGCAAGTCCTTCTCTGCACTTGCCGGAGCGAATGCGCGCTCTTCAAACAAACGCAGAAACTTTGCCGTCGGAAAATAGGAGTAATCGCGCTTACCCCATTTGCATGGTCCGCCGAAGACCACATTTGAAAGCGATTCTTTCGTTAGGTAGTCAAATTGCTCGCGACGCGATCGTTTGCCGTACTTGGTTAGAACAGTTGGGAAATACGCGGTCTCTTCCGGAAGCACGAGCAATTCCGGATGATTATCGAGCAGCGCGACGAGTAACGTCGTTCCGGATTTTGCCTGGCCAGCAACAAAGCAGGCGCGTTCCTCGAATGGCAGATCTTCGGACATGCAGCAAAGTCGTCCGGCAGCGTCTTCGCCTCCGCAACAACATTCTTTACCCTAAACGCCGTCAAGGAGCGGCGGTCTCCAGGCCGCCGTATTTCGCAGAATTTGTTCTAGATCATTAAAGGCTCTGTCATTCCGAGCGGAGTCGAGGAATCTCTCATTGTTATTATCCAGGCACGATTGAACGGTAAGAGATGTCTCGGTCCGAGCCGGACTGGCATATCGCTCGACATGACAGACGCCGCTTTTCAGCGGAGCCATCATTAAACGAAGAAATCCTCGCGATTCGGCCGCAGCTCCAATTCGAACGTCCACGCGCTGCGGTCCTGCTCGATCAAGTTCCAGTATGTTTCTGCAATTGCATCCGGATCGAGCATTGGTTCCGCTGCATCTGCTTTTTCTGCGCGACCTATGATTCCGTCGATGATGATGTGGGCAACGTGAACATTTTGCGGCCAAAGTTCGCGCGCCAGCGAATCGGCCAGACCGCGCACCGCAAACTTCGCGCTCGAAAAATCAAGCGCGCCCTTGCGCCCGCGAATCGAAGAAGTGGCACCCGTAAAAAGAATCGCGCCGGATTTTGCCGCAATCATATCGCGCACGGCTTCCTGGCAACAAAGAAACGCACCGTAAGTCGTCACGCGCCACGCGCGCTCGAATTTTTCCGGCGTCATTTTTGCAATACCGCTCCATGCCGAAGCGCTCGCGTGATTAACCAGAATATCGACGGGCCCAAACTTCTCCCGCACTTTGGCGAAACCGCGCTCCACCTGAGCTCGATCCGAAATGTCAGTCGGCACTGCCAACAGATCTAGCTTCTTATTTTCAGAAGCGAGCTGTTTGAGATAAGCGCCCGAACGCGCAAACATGGCGACGCGACAACCTTCGCGTGCAAATTTGCGCACGAGCGCCGCGCCTAATCCCGGCCCAACACCGGCGACGACCGCGATCCGGCTCACCCGGCTGCTCGATTCGGGTCCAGATCGAAAGTGACCTTCGCGTTGACGCGGAACTGCGTGATTTTGCCGCCTTCGACTGCGGCCTCGAAGTTCTTGATGTAAACCGAGCGAATATTGCGCAAGGTTTTGGACGCTTCTTCGACCGCGCCCTGCGCCGCATCTTCCCAACTTTTCTCCGACTGCGCGAGCAGTTCGATTACTTTTACAACTTTAGCCATAATGATTTTCTCCAGGTTGAATTCTTCATATGGAATTCGACCGCGGAGCAGTGGATGGGGGCAAAAATTTCCCTGAGCTCTTATTCTTGCTCTTGCTCCTGCTCGTAAACCTAATCCATCTCCTAAGTTCTCGAGGACGAGCAAGAGCAAGATTAAGAGTAAGAGGAATTGAAATCGGGGGTGATTCCGGTAAATTAGTGGCCTCTCAAAAAACGGGGGCGTACTGGTTTCGACTCATTGTTTGAAACGCAGACGGCATGTCGAGGATGGTTCGTTGGCCTCGTTAAAATCCGGACCAAAACAAATAAACGCAGATCACCAAGATCTCGCTCTCGCGGCTTAATTGACCGTGACGTTTGCAGTTGGACGCCTGCTACGGCGGCAAACGTGGACAGCAGGCTAGCCTGACGGCGGAGTGACCGCGTCGAAGGGTGAAAGGATTTCGCGGACACTCGGGGGCCGGCAGTGTGCCGGTGCAAAGTTCGGCTCCTTAAACTTTTTCACCGGATAAACATGTAGATGGCTGCGCGGACAGCGACGAGGACAGGGGTTCAACTCCCCTCGCCTCCAGTCTTCGCTCGCCGCCGAAGGTGGAGAGCGAAGACTGTCGCGCCGTAGCCTTGGCGAAGGCGGACCTCGGCATGCCAGTCAGATTGCGGCATTATCTCGGCTGATGAACCGATTCGTTTACGTTTACATTCTCCAAAGCGAAATGAGTCCACGATCGTTTCTACGTCGGCTGCGCTCGCGATTTGAAAGAACGATTACGCCGGCACAACCGCGGTGAAGTTTGGCATACGGCAAAGTGGAAACCATGGCGCATCAAAACATATATCGCTTTCTCGGATGAAGCTCGGGCTCGTGAGTTCGAAAAATATCTAAAATCAGCGTCGGGCCGCGCTTTCATGAAAAAACGCCTTTAAGTGGATCCGCTCACTGCGAAATGAAGGGCTAAGCGCCACAGCCCTGAGACTCAAAAAGGGTGGCCTTCATACCTGCTCACCGGCAATATGCCCGCGTGGAAGGACGGGAGTTGACGGCACTGCAAAAAGTTCGTCGAATCAATCTCGGCGCAACTGATTCTCACGCACGTCGCTTCGCATACCAAGTGGACGCAAAGCGATGATAATGCGCGGCACATTTTCTCTGGCGGCGGCGCGGTTATGACCTGGCAGATGCTCTTCGTCTTCGGGCTGCTGGCCGCTTCGTTCGTGTTGATGGTCTGGGAGAAGTTGTCGCTCGACATCATTTCCATGCTGGTGTTCACCGCGTTGCTGGCCGCGGGAATTCTGACGCCAGCAGAAGCTTTCAAGGTTTTCAGCAATGAAGCCGCGATTACCGTGGCGAGCATGTTTATCCTCAGCGCAGCGCTCGAGCGCACCGGCGTCATCGAATCCATCGCCCATCGGCTCAACCGCGCAGTCGGGCAGAGCGACTGGTCGCTCCTGCTCGTGATGTTGCCCATCGTGGCGCTGCTTTCCGCTTTTATTAATAACACGCCGGTCGTGGTCGTGTTCATGCCCATCATGATTTCGCTCGCGGCGTCACGCGGATTGAAGCCATCCAAGCTGCTCATCCCGCTTTCTTTTGCCTCCATCCTCGGTGGCCTGTGCACGCTCATCGGTACTTCCACGAATATCCTCGTTAGCTCGACCGCGCGGCACCTTGGCCAACCCTCGTTAGGTATGTTCGAATTGGGACGAGCGGGCTGGCTGCTGGCGCTGGTCGGGTTATTTTATCTCCTCACGGTTGGACGCAAGCTGCTGCCCGATCGCGAAACTCTCGCTTCCATTCTCCATACCACGGAAAGCAAACAATACCTGACCGAAGTCCTTGTCGTTGCCGATTCGCCGCTGGTAGGCAAGAACCTGGCCGAGACGCCGCTGGCCAACCAGCCCAAGGCGCGCGTGCTCGAAATTATCCGCGCTGGCGAAACGGTTCGTACGCCGCTGAATGCGGTTGTCCTTGAGGCCAGCGATCGCCTGCGCTTAACCACGCCGCTCGCCTCCGTCCTCGAACTCAATCAGCTCAAGGGCGTGGAATTGCTGCCCAAATCCGTGCTCGGCGTGGAACTCGTCGGGTCGCAAAAAGCCATCATCGCCGAGTGCGTCATCGGACCGCGCTCGAGCCTGATTGGGCGGAGCATCCGCGAAATGAATTTCCGTCGTCGCTACGGAGTGCTCGTGCTCGCGGTGCATCGCCACGGAGTGAATCTGCGTGAAGATTTTGCCGACGTGAAAATGCACTACGGCGACACGCTTTTAGTCGAAGGCCCTGAGTTGGCCATGAGCGAGCTGCGCGGCCATCGGGATTTTCTCCTGCTTCTGGACGTGCCGGAGACGACTAAGCGCCGCCGCAAACAAGTGTTGGCCGTGGGCGCCATAGCGATCGTGGTGGCTTTGGCGACAATGAATATTTTGCCCATCGGAGCGCTTGCTGTGATGGCCGCCGTGGGGGTGGTGGCCACTGGGTGCCTCGATGTGGAGGAAGCCTACGAAGCGGTGGATTGGAAAATCATTTTCCTCATCTTCGGCATGCTGGCGCTGGGAATGGCCATGGACAAAACCCAGGGTGCGGCACTCGTGGCACAAACGCTCATTCGTGCAGTTGGATCGTGGGGCCCGCTGGTCGTGCTAGCCGCCATTGTGCTCATGACTTCGACCCTCACGAATTTTCTTTCCAACAACGCCGTCGCCGTGCTCCTGACTCCCATTGCAATACAGGCCGCGACAGCCTTGCAGGTCAACGTCCGCTCCTTTCTTATCGCTGTGGCCCTTAGCGCCTCAGCGTGTTTTGCCACGCCCATTGGCTACCAGACCAACACCCTGGTCTATGGCGCGGGCGGCTATAAATTTCGCGACTTCATCAAGGTCGGCCTGCCATTGAATCTGATCTTCTGCGCGCTGGTGGTGTATCTCATTCCGAAGCTGTGGCCGTTCTAAGAAACCGGAAGCGGACATCCTCGAAGTCGCCTCCTTTCGCCCTACACGTCTGCTCGTTGAAGTGTTGCGGACGCGCAGCATCGCGCTTTTACTCCAGTTCTTCATGAAGGTACGACATTTCTTCTTTGGCCTGATCTCCTTGAACGTAGTGATTGCGCAACAATCCATGGTGCGAGCAGCAGAAGACTACCTCGCCTATGTGAGCAATGAACGTTCCGGCGATGTCAGCGTGATTGATGGGCGGACGGATTCTGTAATCACGACCATCGTTGTGGGCAAGCGGCCGCGTGGGATTCATTTTTCTGCGGCAATGAACCGAGTCTTCGTTGTGACTTCCGGTTCGCCCCGCATGGCGCCCGGTGTCGACACGGAACGCGCACCTGCGGATAAAACGGCTGATGGTCTGGTCGCGATCGATGCGACGCAGCGCAAGATGGTCGAGCGCTGGCATGTTGGCTCCGATCCGGAACAATTCGCAATCAGCGGAGATGGACATCTCGCGTTTATCGCGAATGAAGATGAGGGGACCGCATCGATTGTCGATCTTAGCTCCGGCCAGGAACGTGGGCGGATTAAAGTTTCGGAAGAACCGGAAGGAGTCGGTGTGAATCCGGCGAATGGCGAAGTTTATGTGACGTGTGAGGAGAAGGGCGACGTTTTCGTGATTGAGCCTAACGAGCAACGCGTTGTAGCGAACATCCAAGTCGGCAATCGTCCGCGATCCATCGCCTTTCTGCGCGATGGCAGCCGCGCTTTCGTTCCATCGGAAAATGCGGCCTGCATCACCGTGATCGATACGAAAGATCGAAAGGCATTGCAGAAGATCTCGTTAGGCGAAGGCACATTGCCCATGGGCACTGTCATGTCGCGAGACGACAAAGAACTTTATGTGACCACGGGTCGTGCGAACACCGTTGCTGTTGTCGATACGCAAAAGAATGCGGTGGTCGCGTCGATTCCCGTGGGTAAACGCGCATGGGGAATTGCGTTGAGCCCGAACGGCGACAAGCTCTACACCGCGAACGGAGCGTCGGATGACGTGTCGGTCATTGATCTGAAGACACGCAAAGAGTTGAAGCGCATTAAAGTCGGTGGCGGCCCGTGGGGCATCGCTATCGCACCAGCACTTTAGTCGCAGGATTTTCTCTGAATCGCCACTCCTGCTCGCTGGTGCGCGCATTGATGCTCTCGATGAATTGATCGACGCGATCGCGATGTGGCGAGAGATCGCAAACTGGATCAGTGTTGCCGGCACTTCCGGTTAGCAACGCCGCCTGACAACGACAGCCGCCGAAGTCGCGCTCGCGTTCCGGACAATCGCGACAGGGCGCTGGCATCCAATCGGTGCCGCGAAATTTGTTGAAGCTTTCCGACTCGCGCCAAATCCAATCGAGCGATTGCGCGCGGACGTTTTCGAAATGCATATCGGGAATCGCCGATAATGCAGTCGGGCAGGGAAGCACATCGCCGAGTGAATTGACGGTGAGATATCGTTGGCCCCAACCATTGAGACACGGTTTTGGACGTCTCTCATAATAGTCCGGAAGCACATAAAAAATTTCGAGCCGACCGGCGAGTCTCTGTTGTGCGGTGATAGCGATTTCACGCGCGCGTGAGACCTGTTCGCGCGTCGGGAGTAACGCCGCGCGATTCAGAAAACCCCAGCCGTAGAACTGCACGTTGGCGAGCTCGACTCGCGTCGCGCCCAGTGTTTCGGCCAATTCAATGATACGCAAAAGTCGATCGATGTTGCGTCGGTGAAGAACGAAATTGAGGCTGAGCGGAATTCCCGCCGCGCGTACGCTGGCAGCAGCATCCAGCTTTGTTCGATGTGCGCGAGCGCCGGCAATTTCGTCGGCCAAATCCGCGTTGTCTGCTTGAAAGCTAAGCTGCACGGAATCGAGGCCGGCGTCGCGTAATGTGCGAGCACGAGTTTCGTCCAAACCGACTCCACTCGTGATGAGATTCGTGTAAAGTTTTTCCCCGCGCGCATGGCGAATAATCTCGGCCAGATCGCGCCTAACGAGTGGTTCGCCGCCGGAAAAACCGACCTGGAGGACGCCCAGCGCAGCCGCTTCGTGCAGAACGCGGTGCCATTCATCGGCTGTAAGCTCGCGCTCGTCCCGCATCGCAGTCGGATTCGAACAATAAGGACAGCGAAGCGGGCAGCGATACGTCAGCTCCGCGAGCAAGGCATACGGCCGCGGCGTCATGGCGCGAAGCTAATTAGTTGTTGCTGGCGCAGGTCTTCGAGGCAGGCGTCGATGTCGCTTTGCAGTTCGCTTTCAGCGACTTCGTATTCCGCGGCGAGCGCCTCAACCATTTGGGCGACGGTCGTTAGGCCGTCGCAACACTTCACGACCGCATGCGCCGTTTCGTTCAATTGCAAAATCCCTTCGGGATAAAGTAACACCGCCTGGCCGGTTGCGGGATCGGTTTGTACGCGTACCCCCATGGCAAGAACGGGACGGCGTGTGTCAGATATCATTTTTTCGGTATCGCAGATCGATAGCATCCAGAATCGCCCAAAGAAGTTCGCATTTGAATTGCAACGCATCGATCGCGCCTTTCTGAAGTTCGCGTGTGTTGCAGTGTTCGATAGTAATTTGCAGCGCTTCGCCGGAATCTCGTCGCGCTTGCGTGACGCGCCGGCGAAAATAATCGAGCCCTGTCGCCTCGATCCATGGATAGAACTTTTCGAAAGCGGCGAGTCGTGCTGCCATGAGATCGGGAGCGAAAAGCTCTGTTAACGAGGAAGCGATCGCTACCGGCCATGGCGCGGTGCGCGCAAAGTTAACGTAAGCATCGACCGCGAAACGGACGCCGGGCTGCAGATCGCGCCCTTGGAGCAAATCCTCGCGCGTGAGTTCGCAAGCTTCACCGAGGCGCAGCCACGCTTCGATCCCGCCTTCGTTTTGCGCATCGCCATCGTGATCGAGAATGCGATGGATCCAGACCCGGCGGATTTCGCGTAACGGACAATTGGAAAGAATAGCGGCGTCTTTGATCGGAATGTTGCGCTGATAATAGAAACGGTTTGCGACCCAACCGCGTAACGCGTCGGGCGAAAGTTTGCCCGCGTTCATGGCAAGATGAAAAGGATGCTTGTCGTGATAGGCGCGACCGCCGACTTCGCGTAATTGTGCGATGAAGGTATCGCGATCCAGGAGACCCGTCGTCATAGAGTGATTTCCAATCCATCACGCGCAATTTCAATGCCGGCTTCTTCGACCTGTTTTCGCTCGTTTGAGCGAGGCGTGAGAATCGGATTGGTGTTGTTGATGTGCGTATAGAATTTTCGATGCGCGGAAGCGCCGCGCAAGAAGTCGAGGCTGCCGTCGCTGATGGGCAGATGATGCATTTGCCGCGCAGTGCGAGCGCCCACCCGGAAAGGTCGAAGTTCGTCGTTGCTCCAGAACGTACCATCGAAGCCAACGATGTCGGAAGTATTCACGGCCTCGCGCAATTCGTCGGTTAATTCCCCGACAGCCGGCGCGAGTAGCGCGCTCGCTCCGGAAACTTCGTCGCGAAATTGATAGGCGATACTTGTCTGCAAATCGACCAGGCGAAACTCGATCCCGTTGCCTAACGACTGGAAGCTCTGGTTAGGCGTTCGCCATTCAATCGGACGGAAAGGCTTGAGTGTAGTTTCGATCCATCCCAGTGCGTTACGTGTTTCCGCGGTAGCGTAAACCACGAGCGGAGTTTCCTCTTGTCGCATGAGCAACAATCCCAGCGCGTGATCGAGATCGGCATTGGTAAGAAAAACAGCCGCGATCGGCGTGTTGCGCGGCGGCGTTTGACGCGGCTGCAAGTCCGGTGTGCTTTCGATCTGCCGCGCCAGATCCGGCGATGCGTTAAGCAGGAAGCAGTCGCCACTTTCCGCGATGATGGCGATGCTCGATTGCGTTTGCGGCGTGATCTGACCCGCGCGTGCAGCGAGACAATTCGGGCAGGGACAATTCCATTGTGGCAGACCGCCGCCCGCGGCGCTGCCAAGAATTCGAATTCGAATCAATTACCCTTGCTGACTCAAACAGCGCCCGCGTAGCACGTGCACTCGAAGAAGATCGGTATGCGCTTGGTTGCAGGTTTGATCCACTGTTTCTTCGTGCTTTTCATAAATATTGAAGGCCCTCTTGTAGATGTTCCAAATGATCCCGGCAATCTTTTATTTCTTCTCGGGGACGCGCGCGCTCGCTCCCGATTTGCCGGAAGCCGCGCTTATCCCTTCGCCTGAGTGAAGTTTAACAATGCTTACATCCGTCGCGGTAATATCACCACTGGCGTTTACGTCGTCGCGAAAATTGCTCGCGCTTACGGCCTGCCCGGATTGCAATTTGGTCTCCCCGAGATCCGTTGCGTTCACCGTACTGTTTCCATTCGTATCGCCGATCAGCATGTTTACCGTCACAGAAGTATTCGGGAGCGTCTGCAGGAACTGATCGGTTACGCCGTTAACGGAAACGGTAATCTGTTGTGCGTTGGTGATACCGGTCAGGTTAACCGTCATGGTATTGCCTGAAAAAACGGGGGCTCCAGAGATTGAGCCGACGCCGGAGTCCACGCTGGCGTTTCCATTGATGACGTCGTTCGTGAAGGTAAAGACAAAGCTGTAATCGCCACCCGCGCCTTCAGTGCGGCATTCCACTCCGGGATCGCCTGAGAGCGGCAGCGGCACATCAAAATCACCCGCCGCTCCGTGCGTTTTGCGAGAAAGAACAGAAGTGACTTGCAGTGCCGCCACCGGCACTTTGAAGGCATAAACTTTACTGTCGCACGCGTAATAAATGCGACCGCGCGCTTCGATGCCGGTATTGAAACTGCGCGTGCCACTCATCAATTCATTGGCGCCACCGCCAGCGAAAATCGTGGCGCCGTTCTCTCCATTGTAACCACGCAAACGTCCGTCCGAGCCAGCCGCCCAGACGATCACTTCACTAGTGCCATCGGTGGAAGTCACGAACGGCGCGGTGCGGCCGCTCGAGCTGATGCTCCAGCCTGTGGCGACGGTTGGCGGATTGGCGGCAGTAATGCGGAATGCGGTGAGTGTGCCGCTCACGGGACGAAGGACGACGAACGTGCCCGTGCTGGTCCGGTAAGTGGCTGCGGCGCCGATCACCGTGCCAGTGGAAACGCTGGCCGACGCGACGGGAGCGCTGACGCCACCGAGATTGCTGCGGTTAAGCAAGTAGGCGTTGCGATCCTTGCCGATTGCGACGACCAAGGCCGATGGCGTGGCGCCCGGAACGTCTACGAGAATTGGGCCGGAGCCACCCAGATCCGTGTCGCCACTATCGAGCGACATCCAGTTAGTCGGCGCCCAGTAGTCGGTCGTCGAGCCGCTGAAAACGGCGCCGGGCTGGAGGCGAATGACGGCCTCGGATCCGCTCCAGGAAGCCGCCGAGTTTCCGTTGCCGGTGGTGACGTAAATGTTGGTACCGTCGCTGGCGATTCCGCCGGGCCCCCACACGCCGGCGCGGACCACAGTTGTCGCCCACGACATTATGTTAGCTGAATTATCGATCTGCACTCCGACCACCCGACCGCGATAGCTTCCGCAATCACCATAGCGTCCGCCATACGGCACGTAAACAATGTTACCGACCAAGGCGAGAGCAGCGCGCTCACTTTGCACGGAGGAATCGAATCCCGACACGCCGGTGTTGAGCGTCACCGGCCAACCGAGATTGGTCTCTCCGGTATCGACGTTCAGCGAGAAGATCTGATGTCCGACGCCGTTTACCTCGGCATCAAGAAAAAGCGAACGCGAAGCAAGATCCACGACTGGAGTGCTAGTAATGCCGACGGGAGTAATATTTCCGCAGGGAAGACCGGAGCTGATCGCGGTGCCGACATTCCGCTGCCAGATAATGCTGCCATCGGTGGCGTCGAGCGCATAAACGTTATTGGATTCGGTCACGGCAATCACCATCGCTCGCCCATTCGGGCCATTCTCGATGTAGAGCGGCTGAGCGTACACGTGGCCGACAATGGTCCCGTTAAAGTTGGTATCTCGCGTCACGTTGACAGCCGCCGCCTGCGTAAAACCGGAATCGATGTATAAACCATCCCGCGAAGCATGATTGTGATGTTGGGTCACATTCACCGACGCGTTCGCCGGAAGAACGGGATTAAGGAGAGCAATGCAATAACCGGCGACAACAAGAATGGGAAAAAGATGTTTCACGCGTGTGGAGTTGAGACTTGCGCTCAGGATACAACATTTCGCGGCGTTTTCGTCAAGCATCGCGCGTAAAATCGCCACCGAAGTTCCATCGGGTGAGGCCTTCTCCATGGATGTCTTGTTTCGCCGGACAAAGTCGTAACCTCCTTTATCGGGCAGGACGTTTCGTCGAAACGTCGACAACTTAAGCGGCGTCTCGGAGAAACTTCGCTTTCTGAGTACCACCACGCCGTCGGTCATCCTGAGCGTAGCGAAGGACCTCGCGAAATAGCATCAGGATACCAGTTGTGAGGTCGCCAGTTCCATCGCTGCGCTCGGAATGAGAACGCGCGCAAACCTGAACTTTGCGGGACGCGCTCTTCTACCCAGCCGCGTGCGATCTTGACTTCGATCTTTCTGCCGGACAAAACAGAGTTCCGCAGCAATGACAACATAACAAATGGGCGCCGCAACCAGATTCCTCTGGCCTTATTCTGGGAAATATCATATTTCTCAAAAGTGTGACGCAACTCGCCGCCTGCCTCTCATGCCAACTCCATGAAATTCTTTAATCGACGCCGTTTTTTCTCTCTCCTTACCCTTCCTCTTCTCGCGTTCTCTTCGTGTCAGCAAAAGGTCGTCCTAGATCCCGCCGAGGACGACCTCGTCATCTTGAACGGCTGCGTCATTTCGGCATGTAATTATCTCGCCGTTGTGCAAACGCAGCACCGCCTCGATCCAAATTTTTGGGCGAAGGTTCTCCTGGTCCGGTTTGATAATCAGTTGGCCGGCCACGCTTATTGCGTTTGGGAAACGGACGGCACTATCTACGGATACGATCGCAATTCCGGTGGATTTCCCATTCCGGTTTACACGCGCGATCCACGCTCGATCGCCATTGTGCTCTCGATGGAGCTTTCGAAAATCATTCAGAAACCGCTCTCAGTCACAACAGCGGAATTCGTCGAGCCGGCCAAGGCCGAGCTTTACAAATTTTCCGGAGCGAACACCAGCGACGTGGCGCCGGCTGCGATCCTGGGACTAGCCTCAATTGATCGCCATCGTCTGTCACTCGCGGTGGCGCAGAACTGAAGAGTGCTGCGTTCGCGGGCGCAGCTACGGTTTTCCCCACACTTTCTCTTTGAAGTTCACGCGACCCGAGCCGCGCTCGAACGCATCGAAGTGAGCAGAGTTTTCGCGATAGTATTTCTGGTGATAATCTTCTGCCGGATAAAATTTCATCACCGGCAAAATCTCGGTCACGATTGGCTTCTTGAATTTTCCGGATTCGGCCAGTTTCTTCTTTGAAGCTTCCGCAATTTTCTTTTCCTCTTCGCTTCCGTAAAAGATTGCCGCCTGATAGCTCGGGCCAATGTCCGTGAATTGTCCATCCGCTTGTGTCGGATCGATCTGTTTCCAGTAAACGTCCAGAAGCTGATCGTACGAAACTTTTTGCGGATCGTAAGTCACTTCGATCGATTCGCGATATTTCGTTTTTTCGGAAGTGACGAGCTCATAGGTCGGATTCGGCTCGGTCCCACCGCAGTAGCCGACAATCGTTTTGATTACGCCCGGAGTTTTATCGAACGCGGGCTGAATACACCAAAAACATCCGCCAGCAAAAACTGCGTTCTTAGTTGCGGCGTGGGATTCTTCAACGGCGTTCGCGCTTGCCGCCAGGACAAGACTTGCGATGAGCACAGCGACTAATTTCATCATGGGCGATTAGACAATAGATAGACTGCTTCGTTCCAAGATTGTCCGCGCAATGAGGTGTTTTGGATGCGATGACGTGGTTGACCCGTTGACTGCCACTGTCATGTCGAGCGAGGTCGAGACATCTCTTACCGTTTTACAATGAGAGATTCCTCGACTTCGCTCGGAAGACAGCTCGTGTGCTGCGTTTGTGAGATGACGACGATTTCCAGTACAGTAGTGGCGGCGGAATATATTCCGGAGAGTTATTTCCAAACTTTCAAACTCGAATCTGTTTTTCCTCGCCCGGCTCCGCTCGAGGTCGACCTTGGATGTGGCGATGGTTCGTTTCTCGTCAAATTAGCAGACAAAAATCCGCAGCGAAATTTTCTGGGTCTTGAACGTTTGTTAGGCCGCGTCCGCACCGCATCTCGCAAAATTGGCCGCAGAAATCTTGAAAACGCGCGCGTGCTTAGGATCGAAAGTTCCTACGCCGTGGCGCACCTGCTTCCGCCAGGTTCGGTTTCCGTTTTCTACCTGCTCTTTCCCGATCCTTGGCCGAAGCGGCGGCATCAACTCCGGCGCATTGTGACCGAAGAATTTCTTGAGACAATTCATCATGCGCTCGCCCCTGGCGGTTCGTTGGTCATCGCTACAGATGAACGGGAATATTTCGAGGAGATCCAACGAAAGTCCGGGAAGATGGGAAAGTTCGCCGAGCAACAAATCGGCGACGTCATTTTGCCGGCCACTACTTTCGAAAAACATTTTCTCGAACGCGGTCTGGAAATTTATCGGCTTGTGCTGCGAAAAGTTTCTCCGGTCAGATAAGAGCGCACCACCCATTCCGTCCGGAAAAATTTCAACTCGACGGCGCCACTTTCGTCCTGGCGAAACAGTTTGATCCCGCGTGCGCGCACCATCTCTGCCCACTCGTCGGTGATTCGCTCGCTATTTGGGAAACTGCGCGAGGTGGCGATGATGACTCGCGGATGCACCGCATCGAGGAACGTAGCAGAGCCAGAGATTCCCGAATGGTGCTGGCCCTTTACGATGATATCGCTGCGCAGATCAATGCCGCTTCGTAGCAGTTTATCCTCTGTTGCTGTGCCGCTGTCCGAAACAAAGAGAACGCGCGGCTGTTTATCGATCAACAATTGCGCGACCAAAGCCTGGTCGTCCGCGATTCTCGCCTCAAAACCTTTTGGCGGAAAGAGCACGCGCAGGCCAACACGCCGCGAAAGATGCAATTCCTCTCCGGCTGCGACCAACGTCCGCTCGATCTTGTCGTTTTGTAATTCGGCGACGAATGCGCGATGGAATCTGGAACGATCGTGCGCGGCTGTATCGAGCACATGTCTCGGACGAAAGTCATGCAGCACGTCGCTCGCCCCGCCGAGATGGCCGGCATCGCCGTGACTCAGGATCAAACCATCGAGACGATTGATTCCGCGCGTCCGCAGGTATCCGCGAAGAATCCGTTCGTAATCGCGTTGTCCCCCGGCATCGAAAAGCCAGTTGCTTCTTCGCGTTTGAATGTGCGTTGCACCGCCCGTGCCCACATCCAATACCGTGATTTCGGCGATCGCGCCGGTCGGCCAATGCGGATGTTCCGCATAGAAATGTCCCGTCGGCAGTTGTGCGAAAAAATGAACAACCGCCAGGACAACTTGAGCGAAAGCCCAGTTCGCATTGTTAAAGATGATCGAGAGCGATGAAGAAATGGGCGCTGCGATCATTGAGAGCAAACCGCCGGCGAGAATAAAAAATGCGATCGGCACGACGACGAGATTCGCGAGAAGCGAAATCGGTGTAACGAGATTGTAGTACCAAAGCATGAGCGGAAGCGATCCGATCCACGCCGCGAACGAAACCGACGCGCCGCGAGCGATTAACTGAAGCGACCGATCCGTTAGGCGTCGCGTGCGCGAAAACAAACTGCGTGGCAGAAACGGATCCGCGGCAACGAATCGTTGCAACCATTGGAAAATCGGATCCGCAAATAGAACGATTGCCGCCACCACGCAAAACGAAAGCTGAAAGCCGAGCGAGAATAATTGATTCGGATCCCAACAAAGAATCAGCATCGCGGCGGCGGCGAGACTGTTGAGCGTGAAGACGCGCCGTTCCGCCAGAAATCCGCCGAGCACGACCGAGCTCATGAGCGCGGCGCGAACGCTCGAAACATGCAGTCCTGTAATTGCGGCGTAAAACAGAAGCGTCGGAATAATGAGCGCGATCGCCAATCTTCGGCGCAATCGCGCCATTGTCGCGACTACCCACAAGAGCTGCGCCACGATCCCGACGTGCAAGCCGGCGACCGCAAACAAATGCAATGTGCCGGTTTGCTGAAACGGCTCCTCAATATCCTCGGGCGTCTGATGCCGCAGGCCGAGCACCATCCCGGTGATCAGGCCTTCCGCTTCGGGCGAATCTTCGATCCCGCGCGAGAGAACTTTTTGCAGCCAGCGTCTGGACTTCTGCGCTGCGCGCAGGATGGGGTTGCCCCCACGATGACGAACAAGCGTTTGGTCGCCTGCGTAACTTACGAATAATTGCGAGCGCACATCTCGCCGCGCGAGATAAGAACGCATATCGAATTGCCCGGGATTTCGCGGCGGTGAGACCGGTCCGGCCATACCAAAGATTTGCAGTTCATCGCCAAACTCCGCCGGAGCGCGCGACCGAACGTATATTGTCGCTCGCGATTTCTGCTGCTCCGTTTCTGAGCCGATTGTTTTTAGTTCGAAAAGAAAAGAGACAACGCCACTCGAAGACGTTTTTGGTTCGCTGATTACAATCCCGTCGGCAGTGAGGTTTAGCGTTTGCTCGCCGATTTCCCGGGCGAGCCGCAGACCGGGCGTATCGACCAATTGCAGACTGTGCAGGTAGAAAAAGCCCGCGCCGACGAGTGCATAAGCCGCAATCGACCTCTGCCAAAGCAAAGCGATGATGGCGAGAACGCCAACCGCATTTAGCGCAGTCGACGAGATATTCGGTGCGGAATCCGCGCACAAAATCCCAAGTCCAGCCGCGATTGCCAATCCCACGAATGGCTCGCGTGCCCACATTTGATTTACCTTGGTCACCGGGGGTTTGGGGTTAGCGCGAAAATTTTTGCTTCGCTCTGCGAAGTTTATATGGTTCGGCCCAAGTGCCGATTCCTTTTTCGAGAAAAAGCCGGAGGAACGTTGTTCGCCAGGCGTCCGGGAACGGCGCGGAGAATAAACGCTCCACGCGCGTAAAATTGCGTCCGCGTTCGGACTGGCACAAACGCAATTACCTAACGAGCGTTCTCATCCCCTCGCTTTTCGTCAAACGTGCGGGGCTCCATGCCCAGCCGCAGTTCCCAAAAATTCGCCCCGGCGAGATTTGCATCACATGGATTGGCCACGCGTCGTTCCTGATCCAAACGCACGAAGTCAATCTGCTCATCGATCCGAATTGGGCGAAATGGATGAAGGTGATCAAGCGGCTCAAGCAGCCGGGCTTTGAGATTCATCATTTGCCGGAAATCGATTTCGTTCTCGTCACTCATGCGCACTTCGATCATCTGGATCGGCGCACCTTGCGGAAAGTTGCCGCCGATCAACCGATCGTCGTCCCCATCGGTGTCGGAAATCTCGTGCATGACCTCGGTTTCCAAATCGTGCACGAACTCGATTACTGGGAGAAAGTGAAACTCGGCCCAGTCGAGGTTTCCCTAACGCCCTGTTATCACTGGGGCGCGCGTTTTCTGGCCGACCTGCATCGCGGCTTTGGCGGATTTGTTGTGTCGGTGGACGGTCGCAATATTTTTCACTGCGGCGACAGCGCGTATTTCCCCGGCTTCAGGGAAATCGGCGAGCACTACGATATCGACGTCGCGCTTCTTCCGATTGGCGCTTACGACGCGCCGACCGGCCGCGAGGTCCACATGAATCCAGAGGAGGCGGTCAAAGCGTTTCACGAGCTCGGCGCGAAAACGCTGGTGCCGATGCATTACGGAACGTTTCGTTTGGGATATGAGCCGCTCGACGAGCCGCCGGTGCGTTTGCTCGCGTGTGCGCGTGCGCATGGCATCGAAGACAAAGTCCTGGTGATGACTGAAGGCAGCCCAGTGGTTCTATGAAGAAGAAAACATCGAACATCCAACACCGAACATCCAACGTCGAAGTCTCTGCGTTCGATGTTCGGTGTTCGATGTTGGATGTTCGACGTTAAAACCGCGGCATGGTCCAGCCGCGATCCGCGCGTTCTGAAATACTCGGCGCACTCGCCGCCGGAATCGTCGTAGTCCTATTCTGCTTCGTCCTCCTCTGGCACAATCCGCTTCTTTTCTGGAACGACGATTACGAGATCTCGATCCTTCCCGTCTTTGCCGACGTCGCGCGCAGTTGGTCCGAGGGGCATTTGCCTTTGCTCAGCCCTTACTCATGGGTTTGCAGCAATCTCGCGGGAGAATTTCAATACGGAACGTTTTCGATTTTCGTTAACGCCGCTGTTGTTCTGATCTGGAAATTCGCGCTCACGTTTCCACAACAGGCCGCCGCGCTTTCGATAACGCATCTCTTCGCGCTCGCGATGGGTGCCTATCTTCTCGCCCGCGGAAAAAATTTGAGCGCGCCACTTTCGATGATGGTCTCGTTTGTTGCCACGCTCAATGGCTGGATCATCTGCTGGGGCGCGACGGATTGGTTCGGCGCACTCGGTGCATGGACCTGGTTGCCGTGGGCGTGGTGGGGATTGGAACGCGCACTCGATCCACGGCGTGGGCCGTGGCGATTTCTCTGGCCGGCGCCGTTTGTGTATCTCCTCGTGACGGGTGGCTTTCCCTACACCGTCGGGATGCTTGGGGTTCTCACGCTTTGGCTTGCTCTCAAGTTGTTGGTCCAAACGAAAAAACTCACCTCGATTCTGCCTTTGATTTTCGGTTCGCTTCTCGGTCTCGGCCTTTCCGCTCCGGCGTGGCTCGCGTTGTTTGATTACATCCACGGCTCGGCGCGCTTGACTGATCCGGCAGCCTCACATTTTCAATGGCTAGTTCCGCCGTCCGCTTTGCCGGCGTTCATCCTGCCAAACTGGACGGTTAATTGGATAAATTTCTCTTCGCGCGGCGCACCGCACACTTCGGCGGAATTGGCCTGCGGTTTGGTCGCCCCAGTCGCGTTACTTGCGGGTTTGTTCAAGCTACGTCTTTCACTCGTTAGGCGACTCAAATGGGAACTGGCGCTGCTGGTCTTTCTCCTGATCATTTCCATGCTGCCAAGCGCAAATCTTTTTCGTTGGAGTTTTCGCTGGCTGCCGTTCGTCCATCTCGTCCTTGCGCTTTGCGCGGCTGAGTCGTTGCAGGCGCTCGAATTATCTCCGCGCGAATTTTTCTCCCGTGCCGCGAATTGGGCATTGGTAATCGTCGCGCTCGCCATCGCCGCGATGTTGCTTCTTCAAACCGGCGGCCGTTATGCGTGGCCGTTTGTGCTCGTGCTTTTCGGCCTCGCACTTCTCTGGGCCATGATCGATCGACTGCCGTCCAATTTCCGAGATTTGCAGGAATGGATGCCGGCGATGGTGACGTTTGCTGCTTTGCTCGCGACGTATCTATGCCTGCCAACAAATTGCGGCCTTCCGAAATTCAATCTCAGCGAGAACCTTCGATCCCCTGCGCCGCTCGATCCGCAACGGCTTTATCTCAGCATCTATCCGCCGCCAGACAGCGCTTACGGTTATCCGATGGACCAAAACCCGATGGGCCAGATAGTGCGACCTGGCAGCACCTCGATGTGGGCCGGACTTCATTTTGTAAATGGCTACAGCCCCGTTCGCGCCGCCGGCGTCGCGCGTGCATTCAGCTCCTACGTGCACGGCGATATTGATCCAGACACGGCAAATTATCTTTTGAAATCGCAGGCCGGCCGGGATGGCGAATTGGCAAAACTCGGTGTCGACGGAATTATCATCGCCCAGGAAATGGCGCTCGTTCCGAAACCGGAAACGGAATGGGAGCTGGTTCATTCTGCGCCGGAAGGCCGCGTTTACCACAGGCGCGGCGGAACATTCGAGAGGGTTCGCTCAGTTCCCGCTCTTGATTCACGGCCTAACGAGCAATTTACGATTGCCGCTGTGAGTCCAATCGAAAACTCGCGCAATCGCGTCGTCGCCGACGTGAAGGTGCCGAGTGGTGCACATTCAGCTTTGCTGACATTTTCGCGGCCGTTTTTTCACGGGTATCGGGCCAAACTCAATGCAACGAATGTGAGAGTAGATTCTTATCGTGGCTTGATGCCAACGGTGGAGATTCCCGGCGGAACAAACGGTCGCCTGGTTTTGGCCTATCGCCCAGGCTGGCTGGTCTGGGGTGGGCGTTTCGCGATTTTGTGCGCGACGTTCTTTCTTGGCGCTTGCGGCCTCGCGATACGCGGCATCAGGTAGGGGCGATTGACCTCAATCGCCCGCGGGCGGTTCGGTGAACCGCCCCTACCTCAATACACATCGCGCTTGTAGCGCTTGTCGCTTTTCAGCTTCTCGATGTATTGGTTCGCGGCCTCGATGTCTTTTCCGCCTTGGTCCTGCACAATCTTCCGCAGTGTAGCGTCGACATCTTTCGCCATTCGCTTGGCGTCGCCGCAGACAAAAAACTCGGCGCCTTCTTCCAGCCATTTCCAAATCTCGGCGGCGTTTTCCTGCATGCGATGTTGCACGTAAATCTTCTGCGCTTGATCGCGCGAGAAGGCGGTGTCGATGCGCGTGAGGTATCCTTCTTTTTTGAATGCTTCGAAATCTTCGCGATAAAAGTAATCGGATGATTCGTGCTGCGATCCGAAGAAGAGCCATGTCTTGCCGCGCGCACCGAGGACTTTTCGCTCCTGCAAAAAAGCACGGAAGGGTGCGACGCCGGTTCCGGGACCGACCATGATCAGGGGCGTGTCGCCATTTTCCGGCAGATGAAAAGATTTTGAGCTGCTCGGATAGACGGGCACCGGAGCGTTTGCCGCGCGTTCGGCCATGAATCCCGTCGCTACCCCTAAACGCTGGCGGCCATGACTTTCGTAACGAATGATGTCGATGATGAAGTGAACGGCATCGGGATATTGCTTGAGACTCGACGCGACTGAATAGAGACGCGGCTGCAATTTCGACAGGAGACCGACAAATTCCTGCGGCGTGAATCGCACCGATGGGTGTTCGACCAGAAAGTCGACCACCTCCATTCCCCAAAGATAAGTTTCGAGATCCAGTTTTCGCGATGGAAGAAGCAATTCCTTGAGCAAAGGCGCGGCGGACGCACGTTCCGCTATCGCTTTCAAAAATTTCGGTGTGACAGTCCTGATCGAGTAATGGCGCAAGAGCGCTTCGCGAAACGAAGTCTCGGTTTTGCCCGCCGGAACGATTTCGTCGCCCGTCACGCAAAGCGCCGTGATGATTTCCTCGACCAGCGCGGGATCGTTCGACGCGTAAATCGCCATCGAGTCGCCCACCTCGAAGCTCAGACCCCAGCCGGTGAGGTCGAGTTCGAAATGGCGCGTGTCTTTTGGAGAGTCGGCCGCGGTCAACCGGCGATTGACAACAAGCTTGGCCGGAAATGGATTGGAGCGCGAGTAGGGCGATGTCGTTGAGTGCATTTGGAAAAAAGCTGGGGTGGCCAACGGGACTCGAACCCGCAACAACCAGAACCACAATCTGGGGCTCTACCATTGAGCTATGGCCACCAACAAGGTAGAGATTTTAGGTTTTTGATTGCCGATTGCAAACTGCGGCATTCTCAGCCTGCAGCGGGGCGAAGGACCTCGCGAGAAATCAACAGATATTCGTGAGGTCCCTCGCGTTCGCTCGGGATGACAGCGACGCGGTGCTGGCTTCCTTCAGAGGTTTTGGCATAAACCACGCTCTATTCGCACTCGTGGTGGAGGCAAACATTGCAACCCGGCACTCGGTCGGCTATCGTCCGGCTCACTATTTCATGAAAAAAATCGGCGTCATTTTGCTGACCGGTTTTTCGATTTTTCTCGTGCCCGCACTTCGCGCTCAATCGGAGGATCCGAGCGAAGTCTTTCTCAAAGCGTACATGACTTCGCAGCAGGGCGAGAAACTCGAGCACGATAATAATTTCCGCGATGCTCTCGCGAAGTTTCGTTTTGCCGGAAGTTTGCTCGACGAATTGCGCAAGCGTCACGCGGAATGGCAACCCGCCATCGTCGAATATCGCAGCCGCAAAATTGGCGAAAGCATCCTGCGGGTGGAAGCGAAAGCCGGCACGCAAAGAGATTTGAACGCGACTGCGCCGGCCGCGGACGCGAACTCTTCCGTGCCGGCCTTGCCGGAAAATGCTGGCCCGCCGCAGCCAAACGTGGATCTCTTGCCGCCGCGCCCGGGACAAAATCGGTGCCGCAACGCCGCCCCGCCTCCGAGTGATGCTGCAATTCAGGAAGCAACAAAGAAGTTGCGCAGTCGGGTAGAGGATTTGGAAGCGAAACTGCAAAAATCGCATGGCGATTTGACCGCGGCGCAAAAGGAAAAAGAAACCGTCGCCGCGCAATTGCAGGAAACAAATGCAAAACTGGCCGAGGCGCAAAAAGATGCGGAGAAAACGAAGCAGGCCGAGCGCGACGTGCGCGATCAACTGGCGAAGGCGCAGGATTCGTTAGGCAAATTGCAGTCGAGCGGGAAGAGCGACAGCAAGGCCCAGGAGGTCTTGCGTGACGAGATTGCGCAACTTAAGAAAACGCTGGCTTCGGCCGAAGCGACTAAAGTTTCGGCCGAGAAAGAAAAAGATGCGGCTAATCTCCAGCTGGCCGATGCGAACAAACAGTTGGCCAGCGTCAAACAGGAACGCGACACCGCCATCGCGCAGCTCCAGGGATCGAAGGAAGCGCAGGATCACGTGCAGACGCTCATCGCCGAGAACAGCAATTTGAAAGAGAAACTCGCCAATGCGGAAAAAACTGTGCGCGAGATCGGCGAAGACAAGCCGAAGAAAGAAAAGGAATTGGCCGATGTTAAGAAACAGCTCGAGCAATTGCGCCAGCAGTTGACCGCAAGCCAAAAACAAAATCAGGATTTCGAAATCACGATCGCGGATTTGCGCTCGGATCTGGATGAAGCGACGGCCGAGGTGGAAAAGGCCAGACTCACCGGGGCGAATGCCGAGGAAACCGCCCGCCTAACGAAAGAAAACGACATCCTCCGCGGAATCGTTATTCGCGAGCGCGAGGAGGAAGCGCGACGCGATCAGGCCAGAAAACTGATGCTGGCCGAGTTCGACAAATTGAAAATCAAATCGGACGTGCTGGCTCAAAATATTCAATTGCTCGCGCAGCCGGTGACGAAACTCAGTAACGAAGAGCTCGCGCTTTTGCGTCAACCGGTGGTGACGCTTTCGGATAACAATCCGACCGCGATCAAAGCGAGCTTCGCTGTCGCGAAGCGCACATCGACTGTTCCGGTAACGATCAATAACCCGGACGCGAAGAACGATTCGGACGAAAGCGAAGAGCTTCCGCCGGCGCCGGAACCGACGAACGTTGCGAGTTCGACCGAAGACAATCCGCCTGGACCGGATGTCCAAACAACATTTCAACCGGGTGTGCCGAAGGAACTGATCCCGTTGGCGCGCGAAGCGAAGGAAAATTTCGATCGCGGAAAATACCGCGCGGCCGAGAGGCAGTATCACGATCTTCTGGAGAAAAGTCCGAACAACCTTTATTCGCTTTCCAATCTTGGCGTGGTTCTTTTCCGCACGGGAAAATTAAAGGCGGCGGAGCTGACGTTGAAAAAAGCGATCACGATTGCGCCAAAGGATGAATTTTCGCGCACGACATTGGGCATCGTCTATTATCGGCAGAGCAAATTTGATGAGGCGCTAACCGAGCTGACGAAAGCGCTCGCGATCAATCCAAAAAGTGCGACTGCGCACAATTATCTGGGAATTACCGCGAGCCAGAAAGGCTGGCAGGAAGCGGCGGAAAAGGAAATGCTCGCCGCGATCGAAGTCAATCCGGATTACGCCGACGCGCATTTTAATCTCGCGGTTATTTACGCGACTTCGAATCCGCCTTCGAAGGAACTGGCGAAGCGTCACTACGCCAAAGCAATTTCGCTTGGCGCCGAGCCCGATCCCGCGCTGGAAAAATTGCTGCGCTAGGCGGATCGTTCGTTATGTCGCGGTGGATCGCGTTCTCCGAGCGCGATGTTAGTAATTTCGGCTTCGCCGCCATCAGGTAGGGGCGATTGACCCAATCGCCCGGGCGGTTCGGTGAACCGCCCCTACCTTGTCATTCCGAGCGAAGTCGAGGAATCTCTCACTAACCGGCTCCCCCGAGCGGGAAGAGATGTCTCGACTTCGCTCGACATGACAGGAATTTTCCACTCGTGAAACCATTCTTGACGGCGAACTGGCGTTATCTCGCCATGATGAATTTCACCGTCGATCCGAAAATCCTCGCGCCGTTCGTTCCGGAGGGAACTGAGCTCGATTTTTTTGAAGGCGAAACGTTTCTCAGCGTCGTCGGCTTTCTTTTTCTCGACACGCGCGTGCTCGGAATTTCCGTTCCGCTGCATCGCGATTTCGAGGAAGTGAATTTGCGCTTCTATGTGAAACGCAAATCGGTCGATGGCTGGAAACGCGGCGTTGTTTTCATTCGCGAACTCGTTCCGCGGCGCGCCATCGCCACGGTGGCGCGCGTCTTTTATGGCGAACCCTATTCCGCGATGCCGATGCGGCATTCGATCGTCGATGATGCGAAATAGCGTCTCGGTTACTTACGAATGGCGACCCGGTAAGAAATGGGAATCGCTCACCATGACATCGCGACAGCGAATTGATAGCCATACGCCGCCGGTTCGCACGAAGAATTCATCACGGAACATTATTGGGGTTATACCGCCGGCAAGCGTGACGAGCGAATATCGCGTGGAACATCCGCGCTGGAATATCTGGCCGGCGAACAGTGCGAGTTTCAAAGCGGACGTGTCATCGCTTTATGGCGATGAATTCGTCGCACCGCTTTCGGCGGCGCCCGCTTCGCGATTCATCGCCGAAGGTTCGCATGTTCAAGTCTGGCGAAAGTTCGACGATCCTGTTCCAATCGAGGCGCTAACCGCAAATCCTCGCTGAAATGCGCGCTCTTCGAATCGTTCTCATCGTCTGCATCACCGCGGTCGCCGGTTGTTTCCTTGGAATTTTCGTCGGCGATTACATCACCACCGCCTTGCACGTTTCCAACATGGAAGGTGGTCGAGCGATGATGGTCATTTTTTTCTGCGGACCGCTCGGTGCCATTAGCGGAGGCGCCGTCGGGCTGATTGTTTCGCTTTTGATCAAACAATCGGGCGCGGTCGGGTTCTTCAAGGCGCAGGGCATATCGCTTTTGGTCGCCGGCGCGATTGCGGGATTTCTCTGGGGAATCTTTTATCTGGGAATGGATAAACCCCCACTGATTGACGGCAAACATTTGACTTTGGATTTCGAACTGCGTCTTCCCGGTTCCGTTAAAATTCCGGAACAGCCGGATGGATCTGCGATTCGTGTGAGTCTTTACGAGACCAGAAACGAAAATAGCTACGGCTTTATCGATTGGAATTCCATCGTCAGGCAACCGGACCAAATCACAATTTCCGGTCATTCGAATCTTATGACCCACAGTGCCGATCGGTCGTTGCTTGTCTCGGTTGGCTATGAATCCTCCGCACCGCAAATGGTCGATGTGAAAATTCCGCCGAGGCCGCGCAAACAGGACGAAACATGGTCGCAATGGACGACTGCGACCAAGCGCGGCGATCTCTCGCCGGTGCCGGAAGCAGAAAGATTTTCGATTCGCTACCGCGTGCGCGAGCTCGACTAACTGTAGCGGCGGTCTATGACCGTCGCTCGATTCCGAAGTGCGACGCTCACAGAACGCCGCTACAAAGACCTAGCGCGCCATCAACTGTCGCAAAACAAACGGCAAAATCCCGCCGTGCTTGTAGTAATCGACTTCGATCGGAGTATCGATGCGCAATTTCACGGGCACGTCGCGCATTTGTTTGTCCTTGGTTTGAATCTCGAGCGTCAACTGCGCGCCCGGCTGAATCGCGTCCGACAATCCGCCGATGGAAAATGTCTGCGAACCGTCGAGCCCTAACGACTGCGCAGTAACGCCATCGAGAAATTGCAATGGTAACACTCCCATGCCGACAAGATTCGAGCGATGAATGCGCTCGAAACTTGCAGCGACGACCGCTTTCACGCCTAACAAACGCGTTCCCTTCGCCGCCCAATCGCGCGATGAACCGGTGCCGTATTCGTGCCCAGCCAGAATGATGAGCGGAACTTTGTCCGCCTGGTATTTCATCGCCGCGTCGAAAATCGGCATCGTCTCGCCGTCTGTTGTGGCTGCCGCTGTCTCAGCGGCAGAACCGCGCTTTCTGCCGCCGGCGACGGCGGCAGCTACATCGGACGCGACGGCGCGCGTCTTTCCAAAGTATTTCGTCACGCCGCCTTCCGTTCCAGGCACCATCAGGTTTTTAATTCGCACATTGGCGAAAGTTCCGCGCGTCATGACCAAATCGTTGCCGCGACGCGAACCATAACTGTTGAAGTCTTCCGGCTTGATTCCGCGCGACATCAAATACTGCCCGGCGGGCGAAGTGGCCTTGATCGCGCCGGCAGGAGAAATGTGATCGGTCGTGACGGAATCGCCGAAAATCCCGAGTGCGCGGGCGCCTGTGATCGGCTCAATCTTTCCGACGTCCATCGAGAAATCCTTGAAGAATGGCGGCTCGTGAATGTAATCGCTCTTCTCGTCCCACTGATAAACTTCGCCGACGCTTGACGGGATCTCGTTCCACTTCGGATTTTGATCGGCAAAGTCGCGATAGAGTCTGCGGAAAACTTCCGGCGTCAGCGCCGATTCCATTGCATCGCGAATTTCGCCTAACGAGGGCCAGAGATCGCGCAGGTAAGTTTCCTTTCCATTCTTATCCTTGCCCAGTGAATCGCGCGAAAGGTCGAGATCAACGCGTCCCGCCAGCGCAAACGCAACGACAAGCGGCGGCGACATCAAAAAATTCGCTTTGATGTTTTGATGTACGCGCGCTTCGAAATTTCGATTTCCTGAAAGCACGGACGCTGCGACCAAATCGTAATCGCTAATCGCTTTTTCGATTTTCGGATGCAGCGGACCGGAGTTCCCAATGCAAGTCGTGCAACCGTACCCCACGAGATTGAATCCAAGTTGATCGAGATATGTCTGCAGCCCGGTCTTTGCGAGATAATCGGTGACGACGCGTGAGCCCGGCGCGAGCGACGTTTTCACCGCCGGATCGACCCGCAATCCGCGCTCGACCGCTTTCTTCGCAAGCAAACCGGCCGCGAGCATCACGCTCGGGTTGCTCGTGTTCGTGCAGCTCGTGATCGCCGCGATCAAAACGCTGCCATGTCCAATCTCGGTCTGACCGTGATGAAACGGATCGGATTTTTCTTCCTCGATTTCCTTCGCGGAATCAGGCGTCGGCCGATTTGAAATCATCTCGAGTTTGTTGCGCTCCTCGCCCGGATCCATTCCCTGATTGCGTTTGTCCGTCGACGGCATCTCTTCGTCGTTAGGCGGCGAGCCGTTCAACTGCACCGGATATTTCGCGCTCAGGTTGCCATCTTTCTTTCCGTAACCGCCATCGGTCATCGGTTTTTGCAAGAGCGTGCGGAAAGCGTCGCCGAGTTCAGGAAGATTGATGCGATCCTGCGGCCGTTTCGGTCCGGCCACCCCCGGCACGACGTCGCCGAGATTCAATTCGAGATCGACGCTGTAATCGATCTCGCCCTTGCGCGGTATGCCGAACATTTTTTGCGCGCGGAAATAATTTTCGAACGCAGTGCATTGTTCGTCCGTTCGTCCGGTCGCGCGCAAATATTTAACCGATTCCTGATCGACCGGGAAAAATCCCATGGTCGCGCCGTATTCAGGCGACATGTTGCCGATGGTGGCGCGATCCGGCACCGGCAACGATGCCGCCCCTTCGCCGTAAAACTCGACAAATTTGCCGACGACTTTTTGCGCGCGCAGCATTTGTGTGATGTGCAACACGAGATCGGTCGCCGTCACGCCTTCGCCTAATTTTCCACTGAGGTGCACGCCGACGACTTCCGGCGTTAAGAAATAAACCGGCTGTCCGAGCATTCCGGCTTCCGCCTCGATTCCGCCCACGCCCCAACCAACGACGCCGAGACCGTTGATCATCGTCGTGTGCGAATCGGTTCCGACTAGCGTGTCTGGGTAGAAAATTTCCGATTCTCGATTCTCGATTCTCGATTTACGGCTAAGCACACCCTTCGCCAGGTATTCAAGATTGACCTGATGAACGATGCCGATGCCCGGCGGAATGAGTTGGAAAGTCTTGAACGCCTGCTGTCCCCATTTCAAAAATTGATAGCGCTCGCGGTTGCGCTTGAATTCCATGTCGAGATTCAATCGCAACGCTTGCGCTGAACCAAAAAAGTCGACCTGCACCGAGTGATCGACTACGAGATCAACTGGCACGAGCGGCTCGATGATTTTTGGATCGCCTTTTAATCGCTGCACCGCGCTGCGCATGGCGGCGAGATCCACCACCAAAGGCACGCCGGTAAAATCCTGCAGTACAATGCGCGCTACGACGAAAGGAATTTCTTCATTCGCCGGCTTCTTCGCATTCCATTTCGCCAGCGTCTCGACATCTTGGCGCTGAACTTTCTTACCATCGCAATTGCGCAGCACCGATTCGAGAACGATGCGAATGCTGACCGGCAATCGCGAAATTTTGCCGATGCCTTCTTCTTCCAACGCCGGCAGCGAATGCAAAAATCCTTCGCGACCTTTGCCCGCGTCGAATTTCGTTAACGTTTTGAATTCGTCATTCATATCTTGCCTGTCATCCTGAGCGAAAGCGAAGGACCTCGCAAATTATCTCAGACATTGTGAGGTCCCTCGCTTCGCTCGGGATGACACCGCGGTAACTGGCTCATTTCAGCTCCGCCAGTTTCGCTTTCACTTTGTCAAAATTCGGCAATGCCCGCGCATCATCATCGTGTTCTGCGTATTGAATCACGCCTTCGCGATCGACAATGAAGACCGCGCGCTTCGGCACTCCGCCCATGCCGAGATTGATCTGCGGCAAGAATGAATCGTAGGCGACATCGTACGCCTTGGCCACGTTGTGCTCGTAATCGCTCAAGCAGTGGCACGCTGATTTTCTCCTTTTGCGCCCACGCTTCCTGCGCAAACGGATTGTCACCGCTGATCCCGTAGACCGCCGCATTCAGACTACTGTAAGCGGACAAATCCATGCTCACGCCGCACATTTCTGTGGTGCATGTCCCGGTAAACGCCATCGGAAAAAACAAAAGCAGCGTATTCCTCTTTCCGAAGTTGTCGCTCAATTTCACCTGCTTTGGCCCGTCGGCCGTTTTGGTAGGAAGTGTGAAGTCTGGTGCTTTCGTGCCGACAGCGAGTGCCATAAAATTTTCAGGTGTGAGGTGAGAAGAGGAGACAAGGTAAGAAACGGCGTGTGGCTGGTCAAAAGATTTGCTAGCAGCGAATTCCGATTTTCGTTTAACCGGATTGAATTGCCCCGCCTTTCCTACTCCGACGTCAGCATAAGCGCGTAGCTGCCGCTGGTATAATAATCGCCGTAAACGTCCACGAAGTAGTTCGCGTTCGGTTGCACGAGGAATGAATGATCAAGGTTCGCACCGGGAGTTTCGTTGTGGGTCCCGGGGAGTTCGGATTTGTTGCCATCGAAAACTCTGACGCCCGGTCGCAGCGTCGTTGATTCATTTTCGATATGAAGCTTTATGGTTTTGCTCTGCGAGGTCGTTTTGAAGCGGTAAAAATCCGCGTCATCCTGATCCATGATGTCGCCGGAGATTTGCCTGCCGATATCAATGGAGGCGGCATGCAGAATGTCTTCGTTAGGCTCGAAAGCATCATATTTCTTTAGCGGCGTTGCGGTGAGTTTGTAGCCGCCGGAGGTGTAATAATCGGGGTACACCTGCACAAAAAACGTCGTGTCTGGCGGTACTACGAAGGTGTGCTCGAGATTTGCTCCCGGCGTTTCCTTGTGCGCCGAGGACAAGGCGGACTTGTTGGCGTCGAAAATACTGACACCTGGCCGCAGCGTCGTTGATCGATTGTCGATTCGGATCTGAAGGATGTCGCGATATTTTGCCGGCGTTTTGATTTGGAAAAAATCTGTGTCCGATTGATCGGGGATGTTGCCGATAATGGTTTTTTCGAGAGGCAAAATGTTGGCGTGCGCCGGATCGTCATTAGGTTCCTGTTCGTAGGCGTGAATCTTTAATTCCTCTGTGATGGCGCTGGCCAGAGCTTTGCTTTCGCCAATGTCGGGGGACTTTTGGAAATGCTTGCGCGCATCGACCAACTCGCCCTGCGACACTTTGATCAGGCCAAGATTATGATTTGCCGCGGCGTAGTTGGGATCTTGTTGCAGCACGTTTGAAAATGCTTTTGTCGCTGCCGTGGCATCGCCCGCTTTTTGATAAGCGACGCCAAGGTCCGTCTCTAACGATGGGAGCGATAATTTCCGATTGATTGCTTTGAAGGCTGTTGCGCTCTCGCTCGCCTTGCCCGCATTCAACAGCGCGATCGCTTCCTCGATTTCCTTCTTCAGCTCTTCATCCTGCAACGCTTCGCCTTTTACGCTGGTGTACTCTTTTTCGATCGCCGCCATATTGATGACGTAGGTTTTGGTCGAAAGATCGCTGTTGAGGATGTTCCCGCTGCCATTAATCGCGACGTTGCTGTCGCCGGTCTGTTGGTTATTGAAACCGCCCGCGGGAGCATCGGCTTTCTTCTTTGAAATGAGCTGCGGCAAAATTCCGATCAACGCAATCATCACAGGCAGCGCGATGAGAATGAGCCACCAGTACTTCCTCGGATACGAGGCTTTCGCTTCTGCGTCGTCGGATTTTTCGTCGCCGCTCATATTCATTCACCGGCGAATTTCCCGTGCCGGCGTTCGCCCCAGCGCAATTTCAATATCTGGCAGAGGATCGGCAAAAAGCGATTCAAATTTGACCACTCTGGCCGTCGGCAACGACCTCGATTAGAAGGAGATTGTGGAACTTTTGTGGTGGTTGATCGCGATCGTACTTATGGCGGCGGGATTGCTCGGAACAATCCTTCCCGTCTTTCCCGGAACCACCATCATTTTGTTCGCTGCGGTCCTTCACCGCATCATGCTCGGGCCCGCGAAGAGCATTGGCTGGAGCGCGATCATCGTTCTTGTATTACTAACCTTGGTTTCCTACGCGCTCGATTTTGCCAGCGGTTACTGGGGTGCGCGAAGATTCGGTGCGAGCCAGATGGGGAATGCTCGGTGCAACACTTGGCGCAATCGTCGGCATTTTCTTTGGCATCATCGGATTGTTCATTGGGCCAGTAATTGGCGCGATTGCGGGCGAATTCGTTGCTGGAAAGAAAATGATCGCTGCCGGGCGAGCAGGTTGGGGGAGTCTGTTAGGTACCATTGGCGGCATGATCACCAAACTCATCATCGCACTCGCGATGATCATCATCTTCCTGATGGCCGCACCATCGCCGATTTAAAGAATGCGTTTAAAAAAATTGTTGCGCCCGTTTTAACTTTGTAATACAAAGTAATCCGCAAGATGAACGACCGTTCCCGCGCTGAAGAAGATTTACGCGTTATCCGCACTCTCATGGAACGCGCCACCACTTATCGCGCCATCTCGGCCCCGACTGCGCTCGTTGGAGGAGTCCTCTCGCTCCTCGCTGCGACCGTCGTTTACCTGAGTTCGCGGCGCGCCGGCCCATTGCACCACATGATTTCTTCCCGCGAATTCGTTTATCTCTGGATCGCCGTGTTGATCCTGACCGTGATCTCAAATGTGTTCTTTGTCTGGCGCGAGGCGAAGGCGGCCAGCCGGCCATTTCTTTCTTCGGGAATGCGATTAGCGCTGCGCGCGATTGCGCCGAATCTCATCGTTCCGGCCTTGTTCACGATTTGGTTTTTAAGGATTGGATATTTGGGCGCGGTGGAATTGGAGTTGGTCGCCGTCTGGGTTGTTTTCTACGGTCTGGCCTTGCTTTCGACGGCGTTATTCGCGCCGCGTTCGCTTGCGATTCTGGGCTGGGCCGTCCTTCTTACGGGGGCAAGTGTGCCGGTCATCGCGAATGCCTTCGAAGATTTATCCGACAACGTGCCTAATTTGATCATGGGTGTCGCCTTTGGCCTTTATCATTTGATCTACGCCGTTTTCACTTGGTCCCGGAAAAGCAGCATGGTGGGCGAAGAACTTGCCGACGAATGAGCAATGTTCGATTTCGAGAAGCTCGACAAAATCATCCACGAAAAGTGGCGGCTCGCGATCATGGCTTTGCTCGCGTCGCGCCGGAGCTGGTCATTCCAGGAACTAAAAGCGGAATTGAAAATGAGCGATGGAAATTTGATCACGCACCTGCGCACGCTGCACAAGCAGGGATTGGTTTCCATAACCAAGGAAATGCGCGGTCGTCCGCAAACCAGCTATGCGCTGACTGCGAAAGGTCGTGGCGCATTTCGGGATCATATCGAGGTCCTGGAACAGATCGTGAAGCAATGGAAGAAGCACTGAAATTTTTTTGCCCATTTACTTTGTGATACAAAGTTAATCCGAAGATCATCTATGAAGATCATTTTGGCTGACCATTTCGGAATGTGCTTTGGCGTGCGTGACGCCATTACGCAGGCCGAAGAGCTCGCGACTGAAGGGTCACTGACTATTCTTGGTGAGCTCGTGCATAACCCAATTGTGCGTGAACGATTGCGCGCGCAAGGTGTTCGCGAAGCTGTCATTGATCAGGCAGCGCCCACGCCGCAATTCGAGATTGCATCGCTTCCGGAAAACTCGACGGCTTTAAGCCGTCGAGTTTCGAGTCGACGCGTTCTGATTACCGCGCATGGCGTGTCGGATAGCAGACGCGCCGAGTTGCGCGCAGCCGGGCTTGAAGTTGCGGATGGCACTTGTCCTCTTGTACGAAACGCGCACGACGCACTGAAGGGTCTCGTTACTGCGGGATTCTTCCCTGTTGTCATCGGGAAAGCGGGGCATGTCGAAGTCGAAGGATTGATCGGGGATTTTCCGGAGGCAATCGTCCTGGGTGTTCCGGAAGATGTTGCGCGGCTCCCGCGATGTTCCCGTTACGGGATCATTTCGCAAACAACACAGCCCATTACATTCGTTAGGCAAATTGTCGCCTGCGTTCGCCGGGCTCATCCTGAGGCTGAGGTGCGTTTCGTCGATACCGTCTGCAAGCCGACGAAGGATCGGCAATCGGCGTTGCGAAAACTGATCGATGACGCGGACGCGATTGTTATCGTCGGTGGTAGCACAAGTAACAATACGCAACAGTTGGTTGCGACTTGCCGCGCAGCCGGCAAAACCACATTTCACGTTGAGCGGCCAGATGAGTTGCGCTCGGAATGGTTTGCCGATGTCGAAATCGTCGGGCTGACCGCCGGCACTTCCACGCTGCCGGAAACTGTCGCCGCAGTTTTTTCGCAACTCGAGCAGATCGCGGGAGCGAAAAGATGACGGACCATCTCGCTGTTCTCTTGCGCGGCGACGCGGAACGAATCGTGCGCACGTTGCATCGTTCCAATGTCCGCTCACTCTTCGGTTACTGCGTCATCATTTTAGTCGGGACGGCGATATACGGATTTACGCTGGGGATTTGGCGCGCGCCGCTGCAATCGGTTTACACAGCGATCAAATTTCCGCTGCTGATTTTTCTCACGTGCGCCGGCAACGCCGTCATCAATGGAATGCTCGCGCAGATCCTCGGCACAGGCCTGTCATTCAAGCAAACGTCGCTCGCGATTCTGATAAGTTTTGCCATCGCAGCGATCATTCTCGCCGGATTTAGTCCGATCACGCTTTTTGTCTGGTATAACGCGCCACCGCTAAAATCGAGCACGGCAATTCTCGGTCACAGCGTGATGTTGCTCACGCATGTCTTCGTCATCGCGTTCGCGGGCATCATCGCTAATCGCCGACTGCTCGATTTGCTGCGAAAAATCTGCGGGAACGCTAACACTGCGCGCACGGTTCTGTTGAGCTGGCTTGCCGGTAATCTTTTCCTCGGAGCGCAACTGGCCTGGAATCTCCGGCCTTTCATCGGATCACCCGGCCTGGCCGTGCAATTTCTCCGCGACGATCCGATGCGCGGAAATTTCTACGAAGCGGTCTGGCATGCGCTTCGTCATCTCTTTTCCTAAAACAAGAACAACAAACGACAATGAACACACCATCCAACCAGCCACCAAAAATTCCCGGACACCTTTTGTATGAGCCAATGCCCGACGGCAGTTCGCCGGTCGCCATTATCGAAGCGCTTCTGAAATATCCCGGGCGCATCATTCACGAATTGCAAAACAACTGGCGCGCAACGCTGAGCGCGTGGCTGCTGATCCTGGCTCTCATTGGCATGGCGATCTACGGCCTTGTCGTCGGAAGTTTTTCCGGCGGATCGCAAATGTGGATCGCTCCCGCGAAGATTGCTCTCGGCACGCTCGTCGCGACGCTGATTTGTCTGCCGAGCCTTTACATTTTTGTGTGTCTCAGCGGAATCGATGTGCGATTGCGCACGGTGAGCGGAGTTCTCTTCGCCGCAATTGGTCTTGGCTCATTGCTGCTCATTGGATTCGCTCCGGTGGCGTGGATTTTTTCGCAATCGACTGACTCCGTCGCATTCATGGGCGCGCTGCATTTAATTTTGTGGGCGATCGGAATCGGTTTTGGCCTGCGCTTAATCCAAAACATGGGCCGGCTGCTTAGCGGTTCGGTGCGAACTCACTTGAAATTGTGGTCGCTGATCTTCGTCGTTGTCTGCCTGCAAATGACGACGACGCTGCGTCCGATCATCGGAACTTCGAAACATTTTCTTCCCGGAGAAAAGAAATTCTTCCTCGCGCATTGGCTCGAAACGATCAACGGCGCGAGCAAAGCTAATCCGATCGATTAGCACTCTGATAATGATCGTCGTGACGCTAATCTTCCATCGGCGGCTCTTTCTTTCCTGCCGAAGAATGCTAGGATTGCGACCGATGGCAGATGATCGCTGGTGAGTCGTTAGGCTTGCTGGAGGAAAGTCCGAACACCATACGGCAGCATGCCGCGTAGAACACGCGGGCGCCGCAGTTGTAAAATTGCGGCGACGGAAAGTGTCACAGAAAAGACACCGCCGGTTCTTTGAAAGAAGTGCAGGCAAGGGTGAAAAGGCGAGGTAAGAGCTCACCGCTCGCGAAGTAATTTGCGAGGCACGAAAAACCCCATGCGGTGCAAGACAAAACAGAGGGAGGACAGCCGGTCCGTCGATCCTCGGGTATCGTCGCATCACGGCTGCGCGCAAGTGCAGCGGGCGGCTCACGCGAGTGAGTTGAGATAAATGATCATCCGGTCCGGAGAAATCCGGTGGACAGAATTCGGCTTATCGCCATCAAATATGAAGGGCGCTTTCGGAAACGAAGGCGCCCTTCTCTTTTCCAAGATGAAGTGATTCGTAGAAATGGGTCGATAAATCTGTTCAGGCCACCGATCACATTTGGGAGAAAGCCTTTCTCACAGAATCGATGGCGGCATTAAATTCACTTTCGAAGGTTAGGGAAAGAGCGAGTTGGCGGCCGCAATGCGCGATGCGTTGCGCGAGGTCGTCGTGTTTCCGGCAATAGGCTGCCACCTCAAGCAGGTCACTAAAATCCGTTCGGACCGGAACGAAGTTTTCCCATGGCCGCAGCCGATCGTAGTACCATTGCGCGTAACCACTGGGCGAGGCGACTTTCAAAACCAATCCTCCAGACAGGAATTTTCGAAAAAGTCCGGCAAAAGAGTTGGCGTGCCCGTCGATATCGATGTGATAGCGATACTTGCTCAACTCTTTCCACGAGACACGCGATTTGATTACGCCCATCGCACGCAGTTGCTCAGCGTCGGAATCGCTGACATCGAACACATCGACAATGCCGGCATCGAATGCGTCGTTCGGAGCCGCGTTTGCGGTCTGGCATAACCGTGTTCGTGGCATGTTCGCGATCGCATGATGTTTCTGACCCAGCGAACTGCCCCGCCAGAAAACGGTGGGACTGCGCTCGTCCCATGGCATCGGATGGCGCCCAAAATATTCGCGCTCCCTGGCGTAGCCGTGAGATCGAAAAAAATCTGGATCAGGTATCAGAATGTAATCAGGAATCTCGCCGCAAAATGCGAGGCCGGGCTCGAGTCCGGCGTCGTTGAAGTTGATAATGACTTTGCCAGTTGGACGACGTGAGCGGCCGAAATGTAAAAAGAGCTCGAACAAGGCGAGCCAGCGATTCACGACGGTGTTGAGGACGTGCCCGGGTTGAAGAGCCGCAAACGTAAACCGCGATTCGCCGCTTTCGGCGCGCGACCAAAGACAACTCATCGTCCAGTGAATAGCGGCCGGATCAAAGCCGACCTTCAGGTGCGAGACTTTGTAATGACCGGCGATTGCGTTTTCGATTGCACGTGTGTCTTGCGCGGCGAACGATTCGCAGAGGGAGCGCTGGAATTCCGCAGATGGAATTTCGTACCTTGCCGGCGCATGCCAGTTCTGGAGGCGCCGCAGGAAAGTGTTCTTCAATTGGAGACGGCTACTTCAGGCAGTCGTCGAGCGCGGTGAGAAGATGGCTCACGTCCGTTTCTGTTTCGTCGCCCATGTTGGAGAGACGGAAGGTTTGGCCTTTGAGTTTTCCGTAGCCGCCGTCGATGACGAGGTGATGTTTTTCTCGGAGATCGCGGACGAGTTTCGCGACATCAATGCCGCGATTGTTTTTTACGCAGGTAAGAGTCCTGGATCGGAAACTTTCTTCCGCGAAAAAATCAAAACCGCGCGCGCGGACCCACTCGTGCACGAGCGCGTTGGTTCGCACGTGCCGCTCGTAACGATTCGTTAGGCCTTCGGCGAAGATTTCGTCGAGCTTCGATTGCAAAGCGTAGATGTGGCCGATGCTCGGAGTGCTAGGCGTCATCCAGTCGGCTTGTTGTTTTTTGAACTCGAGGAAGTCGAAGTAGTAGCCGCGATCTTTTTGTTTTTCCGCGCGAGCGAATGCTTTTTCTGAAACTGAGAAAAGAGAAAAGCCGGGCGGCAGCGCGAGAGCTTTTTGCGAACCGGTGAGCATGACGTCGACGCGAAGCGCGTCCATGTCGATCTGCATCGCAGAGAAAGAGGAGACGGTGTCGACGATGAGCGCGACCTCGGGATATTTCGCGAGCGTGCAGCAAATTTCCGGCAGGGGATTCATAACGCCGGTGGAGGTTTCGTTGTGAATCAATGTAACGGTGTCGAATTTTCCGGTGGCGAGTTTGGCGTCGATATCTTTGTGATCGATGTGTTTTCCCCAGTCGACCTGGAGCGGCTCGGCGTTTTTGCCGCAGCGCTTTGCGACATCCAGCCATTTGTCGGAGAAGGCGCCGCACATGCAGCAAAGGACGCCGCGACCGACGAGATTGCGGATGGAGGCTTCCATAACGCCCCAGGCTGAAGAGGTGGAAAGGAAAACGGGCTGCTGCGTGCCGAATAATGTTTGCAGCTTTGGATGGATTTCGCGGTAGAGATTTTTGAAGGCGTCGCCGCGATGGCCGATCATCGGACGCGAGAACGCGGCGAGCGTTTTTTCCGAAACTTCGACCGGGCCGGGAATGAAAAGCTTGTCGTGTGAGATCACGGGGCAAAGCTAATCACAAACTCGATGATTTGTAGGGCGTTTCTGCGAAACGCCCGCTGGCTCCGACGCTGATACAGGCGCCCACAAAACCTTTAGCAAACGAAGCTGATGTCGCCGCTGCGCTCGACGCGGGCCATGCGGACTCTGTCGATGTCTTCGTGTTGCGTGCTTAGACGCAGGTCTTCTTCCAAATCATGCTTTGAAATGTGATTGCGAAGCATGACGCCTGGGATGAGGTGACCATTCTCAACAATTTTTTCGGGCCGGCCTTTGATGATGATTCCGAACCAGTGTGAATGGTACACGATCAATGCGAGCAGCCGGTGCAGAAGCACAAGCACGAGGCCGCCGCCGAGTGTCGCGAAAAATGCGGCGCTGCCGTTGATCGCGCGCGAAAGGACCGATGCAAGAATCACGAGCAGGACGGCGTCAAAGGGCGTTTTGCGCGCGAGCGAACGTTTGTGGCCGAGGCGCACCGCGATGAGCGTGGCGACAAAGACAACAACGCCGCGCAGCGAGATCTGCAGAAAGGTCAAATCTTTCGGCGCGATGTCGAGGCCGAGCCACGGTTGAAGGAAATGGTAAAACGCATTCATACAAAAATTCTATCGCCGGGAGAATGAAAGCCGAGCGTATTACGCGATTCAGCTAGGGTGTTTTATGCACGTTATGGCGTGCATGATGGCTTACCCTAACGAGCCCGGGCTGAATATCGAATCGCAGGTGCGCGCTTGCGCGGTAAACATTCGCGTGGCATAAGAGCAAGCTCGCGCCGGTAATCGCCGCCGCCCATTAGAGCCTATGCCAACAGTTCCACCACCTTTCCGCGACGCGACGGTCGACCCCGCCGTCTTTTGGTTCCGTTACAAGACGGAACTGCTCGCAGCTTTGCTTGTGCTTGTTCTCGGTGCGGCTGGTTTTGCCGGATATCGGGTTTACGCCGACCACCGGGAATCGGCTGCCGCGGAACTCTTAGGAAAGGCGAGAACACAGTCGGAGTATCGTGAGGTCATTGATCGCTATCCGGCGACTCCCGCTGGCGCGTCTGCCTATCTCTTCCTGGCGGAATCGTTTCGGGCAAAGAAGGATTTTCCACAGGCGAACGCGACATTACAGACGTTTCTCGATAAGTTTCCTGAGCACGAACTGGCGGGCACAGCGCATCTGGCAATGGCCGCGAATTTTGAATCCATGGGGAAACCGGATGAAGCGCTCTCGACTTTGCAGAGATTGGCCGCGAGTGACCCGAAAGGTTTCGTCGCTCCATTCGCGTTGCTTCAGCAAGTGCACTTGCTGAAAGCCAGGGGAAAGATCGACGATGCGCGACAGATCTGCGAAAAGCTCATGACGCAATATCGCGAGAGCTATCTCGCGGGCGAGGCCTCGCGCGAGTTGCGATTGCTGCGGCCGGCAGGCGAAGCGAAACCTTCGCCGTCTCCGGCAAACGCGAGTCCAACTGTTGCCCCGAGTGCTTCCGCTGCGCCGACGGCAGCCTTGCCGCCAAATCCCGCACCGAAAAAACCGTGAGGTAGGGGCGGTTCACCGTAACCGCCCGCGGGACGATTGAGGTCAATCGCCCCTACCTGTTATCGCTTCGAGAATTGGAAGCGTTTGCGCGCGCCGGGCTGGCCTGACTTTTTGCGCTCTTTCATTCGCGGATCGCGCCGGAGCAGGCCTTCCGCCTTGAGCGTGCCGCGCAGCTCTCCATCGACTTGTAAGAGAGCGCGCGCGATCGCGAGCCGCACCGCGCCGGCCTGACCGGTCGGTCCGCCGCCTGTGGCGTTAATGGAAAGATCGTAGGAGGTCGCCATCTTTACCGCCTGTAAAGGTTGGAGGACCGTGTTTTGCAGCGGAGTGGTCGGGAAATAATCTTCGAAACTCCGGCCGTTGATGTCGATTTTGCCGCTACCGGCAGTCATGCGGATGCGAGCGACAGAAGTCTTACGACGTCCGGTTGCAATAAACTCTTCAGTTTGCGCCATAAAAATAACTCGTTAGGCTAGGGAAGCGAAACCGGAGCCGGCTGTTGGGCGGCGTGAGGATGCAGATCGCCGCGATAAACTTTCAGCTTCCGATACACAGCGCGTCCGAGCCGATTGTGCGGAATCATTCCGCGAATCGCACGCTCTACCAGCAGCTCCGGATGACGCGCGCGACGTGAGCGGGCCGTCTCCGTCTTGTGGCCACCGACGAATCCGGAAAAACTCATGTAGGTCTTCTGCTCTTCCTTCTTGCCGGTGAGTCGGACCTTCTCGGCGTTGATGACGACGACGAAGTCGCCCGTATCGACGTGCGGCGTGTAAATTGACTTCTCTTTTCCGCGCAAAAGATTGGCGGCTTTGACCGCGACGCGGCCGAGCACCTGATTCCTGGCGTCGATAATCCACCACTTGCGTGGAACTTCGTTGGCTTTAGCAGAAAAAGTTTTCATCCAGAGGAGGAAGGGCCCGGAAGCTACTGGCGTGGCGGCGAAGTGTCAACCGTCGGTGACAGGTTTTTCCGATGCGAGTGAGCGACGACCGAGTGGCCGCAATTGGCACCTGTCCTGCTTATAAAAGCCATAATGTGGCGCCTGCTTCTCGCTCTCTTTATTCCACTTACGCTTTATGCTGCGCAAGGCCGGAGCTGATTCCGCGGGGAACGAAGTCCCAGCTCGCGCGGTCATTCGCGAAATGAATTTGGCGCGCACCAATCCGGCTCAATACTCCACGTTCATCGAAGAAGTTCGCAGGCATTTTCGCGGAAACATTTTGGTGCTGCCGGGCCGAACGATGTTGCGAACAAAAGAAGGAGTGCAGCGCACTCGACGAGGCCATACACTTTCTGAATCGCGCACAACCTCTGCCGGCTTTGGCGCTTTCTCCGGGAATGTGTCGGGCGGCGGCGGATCATTGCGCCGAGCAGGCAGGCGGAGGAATGGGGCATGGTGATGTCGCAGGCCGGATGAATCGCTATGGCGCGTGGAGCTCGAGCTGGGGCGAAAACGTTTCCTACGGGAAGATGAGTGCGCGGGATATTGTGATCGCGCTGATTGTGGATGACGGCCTGCCTGCGCGGAAACATCGGAAGAACATTTTCAATCCCGCATTTGGCGTCGCCGGCGCTGCCTACGGATCGCACGCGCGTTATCGCAGCGTGTGCAGCATCGAGTTTGCGGGCAATTTTGCCGAACGTGCATCGGCGCGCGAAACACTCGTCGCTCGCAATCCATAAGGTAGGGCGCGACGGCTCGTCGACGCCGAGCGACTTGCATCGGCGACTTGGAAGTCGCCGCTCCTTGGTGGCTTTCACTAAATGCCGACTGGCGATTTCATTTCGCTCGCGTACATGTTTCGGCTTCCTCATGACCGAACAAGCAAAGCCAACCAAAACCGCAATCACGCCGCGGCGCGATGAAGATTTTCCCGAATGGTATCAGCAGGTCATTCGCGCGGCGGAACTGGCTGAGCCATCGGATGTGCGCGGTTGCATGGTCATTCGGCCGTGGGGCTTTGGGATTTGGGAAAACATGCAGCGTCAGCTCGACGCCATGTTCAAGGCGACCGGCCACAAGAACGCCTACTTCCCGCTTTTCATTCCGCTGAGTTATTTCGCGAAAGAAGCGGAGCATGTGGAAGGTTTCGCCAAAGAGTGCGCGGTCGTCACCCATAGCCGGCTGGAAGTTGGTCCGGACGGCAAGATGAAACCGGCAAGTCCGTTGACTGAGCCATTAGTCGTTAGGCCAACTTCGGAAACAATCATCGGCGCGAGCTACGCGAAGTGGGTGCAATCCTATCGCGACCTCCCCATTCTCATCAATCAGTGGGCCAACGTCGTGCGTTGGGAAATGCGACCGCGCATCTTTTTGCGCACGACGGAGTTTCTCTGGCAGGAAGGCCATACCGTTCACGAAACGGAAGCCGAAGCGCGTGAAGAAACGAAACGGATGCTCGACGTTTACGAGACATTCGTGCGCGATCATCTCGCGATTCCGGTTTACAGCGGCGAGAAATCGGAGAGTGAACGTTTCCCCGGTGCGGTGCAGACGTTGGCGATCGAAGCAATGGTGCAGGATCGAAAGGCGATCCAGGCGGGCACATCGCATTTTCTCGGGCAAAATTTTTCGCGCGCGAGCGGCATTCAATTTCAGACGCGCGATGGCAAACAGGAATTCGGCTGGACCACGAGCTGGGGCGCGAGCACGCGTCTGGTCGGCACGCTGATCATGATGCACAGCGATGACGATGGGCTCGTTCTGCCGCCGCGCATCGCGCCGACGCATATCGTCATCATTCCTATCACGCCAAAAGAAGAAACGCGCGCTGCGGTCCTGCAGGCAGCGCAGACTCTCGCATCACAACTGCGAGAGATGAATTTTCACGGCGCGCCGATCGAAGTGGAACTTGACCAGCGCGATCTCGGCGGCGGCGTGAAGAATTGGGAATGGATCAAGAAAGGTGTGCCGCTGCGCGTCGAACTCGGCCCGCGAGACCTTGAATCAGGTAACGTTGCCGTGAGCCGTCGCGATCAACTGGTGAAGAACAAAGAGATTCTACCTGTTGCCGAATTCGTTAGGCGCGCGAATGAGACTCTCGATTCAATTCAGCAGAACCTTTTTGAGCGTGCAAAGCAATTCCGCGACACGCACACGCGCGTGATCGATTCAAAAGAAGAGTTCTACGATTTCTTCACGTCCAAAAAATCCGACAAACCGGAGATCCACGGCGGCTTTGCTCTTGCCCACTGGGATGGCTCCCGGGAGGTCGAAGAGCGAATTAAGAACGATCTCAAAGTAACGATTCGGGTTATTCCATTCGGCGAAGCCGAAGCCGGGCACTGCATTTTCACCGGCAACCCAAGTTCTCGACGCGTTGTCTGGGCAAAGTCGTATTGACGCCGGGGTTGGCAACGCTGCATCGCCTTTCGCGCGATAACTTACTTGAGTAAACGGGGGAAAACTTGCTGAAATCCCGGCATGAAACGAATCCTCCGGACATTGCTGCTAGTTGTAACCCTCGTCGTCGTGCATTTTGCACTATCATCCAATGGTTTTGCAGCGGATTTCTCCGCTATTTGGGACGGCGGCAACGGTAACTGGGGCGATTCACTCCATTGGAGTACTAATCCCACTTTTCCGAATAACACTGGCGGCGTCACCTAGGATGCCACGATCAACGGCGGTAACGTAACGCTTGATCGCAGCATCACGATTCAGAGGTTTTCCTTCAACGAAGGCACGCTGTATGGCGATTCCACACTGAACCTCAATGAAGGATTGAACTGGGCGGGAGGCAGGCTCGGTAATTTGACGATTAACCTTGCGACAGGTTCGACCTCAACCATATCTCCTGGACCCTACGCTTCGAATATCCGCGGTACCATCACCAATTCTGGCACTGTCAATCAGACAGGGTTATTCGACTTGTTTGCCGTTAACGCGGGAGAATCGGTAACTGTTAACAACCTAGCTGGCGCAACCTGGAATCTTCAGGCTGGCTCTGGGATAAATATCCCGCTCCCGTTTTATTACCAGGGCACCGAAGGTACTTTTAATAACGCCGGTAACGTGATCGCTTCTCCGGGCGACGAGCCGAGCTCCGCGATCGGGCTTCGCACGACGGTAAATAACAGTGGTAATATCACCATCAAAACGCCGTCCGCCGGGACGGAGCCGGGACTTTTTCAAATCGCGTATGGAACTGCGAGCGGCTCCTTCGATGTTGGCGCACAGACAATACTTAGCTTTGCCTATGACTACACATTTGTTTCTGGCGCTGAGATCACGAGGGGCGGGTGTCACACAGTTCTCAGGCGTGCTAACCGTCGCGAACGACATGTCAATAAGTACCGACCTTGTCAATGGCACCAGTTTCTTTGTTGTTCCCACCTTGCTGGTCGAAAAAGGAGCGACCCTCACGCTGACCGGTACGTTCACTCAAGTAGCGGCATATGTTCTGTTACCCCCGACCACTCGCCTCGAAGGAGGTACGATCACGAGTGCACATCCACTCAACTTTCAGGCAGGCAGTCTCACTGGCTCGGGCACAATCAACGGAGACGTCATCAGTAACGCGACCATCTCGCCCGGCGCTTCGGCGGGAACGCTCATCATTAACGGCAATGTTTCGTTACTAGATAGCTCGAAACTGGTGATGGAGATCGGCGGACTTACTCAAGGGACACAATACGATCACCTCGCAATCGGCGGAATGGTAACGCTCGATGGGACGCTCGAATTGCGACATGCTGAATGGCTTTCAGTTACAGTTGGATCCAAGTCAGACCTTTACGCTGCTCACTTCAAAGGACGTTCTCAGTGGCGCGTTCGATAACGTCGCTAACGGAGCGCGCCTAACGACAGCGGATGGTCTCGCCTCATTTCAAGTGAACTACGGCGCTGGCAGCCCTTACGGCGCGGATAATCTCGTCTTGAGCGATCCGCAAGTTGTCCCCGAGCCTGCGGGTCTGGTGCTTTTCTCGGGCGGGGCGGCGCTGCTGGGATTGTTTCGCTACCGCAGGCGATAGTGAATTCCTCGAACGCTCGATACTTCACTCACGGCGGCTGACGGCACGGGACGCGCTTGTTTAATTCCCGCGTGCGAGCGCGCTTTTCTCGAGGTTCAGAGGGCCGCGTCCGCGTTCGTCGCATTGTTAAGAGCTTCGGGCTTCAACGGGGCGTGAGTAGCTTTAGTTGCGAGAAGTAATCCCGCAGATAGCCGCGGTCGCGGGCAAGCAGCCGATCGGCGTGAAAGCTGGCATGCGCGCCGATGAGAAAATCGGCGATGACGCGCCCGCCTTTCCCCCGGCGTGTGAGATAAATGCCAAAAATTTCGCCGGCACGCAATGCGCTCTCGCGCGAAGAAGGAACGAAACGTAATTGCCAATCGCTTAGGAATTGGTCGATCGCGTCCGCGTCTGCGAAAGTGGGCCGGATTTCCGCGAGGACGCATTCACAAATGATCAGGCCGCCTTCAGCGGCGGCCTTGCGCAACGCATCCTCGGAACTCTGCGCCTGACCCGGAGCGTCAATGATGACGTCGAGCAACACTGAACTATCAACTGCGGTCAGCATCGCGCGAGCGTTTCAGGTACGCCGCCACTGTCATCGCTTTCGGCAGGCGCCCGCGACCACGCCATTTCTTAAAAACATCTTCGGGTACTTTTTTCTGCGCGACGAGCTTGCCCTGCACAGCATCGAATTCCAAGACGGCACCGGGCAACAGGCCAAGTTTATCCCGCAAGGCTTTTGGGATGGTGATCTGGCCTTTCTCGGACAAAACCGCTGTCATACCGATAGAGTAGGAATTCCTACTTCAAATGTCAACACAACTTTTGGACGCTGCGTTTCGGCGGTTTTTCTGGCTGCGTCGGTTATACATCGCAGGTTGACGGCACGGGACGCGCTTGTTTATTCCCGCGTGCCGAGTGAAATCAAACTTTATAGCCGGGAATGGTGCTCGTGGTGCATTGACGCGAAGGATTTCCTGACCGAGCGCGGCTATAAGTTTTCCATAATCGATGTTGGCCAGAATCGGGAGGCGTATGCGGAAATGAAAGAGCTCTCCGATCAAACTTATGTTCCGACATTAGTCGCCGGCGAAGAGGTGCTCGCAAATTTCGATACCGATCAGTTGGAAAAGTTTCTGCGCGAGCATCAGATCGAGCCATAATGCTTTTCGGCCTACTCATGACGCTGGGCGTGTTCGTGCTCAGCATTGCTCTGCGCAGTTATCAGACTTCGTTTGCGCAAAAGGCCGGAGCTCTTGGAATTCTCACAGCCTCGTTTCTCGCCGTTTATTTTGTCACTGGAAGTTTTGCCTGGGGCATCGTTGGTGCGTTGAGCTGGCTGTTCCTGCCGTGGCTGGAAATATTGACGCGTATTCGCGCATTACGTTTGCCGAAGGAAAAAAGATTGCGGCCCAAGAGCCCGCCCTCCGCCGATGTATTTCCCAGCTTCGATGAAATCTCACACGAGATCGAGAGCGAGGGCTTCGCGCACGTAACGGATGCCGGTTGGGATTGGGAAGATTACCGGCAGTTTTTTCGCCTCTATTATAAGGAAGAAGATCGCTCGCAGGCCACGATCTGTCTTAACGAACAGCACGATCTTTCCTTTTATTATCTACGCATTTCATCCCGCGCGAGGGACGGCATCATTTGGACGACGTGGAATTATCCGCTGTCCTATGGTTTAAAACTGACGCCGAGTTTCCGCATCAATCGGCAGCGGCCCGACCAATCGTTCTGGCAGCTTTACCAGAGTCATCGCAAGTTTTTGCAACAGCATAAGGTCGATCTGACCGTGATCGATGCGCTGGATGAAGATCGCGTCCAAGTGGAGGTGGAGAACGATTTACGCGAGCAAATTGCGCACAACATCGAGAAAGGCGTTCTTACGCAAACCCCAAGCGGGGAGGTGAAGTATTCCTGGCGAGGGATGATTTACCTTTGGTCCCAGTTCCTGCTCGATCTCATTCGGTTGTAAGGTGGAACGCGATCTCCGAGCGCGTTGTTAAAGAGTGCGGCTTCGCCGCCAAGTTGCCATCGCGCCCAGAGAGCGCGATCCACCGTCACACTTTCATCACCTCGGCGTCTTTGCGTTCGAGATGGTCGTCGATCGATTTAACAAAACGATCGGTCAGTTTTTGCACGTCGCCTTCCAAATCGCGCAATTGATCTTCCGTCAACCCGCCGCCCTTTTGCAATTTCTTGGCTTCATCCATGGCGGCGCGGCGATTGGCGCGCACGCGCACGCGCGCTTCCTCCGCCATTTGCTTGAGCGAACGAACCAGATCCTTGCGTCGCTCTTCCGAAAGTTCAGGAATCGGCAACCGGATGATTTTTCCATCGACCGCCGGCATAATTCCGATCTTCGATTCTTTGAGCGCCTTCTCGATATTCTGCACTGTGCTCGCATCGAATGGCTGCACGACAAGCAGTCGTGGCTCCGGCGTAGTAATGAGCGCGAGCTGTTTCAATTTCATCGACGACCCGTACGCTTCGACGTCGACGTTCTCGACCAGGGCAGGGGAAGCCTTACCGGTACGGACGGCGGCGAATTCGTGCACCATGTAGTCGACGCTCTTCTCCATCGTCATCTCGGCTTCGAACAAAATCTCCTCGGCAGTCATGCGCTCAAACTTTCAATTAGCCGAATGCAATTGGCAATGCGTTATTCGCTGACGAGCGTGCCGACTTTTTTGCCGAGCACGATGTCGCGAAAATTGCTGGGTCTTGTTCATGTCGAAAACAACGATCGGGACTTTGTTGTCCATGCAAAGACTAAAAGCCGTCGAGTCCATCACCTGCAGGCGTTGTGTGAGCGCCTCGGTAAAAGTGATTTTGTCGTAGCGTTTCGCTGTGGGATCGAGCTTCGGATCGCGCTCGTAGATTCCATCCACTTTGGTCGCCTTGAGAATGATGTCGGCGCCGATTTCGCTCGCGCGCAATGCCGCGGTCGTATCTGTCGAAAAATAGGGATTGCCGGTGCCGGCGACGAAGAGAACAACGCGGCCCACTTCGAGATGTCGCACAGCACGACGCAGGATGAAGGGCTCGGCGACGTTCTTCATTTCGATTGCCGATTGCACCCGGACGACCACGCCCACCTGCTCGAGCGCCGCTTGTAACGCGAGGCCATTGATCACAGTAGCGAGCATGCCCATATAATCCGCCGTGGTCCGATCCATTCCCTGATGGCTGGCGGACAAGCCGCGCCAGATGTTGCCGCCGCCGATAACGATCGACGTCTGAACTCCGAGATCGACGACTTCCTTCACGCGCTCGGCGATGGAGCGCACGATTTGCGGGGAAATATTTTCACGCGCGCCGACCTCACGCACAGCTTCGCCGCTTAGTTTAAGAACGATTCGTTTATATGCTGGCTTTTCGGTTGCCATGGCGCGTCATGATGAAACAGAACGCATTCGCGGTTGGAAAGCAAAATGGTGATGATTCTGGGGAGCGAAGGCTGCCAACATGCGCTCCCCAGACTTAGCTGGTTGCATGGACGACCGATGCCCGGTGCGGTTAGCCGAAGCCTGTATTCAATTTGAACTAAAACGTCTTCGTTAAGCTGGCGTAAACGAAGCGACCGGTCGGATCGTAGAGGGCGAGGGGATAATTCCCGGCAGAAGTGGGCGGATCTTGTCCAAAAATGTCATTGCACCCGAGCGTGATCGTCGTGTGATTCAAGAGTTGTTTCCAGATGGGCAGTTCAGAAGCAACCGTTTGCTCGCTCGCCGTTGCGATTTGTTTGCCATCTTGGCCGATGGAAGCATCGCCGACATTTTTGGAATAGCCCGCGACTGAATTTTTCTCCGCTGGCGCGAGAAAGGTGAAATCGTACGATGCCTGGCCGTCAAAGAACCACGTCTGTTTGACGTAATGGATGTGGCCGTGGAAAACATTGGTTTCGTGAAACCCGTCGCGATAGTTCACCGTTCCGACGAGGTCAAAATTCTTCCAGGACCAATCGAGACGAGAATAACCCTTCCATCGCAAAATGGCCTCGGTCGACCCAAAGAATCCGCCGTTGCTGACGAGCTCCTTCTCCGGAACATCGGGAGTGCCGGCGAACTCGAATGAATAGGTATAGGTCGCCTGCGTAAGCGACGTAAATGTTCCGTATGGTGTTTGCCTTTGATATTGAATTCCAAAATCGGCCCCGCGCGCTTTCTGCGAGCCGGCGTTTTGGTATGCACCTTCGATGGAAATAATGTTTCCCTGGGCATCGCGGAATACGTTTTCGCCGAATAGCCCGCGTCCTTCAAAAACGCGAGCAATGACGTCGCTTGGATTCGGAATGCTGTTGACTCGGCCTTTGCTCTCAATATCGAAAAGATCAATCGTGATCGTTAGGCCGGAAATAAATTTCGGCGTATAGACCAACCCTCCGGAAAATGCGCGAGAATCTTCCGGCTGCAGATTCGGATTGCTGCGGAGGGTAAAAGGAGTTTCAGGATCGAAGTTTCCCGTCGCGGAATCAAAAGTCGGAACCAGGCCTTGAATGGGACTGGCGAATAGTTCAATGAGCGAAGGTTCATGGAACCCTTCTCCCCAGGTTGCGCGGAGAGTGAGCGAGTCGTCGAACGGCTGCCAGCGCATGCCAAACTTCGGCACAAGGACATTGCTCCCGTTGTTGAGGAATTCTTCGTAGCGCGCCGCTGCTGTAAATTCCAAGGCGTGAAGGCCTGGCAGCGAGAATGACGACCCGAAAATCGGAATGTCCGCCTCTGCATAAAGTCCGTAGGTTTTTCTGCCTGCATCGGTGAACGTTTTGAATGGCTCGCCGATAAGGTCTCCGGAGATGGCGAGCTGATCCGGATCCTGTCGCAAAACCTCTCTCCGAAACTGACCGCCAAAAGCTAAGCCGAATCCGCCCGCCGGGAGTGTAAATAGTTCGGTTGTATAAATGTTGAGATCGAAGGTTGAGAGCTTGGAAAGATCGATCTCTTTGGGATGCACCGTGGCGAAATCAACTGGCAGCGAATTCGTCGCAATCGGCACGCGGTAGTCGCCGAAGGGATTGTAGGGAACGGTCGTGCCAATGAACTGCGATGATGTTAGGTCGAATATGGGATCGGCTGCATTTAAGATTCGATTGAAGCGCGTGGCGGACACGGACGCTTCCGTTTCAGTATTCTTAATCTGACTGTAACGGAAGCTGCCATCGTAACCCCAGCTTCCATCGAAAAGTTTATCGCCTTTAATTCCGAGGGTGGAAAAAAATGCGTCTGTTTCGTTATTGAGTAAACTATTTCCGAATTCCGCCAGGCGCGCTCGAGTTCCTCCAGAAATGATCTGCTGAAATGGATTAAATGGATTAAAGGCGCCGAACGATACTCCGGTTTCGTCATAAGATGGTCCACCGAGCGTTGGGCCGGGAGAGTGCGGCGGAATCGCCAGCGTCGTCTGGCCCGGAGCTTGAAAATTTAAAGTTGGGCTGGGCGGTGCTTCCGAGTGCGTCTTTACGTTTTGGTAAAATGCGTCCGCATATAATACTAATTGCGCGCCGCAGATTTGGTGGTCAGCATTGACGTAGCTGCCGTAGCGCTCCGATTCCGAGACGTCGTCGCGACCCAACTCGAAATTATAAAAGGAGCTGCGAAAAGTCGTGTAGGTGTAGTCGGAAGCGGGCGCCGAGCCGTTAGTAAAAAAGGGTGCGTGACCAAAAAACAATTCGTCGGTTGTCGGAGGTGTCCCGCCCGCGGCTAGCACCGCGTCGTGGGAAAGCTGGAGATTAAGCGGACTCGAGTTAGTGCTCGGAGGATTCGCGTCGGCGGAGAATCCGCGGTCGCGACTGAAAATGGAATTGCGATGATAATAGTTCAGGGTACCGCTGACATTTGTCTTTTCGTTGCCAACACCAAAGACAAGCGATGCAGAGAACTCGCTGGAATCCTTATCAAGTGTGTTGCCGTATTCGACGGTCGATTCAGCACCGCGGAAATTGTGCCGCAGCTTGATGTTCACCACTCCGGCGACTGCATCCGCGCCGTAGGTGGCAGAAGCGCTGTCTTTTAGAATCTCTATGCTGTCCATGGCGGCACGAGGGAAAGAATTCAAATCGATAAAAGATTGGGTTGCGAAGCCACCGCCTCCAACTGGATACGAGGCAATTCTGCGGCCATCGACCAGGACGAGCGTATCGCTCGGATCAAAACCACGCAGCGAGATCGAAGAAGCTCCCGGCGCTGAGCTTGCCCCCGACTGATTGAAGGAAGGAACTCCCTGGGGGCCGGCGACGGGAAGATTCCTGATAAACTGCTCCGCGGTGCGTTCGCCGGACTTGTTGATAAAATCGCGATCGAAGTCCAGGACTGGATTCGGTCCAACTTCCTCCGCGGTCGGGATGTGCGAGCCGGTCACGATAACGCGTTCTACTTCCGCAGTAGCAGGGGATTGTTCGTTAGGCGTGACGACTGCATCCTGTGCGGAAGCGATCCGGACGCCGGCGAGAAGCAGTAGAAGGAATAGAACCCTCCCACGCGAAGTGATAAGTGGGAACATGAAGACCTGCGGCGTCCGTTATTGCCGGATCGGGCGGAAAAAGCAAGCAAATAGCGCAAGCTTCCCGCCTAACAAATTTGCCTAACGAATGCTATTTGCTTGCCGCCACGACTTTCTCGACGATTCGCTCAAAACGCGGATCGCCGCGTAAATCGTCCCAATTGGCGTTTTTTTGGAGCTCTCCCGGTGTTGGGCCGTCCGGCATCATCGCGATCGAGGCCAATTGTTCAATGGCCAGGTCCTTCTCGCCGGCCCACGCATAAATCTGAGCGAGAAATTGCGCGAAACCAACTCCGCTCGTCGCGTCCTTGGCGATAGGCCTTTTGGCCATGCCTTCCTTTCCGGCGCGGATAGCATCTTCCTTTTTGCCAAGCACAGCGTCGCACAAGGCGATGTAAATTGGCACGTCGTTGCTATCTGGACGTTTTTTTGCCGTTTCTTCGAGGATATTGCGTGCTTCCGTAAACGCGGCCCGCGCCTTTTCGGCGTCATGTTGGCCGCGCGCAATCTGTCCATAAAGAAATGCGAACGGAACGACGTAGCCTTGCGGGGGGAGGCCCTTCGCTGCATCCACGACGCGCGTGGCTTCGGCCCAATCCCGATCGAGATATGCAACTTGGAATCGCCACCACGAAATCATTCCGTTTGGATTGAACCCCGCCGGAACCGAATCGAGCAGTGCACGACATGCCTGCGTGTCGCCGCGATCAAAAGCGATCTCCAGTTTGGCGAGCTGAAATTCGACCGCCGACTCCGGAAACGAAGCCAGCCCGCGTTCGACGATTCGTTCGGCTTCGGAATATTGACGCAAGCTTTCATAAGTGCCGAGCAGGTTCTGTAGGACTTCGGGATTGTGCGGATCGACTTCGAGCGCCTTTTGCAGTTCGGTCAGAGCCTCATCCCATTGGCCGCGCCGGCGATCAATCGCAGCGCTCCACTGAAAAATCGACGAGTTATTCGGAAGCATTTGGCTGGCGACGTTTAACGCTGTGCGCGCCTTATCGTAATCACGATCCACCTGATAGAAGTAGGTCGCTTGCGCTAATCGCACTTCGCCCACATCCGGACGCAGGCGCATCGCGGTCTTCATCGCGTCTTCGGCTTTCTGCTTACGCGCCGGGTCGTGATCGTGCAGCCAATAGATTTCGAGCTCGATTTGCATGAGCCGGCAATAAGCGAGCGCGAACTTCGGATCGCGCGCGATTGCCATGTTGATCAATCGCTCTGCCTCCAAGTATTCGTCTTTCGTAAACGGTTCGTTGAACGCTGTCTTGCCCGGCTTCTTGGATCGGAGATAAAGATCATACGCTTCCGCGTCATTTGTGGTTCGATCTGTGATCGCCGCTTTCTCCCGCGGCGTTAGATTCACGCGTAGTTGCGCCACAATTTTCTCGGCCAGTTCCGTTTGAATGACGAAGATATCGGAAAGCTCGCGATCAAACTTTTCCGCCCAAACGTGTGCGTCGGTGCGCGTATCGATTAGCTGTGTGTTGACGCGAACGCGGCCGCCGGCTTTTTGCACGCTGCCTTCCAAGACATACGCGACTCCCAGCGCCTTTCCGATCTCCTTCAGGTTGCGCGCGACCCCGCGATATTGCATCACACTCGTGCGGCTGATCACTTTCAGATCAGCGACTTTCGATAAGTCGGTCAAAATTTCGTCCTGAATCCCGTCCGCGAAATACGCGCTCTCTTTTTCCGCGCTGAAATTTTCGAACGGCAGAACGGCAATGCTTTTCTCGAACGCGGCTGATGCGACCGTATTCGCGGAATGAAGAAGCGTTCCGTGTGGAAGAAAGAAAAACGCGAGCAAGAAAACTGCGACGATTGCAGCACCGACGAGCGCAAGCTTGCGTCGGCGAGCGGAAGCGGTACGGCGCGCGAGCGCTGTTTGTTCTTCGCCCGCGCGTTTGAACTTATTCGGGAGTTCGCAATTGCCGGCATCGGCGGTGCAAAGATTGACGACGTGAATCTTAACGCCGTGCTTTACTTCACATTCGCCGAGATCGTGCAGGTGCGGCTGCCACCGACCGTACTGCGCGAGATCCTCAGCAACGCGTTTCGATAAAAGAATGTGTCCTGCATCGCCGCAATCCATCACGCGTTGCGCGATGTTGATGCCGCCGCCTGCGACATTCGTCTGCTCGTTTACGTCGGCCAGTTTGTTGATCGGCCCACTGTGCACGCCCATGCGCATTTGGATTTGCGGTGAATCTTTCAGCGCGCGGCTGATCTCAAGCGCACATTGCGCGGGCGCTTCGGGATTGGTGAAAAATACGAGCGCCATTCCATCGCCTGTTGGTACCCGGACCAATTTTCCGCTTGTTTCTGCGGCGCGCACCTGAGCGTTGTCGTGAACGATTTCTTTCAGCTGCTGTTGCAAATGACTCTGTTCGTCGACGAGCAACTTTGAATAACCGACGATGTCCATGAACAGGACATGACCGATTTCCAACTCAGGGGCGGCTTTGACTTCAGGGGACATCTAACGCGGAATGCGGGCGAATGATGACCGTTTGGCCGCAAGAGTCGAGATAAAGCTGAGGCGCACGCTTTTTCGGGAGCCGAGCGGCACTCTTTGGCAGCGACTAATGAACGCGAAACGACTCCGGAAAACCGCGCAAAAATTCTATGGCGCTCATACGACGCTTTCCTTCCAATTGCACCTCGCCTAACGAGAGCGCTCCATTCTTTGATCGAATGACAAAGGCTCCATCCTGAGTCTTCAAGATTTCGCCGGGTTCGTGTTTGTTGTGATCAATCACGAATGCGCCAAAAATCTTCAATTTTCGAAAAGGACCTGAGTTAACCGAAAGATTTGCGAATGCACCTGGCCAAGGGTTAAACGCTCGAATCTTTCGCTCGATTAATCTGCCGGTTCCGACCAATCGATTTCCATCATCGCGTTTGATTTCAGAGCGTAAGTCGCAGTGCGGAATCTTGCGCATACGTGGGCCGTTCGCTCTCAAGATCCAGCGATTTTCGCATCGCATCCGAGCCAGCTTGCGAGTCGGTCGTGAGCACCGCCAGTCTCGTTCGCAGATCCGAATTTTTCGCTCGATCGATTCGGCCGATTCGGTCCAATCGATTTTCCCGTCATCGCGCGTGAGTTTCGGAGAATAAGTTGCCAGGCTGGAATTTTGCGGATCACGGGGGGCAGTTCCGCTGCGCAGCTGACGAAGCGCTTCACTTAGCGATCCGGACGCAAGTTCGGCGAGTCGATCATGCAATGATCCGCCGGTCTCGTTAGGCGAAATTTCGAGACGCGTTTGCAAGAGGATATCGCCAGTATCGAGCCCTTCATCCATATACATGACGGTGATGCCGGTTTCACGATCGCCCGCAAGGATCGCAGCTTGAATCGGCGCCGCGCCGCGATGCCGCGGGAGAAGCGAGGCGTGCAGATTCAAGCAGGCGATGCGCGGAAGTTCGAGCACGGTGCGCGGCAGGATTTGTCCATAGGCCATGACCACAATCACGTCCGGATTCCAGGCACGAATTTGTTCGACTGCCTGCGGCGATTTGATTCGCGCCGGTTGCAGAATCGGAACATTCGTATGTGACAGCGCAACTTTGATTGGCGGCGCGGTGATTTTTTGCGAGCGACCGGTTGGCTTATCCGGCTGCGTCACTACGCCGATAAGTTCTTGTTCGCTCGAAGAAAGCAGACTTTGCAACGTCGGCAGACCAATTTCGCCTGTGCCGATAAAGGTGATGCGCATTCGTTGAGACGTAGTTTGTGCGCCGTTGGCGATCATGAATGCGTGGAGTCGTTCGTGAGGTCCTTCGCTGCGCTCAGGATGACACGCAAGGGGTAGTCGCGTCTTTCGTTGTCATCCCGAGCATAGCGAGGGACCTCACGAATTATCATTCGGCAAACGACCAGAAGACAAATTTTGGCGTTTGAGCCAAATCCAATTTACGGCAGCAATGGATGCGCTGCTCGCTTGCGTCTGGGCCGACGCGCCACGCTTTGCGCCATCAATTTTTCGCCTGCGGTCACTTCGCGTTGCCCCACCGAAGAACCGCAGCCGGTGCAGAGATAATCAAAGATTTCCTTCTCGGGAAGGATGAGCAACAACCGCTCGCGCACCGGCATCGCGGTTTTACACTTATCGCAATAAAGACTCGAAGCGGTTAAATTCTCAAACTGCTGCTGCATGTTGCCCATTCTGACCGTCGGCGACGCTCTCCAATATGTGGAGTAGAACTTTCGCGGGCGGTTGCGTGGCGTCAACACATGTAATGCGCTCTTTACCGTAATATTCGAGCACCGGCTTCGATTCCGTCTCGTAAGTGGCAAGGCGGCGCTGGATCACCTGCTCGTTCGCGTCATCGAGACGATTGTCTTTTAGTGCGCGCTTTTTTAAGCGGGCGAAAAGTGTGTCGCGATTCGGGCAGGAAAGATGAAAAACTTTTTGCACATCGATCTTTTCTTCCATGATTTTCGCCTGACTGACATTCCGCGGAATGCCATCGAGCACGAGGATGTCGATGTCGGGCTTGAATTTGTGCGCGTCGACGGCGGCGTCGATCGCCTCTTCCCAAAGCTCGACCGTGATGTCGTCGGGCACGAGTTGCCCTTTACTTGAATATTCGAGAAATGCTTTACCGACTTTGGTGCGTGTATCGATCGAGCGAAAAACATCGCCGCACGGGCAGTGAAAAAAACGGGGGATCGTGCCAAGAGTCTTTCCCTGCGTTCCTTTCCCGCTACCGGGAGCGCCGAACAGGAGGTAGGTATGATATTTCATGAGGGTCATCGTTTATACCTTAAAGGACACGGCTTTGCCTATCATCAAATTTCGATCCGGGAGGAGAAAAACGGAAATTACCTAACGACTTCCGCTACTTCGATTTCGCAACGGGATCGACATTCACCCGTCGGCCAGCTCGATCAAAGCGCACCTGGCCATCCACGAGCGAGAAAATCGTGTAATCGCGACCGAGCCCGACATTTTTCCCTGGCAGAAATTTCGTTCCGCGCTGGCGCACAATGATATTACCCGCTACGACGACTTCACTTCCAAACTTTTTGATGCCAAGCCGTTTGCTGACGCTGTCGCGACCGTTCTTAACGCTGCCCTGTCCTTTTTTATGAGCCATGAGATTAAGCCTCCGATTTCGCCGCCTTTTTTGGCTTGGCCGATTTTCCGCCGTTCATGGTGATGCCGGTAATCTTCACGCGCGTCAATTTTCGACGATGACCGACGGTGCGATGATAGCCTTTGCGACGGCGATACTTGAACGCGATGACTTTCTTGTCTTTACGCTGCTCGACGATTTCGCCTTCGACGGTCGCGCCCTCGATAAGTGGCGTGCCGTGAGTAACAATGGCGCCATCCGCGTGAAAGAGGACTTCGGCGAAAACACCTTCCTTACCCGGTTCCGCCTCGAGAAAATCGACATCGATGATGTCGCCTTCAGAAACACGATATTGCCGGCCACCTGTCTTGATAATTGCGAATGCCATAAGCGAAGAAGATTTCTCCGGGGGAAAAGCCGCGCACATTCACACGGATATGCTCTCTTGACAAGCGGAAACCTCAGCATCGATCCAACTGTCAGATTCAAATGCGAAACCGCGCCATCGCTGTTGGAGGGACGCCCTCGGTGGCGTCCCTAAATTCAGGGACGGGACAGAGCCCGTCCCTCCAATGTCGAGCCAAGTCGAGACGGCTCTTCTCATTTTGGTGTGTTTTAAAATGATCAATAAGAGCAATGAGTTTATCAGAAATGGATCTACGAACTGAATTTGCCAAACGTGGGCCGTGGGTCACGCATTTCACGATCGATGGCGTGGAGTCGGGTGGCAGCTTTCACGCTCTCGAGGACGAACGAATCGGCCAATTTTTCGAATCGTTTTCCCACGTTCGCGCGATTCTTGAACTCGGCTCGCTTGAAGGCGGTCACACTTTTGCACTGGCTCGACATCCGGGAGTCGAGCGAGTTCTTGGCATCGAGGCACGGGCAGCCAATATTGCGCGAGCGCGCTTCGCGCAGAAATTACTGCATCATCGATAACGCGGACTTTATCGAAGCGGATTTGGAAAAAGCCGATCTCGCGACATTCGGAAAATTCGACGCGATCTTTTGCTCCGGGCTGCTCTATCACCTGCCGGAGCCGTGGAAATTGATCGAGCAATTTCCACAAGTCGCTTCGCGAGTTTTTATTTGGACGCATTATGCCGAAGACAACCCGGGCAACCTGACGGTCAATGGTCTCAAAGGACGCGAATATGTGGAAGGCGGACGAGACGAACCGCTCAGCGGTGTTTCACCAAAATCTTTTTGGCTCACGCTCGATTCGCTGAAGAAAAGCCTAACGAATGCAGGATTCGATTCGATTCGGATTCTGCACGACGATCCGAAACATTGTCACGGACCTGCGGTAACGCTCGCGGCGAAGATGCAATCAGCCGCGACCTGAGATCACGAACGTGATCTCGCCTTTCGGCGATTTCGATTCGTAATGGGAAAGAAGTTCGGCGCCCGTTCCACGGCGGAACTCTTCGAATTTTTTTGTCAGCTCGCGCGCGACACATAGTTGCCGATCAGGCATGATCTGCGCACAAACCGCCAGTGTTTTCGTTAGGCGATAAGGCGATTCGAAATAAACCGATGTTTCCTGCGCGCTCGGCCGCAGCGCGCAATTCGCGTTCGCGTTGCCCGCCTTTCACCGGAAGAAATCCGCCAAAATAAAATCGATCGAGAGAGAAGCCCGACCCAACCAGCGCCGTGAGAATCGATGAAGGCCCCGGCACAATTGTATACGGGAGGTTGCGCTCGATGCACGCGCGCAGAAGCCGCGCGCCCGGATCGGAAAGGCCGGGCATTCCCGCATCTGTAATCAACGCAATATTTTCTCCCGCCGCGATTCGTTCCACCAGCTCCGCCGTGCGCATCGCTTCATTGTGTTCGTGATAACTAACGAGCGGCTTCCGAATCTCGAAATGTTTTAGCAGATTGCCGGAATGTCGCGTGTCTTCCGCTGCGATCACATCAACCGACTTCAAAACATCCAGCGTTCGCAACGTGATGTCGCCGAGATTTCCTATCGGTGTGGCGACGACGTAGAGCATCGACTCAGCACTACTACGGAAGCTTCTCGATGTCGTCCAAATCCTGGAGGCGACCGGCTGCGCGTTTGTTCGTCTTTAGATCTTGTAAACTAATGAGGTCGATATCAACGCCATCGATCTCAACGCTGGCGCGTCGCGTGTAGCATTGGCCGAACTCAACTCCATCGATGCCGGTAAGGATTTCGATTCGGACCGGTGGCACTCCCATGCGAATGACGCGGCGTGGTTTGTCGAAGGTGGATCGGCCTCTCCGAGGACGATGTTTAAACAAAGATTCGTCTAGCTGTGAAACGTCGAATCCGAAATCGCGCAGCGCGCGGACGAGTGCTTCGAGGTTGCGATCAATCTTCGCCGAGCGAAGCAATTGTAAGAACTCTTTGAAGTCTCGTGCGAGCCGGATCGTAGCCATACATGCTTTGCCGCATAAGCTCGAGAGCGGCCAGCCGTTCGTCTGGCGTCTTGCTTAACCAGAATTGTTTTTCATCTGAATCTGAAACGTCTGCGACGGAAAAATGGTTTCGATCCAGCCTGGCACGATTCAGATCGTCCACGTCGCAGTTTACCCGCTGCATTCGCGCGTCGCCAGTTGAAACTCCAGAAGTGGCGCAACACGTTTCTCTTCGGAAGAACCAAAGGAAAGGCTGCTTCCGACTTCCTTGCATTTCTACCACGGACTTTGTGCTTGATTACCAGGAGCGTGCGACGTGGCCTTATCAATTGTTGTGAGTGATCAAAAAAAATCGGGGCGGATCCCCTTCAAAAAATGCAGGGTATTTCCTTCTGCAGATCATCTGATCGCCAATGATTACCTTCTCTAAGATCACCGACGAAAATGCGGCAGCGGCTTGGGCGCGGTGTCTCAGTCCGGCGGAAGATCAAACAAAGGGTCATGTTCAGCGTCCTTGAGAGAGGCGGATTATGACCAGTTGAGGATTGGGCAAGTAAAACGACTTGCCACGCTTCTGATGAAGGACGTCGCCTCGCGCGATGCGCACACCGCGCGCGTTCGTGATATCATGGAGTGTGAGCGATGCCGGTTGTGGCGAGTGCCGTGCGATAAATGACAATACGCATTCACGTTTCGCACTTAGCAATTTCGTTTTGGATAACACAGTTGTGTCGTGCGGAATCCCAACTGTGATCGGTTTAATGATCGTCATGAATTCCGGCTGCGCTTCACCGCCCTGCTGATTGGTGGCCCATAGAGCGGTTGACAAACGAACCGGGGGGGTGGTATTACTCTTTCGAGTAAGACTCCACATGAAAATTACTTCGAAAGGCCAGGTCACCATTCCACTGGAATATCGAAAACGATTTGGATTTCTTCCGGACACGGAAGTCGAATTCGTGCCGGACGGGCGCGCCTTGCGCTTGAGGAAGAGCAACGGTAAGCCCCGCCGGATGCAAACGTGGCTGGCGCATGCGAGGGGAGCCGGCACAGTCAAGCTCAGCACTGAGCAGATCATGCGGCTTACTCGGCACTCGTGATTCTGGTCGATAGCAATGTCATTTTAGATGTCTTCACTGAAGATCCGCGCTGGTTAGACTGGTCGTCGTCGAGGTTGCTCGAGCATGGCGAGGAGCGGGAACTCGCCGTCAATCCGATTATTTACGCGGAGGTGGCAGTTCGATTTGAACGAGTCGAAGAGTTGGAAGCGGCGTTGCCACACACGAGATTTCAACGGCTCGAATTACCCTATGCTGCCGGATTTCTGGCGGCGAAATCTTTTCTCGCCTACCGCCAGCGAGGCGGAGCGCGTAGCTCGATTCTGCCGGACTTTTACATTGGCGCGCACGCCGCCATCGCCGGCCTGAAATTGCTAACGCGCGATGCCAAACGTTATCGGCAATATTTTCCAACGGTCGAGCTAATCACGCCTTAAATCTCGATCCTGGTGCGAGGGCGTGTCGTGCGAGCGCATATTCCTACGTCCTCGGCCAGAGGAATTCGTCGCGATATTCTGGTGTTTCTTCCGGGGCGAAGCCGTGACGCATGATGTTTTCGGTAACGACGCGCGGGTTAACAAAGTTTAGCAAATAATCAACGCCGCCAGCTTTCGTTCCGCCGCCGCTCATCTTGAATCCGCCAAACGGGTGACGACCAACAATCGCGCCGGTGCAGGAACGATTGATGTAAACATTGCCGGCCACAATCTCAGCCTTGGCGCGATCGATGTTAGCCGGACTGCGTGAGAAAAATCCGGCGGTAAGCGCAAATTCGGTTGAGTTCGCCACGGCGATCGCTTCATCGAGGTCGCGCACTTTGATGACGCTGAGCACGGGGCCGAAAATTTCTTCGCAAGCGATGCGAAAATCCGGCCGGACATTTGTGAAAATGGTCGGCGGCACAAAGAATCCTTTTTCGGGCACGTCCGTTTTCTGATAAGCGAGAGTCGCCTGCGATTTTCCGATCTCGATGTATTTGAGAATGTTGTTGTAGGCAGCCTCGTCGATCACCGGACCGACCATGATGCCGGGATCCTCCGGATTTCCAACGCGCAAACTGCCCGCAGCGGCAACCAGGCGCTCGATCACTCGATCGTAATTTGCTTCGAGAACAATGAGCCGCGAACAGGCAGAACATTTTTGTCCCTGATACCCAAACGCCGAGTAAGTCGTATCCATGATCGCTTCGTCGAGGTCGGCATCGGAATCGATGATGATGGCATTTTTGCCACCCATTTCGCAGACGACGCGTTTGAGTTCTTCCTGACCAGGCCGCGTTTCGCCCGCGCTTTTCCAAATGCGCAATCCGACTTCGCGCGAACCGGTGAAGGCGATCATGTGGACGTCTTTATGATCGACAAGATGCGCGCCGATGACCGATCCCTTACCCGTAAGAAGATTCAAAACGCCGGGCGGAATGCCGGCTTCTTCCATCATCTCCATTAATCGATGCGCGATAACGGCCGATTGCTCGGCTGGTTTCATGATGACGGTGTTGCCGGTGACGAGCGCGGCGGTGACCATGCCGGTCAAAATTGCGAGCGGAAAATTCCATGGCGCGATAACAAGCGCGATGCCGCGCGGCCAGTAATGGTGATAGCTTTCTTCGCCGGGAACATTTTGCGTGAGTTTCGGCCGGCCGATGCGCCGCATCTGGTGCGCGTAAAACAAACAAAAATCCATCGCCTCACGAATGTCGCCATCCGCTTCCACCCAGGCCTTGCCGACTTCGAAAACTTCGAGCGCCGAAAGTTCGTAGCGGCGGCGCTCCATGATCGCAGCGAGGCGTTCGAGTAATTGCGCGCGTTCTTCGAATGTCGTCCGCTTCCAGCTCGCGAAAGCTTTTTTCGCTGCGGCGACGGCGCGTTCAGCTTCCGGAATTTCGGCGTGCGCCTGATAACCGACAACCTGGTCAGGGTTACTCGGATTAATCGACGCAATTGTGTTCGTCGTCCAAATTTTCTCGCCGCCGATGACGAGCGGATATTTTTGGCCGAGCGTTTTCCGCACTGCCTCCAGGGCAGCGCGCATTTCGTCCTGACTCTCTTTATAAACGAAGTTCACAAGTGGGGCGTTTTCATAGGCAGCACGAGGCGGCATGTCAAGCGACGCGCCATTGTCTGATGGATGTTGCGCAAGTGTTGCAGTCGGCTGCCGGACTTCACCATTTTGCCTAACGAGTTCATTCGGGTCCCGCAGCAATTCGGCCGCGGAAACATTGTCCGAGAATTTTGCCCGCAAAAATCCTTCGTTGGAAGTATTTTCGAGCAGACGCCTAACGAGATAGGACATGCCCGGCAACAACTCGCCGACCGGACAATATTCGCGCACGCGATAACCCATCGCGACGAGCGCGCGTTTGATCGGACCGGCCATACCGTAAAGCAGTTGGAATTCGAAACGACTGCGTTTGATACCGAGTTCCTCCGCCATGGCCTGAGCGTGGGCGATACTGCGAACGTTGTGCGAGCCGAACGCCGCGGTCACGGTTGCTTCGTTCTCGAGGAGAATCTTGGTGAGCGTTTCGAAATTCGCATCACTTTGCGGTTTTTGCAGAAAGACCGGAATGGGCCAGCCGTTCTGGCGACCTTTGATTTTTTCGTAATCCCAATACGCGCCTTTGACCAGGCGCACGGAGAAGCGCGTGCCGCGGTCGCGACCCCACGCGATCAAATCGCGCAGATCCCGGCCGGAATCGCGCAAATAAGCCTGGATGACGATGCCCGCATGCGGCCAATCGCGGAATTCGTCCTCGGTGAAGAGCGTTTTGAAAAGCTCGAGCGTCGCATTTTTGTGCGCGTAACTCTCCATGTCGAAATTAATGAATGCGCCCAATTCGCGCGCGCGGCGCAAAATCGGTCGCAGTTTCGGCGCGAGATGCGCGATGGCATCCGCCGGATCGGCCGGATTCATCTGCGAATAGAGCGCGGAGATTTTTACGGAGACATTGACGACGGGAAAAAGCTCCGCATCGACTCCGAGCGGATCGCGCCATCCTTGGGTTTGTTGCGCGAGACCTTCGAGCAAATCGAAACAACGCGCTGCATATTCGTCCGCCTCTTTTTCGCTGACGACCGCTTCGCCTAACAAATCGACAGTGAATCCGATGCGTTCCGCGCGCCGCTTGCGCAACGTTTTCATTACGTCATCGGCATTTTTTCCGGCGATGAATTGGCGCGCCATGCCGGAGACATTCCAGCGCAAAATTTGACCGCTGATGAAGGGCGCGACTTTGGCGAGCCGCACGCCGCTATGCACCATCGGCGCGAAACCGTTGCGCATATCGGCAAAATATTCCTCGAGATGCTGTACGATATCGCGGCCGCGATGAAGGGAGGCGAGCACATCGACGAAACGAAACATTTGCACCTTGAAATGTTCGTCCCGCATGGAGAGCGCCATCATGCGTTGATAGAAACCGGCTTTGCTGAAAAGCGACTCGGGGTGGCGATCGACGAGCTGAAAAATGCGCTCGCCGCGCCGCTCGGTTTCGATCTGCAGTGAACTCATGGCCGATAGTAACGCGGGCGCGACGATTCGCCAAGCAGATGCCTTAAGAGGAACGAGGAACAAGCCTCTGTCCCCAGTTGCATTAAAAAAATCGTAAAAACCGATAAAAAGGCTTGACCGTTTTAAGTAAACCAGACAAAACGGCGGATAACGAAAGAGTAATAGGGAGCCGCAAAAGTGCTGGGTGGCTGAGCAATCGGAGAGAAAGCAAACAGGAGAAACAGTATGAACCAAAAACTAACTTCCCGTATTGATGGGCGACTCGTGGCGTACGCGACACTTGCGGGCGCCGCGCTCGCTGCACCCGCCCTTGCACCCACTGCAGACGCGAGCATTGTCTATAGCGGTGTCGTCAACATCAACATCCCGAGCACCACATCGGGTATTTATCTGAACGTCGCCACCGGCGTTTTCGCGACAAGTCCGTCCGGGGCTCCCGGCTGGGACCTCAATCTGTGGAGCAGCAGCGGGTTAAGTATCTGGGCAAATAATTCAGCCAGCCCGAATGATGGTGCCCTGTCCAACTTTACGGGAGGCAGCTCCGCTACCGCAGTGGACAATCTTCCGTTCGGAACACTCATTGACGGCTCGTGGAGTTACGGCCGAACCAATTCGGCCGAGACGACCGGCGCTACAGCTTTCCTGTTCAACAGCGACCAAAATCTCTTCGGCTTCACTTTCTTGAACGAAGGCACCGGCCAATTGGATTTCGGTTGGGCGCGGATCTCGCTTTCGGGAACTGCAGCCAGCCAGCCGCGAACACTGGTCGAGTATGCCTATGAGGACTCAGGCGCGGGAATCCCGGCCGGCGTTCCAGAGCCTACCACAATGGCCCTCTTTGGTGTAATGGCGGCGGGCGCTCTCGGTGTGCGCGCCTGGCGCAAACGCAAGGCAGCCTGATTCAAGGGCGAGTATTTCTCGAAAGCCCGCGTGAACTGAGTTCGCGCGGGCTTTTTGTTTGTCGGTAGGCCGATTGGCCTAAGGTTAAAGACACGATGACAAAT
>CAWDLY010000019.1:0-168614 GCA_963803315.1 uncultured Verrucomicrobiae bacterium | reverse complement strand
TACACCAAACATGCGTTCCCCTTTGGCCGCATCGTCCACAGTGTAGTGCCAGTCCCCAGCGCACTCCGATTCTACCGAAACTAGCTCGCTTTGATCAGCGTTCAGCCGCCAAATGAGCGACTCCCTGTGAGCCTTTCGTCCATCAACGGAGAAGTGCTTGAGATAAGCGCATGGCACAAAGTGTTGGTATTTGTAGTCGGGCATAGATATCAGTCGGCCGAAGAGCCGGTTTGTATCGGCTGCGATTCTCCTGCCTCATGGAGTGTCTCAGCGCCACTCGGATTTTAATCTAAAAGTGGCGAACAGGAAGAGTTCGGGTTGACCTAGTTAAACGATAGCGAATCTCAGCGTGTAGCCATGTAGATGTCGTTTGTCGTTTGGATTCGTCCGAAGTATCCGTACGTCAAAGTATTCATCCCCAGATAACTTGTCGTCGAAAAGATAAAATAGTTGTTGTAAATAACGCCCGACACTTCGATGCGTGCTGCTTCGTAAGCCGGTTTTCTCATGGCGGCAGTCTCTTTGATGGCCTTCAAATGTGTAGCTTGATCGGGGTTCGTGAAGAACGCCATAAGCAGCAGCACTGCGCTTCCAGCGATAATCAGATTTCGAAGGGACTTGGCATTCACGCCACAAAGACTACTGCAGTCCGATCACCTCATCCAAGCTCCAAACATGATCGCTAACTCTTGCTTCCATCGCTGGCGTGACACGCAACGTCTGATGAATCCGGCAGAAGTTTCAAACTGACCAATACCTAAAAATGGGTCGGTTCGCGCGTGAGAAATTTTCCGCGCCCAGTTTCGCCCACGAACTCGCCATCGCGCGCGGCGACCTTTCCGCGCACGGTGACGGCGTGCGGGCGGCCTTTGATCTCGAAGCCTTCGAATGAATTGTAATCGACGTTCATGTGTTGCGTCTTCGCGGAAATGGTGCCGCGATAATCCGGATCGTAAACGACGAGGTCGGCGTCGCTGCCGACCTGGATCGCGCCTTTGCGCGGGAACAGGCCGAACAGTTTCGCGGCCTGCGTGCTCGCGGTTTCGACGAATCGGTGCAGATCGATGCCGGCCGCGTTTTACGCCGTGGGTGAAATAGAGATTGATGCGGTCTTCGAGCGACGGGATGCCGTTGGGGATTTTCGTGAAATCGTCTTTCGCCCATCTGTTTCTGCGTCGCGAAATCGAACGGCGCGTGGTCGGTCGCGAGCGTGGCATCGAAGCCGTCGCGAAGCGCGTTCCAGAGCACGTCCTGATTCGTCTTGTCGCGCAACGGCGGCGACATCACGTTCTTCGCGCCCTCGAAATTCGGCTTCTCGGCGTAGGTGCGGTCGAGCAGCAGATATTGGATGAGCGTTTCGACCCAAACTTTTACGCCGCGCGTCGCGCCGCGCATCGCTTCGTGCAAGCGCTTCCTCGCAGCTCGTGTGCACGGTGTAAACGTGCGCGCCGGTCATCTCGGCGAACGTCATCAGATGATGCACGCCTTCGGCTTCGACCGCGGCGGCCGGCTCCAGTAATGCAATTCCGGTCCGGTCTTTCCCTTCGCGCAGCAGTTTCTTCTGCAACTCCAGGACGAGGTCGGCGTTCTCGCAGTGCGCGGTGGTGATGACGCCGAGTTTTTTCGCGAGCCGCAGCGTTTTGTTACAGCTCCTCGTCGGTGACGCCGAACGCGCCTTTGTACGCGAGGAACATTTTGAAGCTGCTCGATGCCGCGCCGCACGATCTCTTCGAAATCCCGCTTCGCCTTCCTCGTCGTACCGCGTCACGCCCATGTGGAAAGTGAAATCGCACGCGCTGTTCCCTTGCGCCTTGCCGAGCCAGAGCTCGAACGCTTCCAGCGGTTTGTCGCCGCGCGCCGGGCAGATCATTTCGATGAAAGTCGTCGTCCCGCCGACGAGCGCCGCCTTGCTCGCCGTCTCATGCGTGTCCTTCGCGAACGTGCCCATGAACGGCAGATAAATGTGAACGTGCGGATCGATGAACCCGGGAAAAACATATTTGCCCTTCGCGTCGATCACCTCCGCATCAGCCGGGCGGCGTCGATGTCGCGATCGATCCGCGTGATCGTCTCGTCTTCGCAGAAAATATCCGCGACGTAGCGTTCGCTGGCGGTGACGATTTCGCCGTTTTTGATGAGCAGGCTCATGAGCTCAGATTCTCGAATCCCAAATCTCAAACCCGAGCGAAGCTCGAGATTCCAGAATTTCAAAGAAGCGCATGTGGCGTTCCTTTGGAGATTCGTACTTGGGATTTCCCTCGGGCTGGGATTAGGGATTTGGGACTTTCACTTCTTCCACACGTCGCCGACGCCTTCGCCGAACCAGCGGGTCGTGACGACTTTTTGCTGCGTGTAAAACTGCACGCCTTCCTTGCCCTGGATGTGAAGGTCGCCGTAGAACGATTCGTCCCAGCCGGTGAACGGAAACATCGCCATCGTCGCGGGCACGCCGACGTTGATGCCGACCATGCCGGCTTTGACGCGATGTTTGAATTCGCGCGCGGCTTTGCCGGAGTTGGTGAAAATGGCAGCGCCGTTGCCGTAAGCCGATTTGTTCGCGAACTTCGATGGCGTGATCCAGATCTTCCATGCGCATGACGTTGAGCACCGGCCCGAAAACCTCCTCGCGCGCCATCGTCATGTCGTTCTGCACCTGATCCACGATCGTCGCGCCCATGAAGAATCCGTTCGGCGCGTCCGGCACCTTCACGCCGCGGCCGTCGGCGAGGATTTTCGCGCCTTCTTTTTCGCCGCTTTCGACGAGACTCAACACGCGGTCGCGATGTTGGCCGGTGATGACCGGGCCCATGTCCGGCTGTGTCGCGCGTCGGTCGGGCCGACTTTGATGGCGCGCGCGGCTTCGACCAGCGAGGGCAAAACGTGATCCGCCGCGTTGCCGACAGCGATCGCGGTTGAGCCGGCCATGCAGCGTTCGCCGGCGCAACCGAACGCGGCGGTGGAAAGCGCCTCCACGGTGCGCGGCACGTCGGCATCCGGCATGACGACGATGTAATTCTTCGCGCCGCCATTGGCCTGCACGCGTTTGCCGTGCCGCGTGCCGGTTTCGTAAATGTGCTTCGCGACCGGCGACGAACCGACGAACGAAATCGCTTTCACTTTCGGATGCGTGAGCAGCGCGTCCACCGATTCGCGCCCGCCGTGAACGATGTTCAACACGCCTTTCGGCAGTCCGGCTTTTTCCAGCAGCTCGATGATGACAATGCCGTCAGCGGAACTTTCTCGCTCGGCTTGAGCACGAACGTATTTCCGCACGCGAGCGCGAGCGGGAACATCCACATCGGCACCATCGCGGGAAAATTGAATGGCGTGATGCCGACGCAGACGCCGAGCGGCTGGCGCATCGCCTCGCAATCGATGCCGCGCGCGAGATTTTCCAGAGTCTCGCCCATCAGCAGCGACGGCACGCCGCACGCGTATTCGACGTTCTCGATGCCGCGATAAACGCTGCCGCGCGCTTCGGCCAGCGTCTTGCCGTGCTCGCGCGTGACGCTCTCGCAAATGCGATCGAAGTTTTCTTCGACCAATTGCCGATAACGAAAGAACAAACGCGCGCGCTCGACCGGCGGCGTGTCCCGCCACGCGGGAAACGCGGCGGCCGCGGCTTCGACCGCTTCATCGACATGTTCCTTCGTGCAAAGCGGAACTTCGGCGATGACTTCGCCGCGCGACGGATTGTAGACTGGCGATTTCTCGACGCCGGAAATTTCGCGCCATTCGCCGCCGATGAATGCGGGAACGGAAGTCATAAACCCCAAATCCCAAACCCCAAACCCCAGGGAAATTCCAAGCTCCAAACTTCAATGTGGAAATGCCGCGGCAATTGTCTCATTCTGATCGTTTCCGATAGATGTCGCGAAAATTAGATGCAGTTCCCTCGCTTCGCGGAAGAGCGACCGCGCTTCCTCCATGAGCGATGGTTCAGACGCCGCGATCATCCGGAGGAAATGTTTTGTTTCCTTCGCTTCCTTAACGCAACGCCCGATGACGTTACGGAAATCTTTCTTTGAAACACGCTCATCGGCTTCGCAATATTGCGCACCGACACTCGTGCCGCAACCGACAAGCTGATCAATCAGGCGATTGTTTGTCGGATTGCGCGGGATTTTTTTGGAAAACCGAACGATCGCTTCGCCAAACTGAGCGGTGCGCTCTTCCAAGTCGAACGGATGTTTACCCGCTCCGTTGCCAGCGGCGCCTCGTTCAGAAATAACGGTGCATCCAACGATTTCGAATACCGAACGCGCACGGCGCTTCGTTGAAGCTTGAGACTTGGAGCTTCCCTGGGGTTTGGGGTTTGGGATTTGGTGTTTCAATTCAGCCTCTGGCTAATGCATCCGATTGTTTCACGAAATCATCCCCGCTCCATTCGCCATCGGCTTTCACCATCTTCTTCGCGGCGGCGGCATCAGCTGCAGCCTTTTGTTTCGCCTTGCGCTCGGTCTGCATCCGCACCAGTTCGGCATGCGTGGTGAAGTAATCGAGACTCTTGCCTTTGAAATCGGCGAGCGTTTCGAATTTGTGTTTCTCCATGAACGCGAGCAATTCCTCGCACATTTGTTTCACGCATTCGTAACCGAATTTCATCACGCCGGTGCAAACCTGGACTGTGTCCGCGCCTAACAAAATGAATTGCGCGGCATCACCGCCGCTTTCGATTCCGCCGATGGCCGACAAACTCTTTCCGGGAAATTCGCGCCGGATCATGGTCGCGATTTCCATCACCATGCGCAGCGCGATCGGTCGCACCGCTTTGGAAGAATAACCACCAGGCGTGGTGAATCCTTCGACGGCCGGCTCGGGACGCAGCGTGTCGAGATTCACTGCGATGACGCTGCGAATCGTGTTGATCGCGCTCACGCCTTCGCAACCGCCGCGGAACGCCGCCCGGCTCGGATCGGTGATGTGCGTGACGTTCGGCGTCATCTTTGCCCACACCGGTTTCTTCGCCGCTTTCATCACCCAGCCGACGACTTCCTCGACGATCTCGGGATTCTCGCCCATGGCCGCGCCCATTTTTCGCTCGGGCAATCCGTGTGGGCAGGAGAAATTCAACTCGAACGAATCAACGCCCGCGTCCTGACAACGCTCGACGATTTCCGTCCACGCGTCCTTGATTGTATTCCTCCATGATCGACGCGATGAGCACGCCGTCGGGAAACTGATCTTTGCATTTCTTGAATTCATCGAGCCAGATGTTGAATGGGCGATCGCTGATCAACTCGATGTTTTCCCATCCGATCACTTCCTGCCGATCGGCCGAATGCAGCTTGCCGTAGCGCGGTGTGACGTTGACCACTTTTGACGAATCGAGGCTGACTGTTTTCGCGATCACCGCGCCCCACCCCTCGCGGAATGCGCGCGTTATGACGTTGAGATTTGTTCCCGGCGGACCTGATCCGATGACGAATGGGTTGGGAAGTTTTAATCCATCAACTGTGGTAGCGAGTGTGGGCATAACTGACTCCTTTGAAACGTAAGCTCTCTTTTACCAACTGGCGCCCGTTGATACGACCGAAAAATAAACCCCAATCCCAAACCCCAAACACCAGGGAATACCCAACTTTCAAGCACCAAGGAAGCTTCGCATAGCTGTGCTTGGAGTTTGAATATTGGAGCTTCCCTGGGTTTTGGGGTTTGGTGCTTGGGTTTTAACCGCCTCCGACCCACCGCATCGCCTTCTCTGCAAGTTTGTCGAACGCCGTAACGCACATTTCCAGATGCTCCTCTTTCGTATCTTCGATCTTGTTATGACTAATGCCGTGCAAACTTTGCACGAACATCATCACGGTCGGAACGCCGGCCCGCGCGACTTCGGCGGCATCGTGCAGCGGACCCGATGGCATCCGGTGCGGTTTCGCGCCGCCTCGGAAATCGCTTCGTCGGAAAACGCGATCAGCTCATTATTAAATAAGATCGGTTCGATCTGCCAAAGCCGATCCCATGAAACACGAACGTTTCCTTCCTTTGCAAATCGTTCGCTCGCGTCCTTTGCTTCCTGCAACATTTTCGCAAGCGCTTTCGCGTCGAGGTGACGTTGATCGAGCGTAATGCGGCACTCCTCCACCACGCTCGTGACGATTCCGGGTTTCGTTAGGCAGGAACCGATCGTGCAAACGCCGCCGTCACTGCGTTCGGCGATGCGATAAATTTCCGGACTCATTCTTGCCGCCGCGAGAAATGCGTCCTTGCGCCGGTTCATCGGTGTGCTGCCCGAATGCGCCGCTTGCCCATGAAAAGTGATCGCATGCCGCTCGACTCCAAACGTACCAAGCACCGTGCCTAACGGCAGATCGAGATCCAGCAGTACCGGTCCTTGTTCTATGTGCAGTTCAAGATATGCCGCTGCGTTCTTTAGTTCTTTGCCGGAATCCTTTACGTTCTCGAAATCAATCCCGCATTCTTTCAGCGCGGCCGGCAACGAGACTCCATCTTTGTCTTTCAGACGCACGCGCCTCGTTCATGTCGAGATTTCCCGAACAAGCGGAAGAACCGAACAAACTTTTCCCGAAACGCGCGCCTTCTTCATCCGCCCAGTCCACCAGCCTGACCGTGACCGGCGGCTTGCCGTCATATTGCGCATGGATGCGCCGAAGAATTTCCACGCCGGCAAGCGTGTTCAAACATCCATCGAGCCAGCCACCGTTCGGAACCGAGTCGATATGTCCGCCGATAAGCAGCGCTTTCTCGGAATCACCCCTTAACGTCGCCCAAAAATTTCCTGCCGCATCGTCATGAACTTCGATGCCGCTTAGTCCTTCAATTTTTTTTCGCAACCACGCGCGCGCCTTCGCCCAGGTCGGTGTGAATGCCACACGTTGCGCGCCGTTTTCGTCGCCGGTCAACGCGCGAAGTTCTTTCAGTTCAGCGACAGTTCGTTTTGGATCCAGCCTTCCTGCGCTCATACTCGATCTTTCTCCCGCGCTATGGTGGTATCGATTCCTCGCAAGAACCCACGCTTTTCTTCGACGATCAAATTCGTTAGGCACAGTTTTACTGCATCCACAAGACCTTGGTCAGTCAACTTTAATTCGGGAATCGGCGACAGGCTCAAAAAGGACAAACTCATGAACGGCGCAGGCAAATCGCAGCCGAACTTTTTTGCGGCGGAATTTAGTGCGGCAATCTTTTCGATGACTGTCTCGAGCGACTGATCGGAAACCAAACCCGCGATCGGAAACGGCAGGGCCGCCTCCACTTTCTCATCAGCGATCGCGACCTGGCCGCCACGCATTTTCTCGAGCGCCTGGACCGCGGCGATGATGTCATGATCGTTGGTCCCAACAACAACGAGGTTGTGCGCATCGTGCGCGACGGTCGAACCCAACGCACCGCGCTTCAGCCCAAACCCGCGCACAAAACCGACACCGACATTTCCCGTCGCGCGATGTCGCTCGATCACGACCAGTTTCAAAATGTCGCGCGCGATGTCGGAGACGATCTGGCCATCAGCAGTCTTTGGTTTTTCCAATGCCGTCTTCGTCACGATCTGACGCGGCACGATTTCGATAACTTTGATTTTCGCAGCACCATTCGCGTTAACCGCAAAATCTTCCGGCGCGCGATAACTTAGATTCATCGTGCTGCGCGGCTGCGGCACCGGTTCCATTTTCGGTCCGAGATATTTTCCATTTTCGGCCACGAGCTTTCCCTTTTTGTAGGTGCGCAGGATCTTGAAATTCTTCAGATCTTCGACAACAACGAAATCGGCCCAGTAGCGCGGCGCAATCGCACCGTGATTTTTCAATCGATAGTATCGTGCGGTGTTGATCGTGCCCATTTGCACGGCGGTAACCGGGGCAACACCGTGCGCGATCGCTTTGCGAATGGAATGATCGATGTGGCCCTCGTTCACCAAATCGCCAGGCAGCTTATCGTCCGTCGCGAACGAACAATTTGCAGAATTCTGCGGCGTCACCAAGGCGATGATGTCTTCGAGGTTTCGTTCCGTGCTTCCTTCGCGCACGAGTAAATGCATGCCGAGTCGCAACTTCTCGCGTGCTTCGTCCAATTCCGTGCTCTCGTGATCGGACCCGACTCCCGCAAGCGCGTAGGCGTTCAAATTTTTCCCGCGCAAACCGGGCGCATGGCCGTCGATCACCTTGCCTTTGCCCGCGCGAATTTTCGCGAGCTCGCTTTCCATTCCCAAAAAAACGCCGGGATAATTCATCAACTCGGCCACGCCCGCGATGCGGTTGTCGCGAATCATGAGCGCGAGATCGTCGGCCGTGAAACGCGCGCCCGCTGTTTCCAAATGTGTCGCCGGCACGCACGACGGGCAGCATGATAAAAAAATCGATCGGCAAATCTTTGCGTCGATTCGAGAACGTAACGAATGCCGTCCATCCCGAGGACGTTGGCGTATTCGTGCGGATCGATCACCATCGCGCCGGTCCCGTGCGGAACCACCGCACGCACAAACTCCGGAATGGTCACCATCGTGCTTTCGACGTGAAAATGTCCGTCGATCAAACTCGGCGCGAGATACGCGCCATTTAGATCAATCGTTTCGTGCGCTTCATAATCGCCGAAGCCGATCACGCGACCATCATCGACGGCAACATTGGCATCGTGAATCTCGCCACTGAGGACGTTGATCAGTTGCGCGTTCTTGAAAAGCAACTCCGCCGGCTCTTCGCCGCGCGCGACCCGGAGTTTGTGCTGAATTTTCCTCATGCGAAATCTTTCGCTTCGTAGCAGCGGTCTATGACCGTCGCAAACTTTCCTCACGCTTTAGTGCGACGGTCATAGACCGCCGCTACAGAAAGACGGCTTCGCTATTCCCGTTTCGCTCAGCCGTGGATCGCATGAAAGATCGCTTCGCATGTAGCCGGCGCCGGCAACGGAATTTCGCCAGGTGTTTTTCCAAATGCCGCGATTGCATCGCGAATCGCTTCGCGCACGGAAATCGCAAGCATCAAGCGGCGGTTCCCCCACCGCTTTGCTTCCATGAATCACGTTCGACTGTGTCGCATGTGATAAGAATGCGACGTTGAAAATATCCGGCGTGTCGCCAACCGACGGGAATTTTGTAGGTGTCGGGCGAATGCGTGAGCAGGCGGCCCTCCGAATCCCAAACCAACTCCTCGTTAGTCAGCCAACCCGCGCCTTGGACGAAACCGCCTTCCACCTGCCCGCGCGCCACACCGAGATTAATCGCGTCACCGATGTCGTGCAGAATATCGACTCGACGAATGTGCATCATGCCGGTGAAGCCATCGATCTCGACCTCGCTGACGGCGGCGCCCACGGCGAAGTAATGAAACGGCTTCCCGCGTCCCGCGGCACGATCGTAATGAATCTCGGGAGTCTTATAGAAACCGGTCGAACTCAGACTGGTGCGCGCGAAGTAAGCGCGTTGCAATAGTTCGGCAAACGGGAAGCCCGATTTCGGATTGTCCGAATCGAGCACCATGTTGTCGTTGAAAATAATTCGGTCGACCGGCACGGCGCTGCCTTTTTTTTCCGAAAGCATCTCCGCCGCGAACGGGAGCAAGCGGGCGCGCAAAATGTCGCAGGCATTTTTCACGGCGGCGCCGTTGAGATCGGTGCCGCATGACGCCGCGGTGGCGGAAGTGTTCGGCACTTTGTCAGTGCGCGTGGGCATGACACGCACGCGATCGGGTGTGAGACCGAGTTCACGCGCGGCGACGAGCGCAACATTCGTGTGCACGCCTTGTCCCATTTCCGTGCCGCCGTGATTGATCTGCGCCGTGCCGTCCTGATAAAGCAGAATGAGCGCGCCGGCCTGATTGAGATGCGTGGTCGTAAATGAAATTCCGAATTTGACCGGTGTAATGGCGATCCCGCGTTTTCGATTTGGATGCTGATTATTCCATTCACGCAGCTCTGTCGCGGCGTGATTCAAACTGACTCGACTCGAGCAGCTCCTGCCAGATGCGCTGAATTCTGTTGTCCTCGATCTCCTGTCCGTACGGCGTCGTGTTCGTCTCGCCGCGGGCGTGGTAGAGATTTTTTCGCCTAACGAGTTCGGGAGCGAGGCCGGTGCGGCGCGCGACGCGATCGATTATTTCCTCGATGACAAGCATTCCCTGCGGGCCGCCGAAACCGCGAAAGGCCGTGTTCGAGGCAAGATTTGTTTTCGCGACGACGCCGCTGAATTCGACGTGCGGAATGTAGTAGGCGTTATCGAGATGAAAGACCGCGCGATCGGTCACCGCGCGCGACAGATCAAGGGACCAGCCACCGTTGGAAAACAATTCGATCTTCGCCGCCTGCAACATTCCATCTTCGGTAAATCCGACGCGAAACTTCCCGAGAAACGGATGACGCTTGCCCGTGATCATCATGTCCTGATCGCGATTGAAACGGATACGCACTTTGCGCCCGGTTTTTGTCGCAGCGAGAGCCGCGAGCGCGGCGAGCATGGCGGCCTGCGTTTCCTTGCCGCCAAAACCGCCGCCCATGCGCGGACATTCCACGACCACGCTGTGCATCGGCAGACCAAGAACATGCGCGACGATGTGTTGCACTTCCGATGGATGCTGCGTCGAAGAGCTGATGAAAATTGTTCCGTCCTCGCCGCGCTCGGCCCAGGCCGCGTTCGTTTCCAAATAAAAATGATCCTGACCGCCAATGGAAAATTCGCCTTCCAATGTGCACGGCGCCGCCCGCAGGGCGGCGGCTACATCGCCGCGACGAATAAAATTCGGTTCGCTGTGGAAACTGTTGGCCGCGATCGCTTCTTCGAGAGTGAAAATCGGCGGAAGCGTTTCGTATTCGACGATCACTTTTTCAGCAGCGGCGCGACAAGCTTCCTGCGTCTCGCCGACAACGAGCGCGATAATTTGTCCGTGATAAAATGCTTCCTTGTCCGCGAGCAGAATCTCGTCGTGACGCACGGCGCCGGTATCGTTCAAGCCTGGCACATCTTCGGCGAGAAGAACCGCAGCCACGCCCGGCATCGCGCGCGCGGCGGAAGCATCGCGTCGCAAAATCTTCGCGTGCGCGTGCGGCGAACAAACCGGCCAGACTTCGAGCATTTTCGCCGGTTGCGCTTCATCATCGACGTAGATCGCTTCGCCGGTGACATGTTTGTGCGCGCTTTCGTGCGGGTGCGCTTCATCTGGGACTCGCCGCGGCGAGTCCCTCCGGAGGGACGTGCTTCTGCACGTCCATGGCTCCGGCATGTCATCGACGAAAAATTTTCGGACCAGACTCGAGATCAACTGCTGTCGGTAACTCGCGCTTCCGCGCACATCGGAAATCGGCGTGAATTCGCGCGCGAGAATCGGCAGCGCTTCAGCAAACGTCCCGGCATGTTTCCCGATTAGCGCTTGTTCTGTTTCGCGCGCGCGAACGGGCATCGCAGCAACTCCAGCGAACGCCAGGCGCGCATGCGCAATGGTTCCGTCATCTGTCATTCGCACGGCAAAACATCCTGCGACCGTGCTGATGTCCATTTCTCGTCGCTTTGAAACCTTGTAGAATTTCCGCCGCCACGTTTCGTTAGGCGAAAATCTCGGGATGATTATCGCCTTCAAGATTTCGCCTGGTTGCAGCGCGGTTTTGCGATAGGAAACGAAAAATTCATCGATCGGCAGAGTGCGTTCTCCGTTTGCGGACGCGAGCACGACCTTCGCATCCAGCGCGAGCAAGCACCGGCGCGGAATCACCGATCGGCGACGCGGTGACAATATTGCCGCCGAGCGTGGCGCGATTCCGGATCTGGCGCGAGCCGAAGACGAGGAGCATGTCGCGCAGCTCCGGATATTCATCGCCGATTTTCTCGTCGAGACGCGTCAACGTCGTCGCAGCGCCGATCGTCCATTCGGAATCTGTCGATGTCATTGCGGTCAGTTCCGAAATCGCTTCGATCGAGATGAGCGTTGGAAATTTTTGATAACGCTTCGTGATATCGAGGCCGAGCTCAGTCGCGCCCGCGATCAAACGGCCATCAGGATATCGCGCCATCGCGGCAAATAATTTTGGCAGCGATGTCGGTCGCAAAAAATTCTCTGCGCCATGCGCGTAACGCACCGCATTTAAGCGAGGTTTCGAATTTTTCAGCTGGGCATCGAACGCATCATCGCCGTTTCGTTTCGCGAAGGCTTGAGCAGCAGCGTCACAAATCGGTCGATAACCCGTGCAACGACAAAGATTCCCGCAAAGCTGTTCGTCCAGTTGCGCCGCCGTCTTGAGGTCCTTTCGATAATAGCCTTCAAAGAGCGACATGATGAAACCGGGTGTGCAATAGCCGCATTGCGATCCGAAATTTTTCACCATCGCTTCCTGCACCGGATGCAATCCATTCTGTAGCCGCGCCGCTGTGTCGGCGCGTGGGCTGGCTCCGCACGGCGACACAGCGCCGTGGCTACAGTGCGCGACCCCCTCCACCGTGACGATGTCGCGACCCGCCATGAGCGGAAGCGGAACCAAACAACTGTTGATCGATCGATAACAACGTTTGCCGCGCGCATCACGCTCGATGATCGCGACCGAACACGCGCCGCAATCGCCTTCCGCGCATCCTTCTTTGGAACCGGTTAGGCCGTTGAGTCGCAACCATTCGAGCAAAGTGATGTTGGGCGAAACGGAATCGATGCGGACATCGCGACCATTTAGCCGGAAGGTCAGCGCGTTCACTGGGTCTGGGGAGCGCACGCTTTTAGCGTGCTGGCGAGGCATTCTGCCGAGCGAACTTTGGTGAGACGCGCAATGACAGAGAAAGTTCGTTGCGGCAAAATGCCGCAACCAGCACGGCTCAGCCGTGCGCTCCCCAATCCGTAAATTACGCCGCTCATTTTTGCCGGCGATTTTGCAATATTTTGAGAAACGAACGCGAGCGTATTTCGTCGAGCGAAAGGCCGGTGGCGAGTGCTTCCGCTTCCGTGATTGCGCCGCAGGCAATGCCACGCAGGAAAAAGTTCAGCAATCCCTGTCCGGTGGCGGCGTCATCGAAGACATCGCCGAAAAGCGAGGCGAGCGCCGCCTTCTCGACAAAAGTTTTCAGGCGATTCGACGCGCCCTCGAGTCCTTCGAGAAAGAAGGAATAAACCGCCGCATAACGCGTGACCAATTGCGCCGGATGCAAATCCCAACCCTGATAAAAGCCCGTGCGCAGCGAGTGGAGATTGTCGTTGAATCCGAGCCGCCACGCGGCATAAACCGCGTCGCGATTTTCGTCGCGCTGTTTTTGTGTGAGCGATTTACCGTCGCTCGCGCGATGCGGACCGACCGGCAAGATATTGGTCGCGCCGTCGGAAAGATGAATACCGGTGCCGGCGAGTGAGACCAGCATCATCTGCCGTGCGAAATCACAAGCGGGATGCCCCATTGTTTGGTAGTTCGCGGTGATTCCGCACGACGCGGTGTAATCGTAAACTCCGAAATGCACACTACGGCAGCGTCCCTCCGCAGCATCAACCAGCGAAGCGAGCGCAACTTCGCCGCGCGAATTGATGATCGATTGCGGCGTCTCGATCATCGGCTCGATCTTAAGCGTGCCATTCGTTAGGGCATTCTTGCGCTCGAGAATTTCAAACAAACGAACAACTGCGCTCATTTGCGCGGGCAATTGAATTTTCGGAACGGTGATGACGAAATTTTCCGGCAATTTCCCGTCAGTTTGCCCAAGCAGCGTCGTGACAAAAATGTCGAGGGTGCGCATGCTGCGCGCGCGCAAATCTTCGTTCATCGGCTTGATGCGAATGCCGATGAACGGCGGCAACGTCTTCCCGGAAAATCCGCGCGCGACTTCCTCCGCACTCGAAGCAGAATGCGCGTCTTCCTCCGCATCGGGTCGGTTTCCGTAGCCATCTTCAAAATCGAGACGAAAATCCTCGACTGGTTCGCGCCGCAGTTTTTCGACAACGCGATCGTAAACTTTCTCCGCCAGCGCGCCGTCCATTCCGAGCGCGGTGGCCAGAGTGGACGCGTCGGGCGCATATTCCTCCAGCGAACGCAACGCTACCTCGCCGAGCTTCTGCGCGGAATCCGATCGAAAAAGATGCGCGCCGCCATAAACGGTATGCACGGCCTGCCGGCGATTCGATTCGCCCGGGTAGCGCTGCATGAAGCCTTTGTTTGCTTCGCTCAGCGTGGAAACGATCGGCGCAATTTCGTTAGGGTCCAAACTTGTACGGGTCGTCATTGCACGGTTGTCTCCAAGGAGGGGCGCTTTTAAAGCGCCCGCTGTTTAGACGGCGGTTGCAAACCGCCGCTCCTTGATGGCTTTTCGTATTGTTTCACTTTCATGATGGCCTAACGAATTTACCGCACGGTTTCGACAGCACTTTACCATCCCGAAATACAGTTTGTCCGCGCAAAACTGTGCGGACGATGCGGGCGCGGAGTTTTCGCCCCAGATAGGGAGTGTGGCGATGGCGATAATGAAGACTGTCTGCCGTCACTGTCTCCTCGGTATTCAAATCCACGAGCGTAAAGTCGGCGTCTTTCCCAATTTCGATTGCACCTTTTTGCGTCAGGCCAAAGCGCCCGGCAACATTTTTACCAGTTAGGCGCCCGATCTCGGCGGGAGGGATTCCGAGGCTCGAGCAGGAGCGAGAGAAGATGCTGGCAACTCGAAATACCACCCCACACGTCGAAGAAATTCGCGCGCTCTTTCATCGACCAGGGCGCAGGCGAGTGATCGGAGCCGATGGTTGTTATTTCATGAAGAAGCGTGCGGAGATCTTTTTGTTCGTTAGGCGCTCGCAAGGGCGGAGCGCATTTTGCCACGGCGCCGAGCCGCTCCATATCTTCCTCGCTCAGCAAAAGATAGTGCGGACAGGTTTCACAACTCACATCCACGCCGCGCGCGCGAGCTTGCGCGATGACTTCGATGCCGCGTCCGCAACTGACATGGACGACATGCAAACGACAACCGGTTTCGCCCGCGAGATCGGTTGCCTGACGAATCGCTTCCAGTTCCGCTTCGACTGGGCGCGAATCGAGATAGTCTCTCACCGATGTCTTGCCGGCAGCGATCCGCTCCTGCGTCAAACGTTGCGTCATTTGCTGCGACTCGGCATGCACGGCGACGATCAGGCCGAGCTCGGCGGCGCGTTGCATCCCGGCGCGTAGTTCCATTTCATTAACCGCCGGAAAATCGTCGATGCCGCTGTCGCACATGAAAGCTTTCAAACCGATGACGCCGCGATCGCGAAGCGTCTCCAGTTGATCGACGTTGCCGGGAATCAATCCGCCCCAAAGCGCAAAATCGACGAATGAATCCGTTTCGGCAGCCGCGCGTTTGAGATCGAAACTCCAGCCATCGATCGTGGGCGGTTGCGCATTAAGCGGCATTTCGAAAACCGTTGTCGTTCCGCCCGCCGCCGCGGCGCGCGAACCGGTGGTGAATCCCTCCCAATCGGTCCGACCGGGCTGGTTAAAATGAACATGCGCATCGATCACGCCTGGAAAAACGGCAAGCTTTGTCGCATCGATTTCCTCGCGCGCAGAACCGGAAAGATTTTTCCCGAGCGCGACAAATCTTTCCTTCCGCTAATTCCGATGTCCTGCTCGTGCACGCACGAGCAAATCGAAATCACTCATAGACTGCGACGTCATTTTTTGTCATTCCGAGCGAAGCTCGAGCGGAATCTCTTGAAGACTGTTTCTTCAGCTGGGACAGTAAGAGATGTCGTGCGACTTCGCTCGACATGACAAGAGTCACTGCAAGCGTTCCCCATACCCGCAATCTGCTCACGCCGCCGTCGGGATAGATGTTCAACCGGACATGCGTGCAATTATCGATCGGTAAAAGTTCGCGCTCGAAGAAATGTCGCGTGTCGGCTTGCAGTTTCGTTTTGGGCAGGATCTCGCTCCAGCGCACGTCGTTGCTGGTGAGTTCGTCCGTCGAAGCATCTGGCGCGGCACATCCCTCGATCGAACACGTATCGGGGTAGTTCCCCTTAAAGTGATTGGTGTCGACTTCGACTTTGCGGATCGTTCCGGGCAACCCAAGTTTCAAAATAATCCAATCGTATCCCGGACCGCGCCGGCGTTTTGTTTCCCACCCGTCGCCCATATTTTCGGAGCGACCCGGCATGATGAGATTGTTCATTGAACTGAAAAACATGTCGCTGCAGGCCAGTGCCACTCCTCCATTTTCGATGGCGGCGAGATCGACAAGCTCGCCGGGTTTCAACTTGCTCCAATCGGGGACAACAACGCCGTAGACCCGAAGACGCGCCACGCCGCCATCGGGGATTATATTCAACCGCACATGGGTCCAGGTCTGGTCGCTGGTAATGGCAAACAGATTTTGCGAGCCCGGGCTTTAACGGAGATTGGGCGAGGATCGGCGTCCAGGAAAGCGCTTCGACTGCACTGATTTCGGTCGGAAATCCATTCGTTAGGCAAAGCGCGTCGAGCGATGCGAAGGGCGGATGATTGCCAAGGAAGTGATTCGTATCGATGTCGACCTGCTTGATGATGCCGCGCAGTCCCAACTGAACGACGCACCAATCATTTCCGGGCGTGCGCCGGCGGCGGGTTTCCCATCCGTCCATCCATTTACCGCGGTCGGTGTATTTATCCGGAATGAAGATTCCGCGCCCCGGCTTGAGAAGATTTTCTTTCTCCGCGAAGAACTCATCGTTCGCGAGGATTGCGGTGCCGCCGATGCGGGCGGATGCCAGATCGATGAGACCGGCGGGAGCGGCAAGGGGCGCTTCAACTGCGCTCATGAAAAGCTTCGCAAAACCCCAAATCCCAAAACCCAAACCCCAAGGAAATTCCAATCTCCAAACCTCAAGCTCGCGCAACGAGGAATTTGGAATTTGGGTATTGGGGTTTCCCTGGTGCTTGGGGTTTGGGATTTGGGGTTTCACCTTAGCTGCCTCGATACGTGCTGTAAGCCCATGGAGAAACGAGCAATGGGACGTGATATTTCGCACCGGCGTCGGAAATCATGAAACGGACCGGAACGCGATCGAGAAAACGTTTTTCGCCAAAATAATCGCCAACGAAGAAAACAAGTTCGTAATCTCCCGCCTTCATTTCGTCGGCCGCGAGCAATGGCTCATCAGTCCGGCCGTCGGGATTGGTCGTGATGGTTTTGATAAGATGCGCAGGATCGCGCGACCAGAGTTCGATCTTCATTCCGGCAGCGGGTATGCCGCGCATCGTATCCAGCACGTGAGTCGTTAGGCTACTCATTGGACGATATCCTGCAGACGTAAATCGGCGATAGCGAAAATCTCCCGGAGCGCATTTTCGATTTCGTTTTCGGGCGAATTGCTCAGGCGATCTCGAATTGCGCCAGGAATTTCTTCTTTCTTATGCAAGCGCGCACAAATGATAAAGGGAAAACCAAAATGATCGCGATATTGCCGATTCAATTCGTGCAGCTCCTCAACTTCGCTGGCCGAAGCATGATCCAATCCGGCACTGGCCTGTTCTTTTTGCGATGCACTCGTTAGCGCAGCGCGTTCACCCAAATCGGGATGCGCACGGATAAGCGCCAATTTTTCGTCTTCGCGTGCTTTCATCACAGTTTCGCAAAGCGCGGCGTGCAAATCTTCGCGTGACGAAAATGGACGTTGCGAACAGGTGCGCGCCGCGACCCAGGGCGAATGTTCGAAGACAGGCGCAACCATCTTCGTAAATTCCGCCGCCTCCGTGCCGTTTAACTCCGCAAGCTTTGGCATCGCCTATTCGGATTAGATGAATTACTCATGAGGTGCAATGGCGAAACTATTGGGACAACGTTACGGAAAGACGCGCGTCCGGGTGATGAAGATTCTGCGTCGGGGCGACGTGCACACGGTAAAAGAAATCGATGTCACCGCTTTGCTCCAGGGTGATTTTGCTTCCTCCTACACGGCGGGCGACAACAGCAAGGTCGTGCCTACGGACACGATCAAAAACACGATTAATGTTTTTGCCCACCAGCATCTGGGCGAAGAAATCGAGCGCTTCGCTCTTATTCTCGGCGACCATTTTTTGAAGCGATATCCGCAGGTGCGAAAGGCGGAGATTGAAGTTGCCGAGCGTGGCTGGGATCGGATGCAGATCGACGGCCAACCACATCCACATTCGTTTCGCGCGGCGGATGCGTCGCGCAAATTCACAAACATTGTACGCACGAATGAATCGCAAACTATCCGGTCCGGCATTCGGGATCTGGTAATTTTGAAATCGACGGGATCGGGATTTGAAAATTATCCGAAGGATGAATTCACCACGTTGGCGGAAACGGCCGACCGCATTCTGGCAACATCCTTCAGCGCCACCTGGCATTTCGCCAAAGCGCCGAACGATTACGCCGCAACGAATGATTCAATTCTTAGTGCAATGCTGAAAGTCTTCGCGAACAACTACAGCCCATCCGCGCAAACCACATTGTTCCAGATGGGTGAAGCGGCGCTCGCAACTTGCGCAGAAATTTCACAGATCGATCTCGCGATGCCTAACAAACATTACCTGACGATCAACCTTTCGCCCTTCGGCCTCGAAAACAAGAATGAGATCTTCGTGCCGACGGAGGAACCGCACGGTCAGATCGAAGCGAGTGTGGTGCGCGATGCAATGTGAAAACCCAAGCACCAAATCCCAAACCCCAGGGAAATCCCAATCTCAAAATACCAATCTTCGTTCGCATGGCATTTGGAGTTTGGAGCTTGGTGCTTCCCTGGTGCTTGGGGTTTGGTGCTTGGTGCTTTTTCACAGCATGACTGATACGATCCTCGACGAATTGCTACGCGCGCGAAACACGCGAACCCCTGCGCCTTGTCACGGTTGCGGCCACGAACGGATCGGTCCCGCGCGAACCGGGTTCGAAGATGATTGTGTATGCAGACGGCAAAATCAGCGGGACGATCGGCGGCGGAAAATTTGAGGCGCTGGTAAAGGACGAATCGCGTGCTGCGATTCGCGGGAAAAAACCGCTGCTAAAAACTTATGTGCTGCGGGAAGGCGACGTGTGTTCGTTTGGAGCTATCTGCGGCGGCGAAGTGAGCGTATTGATCGAACCGCAAGTTTTGGGCGAGGCGATTTTCCTGATCGGCGCCGGCCATTGTGCGCGTGCGATTGCGAAACTGGCAATCGATTGCGGACTTTGCGTTACCGCAATTGACGATCGCGCCGAACTTCTCGTGGAATTGCCGGAGGCAGCCGAAAAAATTTCGGATCGGCCCGCAAAGTTCATTCGCAACCGGAAATGGTCTTCGGATGAGGCGCTCGTCATTGTGAGCCGGAATTATGAAATCGATCGAGATGCTTTGCAGGCCGCGCTTAAAATCGGAGGCCAAGGTTACATCGGGATGATCGGTAGTCAGCGCAAAGTGCAGAAAGTATTCCAGGAGTTGCAGAAGAAAGGTGTGACCAAGCAAGCGCTGGCAAAAGTTTATGCGCCGCTTGGGTTGGACATTGGCGCAGATTCACCGGCGGAAATTGCGGTGAGCGCGGTAGCAGAAGTTCTGAGCGTCTTGCGCAAATGCTCGGGCAAACACTTTCGAGGTAGGGGCGATTGACCCAATCGCCCGCGGGCGGTTCGGTGAACCGCCCCTACCTGAACTTGGAGAGCGCTACAGAAACGCTTTGCTCACCTTGCCCGAGGTAATCGCTGATGTAGCCGCCGCCCTGTGGGCGGCGTGACTGTGCGATTTTGCCTAACGAGTCACGCTTCGCACAGCGAAGCGGCTACAGGCGCGCTGCGTGATTGTGGCGCAAGTTTACAAACTTGCGCCACTTCCCTTAGCGCTTCCGCGATGCGGCGTTTTTTGGTTTGCCGTTGCGGTGGCCGTTGCCGTTACGCTTGGCGGGAGCGGGCAGGACAAGTTCTTCGTCGCCCTGAATAAATTCCTCAGTCTTTTGACGCGCTTCGTCGTCGGTGAACTGTTGCGGCGGCGATTTCATGAAATAGCTCGACGGCCCAACGAGCGCGCCGGATATTCCGCGTTCGAGCGCGACTTTCGCGCAGCGGACTGCATCGATGACAACGCCGGCCGAGTTCGGCGAATCCCAGACTTCGAGCTTGAGCTCGCAATTAATCGGCACATTTCCGAACGTGGTTCCTTCCATCCGGATGTAACACCATTTGCGATCCGCCAGCCACGGGACGTAATCGCTCGGACCTACGTGCACATTTTCTGCCGGCATCATGTGCCCGAGCTGACTCGTGACGGCCTGTGTTTTCGAAATCTTTTTCGACTCCAAACGCTCGCGTTCAAGCATGTTCATGAAATCGGTGTTGCCGCCGAAATTGAGCTGATAGGTGCGATCGAGCCGGACGCCGCGGTCCTTGAAAAGATTCGTCAACACGCGATGCGCGATGGTGGCGCCGACCTGTGATTTGATGTCGTCGCCGATGATCGGCAGTTTGCGCTCTTCAAATCGGCGCTGCCAATAACGCTGCGAAGCGATGAAGACCGGAACGCAATTAATAAAGGCGCAGCCCGCATCGAGGATTTGTTCGACATACCATTTCGTCGCCATTTCCGAACCGACCGGGAGATAGGAGATCACCACATCCGTACGGGTCTTCTTGAGAATCCCGATGATGTCATCAGTCGATCCAGGAGATTTTTTGACGATGCGCTTTACATATTTACCCAGACCGTCGTGCGTCATGCCGCGGTGTACTTTCACGCCGAGCTTCGGAACTTCCGCAAAACGAATGGTATTATTCGGCTCGGCGAAAATCGCTTCGCTCAGGTCGCAGCCGACCTTGTTCACGCCAATATCAAAGGCGGCGGAAAATTCGATATCGCGCACGTGATAGCCGCCCAGTTCCACATGCATGAGGCCGGGGACGAAATCGTTCTCGTTGGCGTTACGATAAAACTCGATTCCTTGCACAAGGGAGGAAGCGCAGTTGCCTACCCCTATAATTCCAACGCGAATCTTATCTTTCATCATTCAGTGGGTGGCTTCCGAAGCAGTTCGGAGCCGGCTTGAGTCTAAACGCCGATGTTCACCCATTGTCCGGGAATAACAAGCTTCTATTTAGAGAAGGTCAAATCCGGCACGGTCTCGGCGGACGATTCAGTCTCGGTTTTGGGGCGAAAAATTGCCGGATTTGGGGGCCCTCGGAGGCTCACTTCTAGCTGCTAAATCGGGGGTCATTCCTCCCTTGAAGGAAATCTTTGAACAAAACCCGTCCAGACCCTGTCATAAATCCGATATTTAACCTTGTTAAATAACTTAAAAATGCTAAAACCTCAAGCTTACCGGGCTTTGAGAAACGTAACCACTGGAGACCCTTGGACGACTCGGCCCCCCCTGTCCCTACATGAAAAGTTATATGGCTGCTGAAGATAGCGATACTGGAATAAAGATTTATTTGCGCGAGATCGGGCAAATCCCGCTGCTCACCCCTGAGCAGGAGATCGAGCTCGCCGCCAAGATTAAGAAAGGCGACAAAGAGGCGCGAGCCTTGATGATTCGCTCGAACCTGCGTTTGGTCGTCAAAATTGCGCACGATTATGCCAATTTAGGCCTCCCGCTGCTCGACCTCATTTCCGAGGGTAACATCGGTTTGATGAAGGCGGTGGAGCGGTTTGATCCGGCGAAGGGCGGTAAACTGAGCACCTACGCCGCGTGGTGGATTAAGCAATCGATCAAGCGCGCCCTGGCCAATCAGAGCAAGACGATTCGCCTGCCGGTTCATCTCGTCGATAAGATTTCGAAGATGCGCCGCGTCTCGCTGCAAATGAGCGAGGAGCTTGGCCGCGAACCGACCGATGACGAGCTCGGCGAAGAGATCGGCATCGCCAGCGGAAAAGTTTCGCAGTTGAAGACCGTGTCGATTCGACCGGCTTCACTCGATGCGCCGATCAGCGATGACGATTCGACGGAGTTCGGTGAAATCGTTGGCGACGAAGAAGCGCAAACGCCTTTCGAATTGTTGCGCGACAAAAACCTGCGCAACGAAGTTGGCGGTCTGCTCGATGTTCTCGATGATCGCGAGCGCAAAATCATTTTCTCGCGCTTCGGGCTCGACGGCGGCAAGCCGAAGACACTCGAGGAAGTTGGGAAAAAATTTGGCGTCACGCGCGAGCGCATTCGACAGTTGCAGAATATTGCGCTGTCGAAATTGCGTCGCGCTCTCAGCAAGAAAGAGCGCCCGGTCGACGTGGAATTGCCGGTGGAAGCTTAACCGGAAGGACGTGCTTCTGGCACGTCCTCTGTCAAAGCGCCACCAACTCCCGGACGTGCAGAAGCACGTCCCTCCGAAAACTTACAAATGCGCGGTCGCCGCGGCGACCGCGCGTTTTGTTTTGCGCCGAACTACTTCGCGCGTCGCAATTGCACGGAATCGATTACTTCCCCTTCAGCGTGCGCATCGCTGATGATTACGAGGTTATCGTTCTTGCGCGTTAACCGAGCTTCCCGCAAAAATTTCTCCGCCCGCGCGATGGTCACGTCCGGCTCGCTCGCAAAATCGAGGCGGATCGGATAGACGCCCCAGGATAAAACAAGCTGGCGATACACTCTTTCAGTTGGCGTGAAGGCAAAAATCGGCGCGTGTTCCGGGCGCATGTTCGAGACGTTGCGCGGTCGCGTGCCCTGATTTGTAAAAGCAATCAGCTTCGCGTTTGCGAGGGAGTTCGCTAACACAACCGCGGATGCGACCGTTTTTTGTCGCGCATCCTCCAGAATTGCCTCCTTCGCAAAACCGGCGCCGCCGCTTCGCTCGATCCGGCGCGCGACACGATCGAAAACTTTCACGCATTCGACCGGATAACGTCCCACTGTCGTCTCTGCGCTGAGCATAATCGCGTCGGCCTGCTCGAAAACGGCGTTGGCAATATCGGTAATTTCCGCGCGCGTCGGCACAGGATTATCGATCATCGATTCGAGCATGTGAGTCGCGACGATCACCGGTTTGCCCAGACGGATGCAAAGTTTCACGATCCGGCGTTGAATGATCGGCAGCTCCTCCATCGGGATTTCGATCCCGAGATCACCGCGCGCCACCATGATCGCATCCGCCGTTTCGATCATCTCCTCGATTTGTTTAACGGCAGACTGTTCTTCAATCTTAGCGATCACGAGGGCCTTGCTCTCTTTCCTCCTCAACGCGCGTCGCAATTCTTCGATGTCACTTTTCTGCCGCGCGAAACTCAGCGCGACGAAGTCGACTTCTAGCGCGACGCCAAGATCAATATCGCGCTTATCCTTCTCTGTTAGCGCGGGCAAATTCACATGGACGCCCGGCAGATTGATGTGCCGATGCGAACCGAGCTTCCCACCGATGACGACCTTGCAGCGAAGTCGATCTCGTTTCTTGTCGTTCACCACGAGCTGAATGACCCCGCTATCGACCAGAACCCTATCGCCGACGCTGACATCTTTGATCAGGCCGTTGTAGTTCACATCCACCGAATATTTTTCCTTCGCGGACGCTCCGCGCACTCTGAGCTCGAGAATATCTCCCGGCTTCAATTCGATCTCCTTGCTTACTGCGCCGGTGCGAATGGCCGGCCCTTGTGTGTCGAGCAAGATGGCAAATGGACGCTCCAGCTCCTTCTCTAACTGACGAATTTGCCTAACGACTTCCCGGACCCACGCATGTTTAGCGTGGCTCATGTTAAACCGGAAAACATCTGCCCCCGCCTGGGCCAGCCGTCGCAAGGTTTCCTTTTTTTCCGTCGCCGGACCAAGCGTGCAGATAATTTTGGTTCTTCGCATTAGAGATAATTTAGGCAGGCATCACAGGGACCGTTCTTCGAGGGCTGACGATCTTGCGTTGGACGGCACTCGATTGCTCGCTCAATCTTTCGGAAAGTGAATACGCGTTTCCTATCGATCCTGGCATGTCCTTATTGCCACGGCGATCTGCTTTTGCAAGGCGATCACCTGCGCTGCGAAACTTGTCCGCAGCTTTTTCCGGTTCAAAATGGGGTTGCTATTTTTTCTGCGGGCGAAGTCGAAGTTGTTGCGGCCGGACACAAGAGCAATGCGATCGGCGAGGAATTTGAACGCGTTCTCCGCGATGGAGCCGAGTTTGTCTTGCACATTGGAGCGGGCGGGACCGCGGCGCGTTATCCAAACTGCGTTGAATTCGAGCACAAGATTTTTCGCAATACCGATGTCGTCGGCGACGCGCATCAGCTACCGTTTCGCGAGCAGATTTTCGATCGCGTCTTTGCATTCAACGTCTTCGAACATCTGCGCGATCCGAAAACGGCGGCTGCCGAAATTTTCCGTGTTCTCAAACCAGCCGGTTCGGTTGCAATTCACACCGCTTTCCTGCAACCACTTCACGAGGAGCCCGCGCATTTTTATAACGCGACGGCTTACGGCGTGCGCGAATGGTTTGCGCCATTCGAGATCGAGCGTTGTCACGTCAGCGCAAATTTTTCTCCCGCCTACATGCTTGCTTTTCTGATGGCGAATCTTCTCGAAACTGTCCGGACAGCAGATCCTTCGGAGGAGAGCTGGAAATTAATTGGCCAGACATCGCTCGCGCAATGGGCGCACTTTTGGCAGCAGAGAAAAGATCCGCCGCCGGGCTTCGATTTTTTGCAAAATCTACCGCAGCATTTGCAACAACGCGTCGCGGCTGGTTTTGAATTAGTCGCGCGCAAGCCGGCGGTCGCCGAAGCACCCAAATCGTGAGCGCGAAAACCGTTCCGGCGCCAATCGAGCATGACGTTTCGAATCCCAAATTTCAGGCGTGGATCCGAGTTGCCATTGACGATGTCGCTGCGACCGGAATACTGCGGATTGAAGGGTGGCTGTTTTTTCACGCAGGCGAGATCCAACGGATTCGCGCTGTGATCGGAGGCAAGATCTGGGACGGGCTATACGGTATGCCGCGCCCGGATGTCGGCGAGATATTTCCCGCGATTCCGCAGGCCGCTTTTAGCGGCTTCACTTTTAGCGTGCCGGCGCCCGCGGCCACGAGTGTTGAGCTGAAAGTCGAAGCACAAAATCCCGCGGGGAAATTCAAGACGATTTTTTCTCAGGAAATTTCCATTCCGGCGGTTGACGGAGGAAGAATCGCGTCGCCGCCAGAACGCGCCGTCTTTCGCTACGAGGGCCTGCAAAACGGGTACGTTTGCTGGATCGATCAACCGCACGATTGGCAAAAGCTTCCCCGGCAGTTTCACGTTTCCGGTTGGTGCTTCGCAAAAAACGGCGAGAAGATCGAAGCCATTCGCGCGCACATTGGGACGCGCGAATTTTCGGGAAACTTCGGCCTGTTTCGTCCCGATGTGGCCGCTTCCTGTGGCGATCGGGAAGTTACATTCAAGAGCGGCTTTGATGTGGCGGTGGAGTTGCCGCGCAAGCGTTCCGTCCTAAAGCTGGAAGCGCGGCACGGGCGCGATCAGTGGAATGAAATTTTTTCCCGAACTGTCCGCGCGCCTTTGATCGGCTTTGGCGCGGCAAGAGACGAACCCGCTTCTGCGGTTGGCGACTACGAGAGCTGGATCGAACATTACGACACGCTGAATTGGAGTGATCGGCGGAAAATTCGCGCGCACATGCGCACGTTTCCCAGCCAACCGCTCATCTCGATCTTGATGCCGGTCTACAATCCGGCAGCCAATCATTTGCGCGACGCACTGCGATCGGTGCGAAGGCAGTTGTATCCGCACTGGCAACTTTGCGTTGTGGACGACGCTTCCACGGCAAAGCATGTCCGTCCGATTCTCACGCGTTACGCGCGCATGGATCAACGCATCAGCGTTAAGTTCCGCGACGAAAACGGCGGGATTGCGGCCGCTTCAAACGATGCGCTGGCGCTCGCGCGCGGAGACTGGGTTGCGTTGATGGATCACGATGACGAACTCGCGACCACGGCTCTTTATTTCCTTGCCCACGAAGTCAACGAGCATCCTGACGCTCGATTGATTTATAGCGATGAGGACAAGCTCGACACGACGGGTCGACGCATCAACCCGCATTTTAAGTCGGACTGGAACCGCCAACTTCTTCTCGCGCAGAACTATTGTTCTCATCTGAACGCTTTCGAAACCAAACTCATAAGGGAGGTTGGTTTCCGAGAAGGCTTCGAAGGCTCGCAGGATTACGATCTGGTTCTGCGCTGCTCGGAAAAAATAAAACCGGATCAGATTCGTCACATTCCGCGCATCCTCTATCACTGGCGCATGTCGGCAGGGAGCGCTGCGCTGAATCTGCAGGCCAAATCACAGGCTCGGGCAGCCGCGATTCGAGCGGTGCAGGACCATCTGGACAGGCGGGGAATCGCCGCCACGGTCGTGCGATCGGGCATAGGGGATTTCCAACGCATCCAATACCAGTTGCCTGACGAGAAGCCGAAAGTTTCCATCGTAATCCCAACAAGAGATTGCGCGAACATTCTGCGCGCCTGTGTGCAAAGTCTTTTGGAAAAAACGACCTATCCCGCATTCGACATCCTCATTATAGATAACGGCAGCACCGACCACGCAGCGCTAAGTTATCTCGAGGAGCTTGCAGCTACTCCGCGTCTTCGCGTGCTTCGGCAGCCGGAAGAATTTAATTACGGCCGGCTCAACAACTTTGGCGTGCACAATACCGACTCTGAGTTCGTCGCCCTATTAAACAACGACCTTACCGTGATCACGCCGGGCTGGCTCGAAGAGATGGTCGGCCAGGGGATTCAAGCTGGTGTCGGCGCCGTCGGTGCGCGTTTGCTTTTTCCTGATAACACGATCCAGCATGCCGGTGTCATTCTCGGCGCGGGCGGCGGTGGAGTCGCGGATCACGCGCACAAAGGATTATCTCACGATAACTTTGGCTACTTTGCGCGCGCGCTTCTCGCTCAGGATTTGTCGGCGGTAACGGCTGCTTGCATGCTTGTGAGACGCACCACGTATCTGGAAATCAATGGATTTGAAGAACAGCATCTCAAGGTTGCTTTTAACGACGTCGATTTCTGCCTGCGACTGGCGCAGCAGGGATACCGCATTGTTTACACACCCTACGCTGAGTTCTATCACCATGAATCCGCCAGCCGCGGCCTGGAAGATAATATCAGCAAGCATCTGCGCTTTTCCGCCGAAGTGGAATACATCAAATCGAAGTGGGGCAGGGCACTGGCGGCCGATCGGTTTTACAATCCCAATCTGTCGCTCAGCAGCGACCAACTGTTTACCCTTGCATTCCCGCCGAGGCTGCAAAAACCGTGGCAGGAGCTGCGCTAAACTGCTCGTTAGGCATTTCATCGAATGAAAAACGAGCCCGCAACTAACGACTACGTTTTTCGTTTCGATGCGCCGATCGATCATCCGATTTTCGACGACAAATACGACCTGAGCGGATGGCTCCTGCATCCGCATGGAAAACCTGTCACCGGTATCCGCGCGGTGCAAAAACGCCCGCTATCTCGACGCGAAATTTTCGCGGCTCGCCGGAAGCGAAGCCGCCCCGAGGTCGCAGCCGCGTTTCCTCATCTGCCCGAAGCGAGAGCAAGCGGCTTCCTTCTCGAGCTACGACTACGTTTGGGCCACAACCGTTTTGATTTGCAAGTGCGCGATGAAAATCGCAACTGGCTGAGCTTCGAGACGATCGTCATCTCCGCTTATCCGCTCCGTTTTCTCGACAAACTTCGATTCGAGAACGTGCGCAATGTTCTTGCCTCTTATCTGCAACGGCAAACCGCGAAGAAGCACGTACGGCCACATCACGCCCGTGGCGCCGCGTCTCACTTCTCTGCTCTGGAGCCCAGGCCGCTTACGACGAAACGGGTGAACCTTTTTGCCACTACAAAATCCAATCTGTTTATTTTAGAGATCGGCCAACTGCTGGCTGCCGGATTTCGCGAACTCGGATGTGAATCGCAGCTTCTCCTCGATCAGCTTCCTGCCACACGTCCGGACTCGGACACGTTGCAGGTCATCGTTACGCCACACGAGTACTACAACCTGTTTTTGACCGAGAAGATCTCTCTGGAACGAGCACACGAACTTACCAAGAACGTCGTTCTCTTCTGCACGGAACAACCGGAAACGGGATGGTTCCATAACAATCTACCCTGGGCAGAAAGAGCGCGCGCAGTGGCAGACCTTAACCCGCTCGGTGTAGCTGCCTATCGAGCACGCCGCATCGAGTGCCATCATTTTCGTCTCGGTTATCATGAAATGCTTTCCGCGCCGGCAGTTCTGCCGCACGCGCAGCGATCGACCGACATTACATTTCTCGGTGTGATGACATCGCGCCGCGAAGAGTTTTTCGCGGAGAACGCCCCGTTTTTCGCGGCACGTCGCTGTCATATTCGCTTTGTCCCGCTTGGGTTCGCAAAAACAAAAACGACGCGGAGTTATCTCGACGAGAAACAGCGCAATGAGCTGCTGAGCCAAAGCCGGCTGTTACTCAACATCCATTACTCGGAGCGACAATATTTTGAGCCACATCGGGCGTTGGTGGCTCTAGCCAATCGATGCTGTCTCATCACGGAAACTTGCGAAGGCTACGGCGACCTGGTGCCGGGCAAGCACTTTATTATGGCCGACCGCGAAGACTTGATTGCTTGTTGCGAATATTATCTCGCTCACCCGCAGGAAGCAGAAGCTGTCGCGCAGGCCGGAGCCGACTTCGTGCGCACACAATGGCGGCAATCCAATGCGTGCCACGATTTTCTACTCGCACTGGAAGGAAGTCGCGGCACACCTTCCGTTTCGTTGCTCTCAGTCTTGGTCGACGCATCGCCGTTACCACTTCCACAACTGCTGAGCCAGACCGTCCGCCAGCGGCATGCGCAAGATTTTAGGGACGCTGCGATCGCTGATCTCAAAAACCTGTTCTCGAAAAAATCGCCTTCGACCACAACGTCGATTATGCCGGAGCCTGAAACACCATCGCGGTCTTCCATCCTCGCCAAGCGCGAGGCTTACAAGGAACGATTGCTCGCGCAAGAATCCAAACGCGCAAATGGGGACCCGGTGTGGGACCTGCATGACAACGCGGCTTACGCGCAACAAGGCGATCCGAAGCTAACGATCCTCGTCACGCTCTTTAACTACGCTCATTTCATTCGCGACTGCCTGACGAGTATCGAGAAAGCAGCCGCGCAACTTTCCGCACCGCTCGAAGTAGTCATCGTTGACGATGCTTCCGTTGACGATTCGCTGACGCAGGCCCGCAGTTATCAGGAATCGAGCCGACTGCCTGTTCGCGTCGTCGCGAAACATTTTAATACCGGCCTGGCTGACGCTCGTAACGTTGGCACGACAATCGCCCGGGCGCCTTTCGTCTTCATGATGGACGCTGACAATCTGGTGTTTAGCGAATGCCTCAATCAGCTACTCGATGCCATCGATCGCGACAATTACGCCGCAGCCTATAGCATACTCTGCCGTTTTCGCGGACCTACCTCGAATCGCATCGGCCTTCTTTCCTACTACGATTGGGACCCGCAAATTCTTGTGCAACAGCCTTACATAGACGCCATGGCCATGTTCCGGCGCGATGCGTTGCTGCAATTAGGCGGCTACGACAATCAACTGAGCCAAATCGGATGGTTTGGTTGGGAAGATTACGAGATGTGGCTCCGTTTCGCCCAAAACGACTGCGCCGTTGCCTTTGTTCCGAACGTTCTCTGTCTCTATCGCCATCACGATCGTTCAATGATTAACCTGACCAACTTATTTGAATCGGAATTAGTTGATCACTTCCTCGAACGTTACGGCGACTTGGTTTCCCATTTTGAACCCAGCGAACGACTCTTCGGCGTCGAGCGTAGTAAAACAAGGAGCGGCGGTTTCCAAGCCGCCGCAACATAACAGGGGCGGCCTGGAGATCGCCCCTCCTTCATGTCTCTCCCTCAGTCGGAACCAAAACCGAACCTTCAAGCGTCTTCGGAAAACCAGCGCGGCGGAAAAGCCAACCCGAAACCCGGCGCGACAAGCGACAGATTAGGGCTGTAAAACGGATCTTCCCGCAACTCCTCGCCCCATCGCTCCTGCATGTATGCCCCGTCGCGTCGACAAGCGATTTCCTTCTCCTCGTCCTTGGATTGCTCGTCTGAACCCGCCTCGTGACGAATAAGATTTGCGTACGGTGTCCAGATTATCTGAAACCCATGCTCTCGTGCGCGCAGACAAAAATCGATGTCGTGATAATTGTTCGTTAGGTTTTCACAATCAAATCCGCCGAGTTCGCGAAAAACGGCTGTCCGCGTCGCCAGACATGCTGCACTCACCGCCGAGCAGTTGCGTTGCAAGTAGCTTTCGTTGACGAAACCACCATCTCCGGCTACTTCACCGATTCCGAGAACGTAACCGGCGTGTTGCAATTTGCCATCTGCAGACCAAAGACGCGCGCCGACTGCACCTACCTCGCGGCGAATGGCGTGACTAACCATTTCTCGCAACCACTCACTATCGACTACTTCAACGTCGGCATGCAGAAAGAGAACGATGTCCGCGTTCGCAGTTCTGCCGAGTTCGTTGAGCTGTTGCGAATCGTTCGCAATTGCAATTTCAAAACTGGGATAATTCGTCCGGCTGCGAATGCTTTCGACGCATTTTTCCAAACAGCCGTCTTTACTGCGAATGATGATCGTCACACGCGGCGGCGGATTTGGTAAATCATAGATGACCCGATGCGACTCGCCGTTTTCGGGACACGGTTCCACGCGACCCGCGATCCCGACGCGTTGCAAATGATCGGCAATGGCCCGACGCGCCACTTCAGTCGCACACGGTTCCCCCGGCAGATTGCGCGAATGGTAAAGAATCCGCGGAATGTGACGGATCTGTTCTGGTTCCAATCGCTCAACGCAGCGGAAAGCCAGATCGTAATCCAGCGCGCCTTCGAATTCTTCGCGAAACCCACCGGTCGCACGCAATATGTCCGTGCGATAAAGCGCGAGATGACGGACATAATTTTGCCCGCAGAACCATTCCGGATTCCAATCCGTTTTGAAAAACGGACTGAAACGACGGCCGGCGAGATCGATCTTGTCTTCATCCGAATAGATCAAGCCAACATCGGGATTGCTCTCAATCTCCAGCGCGACTTTCGCGAGAGCGTGCTCGGACAGCATATCGCCCTGATCGAGTAGCGCGCACCATTCCCCCGTCGCGACTGCGAGAGCAGAATTGAAGCAGGCCACGATCTGGCCGTTTGTTTCCCGCAGGGCCAATAGAATGCGCTGATCGCCCGCCGCCAGCTCCCGCAGAAACGGTTGCACGTGTGGATCGGTCGACTCATCAACGCCAATGCAAAGTTCCCATTGCTCGTAAATTTGCTGTTTCACCGAATCAATCGCCGAGCGGAGCGGATCGAGATCGGAATTGGAAACGGGCAGCAAGATCGATATGAGCGGCTGTTCACCTAACGAGTCGATCTGCCGGCGAAACGCCACGCGGTCGGCCGGACCGAGCGTTTCATAAAGTTCCACCCACTCCGCATAATTTCCGCGCGTATTTTGGCTGCGCGCCTTTGCGATTGTTTCCGTCACGATGTTAGCAAAGCGCTCGCCAAAAACATTGATTTGAAAATGTTGGGCGAATGTCTGCTTCGCCGCCGGCCCGAGTCTTCGCACCAACTCGCGATCGCCGATGCAACGCGCGAGAGCGATCGCCAGTGCGCGCGAATTTTCCGGCGGAACGAGCAAGGCATTTTCATCATTCCGCAGCCATTCGCGCACACCGCCGATTTCCGTGCAGATAATCGCTTTACCGAGACTCATCGCCTCAAGCAGGACAATGGGCATGATTTCATCACGCCACGGGCAGACGACCACGTCCGCGCTGTTTAGCAGATCGACCGCCTCCTGTTGGGTTTGCGGCCCGAGTAATTGCACGTTCGGAATTGATTCGCTCCTTTCTCTGAGCGCATCGCGAAACGATTTTTCCACTGTTGGCCCCCCCATCTGAAACGACGCTCTCCAGCGCAAATCCGGATGAAGATCGTGGATCGCTTCAAGCAAAACGTCCTGTCCGTTGCGCGATTCGTACGGTCCGAGCATGGCGAACGTAAAAGGCCGACTGGATGGCAACGGGTCGGTTTTCGGTTCTGGAATTCCGCAGGATATAACATGCACCGGTTGCGCGGTGAACCGCTGATAGATTTCGGCGGTCGCCTGCGTGGGTGTGAGCAGTGCGTCGGCTAAACTGAGCGACGGTTGCAGCTGGGGAATTTCTCGCAACAGATGAGGCGGGCTCGTTTCCGGCAAATACCAGATAACCGGCAGATTTTCCAGATGTGCAGCCTGCACGGCGCCATGACTCGCGAGTGTGCTCGCAACAACGAAATCGAATCGCGAAACCAGACCGCGCAGGGTTGCATATTTTGGGTCGAGTGAGAGTTGCGACTCGAAGAGCACCTCGACCCCACTCGCACGAAACACATCAGAGGCCGGTCCTTCGCCTGGGAACGCAACGGTTGTTTCCCAGTTATGCTGTTTCAGCCAGGCAACCAGGTGCGCTACTTGAATCACCGCATCACTCAACGTGTTCTCGGGTAAAACGAAGAGCACTCGGTGCCGGCGCGTCAGGTTCTCTTTCTCTTGTTCGGACATCTCTACTTTAACGAAAGCGCGAACGCGACCGCCGGAGGGCGAACAGGTTTGGATAACTCGCGCAGCTTATCTCGATGGCTCCATCATCGCGTCCTCGCCGTCGAGTGGTTTTTGAATCAGACCAACGCCGCACGCATCCTGATACACAGGTGGAGGCGGTTCCATAACGTTAACTTGAGCGTTGAGCGAAAAGGTTTCCACGCCCGGATGCTTTTGGTGCCACTCCTTCAAGGCGCGGGCAACTCCTCCCGCCTTGGTCACATCAAAACTCGTAGCAAACTTGCTCGTATCGTGCAGCACAATGAAACCACCTGCCGCAAGCCCCGGATACCATGCTTCTAATTCCCTTACCGTAGCTTCGTATTCGTGCGAGCTATCAATGAAAATCAGTTGAGGCGCGCCACCAAGGTAATCGATCGCCAAACCCGGCGATCCTGGATCAAGCGAACTGCGGTGTTCAACGCGGACAAAGTCGAGCAAGTCCGCGCGTGCGAGCCAGTCGTTGGTGTATTCACAAAGATTGGCGCCGATCTCCAGGCTGAAAAGGCCGTGGCGCGCGCGCATTTGCCGCAGGAAAAAACCAAGAAGCAGCGCTGAGTATCCGGCAAAGGTGCCGAGTTGAACGATCCGCGTAACGATATTGCCCATCACGAAACCGTGGAGCAGCGACATGAGAGGAACGGCAACTTCGCCGCCCCAATCTCGTTTAGTGGTGTCGGCAAACCATTCGCGCAGCAGATTCCATTCGTCTTCAGTGAGACAGGAATAAATCGGCGGGACGTAATCGCTGCCGGCCCGCCGGTGCCACCACAAGCGCGGTTCCGGCGACGATGAAAAAATGCGGGAGCGAAAAGAATCTTTGGTTGGGTCGTTGATGACGCAATTTACATTGCCTGGCTTTGTTGAAAAGATATGTCATTCCGAGCGCAGTCGAGGAATCTCTCATTGTTGATATCCAAACGCGATTGAACAGTAAGAGATGTCTCGACTTCCGCTCGATATGACAGAAAGCAGCTAGCATTCGCTCACCGAAAAGGCCATGACTCCTGCAAAATCCGCGCCTCGTTTTTTCATCGCCAGCGGTTGTCCGATTGCGACCACGACGCGTTACCGCTGCGTTCATCTGCAGGAACAACTGAAATATCTCGATTACGAAAGTGAAGTCGCGGAGTGGTTCGAGGACAGCGCGATCGATCCGAAGGTGGCCCGCGAGTACGATGTGTTTGTTCTCTATCGCCTTGCCATGTCAGTCGCCGCTCGAAGATCTCATTGGTCTTGCGCATGAGCTGGGTAAGCCGGTCATTTTCGATGCGGATGATTTGATCTTCGATCCCGCTTTGGTCGAATGGCATCGCGGCGTGGATCATCTCAGCGCTGCGGAGCGACAGTCGCACATTGAAGGTGTGCGACGATATCGCAAGACTTTGTTCGCGTGCGACGCGGCCATGATGGCGACGCCGTTGCTGGCGCAAGCCGCCCGCGAGCTAGGGCGGCCAGCTTATGTGCATCGCAATGGTTTGGGAAACGAGATGCTGGCCCTGGCGGAACAACTCTACACTCAACGCCAGTCTCATCAGCCCAGGCAAACTCTCGTCATCGGTTACGGCAGCGGAACGCCGACCCATGACGTGGATTTTGAAGAAGCGACCGCGGCTCTGGTAGATATCCTTAGTCGTTATTCTCAAGTAGAATTGTGGATAGCAGGCCCGTTAACTGTTTCACAAGAGCTTGCCGAGTTTGGCAAGCGAGTAGTGCGCTTCCCGGTAACGGACTGGCGCGCCTGGTTCGAGTTGTTAGGCCAGATGGATATCGCGCTTGCCCCGCTGGAAATGGGCAACATTTTCTGCCGCGCCAAGAGCGAAATTAAATTCGTCGAGGCCGCAGTGCTGGGTGTTCCGGTAGTTGCATCGAATATCGATCCTTTCAAAGACTCGATGACCAATGGACATGACGGATTCCTCGCCGGGAATGAAGATGAGTGGAATCGAGCGCTGACTCTTCTCATTGAGAAACCGGAGCAACGCTTGCAGATCGGGGAAAACGCACGCCGCACGGCGCTTCAACGTTACAGTGTGAAAACGCGGGCCAGGGAGCTATCGGAGCTCTTACCGTTGCTCATGAATACTGTCGCTCCGATTGTATCACAGAGTCGCGCGCAGTGAGATGTCTGACAATAAACTGGCTGATCCCGGAACCGTTTCCCGGAGCGGGCGGCGACACTGGTATCTTCCGCATCATTCGTTATCTCGCAGAGTTCGGACACCGGTGTCGCGTCTACGTTGTGCCCTACAACTTGATGAACGACTACAGCACAGACCAGATTCGCGAACATATTCGCGAACATTTCGGTCCCACCACGGCTCAATACCACCGCTGGACCGGAAGCATCGCTGATGCTGATTGCACCTTTGCAACCTTCTGGCCGACCACTGAAAATTTGCTCGAGCTGCCTAACGGCGGCCGCCGCTATTATCTCGTCCAGGATTTCGAACCTTCCTTTTATCCGCACGAGCCACAACACTTCACACGCGCGGAAAACACCTATCGCGCCGGATTGCATTGCATAACCCTGGGACGATGGCTGGCGAAGTTGTTGCGTGAAAAATATCACGCTCGCGCGGACTATTTCGATTTCGCGGTCGACACAAATGTTTACTGGCCGCGACCGGGTTTGCGAGAAAATCGCCGTCGCATTTGCTTTTACGCCAGGCCGACCACACCTCGTCGAGCGTATCCGGTTGGCGTCGCCGCGCTGCAACTGGTAAAGGCGCAAATGCCGGATGTGGACATTGTCTTTTTTGGCAGCGCGGAACTTACGCCGCCTCCCAATTTCCCTTTCGTAAACCGCGGCTTGCTCGCCCAGGATGATCTCGCGCAACTCTTCTCCAGCGCCGACGTGGGTGTTGTCTTCTCCCTCAGCAACCCTTCCTTCGTCCCACTCGAAATGATGGCTTGCCGTTGTGCCGTAGTAGAAGTGGCCAGTGAAAGATGGGACGGTGTGCTCACGCATGGGCAGAATGCCTGGCTCGTAAATCCCACGGCGCAGGCAGTCGCCGATGGAATTATGAAATTGCTTAACGATGAAGCGCTTCGCGAAAAAATTGTCGAAAACGCGTGGCAGCAAACTCGCACCATGAGTTGGGAGAAATCGGCTCGCCAGATCGAGAGCGTCCTCCTGCAAAACGCGCCCGCCTAACCGATGCACGCCAGTTCCTTCGATAAGATGGCGGATTTTCGCGATCGCTTTTTGGAAAGCCGCAAAAACGAACCGCTCAAGATCGTCGATCTCGGAAGCTACGATGTGAACGGCTCCTACCGTCCGCTGTTCGCCCAAAGTCCGTGGCAATATCTCGGCGTCGATCTCGCACCCGGTGAAAATGTCGACCTTGTCTTACGCGATCCTTATGTCTGGCGAGAGCTTGCCTCGCAAAGCGTCGACGTTGTCATTTGCGGACAAACCTTCGAGCACACCGAATTTTTCTGGGAAACGATGCTGGAAATTGCGCGCGTTCTGAAACCGCACGGTCTCGTTTGTGTGATTGCTCCGTCGAGCGGACCGGAGCATCGCTTCCCGCTCGATTGCTGGCGCTTTTTTGCGGATGGCCTGCACGCCGTCGCTCGTTATGCGGACCTTGAAGTTCTCGAAGTGCGCACCCAATGGGAAGATCTTCTCTCCTACGATAACGAGAGTAACAAATGGCACGAATCGATCCTGATCGCGCGCAAGCCGGCGGAATCGTTTTGGAAAGCGCTGCAACGCTCGATCCGGCCGCGGTTGAATCGCAGGCGAAAACTTTCTCACAAAAGAAGCGCAGCGCTCATCCAGGTATTTCACAGCGCCGATGGGATTCACCGGGAAAAAGATTCCGTTTATTCCTACATTCCATATGGCGGCTGGAAGAACATCTCGATCCCGCTGCCGTTAGGCAGCTCGGCAGCTCCGCTACGAATCGATTTCATCGCGGGACCAGTGACCATTGAGATAGCAGAACTGCGATTAGCGACTGCGACGCAAACTTATTTCAAAGCGGCAACGGTAGCCCGACTTCGACAGAATTGTTCTCGCCGGCGACTTGGAACGCCTGCCGAGTTCCACTGGTTTGCGTCTCAAAATCACCGGATTGGATCCGCAATTATATTTGCCGCCCATCGCTTCCATACAAAATAAAGAGCGGCTTGTTCTCGAACTTCGTTTGTGCGTGCAGTCGCAGACTTGATCTGTCTCGGCCCTGCTAAAAAGCTCTGTCATTCCGAGCGAAGTCGAGGAATTTCTCACCCTCTTCATCTCGGCGCGGCTGACCAGTAAGAGATGTCTCGACTTCGCTCGACATGACAGAATGCAGCTTTTTAACAGAGCTATCTGTCTCCAAATCGCCAATTAGAAATGCTGCCCGATGCGTTTCCAAACGTGACGCCACCGGAGCTGAAAAAGTTCCCTAACCTTGCGGTAACGAAAACGCATTGGCATCCGCCGAAACCATCTCCAATTCGCCATGAAGGGCTCGTGATCGCCGATAAATCTCGAGCATTGTCCGAAAGCCGTTCCGTAAACGCTTTCATATAGATCGGCACGGTTAATCTTGGGCGCTCCATTTTTCTCTCCCAACGATGCAATGAGCCGTTCGACTTGCTCCAAACCTTCCGCCACATTCCGTCCGGTCCGCACTAACGAAGAGCTATGCCCTTCTTCGGATACGCGATAAGCAGCGATGCAGGCGCGCGTATAAACACATTGGCCGGTGCGCGCCAATCGCCACCAGTAATTCCAATCGTTCACATGCGAAAAGGTGCAGTCGAATTTCCCAGCGACATCGGCAACACGACGGTTAAGAAGCACTCCGCCTGGATAAATGGGATTACGCATCCACATCATCGGATCGTAGGAAAGCCGGCCGCGCTCTTCCGGTCCGAGCGGATCCGACTCGCAAACAAGATTCCCGCCTGACGAAACAATCTGCGAACGCGCGAAGACCGCCAGTGCGTCCGGGAATTGCTCCAAACATGCGGAGAATTCATCATAAGCGCCAGGCAACATGTAATCATCTCCATGTAGAATTTGAATCCACTCGCGCTCTGCCATCTCGAGACACGAATTCAAATTCCCGCACACTCCTTTATTAGAAGCATGTCGATGGAATTGGACGCGACTCGCAGCCATCTCCTGGACTACTGCCTCGGAATCATCCCGCGTGGAGCAATCATCTACCACCATGATCTGCGCCAGGTCCAAACTTACAGATGATTGTTGCTGCAGCAGTGACGCCAGGGTTTCTCTCAAATAATCCGCGCAGTTAAAGGTTGGTATCATGATGGAGAGATTGCTCCCATGATCTCCTAAAGGTTTTGCAATCATGCGTGGCGTTTGCCCCCGACTTAAGGGTCAACGGTATACATTCGCAATCGTATTTGCCGTCAATCGAAATGCCGCCGACAAATCACCGACAAAAAAAGGCGGCACGCCCTTTCAGACGTGCCGCCCTGGAGAGAAATTTCTCTCTAAGTTATTTAACTTTTTTTCTGGCGTCCTTCACTAACGCAAGATGCGCCTTGAGAGTCGGCACAGTTTTCGCGGCCCACGCCTTCACGTCTGCGTCATCACCAGAGCTGGCCTCCTGCTCAAAGGTCTTTATGTCCGCTTTGTGATCCTCTTCGAGATTATACAAATATTGATGATCAAAACTCGCCTTGGGAAAAGCGCGCGCCTTTCCCCCGCTCATGTCCATGCCCAGTCCCTTCTTTTTCGCGAGCGCCTGTAGCTCGCTATTCGCTCTGGAATGATCCGCCACCATGCGCGCGCCAATCTTTTTTACCTCTGCGCTTTGTCCCAGCGCTTCGGCCTGCTTGCCGTCCGCGACTGCGCCAACTCCGGCATTAGCCGCCAGCTGAAGAAACTTTCTGTCTTTGTCGCTCAATTTCGTCGCCGACGCCTTGGCTGGCTCCATTCTTTTGCGCAGATGCGGATTGTCAGAAACGGAGGTGTTCTCCACCTGCGCTCCAACGTTCGCGACCAGGCTGAGAGAGGCCGCTGCCAATGTGATTACCGTCAACCGTGAAAATGATATCGAATTTTGTTTCATAAGAATCGTTTGATTAAGCTACCTGCCGGCGCAAGTGGGCGGCAACTAAAATTCGCAAACTCCCAGCCAGTTGGGTGACAATTCGCCGCGGCCGCTCTTCGACCCGTTTAGGCGGAAGGATTATCTTTAGCGTAAGAAGTCTCAACTCGCTCCGCCACGTCCTTGTAACCGTAATCCGCCTCGTAAATTTGTTTCATGCAGACAATCGATTTCTCCGCCTCCCCCATTTGCGCGTAAACCAGGCCGAGATTGTAAACGATCTCCTTCTTCATCGCGTCCATCCCCAGAATTTCCTTCGCCGCTTCCTCCAATTGCTTCGCCGCCAGATCGAGCATGCCGAGTTCGCGATAGGCGCATCCGAGCAGATTCATCGCTTTCAAACGCGCGTTTGGATTTTGCCGCGCCCGCTGCAATTGCGGCAGCGCTTCCTTAAATTCGCCCGCATTCAAAAGATGCTCCCCCAGTTCGAAACGCAATTGCAAATCAGTTGGATCCCGATCGACCCGCTTCCGCGCATCTTCGATCAGCATTTCCGCGCGCTTCTTTTTCGCGCTCTCTAGCGCATTTTGTCTCTCAAGGTAAGATTCATCCGACGCCCCGTGCGCGGCCAAAAATTCCTCATGCCCGGCGATCTCGCGTTCCGAGCGTTTCATGCTCAAATCGGAAACCTTCCGCACTAATCCGGCATCGCTTTTGTTCGTTAGGTCGGCGGCATATTGATACCAGGCGATCGCATTTTCAAAATCCTCCTTTTGCTCGTAAAGCGTGCCCAGTTTTCGCGCGTGATCGACATTTTGCGGCTCCGCCTGATGTCGAGCGTAGGTCTCGGCCAATTGCTGATCGAGCGACTCGCCGCTCAGCGCCATTCGATTTTGCTGCTCCAACGATACCGCCACATCCTTGTCTTTAATCAAATCGCGATAGCTCTCCGCCTGCGTCCAACCGCCGCTACTCATGGATGCGCGGGCCGATGCGTCTTTACCCAGACGCAATGCCTCCGCGTCCAGCGGATCGATTTCCGTGATGCGATTGTAAACTTCCACCGCCTGCTCGCTTTCATTCAGATTATGGTGAAGCCGCCCCAGTTCGTGCAGAATTTTTACGTCGCGCGGATTGTCTTCCAGCAAAGTGCGCAGCGCGAAAACTCCTACCTCCGGCCAGCCTGCCGCCACCGCCGCTTCTTTGAGGACCAGATTCGCCTGACGATGATACGGTTCGTCCTCCAAAACTTTCTCCGTCATTTCCACGGCACGCTTCGGATCTTTCTTGATTTCCCGCTGCGCTTTCATGACCGCGAGCGGCGCGCTCGAAATATTGAAAAAACTTTTCTTGGCCGCCTTGTGCTGCGTCACTTCCGCGCGACGCAACAGTTGCCGGCCAGTGAGAAACTCCGGCTCCTGCTTGAGAATTCCCTGCAAGAGCGAAATCGCGTAACCGAAATTCCGCAGCTCGATCGCCGCCACGGCTTTCAACCAATGTGCGCGTTGTGTCTCGCTCAACTCTTTCTCAGTTTTAACCGCCATATTCTCGCAAAATGTAATCTTAGCCTTCTGGTGCGTCACCCCAAAAGCCACCATTCCAGAGGTCATCGCGCCAGGAGCATCGCGTCCAAAACCACGCCCCAAAAGCCATCCTGCCACCGAGCCTCTCCCTCAGCGTCGAACCACCGCCCCCTCACCAGCGCGACAATAAAATGTCGCATATGCGACATTTTATTGTCGGCCTCAATTTTTCTGTTCGAAAGATCGCAGCTGTCGCCCAGCCCAGCGAAGTGTCCCCATTCGTCTTCCCCACGCCTTCCGGCCAAGGTATCCAGGCGGCAAAATGCTTTCCGGCAAGAGAGGATCATTTTTAACTGCATCCAGCCATGCCGCTCGCTCTTTTCTTCCCCAATTCAATAACTCCTGTGTATTCGCAACTCCGAGCAAGCGTTCGTCGACAATTTTGAGGTAATGCGCGTATTGATGATTGATCCGTTCGAAATCCCACGCGCCGGCGACAATCTCCTCGTTCGATTCTCCAGCGCACGGTCGCGCCTCGAGAAGAATGAGAGACTCGACGTCGACCTTACCGCCGACGAGAATCTCGCGTTCCTGTTCCAGCGAATCCGGAGTAATCCACACGCTGTTTTGCAGGCAACCAAAACCTTTGCCTCGGAGATATCGGCGAAGCCATTGCCGTTCTGTGTTTCTATTGAGCGGAACGTCAAATAGAATCATCCGCCAGCGACCATCCCATTTCCGATTCCACCGTTCTTCTGGATCGCGTCCTCCCAAGCTTTGCACGCGTCCCGAGGCCGAGAGTCGATAGACCCTGTCGTTTTTAGAAGTTGCTTTACTCTCGATGAACTTTTGTTTCTGCAGGCGCGCCAGCTGCCTGAGCAGCCCCTCGCGGTAAGCCCATTCCTCGAACGACGCATTTAGATTCCGAAAGGTTGGTCGCATCGCCGTGTCCATGGACCAAAGCAACAAATAGAGAAACTCCTCTGTCTTCGCTTTCATCGGACAATAAAATGTCGCATATGCGACATTTTATTGTCGAGACTCGAAAGCGAGATTTTGGCGGGTGAACGCCGAACCGGTCGCGGAGACTACGGGGACTAGAGCAAATCCAGCTGTGGTCTCTCACGCGTCGGCTCCGGTTTTTTCTCGCGTCGCCTTTTCGCTTTGACCGGAGTTTCAACTGCGCCGTTCGGTTTCTCCAAATGCGCCAGGATATTCTTCGCCCGTTCCAATATTTCCTTCGGCAAACCAGCCAGACGCGCAACCTGAATCCCGTAGCTTTTATCCGCACCACCCGGCACGATCTTGCGCAGAAAAATTATCTGCTCGTTCCATTCGCGCACCGCCACATTGCAGTTGAAAACGCTGCTGCGTTCTGCCGCCAGTTTTGTTAGCTCGTGATAGTGAGTCGCAAAAAGCGTGCGCGCTTTGATTTTATCGTGCAAAAATTCCGCCACGCTCCAGGCGATGGAAAGTCCATCGAAAGTCGACGTCCCGCGGCCGATTTCGTCCAGAATGATCAGGCTGCGCTCGCTCGCGTTGTTCACGATGTTCGCCGTCTCATTCATCTCCACCATGAACGTCGATTGTCCGCGCGCCAGATCGTCGTTCGCGCCGACACGCGTAAAGATGCGATCGACCAAACCAATTTCCGCGCTCGCCGCCGGCACGAAACTTCCGATCTGCGCGAGCAATACAATCAGCGCGACCTGGCGAATGTAAGTGGATTTTCCCGCCATATTCGGTCCCGTAATGATTCCGAGTCTCTTCCTTTCTCCGTCCAGCTCGGTGTCGTTAGGCACAAATTTTTCTTCCGCCAGATTTTGGTCGAGCACGGGATGACGGCCGTCCCTGATCGTTAGCCGCAACGATTCATTCAAGACCGGCCGGCAATAATGGAAAAGCCGCGCCGTTTCCGCGAGCGCGCAAATCGCATCAAGCGTGGCGAGCGCCGCCGCCGTCTGTTGCAGCGGCGCAAGGTCGCGCAAGGTTTCTTCGCGCAGTGTTTGAAAAAGTTGATACTCGAGATGTCGCGCGCGTTCGTCCGCTCCAAGAATCTTCGCTTCCACCTCCTTCAATTCCGGCGTGATGAAGCGCTCGCCTCCGACGGTCGTTTGCTTGCGCGTGTAATGCGCGGGCACGTTCGCCAGGTTCGATTTGGTGATCTCGATGAAATAACCAAAGACGGAATTGAAACGGACCTTGAGCGATTTAATCCCGGTGACTTCGATCTCGCGCTCCTGCAACGCCGTTATCCAATTTTTTCCCTCGTGCGAAGCGCGCCGGAGTTCGTCGAGATCGTGATTGAAATCATCGCGAAAAATTCCGCCTTCTTTCAAGGCAAGCGGTGCATCATCGAGCAAAGCTTCATTCAATTTTGCGGCCAGCTCCGGCATTTCTCGAATCTCGTTTTGCAAATCGTCCGGTAAAGCGCGCCAACGCCAGCCTGGCTCGGACCCCGTCGCGTCGTGATTTTCGTCTGAAATTGTCGGCGCGACGGGCCGTCGCGCCCTACCGAATTGGATTTGCTCGATCAGCTTGCCGAGCTCGGCTTTTAATCTTGGAATTCGTTGCAGTGACGTTTTCAACGCGACCAAATCCCGCGCGTTACCCGAAGCCTGGCTCAACCGACCGGCAGCGCGCTCGATATCGCGAATGGATTTCAGCGAATCGCGCAACGAGGCGAGCAAATCCGATTCCTGCAGCAAATCAGCAATCATTTGCTGCCGGCAATTCAGTTCGCTCAGATCGCGCAATGGCCGCAAAATCCAGGCGCGCAGTTTTCGTCCGCCCATCGGCGTAACGGTGCGATCGATTACCGAGAGCAGGCTCGCTCCACGATCGTTTCGCGTTTCAACCAACTCCAGATTTGTTTGCGTGGCCGCATCCAGGACCACGTATTGGCTCGGCGCGTCGCAGCGCAACGAAGCCAGATGATCGATCTTTCGCCGTAATTGATGCTTCAGGTAATGAATGAGCGCGCCGGCCGCAGCGACCGCTGCTATCATTTGCTCGCAACCGAAGCCATCGAGCGACTTGACGTGAAAATGCTCGCAAAGCGTGAAACGCGCGTGCTCCGGCAAGAAAGCGTAATTGTCGTACGCCATTGTCCCTTCGATTTCGGAAAATTGCTCGCTTTGCTCTTCGGCGATAAGCAATTCCGCCGGCGAAACGCGCGCGATTTCGTCCAGCAACGCACTGCTGTTCGCCAGTTCAGTCAGGCGAAATTCTCCCGTGCTCAGATCGGCGTAGGCAAAGCCGAAAGTCTTTTCGACGCAGTAAATCGCGCCGAGATAATTGGCTCGATTCGGCTGCAGCAAATCCAGTTCGCTTACCGTCCCAGCACTAATGATCTGCGTGATTTCGCGATTGACGATTTTCCCCGGCTGCGGGTCGCTTGTTTGATCGCAAATGGCAACGCGCCGGCCGGCCTTGATTAGTTTTGCGATATAATTTGGCGCCGCGTGATACGGCACGCCGCACATCGGAACCTCGTTCCGTTTCGTTAGGGCAACGTTCAGCAGCGCTGATGCTTCCTTCGCATCCTCAAAAAACATTTCGTAAAAATCGCCGAGCCGAAAAAGCAACAGCGTGTCCGCAGGAATGCTTTTCCGCAGCCGCTGATACTGCTGCATCATGGGCGTAAGCGCGTCGGCCATGGCTGAAAGCATGAAATTATAAGCTCGCGAATGCGAGTTTTTCTGGTAGGGCGCGACGGCCCGTCGCGCCGACTTTTGCAATGCGATAACCGAAATCCGATCCGTCGGCGCGACAGAGCCGTCGCGCCCTACCGAATCTTACGAAGAAAACTTTCCGAGAACAGCGAGCAACGGATAGCGGCAGCGAGTCTTGGATGAATAATCGCTCACGAAACCGTTTCGTGTTCGGATTTCGACATGTCCAGCGCCATTCCGGCCGTGGCTGTAGACCAACACTGCACCCAGCGGCGCCTTATACGGATCGTGCACCTGAAGTTTTTTGAAACCGTAGTTGCGCACCAATTCCTCGCTCGCCTGCCGCGCGTAAGCGGTCCGCGGATAAGAGCTGACCGCGCCGGAAGCAACGAGCGCTTCTTTTACATAATGCCAGCAGCGGGCTTTCGAATGCGCGTGCGCACGTTCGTCGGCAATGCTGGCGGCGCGCAATAATCGCGGATCGAGACGCGAATCCACTTTTGCCAGCGGATGCACGATCTGCACGCGACGATAACGATAAATAATCCGCACCGCAGTCGTCCTGCCGTACTTGTCTTTGTAATAAAATTTCGACTTCGACGGCTGCAATCCAGCCGCTTGAGCCATCATTAACGACGCAGCGAAGAATGCGCTGCACAATAGAACGGAAAGGATAAGACGTCGCACGAAGCGCGACCTATGCAGGCGATCAACGCCCGGCGCAACTTTTTTTTCCCGTTCGCGAAACTTTTTTTTCAGCAAAAAATCGTGCCCGATAATTTCGAGAATAGTCGTAGTGACTATTCAAAAATCGCGAAAACAATTAACGCGGCTGCGTCCACCGCGACGATCAATTCGAATATTAAGTGACGTCAGTTCCCTCCAATTTGTTCCTCGCGGTTTTGGGGATCGACCGCGAGGACAATCCCTCTCGCTCCCCGCCTAACGAGATGAAGACATTCTTCTTAGTAATTGCATCGAGCCTGATCATGGCTTCGCCCGCTCTCGCGCGCGAGCAATCAATACTTGCGCGCGTCACGGTTTACTGGGCCAGCAGCGGCGGCGGTTCCGACGCTTATACCCGGGCCCACAAATGCTCCACCGGCGCGCGACTCCGCGCGGGCCATTGCGCCGTCGATCCGAAAAAAATTGCTTACGGGAGCCATGTCGTATTTCCCGATGCAACTTGCGTCGCAGTCGATACGGGCCGTGATGTCGTCAATCGCAAAGCGGCGCGTCGCTGCGGCCGCAACGCTTCCGAACGGAGCGCGCTTGTCATCGATCGTTTTTTTGAGACGAAAAGCGAGGCGTTGCGCTGGGCTAACGGGCACCCGCAATTCATGACGGTGCGTGTTTTGGGGCCCAGCGAACATTTAGCGGAATCCAGAAAGACCCGCTACATCGCAAAACAAACCGCGCCATTGAATCCAGTAGTAAAGTCGCTGCGGATGGAGAGACCCGACCAGGTTGTTCTGGCAAAGAATATCGAGAGCGCCGACTTCGTTAATCGGAAAAACAAACTCGCTGCCGCCAACGTAAATCACGCCGGCGACTTTCTTCCGCATCGTTTCTGACGCGCTATTCCTTCGCCACCTTGTAGAGGTATTCGACGTACGACATCGTCGCACCGTCCATTCCCTCAACCTTCGGATTAGAAGACTCGATCACGTAATATTCATCCGGCGCATGCGCTCCGCTGCCGTGGCCGAGGCCAAAATGTCCGGCACCGAGACTTAGTGGCGGATTGGTAAAAACATAACCGGGCCACGAGCCCCCGAGACGTGGCAACAATACCGGATCAATGCCGTGATCTTTGTAGACCGCTTTTTCCGCCGCGATCATCGGTGAATTTGCCGGCGTCGTTGTCGGATCGTAACCGCCCGTCATGTTCACATCGATATCGCCGTATCCATGCTTCGCGAGATGCGCCTTCAGCGCCGCGAGCGCGCCGCTCGCCGTTTGATTGGGGACGAGACGCAAATCGAGTTTCGCAATTGCCTGATGCGGCAAAATTGTTTTCCCGCCCGGCCCGGTGTAGCCGCCGATGATTCCTTCGATGTTCACCGTCGGTGTATCGGCCATGCGTTGAAGCGCCTGTTCCCAACTGATGTCGCGCACCCAGTGTTTCACGCCCATCATTTTTTTCGCGGCGTCTTCGTTCAATCGCTTCGCCGCAGTGTCGATCATCGATTTTTCCGCGGACGTGAGCGGACGCACATTTTTCTTGAAACCTTCAATCGCAGGCTCGTTTCCGTCCGGCGTCACGAGCGTGTTCAAGGCCTGCACCAAGTGCCACACCGGACTATCGACGCGCGCTTTATTCGACGAATGAATATCCTTCAGCGGACCGCGGCCCCACTTTTCACCATTCGATGTCAGCTCCACTTCAATCACGCCCTTTGCGCCGAGCGTGATCGTGACCATTCCGTCCGGATCCTGGGCCGCAAAGGGCATGAAAATTCCCACGCACTTCGATAGCGCTTTCTCGATCTCGGGCTTGTGCACGACCTGCCCAAAATGCGGCGAACCGATTTCTTCTTCGCCTTCCGCGACGAAGACGAGATTCACCGGCATCTTTTTTCCCGCGGCTTTCATCGCATGCAGCGCCGCGAGGAAGGTCGCTTCCGGCCCTTTTTGATTCACCGCTCCGCGGCCGACCATCACTTTGCCAAAACCAGCCTTATCAACAATCTTCGCTTCCGTCGGCGGCGACGACCATTCTTTCGGATCGAACTGTTTCACGTCGTACATAAAATAGAGGCCGAGCGTTTTCGGCGCGCCGGCATCAAGCGTTGCGAAAACGCCAGGTTTGCCTTCCGTCTCCACACGCTCCGCGCGTTGAAACCCGGCGTCCTTGAGCAGCTGGATCATGTAATCCGCGCCTTCCGGATATCCGCGATTTTCCGCCGCGATCGAGACCTGACCGATCCAATCCTGCAGCCGCTTCACCGCTTCATCATGCTGCTTGGTGATCTGCGCTTTAATGTCTGCAAATTCTTCCTGCGCCGACCAGGCTCGCTGATTTCCTAATGTCACTGCCGCCAATCCGGCGATCGCCGCAAAAAATATTCTCCGGTTCATCTTTACTCAATGCCTGCACGATCCACCGCTGGCAAATTCAAATCTCAACCGGCATCGGAACATTCTGGGGAGCGCACGCGACTCGCGCGCCGGCGATGGCGACTCGCCATCGCGAACTTCTTGTTCCCTGATCGCGACGCTTGCAAAAGAGATGGTTTGCCGCGAGTCGCGGCAACCAGCACGCGAGTCGCGTGCGCTCCCCAGACGATTTGCAACTTCGAAAGGCCCGTCAAGATTTCCATCGCCATGCCCAACCAATTCCACGTGCGCTTCGCCACCCCGGCCGATGCCGATATTATCGGCACACACCGCGCCCGCATGTTTTACGATATGGGCGATATTCCCGACCATTTGTTCGACGAATTCCAAGCACGCTCACGCGAACATTTGCAAAGAATGCTCAAAAGCGGCGAATACATCGGCTGGCTCGCGAGTCCCGCCCATTCGTTAGGCAAAATCATCGCCGGCGCCGGCGTGCAATTGCGCCAGGTCAGTCCGCATCCTTCAACAGGTCCGAACGGCGAGCGCGGAATCGCCGAAGGCCGCCACGCCATCATTATTAATGTGTTTACGGAACCGGAGTGGCGCCGGCGTGGCGTGGCCGCATTGTTGATGCAATACATCATCGATTGGTCGCGAAACGAAAAACTCGACCGCCTTGTCCTTCACGCCTCCGATGAAGGCCGCGCCCTCTACGAAAAACTCGGCTTTGTCCAAACGAGCGAAATGAAGTTCGCGCCACGACGGTAGGGCGCGACGGCTCGTCGCGCCGACTAATTTTCCCTGCGCTCCGCCGCGTGACAAAGCGTTGCGCCTTGCCGATTCGGCCAAGTTACCGTTTCGACAAATCATCGCGATAAACCTCGCCCCCTTTCATCACAAAACCCACGCGTCGGAACAAAGTCACATCTTTGAGAGGATCGCCGGGCACCGCGATCAGGTCCGCGAACTTTCCTGCTTCTACGCTTCCAATTCGATCACTCCATCCGATGATTTCTGCATTGATACTTGTCGCCGAAACAATCGTCGCCGCCGTCGATTCTCCGAGCTGATGTCGAATTTCGAATTCGCGCCAATTCTCGCCATGCTCGATCACTGCGGCATCGGTGCCAAACCCAATTGGAATCTTGGCTGCGAGCGCGCGTTTGAAGCTCGCCGTCATCGTTCCGCGAATTTGCCGGCCCCGTTCCCGTTCTGATTCCGGAATATTATTTTTCGCGCCGTTTTGATCGACGGCATCGAGAACGTCGAGCGTGGGTACGTAAAACGTTTTGCGATTCGACGCTTTGATCAGCCTGATTGCTTCGTCGTCGAGTTCCGATCCGTGATCGACCGTGCGAACACCGGCACGGATTGCGGCTTTGATTCCCGCCGCGCCGTGTGCATGCGCCGCGACCTGTTTGCCCCAGCGATTCGCTTCTGTTACCGCGGCCTGAATTTCTGCGTCGGAATATTGTTGTGCGCCCGGCTTGATTCCTTTCGAGAGAACAGCACCTGTCGCCATGATCTTAATAAAGTCCGCGCCATTCTTGAAATTTGTGCGCACGGCTTTCGTCACTTCTTCAGGGCCGTCGGCAAGATTTTTTACGGTCGGGACATCGACGTAGATCGAAAACTGTTTGGCATCGCCGGCACCGCCCGTTGAGGAAACATAATTTCCGGCAACCAGGAGACGCGGTCCCGGAACCGCTCCTTCGTCAATCGCGTTACGCAGATCGACGTCCACATACGGCCAGGTCGGCCCCATGTCTCGGCAGGTCGTGAAACCGGCCATCAACGTCACGCGTGCATTCCGGGCTCCCCAAAGCGCGTCATGTCCCGGCGTCGTTTTCGTTAGGCCATCTTCCCAATGCACACCCATCCGATTTGTCAGATGCGTGTGCAGATCAATCAATCCCGGGAGCAACGTTGCCTCACCGAGATCAATTACTTTCGCGCCGTCTGGAATGGTGAGATTGCGCCCCACCTCTCCGATTTTTTCTCCTTCCACGCGCACCATCGCAGGAGTCATCGGTTCGCCACCGCGTCCATCCATTAGGCGGCCTGCCTTAATGATGGTTGTCTCACCCTTTAGCGACAGCGGAGCAACCAATGCAAGCGCAACGACCAAACAAACGTGCCTAACGAATGAGACAAAAGTGTTTCGCATCAGGCAATCATGCACCTGCTCGAACTTTTCCGTCGAGCGCAAAGCAGAAGTTCCGGGTAGGGCGCGTGTCTCGCGCGCCGTGGCGGATGTCTCGTCCGCCACAATTTAAAGAGCCGCCGGCTCATTCATATTTGCAGCGCGAGACACGCCGCAACACGGGCGAGACGCCCGCGCTACCCAGAAAGCGCTAGATGGGGCTCCCTTCAAAAACTTGATGCGTATCAATCATGCGTCACTAACTTCTTCGTATTATGGCAACACGAACTGGATCCGCTGTTTGGGAAGGCACGCTGAAAGGCGGCAAAGGAAATTTGAAACTCGGAAGCGGCGCTTATGAAGGCGCGTATTCATTCTCTTCGCGCTTCGAAGAAGGCAAAGGCACAAACCCCGAAGAACTTCTCGGCGCCGCGGAAGCCGCCTGCTTCTCCATGGCACTTGCCGCCAACCTCGAGAAAGCCGGCCATCCCGCCAAACGCATCAGCACGACGGCAACCGTAAAACTCGAAATGGATGGCGGACCGAAAATCACCACCATCGATTTGAACACGGACGCTGACGTCCCCGGGATCAACGACAAGAATTTTCAGGAACAAGCTGAACACACGAAAAAGACTTGTCCCGTTTCCGTGGCTCTGGCCGGGCCGAAGATTAACCTCACCGCGAAATTGATTGGTGGGTAGGCCTGCAAGCCGGAGGGACGTGCTTCTGCACGTCCACGCCCAGAGCATCGTCGCAATCCAGACAAAGACGTGCAGAAGCACGCCCCTCCGCTTAGCCTCGCACCGCCTTCATCCCGCTCCGGATGATGCGGTCAATCAACTGCGGATAAGGCAACCCCGCCTTATCCGCTGACAACGCGAAGTCTTCATCCTCGGCGAGAATCGGATTTGGGTTCGCCTCGATGAAGTAAAGTTCGTTTGCCTCCGTCAGCCGCAGATCGATCCGCGCGTAGCCATCGATCGCGAGCAGACGATAGATGCGCTTGCACGTCTCCTCGATGTGCGCCACCAGCGCCGGATCGAGCTCGTCGGCGAATTGATTCTTTAAGCCCCAGCGTTTGCGATATTCCTCGTCCCACTTCGCGCGATACGTCGCGATCTTCGGTTCGTTAGGCGGCACCTCACCGAAAATCATTTCGCGAATCGGAAAAACATCAAGCCGATGATTCCCGAGCAGGCTCACGTAAAGTTCGCGCCCCACGATGAACTCCTCCGCGATCACATCCTCGTCGTGTTTCTCGTGAATAAAGGCGACGCGCTCGCGGAATTGCTCCTCGGTCTCAACGAACGACGCCTGCGAAATCCCGTACGACGCTTCTTCTTTCACCGGCTTCACCAGGATCGGGAAGTTGAGCTGCTTCGGCCGCGCGATGCGCTGGCCGCGCGGAATGACGACAAAGTTCGGCACGTGGATGCGATGATACGCGAGGATCTTTTTCGAGATGCCTTTGTGTTTGCAAAGCGTGAGCCCGATCGCCCCGCAACCGGTAAAGGGCAGGCCTTGCATTTCGAAAAGCGAAACGATGTTCCGGTCGTATGCGCGGTTGTTCTTGAACTGATCGACGAGATTAAAGAGCACATCGGGCGCGAACGCTTCCAGTTTTTGCCGGAGCAAATCGAGATCGTCGAAAATCGCGAGATGCTCCGTCGTGTAGCCGAGCGTCTCGAGCGCGGCCAGCACGTTCGCCTCGGTCTTCCAATCCTTCGTCTGCATCTCCTTGCTCAGATCCTGGTCGATCTTCGTGGGACGGATCGCGTCGAATAACGCGAGGACTTTCAGTTTCTTTTTCACGCGTTCGAATTTTCCTCTTTTCGTGTCATCCCGAGCGAAGTCGAGGGATCTCTTTCTGATCTGATTTCAACAATGAGAGATGTCTCGGTCCGAGCCGGACTGGCAATTTCGCTCAACATGACAAGCTTTACTTCGTGCGCTTGAATTTTCCGGTGAACAAATAATTCATCACCAGTGTTGTAATGTAAGAGGTCACGCGAAAATCCTGTCGCGGATCATCATTAAGCACATGCAGTTCCAGCTGATCGCAACGTTCGATTAAACGCGCCAGCAATTTGTTCACGCGAAATTTCTTCTCGTTAGTCCATTTGCAGACCGAGTTCAGTAAACGCCGCCGCGTTCGCCGCAGATACGAGCTCGCCTTGATTCGCCCCGGCCCCGCCGTTGCCGAAAACAGCTGCCGCAAATCCTCATCGTAAAATCCCGGATACGTATCCTCATACAGCTTCCGTTTGCGCGCGTAATACGTCTTGAGCTTGACGTTGAGACAATCGTAATCCGCCACGCGAAACTTCGGCGCGTGCACCGGCGCCTGGCCCGCGAGCGAGCGCATCAATTCGTCGACATATTCGAGTTTTTGCAACGCCACTCTCCAGACCGCATACTCCTTGCGCCAATCCAGCTCCGGCGTCATCCAAACCGCGAACGTCTCCGCGAAATCTTCGTCCGGATGACTCTGCGCGTACCAATCGTCCAGGTGCACCACGTAACTGTGACTGAACGGCCGCGGCCGATAAAAATTCGGCGTCGGCTCGTCCGACGTTTGCCCGAAAGCACTGCTGCCATTTTTTCTTCCGCTGCAACTCATAGGCATAGCTGTAAGCGTGCGCCGCCTCGTGCCGCATCAATTTCATGAACCACTCGCGCGTCTCGCCCTCCACCTCGAGCATCATCGCCCGCTCCAGCGCGCGCAGCCGATCGTGCACCAGAAAAAACGGAACAAAGATCGCCGGAATCCCGATCGGCACGAACCATTCATCACCGACATAACACGGCGGATGAAACACCAGCCCCTTCGCCGAAAGCTCATCGTAAAGCTGCTTGATGAGTGGCTCCAGCGCCGTCCCCTCCAGCTTGAGCCCGAGCGTGGAAATGCGCCGCTCGAGCAATTCCTCATCGCCTAACGAAACCCAATCGGGAGTTTCCATTCCGCGGAGAATATCATCAGGAACTCAGGAAAGCAGGAAATAGAATCTGGGGAGCGCACGCCGACGGCGAGCTGGCAATGGCGACTCGCCATTGCGAACTTTTGCCGAGGCATGAACGAATGAGATGAATTAGGAAATCTGGAATCTGGAAATGGTAGAGCGCGACCGCCGGGCGCGCCGACGACAGGACGTATCAATTAGGAACCCAGGAAACCACGATTTGAGAAAACCTTAGGGAGCGCAGGCTGCCAGCCCGGTATCCTTGCCGCTTCTTCTCCCCGAGGGAGAGATTAAGGGGAAGGCCAGTCTCATCGCTCTTGCCCTGCTCTCCATATCGTCGTAATATCGACGCACGAAATGACAACGCTTTCTCCCACCCAGGCCCGGGTGAATCTGACATCGCTGCTCAAACGTGCCGCCAAAGGCGAAGACATCGGCATTCTTGCACGGCGATCGAGTGATTGCCCTGCGTCCCGTCACGGTGCATTCGGACGATTATGCGCTTGCGCGAGTACGGCGTGACCGAAGCGGAGCTGGACCGTTTTGTTAAACGCACGAAGCAGCGAATCAGCGCGCTCAGCGCAAAGCCGGCAAAATGACCATCTTCAGTGGCGACCTCGAAACGGACATTGCGCGTTGAGCTGACACCGGAATTAAAGGCAGCGATTCGCCGCCTTCCGAAACGGCAACGACAGCAGATTGGCGAGGTGATCACCGCAGTGCGCGACGGTTTCGGCGCGCCTCATCTGCATTCCGGGCTCGGCATTCGCCGCCTGCGCGACAGTTTGTTTGAGTGCCGCGTCGGATTAAAGCTCCGCCTTGTCTTTGATGCCGAACCCGGGGTGTTGTCTTTCACCGATATCGGAACGCACGACCAAATCCGTAGAATTATCCGGAGCCGTCGATAAAATCGTTGGATTACAAAATCAGGAAATCTGTAGCGACGGTCTATAACCGCCGCATTTATTGCAACCTCGCCATCGCCAACTTTGTCTGGTATTGTCTGATGGAATTCATGACCAGGGAATCTCTGATCACCTGTGATCCGAAAATCCTGAATGGCACAGCCGTCTTCAAAGGCACGCGTGTGCCGGTCCGAGCATTGTTCGATTATCTCTCCGATTGTCTCTCCCTGGAATATTTCATCTAGACTTTCCCATCCGTTAGTCGCGACCTCACTACTGGTGGTTTACGACTCGGTCGGGAACGAATCCAGCACGAAATTGAAAGGTCGAGGCTTGGAAATTGCGGGCGCGTCTTCGCTTCACTTGAAAACTGGCGCGAAATTCTTCTTCCGCTTTTGAAAAAACCTACTCGCCGGAAGCTGCGCTACCGACCACTCGAGGATTACCTCGCCGAAAGCTCATCGTAAAGCCGCTGATCAACGGCTCCAGCGCCGTCCCCGCGAGCGTTGAGTACAAGCGTGGAAATGCGCCACTCGAGCAATTCCTCATCGCCTAACGAAACCCAATGGGGAGTTTCCATTCCGCGCACCGTAACATCGAGAAAAACTCTGTCACGCGGCGACAGCAGCGCGCTAACAACTAGGGCTTATGCGAATCGGCGATCGTATTCGCGCGAGACACGCGTCAACACCGACGAATATTCCATCTCGGTCTTGCTGAGATCAACCCATTCGAATGGAAAAGGCTTCGCATTTGTCGCGCGAAATCGCAGAAACTGAAATTCATCGAATGCCGGATCGCGCTTTTTCGTTGAGCCGTTGCTCGGCTTGGGCCGCTTCCTGGATCGGGTGTTTGTATTTCTTCCCGTCAGTTGGCCAGCGTTTGCGTCCTTCAAACGAGACGTATTGCTCGGCGAAGTTTATTCCGACGAATGCAACACAGATCGGATTGCCGCCTCCGCGTTTGAATTGGTTGACCTGATTGACCAAATCGTTGATCACGCGATCGATCTGCTTGATCATGGCTTTCGCGAGAATCTTTGTTTCCGCGCCGATCTCAATCGTCGCGACTGGTCCGCGCGCGACGAGCATTCCTTTCTCAGTCAATGCAACCGCCGCGGGAACAAGTTCACCAAATGTTCCATCGCCGCGTCGGCCTGGTTTTCCGGTCATGAGTTCTTAAGATTTACCACGCGCTCGTGATGCTGAACCCGCTCGACCAGCTTTGCTGATTTGTCGAGTCGCAACGAGATCTTCGTAAAGCTGCGAAGCAACAAGATCGCCGAGATTCGATTTGCGATGCAGGTACGGTTTGCCTTCGAAGAGGCCGCGGAACGTTCGGAGCAGCGCGTACTTCTCGTCGCTCATCGCTCGACTCGAAGCGTCGAATGAGTCGCGCCGAACATGCCGCGGCATCGCCGTCGCGAGATGAAGTCGTTGTTCGGCAATCTTCAGATACGCCGGCTCGATCTCGTTGCCGATGCTGTTTCTGCCGGTCGCGACCGCAGCGAGATTCGTCGTGCCCGTCCCAACGAACGGATCGAGAACTAGTGTCGCCGGCAAATGAAAACAGTTTGATCAGTCGTTCGGCCAGATTCTGCGGGTATGGCGCTGGATGGCCGCGTCGCGTCGATTCGCCCTTGATATCAATCCAAGCGGATCGCAGCCACGACTTCATTTCCTCCTTTGTCAGCATCGAGAGCGCCTTTTGGATCGACGACGGCGAGCGGTATTCGCCGCCTTTTCGCAGAAACAAAATGTACTCCACGTCATTCTTGATGATCGCACCGGGCTGATACGGCTTACCGTAAAATCCTGCGCCGTTGCCTTTTGCTTCCGTTACACCGTTGGCGATTTTGAACCAGAGAATCGGCGTGAGCGCATCGAGTCCCAGAGACCGCGCGCGCACCATGATGTCCGCATGCAGTGGCATCACCCGGTGCCGACCTTGCTTGCGCGGAATACAAACGTCGCCGACGACGCAACAAATTCTCCCGCCGGGGGCGAGCACGCGTGCGCACTCGCGCCATACTTTGTCGAGTTCGTCGAGAAACGCGTTGTAATCCTCAATTTCGCCAAGCTGTCGCTCGTTCTCTTCGTATTTTTTCAGGGTCCAATACGGCGGCGAAGTCACGATCAGATGGACGCTTCCATCCGGAATCCATGAGAGGTCGCGCGCATCGCCGAGACGAAGACGATGGGCAGTTCGATCGAAAGGCGCGGGCCACGGATGGGTTCGATAATACGCGTTTAGCGCCAGTAGCTTGTTGATCGCGCCCCGCTCATTGTCCGCGTAATCAATCTGCGCGTTCGCCGGATCGAAGAACTTTTGGCGACGGGAATCTTCCGCGCGCTTCTCTTTCGGTCGATGATGGCGAAAACCCGTTGCCGTTCTTAGCGTTCCATTCGCTGATTTTCGGACCAAGTAGAGTTGTTCCTGCTCTTTGGCGCGAGCGCTCTTCTTTGAACCTGTATCGAGTGCGGGAATTTTTCGACGCGCCGGGGGATTTCCGCATGGTGATGTTTAACATGTCGACGGTTTCGAAAGCTACGAAATTACAGCTCGCGCTTCGCAATAAATCACCGCTATGGCGTTCCTTCGGAACGCCCGCTTCAACAAGCCAAGCCATCAACTTCTCCAACACCGCTTCATCGCGACACCATTCCTACTTGCGTGCATATTTAGTCGTTAGGATCGGTCTGATACCACGCGGTGCGGGCGTTTTTGCGCTTGCTCGATTTCGCCTAACGTCATGCGTACGGCGATTTGATAAAGGCGCGAGCGGCGCGTTTGAAACGGGAACGCGGACAAATCTTCGACGCTTCGCGAAATGGAAATGGCCCTCACCTTAGTCCTCCCCAAACCCACTCCTTTTACCCGTACTGCGCTCCCGAGGGGAGAGAGGGAGAGGCAACCTCCGCTCCGGCCGGAACGCCTCAGGCCGCGCTCGATGAGTTCGCTTGATGAAAAATTGGTTCGCGTGCTAACTTGCCGGTCCGTTGGGGGTATAGCTCAGTTGGTAGAGCGTCTCGTTCGCAATGAGAAGGTCAGGGGTTCGAATCCCCTTACCTCCACCAAAGTTGCCTTCAGCTTATCACGCAAAAACGGTGATTGCATTGTTCCCTCGCACTGGTTAGAGCATGAAGACACGCCGCCCCGAAGCCCGGCCAACGATGCGAGCCCGTGGGCGACGCAATAACCAACTAATCCAAACTATGAAAAACAAATCACTAATCATCAGCTGCGCCTGCGTCGCCGCTCTCGCTGTCTGTGCACCCCTCAGCGTTTCTGCCAAAGGAAAGAAATCTGAGGCGTCACCGGCGCCGAGTGCCTCGCCCGCTGCAAGCGCCGCGGCCACCACTTCCACGCGCTCCATTCCCTATCACGGAACGATTTCCGCGGTGGATCAAAACGCGAAAACTTTCACCATTGCGGGCAAGGAAACCTCCCGCGTCTTCAAAGTCACGGACAGAACAACCGTAACGAAAGACGAAAAGCCCGCGACGATGAGCGATATTACTGCCGACGAAAAGGTCCGCGGTTCGTATTGGAAAAATGAGGACGGCTCGCTGGAAGCAAGATCCGTAAAACTGGGCGCCAAGCCCGAGGGCGAAAAGACCAAGAAGAAGTCGAAGAAGGACAAGGAAGAAGAGGCTTCTCCTTCCGCTACGCCGTAATTCCGGCTTTCAGTTGAGACTTCGAAACCTGCCCCGATAATTTCGGGGCAGGTTATCCTTTCTTCTGTAGCGGCGGTCTATGACCGTCGCACTTATCCCCGTTGCGTACGCTCAACCTGAGAAAAGTGCGACGGTCATAGACCGCCGCTACAGACAGATTTTCATTCGCCCGCAGCTTTAAGCGCGATGCGCAAATCTTTCACGAACAATTTGTATTCGCGTTCCCGTGATTCTTCATCGGGCTGACGCAGGAGCGAAGAAGGATGAACGGTCGCGACTACTTTCGGCGCAAATTGCGACTCCAGAATCTTGCCGCGTTCGCGCGTGACGCGAAATGACGGGCCGAAAACCGCCTGCGCCGCGGTCGCACCGAGACACACCAGCAGTTTTGGCCTAACGAGTCTGAGCTCTGCTTCCATCCAGGGACGGCAGGCCGCGATCTCGCGCGAATTTGGTTTCTTATGGATGCGCCTTTTGCCGCGCGGCTCCCATTTGAAATGCTTGACCACGTTCGTGACATAAACATCGTCCCGCTCGATTCCCGCCTCTTCCAGTGCGCGATCGAGAATTTTCCCCGCCGGTCCGACAAAGGGCTTGCCAGAAATGTCTTCCTGATCGCCAGGCTGTTCGCCCACCAGCATGAGAGGCGCGCGCTTGGGTCCTTCACCAAAGACGGTCTGCGTGCCGCGCTTGTACAAATGACAAGCCGTGCATTTTTGCGAAGCTTTTCGCACGACACTCAGATCCGAGCTGTCTGGCACCGGCGCGCGGGACCGTTCCACTTTATCATCCAGTGGAAGTTCTTGAACATGCCGCATACATAATCTTCGCTCGCTCCACCTCCGTTGCGTGCACGGATATCGTCAAGCTACTCTTCGCCATGCTTCAGACTCGCCGATTAACTCTGCGCCGTTTTACGGAAGACGATCTTGACGCGCTCGCGGTCTTGATGGGTGACAGCGAATTCATGCGCTTTTCGCGCGGCGTTCTCTCACGCGAGGAAACTGCGGGCTTTCTCGAAAGAATCTTTGCCGGTTATCGCGAGAATGCGCCGTCGCAGTTTGCCGTTATCGTTCGAGAAGAGAACAAACTGATTGGATATTGTGGGTTCTTCCGACAAACAGTGGACGACGTTGAAGAGATCGAAATCGGATACCGGCTTGATTCAAAATATTGGGGACGCGGTCTCGCGACCGAAGCAGCGCGGACTGTGCGCGATCATGCGTTTAACGATCTTAAGCTCGATCACGTCATCTCCCTCATTCATCCCGATAACATCGCTTCGCGACGTGTCGCCGAAAAAAACGGAATGATCCCAGAAAAAGAGACGGTGTTCCGCGGATTTCCAACGATCGTTTTCGGGATCAAGCGTTCGGACCAACATCTGTACGGCGGTCTATGACCGTCGCAACTATTCCCTGCGTACGCTCAACCTGAAAAAAATGCGACGGTCATAGACCGCCGCTACAGAAGCGTGTGGCGCCTAACGAATTCTTGGGCGAGCGCGCGATAAGCCCGGGCGCCGTTCCCATTCGAATCGTATTCCAGAATCGATTTGCCAAAACTCGGCGCTTCGCTCAAGCGCACCGTTCGCGGAATCACGGTCTCGTAAACATGATCCGGAAAATGTTCGCGGACATCGGCGACTACCTGAGCGCTTAGATTTGTCCGGCTGTCGAACATGGTCATGACGATGCCGCGCAATTCCAGATTGTCGTTCACGCCGGTGGCTTTGATTTGCTCGACAATGCCGCCAATTCGCACCAGGCCTTCGAGGGCGAAAAACTCGCACTGAATCGGCGTGAGCAATTCGTCCGCCGCCGCCAGCGCGTTCGTCATCAAAATGCCTAACGAAGGTGGACAATCGAGGAGAATGAAATCGAATGCGTTGTCCGCGCGCAGAGGCGCGAGAGCTTTGGCGAGACGAACGAGATGGTCGTCCATGCGCGCGATTTCTATTTCGGCGCCGGCCAGATCGAGATCGGAAGGAATGATGAACAGATGTTCGAGGCGGGTGGGAAAGATTTTTGTCGCAACCGAAACGGAACCCAGGAGTGGATCGTAAACGCTCTCGCCGACCAAACCCTGCAAGCCTAACGAGCTGGTGGCGTTGCCCTGCGGATCGAGATCGACGAGCAGAATGCGCTGGCCGAGCTCGGCCAGGGCCGCGCTGAGATTAACCGCGGTGGTGGTTTTCCCAACGCCGCCTTTTTGATTGGCAATAGCAATGATCTTCATTCGCGCGGCACGATTAGCGTGCGCAGCTCGAATGTGCGCCGCCCATCCGCTTCCTGCCAAAGCAAATGATCTGGATCCGGCAACATTTCAGTCACTTCGATCTCGCCGGCTTTCATGAGCCAGCGGTAAAAAATTTCGATGAAGAGGTAACTTTCGAGGTCGATAAAGACCGGTTTGGTATCTTTGTCCCGGCCTTCCGCACCGCTGCGACGCAGCGCTTGTTCGGTCGGCCGAATGTAGATGAATCGCGGCAGAGCACGCGCAGCGCGCAATCGTTCGACTGCAACAACGAGATCGCTGGAAATGCCGTTGAAATTGCCGCTGCCGAATTCCTCCATCGTGACAGTCCACGATTCGCGTTGAACAATTACTTTGCCGCAGCGCAATCGCGGCATGTGCGGCGCGCGACCGAAATAGAACGGGTGAAATCCCAGAGGAATAATCCAGTAACGAGAAAAGGAACCGAGATATTCGTGCGAGCCGATTTTTCTCAAACCCACGTCGCCGCTTGTTTCATCAATGAAAACTTCCGTTTCAGCGGTCGGGATAATTTTCCAATCTGGATTTCCGCGGCCAGGCGCGACGAAATAGCTTAATTCGGGAATCACATCAAACTGCCGCACGGTGGTGTGCGCAGTGAAATCGGCCGGAACAAATCCGTAGAAGAAATTGGGCTGGCCGCAGGCGGTGCGGGCGAGCGCCCGGGCAAACGCCGGTTTGTCCGGACAGCTCCAATGCATGCAATGATGGAGCATCGCGATGGGCGGATGCAACTCAGCCAGCACCCATTCGTATTCGCCGCGATTGGCGTGTTCGATCGACGCGGCGGAAATTTGCAAATCCGCCGACGGGAACGTGTACTCGTCAAATTTGGGATACTCGAAATTTTTTCGGACGAAGTGACATTCGTCTGCAGTCAACATCCATTCCGCGGCATCCGTGCGCTTGCCGAGTAATTCTTGAAACGCATGCTTTAATTCAAGAAACGCGATGTGCGCGAGCGCGACGAGACCATGACTCGTGAGCGACATCTTTTGCGCTTCGCAATGGCGAAGAAAGGCGGGCAGCGGAATAGCGCCATCTGTCACGGGCGCACTCTGAAATAATCCGCGGAGACCGGCGGCGACGCGGCTCGCAATGTAGGCGTAGGAATCGCACCAGAGATCGATCCATGGTTCCGCGTCGCGCGCGACTTCATCGATCATCGCTTCGCCGATAGCAAACGCACAATCCCGCGAACAGTCTTCGCCAATTGGATTAGCTGCATTGTAGAGATAACGCTGGGAAGATTGAACGACGACGCCGATATCATCCAGAAGACGCCTCGCCTCCCGCATGATTTCGACGCGAGAATCTACACTCTTCGCTTTCGCGAATTCCTCACAAAATGCAGTCATGGGCCGAAGATTGCCGAGCCATTTTTTCCGTGTCGGACCTTCGCGCCAGCCGGCTACATCCGTAATGAGCACGTCCAAGGCGTGTGGTTCCAGCCTTGGAATCTCGACGTCCCATCGAATCAGATTCCGATCCGCTAATTGCTCGAGCGATGGCAAGTCGCAGCCTAACGAGTGCGCTGGAGTCTTGCCGTCACAACGAGCAAGCAGCGCTTTCGTCGTGGCATCCAAAGGAATAATCTCTCCGGAATCGGTTGAGACAAAGTGATCGTCTTCGATTCGACCATTCGGATGAAGTCGCGGCGAAAGTTCAGGTCGAACGGCCGAATCAGCGGTTATGGCCGCGGCCAGAGCGTGGGCTGTCCACCGTTCAAAAAAGACTTCGCGCGCAGTCACTGGCGAATCGGGTGAAAAGACAATGCCGCTTCTCTTGCTCTGGACCACGCCCCAGGTGGATGGACCGAATTCACTGAACGTATCGTTTTTCGCGGCAATTCGTTGGAGATAGAGCAAGAGATGTCGTTCGCGACCGGCGGCGCGATTGTTCCGGGCGCGAAGTGATTCGCCTTCTTTTTGTGCAGAATCCTTCAGGAGATTCTGCACTTCGCCTGCAGAGAATACGAAATAGCGCGGCAAGATTTCTCCGGCTGCGCGCAAAAGTGAGACGCGCGCAGCTTGAATCTCATCATCGAGGAGGCGCTGAAGCTCCGGATTATCAATCCGGCCCGATCGCGATTGTGCTTGTGGCTTTACCAGGAGCAAGCGGGCAGCCGCGGATGTGTTCGAGGTAGCGAGCCGTTCCAGCGCGTCGAATGGCACGCCAGCCATCCGAATCAGGAAAATCGGGGCGACGCGATAACCTGAGGACACGCATTCAGAAACACCAAAATCAAGGCGAACTGCAAGTTAAACTCGCAACCGATTGTCGTGGCGACGTTTTGCGAGCGCCGCACTCCGTCTCGCGTTTCGCTTTCGCGTAGCGGCAATCACAGACCGTCGCTACAGAACAGAAAAATCAATTATTCAGGAGCGGCAAACGAATCGTGAAAGTGGTGCCAACATCGGGGGTGCTGTCCACTTTTATCGAGCCATTGTGATCTTCGACCACTTTTTTTGTGATGTAGAGACCGAGACCCGTCCCGCTCTTTCCCTGCTTGGTCGTAAAATACGGATCGAAAATTTTCGACATTTGCTCGGAGGTAATGCCGCCCCCTGTGTCTTCGATTTGCACGTCGACGTAGAAATCTCTTTGCGTACAGCGAACGCTGACCGAGCCTTTCTTTTCCGCTGCTGCCTGCACCGCGTTCATCAAGACATTTTGAATGGCACGCGTGACCTGAAGCGCGTTGCCAAGGAGCGTGCAAGGATCTGCGCACACATCACTTTGCAGCGTGACGCCATTTTGAGCAGCCATCGCTTCAACCCCTTTGACCACTGTCCTTACGATTTCGGAAACCGAAAGCGGCTTGGGAGGTGAATCGTCGCCGGTTCCATAACTCTGCCACATCGTGAGCAGCTCGCGGCAGAGCTTCACATTTTGCTCGATGATGTTCAGCTCCTTCGCTGAGCCTTCGCCCGTAGCTGGCCCGGCATCGCCATTGCCCTTCTCGGACTGCTCCAATTTCTTGGCGAGAAGCTGCACGTATCCCCACACGATGGTGAGAGGATTGCCAAGGTCGTGCACAAATTCGGCGGAGGCCTGGCCTAACGAGGCAAGACGCTCTTTTTGCGCGAGCTCTTTTAACAGACGATTATTTAGCTCCTTGATTTCGTTAGCGGCATTTTCGCTGCTGCGATGGACGCGCGTGCGTTCGACGTTTCGTCCGATGACTTCCTGCATGGCGCGCGCATCAAACGGTTTGCTGATGTAATCGTTCGCTCCCAAACGCAACGCTTCCTGCGCGGTTTCCAATGCGCCGAATCCGGTGAGCATGATGACAGAAAGATTCGGGTCGATTTCGCGAATCCTTCGCAAACCATCGATCCCGGTCATGCCCGGCATACGAATGTCCATGACGATGGCGTCGGGATGTTTCTCGCGCAGGAGGCGAATACCCGTCTCGACGCAGTCTGCGGTGTGGACGGTGTAATTCGGTTTGAGGAGCATCCGCAAACTTTCACGCGGGCCCATCTCATCGTCGATGACGAGGATTTGCGGAGGATCAGCCGAGGCCGTCATAAGTTCGTATCCGCCACGGTGTAGCTAAGGGCGTGCCGTTATCACACGGGAAAAACAAAAACTCGGCACTGGCATCCAACCGCATTACCAGCGCCAATGGTGGAGCAGAATCTGCTCGTATGCAAGATGAAGTTGTGAATAACTTCGGAATAACTTTTGGCAAGCGGATGATACAGAAGACTTTGAGCTTTTCCGATAAGCGGATATTGGTTGGAAGACACGATTCTTCATTGGAATCGGCGCCGCGTTTTGTATTCAATTGCGAACCAATCCATGCATTCCATGAGGACCACTGGCCGGCGCAACCGAACTCGCGTGGTCGTAACAGGAATGGGAGTTCTGGCAGCAAATGGCGTCGGGCTCGAAGCATTTTGGGATTCGTTAGTCGAGGGACGCAGCGGCATTGGCCCCATTACGCTCTTTGATGCCCGCGGATATCGCAGTCGTATTGCCGGCGAAGTGAAAGATTTCGACCCACTGGATTATATTGACCCAAAGGAAAAACCGCGGCGCCTGGCGCGCGGCACTCAACTCGCCTTTGCCGCAACGCAATCGGCTTTGACCAATGCACGATTGGACTTGCCGACGCTGCGAGCCGGATTCCGGACCCCACTTCCAATTGTGATGGGCGTCGGCACCAGCGCGATGGATATTTTGCAGGACGGATTTGATTCGCTGCGTGATCGCGGACCCGCTTCCATTAAACCATTTGCTGTCGGATCGTGCGCGCCCCAGGCCGCGGCAACTTTCATCGGAAGGATGCTCGGCGTGCCCACACGGACTTCCACGATTTCGTCAACCTGCGTGTCGGGACTCGATGCGATCGCGGCCGCGGCATCCGCGATCCGAAGCGGCGAATCAGAAATAGCGATTGCCGGCGGATCCGATGCGCCAATCACACCACTGGCGATGGCGAGTTTCGCTACCGCGGGATTAAGCTCGTCAAGAAATGACAGTCCGGAGCGTGCAAGCCGTCCGTTCGATCGCGATCGCGATTCGGGGGTGATTTCCGAAGGAGCTGGCGTGTTGGTACTGGAAAGTTTAGAGCATGCGCTCGGTCGAGGAATCGATCCCTACTTCGAAATTACAGGTTACGGTATGCAAACCGACGCCGACCCTGCCCTGCCCGGTTCCGGACTCGGCAGCACGATGACGGCGGCTTTGGCGAATGCGAATCGTGATCCCGAGAAAATCGATTACGTGTGTGCTTATGGCACCGGACATCCGATTTTCGACAAAATCGAACTGGCGATGATTAAACGCGCGTTCGGCCAGCGCGCGCAAACAGTGCCGATCAGCTCCATTAAAGGAGTCACAGGCAATCCTCTGGCCGCGGCCGGACCGCTGCAGTTGATTTCGGCGGCGTTGTGTCTGCGGAAAAACATTATTCCGCCCACCGCAAATTGCGACAATCTCGACAGCGATTGCGATCTTGACATCGTGCGTGGAAGAGCGCGGCGAGCGAAATTAAATTGCATTCTGCTCAATGTGCGCGGACTTGGCGGTGGCAACAGCACGATGATCGTTGAACGGGTGACCGAATGAACGCCGAAAGCCTTCCTCTGTGGGTGGCGCTTTTAACGCAGTTAGGGTTGGGTCTCGCCGTTTTCCGCGCAAACTACCGCAATTACGCGAACCAAAGTTTTCTCCTGGTTTCGCTTTTTATCCTCGCGTGGCTTCTTTCCCTGCACCTGGCCTATAACGCCCTGCAAGCGCGCCAGGCAGCGTTTTGGATTCGCGGTTCGTGGGCGGCTAGCATTTTGGTCGTTAATGGATTCAACATCCTGCGGGCCGCGATCATGTATCGCGAAGAAGGCTGGCGCGAAATCGGTAAACGCACCTTACCGGTGGCGATCCCGAGCCTTTTGGTGTTCGCCTTGTGCTACACACCATTGTTCCTGCGTTATGCCGAGCTGCGCCGGGCACGTGAGGCGCAGGAGCTGATTCCGCACGCCGTTTACGGTCCGCTCCTGCCTTTCTTCGTTGGCTTCCTCATCACTTCGATCGCGTTTGTCATCGCTCTTTACCTCAGGGATCTGCGAAGGCCGGCGGCATGCAAAAGGTCGAACTGCAGTTCGTCGTTGCCGGCTGCGTGGCGCTTATCGCGCTGTCGTTGGCCGGAATTCTTCTCACGCCCTTTTTGCCGCGCGGTGACGTTGTGCGTTTCGGGCCGTTTCGTTTCCTGATCTTCAGCTTAATCATCGCCTACGGAATCGCGACCCGTAAGATCATGGAGGTCGGCACATTCGTTAGGCGCGCAGTCGCCTATGGATTGCTGCTTCTTTATCTTAGCGTCATCTATCTCGGCATTTGGTGGGCCTCCGATCATTTGCTCCGAGGTTATGTCTGGCAAAATGTTATCCCTCATCTTCTGGGCGCTCTGGCCGTTGCCCTTTCCATGACGCCAGCACGAGGCGTTTCAAAAAACTTTGCTGATAAGCTTTTCGTCAACTCTCGCGGTCTGGATTTCGAAGCAACCATGCGAAAGGCCGCGGGGATTTTGGATTCGGTCACGACCCTGCGAGATCTCTTGGAACGATTCGCTGCTACCACCGCGGAAGCTGTCGGAACTGACCGCGTGGCGATTTTGTTGCCCGATAAGAATGGTTTCAGCCAACATTACTCTGCAGATGGGCGGCCCGGCCTGGCGCTTCCGGCTGATCACCCGTTCGTGCCTTATCTTCGCAAACACCGTGAGCCGATCGTGCTCGATGAATTGCATCGCGTTCGGCCAACTCCGGAATTGGACGCAATTATTCCGGAAATGCGCCGGTTGAAGCTAGCCGCCGCCATGGGAATTTTTTCCCGGCACCAATTAGCTGGCCTCATGCTTCTTGGGCCACGCCTTTCGGGCGGCATTTACGGCGACATCGTCCAGAACGCGCTTCAGGTTTTGTGCGGCCAGCTCGCCATCGCGATCGACAATGCCCAGCTCTTCACCGAAGTGCAGAACGCGAAAATTTATAATGAAACGCTTCTGCAAAATCTCACCACGGCGGTGATAGCGGCCGGGGCCGATGAGGCTATCACGGTTTTCAATAACGAAGCGGAACAAATCACGGGGCTAAATTCGTGTGATGTCCTCGATCACTCGTTAGTCCAACTTCCCAGCGGCCTTTGCGATCTGCTGCGCGAAACTCTTCGCTCCGGCCAGCGCCAGGAGAACCGCGAACTTCTGCTTCCTTCGGAGAATCGCACCGTCGTCGTTCGCGCGAGCAGCTCGATTTTCCATGGACAGGATGGCGAAATGCTGGGCGCGCTCATGGTTCTCACCGATATCACCGCGCTCAAGCGCCTCGAACTTCAAATCCGTCGCAGCGATCGACTGGCGAGTTTGGGCACTCTTTCCGCCGGCATGGCGCATGAGATCAAAAATCCGCTCGTCTCGATCAAGACTTTTGCCCAGTTGCTCCCGGAACGATACCAGGACTCGGATTTCCGCGAGACATTTTCCAATCTGATCGGGCACGAGATCGACCGGATCGACTCCCTCGTGAACCAGCTCCTGCGCTTCGCCCGGCCGGCGAAGCCGGTTCTTAAGCCGATGCACGTCCACACGATCCTCGAAAAGTCGCTCCAATTGGTCGGTCATCGCCTCTATCAAAAAGATATAAAATTAACTCGCGTCTGGGACGCACAGGTGGATACAATCCGCGCGGATGCCGACCAATTAGAACAAGTTTTCCTGAATTTCTTCATCAATGCCATGGACGCGATGCGACGAGGAGGTGAATTAACGGTTTGCACCGAGGTCGGCAATCATCCTGAATGGGTCGCAGCCATGAGTCATTCAAACGGAGACGGCCACGCGCGTGAAGTGCTCCGTATTACAGTACGAGACAACGGCGAGGGAATCCCCGCCGAAAATCTCGCCCACGTTTTCGATCCGTTTTTTACGACCAAGGATTACGGAACGGGGTTGGGCTTGTCGGTCGTTCACGGAATTATTGAAGAACATGGAGGCCAAATCGAAGTGGAAAGCGAACTGACCAAAGGCACCGCCTTCCACATTCTGCTTCCAGTCGTGCACTTCGATCGTGAGGAGGTGGCCGCGTGAATCTTCCGCCCATTGCCATTCTTTACACGCAGGATCAGGAATTCGTTAGGCGAGCAAAGGCTTTTTTGCGCATGATGGGTCAGGTGCGCCATGTGGCCGAGCCCGATCGGCTCGACGCCGTCTTGCAGCAAACAAGTCCGGCCGTGCTCTTGGTCGATTTGCACGGGAAAGACAGCCGCGAACTGATCAATCAAATCCAGAGCGATTGGCCCGAGGTGTTGATCATCGCTTTCGGGCCTCCGCATTCCGACCCGTTGCGCGAAGCGGAGGAATCGGGCATCTACGCTGCGGAAGATTTGCAACTGGATCGCAATCGTTTTCAGGCACTGCTCGGCCGCGCTTTCGATTTACTGCGCGTTATGCAGGAAAACCGCGAATTGCGCGACCAATCGGCACCGAGCCACGAACCAGTCGCTCCACCTCCATCACGTTTGGATATGACAACGGAACGTTACTCCAGCCCTTCTTTACAAATGTTGCGCCTTCCCCGCATGTTTCGCCGCGTCGAGGATGTCGATACGCTTCTGGAAAATGTGGTCGAAGGCGTCGCCGACGCTGCGGCCGTCAGCCGAGTTGGAATTTTTTCACGTATTCGCCAGGGCGATCGTTACCGGATGCGCGCCGGCTTGCGTTGTTTGCCCGAAAGTCAGGAACTGGAATTCGGAGAGCGGGATCCGCTCGTGCGATGGTTCGAACTGCACGCACATCTCATCAGCCGCGCCAATCTTTCGCAATCGGTAGATCCAACGCAGCGCGCCTTGCTTCGTCGCGCTCTCGACACTTTCGGCGCCGAGGTAATCGTCCCGCTTTACGCCCGTGGCCGAATCATCGGATGGATCTTCTTTGGTCATCATGTCACCGGCCAACCTTTCACTTACAGCGATCTCGAAGGTCTGATGATGTTGGCCGAACAAATCTCCACTCTTCTCGAGAACGCGCTCCTTTACGAAGAGATCACTGTTCAGAAAACTTTGGCCGAAACGTTGCTTAAGGCCATTCCAGTCGGAGTCGTAGCGACGGATGAAGATGGAGTTGTTCGCTGGTTCAGCCCCGCAGCTGAGCAAATCCTCAATGTCGCCACCAACGATGTAGTGAATCGTCCGGTGGAATCCACGAGTAGCAAGCTCGCTTCCTTAATGCGCGAAACGCTGGACACGAGAACGAATCTCGCCGCGCAACAATGGGTCGATCCCACGACACGACGCTCTCTTTCCGTCGAAACGCGCCGGCTGAGCGATCATCGCGCCTCGTTAGGCGCGGTTGCCGTCGTGCAAGATATGACGGTGGAAGATAGCCTGCGTCAAAAGCAGGATCTGCTCGATCGCTCCGCGTTCTGGACCGATCTCGCGGCCAGCATGTCGCACGAAATCCGCAATCCGCTCGTTGCCATCAAAACTTTTGCCCAACTTTTGCCGGAACGTTTCGATGACGCCGATTTCCGAAAGGATTTTAACGAAATCGTCGTTCAGGAAATCGACCGCCTTGATAAGATCATTACACAGATTAACGACTTTGCGCACCCACCTGAGCTGAAAATGAAGCCGGTCGATCTGCATGGCCCCGTGCAAAAAGCGGTTGAAATGGCAAAGTCGCGCACCCACATCAACGGCACCTCGATTGAAACGGATTTGCCTAACGATCTTCCGAAAGTCTGGGGAGATGAGACGGCGTTGACGGAAGCGTTTGCTCATCTCGTGGCCAATGCTGCAGAAGCGACTTCAGGTTTGCACCAGGGTCGTGTCACTCTTGCAATCAAACCGGTGCGCAGCGGAGAGTCGACTAATGGCGTTGTCGTAACAATAAAGGATAACGGTAGCGGTATCGCCCCGGACCTGCGCGACAAGATCTTCTCGCCATTTTGTACGACGAAAGCTCGCGGGATGGGACTCGGCTTGCCGATCGTCAAGCGCACCGTCTTCGATCACAACGGGCGAGTCGACATTGATTCGAACCCGCAGGGAACGCGTGTCAGCGTGATCCTGCCGGCGACCTCGGATACCAACTGAAAACTTGCGCGAAATCTTTCGCGCGCTAAGTCAGAAAATCGGCAAACTGCTCTTATCATGATCGTCACAACCGACCAGCTTTACAAAGTCGCCTACGGCAAATTCGCCGTCGGGGCCTACAACATTAATAACATGGAACAACTGCTTGGATTGTTTCGCGGAAACGTCCAAAGCCGCGCTCCATTCATCATTCAGCTTTCCAAAGGCGCGCGTAGTTACGCCGATAAACGGATGCTCGAAGCGATGATCCGCACAGCCGAGGAAATTTTTCCCGAAGCGATCTTCGCTGTCCATCTCGATCACGGAGACGAAGAGACTTGTTACGATTGCATCGACTCCGGCTTTTACAGCTCGGTCATGATCGATGCGAGCCACGAAGAGTTTGAAGAAAATATCGCAATTACAAAACGCGTGGTCGATCGCGCTCACGCCAAGGGTATCAGCGTCGAGGCGGAGCTGGGACGATTGGGCGGCGTGGAAGAAGACATCCAGGTCGACGAAGGTCACGCTTGCCTAACGAATCCGGATGAGGCGGTCGAATTCGTTAAGCGGACCGGGTGCGATTCGCTGGCGGCCGCCATCGGCACGAGCCACGGCGCCTACAAATTCAAAGGAAAACAAGGACTGCATTTCAATGTCATTGAAGCGATCGGCAAGAAAATCCCGGGGACTCCGATTGTCATGCACGGCAGCTCAAGCGTACCAATCGAAGAAGTGCAGCGAATCAATGCTGCCGGCGGTAAGCTTGATCCCTCCGCGCGCGGGGTGGATGAGAATGAATATCTGCCTGCGGCCAAACTCGGCGTGACCAAAGTGAACATCGATACGGATGGACGTTTGGTTTGGACGCGGGTCCATCGCGAATTCTTTCGCGATAAGCCCGCCGAATTTGATTTTCGTGCGCCGGGAAAAGTCTTCGTGCAGGAGTACGCGAATTTTATCGCGCACAAAAATGAGAAGCTCGGCTCGGCCGGCCAGCTCGACGCTGTCCGCGCCAGTGTTAAGAAATAATTACTCGTTAGGCGAATCGGCGCCTGTTCCATGGTAACGTTTACCCTTCAGGAACTTGCGGCAATGTGTGGCGGCGAGTTGCTGGGCGATCCATCTGCCGCCATCACCGGAGCCGCCTCGCTCACCGAAGCGGGCGCGGGAGAAATTACATTCCTGGGCAATCGGCGTTACTTGCCATTGCTGCGAAAGACACGCGCTTCGGCCGCTTTTGTCCCACACGATTTTTCGGAAAAGATTTCCCCCGCGCAAATTCGCGTGGCCGATCCGGCGAAGGCTTTCGAGCAAGTCGTCCTCAAACTCGCGCCCAAACCCATTACCTTTGCAGCCGGCATTCACGGCAGCGCAATCGTGGCTCCGGATGTCAAATTGGGTAAACGCGTTTCCATCCAGCCACATGTCGTTATCGAGGCGGGCGTGACCGTTGGCGACGATACTGTGATCGGAGCGGGGAGTTACATTGGCCACGAAACGATCGTCGGCGCGAATTGTTTGATTTATCCGAACGTGACAATTCGCGAACGCACACAAATTGGCGCCCGCGTTGTCATTCATAGCGGTGTGGTTATCGGCGCGGACGGTTTTGGATTCGAACCAAGAGAAGGGAAGAATGAAAAGGTCCCGCAGATTGGAATTGTGCAGATTGATGACGACGTCGAAATCGGCGCCAACACAACGATCGATCGCGCGCGTTTCGGACGAACCTGGATTCAGGCTGGCGTAAAAATCGACAATCTGGTGCAGGTCGCGCACAACGTTGTCATCGGAAAGAACTCAATGATCGCCGCGCAGACCGGTATCGCTGGGAGCGTGCGGATCGGCGCAGAAGTCATGGTCGGGGGGCAGGTCGGAATTATCGGCCACATTGAGATCGGTGATAGAACCATGATTGGTGCCCAGAGCGGTATTTCGAAGAATATCGAGGGAGGCACGTGGTGGGCGACTCCGGCGGTTCCACTGGACGAAGCGAAAACGCATCTGGCCTGGGTGCGCAGGCTGGGAAAACTTTTTGAGCGCGTAAAAGCGATCGAAGAGCGGCTCGAGAAATAGAGCAATCGCACCGGAAAAAGCGGGTACGGGAACTTGGCAAGGTTAGTGCTTATACTGAATATGGCCATTATAAGCCGACCGAACAATGAAATCCGCCAACCGCGAACGCGCAGAATTCCTCATTATCGACGATGACCCGTCGATCGCTAAATTTCTCGTCACCTATCTCCGACAAAAGGGCCATACCTGTGACTCTCTGACCGATGGCTTCCAAACCGCCGCCTGGCTCGAACGGCGCGATTGCGACGTGGTCATCGTGGATCTTAAGATGCCGAAGGTAGATGGCATTTCGCTGATTTCCTTCATTCGCGAAATCAACCAAAAACTTCCGATCATTGTCTTCACCGGAATCGGTTACGATGAAGAACGGATGCACGCTGCGTTACGGGCCGGAGCCAATGGCTATGTCAGTAAGAATTTACCGATCGAGCAGCTCTATTGTGTTCTTTCACGCGTGCTCGCCACTTGTCAGCAACGAGCGCGTCGCGAAGCGGTGACGACGCCGCAGCAGCCCGCTCTTGTCGGCGCTGCCTAGCCTGGGTAAAACATTCTGTCATTCCGAGCGGAGTCGAGGAATCTCTCATTGTTATTATCGAGGCGCGAAATGAACAGTAAGAGATGTCTCGGTCCGAGCCGGACTGGCATATCGCTCGACATGACAGACGCCGCTTTCCAACAGAGCTGTGCTGAATAAGCGCTTCCTTAACGCGCCTCCGCCAGTAATCCGCGCAATCCATCTGTCGAGATGCAATCGGCGCCGAAGGCATTTGCGGTCTGTTCCTCCAGGTAATCGTCTGTCGCCACGGTCACGCGGAATTGCGACGCGTACTTGCCTACCAAACGCTCAATCACTGAATCGGCAGATTGCCCGGCGCGCGAATAAAAGATTTGGATTTCGCCCGGCTCGGATGTTTCGCTGACTTTGGCGCCTTTGCCGTCAAAGACGACAACCGTTCGGATGCCCGTCCAATCCTGGTAATCGCGCAATTTCCTGGCGAGAGCTTCTCGTGCCAGGGAAGTGCGCCGCTGATGGAGTTCGTGCAATTCCGGCCACGCAAAAATCACGCTGTGTCCGTCAACAATCAGGTAGTCCACTCGCACGCACCGCGATCAAATTTCCGATGCCTCAAGAATCGCCCGCCGAAAACCTACTCCGACTTCGGTGCGGCCGCAGTTTGCTTCTTCGCCCGTGTGCGAGGCGCTTCGCGCGGAGCTGTTCTTACAGCGGTTGTCGAGGCCGCCCGCTTACGATCAAGGTAAGCGCGCCGCCGCTTTCGTTTGGTTCTGACGCGATGTTGCTGACCCATGGAGGGTCTTCCTATAGATTTGCCGCAGGGCTGATGCAAAGAGAAAAACGCGCAATTTCGCGAATGATTCGGCCCCGACCGGAAATGAGAGTTGCAAATTGGGCCGTTTTTCACCTATAAAGCGGGCTCGTGTCCATTCGCGTCTTACTCGGGATTTCGCTTTTGTTGCTGACTCTTTCGGCTGTTTTTGGCGTGCTTAACAGCGCCAAAGTAAAATCACTCCGCGCGGAACAGGAGCAGGCGTTCGCTTCGGCGGAGAGGGTGCGGACGTTGCGCCCACAGTCCCATCGAGGCGAAGCCGGTGCCGGCACCGACAAAGCCAAATTCGCCGAGATAGAAACGCGCGCAGCGAACGCAGAAGCTGAAGCCGCGAAGGCCAGAACAGAAAAAGCCGAGGCGGCCGCGAAGCTGCAAGCGAATGAGAACCAGCTCGCGCAACTGCAGAAAAAGGTCGAAGAGCTTTCCGCGGCTTCAACTCAACCCAGCCCCGCGGACGGACCTTCGATAACGGAACTGCAAGCGCAACTAGACGAAGCTCGGCGACAATTGGACAACGCTGAACGCGAGAAAACGTTTCTTGCCGGAAAGATGGAGAACCCCTCACCGCCAGCAACGGCAGTTCAAGAGCAACCGTCGCGTAGCCGCGCTGTGTCTCAGCCTGGCTTACATGGAATGGTTTTGGCGGTCAATCGAGCGTACAACTTCGTTGTTCTTAATCTGGGAGGCCGCCAGGGCGTAGAAGCGAATGCCGAAATGCTGGTGATGCGCGGTGGAACGCTCATCGGAAAAATTCGCGTTTCCTCAGTTGAACCAGCGACTGCCATCGGCGATATCATCAGCAGCACCTTGCCGCGTGGCGTGCAAGTGCAACCGGGAGATATCGTCATTTATGCTGGCACTGGTTCGTAAGCACACAAAATTCATATCACATCTGCTTCTTTTGGCGTCCTTGACCGTCCTCGCTGGCGGATGCGCGACGCAGAAGGCCCCTCCGCGTCTCGTCTCTGATCCCGATAGCAAACCCGAGACGACGCTTCCCTGGAACAAACAGGAAAAATGGGAAGTAGGCGGCGGAATTCCCAGCCAGTTGGGTGAAAGCCGTTAAGGCCGGTTAAATCCAGAACCCGGGCGGAATCACCGCGTTCTTTGGTACGACCACGATCCCGTCGCGGATGAAATAATTTTCGGCATCCAGGTCTGCCGGTTTGCCTTCAGGCGTGATCACTACGCCATCAGCGATTCGCGCATTTTTATCGATAATCGCGCGGTCGATCACGCAATTGCGTCCGATCCCGATCGGCGTGCCACGCGCGGCATTGGCATCCTCCAGTTCAAAATAATCGGCGCCCATGATGATGCTGTTGCGAATTGTCGCGCCACTTTGAATGATGCTGCGAATACCGATGACGCTGCGCTCGATGTGCGCGTCGGAAATAATGCAGCCATCGGAGATAATTGCCTGCCGCAAAGTGGCTCCGTTGATTTTGCTGCCCGGCAAAAAACGCGGATGCGTGTAGATCGGCGCTTCCGGTTCAAAAAAACTGTAGGGCGGCACCAGGTTCGTCAGATCCAGGTTCGCTTGGAAAAACGCGCGAATCGTTCCGATGTCCTCCCAATAGCCCTTGAAAATATAAGCGCTGACGTAGCGCTCCTTGATCGATTGCGGTATCACGTGTTTGCCGAAATCCACCAGATCGTTGTCCAAACATTCGATCAAGACATCGCGATTAAAAACGTAGATGCCCATCGATGCCTGGAAGAGTTCTTCGTCCTCACCCGACCCAACCGAGTGCAGCAATTCGGGACTCATACGCAGATCGCTCAGCAAACTTTCATCCTTCGGCTTCTCGACGAAACGGAAGATGCGCCGGTCGGCATTGCTTTGCATGATGCCAAACTCGGGAACCTGCTCTTTCGCGACTGGCTTCGTAGCCAGAGTAATTTCCGCTCCCGACCGAATGTGTTGATGCAGGAGCGCGCGAAAATCCATGCGGTAAAGCTGATCGCCGCTCAGAATGAGATAGTAATCGTAGGGCCGTTCCAAAAAGTAACGGATGTTCTGACGCACCGCGTCGGCTGTGCCCTGATACCATTGTGAACCGGCCGGCGTTTGCTGCGCCGCGAGGATCTCGACAAAGCTGCGCGAAAAATTATCAAACTTGTAGCTCGCCTGAATATGGCGATGCAGCGACATGCTGTTGAACTGTGTCAGCACATAAATCGAACGCAGTCCTGAATTCAGGCAATTGCTGATCGGGATATCGACGAGGCGATATTTGCCGCCGATCGGCACAGCCGGCTTGGACCGATCTTTCGTTAGGGGAAAAAGACGCGTGCCGGCGCCACCGCCCATAATGATTGCGAGCGTGCGTTGCGTTGTGCCGGGTGGAAGCGCTGGAACTTGCAAGGAGGAGAATGGATTTGTTCCAAATGTTTCGCGCCGCGAAGCCGTTGCCACAGCATCAATTACTCAGGCCTAAACCATTCGGGCAACTCTTTTGATGTAGAGGCCGCTTGGCTCTGTTGAAAAGCTCTGTCATTCCAAATGAAGCCGAGGAATCTCTCGTTGTTATTACCAGGCGCGAATGACAGTAAGAGATGTCTCGACTGCGCTCGACATGACAGAACGCACCAGCTTTTCAACAGAGCCTCTACATCTTGCTTATCACGACCGTTAATGTCACGATTCAGGTCGCTTATGTGCGGGATAGTTGGCTATGTCGGACGATCGGAAGCAGCTCCGATCCTCCTCGATGGGCTGCGTCGCCTCGAATATCGAGGCTACGACTCGGCCGGGGTTGCTATTGTCAACGGTCACCACATCGAAGTTCGCAAATGCGCGGGCCGAATCGCCGATTTATCAAAGTTGATGACGGAGAAACCGCCATTGGGCACCTCCGGCATCAGTCACACGCGCTGGGCCACCCATGGCAAAGCGACGGACCAAAATGCTCACCCGCATTTTGATGCGAGCGGCAAACTCGCGCTCGTTCACAACGGCGTCATCGAAAATTATCAAACGATCAAGGACGACCTGATGCGCGACGGCGATCGTAAATTTCGCTCGCAAACCGACACCGAAGTCCTGGCCCATTTGATCGGCAAATTGTATGACGACACTGATGCGCAAAAAGCAACAGGCGATGCTGCTCACAAGAAATCCTGTTTGGTCGCGGCCGTGCGATCGGCTTTGCAACAAGTCATCGGCACTTACGGAATAGCTATCACGCATGCCGATATCCCGGGCTTTCTGGTGGGGGCGCGTCGTGGAAGTCCACTCGTGCTCGGTGTCGGCAAAGACGAGAATTTTCTCGCGAGCGATGTGAGCGCCATCGTGGCCTATACCCGCGACGCGATTTACCTGAACGACTTCGACGTTGTCGCGGTAGAGCGCGACAAATTCGAAATAAGTTCGCTGGCCGGAGAGATCGGTGACCGACAGGTCAGCAAACTTGAGTTCAGCGCCGAGGACATCAAGAAAGGCGATTACCCGCATTACATGCTCAAGGAAATCTTTGAGCAACCCGGTTCGGTGCGCGACGCCATGCGCGGACGGCTCAGCGCGGAGGAATGCAGCGCGAAGCTCGGCGGATTAAACATGACGCCCGCGCAATTGCGCGAAGTGGGGCGCCTTGTGCTTACCGGCTGCGGAACAGCCCTCCACGCCGCCCTGGTAGGCGAGTATATTATAGAACAGCTCGCGAATCTTCCGGTGGATGTTGAATACGCGAGCGAATTTCGTCATCGCAACAGCCCGATGACGAGCGACACGCTGGTCTTTGCCATCACGCAAAGTGGAGAAACTGCCGACACACTCGGCGCTCTGCGCGAAAGCCGTCGCAAGGGCTATCGCACGCTCGGCATTTGCAATAACGTCGCCAGCACAATCGCGCGTGAGAGTGACGGCGGGGTTTACATGCACGCCGGTCCCGAGATTGGCGTGGCCGCCACGAAATCGTTCACATCGCAGGTCACGATTCTCACGCTCATCGGATTTCTCCTCGGACGAATGCGCCACCTTTCGACTGCGGAAGGCAGTCGCATCATTCACGCGCTGGAAGCGGTGCCTCAGCAAATCGAAGAAATTCTTGCCCTCAGCGATGAGATCAAGGCGATCGCAAAAAAATATGTGGACGCCAGCGGAATGCTTTTCTTCGGGCGTCAGGCCAACTTCCCGGTCGCGCTTGAAGGTGCGCTCAAGTTAAAAGAGATCACTTATCTCTTTGCCGAAGGTCATCCCAGTGCCGAACTCAAACACGGCATCATCGCGCTCGTGCGCCCAGAGCTTCCTTCTCTTTTTATCGCGCCCGACGACGCCGTGTTTTCGAAAAATCTAAACAACATCGAGCAGGTCAAGGCGCGCAAAGGTCCGATCATTGCCGTGACCACGCCGCGTGGAGCGAAGCAACTCGAAAAGCACGTCGACGACATCATCACGGTGCCGCACGCTCCGGATTTTGTGATGCCGATTTTGACCGCTGTTCCATTGCAATTGCTCGCATATCATCTGGCCGTGGCCCTCGGCCGAGATGTGGACAAACCGCGCAACCTCGCGAAAAGCGTCACCGTCGAGTAAGCGGCGGCTTCCATCTATTAATTCTGTAGCGGCGGTCTATGACCGTCGCAAAATTCCCGGGCGAAGAAGTGCGACGGTCACAGACCGCCGCTACAAAAACGAAGTCTCTGCCACCCACATCTTTTCGCGCTTCCGGTTTTGAGCGCATTCGGCGATTCTTCCATCGTGCACCCAAACGAAGACTACGTTCTCCATCTCCTCGAGGACGCGGGCCTCGTCACGCGCACACAGGTCGAGAAAGCGAAATCGAAGCTCAACGGCGCAGGCAACGTCATCGAGGTCTTGATCAAGGACGGCGTTGTTCGCGAGTCGGATGTCTCGCGCAGCCTTGCCGCCCAGGCGCACATGGATTGGATCGATCTGTCCACCCTGTCGATCCCGCAGGACGTCATCAAACAAATCCGCGGCGAAGACGCGCGACGCTTCAAAGTTATTCCAGTCGGTTTCGGCGAAACCGGATTGATTGTCGCAATCGGTGATCCGCTCGACATCGATACCATCGACGGGCTGAGCTTTCTTTTGCAACGCGCGATCGAACTTGTTTGCACAAGTCCGCAGAAAATTCGCGAGGCGCTCATCAAGTATTACGGCACTGCGGAAGAGGCATCGGATGTTCTGCTAAAAAAAATCGGCGATGAGGCCTACCTCGACCTTGAACTCGCGGAGGGAGGTTCGCTCGAGGAGGGCGATGAGGCGGATGCGCCGATCATTCGCATGGTGTCGATGTTGTTAATCGAAGCGCATCGACTCGGTGCCAGCGATATCCACCTCGAACCCCTCGATAAAAAGTTCCGCGTCCGTTTTCGCATTGATGGTGTGCTGCAGGAAATGCAGGCGCCGCCGAAGCGATTGCAATCGGCCATTGTCAGCCGTCTCAAGATCATGACCGGTTCGATGAGCATCGCGGAAAAGCGCTTGCCGCAAGATGGCCGCATTCAGGTAAAAATCGGACGCAAACCGATCGATCTGCGTGTCTCGACCATTCCCACCAATCACGGCGAGAGCATCGTCATGCGCGTGCTGGACAAATCAAGCCTGTTGCTCGGCCTGCCCGAGCTCGGATTCTTGAGCGACGATCAGGAGACATTCGAACGTTTGCTTCGATTGCCGGACGGAATTCTTCTCGTTACCGGCCCCACCGGTTCAGGAAAAACGAGCACGCTCTACGCTTGTCTCAATTCCATCAACAAACCCGACCGCAAGATCATTACCGTCGAAGAGCCGATCGAGTATCAGATGAGCGGCATCAATCAGGTGCAGGTGAACGCAGAAATCGGCATGACCTTTCCCGCCGCGCTGCGATCGATTCTGCGGCAGGCGCCGAACATCATCATGATCGGTGAAATTCGCGATTTGGAGACCGCTTCCATTGCCATCAACGCCAGCCTTACCGGCCATCTTGTCTTCAGCACTCTGCACACTAACGACGCGCCTTCTGCTGTCGCGCGCCTGATCGACATCGGTGTGCAACCCTTTCTGGTCGCATCGTCGGTCCGCGCCATCATGGCGCAACGTCTCGTTAGGCGATTGTGCGCGAATTGCCGGCAACCGGGCGAGTTAAGCGAAACGGAACTGCGCGCGCTCAACCTCGAGCCGTCGCAGTTGAGCGAAGCGCAAGTCATGACGGCGGTCGGTTGCGATCAATGCCGGCACACTGGCTACAAGGGACGCATGGGAATTTTCGAGATTTTTGTTATCGATGACGAGGTGCGTCACATGATCAACAAACGGCAATCGACGCTTCTGTTGCGTCAGCGCGCACGCGAGTTGGGCATGCGCACGTTGCGCGAGGATGGCGTGCGCAAAGTTCTGGGCGGACTAACGTGGCCGAAGAAGTGATCTCCATCACGCTGGGAGATGTGAGCTGATGAATAGTTTGGCGACAGCTTCTGGGGAGCGCACGCTTATAGCGTGCTGGCGAACGCATTCTGCGTTCGCAAACTTGTTCTTTAGGATTGCTGATTTTTCCCCAACGAATGTTTCACAAAAGACTGTTTCGGCAGAATGCCGAAACCAGCACGCTGCAAGCGTGCGCTCCCCAGAGTCTTCGCATGAATAACCAACAGGTCGCGGATCTTTTCGTCGAGCAACACGTCCTGCAGCCATCGCAGGCCGATGACGTCTTGCAGGAAGCAAACCTGAACGGAAAACCGATCGCTCAAGCAATGGTCGACGGCGGCTTCATCGACGAGCCCGGATTTTATCGCGTCATCGCCGATGCGCTCGGCACTGAATTTGTTGATCTTTCCCAACAGGAAATCGCGCCGCAAATCCAGCGATTGATTCCCGGCGGCCTGGCCCGGCTTCATCGCGCATTACCGATAAGTTTGTCAGACAACGTCCTCAACGTCGCCCTTGTCGACCCGCTCGATCTGCGTGCGGCAGAAGATCTGCGCTTCGCGCTCGGCAAGGATGTTCACGTCGTCGTTGCGCCGACGGAACAGATCGAAGACCGCATCAAGCGCTACTACGGGACCGACACCTCCAGCATGGAGGATATTCTGAAACAACTCGGCGAAGCCGGCGAACTAATGACCCTTCGCGGGGACGAGGCCGCCGCCGACGTCGAAGCAGAAGCCAACGCCACTCCCATCATTCGCTTCGTCGATCTGATTTTGTATCAGGCGATTCAGGATCGCGCGAGCGACATCCATTTTGAGCCATTCGAAAACGAATTCAAAATTCGTTACCGCGTGGACGGCGCGCTCTACGAAATGGCGCCGCCGCCACGCCATCTCGCTTTGCCCGTCATTTCGCGCGTGAAAGTGATGGCCAACATGAACATCGCGGAACGCCGTTTACCGCAGGATGGTCGCATTCAAAAAAACATCGCCGGCCGCACAATCGATATGCGTGTTTCGACCTTGCCGACGCAATTCGGCGAAAGCGTCGTCCTGCGTGTGCTCGATCGTTCCACGGTCAATCTCGATCTCGAAGCGCTTGGGATGCCCGATTATATCCACGATTACATTCTCGAAATCATCAATCGTCCGAATGGAATTTTCATCGTCACTGGTCCAACCGGTTCTGGAAAAACGACGACGCTCTATTCCTGTCTGCGCAAAATCAACACCATCGATTCGAAGCTCCTCACCGCCGAAGAACCCGTCGAGTACGACCTCGAAGGCATTGTGCAGGTTCCGGTAAATGAAAACATCGGACTGACCTTTGCCCGTATTCTGCGCGCGTTTCTGCGTCAGGATCCCGACCGCATCATGGTCGGCGAGACGCGCGATTTGGAGACGGCGCAGATTTCGATTCAGGCATCGCTCACCGGCCATCTGGTTTTCACCACTCTGCACACCAATGACGCGCCCGGCGCTGTCACCCGCATGATCGACATGGGCGTTGAGCCGTTTCTTATTTCATCCACGCTCGAAGCCGTCCTCGGGCAACGTTTGTTGCGCAGCATTTGCCCCAACTGCCACGCGACCTACGAGCCTAACGATTCTCTCCTCGCTCAGCTGGAATTGTCGCGTCGCGACATTGGACAAAAGGAATTCTTCTACGGCAAAGGTTGCGAAACTTGCAATCAAACCGGCTACAAGGGCCGCAAAGGAATTTATGAATTGATGAAGATCACCGATCCAATCCGCGAGTTAATCAACGAACGCGCCCCGACCGTGATCTTGAAGCAGAAAGCGATCGAACTCGGCATGGTCACGCTGCGGCAGGATGGTCTGCGAAGTATTTTCGCCGGAGATACCACGATCGAAGAAGTTCTAAAATATACATAGGTCGCTCTGGGGAGCGCACGCGTTTCGCGTGCTGGCGATTGCGTCTCGCAATCGCGAACTTTATGTGAAGCTCACATGTCTATCCCGCGTGTGAGATTTAGAGAAAAGTCCGTTTCGGCGAGACGCCGAAAACCAGCACGCTGAAAGCGTGCGCTCCCCAGACGTGCGTGCTCGACACTTTTCTCCAAGCTCTCTATTCTTCGTCGCGTAAATGCCACGCTTCACCTACGTCGCTCTTGACTCTCGCGGACAAGAATCCACCGGTCTCGTCGAGGCGAGCTCCACAAACGAAGCCATCGGTCAACTGCGCCAGGCCGGTTATTTCCCCACGAACGTCTACGAAGAAGGCAAAGGTGCCGGAGTTGATGTAAAACAAACACGCCGCGCCGCCAAGACCGCCCGCGCTCCGCATACCGCCACGCCGAAAGCGCGCGGCCTTGCCAGCAAAAACATCGTTCTCTTCGAGCGCAAAAAAGTTAAACCAAAAGTGCTGATGATCTTCACGCGACAACTCGCGACCTTGATCGATGCCGGCCTGCCCTTGTTGCGCAGTCTTAATGTTCTCGATAAACAGGAACGCGATACCGTATTAAAAAAAACCATCAATAAACTGGCCGAGGCGGTGCAGGGCGGCAGCACATTTTCCGAGGGACTCGCGCAGCATCCTGCCATCTTCAACGATCTTTACGTCAACATGGTCAAGGCCGGCGAAGTCGGCGGTGTACTCGAATTGGTGCTCGCGCGGCTCGCCGAGTTTCAGGAAAAGGCGCAAAAGATTAAGAACAAAGTCGTCGCCGCCATGGTTTATCCCGCCATCGTCATGGTACTCGCGACCGCAATCATGGCGTTCCTGCTCGTTTTTATCGTTCCGAAATTCCAGGAGATCTTTCACGACATGCTGGGCGACAAACCTCTGCCGACCATCACGCTCTTCGTCATCAGCGTGAGCAGTGCGGTAAAGGATCATGGGTTGATCTTGTTGGGTTTCGTCATCGCTTTTGTTGCAGCCTATAAATTTTTCGCGCGCACGCGCGGTGGTCGTTTGGTTATCGATCGCTTCAAAATGCGAATGCCGCTTTTCGGCGATCTTCTTCGCAAAACTGCGATTTCACGTTTCACCCGCACGCTCGGCACACTGGTGACGAGTGGCGTTCCAATCTTGCAGGCGCTCAACATCACGCGGGAAACGGCCGGCAACACCGTCATCGCCCGCGCCATTGGCCAGGTGCACGACAGCGTGAAGGAAGGCGAATCGATTGTGCAACCGCTCGAAGCCAGCCGCGCATTTCCGCCGATGGTTATTAGCATGATCGATGTCGGCGAAGAAACCGGTCAGTTGCCCGACATGCTTTTGAAAATCGCGGAGGTTTACGATGACGAGGTCGACAACTCCGTCGCCGGTCTCACTGCGATGCTGGAGCCGATCATGATTGTGTTTCTTGCGTTGGTTGTCGGCACGATCGTCATCGCGTTGTTTTTGCCGCTCATCAGCATCATCAGCGGTTTGCAGCAACAAACGTGATGCTGGTCCAGTCGCATCCGAATGTCGCCAAGCCTCAAGGAACGGCGACCTCCAGGTCGCCGCGGCTTCGGCGCTTTGGAAAGCGCCGCTCCTTGGTAGCGGTAAGTAACGCGTTCACGATTCTCGAACTTCTAATCGTCATTTCGATCATCATCGTCCTTGCCGGCTTGATTCTCGCGACGAGCGGATACGTGCAGAAGAAAGGAGCGCGCTCGCGCACCGAAGCCGAGATCGCCGCGATCTCGGCGGCCTTGGAAAATTACAAAGCAGATAATGGAATTTATCCAAGAGGAAACGCTGATCTTGGCAACACAACGCCCTCTGACACAGATAACCTCAATGCGAGAGCTTCGGGCAATCCTTCCGCCTACCAAGCGGCGAGCTTATATCTGTACAAACAACTGAGCGGCGATTTAAACGCCAATCTGCAACCAGCTGCGGGTAATAAGGCTTATTTTTCGTTCAAGCCGGCGATGCTCAGCGGTCCAAAGGATTCCAACGGAAACTTGACTGCCGTTGATTACATTCGGGATCCATTTGGATACTCCTACGGCTACTCTACAGCCTATCAAAACAACTCGAATAATGGTTACAATCCAACCTTCGATCTTTGGAGCACGAGCGGACTCACAACGGATCCTCCTGCAGCCCCACCTGACACGACAACCCCGCAGTGGATCAAGAATTGGTAACCTGTAGCGGCGGTCTATGACCGTCGCATAATTCTCCCTGAATAAGTGCGACGGTCATAGACCGCCGCTACAGAAGAGAATCACTCGTCGGTCGTGTGAACGACAATCTCGACGCGACGATTCTCGCGCTGTTCGTCGATTGATCCATTCGGCGAGACGCGATACCTCGTCTGCCCAAATCCGCGTGTAACGATTTGCGCTGGATCGATTCCCATCGCCTGCACCAAATATTGCTTCACGCTATCGGCGCGGCGCTGGCTCAAATCGAGATTGTTACTCGGGCGAACCGAACGAATCGGTGTAACCTTCGACGCTAAATGTCGCCCGTGAATTGCGTTTGATCAGCGTCCCCAATTTTTGCAGTTGCGAAATCGCGCTCGATTGCAAATCCGCGCTGTCATAACTAAAAAGCTGATCGTCCGGCATGCGCAATTTCGTTCCCGATCCAAGCGGACCTTTTTGCGATAGCAACTGATCGAGATCGCTAAATCCCGGCGCATGCCTGGCGTTGGGTCCGGCGCTGTCTCCGGGAATTTTGCTGGTGAAGGTGTTGGGGTTCTTGATCGTGGTGCTCTTCGCCAGCTCCGTGCCGGTTAACGCGGGTTGCGGACGGCCCGAAGTGGAAGCGTCATTGAAAAGCGATTGTTCACGCGTCGCGTTTGGACTTCTCGAAAGAGTTTGCGCAGTCGTGCGCTCAATTTCGTTCATCACAGAATTCACGTCTGTCTGCTCCACTTTCGGCTGATCGGGAAGAACATCGCTCGTGTCATCGGGCATGGCCGCGCTGGCATGGACTTCCTGCAGCAGCGCGTCGAACGACTTCTTCTCATCAGGCAACTGCACATCCGTCTTATCCGGATCGGGTTTCGCCGCGGGCTTTGCCTGATCCAGGCTCGACTTCTCGAGCTTATTGTCGAGATCGACCTGCTTTACCTTAAAGGTCGGGGGTGGCCGATGCTCGGAGAAAAGCGTCTCCACGGGCTGGAAGCGCGCCTGATAAAAGTAAAGGCACATGCCAGCGTGAAGCAGCAGCGAGACAAACAAACCGAAAAGAAGCCAGTTGCGTTGCCGCGTGCCCGACCAAATCGCCATCTCGTCGAATGGCTCGCCCTTCTCGATCGACTTCATTGAGAATTAAGACGCTTTGGCGCCCGTGCGTGTTCGATAAATAAATGCGCGAGTCGCCTTTCGGATCTCCTCGGCCACCTGCGCCTCCGGAGAAACAAACTTTGGCGTGAACCAGGGAAACAAACCGATGAGATCGTGCGTGACGAGAATCTGTCCGTCGCAATGCTCGCCTGAGCCAATTCCGATTGTTGGAATCTTCAACCTTGCCGTGATCTGGCGCGCTGTTTCCGCCGCGACAATTTCGAGCACAACGGCGAACGCGCCCGCCGCTTCGACCGCGAGCGCATCGTTCATCAATCGCTCCGCGCCCGCCGGAGTGCGTCCTTTCACTTTATATCCACCTTCTTTCCGGACACTTTGCGGCAGCATGCCGATATGAGCCATCAACGGAATCCCCGCATTCACCACCGTCGAGATGTGCGCCGCGTGCGATGCGCCTCCTTCAAATTTCACGGCCTGCGCACCGGCATCGATCAACCGGCGCGCCGTCTCCAACGCTTGTTCGGGCGTATCGTAGGTATGAATGGGCAGATCGGCCACGAGGAGGGCGCGCTTCACTCCACGCGCGGCTGCGCGTGTGTGATGCAACATCTCTTCCAGGGTGACGCTTGTCGTGTCTTCGTAGCCAAGCACCACCATGCCTAACGAGTCGCCAACCAGAATGATGTCGATTCCGCTTTCGTCGAGCAGACGTGCTGTGGGGTAATCGTAGGCAGTGAGGGCCGTGATCTTCTCGCCGCGTTGTTTTTTCTCGCGAAAATCCTCCATACGCGCAAACGCTACCACTCGTCCGCGACGCGCACCACCGCCGAATCATCGGTAAGATTTTCTAGCAGCATGCGTACGGGAACGATTTGCCCCGGCAGGATTAAATCCGGGCGAATATCAGCAAGAGGCGCGAGAACAAATCGCCGTGAGGGCAGGCGCGGATGCGGTATTTGCAATTCTGGATCGGAAATCGTGCGCTCGCCAAAATAAAGCAGGTCGAGGTCGACCGTGCGCGACACGTTGCGCACGTGATCGGGATCACGACCAAGCGACTTTTCGATTCGTCGAAGCTGACCGAGCAACTCTCCTGGTTCGCCTTCGTAATTAATTTCCACTACTGCGTTCAAGAATTTCTGCGCACCGGGTTCGCAGCCAATCGGATCGGTCTCATAGAGCGGCGAGGAAAGAATTGGCGCGCTGAGCTGAGCAAGTTCAAGAATCTTCTCACGCGCCGAATCAAGATATTGGCGACGATTGTCGAGATTCGAACCGAGCGCGATCCCAGCTCTCATTGCGGAAGTTGTAGCCACGGGCGCTGACCGCGGCCGGCCGATCTCGCAGAATGGAGTTGGACGCGCGGTCCAATCCTGTCATTCCGAGCGAAGTCGAGGAATCTCTCACCATTCTCGGTCAAACAATGAGAGATGTCTCGACTTCGCTCGACATGACAAAGAGGTAACTGCCGGGGTCGACGCCGGCTAGAACTAGATTCCGAGAACATCCTGCATGCTGTAAAGGCCGGGCGGCTGATCGACAATCCACTGGGCAGCGCGAAGCGCGCCGCGAGCAAAGATCGCGCGGCTCTCCGCGTGATGAGACAGTTCCAACCGTTCGCCAGGACCAGCGAAGATGACCGTATGCTCACCGACAGTTTCGCCTTCGCGGATCGATTGAATCGGAATTTCGCCACCGCCACTTTCTCCGCGCAGGATTTCGGCAATCGTTTTTGCCGTACCACTCGGCGCATCTCTCTTCATACGGTGATGTGTCTCGACAATTTTTGAATTGAATTCGTTCCCAAGAATCTGTGCGGCACGAAGCGTCAAAGCGAACAGAGCGTTGACTCCAATGCTGAAGTTGGAAGCGAGAACGACGGGGACCAAACGCGCTGCAATTTCAATTGCGCTCCGTTGCTCGGCAGAATGTGCGGTGGTGCCGATGACAAGCGGTATCTGATCTTTCGTGCAGAGCCGCGCACAAAACCATTCGTTACGTCAGCATGACTGACATCGATGACAACATCTACGTCTTTCATCCTGCCATCGAACGCATCGCCACGCTGCAAACGATGCGCGATTTTCAGATTAGTTTGTGACTCCTTAGCTTCGGATTCGATCGCTTTGCCCATGCGACCTGCGGCACCGACGAGGAGAATCCGCACTGGCGATTCCATTACGATCAGTAAGGATGAGAAGTAGACAATAAAAGACGGCGACTTGGAAGTCGCCGCTCCTTGAGGCTGAACCAGCAGCAACCAAGGAGGGGCGACTTCCAAGTCGCCCTCTGTGAAACCATGTCTTTCACTGAGCGGGTTGAAAAGATTCCAACGTTTTGCGCAGGCGCGCCTGATTCGACTCGCTCATCTCGCAAAGAGGCAGGCGAACTTCAGCGGACATCATTCCGCGCCAGGCGAGCGCTGTTTTTATCGGCACCGGGTTCGGCTCGATAAAGAGATCTTTGAAAATCGGCAACAATTGCCGGTGAAGTTTGCTCGCAGATTTTACATCGCCCGCCTCCTGAGCCTTAACCAAATCACAGACTTGGGCCGGAATCAGATTCGATGCGACGCTGACAACTCCCGCTGCGCCCACCGACATGAAGGGTAGCGTCAGCGAATCGTCGCCGCTCAGGATCGTAAACTCGTCAGGCAAACGCGATCGCAAATCGCTTACGCGATCGACGCTGCCGCTCGCTTCCTTGATGGCGACAATATTGGAACATTCGGCCGCGAGGCGTTCGACCGTTTCGGCGCTGATGTCCACCGAACAGCGACCGGGAATATTGTAGAGCATGATCGGCAGCGAGGTCGCATGCGCGATGGCCTGAAAATGACGAAACAATCCTTCCTGGCTTGGCTTGTTGTAATACGGCGCAACAACCAACGCGGCCCTCGCCCCTAATTCTTTTGCTCGTTTCGTTGCCGCAACCGCATCGCGCGTGGAATACGAGCCCGTCCCAGCCAGAACCTGACAGCGTCCCTTCGCGATTTTGACCGCGAGCTTTATCACGTTTTCGCGCTCCTCGTGCGAGAGCGTCGGCGATTCTCCAGTTGTGCCGACAGCGACGATGCCGTTAATGCCGGCGGCTATTTGTTCTTCGATCAACCGTTCCAATGCCGCCACATCGATTTCGCCATCGCGAAACGGAGTGACAATCGCCGTGTAAGTGCCGCGAAACATTTGCAACCAATCCTAGAAGCGCATCACTCGTTTGTCATGTCGAGCGCAAGTCGAGACATCTCTTGCTGTTCGGTGTGAGAGATTCCTCGACTTCGCTCGGAATGACAAACGAGAAACAGAAACTTCTAAACTTCCATTGTTCCTTCGAAGACAAATTCTGCCGGACCAGTCAGCGTTACACTTGCGAACCGGTCGCCCTTTTTCTTGAATCCAACCGTTAATTCACTGCCACCGCGTACCTGAACACCTATCGGTCCATCCACATTTTCAGTCGTCGCGAAGATCAGCGCGCTCGCGACCACGCCGGTGCCGCAGGCCAGCGTTTCATCTTCCACGCCGCGCTCGTAAGTGCGAATGGCGATGCGTCTTCGGCCTTTCTTCTCCAGAAAATTCACATTCGCGCCCTTCGGCGAAAATAATTTGTAACGCCGGATGGCAGATCCCGTTTTTCGAACATCAACACCCTCGATACTTGCAACAGGAATGACGACGTGCGGAACACCGCTGTTGATAAAATGGCCGCGCAGATTTTGGTCGTTAGCGGAAAGCTCAACGTCCAAACGCAAATCTGTTGGCTCGCTCATCTGCAGACAAACCAATTCGCCATCGACTTTCGCGCTAATGACTCCGGCGGGCGTTTCGAACGAAAGCTTGGGTTCCGCGCCTGCCGTCTGTTGCGCGAAACGCGCGAAACAACGCGCCCCATTCCCGCACATCTCGGCTTCGCCGCCATCGGCATTGTAATAACGCATACGAAAATCCGCGCCGTTCGCCGACTTTTCCAAAACGAGCACGCCATCTGCACCGACACCGCGATGGCGGTCGCAAATGCGCACGATCTGCTGCGGCGCCAGATGCAACTTCCCCTCCCGATTGTCGAGCATGACAAAGTCATTGCCTGCGCCGTTCATCTTAGTGAAGCGAAGCATAACGTTCGTTAGTGTAGCGGTGGCCGTGTCGGCCGCAACAAGCTGGCAACACGCTCGCATCTACATTTCAATCGCGGTTGCGCCTCGGCCCAAGTCCCCTATAGGTCGCTTGTGTTTCTGCGTTTCATTTTGGCGGCGAGCGTTTGTTCCTTGCTCGCTCATTCGATCGCCGCGCAGGAAAAAACCCTAAACAACACGATCCTCGACCAGATCAGGGAGATGCCGACCGGCGGAAGATATTCCGCGACGCGAGTCGCCACGATTCGTCTGCAATCGGCAGCTCATTTCGAATCGGGAAAATTCTTCATTCTCCCCTCCGCCGCTTCTCCCAGTTATTGCTCGGGCGCGACCTACCTCGTTTTTATGAAAGCGCTCGAAGCCGCGCGCGCGAACGGCTCTCTTCATCTGGATTTCGCCACGCTCGAACAATTGATCATTCGAAATCAGCGCGACGGCGAAGGGGTGTGGGGTCGTTGGAATGCGAATGGTCCGGGAACGGCGCGACTTTTTTACGAATTGAAGCTCGGGAAAAATTCTGACGATTTCGCCGAAGCGAGGCCGGGGGATTTCATGAAGATTTTCTGGTCATCGGAAGTGGGCAAGTACGAACACGGTCACTCGGTAATCTTTCTGGGCATGGAAAAAAAGTTTGGACTCGATTACGTGCGATTTTGGTCGAGCAACATTCCGCTCGGTTACGGAATCAAATCGGTCCCGCGCAGCAAAATCATTCATGCGATTTTCTCGAGACTCGAGACGCCCGCCAACCTCACGCACATAAACGATGTGCCGACGACTGACACTTACCTTGCGAGCCTGCTCACGCGACGTTCCAGCTTTGCCGAAGCAAGAGCGAAATGCGGCATGTAAATCCTGGAGCCGCGATCATTGGGACGCGACAGCGCGCGTCCCTGCAGCGGTCATCCCGAGCGCAGCGAGAGACCTCACAAATAACGCTCAGCGAAATTTCGCGAGGTTCTTCGCTTCACTCAGAATGACAACCCTGCTGTGAATGCCATTCTTAATTCGACGCTCGTTAGTGGCTTCATCCTCGGTTGGTCGGTGGCGTGGCCTCCAGGACCGATTAACGCAGAAATGATCAGACGCGGTTTGCTTCCACATTCTGCGGGCGGTGGATTCTGGGGAGCCTGGCCGCTGGGACTTGGCGCATGTTCCGGCGATTTCTGCTGGGCGCTTGGCGTAAGCGCGGGAGCGGGTGCACTCATGAATACGCCGAGAGTCCGATTGATTCTCGGTGTCTTTAGTCTGGTGTTGCTCTTATTTCTCGCATGCACATATGCGATTGGCGCATGGCGAGCGGCGCGAGAACATCGTGAAGCTAGCCTAACGAATGCGGACAATCTCCCGGCGCGCAATCCACGGCGCCGTCGCGGTGGCTATTTTCTCGGGTTCACTCTGGCGCTGGCGAGTCCATTCAATATCGCTTTTTGGCTGGCGGTCATTGGCAGCCAGCAACGAACTTCTCACGCATTTCTTAGCTCGCTCGCTCTCGCCGGCGCAGTCGTTCTCGGCGCAGTCACGTGGACGCTCGTGCTCTGTCTCGCTGTGAAACAGGGTGCCCGGATTTTTGCGCGCCCATCGTGGCAAATTCTCACCCAGGCGTTGACTGCCGTCGTGATGATCTACTTCGCCGTCCGGCTCGCGTTGCAACTCAGGTAGGGGCGATTGACCTCAATCGCCCGCGGGCAGTTCGGTGAACCGCCCCTGCCTGTGCGTTGACACCTACTCGTAACGCAAAGCTTCGATGGGATCGAGCTGGGCGGCTTTGCGCGCGGGATAAAATCCAAAAAAGATCCCGACGGCGGTGCTGACGAGAAATGCCAGCAAAATGGAAGCAGGCGAGATGAGCGCCGGCCAACTTTTCACGACCGCGAGAATTTTTGCGGCCGCAATTCCAGCAATGATGCCGATCACGCCGCCGGCGGAACTGAGCGCAATCGCCTCGATCAGGAATTGCATGAGAATATCTCGCGCATGCGCGCCAACCGCGAGCCGCGTCCCGATCTCACGTGTGCGCTCCGTCACACTGACCAGCATGATGTTCATGATACCAATGCCGCCGACCACTAACGAGACACCGGCGATTGCGCCGAGCAATCCAGTCATCACATCGGTCGTAGCGGTTTGCGCCGCGGCGATCTCCTGTTGGTTGCGCACCGTAAAATCATCATCGCGCCCCGGGCCGATGTTATGCCGCTGGCGCAAGAGCGAGATGATCTGTTGTTGCGCCGCGGTCAGTTCATTCGCGTCTGCCACCTGTGCGTTGATGTTACGCAAAGTCGTGCCGCCAAGCACTCGTTTCATCGCGCTGGTATAAGGCATGATGACGACATCATCCTGATCCGGACCTTGCGTGCTCAAACCTTTCGACGTGAGCACGCCGCTCACGATGAACGGCACGCCCTTGATCCGAAGCACCTGACCGATGGGACTTTCGTTGCCGTAAATCTGACTCGCGGTGGTTTTGCCGATTACGCAAATCTTGTTCGCGCTGCGCACATCTTGCGCGGTGAAAAATGCGCCATCAGCCAATGGCCATTGCCGCATGTCCAAATAATCGGCCGATTCGCCCAGAACACGGGTGAACCAATTCTGATTACCGGCCGTGACTTGCGCGGTCGAAGCCACTTCTTCACTGACCGCAGTAACGCCGGGCACTTCGCGGCGAATCGCCTCTGCATCTTCAATTTTCAAAGTGCCTGCGCCGCCCCATCCGGTGCGGATACCGCTCGACGTCGTGCTGCCGGAAAAGATCAAAATTAAATTCTCGCCGAGACTGGCGATCTGCGCTTCCACCTGAGATTTCGCGCCGTTTCCGATCCCCACCATCGCGATGACGGCGCCGACGCCAATGATGATGCCGAGCGCGGTGAGAACAGAACGCATTTTGTTTCGGCGCAACGCGCGAAATGCGATCTTGAATGTAGAAGCGATTCTCATCTCAAAAACACACGGCCCTCATCCTAACCTTCTCCCTCGGGGAGAAGGGACCGCCGGGGAGGTCATTCATAGCTTGGAAATTGTGTGGCTCTGTTGAAAAGCTCTGGCATTCCGAGCGGAGTCGAGGAATCTCTCATTGTTATGTTATTCCAGCGCGGATTGAACAGTAAGAGATGTCTCGACTTCGCTCGACATGACACAAGGCAGCTTTTTGAGAGAGCCCAAATTGTCTTTAATTCTACACCTCCACACCACTTGGAATCCTGAAGCGCTGTCATATGACGTTTGCTTTCATCTGTCTTCCTCTCCCTCAGGAAGAGGATTGAGGTGAGGGCTCCAGTTCGATTTCGTCGACACTCCGCGCGTTCTTAAGTTCCTCCGCCGCGCTGAGACGATGCAATACCGCGCGATCGCTTCGCACCATTCCGTCGCGCATAACGATGTTCCGATGCGCGTACGATGCGATATCCGCTTCGTGCGTCACCATGATGATGGTGATACCGCGTTCGTTAAGCTCCTGAAAAATTCCCATGATCTCGACGCTCGTTCGACTATCGAGATTTCCCGTCGGCTCGTCCGCCAATACCACTTCGGGATTGTTAATGAGCGCGCGGGCTAGCGCCACGCGTTGCTGCTGTCCACCGGAAAGCTGGCTCGGATGATGTTCTTCGCGCCCATTCAATCCAACAGAAGCGAGGACCTCATCCGCCATCTCCCGCAGTTGCGCCGCGCTAAACTGTTGCGTCCCGTAAAGCAGCGGCAGCTCTACGTTTTCCCGCGCGGAAGTGCGCGTAAGAAGATTAAAGTTTTGGAAAACGAAACCGAGTTTGCGATTGCGAATATCGGCGAGCTGATCGCGATCGAGCTGGGAAACATCCGCGCCATCGAGAAAATATTGGCCACTGCTCGGGCGATCGAGACAGCCAATCACATTCATGAGCGTCGATTTGCCCGAGCCGCTTGACCCCATGAGCGCAACGAATTCACCACGCCGCACTTCGAGCGAAACGCCGCGCACGGCGTGCACTTGCATTTCGCCGGTGCGATAAATTTTGTGCACGTCCGCCAGGCGAACGATAACGTCCTGGCCGTTTTCGGAGACATTCATGCGCGTGTTAAAACCTGCGCCGGCCGCCGGCAAATGGATTCGTCGCAGGTTGCGTGTTTTCGGCGGTAACACCTAGCGATGCGGTAACGACGCGATCGCCTTCTTTCAATCCATCGAGCACTTCGGTAAATACGCCATCGCTGATCCCGGTCTTGATCTGCACCGGCTTTGGTTCACCGCTTGTCAAAACGTAGACGGTCCTCTCGACTCGATGCTCGCCCGCGGCACGTTTGCCCAAACCGCTTCCAGTGCGTGGACCACGTGGCGACGCAGTCGTATTCGATTCCGCGACCTTGCTTTCCGCCGGTCGATAACGCAAAGCGGCGTTACTTATTTTCAAAACGTCGTCGCGATTTGCGATGACAATCGAAACGTTAGCGGTCATTCCCGGTTTCAATTTCAAATCCGCGTTGCTGACGCCGATGACCGTGTCGTAGGTGACGACATTTTGCACCGTGATCGGCGCGTTGCGCACCTGCACCACCTTCCCGTGAAAGGTGCGATTCGGAAAAGCATCGACGGTGAAATCTACCGATTGATCCACTTCCACCACGCCGACATCTGCTTCGGCCACGTTAGCATCGATCTGCATCTTCGACAGATCGTTAGCGATCGTGAAAATAATCGGCGCTTGCAAACTCGCAGCCACCGTTTGCCCAACATCGACGCTGCGTGAAATGACAACGCCATCGATCGGCGACGTAATCGCGCAATGATCCAGGTCGGCCTTTGCCTTATCGAGCGCGCCTTGTTTGATCTTTATGTTCGCCTCGGCCTGATGCAGCGTCGCGGTCGCCTGATCGAGGTCTGATTGCGCGGAATTTTGTTTCGCGACCAGTGCTTGCGTTCGCGTTTCGTTAATCCGCGCAAGCTCCAACGCGGCCTGCGCGCTCGCGAGATCCCCTTCCGCCTGCGTCACCGTCGCTTGAAAAAGTGCGGGATCGATCTGCGCGATCAATTGCCCGGCTTTGACCTGCGAATTGTAGTCGACAAAAAGTTTCTGAATGTTGCCCGAAACCTGACTGCCGACCTGGACGTTAACGACAGGATTGAGCGTACCAGTCGCCGTGACCGCTTGCGTAATCGGTCCGCGCGTCACCGTCACGGTCTGAAATTTCGCGCTGCTCGAATAATGGCAGCGTTGAAAAAGAAAAACGACCGCGACCAAAGCGACCATCAGAATGCCGATGAAGTAAAAGCGTTTCATCTGCCTCGGCGTTGCTTCGGCTGAAGAGAAGCGCCCGTCAACCGTCGCCGGCTGTGGCGAGCGGCCGTTAGGCAGGCTAATTGGGATGCGCGATTGACTGGCCATCTCTTAAATGACAAGAGAGAGCCATGCGCCGTTACATCGAAATTTACTCGATCATGCTGCGCAACTCGCTCATCCGCGAGATGAGCTTCAAGGCCAACTTCATTCTCTGGCTCATCGTCGAGGTCCTTTGGTTCCTCGGCCAGATTCTTTTCTTCAGCATCATCTTCGGCCAGGTGGATCGCATCGGCGATTGGACGAAATGGGAAGTGGTGCTCCTCGTCGGAACCCATCAAATCATCGCGCAGATCTTTCAGGGATTCTTCTTTGTGAATATTTCCAATATCCCCGAACTGGTCCGGACCGGAAAACTCGACTCTCTGCTCGTGCTGCCGATCGACAGTCAATTCTCAGTTTCGTCAAAACAGTTCAGTCTCGACAGCATCATTAACGCGGCGCTCGGCGCAATCGTTGTCGCCGTCTCTCTGTCCCGTCTCGGAACTGTTCCGAACGCTGGCGCCATCTTGCTTTATCTGATCGCTTTGATTTTCGGCGTCGCCATTCACTATTCCATCATGCTTAGCCTTGCCGCCGTTAGCTTTTGGATCGTGCGCGCGCAAGGGCTCGTTTACGGCTACTTCAATTTCCTCAACATCGCGCGCTATCCGGACGTGATTTACCCGGGATTGTTCCGCTTTGTTTTCAGCTGGATCATTCCAGTCGTGATCGTGGCGAATATTCCCGCACGATTGTTAATCAAGTCATTTGGCAATCCCGGCTTGCTAATGCTCCAACTAGTCGCAGCGGCGACCATTGCATTCTGGTGGTCGCGAATATTCTGGCGCTTCGCCTTGCGTCATTACTCGAGCGCGAGCTCGTAAGGCCGCGAGAAATCGCTCGATTTGAGGCGATTTTGAAGGTGAAATCTCCGCTTGCGCCATTTCTGAATTGCCCTTAATTATGCCTCCGCTTGCCGCCAGACCATGGCGGCACGAACCATTTTATGGCCAACCCCAAGAAGAAAAAGACCCCAAAAGCTTCGAAAAAACCTGCCCGCAAGGTATCGAAGCCGGCGAAGAAAGCTTCGGCTCGCCCGAAGAAACGAACGGTCGTAGCAAAGAAGCCCGCGCGCGCTCCAAAAAAAGCGAAGGTCGCGCCTAACAAATCGAAATCGGCGAAACACGCGCCTGCGCACAAAGCGGGTGCCAATTCCAATTCCGCTGTCGATCTCATTGGGAAAAACCATAAGCCGCGCAAACTCGACGCGTTCACGAAGGGGCAGCGCGAAAAATTACTGCAACTGCGCGATGCCATGGTCGATTCGATGGCGGGTGTGGCACAGGATACGTTGCGTTCGCGCGCGGAAGGCTCCGAAGCGTCCGCGTTCGGAATGCACCAGGCCGATGCCGGCAGCGACGCTTACGATCGCGATTTTGCGCTAAGTCTTCTTTCGCAGGAACAGGATGCGCTTTATGAAATCGATCAGGCTTTGAAACGGATCGAGCTCGGCACTTACGGGGTATGCGAAATGTCGAGCAAACCGATCCCTCATGCTCGACTCGAAGCGATTCCGTTTGCGCGATTTACCGTGCAATGTCAGGCGCAGCTGGAGAAACAGAATAAGGCTTCGCGCGTCCGGCAATCGGTCACGTCGCTTTTTGGTTTGACCGATGAAGAAGGTGGCGACGGCGAGGAAGAGGAAGCCGCTCCCGTGGCCGACGCCAACAAGGAATAACCGTGGCGCAGGAAATCATCACACTCGAATGCACGGAAGCGAAAGCTCTGGGCAAGCCGGTCTCGCGCTACATGAGTACGCGGAATAAAAAAAGTCCGCGCACGCCAAACCGTCTCGAGAAAAAGAAATACAATCCATTTTTAAAGAAGCACACGCTTCATCGCGAGACGCGCTAATTTCATGCAACCAAAAACTGCCAAACGCCGTTCCGCTTTTCGCCGCGCCAATCGCACCATGCCGCGGCGTCGTATCGACATTGCTGTTGAAGCAATCGATTACAAAAATCCCGATCTGCTGAAGAAGTTTGTCACCGAGAGTGGCAAGATTCTTCCGCGCCGTGTCACTGGAATGCCGGCGCACATGCACCGGAAGATCACGCGCGAAATCAAGCGCAGCCGGTCGGTGCTCCTAATGAAATGATGTAGCCGTCGCGCTGTGCGCGACGTTCTTACAACTCTCGCCGCCCACAGGGCGGCGGCTACAGGTCAGGGGGCGATGCGATCGGTCAACGTATCGTGGTGACGGGCCACATGGTCGCGCAGCTGGAACCAGCCACCCTCGTTCTTGTTTGTCTGCGCGACGCTGTTTGTCTCGTTAGCCGCAAATTTCTCCCACGAATCGTAGCGGATGACAGTAAGGAAATTCCACGAAGCACCTTCGAGATGCTGCAGTAGAACGGTTCCTGAGGAAGTGTCACCAGTAGTTGGCGGCGCGCTCAACATCTTCTCGAGCTCATCGCGATGACCAGGTGCCGCGAGATAATCGGAAACCGTATAGACGGCGCCGGACGTCTTTGACGCATCGCCATCGACGCCCATCGCCTTCGCGAATTCTGTCCAGGAAGGGCCATTCACGAAAGTGTCGTTGTGCCATTCCATCAGACTTCGCTTTGAGGGCGGCATCGGAGTTCCAGTATTGTCGACTGTGGCCTTCGTCCCCATATGCTCGATCGCGATGTAATCCCATTCATCCCCATCCTGATGGCGAAGGATAATGCCTTTGTGGTCCGGTGTTTTGGGATCGGGCTCCTTAAGGAAGTCAGCGAGTTCTTTGGCCTTCCCGAGGGCCGCCTTCACAATGAAGACGTGATAGACGTCGGTCCGTTTTGGCGCTGCACTTGATTTGGCGGCGCTCGGCGAAGGTTCTTGTGCTTGCAGCGCCGCCAGCGGCATCGATGCAAGGATAGTGAGTGCGGTGATGCGTAGGAATGATTTCATTGTGTTCTTTCTTGTTGGCTAACGAATATCGGTCAGAACCCGAATCGCTTCACCCTGCAGACTTGATCTAAAGCGAGATCTCCGACCGCCTCGATTCATTGCGGCTGGCGGGAAGGCTGTCAAGCTTTACGCGTGCGTTCCCCTTGCTCGATTAACTTCCAAAATTCGCGCGTCTTGCCAAGTTGATCGTCCTCCGCCATCGGCAGTTTGCTGCGGAAAAGGAAATCGCGAAACGTGTTCTTGTGCAGCACGCGATGGACAGTGATGCCCTCATCGCGTTTTTCAAAATAAATCCGGTAATCTTTGGCGCGATAGCGATACAGTTTTTTTCCTTCACGCTGAATCAAGCCAAAGCGCTTGGAATCAAGGTTATCGAGGTCTTCTGGCAGAATTTGAAATTCCGCCAGCAGATCGAGCTGCAATGATTTGGGCAGCGCGGACATTTCCGCCGCGCTCAGCTCGTTAAAGATGATTTGGAACATCGATGTCCGAAAAGATAATGCGTCTCGCAGCGACAACAAGGAGCGGCGGTTTCCAAGCCGCCGAATATCAAAAGGGCGCTTGCAAAGCGCCCCTCCTTGATTGCTTCACACAAAAATCCGCTTTACGCGACTCCCAATGCGTGTCGTGATTTCCCACGTAATTGTTTGAGCGCGATTCGCCAATTCCTGCGCGGAAACTTCAGCGCGCCGCCTTGCCGACCGAGCAGAACAACTTCGTCGCCAACCTGGGCCGCGCTAACATCCGTAACGTCGATCATCATCAGATCCATGGTCACGCGTCCGAGCAATGCGCAACGTTGCCCGTGAACAAGAACGACCGCATCGCGATTGGAAAGATGTCTTGGATATCCATCCGCATAACCGGCCGTGAGCGTCGCCACCCGCATCATTCTTGGTGTGATAAAGGTTCGCCCATAACTAATCGAACTTCCTTTCGGCATCTCGCGAATGAGACCGATACGAGTCTTCCAGGTTAAGACGGGCTTCAGTTCCCTTTCGAACTCCGGCAAGGGCGAGATCCCGTAGAGCATCAGACCTGCGCGCACAATATCAAAAGCTGGATCGTTAAACATGAGCACGCCGGCGCTGGGAAGGACATGCACTTTATATTCGCCGGGAAATTCCGAACGGATTTGCCTAACGAGTTGGCCAAAGCGTGCCAATTCATCCCGCGTGTATTCCGGATCTTCGTCCGAAACCGGCAGATGGCTCGAGATGCTTTGAATCCTGATGTTTGGGAGCGTGAGGATTTTTTTGAAAACGTCGCTCGCCTTTGTTTCCATCGTTCCCATGCGCCCCATTCCAGTATCGACCACGAAATTAATCGAGATCGGCGATGCACCTGCCGCCCGATCAAATTCCTGCGCTTCTTCAAAGGTCGAAACGGAGGCGATGAAAGCGCCCGCTGCGATACCGGCTCTTTCCTCAGGAGTAGCCGGTCCCAGAATCATGATTGGATGCGGGAGTGCCGCGCGCAAAGTGATTGCCTCTTCCAGATTTGCCACGCCAAACAACTGCGCATCATCCGCCAGCGCCTGCGCGACACCGATCATTCCATGGCCGTACCCATTCGCTTTCACGACCGCGAGGATTTCCGCGGACCCAATGCGAGCGCGCACCACCGCCGCGTTATGCCGCAACGCGCTCCGATCGATCTCAGCCCAGCACCGATAAGTTTCTTTTGTCATTGGGAATGGTGATGTGCGGCTCGCGTAAATAAATCGGCTGGAGCGATGTTTCTGAAGCACGAACGACGCCGCGTTGAATCAGTCTGGCGAGCACGAGCGCGGAAGGATACCGCACCGTTGCCTGCGGAAATTGAACCAGAGTTTCCGATGAATACACGGGGATTTTGCCGATCTACACTTTCCAATCGAGCGCGCAACTCCGCTTGTGTATGGAGTTCGATTTTGTCGACGACTTCATTCCTCAGAATTCGCGCAAGGAAAAAACTCTCGCGACGAGCATCGCCAATAACACAGTATTCATCCGTCGATGAATCGATCGCGCAAATAGAAGGCAGCTCCAAGAAGTTGGGCGTCGGCTCCCGCTTGAAGCCCAATAGCCGCCGCGATCGCGATTCGAACTCCCGCGTACGAGCCTGGCCCCAGGCCAACTACGATTGCATCCGCATCATGCAGACGATCGGACAGGCGCTCGAGCGATTGAAAGAAAGCGCCCGAATGTTTTCGATCGTTTTCATAATCGAAAACAATCGGAGCGTCTCGATCATCGAGGAGCGCAATGCTGCCGCGCGTAGTGGAATTTTCCAGCGCAAAAATTTTCATCCTTTGATCATCGCGCGCGGTTTCCGATTTCATCTTGAACGAGATCCATTGTGCCTGCGGCGGAATTAAATCGCGAAATCGATCTGCCCACTCGATCACGCAAACGCCGTCACCGAAGAAATAATCATCGAGACCGAGACGTAACGCCGCCGCGTGATCCTCCAATCGATAAAAATCGAAATGATAAACAGGCATGCGACCCCCGGTATATTCGTGCAGAAGCGTAAAGGTGGGACTTGTCACGGCCGCTTCACTGTCGAGCCCCGCGACGAATCCCTTCACAAATTGTGTCTTGCCCGCGCCGAGATCGCCCGCCAGCGCAATGACATCTCCCTTTTGTGCCGCGTGGGCGCGTTCACGCCCGATTGCGGCGGTTTCTTCAGCGCTGTTTGAAATGAACATAGCCACGGAAATGCGGATTGCCGCAGGGGGACGTCGCGGATTGCGGAACGAGACGCCCGATGCGCGTGAGCGAGAAGTTTGGGGAATTTCTTTCTTCCAACTCGCCTGCAGCTTTTGCTGTTCGCGTGACGCAATCGCGAAAAGCAACTCGTAATCTTCGCCATCGTTAATCGCCTGCTTGATCGTGCAACCGCGATTGCGAGGAATAGCAGTTTCTTCGATCTCGAAACCGAGACCGCTGGCGCGAGCGAGCCGCGGCAGATCGGCGCCGAGTCCATCGCTCAAATCCATCATGGCATGGATGGAGAAAATTTTTCGTCAACCAGCGCGCTTCCGCGATGCGCGGGACGAAACACAAGTGCCGGCCGCGAATGGAGCCGCCCAGTTTTCCGGTAACGAATAATTCGTCCCCTACTCTGCCGCCGCTGCGAGAAACCCAACGATCGTTTTCGACCACGCCAGTCACGCTTACCGAAATGACCGTTGGACCGCGCGTCGCGCTGGTTTCGCCGCCGACGATTTGCACGTCGAACTTGCCCGCCGCTTTTCGCAAGCCGGCGTAAAGCTTTTCTGCCCACGCGCACCGTTCTTGCCGGCGGCACGACGAGAGTTACCAGTGCAAACTGCGGAACGCCGGACATTGCAGCAAAGTCGCTCAACGGTCGCATCATTGCTTTCCAACCAACGGCGGCCGCATCGTCGCGTTTCGAAAAATGAATTCCTTCGACGACGCAATCGGTCTTGAGCAAAAGCAATTCACCGCCCGAACGCACAACTGCGCAATCGTCTCCTGCGGCCACCAACACATTCCTGGATCGCCGGCCGGCCGGCATCAATCGCGCAAGTAACCGGTCTTCACCGATCTCCCGCAGGTTCATTGCGGAATAACATCCGGGAAGGCGAGGAGCGTGAGCGTTAATGCATTAAACAATGCGTGCATTGTCATCGGAACAAGAATGGAACCGCTCCATTCATAAGCAATGGTGAAACAACTCCCGAGGACAAAGAGCGGACCGAAGGAGGGCAGATGCGTGTGCACCGCGGCGAAAAGCGACGCGTTCAAAATCACACCCGCCAGACGGCCGAAGTAGCGTTTGAGCACGCCGTAAAGGAAAAAACGGAACATGAATTCCTCGGCCATCGGTGCGAGCGCCACCGCCATGATGATAATGATAATGCGCTGCGGCAGCGTCTGTGAGGCGTTGAAAAGCTGAATGATTTCCTGTTTGCTCAAGCCATCGCCTAACAACCGTCGTGTCAATGCGTCGGCGATATAAATGAGCGGGTAAGCGGCGAAGAGAAGAATCGTGCCCGTGCTGAGGACGCGGCCGAAACTCAGTTTCGCCAAACCGCCCAGCGCGCTGAGGTTAAAACCGCGCAGACGCAGGAACGCGATGAGGAAAACAAGAAGGCCAACAGTGAGAAGCGCTCCCGCGAGCAGATCGCGGGTTCGAGGGACGGTGAGATCGTGCGTGCTCGAAAGTGAAATCGCGATGTTAGTGAGAAACAATCCGCTGAGCAGAATGCCGACAATGGCATCGGCTAAACCGAAATTTCTTTGCGTGAAGTCGAGCGTCTCCGAGCGCGCATTGATCTGGCGAATCAGCGCGCTGTAAATATAAACAGCAATAAGGACGAAGAGAATATTGGTGACGGCAGCAACCATCGAGAAAAGGCCGTCGGAAGACATGCGCCGGCGCGACCGCTAAGGCGCGTAAAAGCTCGGTAGAAAATAGGCGCGGCCGGATTCCAATTTCGGCATGAGCTGACTCGGAAGCGTCAGTTCGATTTTTGAATCCGAAGTTTTTCCCAGGGCACGCAGGAATCGGCTGAGAACAAAAGGCGGCCCGTACTTCACGATCGCCGCGTCGGGCGCGTTGCCGAGCTGCCTGGCCTTCGCGAAAGCATCTTCTATTTGGCCAAGCCCATCGATGAGCTTGTCTTCGAGCGCATCCTTGCCGGAGAGAATGCGGCCGTCGGCCACAGTATTGCGCAAACCTTCCGCCGGAAGATTGCGTTCGCGCGCGACGATTCCGAGAAATTTGTCGTAAGTCTTCATGACAAAACTCTGGATGTATTCGCGCTCTTCCGGCGTGATGGGACGCGCCCCATTGAGCATGTCTTTAAATTTTCCGCTCTTAAAAACAACGGAGGCGAGCCCGACTTTATTAAAGAGCTGCTCGTAATTGAGCGTTTGAATGATCACGCCGATGCTGCCGGTGATGGTCGTGTCACTCGCCATCAAATATTTTCCGCCACAGGAAATGTAGTAACCACCCGAGGCCGCGAGCGAATCCATATAGATAACGACCGGCTTTTTCGCGCGTGTTTTCACGACCGCGTTATAAATGGTATCGGCCGCGGTGACCTCGCCACCCGGCGAATCGATTTCGAGCACAACGGCGCGCACATTGTCGTCGTCGCGCGCTTCACGCAGGGCGAGCCGCATGTCATCCACCATCGAATCGCCGACGTTGCCATTGATCGAAGAACTGATCAGACCGCGCAAAACAATGTGCGCAATCTTATCGTCGCTCCCGTGGGTTGCCCGTTCCGTGACGATTTCGCGGAACTGCGGCATGGGCATTTCTTCTCTGGACACGCCGCTTATCCGCCGAAAGGCAGTCGCCGCGAGGAAGAAATTGACGAGCACGCTGGCCATCAGCGCCACGAAAAGAAAGATGCTGAGACAACCAAGATTTCGATTACTGGCCATGTGCGGGCTGAAAATTGACGGAGAACCTGAGATGGCACAAGCGGTTTTCGTTGTGGCTGGCGCGTCGTAACTGCCGGCGGCGGCGGCGGCAGGCCCTCGCATTGGGAATCGAAATCGAGACGAGACACGCGGCGTCGGCCGCCGGTGACGCCGGCAGCTACAAGGCGGGTACCAGCTGCAATAGCTGGCTTGGAAGCTGCTTTATGGAAATTACAAACATGGATACCAGCGGCCATCTCCCAGTCAGTGAATCCGCCACTCCTCGCGGCGGGCGAGCCAAAGCACAACGTCGTTCCCGCACAAAAACGCGGGCCGCAACTCGTTCAACGACAAAAGAGCGTCCGGTTGCCGCGGCCGGAACGCTTACGCGGACAAAAAGTCTGCTCCTAGCCGCGCTTCGCGTTTGGGAACTCAAACACAGAGTTCGCGACGAGTTGTAACGGCCGCGGCTGAGAACGGATTCGCAAACGCAGAAAGCGTTACGCGGTTCCAATTTCAGCGAAATAGCGTAGAGCGCGCAAACTCGGCAGGAAGAAATACGCACCGCCGCGCACGGTAACGAATTGCGGCAAACCTGAAACCTTGTGCGCAAGACTGTTTTCCTGCGGCCTGGTGAAATCAGCGGTGATCGGACAACCCGGGATTTGTTCGCGATTGCCGAGAAGTGGATCGCTCTCGCCGGTAAGACCGGAAAACTTCGTGTTCATGATCCAGGCGTTTTGCAGGAACTCGAATTGGCGCGAAATATTTGCGTTAAGACAAATGAAATGTAATCCGGGTTTTGATTCGTTAGGCGGAGCGGAAGCCAGCGCTTCTTCGGGCTTCACCTCGGAACCGTACTCGCGACCACGCCGCAGAATGCGATGAAAGCGTACGGGAGACATCAGATCGTCGCGAAAACCTTTGGGACCAAAGCCGAGCATGGTGATGAGTTTTGCCAGACCCGTTGGCCGGCCAGGATAATCAGTGTTGCGCGGATTTGTGCGATGGATGTGCGCGCCGAAAGGACAGCCGGCACCGGTGACGTTCTCGGCATAAGTGAACTGATTCTTACTAACCTGCTTCGGATCGGATTGATCGATGCCAGGAATGGCTTGTTTCTGGATCGGCACCAGGGGAGTGCCATCTCGAGTCCGACCCACGAATGATGCGGCCAGCGTTTCAGCTTCCGCGGCATTTCCACCTGATGCGCGATGGACGAACTGCCAAAAACCTCGCACGTCCTGCTGCAACTGGCGCATTACAAGATAGGTTCCATTACGGCCAAGATCCTTTTTGTCCGGCGCGTCTTCCGCGCGCAGGAGATCGGCGCCGGTTGACGCAGCTTCGAGCAACGGGCGATCGGTGTATTTGTTATACTCGTTAGGGTAACCGAGCAAAAATTCTCCAAGCGCGACCACATTGGTGTAATCCAGCTGTGGTGATGTAACGTCGCGATTTCGTTGCCAATCGATTTGCGGCTGGCTGATGCCATCGGTGAAACCGAAAGGTTCTACGCCGTCGAGATCGCTAGTACCGAGCGAAGCGATCTCGTCGAATGCATCACTCCAGGCGTTGCCCTTGGCGCTTTGGACAAAAGATGCAAACTGCGCTGGTTCGGCGAAGAACATCACTACTGCATGCAGCTCACGTCCGTCGCCACCCCAGGCCCAGGTTGATGGAGCGTTGTTACCAATGTCTCCCAATTGCCGCGCGCGACTTTCTTCGGCCATGCCTCCACGGAATTCGTGCGAGAAACCAGCGATGACCGATTCCGATATTTCAAGCGCCCTAAGACCCGGCGCTGTGAAAGCGACATTCAGCGCAGTGCTTGGCGGCGGTTTCGTTGCGACCGAACTCGTAACTGGAGCAGAGCGAAGCCAGGATTTGGCAGCAACCGCGTCTTTGATTTTCACTAGCACATAAGAGGCGCTGGTCATGTGACCATAGCCAAAGCGAACCAGACCTTGGATGTCAGCGTAGTCTGGTTCGCTCATAACAATGCTGTCCACTCCCGTGCTTGCTCGTTAGTCAAAGACGATTCCAATCCCTTTCGGATGCGCGTGTTTCTGTCTAAATCGACCGCCGTCAAACCTGGATACGCTTTGTACCAAACTTGTGTCGGCAAAGTGTGGCGACGGAGAAATTCCTTGTAATTTCGCTCGTCGACGCATCCATCCGCTACCAGCCAATTTGTTCTTGGGTAACCGATGCCGTTGCTGAACGAAGCATTGAGACCGAAACCGGTCTTGTTGATGAAGTCGTCCATGTAACTCTCAACGCTACCATCGTAGTTGCTGAAAAAGATCATTCGCTCTCTGCCGGCGACAAACACCCAGCGTGCGAAGTGGATCGAGCGTATGCGTCCGAGAGTGCCGGGCCGCGTGATATGCCGCGCGGCATAGTTCGACAGTTTTGAGCACAAATGTCGCACGTCAGCTGTCGCACCAAACCGGGCTTGAGACTTCCCATCGCGCTGAACTGATTCGTCACGTCGTGATCCTCGAAACGTGAGAGGTCCTCGCAATGTTTCTGATCCGCCGTCAGGACAAACTTCCGGGTCCGTTTTTTCCAGATCGCCGAAGCGCGAATGAGATAAAATGGCGCAATCAGAATGAGCAAGCGGCGATGCAATCAAAACCAGCAGTGGCAGGCCGATCATATGTAGAAGGTTTTTGATCTGCCATCCTACCGGTGTTGGACTTTCGCCAGACAAAGTTAATCGTCCCGCCGATTTCTCGGACTCGACGAAGCTTTGTAATTTTGCGTGAAGTTCCCGCGGCGGCAGATCGCGAAACGCAGCTGCGTTTTTCTCGATGTAATTTTCGAGCGCTTCGTAAAGAGCCTCCTCTTCGCGAATCTGGCGCACGGTTCGTCCCCGCCAATTTACGTAAGCCGCAATCGCGGGAGAATCGTGTTGCTTCATCCATGTGAGAAGATCGGTCCCAGACGTGAATCCTTCGCAACACGAGAAAATCTTGCCCAAGCCTTTTCCGGCGCGCTTGATCAACTCGCCCAAGAACGCATTCGCATCGCCGTCGATATCTCCGAGAAAAGCCAGGTAGAGTGGATATGTGCGTGGAGCTAATCCATAGACGCGGACATCTTCCAGTCGTCTTATCGTCGAGAATGACAAACCGTGCGAAATGCAGCGTGTCGAATTCCGCGAATGGGACCAGCTCGTTGTTCGGATCCACGCGACCCGGTGCCTCATTCATCGAATCAAGCAACTGGCGAAGCTCCGCCTCACGCGCGCGGATCAATCGCCGCCAGGACCATGAAGTTCGATTGCGGAGTCATGATCTCCTAATCGAAGACCTCATCTCCCGTCGGCTCGTAATGAGGCACAGCGTTCATGTTATGCCGCAGGGTCGATAGCTCGAGATACATTCGTTTTCGCGCGCGGCTCTGATTACCGAGCGGGCGATGTTCGGCAATCGTATGCCACGGGTTGTAAGAAAGTTTTTTGGCGAATTCCATTTGCGATGGCGAATCGAACTTCTGTCTCGGCAGACGCAATGTCGCTACCGAAACACGCGGCGAAAGTTTCTCCGGCCAGAGCACGCCGTTGTTTTCGATCGGCATCAGGAACGGATCGGTTTGCAATTGCACGCGAAAATCCAGTTCCACATCTCCTTCGCTTAGCGCTTTGACCATCGCGGCGCGCAAATAATCGTCCGGCGGACGGAAAGGAAGTCGCGGAATCGGCGTCCTCTTTTTCGTCTTCGGCCAAACCGAGTATTGCATCGCCTGGCCTTCGCCTAACAAATACGGCACGCAGCTAAAATAGGGCGCTTCAAAAGGGCTGGTCTGCGTTTTGACCCACAACCCCTGCATGATCATGTCGGAAATGTGCGGCTGCCGAAAATTAATGAAGTGAAAAATTTGCGCGTTTTTCACGCTCCATTTTTGCAAGTGCGCATTCGATATTGTGTCCTGAGTAACAAACGTCGGAGTCGACACGGCAAACATGTCCAGCGTGAATTTCTCCTCATCCATCAACTTCGGTCCGGAAACTCCCATGAGTTTGATGCTGATGCTCATGAACCCCACGTCGTCGATGTCGGGAGTGATGTAAGGACCGGGGCCGGAAAAGCGCACCCAGCAACGAAATGTTTGCGGTTTGGCGTAGATGCCATGCCGGAACTGCGGCGGAAGATTGTCGTGAACGATAAATTCGCCCCGCACGATTCCCTGTGTCTTGGTATTCCCGCCGCGCTCGAATCCGCCCGGCTTCCAAAGGCCGCGCATCTGCGTGTTAAAACTCTCGATGATTGAGTTGAGGAATTCTTCCTCGTTAGGGAGTGGCTTCTCTTCGGCAATTTTCAAACCTTCGTCCTTGCGCCGCAGATTCATTAAGGCAGTGACGAGGTGCGCGACCGGATCGCGAAGAGTGGCGTCAAAAAGCGGACGAAGCCAGTGATCGATCCGGCGTTCCCTTTGCAAAAGGAACATGATGGTATCGCTTATCCAATTGAGAAGACGCGAGCCAGTATCGGCACGCGGCATTGGGCGACTAGTGTTGGAATTCACGGCACGTCCGCTAGGAGCGCACGATCTTAGTTAGGCAGTCGCCGGAAACTCGAGCGCGAAATCGATCAGTCGCTTTTTGCTCCAATAAACTTTCCCGAGATAAACGTGCGGCGCGACTTCGCGGATTTCATCGCGAATCCAATGCGCGACCAGTGACGTTTCCGAATAGTCGAGCACGATGCACTCTTTGTTATCGAGCCAGCTCGGACCTTTATAGACTTTGGCAATGATGGCGTTGAGGCCGAACGGCAGAATTTTGTTTCGCAAAACTCCTTTCGATGGATCGAAGACTTTTCCCTGCCAGGCGAAATGATTCACAAAATCGGCAATGTTTTGCGAGTAAGTCGTTCCAGGTGCAACAATCGCTGTTCCCTTTGCTTCACCATGCGGAATTTCGCCGGGCGGGCTTTGCGTAAAAAGATCATCCAACTGCGCCTGGGACATTTTTAACATTTCAGAAACGGTCACGGCCATATGTTCTCCTCTTGTTGAATTTGATGTCGATCAAAACGTCTTCAAAAATTCGATGAGTGCGCGCTTGTCGGTATCGGGCAAATCGGTGCCGAAGTAATGACCTTCGTCCTCGATGAAATCGGGGCACTTGTTCGCCGCGAGTAACTCGGGGACTAGTTTTGTTAACTCCGATGTCGCCTCTTTAGACGACAGATTCATGGCGTGAATTTTCACCAGCGCCTTCGTGATCTTCGCCTGCAAAACAGTCAACTGACCAAAATCCGGTTCCAAGTTTCCAATCAGATTCACAGGCGTGCCTTTCGGAATAAAGCCAACTTTGATGTAACCATCGCTATCGGCCAACGCCTGAAGAATCTTCGGCACGAATTCTTTGCGCAAGTGCAATGTGCATTCGTTTTGCGTCCGCCAGATCGATTCTTTGTTCAGACGTTTTTCCGGCCAGAGCAATTTTTCGATGGCGTCGTTGAATGCGTCCATTCGCCCGGCCACCGACGGATCGCCCGTGAATTTGCCGAGCGAATTATTGTGCAAGAAGAGGCGCCGAACTCCAAACGCTGACGAGCGACGCCGTTCGATAATAGCCGGGCCCGCCATTCTTTTGTTTTGGCCTGAACTTTATTGGATGCGTTTCATCGAAAGGATTGAAAAATTCCAGTTCGCCCACAGGCGAGCGCTCTTTGTATGTCTGCGAAGAAAAATTATCCCAGATGTTTCCGGCGACCGCATTGGTCGCGAGAGCGCGAGCGGAATTGGTTTGGATGGTCGTTAACGGATAAGGCTTGTCGTTGGAGAGGAAATTGTTCTCGAGGAAATCCGGCTTCATGACCGCGGCGCGGAACCATGCTTTACCGTCGCCGGATTGGGGATCGACGTTCGGCGGCGGCATCTTGCTCGAGTGACAACTCGCACAACTTTCGGCAAAAACTTCCTTGCCGCGCGTCATCACTGCCTGATCCGTCGTGATGTAAGCCGAGCCGCCCGGCGCGTCGGCCAGATGAAACGGCTTCAACCGGCGGAAAAATGCGGCGATATTTCCAACGCGTTCTTCCGTTGCGCGCCAGTAAACCGAATGCTCATGCGCGTACAGAATTTTAAACGGCTGTTGCGGCTTTAGCCCGATCAACCGGTTGTGGAGTGTCAACCAGTACTCCGAAAACATTCCGATGTTTACGTAAACGCGGAGCGCTGCGCCCGGCACGCCAACAGAATCTCCGCCATCCTTCAAAATGTGCGGCACGTTCATCTCTTCCTTTTCGCCGGACAGTGCGAGCGTTCCGCCGGTCATCTTTTCCCGCACCGCAATCCGTTCGCGTTCGCCTAACAAAAAAATCGCGTTGATTGCGTTCGGATTGTTGATGTGATCGGTCGCGATGCGTGATGTGTCGGACGTGCCCGGCGGCTGCGCAGCGAGCATTTCATAAAAGAAACCGCCTTGCTCAACGTTGCAGGCAAAGACCTTTCCCTCGCGGATGTATTGGTTGCCAATGGCGGAAGCGAGATTTTCCCAGCGCGGACTTTCCGGGTCATCCGGTGGCTTGCTCGGGTTCGGCGAGATGTGACATGCGCCGCACGCGACGCCAACCCGGTATGGCCTAACGAGTTTGTTGTTGTTGTAATAAATTGGATCCTCGTAGAAACGTTTGCCGTCCCATCTCTTGCGCGCTTCGTCGTTGAATTCCGGATTCGGAAACAACCGGTAGCCAAGAACACCGGAAGGTTTGCCGTAAACTTTCTCGTCGATGCCGGCCGGCTCGGGTTCGACTTGTTCGTCGAGCCACAAACCATATTCATCGGCTTTGCTCGGCGCGCGGAAACCAGGTTCGTTGACCACGCCCAATGTCTTGAAACGTTCGCCGCGCGGATACTTGCGGTTATCGAGCATCTTCAACAGGTCCATCAGTCCGAAGCTGTCCTGCGCCGCCTGATTCCAGAAGCGCTGATTTCCTCCGCTCCACAGATTCCAAGTGTTGCGACCCATGATTTCTTCCGGCGAAAGGTCGTCGATGCCGCCATCCATCGGCTTGAAAACGTCGGCGGTAATCTGCGGGAAATTGGCTGTCGTTAGGCCAGCTACTGTGGCCTCGTCCATTGGTTCGCTCTTCTTGCACCCGGCGGCCGCCGCGCAGAATAATAACGCACAGGCTCCGGCGGCAATAATGCGGAGATTTTTCATCGATCTGCCTGCGATAGCAGGGCCTCACCAAACAAACAGCGTTTACTGCTCAGCTAATTCGCCTGGCAAGAATATTTTTGGAAGGAACCTTCAAGTAATTCCGTTCTAAGAAGCTTGGTCAATTTGACCAGCTTTCACCTTGGCGTCGTGACGCCTTTTCAACTCCTGCGCGAGTTCAGGTGTGATTTGCGTAGTGCTGAAAACCGATTGATAAAACTTTGGTTCCAAAGCGCCCCGACCTTCCTGGCTTTTTTGATATGCGATCTTTCGGGCCACACCAAATTCGCTGGCCGGTTGCTGGATGCTGTTTGGTTTGTCGGCAATCCAATTGCCAGGATTAGCGCCCATTTCTGTGGCGAGAATTGCCCAGAGCCTTGCATTCTCCGAGTCGAGGTCGGCTTGGGGAAACACCACGACGCCGACTAATTGCTTGTGATCTTCCCGCCACGCCTTCGTTAAAGTTTTTGTCGGGGTTTTTTCCTCGCTCAAAAAAGGGATCCAAAATAATTGAAACTCGATGTCTCCTCGCATTTGTCTGTTCTTCCACTCATCAGTGAGGTGGCGTGGGCCGTCGTTAAGATCGGGAGCGTGGTTTTCCTCGTGCGAAGGAACAAAAGTGAATTTCCCGCCGGTCCCGCCAACCTCGACGATGCCGGTCCAGTATCTTTGATACGCGGTGTTGGAAAGAGCGGTAGGTAATGTTTGCTTGGTCAGGTGGAGCAACGTTTCGGCGGCTTTGATCAAGCCCATCCGACGCGCCAGCGCGGCGCCGAACTCGGTTTGTTGCACGCCGAGATTGGCAAGATCATGCGGACCCAGCTTTCCAACAAAGGGAACTTTGGCGCCTGCTGACTCTGCAGTCGCGTGGAGTACCGACATGAACTCACGATGATCATCGGTGGGCGCCGTCGGGTTGTTAATGCCGAGAAAATCCACGCGACGGCCCTCAGGAGTTTGAAAGGCCGTCATAATGCCGAGGAAATCTGGATTGGTCTCTACGTGCGGCGTACCCAGTCCCGTGGAGATTCGGCCAACGCCGCAGTGCTGAGCCCCGGGCTGAAAAAGTCCGACATCACGCAAAGGTTCAGGCAGGTCCTTCGCAATTTGAAAAATAACTCTGCTGCCAGCGATCTGATATTGATGCGCCACGCGGTCGAGAAATTTGAGATCCGAATTGTTGGCTAGAATTCTCCGTTGGATGTCGGGAATTTCCGCCACATCCTTGCCGATCGCTTCCAGGTCGGCTGCGCTGGGCCGAAATGGGCACCAATTATTCTCGTAATCTGAATTCACAATTTCCTCTGCGTGAAACGACTCGTTACGCTCCACCTGTTGGGCTTCGATTGTCCTCCGTGATTACGTCACTCGCTTTTTCGGAGATCATATAAACGTTGGTGACAATAAAGAGTCCCGGGATGCGAGGAAAAACGCTGGCGTCCACGACGCGAAGATTTTTCACTCCGCGCACGCGGAAGCGGCTGTCGAGGACGGCCATTGGATCTCCATCCGCGCCGATCGCACATGAACAGGAAGCGTGATGACCCCAGGCTTCCTTCGCAATAAACCGGCGAATCGAATCGTCGTCTTCAACTCTGTCCTCCGGTCCCGGCCAAATCTGATCTCTCACGACGCCTTTCTTCTTTGCAATCTCATTGATGGTGCGCACGAACTTGAAACCTTCCGTGATCGCAGTCGAGATCGTCGCCCTCATCGCGATCCGTGCCTTCGTGGAAATAGTGGAAATTAATTTCAGGAACATCGAGCGGATTGGCTGAGCGAAGTTTAACGGTGCCAGCCCGGTTCTTCGTGTGCGCCTTCATGACAAGCCAGGTCAGGATGTTGTGTTTGGTAGCAAGGTCGGGATTAGCTCTGTCTTCAGAGTAGCCTTTGTAGTAACCCTTGAAGTATCCCGGCACGGCAAAGATGAAAAGATCCGCCGCGGGAAGATCCGGCCGGGATTTTTTCAAGATCCCGATAACCATCGCGTTGGTGGTATAAAGACCGGTTTTATTTTCGCGCCATTCCTTTAGAGCAGGGTCGGGTTGCTGTCCTGGCCCCGGCACGCCCATGGCAAGATCTTTAAGAATATCGAAGTCCCTGTTTACTTCCGAAATAATACCGATCTCATAACGGTCCTGTAAATTTGTGCCGACACCTGGCAAATCCACACGAACTGGAATTTGAAACGTTTCTAACTCTGCTTTCGGACCAATACCGGAGAGCTTCAACAGTTGAGGTGTGTTGTAAGCGCCGCCGCACAAGATCACTTCGCGACGGCAGAAAACTTGATCGCTCGTTCCGCGTGAATTACTCGGTTCCGGATGCGCTTTGTAAAGATGCTTACCGCGAAGAAATCGCACGCCGATAGCGACCGGTTCTCCGGTCGCTCCGGGCTCCCGATCGAAAATGATTTCGGTTACTAATGTTTCGGTTTGGATCGTGAGCCGCTCCGAATGTTGCTCTTGTACTTCGCGCAAATAATCTCGCGGACTGCTGCGCTGGCCGTCGCGAACTGCAATCGGAACCAGCATTATTCCCTCCGGACGCCGCTTCATTGTCTCCCAATCATTTGGATCAAAGCGTGCCTTGATTTGGTGCCCGAAAAGATCGGACACGAACGATTCGATTGTTGCAACAGCGCCCAAACCCTGATCGATAAGAGTTGCCGCGAGTGCACAAAGAATTTCCTCGCTCAATTGGCGGTCTCCCAAGCCAAGCTTTGGGTCGCCGACGTTCGTATGCAGCCACCCACCGAAACCATGCCGGCCTGGATTAGCTGCCGGGCCGAATCCGAAAACGCCGCTAAGTTTGTTCCAGATTTTCTCTAAAGGAGAATCGCGCACATAGTGGCAATGTTCGAGGCGCTCGAAATAGGCGCGCATTCGCTCACCGCTCCACGAATCATCATTCGTTAGTCTTGCGATCTCATCCCAATCCCCGCTTGGTCCGCAAAGCGTGACCATCGCGTTGTGAACAGTGCAGCCGCCGACCGTGGCCGCGCGCGGATAAAAAATTCCGTTCCCTTTTTCATCCCACTTGGAATCTGCCTGCTCCGGATTGGCGTAATGCCTAACGAAGAATTCCCAGCTGAGATCCGGGTGTTCACTGGCATGCGGGTGAAATGCGGGAACCTGCGCGACTTCCGGCGCATCCCATCCGCCCGCTTCCAGGACAAGAACCCGGAAACCATTCTTCGCGAGATTGCAGGCAAGCGGACCGCCGCCAGCGCCAGAGCCAACGATGATGAAATCGTACTCCGCCGTTTGCTGTTTTGGGTGAAGAGCGGTGTTGTTCATTTTACAGAGGACACGCCGCAGTCCACCCGAGTTTGCGTGCTAGAATGTTTTGAGCAAATCGATCAAGTCGTCGAGTTCCTGTTTGCTCAGATCTTTCGCAAAATAATGGCCGCGATCGAGGACCAAGTCCGGCGAAGTGCTCATACGAAGAAGCTTGGCTACTTCCTTGCGCCGAGCATCACTGTTCGGACTTTTTAGGTTCCTCATTCCCCAGGTGACGGCGACAAGATTGCCAGGCTTGGTGATCGTGACCTGCTCGGGGTCCAGGTTTGCGAGGAGATCCACCGGCGTGCCGGCGGGTAGATGCATCATATTGAGATCACCGAACCAACCTCGAATGAAGGCGGCAAAGAATCCCACGAGCACGGCCAGCACGAGAACGATGTATCCAAGCGCGCGTTTGTGGCGCGCGAGCAAGAAAAGAATGCCAATCAGCAACAACGCGACGAATGAAATCCACGGGTAATTCACGAGCCACCTGATCCAATCGGGACTTACACCAGCAATGAATTGTTGAATGCCGCTCGCTGGGATGTGCAGATGCGTTTCAACCGGTGTGCGCCAGATAAGACCGTGGTCCTCTTTGAATCGTTCCAAGCTTGCATGATTAATGGCCGTTCCCATTTCTGTGGTAGGTCCGCTCGCCCAGAGATAACGATTCGCTTCTGCTTCCTCGTCCGTCTGGCCCGGAGTGAGGAGGCGATGGATTCCGTCATCAAACGCTTCCAGGCGTCCCTTGATCGACGGATCGTTGTTGAACAAACCACAAGTGTTGTTGTGGAGAAAAGGCGCCGTCGCCCATATTCCAACAAGCGGCGGTGGCCGATAATAACCACGGCCATTACCCGGCGGTTGCCACGCGACCTCTTGCTGGGCGGCCGGATTCCAATAACTAATTTTTCCGACCGCAGGCAGATTCTTATAAGTGTCGGACGAAAAATCCTCCCACATGTGTCCCGCAATCGCATTGCTGCCGAGCGATCGCGCGACATTTGTCTTGATCACCGTGACGGGGACCCGAACTTCCGTAGAAAGAAAATTGTTTTCCCAAAAGTCGGGCTTTTCGACTTCCGTCAGCGCCCAATTCCGATAACCGGGATCCTTTAAGTAATCGACCAATTTATACGGATCGACTTTCTCCGGTCCTTGCGGCGCGCCGTTCATTCCATTTGGCTGCTTGCTCGAATGACAGACGATGCAGCGCTCGGCAAATACTTTGCGACCAGCCGCCAGTTCCGGCGCCCATGGCACTCCTTCGCCTTTTAATTGACCGAGCTGCTTGCCTGTGGGCGTATCTTTTAGCCGCATCGGTCCAGTCGATTTGAGGAAAAATTCCGCGAGGTAATCGACGTTATGCTTGTTTACCTGCCAATAGACGGAATTCTTTTCGACATCGGAAACTTTAAACGGCTGCTGTTTTCGGAAACCGATAAAAAGGTTTTGAAGCGTGATCCAACGCTCTGAGAACATGCCGATGTTGAGATAGACACGCGCCAGCGCGCCCCACGCACCGATGGAGTCCGCTCCTTCCAGCAAAATGCGGGGCACCGGCCGTGGATTCGCATACGCGTCGGAAAGGCCATAGAGCGCGACCGGCATTTGCGCTGAAACCGTTGGGAGTTGTTCAAATTCGTTATGCCCATAACGCGCCAGATAATCGTTTGCCTTTTCGGCGGTGCGATAACCTGGGGAAATACTTAACAAGCCGGAACGGTCGAGCCGCGCGCCAAAATCCCACAGAGCGTTCATCGTGCTCGTGTTGTTGATTTGATCGGTCGCGATCAACGAGGTGTCGATGGTTCCCGGCGGCTGGCTTTCAAGAAGGTGATAAAGAAAATTGTCTTCCTTCAGAAGATTTCCGAACACGGCGCGCATGCGAAAATATTGAGCACCGATCGTTGTCGAAAGATTTGCCCACTTCGGCGATTCCGGATCAGCCGGCGGATTCAATGGATGCGGAGCGACGTGGCAAAAAACGCACGACATGCCTACTCGATACGGACGAACCAGATTCGGGTCGTTGTAATATTTTTCATCCCTTTGATACTTGACTGAGTCCCACTGTTTCCGGGCGTTGTCGTCAAACCTCGGATTCGGGAAAAGGCGCAGGCCGACAATTCCTGCAGAACGCCCGTAGATCTTCGGATTAGGTTGAGGAGCGGTTGAATCTTCCGGTTGCCGAATGTACAAACCGAACTCATCCGGCTTGTCTGGCACTTTGGTTCCGGGTTCGATGACAAGTCCGGCCGGCCCGAATCGTTTTCCGCCAAGTTTATCGTCCGGCCCGAAGTCGCACAGCTTGAGCAAATCCATGAACCCGTAACTGTGGCCGGCAAGATAATCCCAAAACACTTCATTACCGGCGCACCACAACACCCACGTGTTGCGGCCTTTGATTTCGTCTTTGGTTAACTCCAGCGGCTTTAGTGTGCTGTTGCCGTTCGCGTCCACTGTCCCATCCGGACGCATGTCCGCGTCTCGAAAGTAATCCGTGTCGTCGGCTGGAAAATCGGCTGGCGTTTTTCCAAGCGCTTTCGCTTCGTCGACCGGCTCGTTTTTCTTGCAGGCAGCGAAGACAAGACAGAATGCGAGCGTACAAATTCCAGCGACAGCGATGCCGAAACGTTTTCTTCGAGTTGGCGGGACTGCCTTCACCGAATAAAACCTGTTTAACGCCCACAAATCCCGTGGCAAGAAAAATTTAGGCAGAGCGTGGAACCCTTCATTCGCACGCGAACACATTTCATCTGGGGAGGGCACGCCTGTGGCGTGCGGCGATGGCGACTCGCCATCGCGAACTTGTGTTTTTCGCAATGTTTTCCTTGAAGCGAAAGCGCGCTAGAAAAAGTTCGCGACGACAGAATGTCGTCGCCTGCACGCCACAGGCGTGCGCTCCCCAGATTATTCCGCGGCGCCAATCACTTGTTCCAGCCAAACCGGCGCGGCTTCATCCAAATGATGCGCTAAAATGTTGCGCACAAAGTCGCGAAAATCCGCGGAACACTCCGCGCAAAGCTTCTCAATCGTGTGCACACCGAGCATGCGATAGCTCTCGAATTGCGATTCGGAAAAGAACTGGTCCTTCGTGCTCTCGTGCGGGAACGCTTTGTTGCTCTTGAAGTATTCGTAGATATCGCGCGGCTCGTCGCCGTAACACGCAGGCTTGATGTAAATGAGCACGCCATCTTCGGCTTCATCGCCATCAACCATGGAGTAGCGAATGCGGCCGATGGCGCAGTTGTGCCCGGTGCATTTCAACTCATCAACTTCTGTGCGCGAGTAAATGCTCATCGGCCCGAAGTCGATCGAGATTCCGAAATCGATGCGAATCTTGCGCACGGCTTCGCCGAGATCAGCGAACGAGCAAGTCGGATCCTCGCCCGCGTCGCTCACCACGATATAATGACAGCGACGCAAGACCATTTCGTAAAGACCGAGATTTTCGAAATGGCCGCCATCGGAAAGGTAGACATACGGACTCGTGTCTTTCGTGAGGCCAAATGCTTCCGCAATCATAGGGCCGATGCTGAATTTTGGATAACCGAGCTGATATGTCTTTTTGCCCGCTTCGCCCGGATTTCCCAGCCAGGCGCCAAGTCGAACATTTAGCAACGTCAGGATAAAAGTAACGAGCGGCGACGAGTGGTAGCCCATGTTTGGGCTGGCCGCGGCGCCGGAGATCGCAACCGCGGTGCCTAACGAGATGCCTCTCACTCCCCCGTAGCGGTTTCCCTCGGGTGCGTCGGTCATGCGATAACCGACTTCGGGCGAGCCGCAATGAAGTGGCGAAACGGTGAAGCTTTCGGCCTTGCGATCCTGCCACGCGAGCTTGCTTCCACCAACAAGATTCAGGGCAATGTTGGCGACTGGCATCAGGCGTTTGCCGAATTTCCCTTCGTGCCAAAGTTCGCGCATTCGGATGTTGTCGTTCTCGTCAAAGCCGGTGAAGGGATTTGCATCGCGCCTCGGATTCGAGGCGCCGAGGTAAGCGCGAATCAATCGGTCGCGATACATCGCATGGAGCGAAAATTTGTTAGGGTCGATCAGGTAAGCCATCCCGAGTCCGAGCAGAACGAGCACAATGGTCGCGATTACGACGGCCGGCCACGGCGTATACAGAATCACATTGAGATAGGTCAGTGTTCGACCAAGCACGCCGGATTTGCCGGCCAAATTCCAAGTCCAATGCCGCGTAGTCCCGATGTATGCCATCACGTTGGTCAGCGCTTGCATGATGAAAATCAGGAGCACCGCAACGAAGATCACGGCCGCGAGACTGGCGGCTTTCGAGAGGATTTTTGCAAACGGCCCGGCCTCGTCCTCCTGTTTCGCGTTTGCAGGAATCGAACTGTTTCGCCCAGCCAGGACAGTCAGCAGGCCAGCTGCGCCGCCAGTTATCACCGTCCAAATCGCGGAAATAGAAACGGAAAGAAGATATGGGCCAAAGATGACGAGCGAACTGATCGCCATCCATCCGATCGCGACCGCGATGAGCCAGCCAGTGGCGCGTCCCCACCATTCGCGATCCTGATCGTTGGTCCAGCGACTCGAAACCCCCGCGAACGCCATGATGGCGAGGAAAAAAAGCGCCATGAAAAGCGGCACGCCAAAAACCGTATACAACTCCATCTTTGCGATCGGTTGCGGAAATAATTCCGTCGCGCCTAACCAAAGAAGGCCACCGCCAATCGCGCCCGTAACAATGACGGCGAGAAATTCAAAGAATCGAAATCCGTGCGAGGGCAGGAGCGAGCCTACCCAGGAAAACAAATGAATTGTTATGCCAAGATATAAGAACGGTACCCAGGTATGCGCTGGTCCGAATCCAAATAAAGGCCACGCCACCAAATGGCGACCGTAATAGGTGAACCAAGCCCAGTGAGTGGTCATCAAAACTGAGGCCAACAACAGCGGAAGCAAACAAAACCAGAGAAACCTGTTCTGACTCCAGCGCAGATTGCCGCCACAAGGAAGATTGATTCCCATATAGGCGACGCCTGGGACAATGCAGGCCGCGCCGATTGATAACGGTAGATAGGTGTAGGGCGGCGGGCTCGACATCAACACTGCCGTGTAAATCCATGGCAAAGTAAGAACGGCGCCGAGCAATGGAATGATGACCCACCAATTCAGAAAAAGATTTCTCAGATACGTGCCGGCCAGCGTCCAGCTATCGGCCGAAAGTAATCCAAGGCGCGGACTGAGATAATTACTGTAACTGCGCAGATTTTGAATTTCCTTTGGCTCGGGATTTGGGCGCGCGTCCGTGCGCGGCGCGGCCAGTTGCCTAACGACATCCGACAGGCCGCCGTCTGAATTGTGAATCCAGGCGCTTAACCAACCGCCAATATATCCGCCACCCGACACGGTGGAGAGATAATGAAATTTCTCGAGTAAGCCGCACCGGGCCAGTCCCTGCAAAATGCCGAGGCCAAAAGTGGCGCTGCGAATTCCGCCGCCGGAAATGCAAAGCGCCGCGCGCCTCGGTTTGAGACTGTGAACGGCAGACCAGATCGCTTTCAGTCGTGTCGTCGGGTCCGCAGCCGACGGATAATTTGGGGGCAGATCGCCGTGCAACGCGACGAATTCGCTCTCGAGCACTTCATACAAACGCAATGAAGGATTGGCCGAAGAAGTTTCGTTCGCCATGGCGCCGCGCAGAGCTTTCGCTTTTCAGCGTCTATCGAGCGGAGCCGATCAAGTCAATCATTCGCTTCGGATCTTAGCGGCGGCTTCATGTGATGTCATCCTGAGCGGAGCGAAGGACCTCGCATTTTCACTTGGATAACACGAACAAATTTGCGCTGTCGCTATGGGCATTCGCGAGGTTCCTCGCTTGCGCTCGGAATGACCGAATTGAGCGCTGGATTTAGATTCACACGCGGTGATTATTGCATCGTCTGCGCCCGTAGCTCAGCCGGATAGAGCAACGGATTTCTAATCCGTAGGTCGAGTATTCGAGTTCCCGCGAAGCGAACTCTTCATTCAACGCCGGGGGTCGGGCGTGCCGGATGCTCTGTGGGGTCTTGCCTCTTTTGCTCATATTCTGTAACGTTGTCTCATGTCTACGGTTGCGGAAATTAAGGAAGCCATTGCCAAGCTCTCGCCGCGCGAATATTGCGAGTTAATGGCCGAGCTGCATCCCTTGCCCGATGACGAGTGGGACAAACAGATGAAGGCGGATGCCGCAGCTGGCAAGTTCGACGAAATGAACCGTCACGCCCTGGCGGACCATGAAGCCGGGTTGACTGAAGAATGGCCTTAAGATCGTTCCGCAGCCGGGAGTTTCGCCGCTGTCTGGAATCTCTCCCAAAGAACATTCAAGCCCTCGCATACGAGAACTTCCGGCTCTGGAAAAAAGACCCTGCCCATCCCTCGCTCAATTTTAAGAAAGTGGGCGGCGACAACTGGTCTGCACGCGTGGGCATTCATTATCGCGCGATAGGGCATTTCGTGAAAGACGGCTTCCTCTGGGAATGGATTGGTACTCACGGCGAATATGACCGGCGGGCATAGCGCGATCGATCTGCATTTAGCGTTGTAACGCTTTTAACTTTTTTAACATTCTCGACGATTCCCGCTAGATTTCATACGCTGCTCGGCGACATGTTGCGTCGCTATCTGCGCCCGTAGCTCAGCCGGATAGAGCAACGGATTTCTAATCCGTAGGTCGAGTGTTCGAGTCACTCCGGGCGCGTTTTACAATTTCCACGCAGGAAAAGCGGCGGACAATACTGATCATGGTCCAGTTAAAGCTATCCAAAAGGGGGTGCAGCGGTCCATTTTCCTGATGGTCGTGGCGATCAGCCTAACGAACTATGCCGCCGCGCAGGATACCTACAGGTCGCCGGCTGAGCTGAAAAAACTATCGCTCGACGAGCTGGTGGACGTGCAGATCACCTCATCGTCGCGCCGGGCGGAGCCGTTGTCGCAGGCGGCAAATGCAATCGATGTCGTGACGGCGGATGACATCATGCGCGCGGGCGTGACGAACATCCCGGACGCGCTGCGTCTGGTATCCGAAGTGCAGGTTGCACAGATCGACGGGCACACCTGGGCGATTTCTGCCCGCGGCTTCAATATCTCGGCCGCAAATAAAATGCAGGTCCTGATGGATGGGAGGAATCTCTACACGCCACTTTACTCCGGCGTGTTCTGGGATGTGCAGCAGACCTTTCTGCCCGATCTGCAACAGATCGAAGTGATTCGCGGGCCGGGCGCAACGCTCTGGGGCGCAAACGCGGTCAACGGCGTCATCAATATCATCACAAAAAGTGCACAGGACACCCAGGGTCTTCTGATTTTTGGCGGAGCTGGAAATGAAGAAACGGCTTTTGGCGGCGTGCGCTACGGCGGCCGCATCGGCAAAGACACCTTCTATCGCATCTACGTTACTCAAACAAATCGCGACAGCCTTTCGCTCGAGGGGGGCGGAGACGCCGAAGACGAATACGACCTGACCCAGGGCGGCTTTCGGATTGATTCCACCCCTAACGAAGACGACGCCCTGACATTACAGGGTGACCTGTATCACGGCGAATTTGGTCAGCTCAACATGCCCGATGCCAAAGGCGACGGGGGCAATCTGATCGGCCGATGGACGCGCCAGTTCGGCGCCGATTCCAAGATGATGCTCCAGACTTACTTCGACTATACGCATCGATTGATTCCAGATGTGTTCGAGGAACATCGCTACACCTACGATCTTGAATTCCAGCACAGCGTTCGACTATGCGACGAGCACGACGTCGTCTACGGCGCGAACTACCATCTCTCGGCCGACGAAATCGGTAATCTCGGCCCGAGTCTCGCGTTCATGCCAGACAGCAAGACCGTTCATCTCGTAAGCGCATATATGCAGGATGAGTTTCATATTGTGCCTAACGAGTTCTCAATCACGGCCGGATCGAAGGTCGAATACAACACCTTTAGCGGATTCGAATTCCAGCCGACTGCTCGCTTTACCTGGAACGCATCCGCCGGCCAAACCGTTTGGGGAGCCATCTCGCGGGCGGTCCGAACACCCACGCGCATCGATCAGAATTTGGTCTCACCAAATCCTTCAAGCGGGGGCACTCCTGTGCTTCTGGGCAATCCGGATTTCGGTTCTGAGACGCTCATCGCGTACGAACTGGGTTACCGGATTAAGCCCTATCACTCCATTTCAATCGATCTTGCCGGCTTCTATAACGACTACGACAATCTTCGCAGCATCGAGCCGCTGACGCCGGTCGGACCTTTTGTTTTCAAGAACCGCTTAGAAGGCACGTCCTACGGCGCATCTCTTACGGCAAAGTGGCGGATCACCGATTGGTGGCAGATGGATGGGAACGTTTCCGTGCTGCAGGAGGACATTCATCCTGGTCCGGGCAGTAACGACGTTACCAATGGCACCTCCGAGGGGAACGATCCGAATTGCATGTTCACCATTCGCTCCGCGGTGAATCTTCCGCACAACATCCAGTTCGATTCGGTTCTGCGCTACGTCGGCGATCTGCCGAATCCGCCTACCCCGGCTTACCTGACTCTCGATCTACGTCTGGCCTGGGCGCCAAATAGTAGAGTCGAAATAGCGGTAGTGGGCCGAAACCTGCTTGATGATAAGCATCCGGAGTTTAGTGCCGGCCCCCAGGGGTTAACTCGAGAGGTCGAGCGCAGCGTCTTCGGGACCTTCAAATGGCATTTCTAAGAACAACCGCAATCGCCGCTGCGAGCTTCCTGATTGTCGCCATCCTGCCGCAGTCTGTGCCCGCTCAATCGCAATCGGATGCGAAGGGGGAGTACGCATTGAAAGCGGTTTTTCTGTATAATTTCTGCCGCTTCATCGACTGGCCGAAGTCGGCTTTCGCTTCGCCTAACGAGCCGATTATTATCGGGGTAGTCGGCGAGGATCCGTTCGGATCGCTACTTCAGGAAGCGGTGCGAGGCGAGACGTCCCGTGGTCGCGCTATTCAGATCGCGCATTACAGCAAACCGGAGGCGATCGGGCACTGCCATCTGTTATTCGTTAGTCGTTCCGAAGCAGGCCGAATGGAAAAGATACTGAGTGCCGTAAGTGGCAAGAGTATCGTCACGGTGGGTGAGACCGACGCGTTTCTCGATCGTGGAGGAATGATCGCGCTCACTCAGGATAAGAACCACGTCCGGTTGCATATCAATCCAGCTCTCCTACGCGCCGCAAGTCTCGATGTGAGCTCGAAGCTTCTCCGCGTTGCCGACGTTAAACCTTGATTAATGCCGTTTTCGCTCCGCGACATACCGATCAAACGCAAGTTGATGTTGGTGATGTTGCTCACCAGCAGCGTCGCCCTATTGCTTATGGGCAGCGCTCTCATCACATATGAGTTGGTTACTTTTCGCCGCGCACTTGCGGTGAACATCGGCGTGCTGGCGCAAATCATCGGTTCGAACAGTACCGCCGCTGTCGCCTTCGATGATCGAAAAAGCGCTCGCGAAATTCTGGCCGCGCTTTCGGCCGAACATCAGATCACGGCGGCTGCCGTTTACGATGAAAGCAACCGCGTCTTCGCGAGCTTTCCTGAAACGCTTTCTCCATCAGACTTTCCGGCACGGCCACAGGCCGATGGCTACAAGTTCGAGCGCTCTCAGCTGTCTATGTTTCGGCCGATTGTGCAGGACGGGACGCGACTTGGGACAATCTATTTGCAAGCCGATCTCGGTGCGATGTATTCCCGCTTCACTGTCTATGGAACGTTGATTCTGATTGTAAGCGCGTGCTCCTTTCTCGGCGCAATGGGCCTGTCGCGGAAATTTCAACGGAGCATCTCCACGCCGATCCTCGAACTGGCGAAAGTCGCTACCGCTGTGTCGGTGCGTCAGGATTACTCCGTGCGCGCGGTCAAACATGGCGCTGATGAGATCGGGCAATTGACCGAGGCGTTCAATCAAATGCTGACGACGATTGACCAGAGCAATGCCGCTCTCAGTGCGAGTGAAGAGCGGCTGCGTCTCGCGTTAGAAGGCTCCGAGGCGGCGAACAAGGCGAAAGATGAATTTCTGGCGATCCTCAGTCATGAACTACGAACGCCGCTCACTCCGGTTCTGGCGACGGTGGCGATGTTGGAAAGTGAAGAAACTACGCCTCAACATGTTTTGCGGGAGTTGGAAACGGTTCGACGGAATATCGAAGTTGAAGCGCGCCTGATCGACGATTTGCTCGATCTCACCGGGATCGTGCGCGGCAAACTCGAATTGCATCGGCAAGTCGTTGACGTGCGCACACTGCTCGAACACGCAATGCAAAGTTATTGTGCTGCGACCGCGGCAAAAAAGAATCTCAACGTCTCGTTGGAAGTCACCGCTTCAGAAACGTGTGTTCAAGCCGACAGCTCACGCCTTGACTCAGGTCTTCTGGAATCTGCTGCAGAACGCCTGCAAATTCACTCCGGAACGTGGCACCATCGACATTCGCGTTTACAACGAACGCGCAGTCGAAAATGGAGAAACATCCCGGCCCCCATTGATCGTCGAAGTGCGCGATACTGGAATCGGAATCGACGTGAAAACGCTTCCGCGAATCTTCAACGCATTCGAACAAGGCGAACGTTCGCGGAGCGCAACTTTTGGCGGCCTGGGACTCGGCCTCGCCATTAGCCGCGCCATCGTCGAGATGCACGGCGGTTCCATCTGGGCGACGAGCGACGGGATCGACAAAGGGACCTCAGTCTTTGTGCGGCTTACCACTGCCGCTCGACTGATCGGCGATGGCTTACAAAAACGTTCTGCGCCCTCCCAAGACTCGAGATCGGCGCGTTCGCTTCGTGTTCTCCTGGTCGAAGACCATCCTGACACCTCAGCCCAGTTAAGCCGGTTGCTCAGGCGTGCCGGTCATGAAGTTACCTGCGCGGGAAGCGTTCGCGAGGCGGAGGAAACCGCCAGTCGCGATGGAACCAGTGAATTTGATATTCTCATCAGCGACCTCGGTTTGCCCGATGGCAGCGGACACGATTTGATGCGCAATCTAAGTCGCAATCATCCGATTCCTGGCATTGCCCTTAGTGGTTATGGGATGGACGAAGACATTCAAAACAGCATTGCCGCCGGTTTCTCTCGCCACATGACGAAACCGGTCGATTGGCAGGAGTTGAAAACTGCGATTCAGAAAGTTGCCCAAGAAGCGCACGCCGCGAACGATGGCGCTTAATCGTTAGCGCTCGTCTTCCATCGGCGTTCGTGATCGAGCAGCCACTTCTTGCGCCATAACCCGCCGCCGTAACCGCACAGCGTCCCGTCAGCGCGAATCACGCGATGACACGGGATGACGATGCATAGCATGTTATCGCCATTGGCTCGTCCGACCGCGCGACGCATTTCAACATCGCCCAACTTTTCCGCCATCCACGAGTAGGAACGCGTTTCGCCAATGGGGATTGAACACAAAACCTTCCAGTCGCGAAGCTGAAATTCAGATCCGATCGGCGCAAGCGGAACATCGAATTCCAAATTCTTGCCAGAAAAATAATCTGCAAGCTGAGAGCGGATGGCATCGAGATGTCGATGTTCACCCGGCACAACATTCGTTTGCAAGCGCCGGCGAAGAATTGTCAGCTCCTTTTCGAGGGCTCGCCGGTCCACAAATTCGAGCAAACGCAATCCTTCGTCGTCCGCTATGGCGAGCATGGAACCGAGCGGAGTTTCGATGCGCTCCGCAAACAATCCGCCCTGTTTTTTCGCCGCGGTTGGCGGTTCCCCAAAAATACGCGTGAAGGCATCCCGAAAACCGCTCGCTGATTCGAAGCCGCTCCCGTTTTGCGCTTCGTCCACGCGGCTGCCACGGTGCACCTCGCGCAGCGCCCGCCCCATTCGTCGCGCGCGATGATAAGCTTGAAACGTCATTCCATAATGACGCTTGAATTGACGACGCGCGGTGGAAGGATCGATCGATAGCGCCGCGAGTTCCTTATCTGTCAAACGGCCGTCCGGCGCGCGTTCCACTTCGGCACGCAAACGTTCGATCAATTTCGGAGGCCGCCTATTCGGATCCATCGGCTGACAGCGCAGGCACGGGCGATAACCGCCGTGCAACGCTTCGCTCGGCGTGGCGAAGAAATCGACATTCTCGCGTGCTGGTTTTTTCGCCGTGCATGTCGGCCGACAGAAAATTCCAGTCGTGCGCACACCGGCGTAAAAGATTCCCTCAAAGCTGGCGTCGCGGTTCACCAACGCGCGATACATCGTCTCGTTAGGCGGAAGTAGTTCCATTACTTTCATATGCGTTCGATCCTCCATGGTGTAGCACCCGTGACTTGCACTGCGCACGTGCACGAATGCAGTTTCGGGTTTCTCGAGAAATTTTTCAATGATCGCTTCCGGCTCGCTGCCATTCACGACTTCAGCTGCGATGATATTCTGGTCGGAATCGTACGCGCGAATGACGCGCCCTTCGCGAAAATCTGCGGGAAATTCATCAATCGTTGAATATCGCTCGCACGGTTCGGCGTGGACAAATATCGGTCCGCGCTCCGAATAAGGCCGGCCCGCTGGAATCGACGCAAACGGAAACAAGATCATGCGATCTCCCGGCCTGGCCCATTGCAGACAATGCCGGCAGGGGAATCCAGTCGGCGCATCTGCGATCACGATTTCGTGATCGGATTCGCCGCGCTCGGCTGCGCGTCGCGCGGCTTCGGCCACTTCCGTCGGTAGCGGGATGACTTGAAATGTTGAACTCTTCATGACTCCCAGCGTACGCACGGTGCATAGCCGCGCATCGACGGAATTCGGGCAGTGAATTCTGTCGCCGTATCACTGTGCTAAGCCGCCCGACACGGCGACAGAGCGCCGTGACTACATTTCGCCGAGAACTACGTGCGCGACTTCCGCGATCATCGCATTGCGCGCATCCGACGATGCTGACGATCCAACAGAATAAACAGCAAGAAGAATTGGCGATCTTCCCGGCGGACGAATGATGGCGATGTCGTTCGTATTGTTGCGACCACGACCTGTCTTATCTCCAACTACCCAACCCTTCGGAACACCGGCGCGAATCATCGCCGTGCCCGTTTCATTTCCTGAAAGCCATCGATTGAGTTGCTGACGCGACGCGGATGAAAGGACTTTACCGGTGAGAAGCAACAACATGTCGTGTTCCATCGCGGAAGGCGTGGTCGTATCGCGCTCGTCTCCTGGAGCGCCAATGTTCAATTCCGGTTCCATCCGGTCGAGTCGCGTTGTCTTGTCGCCGAGCGTCCGCACGAATGCGGTCAAACCGGCGGGGCCACCGATTGATTGCAGAAGCAAATTGCCTGCGGTGTTGTCGCTTTGCTCAATCGCAGCAGCACACAAGTCGCCCAACTTCATTCCGCCTTCGGCAAGATGCTGCTTCGTCACCGGCGCGTATTGCAGAATGTCTTTTTGCCCGTAACGAACAAAACGATTCAGATCGTCTTTCTTCTCGTCGACGCGTTTCAAGACCGCGGCCGCGGCAAGAAACTTGAACGTACTGCACATCAAGAATCGCTCGTTAGGCCGGTATTCGATTCGCTTGCCGCTGCCGGTATCGTGCGCCACAACGCCCAGGCGGCCGCCGACACGTCTTTCGAGCGCCGAGATCCGAACCGCGCCGGTTTCTTCCGCAGCGATACCGGTCGCGACCAAGAACATGAGGCTGCAACTGAAAACAATCTTTTGCTGGAGAATGCTCATCTATTTCTTGAGGGGCGATCTTCGGCCTGTAGTCGCTTCGCCAGGCGAAGCGCCAGCGTCGCGCACAGCGCGACGGCTACAGCTTTACCATCGGTGAAATGCGGGATGGCCTTCCTTCACCGCGACAAAAGTTCCGCGACAGGTCGCGCAGACTTTCCCTCCGGCGGTGAGTGTCCCCTCCACCGTCGCGCGATCGTTGGTCGACTCGACAACATGCGCAGCGAGAAAAACCGGTCCGTTTGTCGGCGTCGGTCGCAAGCAACTTGATCGCGTAATCTGCGGTCACCGTGCAGGGCACGCGGTCTTCGCCGTTCTTGTTCATCAAGTGCCACGCTGCGGTCCAATTGCAGTGACAATCGAGAAGCGTGCCGATGATTCCGCCATTCAAGACGCCGGGAAACGCCTCGTACTTCGGTTCCGGTTTCCATTCCGCGACGACTTCATCGCCCGTGGCGAAACTGCGGATGCGCAATCCTTCGGCGTTAGCCGGGCCGCAACCCCAGCAGGAATTTTGCGGCGCGTATTTTTCCTGGAGCGATGCTTCTTGTGTGCTCACGTTTCGTCACATCGTAAATCGTTACATCGGCCTTTCCCGATTCACGGATTCCCGATTCACGATTCACGATTCACGATTCTCGATTCCCGATTCACGGATTCCCCGCCCCGTCAGGCGCCATTACTCTGGCGAGGCACCATTTCCCGCCTGCGCCTCGTAGGGCCGCGGCTCCGGTCCGACATAAAGCGAACGCGGACGGATCAAACGATTATTTTCGTGTTGCTCGACCACATGCGCGCACCAGCCGGCCACGCGCGAGGCTGTAAACACCGGTGTATTTAATTCGGGTGCAAAACCGAGGAGACTAAACACAGGCGCAGCGTAGAGATCGACGTTTGCGTAAAGTTGCTTCTCCGCCTGCATCGTTTCCTCGAGTTTTTCGCAAATGGGGACCCATTGTTCGCGGCCTAGACGCTTGCCGAGATCGCGCGCGATCTCACGCATGATCGGCACGCGCGAATCGCCCTTTCTATAAATGCGATGACCGAAGCCCATGATTTTTGCTTTCTTTTCCAGCTTGGCTTTCAGCCAGGCCTCGGCCCGGTCCGGCGTGCGAATCTCATCGAGCATCTTCATCGATTCCTCGTTCGCGCCACCATGCAGTGGCCCCTTCAAGGTCGCGCACGCGGCGGTGACGGCCGCGTAAATGTCGGCCAGGGTCGATGCGGCGACGCGCGCCGCGAAAGTAGAGGCATTGAACTCGTGATCTGCGTAGAGCACAAAAATCGTGTCCAGCATTCGGATTTGCCAGTTCTGCGGAACGTTCCCGGTAAGTTTGTAGAAAAAGCTGCCCGCCAGCGTGAGATCGCCTTTTTCCGGAACGCGATCGAGGCCTTGGGAAATCCGCCAGCCATCGGTGATCAAACTCGACGTCTTCGCGATCAGCCGGATCGATTTACGCACATTGGCCGCATGCGAATTGTCGGTAAGATCCTTGTCGAACGCGCTCAGCATCGACACGCCCGTGCGCACCATATCCATGGGATGAGTTGTCTTCGGCAAAAGCCGCAGCATTTTCACGACGGCATCGGGCAAGGTGCGTTCCGCCGCGAGTTGATTCGTAAAGTTGGCAAGCTCGCCGCTATTCGGCAGTTCGCCATTGAGGAGGAGGTATGCGACTTCCTCGAAGCTCGCCTTCGAGGCCATGTCGTGAATGTCGTAGCCGCGATAAAGCAATCCCGAATTCGGATCGACGGAACAAATCGCGGTTTCTCCGGCAACCACGCCGGCCAGTCCCGGGCTATAAGCTGGTTTTGTATCAGTGGCCATGTTCGTGATCTTCTTTACTCGCTAACGGCAAACGTTCAACGGCCAACATTTGGTTGAGACGGGGTGCCTTGTTGGGCGTTGAACGTTGGACGTTGAACGTTTTTCTTCAATGCTTCCCCGGCCACCGTTCCGCGGCCGGATCGTAATCGAGCAACTCATAAAGCTCCTTGCGCGTTTGCATTCTTTCCAGCCAATCGGATTGCGTGCCGCGCCTTTTCAAATCCTGAAAAAATTCCGCGCTTGCCTTCATTGCCACACGAAATGCGCTCTGCGGAAAAATCACCATCCGATATCCGAGATCCGAAAGTTCCTGAAATGAAAGCAACGGGCTCTTGCCAAACTCGGTCATGTTCGCGAGCAGCGGTGCTTTCACTTCCTTTGCGAAATCGCGGAATTCTTCTTTGGTTTGCAACGCTTCGGGGAAAATCGCATCCGCGCCCGCTTCGAGATAGCTTTGCGCTCGTTTCACGGCTCCGCTAAAATCCTCGACCGCCCGCGAATCAGTGCGCGCGATGATCAGAAAATCCTTGTCGCGTCGCGCACTCGCCGCCGCCTCGATTTTTCCCACCATCTCGGGAAGCTCGACCACGGATTTTCCCGCGAGATGCCCACAGCGTTTTGGGAATTCCTGATCTTCAATGTGACAACCGGCGAGCCCGGCTGATTCCAATTCGCGAATCGTCCGCGCCGCATTCTCCGCGCCGCCGAATCCCGTATCCGCATCAACAATCGCCGGGATCTTCACTGCGTTCGCCGCATAACCGGCAAGTCTTGCGACTTCGGTTAAAGTCAGCAGACCGATATCCGGCAAACCCGCGGTTGAGTTCGCGATTCCTGCGCCACTGATGTAAACCGCATCAAATCCCGCGCGCTCGACCTGTCGCGCCATCGCCGCATTCGGCACGCCCGGCATCGCAGCACAGCCCTTCGCGATCAATTCCCGCAATCGCGCCGATTTCGTCATACGCCAAGGTAGGGGCGATTGACCTCAATCGCCCGCGGGCGGTTCGGTGAACCGCCCCTACCTGTCATTGCGAACAAAGCCTGCGCGCGGATTGTCGACGCGGCGAGCCGTCGCGTCCCATCTGTCATTCCGAGCGAAGTCGAGGAATCTCTCATCGCTAATTAGCGGGCATCACGGCAGCTCGCATTATTTCGCTCACATCTTTGGCGCCATCCAGCCTCCAGCCAAGATCGATGATCTTCTTCGCTTTATCTTCGCCTAACGACGGAACAACGAGGGTTTTGAATTTTCCTTCCAGCTCCGGATCTGCGAGCCGATTCTTCGCATTGCCTAACGGGTAATCGACGCGCTTAGTCAGCGTCCGTCCATCGTTCAGAGTCACGTGCACAATGTTCGCCACCGCTTCGGCATAAAGCGCACTCAGTTCGTCGTTGCGCTCTACTTTCACGTTCTGCAAAAACGAAACGATCTTCGGCTCGGTGAAACGTTCCGGCGCGAATTGCTTGTCGGTCACTTCGCCGTCGATTAACGCCACCGCCGTGATGTAAGGCAAACTGTGATCAGCCGTTTCGCGCTGTTTCGGTTTCCACTTTTCCGGCTCGCTCCCGATGATATCGACCGATGCATCATGACTCTCGATCACCATCGACTTCACCTGCGACAAATCGCCGATTTCCTTGCGCAAAAACAGCGCCGCCTCGATCGCGCTCTGGCTGTGATATTCCGCCGGCCAATACTTGATGCTGGTCTTCAAAATCATCGAGGCCGGACCTTCGCCCTTCATCGCTTCCTTCTTCTTGTCGAACACTTCGGCCACGTTGCCTAACGACACGCCGAGTTGCTTCTCGAATCCCATTTGTCCTTCAAAAATCGGAGCCGGCCCGGTCATGCCAGCGCGCGCGAGCAGTGCCGAATAAACGCCGTGGCGCGCCGCATTCGCAAACGCCACCCCTTTCCAATGCGACAATTCCCCTACCCGCGATTGTCGCATCCCCATGCCGGCTACACCCGCGATGTTGATCGCGTGTCGCGTCCGTTCCGCATCGAGCTTCATCAATTTCGCGCAAGCGAGCGCAGTCGAAAACGCGCCATACGTCGGATGATCCCAACCGCGCGCGCGGATACTCGCGGCGTCGCACAACCGACATTGCACTTCGTAGGCTAGTGCCGCCGCCAGAATCGCATCGCGCCCGCTTGCTCCCACACTTTCTGCCACCGCAAAAACCGCGGCCAGATTATCGCTTGGATGCGCCGGCTCTTTCGAAAGATAAGTATCGTTGTAATCGAAATAGCGAATGCAACAGCCGTTCGCGAACGCGGCCCAGTCCGGCGGCGCTTTGTGTGAAGTGCCGATCACGGTCGCTCCATTCGTCGCCGAAAAATCCGAGACGACTTTGCGCGCGATTTCGCATGGCTCCTCGTTCCATGCCCCAAGCGCGCAGCCTAACGAATCGATCACGCGCCGCTTCACTTCGTGCACCACGTTCTTGGAAAGGTCGTCGAAATTGAGTGAACAAGCGTAATCGGCGAGTTGATGGGCAAGTGATTTTGTCATGGGAAAATTTTGGAACTGCAATGTGCCGATGAATCGAGCGCGAGCAAGCGAGCGACCCTTCTCTGGGGAGCGCACGCTTGTAGCGTGCTGGCGAGGCATTCTGCCGAGCGAACTTTTCGGTCTTAACGTTCCCCGGGAAAGTTCGTGATCGCAAAATGCGATCACCCGCACGCTGCAAGCGTGCGCTCCCCAGACTTGCCGCTAGCCGCGCGAGCGCGCAAAGTCGAAGTATGAGCAAAGTTTATCCCAACGCCAAGGCCGCGCTCGACGGTCTGCTCCACGACAACATGACGATCGCCGCCGGCGGCTTCGGCCTCTGCGGCATCCCGGAAAATCTCATTGCCGCGCTGCACGACAGCGGCGTGAAAGGCCTAACGATTGTCGGCAACAACGCAGGCGTGGACGGTTTTGGCATGGGTGTTTTGCTTACGACACGCCAGGTGAAGAAGGTGATGGCTTCCTACGTCGGCGAGAACAAGGAGTTCGAGCGCCAGGTGCTCAGCGGCGAACTCGATCTGGAGCTCATCCCGCAGGGCACACTGGCAGAGCGATTGCGCGCTGGCGGCGCAGGCATTCCCGGATTTTACACTCGCACCGGTTTCGCTACGAAATTGACCGAGGACAAGGAGACGAAAGTCTTCGACGGCAAAGAATACGTGCTTGAACCCGGCATCAAAGCCGAGGTCTCGCTCGTGAAAGCATGGAAGGGTGACAAGTCCGGCAACCTCATTTTTCGAAAAACCTCGCGGAACTTTAATCCGATGATCGCGACTTGCGGCAAGGTCTGCGTCGCCGAAGTCGAGCAACTCGTCGATATTGGCGAGCTTGATCCGGATCAAATTCACACGCCGGGCGTCTACGTTGATCGAATCATTCAAGGGGCGAAGTACGAAAAACGAATCGAATTCCGCACGGTGCAGGGAGCCGGGAGTGCGCAGAAAGCAAACCCGACGCGCGACCTGCTGGCGAAACGCGCCGCGCAGGAATTGCGCGACGGTTATTACGTCAATCTCGGCATCGGCATCCCAACGCTCGTGGCCAACTACATTCCCGAAGGCATGAACGTGACCCTGCAATCCGAAAACGGATTGTTAGGTATTGGGCCGTTTCCCAAGCCCGGTGAAGAAGACGCCGACCTGATCAACGCTGGCAAGCAAACGATTACGACGATGCCCGGCTCCGCGTTTTTTTCGAGTGCCGATTCGTTCGCGCAGATTCGCGGCGGCCACATCGATCTCGCGATTCTCGGTGCCTTCGAAGTAACCGATAGCGGAGACATCGCAAACTGGATGATTCCTGGCAAAATGATCAAAGGCCCCGGCGGTGCGATGGATCTCGTCGCCGGAGTGAAGCGTGTCGTCGCGGTGATGGAGCACACATCAAAAGACGGCAGCCCAAAAATTTTGAAAAAATGCACACTGCCGATCACAGGCTTGGGCGTCGTGAATCTCATCATCACTGACCTGTGCGTCTTCGAGGTGAAGGACGGTGGCGGGCTCGTCCTCACTGAACTACATCCTGGAAGTTCGGTCACGGTGGACGATATCCGCGCCAAGACCGGCGCGCCGTTCGACGTAGGGCTTAAGAGCTGACCCCGAAAAGCGAATGATCTTTTTCGAGCGCGATACTGGTCTGGCTCGCTCGATAGTCGGGTGAAACCGATTGACTTATCAATACCGGAGCCCTATCGGAACGAAAGCAAATAGCCGGTTTCTCAACCGGTTTGGCGGCAACCGCTAACCAGTCGTCGTCCGCCGCGACCTAAACATTGAGTGTGGTCAGCTCAGACATACGGGGGTTTGCCCCGGAGGAATAGAAATGAAAAAATTAATGTTGGTATTAATCGCGTCGGCCTGTTGCTCGGCTTTCACGCTGAACGCGTCGGCTCAGAAAGCCGACCAGGAGATCGCCGATGCCGTGATTGCGATGACGAAAGCGCAGTGGGCGGCTGGGATGAAAGATCCGACGAATGTCGCCGCACAGTCGAAGGACATGTCGGAAGACTATACGGAGTTCAACGGCGATTTCGCCACGCGCATCGACGGTAAGGCGATGAACTCGCGGCTGGCCGAGGGGGTCGCAAAAGACTCGAGCAAGGGCACCGCGGCGGAAATGCTTAACGAGAAGGTCCAGGTTTATAACGGCGATGTCGCCATCCTGACCTATAACTACGCTGGAACGAGCATGGACAAGGACGGCAAGACGACACCGAGCCGGGCAAAATCGACGCGCGTTTTTGTGAAAAAGGGTGACAAATGGGTGATGGTCCACGCCAACTTTGGGGCGGATCCACTGCCAAAATAAGACCTGAAAAATCTGAGAAACGGGCCGCCAGTTTTGGCGGCCCTTATCTTGTACCGACCGCCCCTCAAAGCCGGGCACCCCATCCTGCGAGAGCGAAGGAGAGATCTACGCCGTTCGCTCACGCGGGCAGAGTAGCACTAACAGTGACGCGATAATCCAGCACGCGATCATGAAAACAAATCCGCCGTTGAACGAGCCGCCGCTGCGCTGGCTCAGGTTGCCAATAATTTTCGGGCCGACGAATCCGCCGATGCTCGCGGTGCAATTGATGAAGCCCACCGCCGCGGCCGCTGCGGAACTGGTGAGAAATGCGGAAGGCAACGCCCAAAACGATGGCAGATAAGCGACCGTGCCAAAGCCGACGAGCGTGAACACCACAATGAGCAGCACATTCGAATGCGGAATGAAAAACCACACGCCGAACGCGAGTGCGGCCGTCAGCTGAGGAATGGCAAAATGCCATCGCCGCTCGCCCGTGCGATCGGAGCTCCAACCGAGAATGAGCATTCCGATCAGGCCCGCGAGAAACGGAATCGCGCCGATCCAGCCGATGCGTTGAACATCGGTCCAGCCGGTGAAGCGCTGAAGCATCGTGGGAAACCAAAACCAAAACGCATATCCGCCGGTGTAGGTAAAGAATAGCCCGGCCGTGAGCACCAAGACGGCCGGATGCCGGAGCGCCTGCCAGATCGTCATCTGCTCCGCGTGCGCTTTCGCGCGCCGCTCTTCGGCGAGGCGAGCTGTGATCCAATCACGCTCGTTAGGCGGGAGCCATCGCGCTTCGTTAGGCCAATCCGGCAACACGAACAGCGCTGTGATTCCCAGCACAACGGCGGGCACACCTTCCAAAAGAAAAAGCCATCGCCATCCCGCGATGCCTAACCAGTGCACACGAAGAATCGCACCGGCGATTGGTCCGCCGATCATAAAGCCAATCGGAATTGCGGCCATGAATCGCGCTGTCGCTTTGGCCCGGTCCTGATTAACAAACCAGTGTGAAAGATAAACGATGACGCCCGGGAAGAACCCCGCCTCAGCCGCGCCCAGTAAAAAACGCGCGCCGTAAAGTTCCAGCGGAGAGCGCACGGAACCTGTGAGCGTTGTCAGGGCACCCCATGTGATCAAGGTTATCGCGAGCAAGAGCCTGGCGCTCCAGCGTTCCACCAGCAGCGCCCCTGGAATTTGCAGCGCGAAATATCCGATGAAGAAAATTCCGCTCGCCGTGCCGAAGACAGAATCGGTCAAACCGAGATCGCCTTTCATCCCGAGTGTCGCGTAGGCGATGTTGGTGCGATCGAGATAATTCGCGACGTAAAGGAGAAATAGAAACGGGAGCAGCCGCGCCGCGATTCGGGTGCGCGCACTTGCGCCTGTGTCTGTTTGCAGAGAACTCACGGATGTGCGCAGAATAGTGCGCGGTCCGTAATGCCCGCAATGCGAATCCCGCTTACGCACGTCGCAGGGCTTCAAGGAGGGGCGACTTCCAAGTCGCCCGTTAATGGGAAGTTGCGGCGATTTGGAAATCGCCGCTCCTTGATTGCACAATGTGATTTTGCGTTCGCTCGCACCACGGCGCCACGTTACCATCCCGCGCCATCTTATGATCCTCGAACATCCGCTCCGCGACGATGAACGCGCTTTTCTCGATCGCGTTGCCGAATTCGCTCGCGACGAAGTGATGCCGCATGCCGATCAATGGGATCACGATGAACAATTGCCGCGCGAGATTTTCACGAAGGCGGGAAAAATCGGCATGATGGGAATGGCGGCGCCAAAACAATACGGCGGTGGTGGAATGAGCTATGTGACGGTCGCGCTTGCGATCAAAGAACTTGGCAAAGCCTACGCTGCGCTTGCGATGGATATCGCGGCGCACAACGCGCTCGCCGTTGGTCAGATCAATCAATTCGGAACCGAAGAACAGAAGAAAAAATATTTGCCACGCCTAACGAGTGGCGAATGGATCGGCGCCTGGGCGCTGACCGAACCAAACGCCGGCAGCGATACCGGTGGCATCGAGACGAAAGGAGATCAGGAGGGCGACATCTGGCGCGTGAATGGTCTGAAGAAATTCATCACGAGCGGACGGACTGCGGAATTACTCGTTGTCATGGCGACAACGGGAAAGACCGATACCGGCAAAAATGAAATCAGCGCCTTCATCATGATGAAGGATCAAGTCACGCCGGTGCGGAAAATTCACACATATGGCATGCGGGCGAGCGATACCGCCGAGCTGCGCTTCGAAAATTCGCAGGCGGAATTGTTAGGCGAACGTGGACGCGGCCGCGAGCAGGCGCTGACTGTTCTCGATCGCGGACGTATCGGCATCGCTGCACTCGCCGTTGGAATTGCCGAAGCGGCTTTTGAACGCGCGAACTCTTACGCGAATGAGCGCAAGCAATTCGGTCACGCCATTGGCGATTTCCAGGCGGTGCAATGGATGCTGGTCGATTCTGCGATGGAACTCGAAGCTGCCGAAGTCATGACCATGCACGCGGCTTACTTGCAGGATCAGGGACAAAACACGACGAAAGAATCCGCCATGGCGAAACTGTTCGCTTCCGAATCGGCGGTCAAAATTTGCGATCGCTCGATGCAAATTCACGGCGGCTACGGCTACAGCCGCGATCTGCCGATCGAGCGCTACCTGCGCGACGCGAAACTCTGCGAAATTGGCGAAGGCACTTCGCAAGTGCAACGCCTCGTCATCGCGCGCCATGTCTTGAAAGAAGCGAAGCCCCTCAAGCTCGCCCATCGCGAACCGCGCGCACCCAATCGTTAGGCAAATGGGATTTTTGACCATGGACGAGGCTGGTTACTTCGTCGTCCAGATCGGGTAGCCAAGCCAGGCTGAATTGGCGACGCCCGTGCGATAAGCATTAAGCGCTTCGACGGAGGAGTTGACGCGCAGATTGCTGTAGGTGTTATCAGCATTCTGCCAGCGCTCGTGCCAGTAAACCGCCGCCTTGATCCGCGGATACTGCGTGCGCAACAGATCAAACCCGTCACTGATGAATTTCGCCTTATCGCCCGAGCGCGGAAATTCTCCCACGCCCCATTCCGCTACCATGATCGGTTTCGTCGGATCGACCGCCGCCATCTGTTGGTAGGGCCAGGTGATCAATGGTTCAATTGGTGTCCAATCGTCGCCTCCCACCTGTTGCCCGTAGATGCTCAAGCCGAGCCAATCGACGTAACTCGAACCGGGATAATAAGCAGCCGGATAATTCCAAGTGTCGTTAGGCTCGGCGTAATTGTTTGTGTGAAAAAGCCACTCGATGTTTGTCGCGCCGCGCGCACGGACGCGATCGACGACATGGCGATATGCTTTCTTGAAAGTTTCCGGCCCCTGCCACTCGTTAGGCCGGCCCTCGATTTTCTTGTTCGCGCCGTAGAACCAGCCCGACCACGGAAACCATTCGCCGTTCATTTCATTCGCAAAGGAAACGATCATCGGCTTGCCGAACGCGCGCGCCGATTCCGCCCAACGATCGATGTAATCGTCCCACGTGCCGTTGATGATTTCAGTTAAACTGAAACGATCGGGGCCGCGGTCCTGCAGATACGGCCTGTCCCATGGCGACCAGAAAACGAGCGGGATGGAGCCGTGGCGCGAGATGATCTCGAGATTGCGCGTGGGAAATGTCTGCTCTCCCCAATAGCTGGAGGAGGCGATGATGGCCTGATGTTTGCCGACCAGCGTCTCGAAATTTTCGATTGCATCGAGCGTGACGTCGTCTTCCTGATCGCCGAAATCGATATAGGCACCGGTGTATTTTCCCTGGGCCGGCACCGCGAGCTTGACCGGTCTTTTCGATTCGTTAGGCGGAGCGAATTCGGCTTTCCGGCAACTGGCGAGACCTCCGCAAAGTGCCAGCGCAATCGCCGCCCAGGCGATCGATTTTTCGCCTAACGAATTCAAGCGCGCGCCGGGACCGAAGCGGTCCGCTCCAGTTTAGCCCAGCTCACCCATGCGCCTTTGAGAGCGCGGAGGCCTGCCTTCCAAATCACATAGCTGAGGAGCGGCCGGTAGATCAGGCGCATCGGCAGAATTCGCCACGCGCGAACGACCGGTTCGCCTTCCAGCAGACAAGCGAGCACAGCGATGAAAAGATCGATCGCCAGAAAGATGATCACGAATGGAAGCACCGCCGCCCAAATTCCAAACGGCAGCGAAGCGAGCAAAAGAAGATCCACGAGCGGCGAGATCGCGACGAGGATGATCTGGAAAAACCAAACGCTCGGAAGACTGAACCAACCGAGCGCGCGATAACGCCAGTTGAAGGTGAGGTCGCGATGTTTCCAGAGGCATTGCATCGTGCCGTAAGCCCAGCGGAAACGTTGACGCGCAAGCGCGCGAACAGTTTCCGGCGCTTCCGTCCAGGCAATGGCATCGGGCGCGTACTCGACGCGATAACCTTTGCGATGCAGCGAAAGTGTGAGGTCGGTATCTTCGGCAAGAGTGTCGAGACTGAGCCAGCCGGCTTCCGCGACCGCCGTCTTGCGCGCGGCGCCAATCGCGCCGGGAACAACGGTGACGCAATTCCAACGCGTGTAAGCGCGTCGATCGAGATTGAATCCGCAGGTGTATTCGAGCGACTGACAGCGCGCGAGAAAGGTTCGCAGATTTCCCACCTTCGCGTGCCCCGAGACCGCGCCGACGCGCGCATCCGCGAAAGGTCGCGTGAGAAACTTCAGCGTATCCGGTTGCACATGCGTATCCGCATCAAGAAATGCAACGATGCCGTGCTGCGCAGCCGTGAGACCGCGGCTGAGCGCGGCAGCTTTCCCAAAATTCTTTTGCCGGAGCAAACGCACACGATCATCGGTCCGTGCGACGGCTTCCACTTCCGCCGCAGTGTTGTCGTTCGAACCATCGTCGATCACGATCACTTCGAGCGGCGCGGGATATTCGCTCGCAAGCAACGAGCGCAGCGTCGCCGCGATCACTTTCCCTTCATTATAAGCAGCGATGAGCACGCTGACTGGTTCGTCAAAATCATTCGTCCGCCGCCGAAAGCGCGTCGCCAGCCAGACGACCAGCAACGTCCGCACCACCGTCAGTGCCGTCGCCACAATCATGAATGCCCAGAGCAATTCTTCGATGTTTCGCAGCAATCGAAAGCCGGTACCGCTCACGAGCCGCACCATCGCATGCGCGCCCGCCTGTGGGAGCGGCATCACCGCGTCGCGCGTTGTTCCAATTAACTGGCTCAATGGCACGACGGTGTCGCCGCGCGTTTGCAGATAATCGAGAATGCGCGGGAGCGCCGCGACCGTTTCCGAACGATCGCCGCCGCCGTCATGCAGCAGAATGATGTTGCCTTCGCGCCGCTGCTGTTTCACGCGACTAACGATCACGTCCGTACCCGGCCGCGCCCAATCCTGCGGATCGATATTCTCGAGCACGACGAGATAATTCAAATCCTGCGCGATCTTCAACGGGATAAGCTCGCTCAAGCTGCTCGGGCTCGTGTCCGCGGCGTAGGGTGGCCGGAAGAGCGTGGTCGAACGGCCGGTGATCGTTTCGATAAGAAGCTGCGTCGCGTTCAATTCCAATCGGATGTGCTCCGGCCAGCAGGCGCCGAGATCGGGATGATAATAAGTGTGATTCCCGATCTCGTGACCTTCGGCGACAATTCGCCTAACGAGATTGGGATAGCGCTCCGCATTTACACCCACGATGAAAAATGCAGCCTTCACGTTCGCCGCTTTCAGGATGTCGAGAATTCGCGGCGTCCATGTGGGGTCGGGGCCGTCGTCGAAAGTGAGCGAGACCTGCGTCGGTTTGCCCGCACCCTGGTGATAGAGCGTGGGGAATTCGGGAAACTGCTCGTAGGTCGCGGTAAAATTCCCAGCAGCATCCAGCGCTATGGTTCGCATTCCGTCAGAGCGGCTCTCATCAACGGTCACGATCTCGCCGTCGCCGATGTCCGTAATCGTGTCGGTGCCTTTGAGAATGCCCAGCTCCTTTTGCACCTGCGCGTCCGGCTTCGCATTCGATGGAAGCTTCATCGCATCCCAGATCGCCGAGTCTTCCAATCCAAGGCGAAAGACCGCGATGCCGCCGACTTTTTTCTGACGCGCGCTGCGCAGCTCATTCAAAAAAGTCGTCGCGTCGAGAAATGAAACCGTGTGTTCGTCATCGCCGTCATCATACGAGAACGTCGGGTTATAATCGGGCGCGCCGGCGGAAAATCCGGGCGTGTCCGCGTAACTCGCGCGGCTCATTGCTTCCGCAAAGCTGATCTGGTCCGCCTTTGGCTGGCCCTTTGTCCAATCGTAACCATAACTGCCGAGGCCGATAATCCACTGCTGCGGATCGGCATCGCTCAGAAACGTATCGAGCCAGCCATCAAACCACGGACGCGACGATAGCGCTCCCGGTGTTTCATCCTCGGACGTCTCATCGTAAAGCAGCGCGACGAAGCGATCCGCTTTTTCGCTCACCTTATCCGAATCGCTCAGGTCGGGGGCCTCACCCGGATTCAGGCAAATCCACAATTCACGGCCATCGTGGTGGAGTGCGTCGGCAAAATGGCTGATCAGGTCCCCGATTTTATCGAGATAAGCCGGATCGAGGTCCTGCCAATCGATCACCACGCCGGCAGCGTGCGCGTTTTGCAATGCGGCGAGCACACTCTGAAAAAAGCGCTCCTGGCGCGGCCCGTTCGCGTTCGCGAGATTCTCGATCGCTTCCGGCTGCCACGTGTCGCCGACAAGATTCGTCAGCAACGGCATGAGCGCGATCCCGCGCGCGGCGGCGAATTTCGGCAAACGATTATCGGCATCGATCTGAAGATCGCCCATGCCATTCACGACCGACATCCATTCCGGACAAAGATGCGTGATTTGCGCGGCATGCTGTTCGAGCGACGCGTAACTGTAAGGGTCGCCGTTGCGATAGAACGCGAGATGCACCTCACGCGCGATCCTCCGAGGTATAACCGGAGCAGGCGCCGCCGTCGGTTTCTTGTTCGCCTTGCGCGCGTCGAGAAATTTTTTCCAGAGGGGAACCTCTGGCGGCGCAGGCTTCGGCGCCCCGGCGGGATTCGCTTTTTGCAGCGACTTCAGTTGCCCTTTCAACTGCCGCAGCGATAACGGCAATTGCAATTGCGGTGTCACGAAAAGCGTCCGCGCAAACAGGATCACCGCGGCAAAAGCCAGTGCGAGCGCGAACAAGAGAACGCGGCGCAACCGTGGCCATCGACGACCGGATGGATCGGAAAAAACAAAGGAGGTACGATCGGTGGAACCCGACATTCGGGCGGATAGCATCCGTCGAGAACGGCCGAGCGCAACCCGGGACGACGGGGGCTATGTCTCAGAGAGTCGCATACTGCATCGATGAAAACCCCACTTCTCTCAATCGGAGCAGTTCTCAGTTTGTCGCTGTCGCATTCGCGGCAGACCTGTTTAAAAATTCACATTCCAAGACAACGAACACAAAACTGGCACCGGGACAATCACGCGCACGGCAGATGATGTAGCCATTTCGCTGACGGCAACAAGGATCGTGAATCCGAAGTGCGTCGTGTTTACCGCGATAGCATTCGGCTGAAACCAGCGCGCGAAAAATAATGTGGGAGGGGCCTCAGCGCCCCGACTCTATTCCTCATCCAGCAAAAATGGCCAAGGATCAGTGATCAAGTCCTTCCTCTTCGCACTCCTCGCGTCCCAATCCTTCGGTCTTTCCACGAGGCCCTTCTTTACCGGATTCTGCTCAATATGGTAAGCGACATACTCAAACTGCTTCGCCGTCTTAATGTGTGTCTCATAGTAACCATCCTGCCAGGTGGTCTCGTGTAATCTGAGTGTGTTGATTGTTTTCGCACCGACAAAACTCATGGTGTCGTGCATGAATTTTGGCAGAGTCCAAGGCTCGATCAGGGCAAAGAGTGCATGCCAATGGCTCGGCATTACGACGAACGCACGTAGATGAATGCGCTGATGTCGAACGGCAAAAACAAGAGCTGATACAACAATCTGACCGGCGGCTTCATTCAGTGCCGGCTTTTTCGGATAGAGTGACTTGGTGACGAAGAAGGTGGCGGAGATATCGGACCAGCGATGCAAGCGCAGGTTCGAAGAGTGAGGGGACTCTCTCATGGAAGGTCGGGGCACTAAGGCCCCTCCCACATTTGATTTCCCTACACCATCGGCCGGAAGCGTCCGACGATTTCCTGCAAACAGCCGGTGATTTGGCCTAACGAACAGACTTCGACTGCTTCGAGCAGCGCCGGGAAAGTGTTCTCGCCGCTTTCCACGACCGCGGCGAGTTTTTCGAGCGCCTTCTGCGCTTTGTTCGCGTGCTTCTTCTTGAACTGCTTCAGACGATTGATCTGCAGTTGCTGCCTCGCGCGCGGCGTGCGCGCCAGTTCGATTTCTGGCGGCTCTTCGTCCACATCGCGATAACGGGTGAGACCGACGATCGGGCGCGTGCCGTCGTAGATCTGTTGTTCGTAACGATGCGCCGCATTTTGAATCTGGCTGCGCTGATAACGATTCTCCACCGCACCCATAACTCCGCCTAACGACTCGATCTCGCGGAATTCATCGAGGATCGCTTTCTCGACAGAGCGCTCGACCGCTTTCATCCCCGGCGAACCGCTCAGCATGTTCATGGTATGCTTAAAGATACCGGACTCCTCGAGCAGGATTGCCTGACCGTGTGCAGCCAAACGAATCCATTCTTCGCTCGGTGTGGTGAACGGTTCATCCGCGCTGTTCGAATGGCAGGAGTTCGTGCCGTTCATGTAGGCGAGCATCAGCTCGGCCGCTGTTCTCGTTAGGTTATTTTTAAACTCCGCCGCGATAAGCGAGCGGCCGCTTGTCTGCGTATGCAGCTTGAACATTTGTCCACGCGGACTCGCGCCAAAAACATCGCGCATGCCGATCGCCCAAATCTTTCGCGAAACGCGCGAGAGCGCGATGTATTCAACATCGAGACCGCAATCGAGGAAGAAAGAAAGCCGCGGCGCGAATTGATCCACCGGCACACCGCGAGCCGCGAGCATTTCCGCGTAAGCGAAACCATTCGAAAGTGTGTAAGCCGCCTGTTGCACCGGCGTCGAGCCAGCTTCGCCGATGTGATAACCGCTGATCGAAACCGGATACCAACGCGGCATGTGCGTCGTCGTCCATTCGATCATGTCGCAGAGAAAACGCAGCGACGCTTCTGTCGGGAAGATTGTTTCGTTCTGCGCCTGAACTTCCTTGAAAATGTCCGCCTGGATTGTGCCGCGAAGATTCGGCACCACTTTCGCACCGAAGCGACGTTTCGCCGCCGCGATATACATCGCCATGATGATCGGCGCTGGGCCGCTGATCGTCATCGACGCGGAAAAGTTCGGCGCACCGACTTCGAATCCATCATACAGCCGCACCATGTCTTCGACCGTGTCGACTGCGACACCGCCTTCACCGATTTTTCCGAATACGCCATCGGCATCCGAATCGATGCCGTAAAGTGTCGGCCCATCAAACGCGGTGCTCAGGCGTTTGGAACGCTGATGCGCACTGAGAAAATGGAAACGCTTGTTCGTATCTTCCGCGAGCATCAAACCTGAAAAGAGTCGCGTTGGTTCTTCCTGTAGAGGCGGCCGTGTCGGCCGCTTTTCGGAAGATTTTGCGGACGACACGCTCGCCACTACACGACCGTTAGGTCTGGCCTGACCATTCGCGCCATTACGCGACTTTGCGTTGCTGTAACTGCCCGTCTCGATCTCCACTAACGGCTCGAGATACATTTCGCGATACGCGCCATTTAAATAGGGGAATTCACCCGGCAAACCGTCGCCGAAAAGATAACGCGCGATCTCGCCGGGCTCGTCGATCTCGGGCAAAGCAAGACGCGGCAAAGGCAAACCAGTCGGCGCGCGCGAAACTGGAATCTCCGCTTTGATCTTGTTCCAACGCTCCGTTATCTCGCGGCCGAATTCTTCATCCGCGCGCGCGCGCTTCACTTGCTCGAGCACGAATTTTTTGTGCTTCTCCACCGATTCAACGATTGCTCCCAGCTTGCTCATGTGACTAGACCTCCAGTTATGAAATTATCGGCCGCCTTTCCTGTCATTCCGAGCGAAGTCGAGGAATCTCTCACTATTTACACCCGACCTGACAGTAAGAGATGTCTCGACTTCGCTCGACATGACAAACTAGCGCTTTGACGCCTTCATCGCATTCGAGCGCTTACCCGAACGTCTGCGCGTTTCCGATTCCTCCGCGTCTTCCTGATTTCTTCGCGTAATCATTTCGTAAAGTTCATCAACGCCCGCGTCGCGGTGTCGTTTCGCCACCGTCGCAACGATTTGTTGCCGGCGCTTGTTCTGCGTGAGGCGGTGTTCGATCTCTGAAAGGGCCGCCTTCGCTCGATCGAGATCGGTCTTGTTCACGACGACGATGTCGGCCACATCGAGCATCACGATCTTCTGCAACTGCAAACGCGCGCCGTAATCCGGATTCATTACGAGCACCGTTTGATCGATCAGCGTGCTGCGGAACGGCAGCGCTTCCTGCCCCGTTCCCACTGTTTCAATAATGACGTAATCGAAATTTCCATTCGTTAGGCGCGCAAGACAGCTCTCAGTCGCGGGCGACAATCCCCCAGCCTGCCCGCGCGTCGCCATGCTGCGCATGAACACGCCGTCATCCTGCGAATTGATCATGGTGGCGCGATCGCCGAGAAGCGCGCCTTCACCAATCACGCTCGGATCGTGCGATAAAATCGCGATGCGCGCCTTCGGTTCCCGTTGCAGAAAACGCAGCACCAGCTCATCAATTAGCGTCGTCTTCCCCGCGCCACCCGGCCCGGTGAACCCGACTACCTTCGATGTTCGATGTTCGGTGTTCGGTGTTCGGTGTTTGCTCTTCTTCGCATTGAACGTTGAACGTTGAGCGTTGGACGTTGAACGTTTTCCGCTAGCAAACGAGTCTTCAATCGCCGTTAACTCACGCGCGAGCACCAGATCCGGCTTGCTGTTTTTGCCGCCCCTCTTTTTTCGCGCCGATCCATAATGCGTTCGCACATAATCCGCCATCTCGGTTAACGAAGTGCCGGCAAAAAAAATCTGATCGACTCCTTTGCGCTTCATCAATTGCGCATCATCATGCGTAATCGTGCCGCCGCCTCCGCCGAAAACGGCGATATCGCTCGCTCCCTGACGTTGCAATTGCCTAACGACTTCCGCAAAAAAATCGACGTGTCCGCCGTTGTAACTGGAAATTCCGATGGCCGCGACATCCTCCTGAATCGCCGCGCGCACGATATCACTCACATAACGATGAAAGCCGAGATAGACGACTTCGATCCCATGCCGAATGAATTCGAGATTGATCGTATTGATGGCGCTGTCGTGCCCATCGCAGATCGGAACGGCGGTGAGAATGCGGACTGGTGAAGCCATTTTCAATTTTGTAGCGGCGGTCTATGACCGTCGCACGATTTCCGAACAAGTTATGCGACGCTCATAGAGCGCCGCTACAGAAAAAAGCAAAAAATCTTCGACTCTTCCTTCTTGGTTTCCTGTTTTCCTGATTCATCTTCTCTTCGATTATGAACGATCTTCTCGATTTTTCCGGCAAAGTTGTGCTCGTCACCGGCAGCTCACGCGGCATTGGCGCGGAAATGATCAAAGCATTCGGAAACCGCGACGCGAATTGTGTTGTTAACTACATTTCAGATTCTGCCGGCCAGAACAAAGCCGACGCCGAAACAGTCGCGAAAGAACTGAAAGACCCGCTCATGATCGACTGCGATGTGACTGATCCGCAACAGGTCGAGTCGATGATGAAACAAATCTCCGATCGCTTCGGCGGACTCGATATTCTCGTGAACAATTCCGGGATCATTCGCGATCGCACGATCAAGAAGCTCACGCTGGAAGAATTCGAAAGCATCATTCGCGTAAATCTCGCCGGCACATTCAATGTCACGCAAAAAGCAGCCGCCATTCTGCGCAACGGCGGCCGCATCATCAACATGTCATCCGTCAGTGGACAGATGGGTCTGTTTGGCCAAGCCAATTATTCCTCGAGCAAAGCCGCGATCATCGCCCTAACGAAAGTTTCCGCGCGTGAATTTGCGCGGCAAAACATTACCGTAAACGCCATCGCTCCCGGCTTCATCGATGTCGGCATGAGCAAAGGCATGCCCGATGAAGTGACCGAAAATTTCAAAAAGCAAATTCCGCTTGGTCGACTCGGTGACGTCGAGTGAAATCGTGAACGCTGCGCTTTTTCTCGCTTCCCCGATGGCGAGCTACATCACCGGTCACGTTCTGAATGTGAACGGCGGATATTACATGGGATAACGATTCCACGGCGGCACAGCGCCGTGGCTACAGGGCAACCGCGTCGCTCCGTCGAGGCGAGTTGACACCTGTAATTCCGGCGACGCAGTTACAAATGCAATGACCTCGTATTCGCTGCTCGATCTTTCGCCGATTCTTGAAGGAAGCGACGCATCAGTTGCATTTCGCAATACGCTCGACCTCGCACAACATGCAGAAAAGTGGGGCTATCATCGCTATTGGCTCGCCGAGCATCACAATTTGCCGAGCATCGCGAGCGCGGCGACAAGCGTGGTAATTGGATACGTGGCAGGCGGAACGAAAACGATTCGTGTCGGCGCGGGCGGAATCATGTTGCCGAACCACGCGCCGCTCGTTGTCGCGGAACAATTCGGCACGCTCGAATCACTCTACCCCGGCCGCATCGATCTCGCGCTCGGCCGCGCGCCAGGAACCGATCAGGCAACGGCCCGCGCGCTGCGACGTTATTTTGAAAGCGCGGACAGTTTTCCGGAGGATTTGCTGGAATTGATGTCGTACTTTCGCGCGCCCAAACCTGGCCAGCGCGTGACAGCAATTCCGGGTGCAGGACTGCATGTTCCGATTTTTCTTCTGGGCTCGAGCGATTTCAGCGCGCGACTCGCGGCAGAACTCGGTTTGCCGTTCGGTTTCGCTTCGCACTTCGCGCCGGATTATTTGCATACGGCGCTCGAAATTTATCGGCGCGAATTCAAGCCCTCTCCAGATTGGGAAAAACCGTACGTGATTGTCGGCGCTGGGCTCTATGCAGCCGAGAGCGATGAAGAAGCGCGGCGTATTTTCACTTCGGCGCAGTTACAAACGCTGAACCTTATTCGCGGCAACCCGGGCAAATTACCGCCGCCTAACGAGAAGATGGACGATCTTTGGAGCGCGGAAGAACGCGATGCGATCGCGCATCGCACTCGTTACGCCGCCGTCGGTTCGCCCGATACGATCCGGAAAAAACTCGAAGAGATCATCGCGGAGACTAATGCTGACGAAATCATTTTGACCGCACAGATTTTCGACCACGCCGCGCGCTTGCGTTCGTTTGAAATTGGCGCCGATGTGGCAAACCGTTGATGTTCGTTGGATCAAGCGACGAATGCCTGCGGCGCGAACGGTGGCACGGTCCAGACATTTTCGGCAAAGGGCTGCCGCGAGGCCATAGACGCTTTTCTTCTCTAACATACGCCCTTCCAGCATGGCCGTGTGTTTTACCGCGCTCCGTGGCGCTCGACATTTGACCTCGACTGATTCTGCCTCGGTTGCGACGTTGATGCGAGATGTCGTCGGAGACGGAAAAAAAATTCGAGGTAGAGATCGTCCATGTTCTTTGCACGGACATCGTCGGCTATTCCAAGCTGCTGACCGACGAACAGCACGCCTTGATTGCTCGGTTGAATCAAATCGTGCGGGAGTCGGAAACGTTCCAAAACGCGGAAGCAACCGGTCGCTTGATCAAACTCCCGACGGGAGATGGGATGGCGCTGGTCTTTTACAAGAGTCCGGCGCAACCGGTGGAATGCGCGCTGGAAATCGCGACCGAATTGAAGGCGCATCCTGAGTTGCCGGTGCGGATGGGGATTCACAGCGGACCGGTGAGCGCGGTGACCGATCTGAATGATCGGACAAATGCGGCCGGCGTCGGGATCAATCTCGCGCAGCGGGTGATGGATTGCGGCGACGCTGGTCACATCCTGTTGTCGAAGCGCGTCGCCGAAGATCTCGGACAATACGGCCAATGGCAGCCACAGCTTCATGATCTCGGTGAAGTAGAAGTGAAACACGGCGTGCGGGTGCACGTTTTCAATCTTTACTCGGACGAAATCGGCAACCCCGGAGTGCCGAAGAGATTGCAACAGGCGCGCAGAGAAGGGCCGCCACGCCCGCCCTCGATCGACCGCAAATCGCTGGTGGTCCTGCCGCTCGCCAATCAGAGCGGCGATCCCGAAGAGGAATATTTTGCCGATGGCTTGACCGAGGAACTCATCAATCGCCTCGGCCGTATTCGTTCTCTGCTCGTGATCGGCCGTAACTCTTCTTTTGCGCTGAAAGGCAGGAGGGAAGACTCGCGCGTTATCGGCCAGACGGTCGGCGTGGCCCATCTCCTCGAAGGTAGCGTCCGGAAGGCAGGCGAGCGGGTGCGCATCAGTGTGGGACTGGTGCGGGCGGTGGATGGCAGCCAACTCTGGACGCAAAGTTACGATCGCCAGCTCAGAGACATCTTTACCGTGCAAGAGGAGATCGCCACCTCCATCGCAGACCAGCTTCGCCTAACGATTCTAGCGGAGGTCGAAACCTCTTCCCCGCTGCGACGAGACGACAATCCCGCCACGTTGGAATGTTACCGCCTCTACCTGCGTGGTCGTTATCATTGGGCGAAACGGACTGAAGCAGGGCTGCACAGCGCGATCGAGCATTTCAAGCAAGCGATCGAGCTCGACCCAGCCAGCGCGCGCGCCTGGGCGGGCCTCGCGGACTGTTACGCCGTCCTCGGGTGCTGGGGTTACGAACCGCCTCATCAGTCCTATCCGAAAGCAAAAGCCGCCGCGGAAAAAGCTCTCAGTCTTGATGAGACGCTCAGTGAAGCCCACACCTCGCTCGCGGTCGCGCGGAAGGATTACTATTGGGATTGGGCGGGGGCGGAGCAAGCATACCGGCGTGCCCTGGAACTCAATCCCAGCAATGTCACGGCGCGGCAATGGTACGGCGAACTCCTCGCTTGTGTGGGGAGACACGAGGAAGCGATCCGCGAATTAGAACAGGCGCACTCGCTTGATCCGCTCTCACTCATCGTCGCGGTAACGCTGGCCCGTCACGGATATGGCTACGCTCGTCAGTACGATCGCGCGATCAAAGAGCTTCGGGATATCGTTCGCACCGATCCGGAATTCTGGATCGCGCACACCTTCCTCGGATTCGCCTGTCTCGCCAACGATCAAATCAGCGAAGCGCTCGCGGCTTTTGAAAATGCCCGCAAGCTCGAGCAGAACGGCGATGTCCTCGCAGGAATAGGTTGCGCGCTCGGGCGCCTGAACCGGTCGGCGGAGGCGCTGCAAGTCTTGACCGAAGTGGAGACGCTGAGGCAGAAGCAGTACGTCCAACCGGTGGTGCAAGCGCTGGTCCACATCGAGTTAGGTGAAAAGGAAGAGGCATTCCTGTGCCTGGAGAAAGCATTCGAAGAACACGCGCAATGGTTGAGCGAAATCAAGGTCGATCCCGCCTTCGATAGTCTGCGCTCCGATGCTCGCTTCGGGGCGTTGCTGCAACGGATGGGGCTGACGCCATGAGTTTCATCATTGGCGTCGAGGCGCGGCTTGCAAAGGAGAACGGTGGGCGCTCATAAAGCCTCGCCTTTTGTCGCAGCCGCGTGAAATAGCCTGTCCGCGTAAAGACTGCTGAGCACGATCAGTCTCTTGAATTGATCTCGACGGAACCCGCCTCGGTTGCGACCCTGAAGGGGCGATGTCGTCCGAGGGCGAAAAGAAAATTGAGCTGGAGATCGTGCATGTGCTTTGCACGGACATCGTCGGATACTCGAAGCTGCTCGCTGGCGAGCAGTACGCTCTGATCAATCGGCTCAATCAGATCGTCGCTTGATCCAACGAACATCAATGGTTTGCCCGCAATTTCGTCCCAAAGTCGGACCGCAAAATCCCGTTTACGAAACAACAAGCGGGGCGTCAGTTTTTTCGATTCTGTTGTAACTGACGATCAAAGAACGAGTTCTGGCAGACCTTCTTGCTGTGGCATGGTGTTTGCATATGCTGCGACTGCGACCCAATTTCGGTTCGCGTCGCTCAACCCACATGAATCTACGTTTTGTATTACTCTTCGCCGCCAGTTTGCTTTTTGTTTTAACCGCGAACGGGCAAAGCCCCTCGCCGTCTCCGACGGTTGACGATCTCGTCGCTAAAAACATCGAGGCCAAAGGCGGCGCAGCCGCGCTCAAAGCGATCCAGACGATCCGTTTTGAAGGACGGCTCGTGGCGAATCAAGGACAGATCGAGCTGACCTATACCGAAATCAAAAAACGTCCGGGAAAGGTGCGCACCGATGCGGTGCTACAGGGAATGACGCTCGTGCAAGCGTACGATGGCAGCAGCGGCTGGAAGATTTTTCCGATCTACGGCCGCAAGGATCCCGAAAAGATGTCGACCGATGAAGCGAAGTCGCTAGTCGAAGAAGCGGAGATCGGCGGACCGCTGGAAAACTGGAAGGAGCAGGGCAAAACCGTGACCTATCTCGGGACGGAGGACGTCGAAGGGACCGCAGCGCATAAGTTGAAGGTCGTGCGCAAAAATGGCGACACTAGTTTTGTCTATCTCGACCCTGACTATTTTCTCGAGATTCGTGTTCTCGATCAGCGGATGGAGCAGGGCGCGCAGGTCCAAGTGGAAACCGACCTGGGCGATTACGAAAAAGTTAACGGCGTCTACTTCCCGTTCTCGGTCGAGGCCGGGAGCAAAGGTTCAACCGACAAACAGAAGATCCTCATTAAAAAAGCTGAAGCCAACATCCCGATCGACGACGCAGTCTTCGAGTTCCCGGCCAAGGCTGCGAAATAATCCACCTGCTTACTGCCATGCGATTTCTTAATTTCCTTTTTCTCGCTCCCCTCGCCCTGATCAGCGCCGCGCTCGGCGATCAGGCGCCTTACAACTCCGCGACCATTTCCGGCCTGGGCGCACGCAACATTGGCTCCGCCACCATGAGCGGCCGCGTCACTTCCATCGCGGCGACGCGCGAATCGTCCGGCAAACTCGACATTTTCGTGGGCGCGGCGAGCGGCGGCGTCTGGAAATCGGAGGACAGCGGCACAACCTATCGACCGATCTTTGATGAACAGCCGGTGCAATCGATCGGCGCAATTGCGATCGATCCGAAAAATTCCAAGAACATCTGGGTTGGCACTGGCGAATGCTGGACGCGCAACAGCGTTTCCATCGGCGACGGTATCTACAAGTCGACCGATGGCGGCGAAACCTGGAACAAATCCGGACTGCCGAATTCCGAGCGGATCGGGCAGATTATCGTTAGTCCGAAAAGCAATGACACGGTTTTCGCGGCTGTGCCGGGCGCGCTCTGGAGCGATTCGCCCGATCGCGGGCTCTACAAAACAAACGACGGCGGCAAAACGTGGAATCTGATTCTCAAGGGTCCGAACCTTTCCACCGGCGCTTCGACCATCGCGATGGACTCGACGAACCCGAATATTCTCTTTGCCGGTCTTTGGGATTTCCGGCGAAAAGGCTGGACCTACCGTTCCGGCGGAGAAACGCCTAACGACTCGTCCGGCAGCGGACTTTTCCGCACGGCGGACGGCGGCGCGACCTGGAAAGAGATCACGCCGGAAGCAAATAAAGGATTTCCGAAAAAGCCGTACGGCCGGCTCGCCGTGGCCATCGCGCCCTCGAATCCGAAGCGCGTGTATTGCTTTGTCGAATCAACCGACAGTGCGCTCTTCGTTTCCGACGACGGCGGCCAGACCTGGCAGGAGCGCGACAAAAGCCAGTGGATGGTCTGGCGTCCGTTCTACTTTGCGAACCTGACCGTCGATCCAAAAAATCCCGATCGCGTTTTCAAAACCGACGGCGCGCTCATCCTGAGTGAGGACGGTGGCAAGAGCTTCGCCACGGTCGGCGGTTTCAACGGCGCGCACGGCGACGTGCACGCAGTCTGGATCGACCCGGGCAACCCGAAGACTGTTATTTCGGGCGACGATGGCGGCGTCTGGTACGCATACGATGGCGGCAACCGCTGGTGGAAAGCGAACAACCTCCCGATCTCGCAGTTCTATCACGTAAGCGTTGATGACGCCGATCCGTTTCAAGTCTACGGCGGATTGCAGGATAATTCCTGCTGGGTCGGCCAGTCCGAATACCCCGGCGGCATCGCCAACTCGCAATGGGAGAATCTTTATAACGGCGACGGGTTTTACACCTTCGTCGATCCCGCCGATCCGGATTACGTCTATGCCGAATATCAGGGCGGGCGCGTCGGCCGGGTCAATCGCCACACGCTCGACGCCCGCGTCATTCAGCCGAAGCCGAATTATAAGGAGAAGCTGCGCTTTAATTGGAACACGCCGCTGGTCGCTTCGCCTAACGAGAAAGGGACGATCTACATTGGCGCGCAATTCCTTTTCCGCTCGCGCGATCACGGCCAGAGCTGGGAGCGCATCTCGCCGGACCTCACGACAAACGATCCCGAGAAACAAAAGCAGGAACAATCCGGCGGCGTGACCGTGGATAATTCCGAGGCGGAAATGCACACCACGATTTTCTCGATCAGCGAATCGCCCAAAGACAAAAATCTTATCTGGGCCGGAACCGATGATGGCAATCTCCAGCTGACCCGCGACGGCGCAAAGACTTGGAACAATGTCGTCGGGAACGTTCCCAATTTACCGAAAAACTCCTGGGTACGCTGGGTTCAGGCGAGCCGGTTCGATGCCGGGACCGCCTACGCCGCATTCGATCGTCACACCTTTGGTGATTTCGCTCCCTACGTTTATAAAACGACCGACTACGGCAAGACCTGGTCACCACTCGTTAGTCCGCAGGACGCGAAAGGCGTGCGCGGTTATGCGCATGTGATCAAGGAAGATCTGATCAAGAAAGACTTGCTCTTCCTCGGGACGGAATTTGGACTCTTCGTATCGATTGACGGCGGGCAGTCGTGGGCGCAATTCAAGGGCAGCCGATTCCCGGCTGTAGCGGTGCGTGATCTTGCCATTCAAGCGCGTACGAACGATCTCGTTCTCGCCACGCACGGGCGCGGGATCTGGATTATCGACGACATCACCCCGCTGCGTTCGCTCACTCCCGACTTGTTAGGCAAGGAGGCGAGTTTTGTGGCGGGCAAGCCGGTGCAGCAGCAGCGCATCGAGGCGAATGGCGGCTGGCCGGAAGGCGCTGCCACCTTTACCGGCGACAACCCGCCCGATGCCGCAGTCATCAACTACTACCAAAAGTCGCGTCACCTCTTCGGCAAATTGAAGATCGAAATTCTCGACACCTCGGGCAAAGTGATCGACACCGTGCCCGCGAGCAAACGACCCGGCCTCAATCGCGTCATGTGGAGCATGCACGAAAAGCCGCCGCGCGTTCCGCCTGCCGCACAGATCGCTGGCGCCGGCATCACCGGTCCGCGCGTTCTGCCCGGCACTTACACGGTGCGGATGACGAAGAACAATCAGCCTTACGAAATGAAGCTGACTGTGGCGCTCGATCGCCGCGACAAGTTCAGTGAGGCCGATCGCAAAGCGCAGCACGACGCCGCAGAAAAGGTGAAAGATTTGTTTGGCGATCAGAGCGCGCTGATGGATCGCATCATGGCCTTGCGTGCCGGCCTAACGAAAAGTGAGAAAGCCCTCGCGGCGGATGAAGCAACGCACAAGGCGGTGACTGATTTCGACGGCAAGGTGGACGCGGTGCGGAAAAAAATCGTTGCCACAACCGAAGGCGGCGCGATTACCGGCGAGGAACGCATACGCGAACACACCGACCAACTTTACGGCGCAATTCTAAGTTACGAAGGCAAACCGGCCGATTATCAGCTCGCGCGCATCGATTCGCTCCGGCGCGAGCTCGATGACGTTTCGAAAGAATTCGACAATCTGCTGACCAACGAGCTGCCGAAATTGAACGAGACGCTCAAAGCGAAAGGCCAGCCCGAAGTTCCTCCGCCGCCGGCCAAGGTGGCCGTGAATGAGGCTGACCTTGCTCCCGGAGGCGGCTCCCTCAATGGCACAATGGATCGCGATGCCATCGATTTCGCCAGAGCTCTTCCGGCGAACTTTCGCCTCCTCCATTAGCTGGCCCGTTTCAGGAACTACCTGAACGGGTGGTGCCAAGTTCGATTAGAGACCGCGCTCGTTAGGCAAATCGATCTTTCGACTGGACGCGCGGGGCACTCATTTGGGACCGCAGCAGGCATCCTGCGACGTATCGCATCGACGTAAAAAGACCTCGACCAGCCGTGGCCCAAAGCGAACGGCACGTGAGATGCTTAATCTCATGCATGAACTTTGGTTGGCGTAAGTCAGCGACGGCTAAGGCCGGAGTAGACACGCATTTACAAACGGCTGCCAAATCCGCCGATCGCAGCCCGACAAAACACGCACACGCTGAAATCCACGCCTATATCGTGATCCGCGATCGTCTCCTCACCGAGGCAGAAAACGTTCCCAGTAACGCGACACTTCATCGTGCCTACATCGCCAATGACGTCGTCGAAATTTTTTTGAAACCGGCAAAGAAGCCTTACGAAGCGCAATATTTGCCCGAAGACGAGGCAAAGCAGGAGCGCGAACGCTGCGAAACAGTGAAGAACCGCATCGCGGAGTTACGCCGCCAGATCGCTACGCCCGCTGGCGGAACGGTGCAAAAATCCCAACCGCCATCGCTCTTCGGTGTCAGAGCAGTTGGGTCGACGCCGGCCTGAGAAGTTCAAATCAGGTGGAACGTGTTCTCCGAACGCGTTGTTATTCAGCGGCCCAGCCGCAATTTATTAACATCGTCTTCGGAGAAGCCGATCCACCTTCGCCGCAGAAATCGTTATGGCGCGACGACGGTTTACTCCCGCCCCCAGATCATGGCAACGGAAGTCGTTAGGCTGCCGCCCATGTTGAAGGTGAGAAATTTCTTCGCGCCGGCGATTTGTCGCGCGCCCGCTTGTTCGGTCAGATGCTGGTAGGCTTCGTAGATCTGCCGCACGCCGGTCGCACCGACCGGGTGTCCGTCGCCAATTAATCCGCCACCGGCGTTGACCGGAATTTCGAAGTCAAACTTCCCGCTCATCTTTTCGTTGCGCACCTGTGGCAATGCGGTCGCGCCACTCCTGGCCAGATCCGCGCCTTTCCCGTTCTCAGCGAGACCGAGAATTTCATAAGCGCAGATTTCCGTGATCGAAAAGCAATCGTGCACCTCCACGCCGTGCATGTCGCGCGGTCCGAGGTTCGCCATGCTGAAAGCTTTCGATGCGGCTTTGCGCGCAGTGGAAAACGTCGGCGCATCTTTTTTCTCAAGCGCGAGATAATCGGTCGCGAGGCCGTAACCGAGCAGACGCGGCAGCTTTGCCTTATCGATGCCGTGCTTTTGCAAATATTTTCCCGAGACAAGCACGAGCGCGGCGGAACCATCGGTGATCTGCGAACAATCGGAAACTTTCAACGGCGGTGCGACGCTCGGATTTTTGTCGGAGACTTGCGAGGCCGCATCGTAACTCAGGTCCGCGTCACGCATTTGCGCGAGCGGATTCAGGCGCGCATGCGCGTAATTCTTGAAAGCAACCCACGCGAGCGCTTCTTCGGACGCGCCATATTTCTCCATGTAAATCTGCGCGATCTTCCCGAACAATTTCGGGAACATGAAGTCGCCGTATTCCGGCTTCTCGATGTGATAATCGGCCGCCGCGCCGAGAACATCTGACCCGTCGAGCGACGACATCGTTTTCTGCTGTTCCGCGCCGACGACGAGCACCGCATCATGAAATCCGCCCGCGATCCATTGCGCGCCGAGCACGGCCGAAAGCGCGCCACTCGCGCAAGCCGCTTCCGTATGCATGGTCGGAATGCCGTGCAATTTCTCATCGATCTCGGGAACGAACGCGCCGAGATGCAACTGCTTCGTGAACTGGCCTGCGTTGAAATTCCCGACCGCTGCAGCCTCGATCTCCGCAGGATCGATCTTCGCGTCTTCGAGCGCTTTCTTGCCGGCTTCAATGATCAAGTGCCGGATGGTTTTGCCTTCCTTTTTCAGATTGCGCTTAAAATCGGTCCGGCCGCCGCCGAGAATGTAAACGGGTTCGTTCATAACAGTGGATGGTTGATGCTCGCTGAGAATTTAGCCGTTAATTGCGCGCTGTCATCCCGAGCGACAAATGTGGGAGCGGCCTTAGCGCCGCGACATTTTGCTTCGGCCGGGACGCTGAGGTCCCTCCCACATTGTTAACCGCCGAAGGCGTTAATCCCGGTGACGTCCTGGCCGACCACAAGCGCATGAACGTCGTGCGTGCCTTCATAGGTGTAAACCGACTCAAGATTCATGAGGTGTCGCATCGGTGAGTAGCGATCGGTAATTCCGACAGCACCCAGGATGTCGCGTGCCCTACGGGCACATTCCATTGCCATCCAAACATTGTTTCGCTTCGTCAGCGAAATTTGCGGCGGACGCACCTTGCCAGCCTCCATCATTCGCGTGAGACGCAGCGCGAGTAATTGCGCTTTCGTAATTTCCTGCACCATCCACACAAGTTTTTCCTGCACCAGTTGGAAACCGGCAATCGGTCGTCCGAACTGTTCGCGCGACTTCGCATAAGCGAGCGCGGTCTCATAACAATCGATGGCCGCACCGATCACTCCCCATGCGATACCGACGCGTGCATGCGAAAGACATGAAAGCGGTGCGCGCAATCCCGACGCTTTCGGCAATCTATTCTCCAGCGGAATTCGACAATCCTCGAACCAGCACTCCGATGTGCGTGACATGCGCAGACTGAATTTCCCTTCGATATCCTGCGCCCGAAATCCAGGCGCATCTTTTTCCACGATGAATCCGCCGACACGGCCATCGTCGTCTTTCGCCCAGATCACTTTCACATCGGCAATGGACGCGTTGCCGATCCAGCATTTGCTCCCGTTCAAGATGTAATGATCGCCATCGCGTTTCGCGCGAGTTTCCATCCCGCCAGGATCGGAACCATGTCCATGTTCCGTTAGTCCGAAGCAACCAACACGTTCGCCCGATAGGAGTCCGGGCAACCAGCGCTTTTGTTGCTCAGGCGTTCCGAAAGAATGAATCGCATTAATGGCAAGCGCCCCCTGCACTGACGCCTGCGAACGCAAACCGGAATCGGCTCGTTCGAGTTCCTGCATGATGAGGCCATAGGCTGTGTAGCTGAGTCCCGCGCTACCGTATTCTTTAAGGTGGGGCGCAAAAAAACCCAACGCGCCCATGCGCACTGTAAGATGTTCCGGAAATTTTCCTGCGCGATGACAGGCGACGACTTCGGGAATGACCTCCTCTTGAACAAAACGCCGTGCGCGATCGCGGGCAGTCCGTTCTTCGTCAGTCAGAAGTTCTTCGATGTCGTAGTAATCTAGCGAGGTCGCGGTCATATCGAAGATCGACACTATTCTGTCCACTGATTGTGATCAATACGATCGACGGCGAGCGAATGCGTCTGGGTAGCGCACGCGTCTCGCGTGTTGGCGATTGCGTCTCGCAATCGCGGACTTTTCCTGTGTGTTCGAAGGGAAAAGGTCGTTTCGGCGGGACGCCGAAACCAACACGCGAGACGCGTGCGCTACCCGGAAATCTTGCTAGAATCGCGCGAACACACGGACCATGGCACGACTTCACGAGTATCAGGGTAAAGCGATTCTCGCCGCGAACGGATTCAAAATTCCGCGCGGTCGTGCTGCCTCGACTGCTGATGAAGCTGCCGCGGCAGCAAAGGAATTAGGCGGGGAAGTCGTGATTAAGATCCAGGCGTGGACGACGGGACGCGCTGGAATCGGAGGCGTATCGTTTGCCAAAAAACCGGAGGAAGTTCGCGGTCACGCGGAGCGCATGTTGTCCATGAAAGTCGGGCAATTTCCGGTCGAGGCTGTGTTGGTGGAAGAGAAAATCGCAATTGAGCGGGAGTTTTTTCTTTCGTTCGCGATCGACGACGCAGCTCGCGCGCCAGTGATTATTTTCGCTACCGGTGGCGGCAGCGGAATCGAAGAACGTGCTGCTTCAACGAAACGCATCGCGTGCGATGTAAAAAACGGTCCCGTCGACTCGGCTGTTAGTGAAGCCGCTTATTCCTGCGGACTTTCCAAGGAGCACTCGGCCCAACTGGCGGAATCGATTAGGAAATTGTTTGTTGCCGCGCGCAGCGTGGAAGCGCGATCGCTTGAGATCAATCCGCTCGTGCTGACGAAAGACGGCGACTTCGTCGCCGCCGATTGTCGCCTAACGATTGACGATTACGCTGTCGCGCGACATCCCGATTTGAAAATCGAAATCGCGCGCGAGTTCGATCATCCACCGACCGAATTGGAACGCGTCGCATACGCGGTCGAGCAAAACGATCATCGCGGCACATTTTATTTTGCGCAGTTGGCCACCGCTGCACCGAAAGATTCCAAAGGTCTGGTTGGCTTCCACGGTGCGGGCGGTGGCGGCTCGATGATGTCGATGGACGCGATTGTAACCGCCGGATTCACGATCGCGAATTTTACCGACACGAGCGGCAATCCATCTGCGTCGAAAGTTTATCGCGCCAGCCGCATCATTCTGGCGCAACCGGATCTCGTTGGATATTTCGGTTCCGGCTCCGGCGTCGCGAGCCAGGAACAATATTGGTCCGCGTATGGCCTGGCCAAAGCATTCTGGGAACTCGATCTCGATATTCCCGCGGTCATTCGTTTGGGCGGGAACACCGAAGATCGCGCCGTCGATATATTGCGACGCATGTCAAAACTGCTGCGTGCGCCGATTGAGGGCTACCGCAAGACCGACTCTCCAGCGATGATCGCCGAGCGTTTCGCGGAATTGGTCGCAGGCGCGAAAGGAACGAAATGGAAACCACGCGCACCACGAGTTCCGAAATTCGTCAAAGACAAATCGGCGACCAAGTTTCCAGTGAAAGGCGGTCGCGTCTCGATCGACACTGGGAAGTGGCAGGAAATTCGCCGCGCCGTCGAGACGCATTCTGGCGGATTGATCGTGGATCGCGATGGTGCGCCGGCGATTACCCTAACGAGTGATGAATTTGCGAACAAGGATTCCGAGCTGCTTGCGTGCGATGTCGAGTGTCGACTCGCCGGCGTGGAAGGCTTCTATCTTGAGCTTGATATTCCCGGCTTGGACGAAGCGATTGGACGTATCGCTGCCTTGGGCAACGCCAGGAAGTGACTTCATCCCTTCGTTCACCTAATGTGATTCTATGAGTTCTGTTCTCGAGAGAAGCAAAGGGAGGCTGGCTGAAGAGTGCCGACGTTTCGGAGTACGGCGACTCGAAGTATTTGGGTCTGCCGCCCGTGGAGATTTCGATCCTGAAAGAAGCGATTTCGATTTCATCGTTAGCTTCGGGGACAAGACTCCCGGCACTTACGCGGACCGTTATTACGATTTTGCTTCAGCCGTCGAGAAGCTTCTTGGGCGCCGAGTCGATCTGCTGACCGAGCGCTGCATTCGGAATCCCTATTTCCGGAGAGAGGTGGAAGTCGCGCGGAAAATCATCTATGACGAACAAAGCCAGGAAGCGGTTGCTTGACGTGGTAAGCGCGTGCGAGGCGATTGCGGAATTCGTCGCCGGCAAAGACTTCTCGGCCTACGAAAGCGATCGGCTTTTGCGCTCCGCCGTCGAGCGACAGTTCGAGATTATCGGTGAAGCTTTGAATAAAGCCGGTAGCGCAGAAACATCTCTTGCCACACAGATTCCCGACTTCCATCGAATCATCGGCTTACGCAATCGGCTCATCCACGGTTACGACAATGTCGATGACGAGATTTTGTGGGATGTCGTGCAGAGCAAGCTTGGCCCATTGAGAGCACAAATTGAAAGCGTGCTTCACGACACAGGAAAGGCGGATCGATAGTACCTATGGGAGGCGCGCTCTAAATGGCAATTTTGATCGACGAGACGAAACGCGTGCTGGTGCAGGGCATCACTGGTCGTGAAGGTCAGGCGCGCACGCGCCTGATGCGCGAGTACGGAACGAATGTTGTCGCCGGCGTGACGCCGGGCAAAGGCGGACAAAGCGTGCTTGGAGTTCCGGTTTTCAACACGCCGCAGGAAGCGGTTAACTCGTTAGGCAATATCGACATTTCCGTTCTTTTTGTGCCTGCGGCCGGCGTAAAAGACGCGGCCATTTCCGCAATTGAAGCCGGAATTAAGCTCACCGTCCTCGTACCCGATCGCGTACCGGTGTGGGACGCGATGGAGATCGCAGCAGCGGCGAAGGCGAATGATGCGATGTTTGTTGGGCCGAACACGCTTGGAGTTTTGAGTCCGGGCAAAGCCGTTGTCGGCATGATCGGCGGTCGTGCGGAAAGTGCGCGGCAATGGTTCAAGCCCGGCATTCCAACTGGCGTAGGTGTGATCAGTCGCTCGGGCGGAATGGCTTCGAGCACGGGCTACTATTTGGGACAGGCTGGCGTGCGCATTTCGACCATCGCGCACATTGGTGGTGACGCGGTTCTTGGAATTCGTATTCCCGATGCAGCGCTGATGTTCGAAGCTGACCCCTTGACGGAAGCGATTGTGATCTTTGGCGAAATCGGTTCTTCGCAGGAAGAAGAATTAGCGCAACTGATCCGCGATCGAAAAGTGACCAAGCCGGTGATCGCATACATCGGTGGGAAAGCGGCGCGCGAAGGGACGCGCTTTAGTCACGCGGGCGCCATCATTGAAGGTGGTCGCGGAACGCATGCGGGAAAAGTGAAAGCGTTGCGTGAAGCGGGCGCGACTGTCGTCGATGCTTTTGGCAAATTACCCGGCGCGGTCGTTGATATTCTAAAACGCATAAACGGAAAAAGTCTCATGAGCGAAACCGACAAGAACGCCGTCTGGAACACCGCAGTGACGCGGACCGAACCGAATCGAGTCGCGGTGCGCGGATATGACATTGCCGATCTCATGGGACGCGCCTCATTCGGTGCCGCAGTGTATTTGATTTTGACCGGCGAATTGCCGTCACCCGCGATCGGAAAATTAATGGATGGAATTTTGGTTTCGTCGATTGATCACGGCGCTACGCCACCAAGCGCGTTGTCTGCTCGAACGGTCGCGTCGACTGGCGCATCGTTAAGTGCGGCGGTCGCCGCTGGAATCATGTCGATCAATCGTCATCATGGTGGCGCGATTGAAGATTGCGCGCGCCAATTGAAAAAAATCGCCGATCGCGGCACTAAAGATTCGGTTTCTATGGATGAAGCCGCCACGCGCGTGCTTGCGGAGATGAAAGAAGCGGGCAACCGCATGCCGGGGTTTGGTCATCGCTATCACACCAAAGATCCGCGGACGGCGCGATTGTTCGAGTTGGCGCGCGAAGCGGGTGTAGATGGCGTGCACATGAAAGCGGCGCGGGCCGTTGAGAAATCTTTCGCCGACGCGAAGAAGGCGCTGCCGATCAATGTCGACGGCGCGATTGGCGCAATCCTTGCCGATTTGGGAATGAATCCCGCCGCATTCAACGGCATTTTCATGATCGCTCGCACGCCGGGCCTCGTTGCGCATGTTATTGAAGAGCAAACCCGCGAAAAACCGATGCGTCGCATCGATCCGGTGAAACACGGTTATGACGGACCTGCGCCCCAATCACTACGCACGAATCGAGACGAATGAACACCGATCTGGCATTGCAGATCGCTCACTCTGTTTCGCGAAGCACTACGACTGAGCCGCCGCTAATGCTTAGATCGTTTGGCAGCGATCTTTGCGAGCAACTCAGCGTTTCCGGCGGCGAGACGCTCGGCGTCGTCGGGCGATTCTTTTGAACCGGTCTCGATGCACTTCTGGATAAGCTCGCGAACCGTGATTTTGGAGTCGGGGCTGATTGTCGGGGTCAGGCGATGTGTCCCGCTCGGTGCATTTTGGCCAATCTTCAAGAAATTGCGGCACGTTTGCGCTCCGTGTTCGAGGCGATTCTATGATCGGCGCGCACATTCTGGATGGCGCCATCGTGCTGTTCGAGGACAGCAAGGATGTTCACAATGGGGATATTGTCGCGGCATTGATCGAATGGCGAGACAACTTTGAAGCGTTTTGTGGTCGAGCACGGCCGGCCGTAGTTGAAAGCAGAAGATCCCCGTTATCCCAATCTGATTCCCGCGCGCGAATTGAAGATTCAAGCAGTCATGGTTCGCTGTTGCGCAAACAAGAGCGGCGGGAACGCGGGTAAAGAAAGACCGAAACGTCAGACGTTCGAAAAAATTGCGCTACTTTGGGGCGCGACCAAGCTGCCAGGTCCCGCCGCCTTCGGTGGCCTTGGTATAGCCCCAAGTGCCGGAAATCGTTTTTCCATCTTCCGCCGAACGCACGCGTCCACGCCCAAAGTACTCAGTGCCCCATCGCCAGTCGTATTCCAGCGTGTCTTCGCGAACAGTTCCGCTTAGCGTCACTGCGCCTGAACCGTAATTGTATTGTTTTCCATCGAGCACCGTGAAGAGAGTGTAGGTTCCCTCAACGGAATCGCCTTTTCGATTCAGGACCATTTTTACATCCAGATCGGTCCCCGTGGCGTCGAGCCATTTGCCGATAAATGTGCCGCTGAAAACTCCGGCTTCAGCAACGCCTTCGCCGGGAAGTTTCGGCAGCTCGCCCGGTTTTCGCCGTCGCAGAGTCTCCACCGTCGTAGAAAGGCCGATCCTTCGCAATGATTCCTGAACACTTTCGTCGGCTAGAATCTCTCCCTCCGAAAGTAGCTGAGCCGCGGTCGCAACTGCTCTTGTCGATTTGACGCCACCAAATTGCTCGGCATCGCCCCTGAGGGTTGCAGCAATTGCTTCGATGCGTTGCGGACTGAGCGGATGTGCGCGGTTTGCGCGAGCTGAGACGAAGTCTGGGTCACCTGGGAAGGGTTCGAGGTGGACGAGAATTTGGAAATAAGGTGCGACGCCGATCGGGGCTTCGCCTATTCGCACGAAAAGCGCCAGCGCGAATTTGTCAGCTTCTTCTTCCTGACGCCGAGCCCTCTCCGGCGAAACTTGATAGTAACCAGAATGTTGATGATAAATGTGGCCGAGCTCGTGGCCGAGAATGAAGTACACCATCGTGCCGTAAAGCTGCTGAAACCGCGCGCCGACCTTCGGATCATCCAGTGCATTTTCCGGCACGTCGAGAGCTTGAATCGGTGAATGATCAACGTCGCGTAGCCGATCCGGCCGTTGATACTTAATCATGCAGAGATAGTCGTTAACCGGCTCGAGATCATATCCGTTGACGCTCAGCCACGCGTATGCAGCCACCATGTCGCGCAAAAATCGCAGACTCGACACCGGCGCAACGATGCGCTTGTCGCGCGAATTGGAAGAAAAGTTCAAAAGCTGGAGATCATCTTCGCGGGGGAAATCTATGTGAACACCGGAGAGCTTGGAGCGCTCCTCAGATGTCAGGACCCCCCGCAAGTCCTCTTCTAGAATGGCGCGAATGTCAGGCGTGGTCTGGCTGCCTGTACGATCCAGCGCTGCCTCAGAGTTGAATCCTCTCCAAGGCGCAACGAACTGCTGCACCTCTGGTGCTATTCCAACGATATCTGCCATCGTCGCGGTCATAGTTTTGAGCGCCGTAGGGTCACCCCCCGAATTTGCAAAATCCGACGCTTGCTTGCGGAGTGCAGTCTGGATCTCTGCAATTTTATGCGCGCTGAAATCGGCTTGCATCGAAACGCGTCTCGCCATTTCGTTGGCTCGCGTCGCAGCCCGCCTCTGCGCGAAAGAGAACAGCGCCGCCAGTGCGGTTAGGAGACACACAACTGCCATTGCCACTGTCAGTCGGCGCTGGCGTGCGGCAGCTTTTGCTTGGTCTTCCGCCCGTTTTGTCTGTTCTTCTGCCAATGCTGTCGCCTGCTCCAATTCTCGTTCTCGGCGTTCTTTTTCTTCGCGCGTGCGTAAGTCACGAAGAGCAGCGCTGACATCGAGGAATTGAGTTTCAACTTCCGAGAGCCCGCCGAGCAAGGTAGAGAAATCACCGCGCGCCCGCATTTCCAGCGCCTGGCCAAGACGGGAGCCAATGAGCAGTTCCTCCTCGGCACCGGGGCTGTTTTTCTGCCGGAGCTGAGTCCAACGGCCAGCATCGTCAGCTAAACGATTCCTCACGAAGATCACTTGCTTGCCGGCTTCGATCCACTTCTTGAGCCGTTCCCATGAGGTAAACAGTGCTTCGTGCGCGACTTCAACGGTCGCATCGGCACCCTCGCGATTGCTCACCAGAAGTTTCTGGTTAATCAGCGCCTGAAGGATTTCCGGTTCCTGTTCTGTGCTGAAAGTCGCGATTGGAGTTCGTCGGCGGACCGGACGCGAAGCTGTATCATCTGAGCCTGTGCCAGCAATGTCCACCAGCCGCAGAAAAATGCGCCGCACGATCTCCTTCGCGCTGCCATTTGTATCCGCAGTGTCGCTAAAGGAGGCGTAAATTTCTTCAGCGCGTTTTTGTAAAGCGCCGCGCACGCCGCCAATTTCCCGATACGTGTTAGCATTTAGGTGTCGGTCGTTAAGGCCTTCAGTGCGCTCTTCTTCTGCCCACAGGAGGTCAAGTGTGTATTGCAACAACGGAAGCGAGCCGGCCTGGCCTTGCACATCCTTGATGATCTCCTCGACCAAGCCTTGCTCGAAAATCACGCCGTGTTTCGCCGCGGGTTGTTCGATGGCGAGCCGCAGCTCATCGGCGTGCATATCGGCGACGAGACTGATATTTTTCTCGATCAGTTTGGCGAACTCGGGGAATGGGCTGAAGCGGTCGAGAAAATCTGCGCGCATCGCGAGGACGAGTTTGGTGGAACTGGCCGTGTTCCGGGCGATGTCGAGCAGTGCCACGATGAAACTTTCCCGGAGACGCTCTTCCGAGAGCGTGAAAATTTCTTCAAATTGATCGACAAAAAGCAGCCACTGATCACCACTCCGTTGCAGGTAATGAATGAGCCGCCCGGCGGTGTCCGGTTTGGCGTGGAGAAGCTCCCGTGTTTGGGTCTGATTGAACCCACCGCCGTGCAACGCACTTCGGAGCGCTTCGAACGGATTCACATCCGGCACGAAAACGAAATAGCGGAACCGCGCGCCTATTAACCGCGACAGTTGCGGCAGCAATCCCGCACGCACGGCGGATGATTTGCCGCTGCCCGAGGCACCGAGCACCAGCAGCAGATTGTTCGCGCTCAATTGCGTGAGCAGGCTCTTGATCAACTGATCACGGCCGAAGAAGAGCTCTTTTGTCGCGGTCTTCAAATCGATCCAACCCGCGATAAGGCGAAGCGAGGTTGAGCGGCTGCTGCGTTACCGCCTCGACCGAGATCTGAATCGTGGTCGTGATGTTTGTGACCTTGTTGCCACCAACAATGTCGCCGAGCGCGCTGAAGCTAACGCTCCCGCCAACATCGCCAACGCGAATCCCACTCGAATCGGGTGGCGCTGGCGATGGACGAACAGATGGCATCGAGGGGAAGCCGACTTGATTCAGGGAATTCCAAATAGACTGCGCGCGCTCAGGATGAGCGGACCGTATTTCGCCGCAAACTTGCCAACGGCCTCGGCAATATCGCCCACCTTCGCGAACTTGCCGACGGTTTCGGCCACATCGCCGGTCTTGGTCGCTACATCTTTCAGTTTGTCCATGATGCCTGAAGTTCGGTCCAGTGCTGCTTCGACCTGATCGGCCACCTTGGACGGTGGCGGCTTACCGGGCGTAACCTGTTCCGTGTTTTCTTTTACTTCCTTGAGCGCTTTGACCTGCTCGAGAATCTCGGAGACAATCTCGTCCTTCTTGTCCCGATCGAGTGCCGCGCTTTGTTCGATTTCCGTCTTCATCGAGCGCAACCCTTCACGTAACTCTTCGATCTCTGTATGGAATTGCTGTTTTTTCTCTTCGCTCGCGAAACCTTGAATCGTCGTTGTAATCTTGTCGCGCCCGACGATGTCGCCGCCGGCGCTCTGGCTGACGCTGCCGCCGACATTGCCGAAGTGGAAACCGCCGCCGCTTTTCTCGCTCATATGCTTCCTAACTAGAAGTAACCGACGTTATGAGTTCTTCGTCCCTATGCGTCAATGACAAGATCTTGATTTCGATTTCTTTTCGATTGTCCTGGTCAAGAAACCAAAGTAGGACACAGCATAAATTAGAATTCGATCCGACGACTCGGACAATAGCCTAACGAAATGACGGAAGAGAAAATCCTTACCAAACATCCGTTAGGCAAAAGCGGGAAGAACATCGACCGGCAGAAATACGAGACGCTCAAGAAAGCGATTTTGTCCGCTTTGAAAAAGAAAGAGCTCACTCACGACGAATTGTTTGATCGGATCAATAAAGGCCTGGCGGGTAGATTTCCGGGGAATGTCAGTTGGTACGGAGAGACCGTGAAACTCGATCTCGAAGCCAGAAAAATAATCCAAAGAAATTCGGCCAAGCCTGCAAAATATCGGGTGAAATCGAAATAGCTAAATGACAACAACGCAAAAAACCAATTACAGCGTCAACGAAATCGCGAAACTTTTTCCGAGCTTGCTGAAGATCAAGCAGAAGTCGCTCCGTGAAAAAGTGGCCGCGGTCTGGAGCGAAGCGATCACGACTGGTTGCGGCGGGAAAGGCTGGACTTTCGCTGAATTACGCGCGGTCAAATTCACGCTCCTGGCCGGCGACATCGACATGAAGTTCGTCGAGCATCTCAATTCCTGCGCGCGTCAATGCATCGCCATTGCCGAAGTGCTGAAGAGATCGTTCCGCTGCAGCATTCCGATCCAACGCGATTATCTCATCGCCGGCGCGCTCCTGGCCGATGTCGGTAAACCGTTGGAATACGACAAAGACCCAAGTGGCAAAGTCGTTCAGGGAAAATTTGGACAGCAACTTCGGCATCCGTTCAGCGGCGTTGCGCTCGCTTACAAACACGGTATTCCGGCCGAGGTCATGCACATGATCGCGACGCATAGTCACGAGGGAGACAAGGTTGAACGCTCAATCGAGTCGATTATTTTCCATCACGCCGACTTCGTGGATTTCGATATTGCCAAGCTTCTCGGCAAACGCGCCGCCAAGAAGTAATGCTTTCGTCCTGTTGTCTGAATCGAAGCCTTCGCGCTGTCTTGCATTGCCCCCAGGGTTCTCAGAGTTCGATCGCGGGGCGAACGTCAACGATGCCCCAGAGCATCGCCCGATCCTCGGCTGCGTGATTTGTCGGTAGCATTAGCGCTGGTTCGCGAAAGCTGCGCGTCACTACCATCGCTCCGGGCGCAGCGGCGCGTTTGATCGCAGCGAAGAGTCGTTGTTCGTAGCCCACACTGGCCCCGTCGAGAATGTTCGAAAGCGCGAATCCGTCGAAGCTTCCGGCAGGCTCGCCCTCAAGGAACGTGGCCGCGTCGGCGTGCACGAGACGAATGTCCTTTACCTTGGGAGGGAACCGCTCGGCCGACATTTCTCCCAAAAGCAGCGTGCGCGCGTAAGGGTTTGTGCGGTTGGAGAGCGAGGCAAAACAGCGCTCCATTCGCCCACGCATGACGGCGCCGAGGTTGGGCGGCAAGAAGTGGAGGAACGAAGAGGCGTAGATCAAGCGCAGTGCGGGCACCGAAAATAGAAGATCAAGAGCTGCGCGGAATCGCCGCGTATCAAGGTAACGACGCCAGAAATCCATCTGCTCCGCCGGATCGTCGAGGTCGAGGAATTCACGGACCCGAGAAGGCCACCATCCTGCCAGAGGTCCGACGGCGCGCGCGAATGTCAGAATGCGTTCGGCGGTGCCCCGTCGACTGGAGCCACCCATCCGACGATGTTCGACATAGGCCAGTTGGATCGGATTAATATCAACCGCCACAACCTCGTGATGGGACGCCAGCTTCATCGCGGTGCACCCGGCCGAAGCAATGCAGAAGATGCGACCACCGGACCGGAACGCGTCAAGTTCGATGGTGGCGTCCTCATGCATGCAGCCAAACAGCAGCTTGCGTGGTCCATCGCGCGCGTCGAACCGGCCACGTTCCCAACTCGTGGAGGCGATGGTTGAGGTCAATTCCATGCGGGGAGGCTGGCGGCGACCCAGACAAGCACGAGGAAAGCGAAGTTCTTGACCACCATTCCAGCCGGGTCGTGAATGATGTGACGGGCCCAAAGCAGCCCGCACGCGTTCAGTGAAATGAGCAGCACGGTTTGCACAAGCGCGCAAACAAGCGGCGCAATGCCGCTCAAAATCCAGAGGGCAAGACCAAGCTCGACAACTCCGAGCAATTTGAGAAACACCACGCCAATGCGCGGTCCATAGTGAGGCACGGCCACTACGACCTGGACCTGACGCGGCTCACCGTTCAGCAGTTTGCACCACAGGCCCTCATAAATCCACACAGCGGAGACCGCGATATGAATTAACCAGGACGGCGGCGGGAGCGGAAGCATGGCGATCTTCTTTCCTTGCGCTGGTTCACGGTTACAGGTTGCTGCGCATCGCGCTCAGAATGTGGCGATGGAACGAGTGACAGACCGCCGCTTCGATGCGCATCCACAACCAGCGGGGGCGTCTCGCCCCACATACTCTGTCTTAACGGCGACTTCGGTGCGGCCGCCCGGAAGCTGACGCAGTGTGTAGCCACCTCCGAACAATCTAATCCCACCGCCAAGCGTGAGGTTTTGCTCGATAACATCGAATGCGTAATTTCGTCCGGGTGTTACCTGAGTCACGCGCTTGCGCAAGTAGCCGCTTAGGTAAAGGCATGTTACTTGGTCGCCCACTTCCGACTTGCGGCCGTTAGTTCTAGTTGGAACCGGAAGTAACAGGCGCAAGAGCAACGGCGGACGCTTTCCAATCTCCTCGTAGAACATCAACCCTTTCCACATTTTCCCGGGCGAGATGGCGAAGTTCATGCGGGTGACGACTGGACAGCCGCCGACGATCACGGGTAGTCCCCGCGAGGCTCAGACGCTCGTCGGCCACAGGGTACGTGGAGTGGCAAGCCGACGGATTACAACGACTTCTGGGTGCGCTGTGACGCGGACGGCGGGAGTTGCGCGAACATCAGCGGCGCCACCGACAGAACGGGCTACACGCTCAGAAAAGTCGACGTCGGAAACACCCTCCGGTTCAAGGTGCAAGCGAAGAACGCGGACGGCAGCGTCTTCGCGTCCTCTGTGCCGACCGCCGTCATCACCGCAGCTACGAAACCGACTCCGCCGGTCTCGAACGGCTGCTCGAAGACGGGCGGGACGGTTCCCGTCGCGGGCGTCTCGCCGCCTGCACGTCTCTCGATCGCCAGACCCAAGCCAGCCCGAGCACGCTCACCTTCGGCACCCGCTCGATCAGCGGACGCTTCCACGTGTCGGCGTGCGGCGGCTCGGTCGAGGGCGCGCTCGTCTACGTGACCGCGGTGCCGTACGGCCAGTTCGCGATCCCGAACGAGCAGGCGACTGGCTCGGACGGCTGGGCGACTCTGCAGTTCACGGCGCTCTCCGGCTACCCGGTCAGCAGCAAGCAACAGCTGCTCGTCATGTTCGTCCGCGCCCGCAAGAACGGCGAGAACCTGCTCGGCGGCATCTCCACCCGCCGGCTCGTCTCGTTCCGCGTTACGCGCGGATGAACTGAACGCGGTGGGCACCGGGCACGATTCCCGGTGCCCACCGCCGCGCCCAGAGAACATTCGGGAGGGGAAGCTGTCGCCCGCTCGGCCCCTGACCTTCGAGACCCGGACGTGGCCGGCGGCTCTCCTCTCTGCCTGCCTCATGCTCACCGTATGCTCCTCCTCGGATGATCGACGCATCCTCGTACCAGAAGCTCGCCAAGGAGCACTTGGGTTTCGGGAGCGGGGCGGAGGCGGAGACGCGACAGACGTACGCCGGGGTCTTTCCGGCGTCGCTTGGGGATTGGCCCGTCTAACCGGAAACTCGCCGTGGCGTCGTTTGTCGCTCTCCATGTACGACGCTATCTTGCCGACTTAGGCAACCCCTCGCTCGTGCCGGCATAGACCCTTCTGCAACCGTCTCTCGTCCGTTCGGACAGAGCGCAGGTGCCGCCCACTCGCGATCCTTGTTATGGGGCCGGCGATCCAGGAGACGCGGCCGTCGAGGGAGAGGAGATGGATGGAGGGGCGCGAGACGACGACGCGTGGACCAGCAGATGCGGTGTGCCCGGCGTGCGGCGGCCGTCCGCGCTGGGAGTCGCTGCTTGAGGGGGACGAGGAGCGGTGGCTTGCGGTGTGCCGCTGCGGGCGGATGCGCGCGTTCCTGCCGGCGCTGCCGGGGCTGGAGCCGGAGGACCCGCTGCGGGCGTTCCTGGCGGGGCCGGGGCGCCCGGTGTTCGAGGGGAGCCCGCCGTGGGCGCGCCTGTTCCTTGCGAGCGTGGAGGGGCCGGAGCCTGTGCGGTGGCGGTTCGTGCACGAGCGGTGCCGCGGCTGCGGGGCGATGGCGCGGTTCGGGATGCTCGCCTGGCCGCGGCCGCGGGTGTTCGCGGCGTGCACCCTGTGCCTGGCGTGCGGGCACGTGACGGCGGGCTACCGGAGACGGGGCGGGCCGGTGGAGCCGGCGGAGGGGGCGGCGTGGCAGCCGGCGTGCCCGGCGGTGCAGCGTCTGCGCGACTGCGTCCACCGGCCGTTCTCGCTCCTCGCGGTGGACGGCTGGCGGCTGGGCCGGCCGGAGGCGCCGGAGGGGGCGGAGGGGGCCTCGTGAGGCGGGTCGCGTACCTCGGCGCGGACGGGGAGCCGGTGGAGCTCTCGCCCGAGGAGGCCGCGCGGGTGCTGGAGCGCGACGCGGGGCTGCGCGCGGAGC
>CAWDLY010000018.1:0-7400 GCA_963803315.1 uncultured Verrucomicrobiae bacterium | reverse complement strand
AACGCATCAATCAATTGCTTGCTCGCTTTAGTCTGATCACAAGCGGACGCGGCTTCAGGCATGGCTGCAACATTTCACTAAATGCTGCGCCACAAAAATTGGAAGCCAATTCTAATTTACCTCATCCTCATCGACACTCCCCGGGCCAGAATCGAGTTCCTGATCAAGGAAAGGCGATTGCACGACAACCGGCTCAAGCGAGATGTCGCCCGCATGCACGTCCATCATTTTCTGACGCGCCGCCTGCATCCGCCGCATCATGATTGCAGTCATCCGTTTCAACAATTCATAGCCTAACGAATGATCGCGCTCGCAATACTCCCGCAGGATCGTGCCGTAAAAAAATATCGCGCTCGTCGACTCCGTCGCCCGTGCCGTGAATTGCCACGTGTATGGTGAAAACATCCACGACCACCCCAGCAAATCCCCGGCGCCGATGGTATCGATGATCACTCGCTGGCCGTAGGCCTTGCCTGATTCCAGAATCACCTTGCCGCTTTCAATCAAATAAAAGCGATTCGCCTGTTCTCCTTCTCTCAGGATTACCTGCCCTCTTTTGAAATGACTTGCGATCGCGCAATCAGTCAGCAGCGCCAGATGTTTCCTATCCATTCCCGCAAGAAATGGGTGAAGTGCCACTCGCGTCGCCATCCCTTCATGACGAATGTCGGTTTCGATTTCCGTTTGCATTAATTTCTGCCTTCTTCCTTCAATCTTTTGCCTAACAAAATTGGTGTTCCTTTTCGCGAACGACAAGGACCGGACACGGCGCCGCGCGCACCACGCGTTCCGCGGTGCTGCCGATGCAAAAATGTTTCCAGCCAGTGTGACCATGAGTGGCAATAATGATCAGATCGACGTCGAGATCTTTAGCGGCTTCGACAATCTCATGCGCGGGCAGGCCATTACGCAGCACCATGTTTGCGTTCACGCCCATCGCCGTCACCGAGTCCGCCCACACGCGTAGCTTTTCTTCAGCGGAAGCCAGCTCTTTATCGGAGAAAGCCGGAGCCTCGGGAAGCCCGGCAAATTGCGGCAACAATACCGGCTCGAGAACGTGGATAACATGAAGCTCCGCGCGAAACTGCTGTCCAAATCGAAGCGCGTATCTGTAGGCGCTGTTTGACGATTCTGAGAAATCAGTCGGCACCAGAATTTTCTTCAGATTGAGGAGCGCAGATTCCAGTCGATCCGGCAACGTTTGGGTTTTCATCGCAGGACATTCTGCTGCCTTCCCGCAAAGTCTGCTCTCCTCCGCTTGTCAAAACGTGTGCGTTTCTTGCGCGATGAATCCCGTACGGCGATGCGTTTCCCGCAAACAAGAAAACGTCATTGCTTCGCAAATAACGCGAAGCATCCCGCATTTTCCTGTAAGAAATTGGGAGCTCTATGAAAAGAATTGCAGTGCTGACCAGCGGCGGCGATTCACCCGGAATGAATGCGGCCATCCGCGCCGTGACAAGGCGCGCGCTCTGGCATTCAGTGGAAGTTCTCGGCATCCGAAATGGATATGCCGGACTAATTGCGAATAATTTCATTCCGCTCGGCGCACGCGATGTCGGCGGAATTGTTCAGCTAGGCGGCACCATGCTTGGAAGTGCCCGATGCGAGGAATTTCGCACAGAAAAAGGAATTCGCGTGGCGTGCGAAAACTTGTCGCGCCGCGCAGTCGATGCGCTTGTCGTGATCGGCGGCAACGGGTCGCAAAGCGGCTCCTACGATCTCGCTCAAGCTGGGATTTCCGTGGCTGGCGTCCCGTCAACGATCGACAACGATTTGTGCGGGACCGAAATAACAATCGGAGTCGACACTGCGCTAAACATCGCACTGGAAGCAATCGATAGATTGAAAGTAACAGCCTTATCGCATCATCGCGGATTTCTTGTCGAAGTGATGGGAAGAAAGTGCGGCTATCTGGGTTTGATGGCCGGGCTTGCCGGCGGCGCAGATGCCATCGTTGTTCCCGAGTTGGAATCCGATCCGGAGACTGTCGCGTCAGAACTGCGCGCCGCTTACCAACGCGGAAAAACTCACGCCGTGGTTGTTGTGGCGGAAGGCGCCAACTTCAACGCCGACAAACTGCATGCTTATTTTCTCGAACATCACGATCGATTGCAATTCGAACTGCGCCTAACAAAGCTCGGACATGTTCAGCGCGGCGGTGCGCCCACAGCTTTCGATCGCATCCTGGCAAGTCAGCTCGGTGCGGCAGCGGTCGATCGTTTACTCGAAGGCGAGAAGGGAATACTCGTCGGCCGGCTGCGCGGCGAAGTTTCAGCGACGCCGCTCGCGGAAATTGTCGGCAAACAAAAACCGCTCGACGAAAAGTTATTTCATCTGGCGCGCTCGTTAGCCAAATAGTTGGTGGACACAACTGGCGCATCTATTCTGTTTAATTTTAGCGGATGACTCTGAAGCGGATACCAAGTCTCTGGTGAAGAGTGAATCGACAACCAGCCTGCAAAACGTTTAAGTCGGTTGCTGGTTAAACGCATATTTCATGGGCGAAGACGAAACGCTTATCTGCCAAATCTGCAAAGAATCGAAATCAGCGCACAGCGGTACGATCGGTGAGCTGGTGCGACCCTCGCTCGTTGAATTCATTCGGAAGCGCACGCCGCATTGGGATCCGCAAGGCTTCATTTGCCACGATGATCTCGGGGCATTTCGAAAAGAATACCTAAAAGACGTGCTCGAAGACGAACTCGGCGAACTCTCGGCGCTCGATCAGGAAGTAGTGGCGAGTCTGCAGCAGCACGAGATTCTTTCGGCTGACATCAGCAGTGAATTCGAGCGCAAACTAACCTTTGGCGAGCGACTTTCCGATCGCATCGCGGAGTTTGGCGGCAGTTGGAGATTTCTCATGCTCTTTGGCGTCGTCCTCGCCATCTGGATTATTGTCAACGGCATCATCCTGGCGACACGCGCCTTCGATCCTTACCCATTCATTCTCATGAATCTGATTCTGTCGTGTCTGGCCGCCGTTCAGGCGCCCATTATTATGATGACCCAGAATCGAAGTGAAGCGCGCGACCGCTTGCGCGCAGAGAATGATTACAAAGTAAATTTGAAAGCGGAGTTGGAGATCCGGCATTTGCACGAAAAAATCGATCACCTCTTACGTCGCCAGTACAATCGCCTCTTCGAGATTCAGCAGATTCAGATCGAATTGCTGGAAGAACTCGGAAAAAAGGGCGGCCTGGGCTCGAGAGAAATTTAACGACTGTTCGCGCGCCGCAAAAGCAGGTTCATGCTTGATCCGTTTTGCGGACGGCTGCGAGCGCCTGATCGATATCAGCACAGAACCGGTCGAGACCGATCCGTTCGGCCAGACCGGCTTCGAACATGACTTTCATTGGTTGCGGTTGAACGGCGGTCAGTAAGATTTTGATGCCGTCGCGCTCAAGCTTTGCGATGGCGACCTCGAAGGCGTGCAGCCCGCTCGCGTCCATGACGGGTACATTGCGCATGCGAAAGATGACGACGCGCGGCTTCCCGCCCGAGCCGCGTAACGCCATGTCTAATTTTTCGGCGGCGGCAAAAAACATCGGCCCTTCAATGCGATAGAGAATGACATCCGGCGGCACGTCTTTTCCGCGGATGCTGTGCGTACCGGCATGTTCTACTTCGGTTTGCGAAGTCACGATGCCCACATGCGTGATCTCCTCCATTTGCCGCAGGAAAAGAATCACCGCCATGATCAAACCGGCGCCTACACCGATGGTGAGATCGAATACGACGGTGAGAGCAAACGCAGCGATAAACACTCCGAAATCGGCGCGAGGTCCACGCCACAGCTCGACAACGGTGTGCCACTCGGCCATTCGCAACGCGACCGTGAGCAGGATCGCGCTGAGCGCCGCGAGCGGAATATATCCGGCCAATGGCGCTGCAAGAAAAACTACCGCGAGCAGGACGAGGGCATGAACGATACCGGACACCGGAGTGCGCGCGCCGCTGCGAATGTTTGCGGCCGTGCGTGCGATTGCTCCCGTGGCGGTAATGCCACCTGCGAGTGGACAAAGGACATTCGCGATTCCTTGTGCAAGCAACTCCTGGTTCGGATCGTGCCGCGTGTCGGTCATGCCGTCGGCGACCATCGCGGAGAGGAGCGATTCAATCGCGCCAAGCGCAGCAATCGTAAATGCTGGTCCCATCAGTTCGCGCATCGCTTCGAGCGATACGGAAGGAAAATGCAATCCGGGCAGGCCCACCGGGATGCCACCGAATCGCGTATTGATTGTCGCGATTGGCCACCCGGCCAGATAAGCGGCTGCCGTCGCCACCGCCACTGCTACGATGCTCGCAGGCACGCGCTTCGTAAGAAACGGCCAGAGATAAAATGTCGCGACCGTCAGCGCGCCGATGGCAAACGCGTGCCAGCTGATATGATGAAGATTGTTAGCGAGCGCGAAGATCTGTTGCGGCACGTGTCCTGGCATCTTTAATCCGAGGCCGAGGAATTCGTTCAATTGACCGCAGAAGATGATGAGCGCGATGCCGCTGGTAAATCCGGCCACGACCGGATACGGAAAAAACTTCAACAACCGCCCCATGCGCAACGCACCGACCAGGATGAGCATTACACCCGCCATCATCGTGGCGAGCGCGAGCCCGCCGTAGCCGTAAATTCCGACGACCGAAAAGAGAACCGGCACAAATGCTCCCGTCGGTCCTGCGATTTGGAACCGCGACCCGCCGAGCAGAGAAACAACAAGGCTCGCAATAATTCCGGTCCACAATCCTTGTTGCGGCGTGACTCCCGAGGCGATTCCGAAACCGATCGCGAGAGGGAGCGCGATGATGCCGACAGTCAGTCCGGCGCCCAGATCGGCAAGAAAGTCAGAGCGACGATAGCCGCGGAGCGACGCGATAACGGCCGGAGCGAACGTGGGCATGCTTGTAGATGGAACGGCACGCGCGTTATCCATGCAAGAGCGTACGAGGCCCGTTCAGGTGATTGCCGAATTCGAATCAAAAACGGAGCAATTTTCGCACAGTGAAAACCAATCCCCGACGAGCGACGATCGCGCAGAAATTCTACTCTGCGGCGGAAAGGAGAATTTATGGAATACCTGATCGTCTTCGCCACCGCCGCGATGATTGCGTTTTATGCGTTCATTGTGGAACGGTGTCTGCCACGGAAATAATTTGAAAGCCCAGCCGATCGGAAAAACGCGGATAATATCGACACGCGGGGCGCGTCTCCTTCCGTTAGAGGGAGATATCCAGCAACTCCGCGTCGACGAGACCGAGCGCAAAATCGGCGTCGGGTTTTATGGAGCGCTGCTGAAAGGTTTGTGGGACTACAATGAAATGGATACCTTGCTCCGCAATTCTTCTACTTCGAGCAGAGCTTTCTCCAACTCCGCGACGTGTTCTCTCAACGCGTTTTGCAAATTGAGGATGCGCATACCGACGTGAATGCGGGCGTGCAATTCGTTCTTATCGAATGGTTTTACCAGGTAATCATCGGCTCCACTCTCAAGCGCTTCCACCAGGTTTTCTTTGGCGGCGCGCACTGTTAGCAAAATAATATGCACCGGCTTTCCGATCTGCCGGACACGCCTGCATACCTGCAGGCCATCCATTTCGGGCATCATCCAATCGAGAATCGCGACAACCGGGCCCGTTTCAGCGCGAATCGCGGCCATCGCCTCATGTCCATCCTTTGTTACAACGGTGTGAAAGCCCCACTGGCTCACCGTTGTGGAAACAAGCTCGCGCGAAACAGGATCGTCGTCTGCGATCACAATCGTAGCCATTTTATCAAAGCGGGCGGCGATCGGTTCGTTCGGATTGCGAGGAGCGGACTCCCAGGGCGGTCTGAATTGTACCCAGTTGGGGTCGGATCGAACCGAAGCGGACTTCGTTATGCTAGTTGTGGATGAGGCCATGAGGCCGGTTTGTTTTGTTTTCATAAGAATGTTGTTCCAATCCAGTTTCCGCGGTGTGCCGTTCATCAATGTTGCCGCCGTGAGAGGCCGCGATTGAAAGCGGCTGGGCTTTTTCTTTGAAGAGCCATGTCAACGCTTTGACCGCCAGTTCAACCGGAAGAAACGGTTTGGCGATGAAATCATTTCCACCGCTTAAACTTGATCTGAGCGCGGCTTTCAAAACCGGAATGCGCCGTGACAAACACTACTGGGGTCGTGCTATTCGCAGCCATCTTTTGGATTTTCGTGCAGAGTTCGAAGCCGTTTTGTCCCGGCATCTCGACGTCGAGAAAGATGAGATCGAAATGATCCTGCTTCAGGAAACCTGCGCAGCGATCGAATCTTCCAGGCTTACGGCCGCAAAGTTCGCTTTTTGAGCGCGGATCAGATGGCCTCGCGAGAAATGATTTCGTCGTCCACCACCAGGATCGCTGGCGAAACCGAGACTTCCGATTCAGGGACTCGTGCATGGCCGAATAACTCAGCCAGTGATCGTGGCTTGCGCGATCGTTCGCATGATCGAAGGAGTGATGTTCGTCGGCTTCTGTATAGTTGAAAGAGCAGCGCTTCCAAAGCCCTGGCCAATTGCGCGATTTTGCGAAATCCGCCGACGGCCGCCGCGCCTGCCAGACCGAGCCTGGCGATGCATTTCGTAGAGTTCCGTCAAGCGCAGGTCGTTCTTCTGGGCGGCGAGGAAAGCGTGATGAGCAGCGCGAAATCCGCCGAATCTTCGTGGCGCCCTGGCACAAAAGTCTGCAACCAGCTTTGCCTGCTCCTCCTCCTCAAGTTGTTCCGACAAGGTTCTGTCCGGTATCGTAGTGATATTGAGGACTTCCCTAATGATTTCGACCATCTGATGTGGCGTACAATCACTCTTGTCGACACATTTGGTCGCTCCTGCCTTCACAGCGGCCTGCATCAAACCGGACACATACGCATTCGAGAAAACGATAACTGGTAATGCGGCGGCGCCGGACTGCAGGCGGATGGTCCTGAGAATTTCTACTCCGTCCATGCCAGGAAGTGACAAGTCGAGAATCACGAGATCAACGGGCGCTATCTCAAGTTTTACCAAGGCGCTTTCACCTGTATTGGCGATATCCACTTCGAATCGTTCGTGCTGCAATTTGCTTTGGTAAATGCTCGCGACGAACTGATCGTCGTCTACGATGAGAATTTTTTGGATCTTCCTCGGAGTATAAATTCTCTTCATTAAGATTAGGAATCGCCCGGGATGGTTTGAAGAAATTGATCGAACGCGCTTTGCACCCGCGGGAATTTGTCGCGAACATTGTCAAATAACGCGTTTGCTTGGGAGAGGTCGCCTTTGCGGCCACGTTGCTCCAGTTCACGCAGTGGGAGCGTGAACGCCTCCACGCCGCAGGAGATGCTGGAGCCAACCAACTTGTGGGCGAGGCGCGCGGTCTCTCTCGCTTGAATTGCTCTGAATGGCTGCGTCGAGGT
>CAWDLY010000017.1:0-52550 GCA_963803315.1 uncultured Verrucomicrobiae bacterium | reverse complement strand
ACGACCGATCGAGGAAGTTGTCACGAGCCAGCGGAAAATGTTGGAACGCTCCGGCAAGCAGAGCGCGGATGCGACCGTGCTCTCGAAAATTTATCAGAGCCAGCTCGCGCAAGTGGAAGAATGGGCGCGAGCGCAACCGTGCTTTTCGGTTCTTGTCGTTAACCACCACGATCTAATTAGCGATCCACTCGCGGCAGCGAATGAAATCAACACATTCCTTGGCGGAACGCTGGATGTGGAACCAATGGCGTCGGCGGTCGATCCCGGGCTTTGGCGCGAACGCGGAAAAGCATGATTTAGACGTTGCCTTGCGCAACTTTACCGGCGGGCGAAGCGGAACCCCAAGAAAGCGCGAGCTCGCGCGGCAGGCGTGGACGCTCCGCAGCAGGTTGCGGGGTAAACGCCCGGCGTTTGTCAGCGGCGCGTGAGGAAAGGCACTTCGGTCCGGCCTTCCCTTCATGTCTAAATTGCTAAACCGCATTGATTTTTATTGACGCGGTTCGCCGGAAATTGATAAAACCGCCTGCCATGAGGAAGAAAAGCATAGTTAAGGGGTTGGCCGGAGCGGCAGCGCTCGCGGGAGCGTCTCAAGCATACGCCACTGTCATCGTTAGGCCGGTACCGGCAAACATTGCGGGAGTTAATCCGGCTACGAACACCAGCACGGCGACGGTAACCAGGAATATTGATGTGGACGGCAACGGTACGACCGATATTTCAATCAGATACCGATCCTTTAACGTCAATGGAGGTGCCAACCAAATCCAACAGAGCTTTGTTTTTTCAAACACTGGCCTGACTGCGTGTGCCGGCCCTTATGGTACGCAGAACCAGTATTATGCTTATGATCTCGCTTCTGGTGATCACGTTGATCCGAGTTATTACCAATTCGCCCAAAACCACGATCTGCCCAATGCCTTCCTCACCCATGTCGCCACGAACATTGACGGAAACGACTATGGCTTCTGGTATTTGGGCGAGCGCGCTTTCATCGGTTTTAGTTTCATGGCTCCCAGTGGACTCAAGTTCGGTTACCTTGAGTTGCAGACTAACGCCTGGACAGGCGCAGGCACGATTGGCGTTCAATTTTTCAGCCTCGCCTACGAGGACTCGGGCGCGCCCATTCTCGCCGGCGCAGTACCAGAACCGAGCACCCTGGCGGCACTGGCTTTTGGCGTAGTCGGACTAGGGGCGGCCGCCCTTCGCCGTAAGAAAAGCTAAGGCACAGTTAATCTTTCAACCTCATCGTAGATTAGATAGAAATTATCCCGGCATCTTCTGAAGGTGCCGGGATTTTTCTTTCTCTGGTGCTACTCTTCCAGCATGCCCAAGCGCTTAACCAAACGTGTCCTGCTTATCGGCTGGGACGCGGCCGATTGGAACATCATTCATCCGTTGATGGAAGCGGGCAAAATGCCGATCCTCGAAAAATTCGTCGAATATGGTGTCAGCGGACAGATCGCGACCTTGCAGCCGATCCTTTCGCCGATGCTCTGGACATCGATCGCGACGGGTAAACGTGCCGATAAACACAACATTCTCGGCTTCGTCGAACCGTCGCCGGACGGCAAAGGCATTCGGCCTGTAAGCAGCACCTCACGCAAATGCAAAGCGATCTGGAACATTCTCTCGCAATCGGGACTACGCAGTGTCGTGATAAATTGGTTCGCTTCCCATCCGGCGGAACCGGTCGCGGGAACTATCCTAACGAATCGATTCACCAACATCACAGGGCGGGACGGCAAGCGTATCCCTTTGGACTCAGCCGCGGTGCATCCCCCGGAGCTGCTGGAACTCGCCGAAAGTTTTCGGATTCATCCCAGGGAGATCACCCTCCAGCAACTGATCGCGTTTTTTCCGGATGTTGTGCCTACCGATAAGTCCGATCCGCGCATCGGAATGCTGACCGGTATCCTTGCTCAATGCGCTACCACGCAAAACGCGGCGACATACTTCGCCGCGCGGGAAGATTGGGACCTTCTGGCGGTTTATTACGACGCCATCGATCACGCCGGCCACGGGTTCATGGAATACCACCCGCCTGGCATGCCGCACGTGAGCGCGGAGGATGGTGCTCTCTTTGGGAACGTGATCAATAGCATGTATCGCTTCCACGACATGCTGCTCGGTCGGCTGCTCGACTTGGTTGGGCCTGAAACAACCGTAATTCTCCTATCGGACCACGGTTTTTATCACGATCATCTCCGGCCTAAAGTGCGGGAACATTTCCGTGAGCCATCGAAAAAATTCGGAGGGGAAATGAATCCAGTTGCCTGGCATCGACTCCAGGGAGTCTTCGCCGCGGCAGGTCGAGGCATCAAACGGGACGAATTGTTTTATGGAACAAGCCTTCTCGACATTGCTCCGACCATTCTTGCGCTGCTTGGTCTTCCGGTTCCGAAAGACATGGATGGCCGGGCCCTCACTCGCATTTTTGCCGAGCCGACGCAGCTAGAGCGGATTCCCTCCTATGAACCGCCACACGAAAAGGATGGCGTGCTTCGAAATGTCGCTCCAGAAGAAGCCGATCCGTGGGCAGCTCGACAGGCAGTGGAACAGCTGGCCGCGCTTGGCTACATTAACCTCCCTGAAAGTGACAAACCTCAGGGAGCGATCGATAGCACCCGCCGCGACCGCCTCAATAATCTGGCGCAGGTTTATTTCTCCTCGGGCCGGCTGACCGAGGCAATGGAAACTATTCAGTTACTTCTTGAGGAAAAAAAGGATGATCGGCATTTGCGTTGTCGAATCGCGTTATGCCTGCTCGGATTGGGAAAGGTTGATGAGGCCGACGCCTTGATGGCCAATCTCCCTGACGAGGCCCAGAAACTTCCACTCGTTAGGCTTATTCTTGGTCAGATCAAACTTGCTCAAGACCGGATCGATGAAGCGCTGACCCTTCTCGAGCCGCTCCAGGACGAAACGTTTCCGTTATCGTACATGCACACCATTCTTGGTCAGGCGTATCTGCGCCGTCGGTTGTTTAAGAACGCCGAGGCCGCTTTCCGTCGCGCCATCGAACGAGACGATGACAATTCGGAGGCCCACGATGGTCTGGGCATCACCCTTCGCCGGCAGGGATTTTATGAAGATGCGGTTTACGAACACACGCGCGCCGCGACGTTGTTCCATGATCGCGCGCAAACCCACATAAATCTTGGGATCGCTCTCGCCATGAGCCAGCAATTCGACTGGGCTATCCGCGCGTTTTCGGTCGCCGCCGAGCTGGCGCCTCAAAATCCGTTACCCCATCGGTGGCTCGTGAAACTCTATCGCCGCGTGAAAAAGGATGACGACAAAGCGCGGGAGCACGCGAGCATCTGGCTCGAACTGCGCAAACGATTTTTCGAAAAAACGGGGAGGTAAATTTACTCTCAAGTGTAGGCCTTTCGCGGAAAAGTCCGGAAAGACTTGTCCGATAAGCGCGGTAATTGTTGAATAGATGGCCATGCGTATTCAACGCCAAAAATACTACGACATCGAGCGCATCATCGAGTTTGATTTCGTACGGGCGACCGAGGCAGCGGCGTTGAATTCTTTGCGCTGGCTTGGTCGCGGTGAAAAAGAAAAGGCCGACGAAGCTGCGTGCGATGCCATGCGCGGAATGTTCGATCTCATGAACATTTGCGGCGAAGTCGTGATTGGCGAAGGAATCAAGGACGATGCGCCCGGACTCTTTAAAGGCGAACAGTTAGGAACGTGGCTGCCGGGCACGCCGCAGTTCGATATCGCGATCGACCCGATCGACGGCACCACGAATATCTCCAAAGGGGCGCCGAATTCGATCAGTTGCATCGCTGCTGCCAGCCCGGAGGAGGGCGTAAAGGTCGCGCTCCGCGATATCCCGTCATTCTATATGAGCAAACTAGCTTACGGGCCGGAGGTGATCGAATATCTCGAAAAATCCGGGAAGGGAATTGCCCTCCAAGACCCTATCGACAAAACGCTCGCACTGGTTGCCGATGCGCTTGAGAAACGTGTGCAGGACGTCGTCGTCATGATGCTCGATCGGCCGCGTCATAAGGAAATTGTCGCCGAAATTCGCGCTGCCGGCGCATCTCTGCGCATGATCAGCGATGGCGACATCGCCGCCGCCATGGCACCGGCGATCGCAGAGAGCAACGTCGATTTATACATGGGCATCGGCGGTTCGCCCGAAGCCGTGCTCGCCGCTGCCGGCATTAAATGCCTAGGCGGCGACATGCAATGCAGGATGTGGTCGCGCGACGACAAGGAGCGCAAGCAATTGATCCAAAGCGGAAACGAGAAAGATCTCGACCGCATCTTCATGGCCGACGATCTCGCCAACGGAAAAAACATCGTCTTTTGCGCCACTGGCATTAGCGATAGCGCGCTCTTGCGCGGGGTCCGCTCCCAAGGGCACAAAGCGATCACGCATTCCATTTTGATGCGGGCGAAAAGCAAGACCGTCCGCTTCATTCGCGCCACGCACGATCTGCAGAACAAAACCATCCGTTTGCGCTCGGACAATCGCGAGCACACGATTTAGTTGAGATCCTTTCATCCTCTTTCTCTTGCTCTTGCTCTTGATCGAAATCCCACCCGGCTTGAAAGCGGTCGAGCAGGAGCAGGAGCAAGAGCAAGAGCAAGAGCAAGAGCAAGAGCAAGAGAAGAAAGAGAAAGAGAAAGAGAAAGAGGATGAGAAAAGAGAGACTGGGCATCCGCGCCAAACGCGGTGAAATGCCCTAAAATCTCTCTACTCGACAGCGCCAGTTTCCTCTGTTCAAATTCAAAGAAACATTTCCACCCTTATGAGACAAATACCCAAAACCGAACTCTCGCCGGACAACGGCGCTGTCATCGATACGAAATGGAAGCTTGGCAACCTGAGCTATCACGCCTGCGCCGCCGGCACTGAGCACGCCCAGGCCAAAGAGATGGGTCGTTTGCCGGAGCTCATTGTTTATGATCACTTCGGCTTCAAAGGCGCTTACGCCCGCACCAATCTCAGCTTTCATTATCTCGGCGATTTCTGGAACGACCGCATCAGTTCCCTCATCGTCGTCAGCGGCATCTGGCGTTTTTATCGCGACGAATATTATAAGGGCGACTATTGGGATCTCGGGCCGGGCTTTTACGAAAGCTTCTTTACTGAAAAGGGACCCGATGATGTTGTCAGCTCTTTTCAGGCGATTGAACTGACGTAACTAATATTATCAGATCGTTAGGCTAGAGGGATTCGCCTGGCGCGAGAGCTCTGCGCGCACGCCTCCAGGACAGTGGCCGGAACCACCGTGGCCGTAATTGTGAATGATCATGCGGCGGTGTCTCCTAAGCGTTGGTTTGGTCCCGGAAATTGGAAGGAGATTCGAGCGTTTGCTGAGTTTAACTTTGACGTCTCACTTGGAGTGAAAATGGAGGTCAGAAAAGGGGAGCAGCCTGAGTCGAGCCATAACTAAATCAGGGCCGGTTCCGAGTATTATCTCGGTTGGGAGATAAACCAGGCTGCTGTTTTTGTTCCGACTCAATTTCGCGCAGCGTATCTTGCGCGAACTTGTAATTGGGTTTGAGCTCAAGGATTTGCTTTAGTTGAGCGATGGCTTGCTCGAAATCGCCGCGACTGGCAAGCGCGCGAGCCAAACATGTGCGGGGGAGGACGCGCTCGGGCAGAAGTCGAACGACCGGGGCCAAATGCGCAATTGCTTCATCCCAGCGACTGAGCTTCACCAAGGTCGTACCGTAATTAATTTGTGCCTCAAGATTTCCGGGGTCGAATTGAACGGCGAGCTGGAAATACTTTGCCGCCTCCACATTTTCTTCGTTCGTAAGCAGGATCAAGCCCATGCTATTCGCTGCACTGGTGGAAAATGGATCGAGTTTGATTGCCTGTCTCGCTTCAGCCAACGCCTCTTGAAAACGGCCTTGCCGGAGTAGCACATTCGCGATGGTTTCGTGGATCCTGGTTCTTGCAAATTTCGGACGTTCCTTTGCGGCTGTCCTATATAGTTCGAGCGCGCCCTCGAGATCGTGGTGTTCGGTGTCCAGCAACCATCCGAGATTCTGATGGGCGACGTAATTATTTTGGGTGACCCGGTCAGCGTGTGTAAATAGCGTGCGGCTATCTTTCCAATAAGATGCTTGGACACGCGTCATGAGAGTCAAGGTGGCAATGACCGCGCATGCGGCCACAATCCACGCTCGCAGGGTTATTGATTTGTAGGTCGTGGGGATACTCCATACGGCCATAATGAAAATTCCGATGGATGGGATATAGGTGTATCGGTCGGCTATGGATTGCGAGCCAACCTGGATTAGACCGATGACTGGAATAAGTGTGATGATAAACCACAGCCAGCCGACGAGCAGCCAGGGATACCGACGGCGGTACACCATCGCCACAAGCGTAATCACTAAGAGCAAGAATGCACTCGCAGCAACTACCCTAAGTCGCCAGTGACCAGGATAAGGATAAAACACCGCAAGCTTTACCGGTGCGAATAGCTTTTCCACATACAAATAATATCCAACAATGGCGTTGGCCACGCGATTTGAGAGCGGAAGCAACTCGCCGCCGGAGATAGTGTGCGCGCGGCTTTGCGAGATAAACGTAACAATGCAGAAGATCGCGGATAGGACCACGAGCGGCACTTTTTCGAGCAGGAGTTGAGTAGTCGCTTTCGGTTCGAAAGTAACCGTCGCTTCATCGCCAATTTGCCAAAGTTTCCACCGCCGGAGAGGCCAAATATCAAGGAGAAGAAGAATACATGGAAGGCTCACCAGCATTGGCTTCGCCATCAGTCCGAGACCAAATAGACATAACATGAGCAGGTAATATCTGACTGAGGACTCGCGCGTGTATTTGAAATAGGCCCAAACGGCAAGCAAGCCAAAGAACGTGCTCAGGACGTCTTTGCGTTCTGCGACCCAGGCTACCGATTCTACGTGCAAAGGATGCACGGCGAAAAGGGCTGCGACAAGGGCGCTTCGCCACAACGCGCCGGTCATTTGTGAGAAAATCACGAACAGCAACAGGGTATTCGCGGCATGCAGCATCACACTTGTGAAATGATGACCAGCGGGTTTGCTACCCCAGATGCTGATGTCCAGCATGTGCGACAGCCAGGTCAAGGGATGCCAATTGCCACCTCTGGAATTGGTGAACGCCCACGCAATGTTGGGCAAGGTTACGCCCTGTCGGACATGCGGATTTGAGACGACATAAAAATAGTCGTCATAGCAGACAAAGTTGTAACTGAGCGTTTGTAAATATGGAAATATCGCGAGCGTGACTAATATTGCTGCCGCAATCCAATCTCTAGAATGTCGCGAACTGGTCAGGCTCACTGATGCGATCATACGCCGAACAAGTTAGTCGCGTCTACGATTGAATCGGAACCAGGTACAAACTATCGGACGGCTCGCCACGGAACGCTTACCAATTCCTCAATATCGTCGAGAGTCTTCTTTTAGTTACGAACACGATTTTTTACGAAAGGTATTCCTCCACTTTTATGAACATGCTGAGGGTTGCCACCGCTGTTTTTTCGATACAACAGAAAGCGGCTCGACTTTCGTTAGGCGAGATCCGCTTTGCAAAGGTTGAGCGCCTTCAGCGCGCAGCCCCACGACAGAGTAAAACCGGCGCCGCCGTGGCCATAATTGTGAATAACGGTGCGCCCGTCGCGCATCCGAACGCGTTCGAGACGGACACCTGATTTGCGAAAAGGACGCAAGCCGACGCGTTCCGCGATCACCCTAGGCCGATCAATATGGAGAATACGACTGCATTCTGTAACGATGCGAGAAGTCGCAGTCGGATCGGGAGCAGGATTGTCGCTGATGTCGTTAGTCCCGCCAAAGACGCAGTCGTTTGTACGCGGGATTGCATACATGAGCGGCGCGTCATCAGAAACAATCGCATACGGCAGATCGAGCTTGGGAACGATGGCGACCTGGCCGCGATGCGGTTCAAGTTCCCGATCGGGCACGAGCGATCTCGCGCCGATGCCGGAACAATTAATTATGAGAGAGAATTTTCGATCGACCTCTTCGAGGTTTGCAAAGCGCACGTTGCCGACGATCTGACCGCCTGAGTTGGCGAAACGGTGCGCGAGGTAATCGAGATAGAGTGTTGTATCGATTAATGGGACGATTATGGCGAAACCACTGACAAAAACGCCGCGGGCAACGATGAGAGGGCGCGCGCCCAACGAGTAGGCCCACGAGGGAATCTGGATTTTGCCTGCGCGCGAAAAGTTGCGTAGTTCAATCATGGAAACGCCGGTGTGCGAATCGCGACTTAAATCGCGGAATATTTCGTAACTTTCGAGCGCCCACGGAATGACCTTGCCGACGGGTTCCGCATCGTATGGGTACCAGATGGCCGCAGCGGCGGCGGAAGTCGTGAGAGCGCCGGTTTCTTCCGCGAAGGTGGTCGTGCGAAAGCCGTGTTCGGCGAAACGGACACCGCATGTCAGGCCGGAGACGCCGGCGCCGATGATTGCGACAGATTTTACCACGCCAGATTGTCGTCAACTAAAGCTGAGCAAACAAGGAGCGGCGATTTCTAAATCGCCGACAGCAGCGGCCCTCTTTGGGCGGCGGTTTAGAAACCGCCGCTCCTTGGTGGCTTTGGCTCGAAACGAGCGTGCAGAAAGGATCGTGCTCATCTAGATTTGGATTCGCATGGTCGCAATCAACAGGGACGGCTTGAGCGAGAAGATCCTCGGTGGCGAAAGGATTTCGCGTGACGAGGCGCTCGAGCTTTATCGGTGGCCGCTGGAGGAACTTGGGGTTTTGGCGACGGCGCGGCGGAATCTGGCGAAAGAGAAAAGTTACGAGGGTCGCGGACGCGACATTGTTACCTACATCGTCGATCGCAACATCAATTACACGAACGTCTGCAACGTTTACTGCAAATTCTGCGCGTTTTATCGCACGGAGAAAGATGAAGATCATTACGTGCTTTCGTTTGAGCAGATCGACCAGAAGCTCGACGAGCTCACGGCGGCAGGTGGCGTGCAAATTCTGATGCAGGGCGGCCATCACCCGAAATTGCCGTTCTCCTGGTATGTGGATTTGCTGCATCACATCCGGGAAAAATATCCGCACATCAATATTCACGGATTCAGTCCGCCGGAGTTTCAGCATTTCGCGGGAGTGTTCGGCATGCCGTTGCGCGAAGTGATTTCGAAATTCAAAGAAGCGGGGCTCGGCTCGATCCCCGGCGGTGGCGGAGAAATTCTTGTCGATCGCGTGCGGGAACGAATTTCGCCGTTGAAATGCAAGACCGATGCGTGGCTTGAAGTGATGCAGGTGGCGCATGAACTCGGATTGAATTCGAGCGCGACGATGATGTTCGGCCACGTGGATACGATCGAAGACCGCATCGAGCATCTGCAGCGTTTGCGCGATCAACAGGACGCGAGCGGCGGGTTCACGGCGTTTATTTGCTGGACGTTTCAACCGCAGCATACGGTGCTGAAAATCGAGCATCCGACTGGGGTGGCGGAGTATTTGCGCGTGCAGGCATTGGCCCGCATTTTTCTCGACAATTTCGAGAACGTGCAAAGTTCCTGGGTGACGCAAGGCCCCGGCATCGGTCAGGTGGCGCTAAAATACGGCGCCAACGATTTCGGTTCCGTGATGATGGAGGAGAACGTCGTGAGCAGCGCGGGCACGACGTTTCGCCTCAATGCCGAGGCGATCGAGACGCTCATTCGCGATGCGGGCTATGAGCCCCGGCGCCGGAATAATTGGTATCAATTGCTGAACTGATCGATCTGTCGTGTTGTCTATGGACAATCGCATGGAGGCACGCCAAAATTCCGGCCTTGACGATCTGCCTCCTCTTCCACATGTAATACGGCCCGGTCCGCGTTCTTTGCGGGCGCTCAACCCTTTTATGAAATATTTCATTCGCTCGATCTATCGCTGGCCCCTGGCGCTTCTGCTGGGATTGCTTCTGGCGGGATGGAGCGGGCTTCCCGCATATGGGCAAGAGGGAGCGACCATTCGTTCGATCGATGTCCAATACGTGGGACCGAAAACACTCAGTCGCGAAAAAATTCTCTCGCAAATCCGGACCGCTGTCGGCCAGCCCTATTCCGATGGCATGGTCGAGGACGACATCCGCAGCCTTTACAAGACCGGCCAGGTCCAAAATGTGCGAATTTTCGGAGAACCGTCGGGTGATGGCGTCAAGGTCGTCGTGGTGGTGCAAACCCGCGCCATTCTGAAAGAAATTGAGATCGATGGGGCGCACCGTTTCAAACCGGAGCGCGTGCGCAGAGAAATCAAAATTAAGATGAACGCGCCGGTGAGCGACGAATCGCTGGTGGAAGCGCGCCAGAAAGTAATCGATCTTTATCGGCGCTTTGGTTACAACGACATCAGCGTCGAGTACCATATCGACACGGATGAAAGCAGCGGCACTTCGCGTCTGGTTTTCACCATCGACGAAGGCGAAAAAGGGACGGTGAGTCGGCTGCGCTTCGAAGGCAACAACGCTTTTAGCGATCGGACGTTGCGTCATCAGATGAAGACGAAAGGCAAAACGCTCATCTCGTTTTTCGATAAATCAGGCCGGCTCGACGAAACGCAGTTTCAGGAAGATCTCGATAAAGTCCGCGAGTGGTACCAGAACCACGGTTATGTGGACGTAGAAATAAAAGAGGTGCGCAAGGAGCGTGTGAACGGCCGCATGACTCTGGTTATCGCCGTCAACGAAGGCATCAAGTACCACGTTGGCAAGCTCCGCTTCGTCGGGTTTAAATCGACGACGGAAGACAAGATTCGCGCCAACCTCAAGATGAAGGAAGGCTCCGTTTATTCGCCGAAAGCGCTTAAGGATGATGCGAAAGCGCTGGCCGATGGTTACGGCAGCGGCGGCTTCGTCGATCTCGATCTCAGGCCGCAGAGCACACCAGCTGGTCCAGGGCTGATCGATGTCACCTACAATGTGGAAGAAGGGGTGCGGTCCTTTGTGCAGCGGATCAACATCGTCGGTAATACGCGCACCAAAGACAAAGTAATCCGGCGCGAGGTTTTGATCGTGCCGGGTGATGTGTTCAATACCACGCGCGTCGAGAACAGTAAGAAGCGTCTCGATAATCTGGGTTACTTCTCCAAGGTCGAAACATATCCGCAGGATACCGATGTGCCGGGCCGGAAAGATTTGACCATTGAGGTCGAAGAAAAACGGACCGGTGCGCTGAATTTCGGCGCTGGTTTCAGCACGGTGGATAACCTGGTCGGCTTCGTCGAACTCACGCAGGGGAATTTCGATCTCCTGAATTGGCCTACGTTTACCGGCGCGGGCCAGAAGTTCCGGGCCAAGATTCAATACGGCACGCAGCGAAGAGATTTGCTCCTCAGCTTAACCGAACCCTATTTCCTGGATCGGCCGCTCTCGATCGGCGTGCAGGCGTTTTTTAGCGAAGCGGACTTTCTCAGTTCCGTTTATTCCCAGCGCAACTACGGAGTCGCCTATGATATTCGCAGGCCGATTAATCCGTTTTTGGCGGTCAGCTTCGATTATCGTTTGGAAGACATCGAGCTGTTCGATGTTGCGGCCGGGGTTTCGCAACAAATCCTAGCCGAGGAAGGCTCGCGACTGAAAAGTCAGATCGGGACTACGTTCGTGTGGGACACGCGCGACAGCGCTTTTCTTACGCGCAGAGGCCATCGTCTTGCGGCCTCGCCTTATCTCGCGGGCGGATTTTTAGGTGGAGACACGCAAATTGTCGGATTCGATGTGGAAGGCTCGCAGTATTTTCATCTCCCGTGGGACACGATTTTGCTCTTCAACGGCGAGGTGGCCACAGTCGAGAGGTGGGGAAACGGAGATGAGGTTCCAATTTACGATCGCCTCTTTCTCGGCGGTTCCAATAATCTGCGCGGATTTAATTTTCGCGACGTCGGTCCGAAGGATCATAATGGTGAGCCGCTCGGAGGGCAGACGCTGGTAAGGGCGACGGCCGAGTACACCTTTCCCATCATCGAACACATTCGCGGCGCGCTCTTCTACGATTGGGGCGTGCTAAACCGCGACGCGCATACCTTCGGCGGCGCTGGCGAACATATCGGATCTGATTTCGGCATCGGCCTTCGCCTCGATCTGCCGATCGGGCCGTTGCGCATCGACTATGGCATTCCGCTTCAGAAGGATGGCAACAACAGTGACGGCCGATTTAACTTCAATGTCGGCTATCAATTTTGAACGAATGTTGCTACTTGCAGTCTAACGACTTTCCTACCACCCTTACACCCTGTTTATGAAAAAACTCTTAACTTTAACTCTTCTTTCCGCGCTCGCTTTCCCTGCTCTGAGCTTCGCGCAAGGACTCAAGATCGGCACCGTGGACATGAATCGCGCGTTCAAGGAATACAATAAGACCAAGGACGCGGAGGCGAAGATCAACGAAGCCAAAAATGCGGCGAAGAAAGAGTACGACGATCGGGCGGACGCTTACAAAAAGGCGCTCGACGAAATCAACAAGCTCAATCAACAGCTCGATGCGCCGGCTCTGAGCGCGGATGCCAAAACCGCCAAAGCCAAGGAGCGGGATGAAAAAATTTCCAGCATCAAGACGATGGAGCGCGAGATCAATGAATTTCGCCAGACGCGCGAACATCAGCTCCAGGAACAGGCTTTGCGGATGCGCGAAGGCATCGTCAAGGAAATCAGCGACGTGGTTATGGACAAGGTCAAGAACAACAACCTCGATCTGGTTCTCGACAAGTCTGGCATGAGTTTGAATGGCGTGCCCATCGTTATGTTCTCGCGGGAGAATTACGACTTCACCACTGATGTGGTCACCGTGCTGAACAAACCCGGCCACGCGACTACGCCGGCAGCGAGTGCCGCACCGAGTGCGGCCAAGAAGCCGTAACCAAAAGAACTTTACAGAAACACACGCGCCGCAATGCGCGTGTGTTTTTTTGTACGGGAGCGCGCGAGTGAGCGTTTGCGATGCACGGCACCGCGACGAATAGTGGCCGAATGCGCGGGCAATTGCAGGCATGGGCGATTTGCATTCTGCTAGCCGGCGTCGCTTCCGCCTCAGCCAGTGATTGGGAAAAATCGGTCACCGCAGGTCCGCCAGGTCCATTTCCACCGCCGCCTCCCCTTATTGCAACTTATCATTTTGGATGGGCCGGTTTCACCGCTGCGACTGCGGAAGCTCATTTTACGAGGGTATCGCCGGACCGGTTTCAACTTGATGGCACGGGCCGCACCTCCGGGCTCGCCCGCGCACTTTGGAAAATGGATGTGACCCACCACGCGGTTGCGAATGCTGAAACGCTGCGGCCAATCGAGATGGAGCAGACGGAAAATGTCCGCTCAAAACAGATCGTGACCAAACTCACCTTCAATGCTGCCGGCGTCACGCGCACACGCATCGAAACAAAACATGGCGTAACAAAGCCAGGAACCAAGCAATTCAATTTCGCGAATCTGTTCGATCTTCACACTTCATTGCTCTACATGCGTAGCCAGACCCTGCAGCAGGGAAGCGTCCACCGGATTGTGGTTTTTCCGGCCGCCTCCGCTTATCTGGCCACGATCACTGTTACCGGCCGTGAAAAGATTTCGGTTCCGGCCGGAACTTTCAACGCGATCAAGCTCGATCTGCAATTAAACAGGATCGGAAAAAAGGGAGAGCTTGAACCTCATCGCAAATTTCGTCGCGGGACCATCTGGATTTCCGATGACGCCAACCGAATGCTTCTTCGAATCGGAGTGCAAATTTTTGTCGGGACTGTCTTTGCGGAATTGCAGTCGGTGCAATTCGAAAGCCCCAGAAAATGATGTTGCCGTGAAGGTTCGTCACTCCGGGATCCATTCACCCCGATAGACTGGACGCGGACCGCGCGGCGGAAGCGGTTGATAGGGCCGGCGATAATGTCGGCTCGGCAAAAGACCGAGTGCTCGCAAGGTTGGCACATCGAAACGCCCGTTGAGCGGAAGGCCAATGCGGGATTGAAAGGCGCGCAGCGCAAACTCCGTTCCCGGTCCATAAATGCCATCGATCTCGCTCCGATAATAACCGTGACGCGCCAGGAAAATCTGCGCGTCGGCAATGACGCGTTGCTGAATTCCGGGCGAAGCCATTTCATAGGGCGTGCCGTCGAAAATTCCGCCCGGTTCCTGTCGATATTGATAAGGCTTTGGCGCATACGCCGGAGGAGAAAAGTCGCGGTCAGGCTGGTATTGCGTTGGCGGAATCTGCGATTTGCTTGCGCCTTCCTCGCGCGGCTCGGGAGGGCCGTTAGAAGATGTTTGCGGCACAGTTGTCGGCGCTACGTTTCGCGTGATGCGCAGCGATCGTTGCGTCTCGGTATTCAATTCCCCCGTAATCTTTAAGCCGTTGCGGATTTGGTAACGCCGTATTGCCGCGATCGTGTCCGCATCTTTGCGGCCAGTGATTTTACCGTAGTAAAATCCCTGATCCTTCAATGCCTGTTGCGCCGATGCAATCGCATCGTCGGCGCGCAATGGACTGATGAGAGCAAAGGAAAGAATCCACACCAGCAATGAAATCCGTTTCATTCTGTTCGTTTGACGCGGTCGTCTTGTTGTCATTCAACTTTCAACTTTCCGGTGTCGCCACGGCCAGCGCCGTCTGGCGATCGCGCAATGTGTCGCGGTAATGGGAAATTCCTTCGCAAATCGCCGTGGCCATCCGTTCGCGGTATTCTTCCGATGTAATTTTCGCCACGTCCTCCTTGTTCGTCAGGAAACCACCTTCCACCAGCACAGCCGGATGTCGGACATTCGCGATCACATAAAACTGCTGGGCGCGGGTTCCGCGGTTGAAAGCCTGCGTCCGTTTGACGAGCGATTCCTGAATGAATCCCGCCAGGCTTTGGCTGAGGATATTTGGCGAATCCGAAGCCGCGCGCTGCAGAAAAGGTAACCACGAAGAGAATGGCACCGTGCGACCAGATTGGTGCGCCGCATAGTAGGTTTCGACGCCGGTCGCTGCGGCGCGCTGCCCTTCGTCAAAATGAATACTGACGAAAATGCAATCGCGTTGCCGATTGGCGAAGTCCGCGCGATTAGCGAGCGATTTGTAAATGTCCTTCTCGCGAGTCAGCATGGTTCCGAGTCCCTTTGCCTGAACCAGTCGCCGCACCCGTTTCGCGACATCGAGCGTAAGGTCTTTTTCCAGAACGCCGCCTGCAGTTGTGCCCGAATCGATTCCGCCATGTCCCGCATCGATAATGACGAGCGAGACTTCTCCCGGCCGTTGCGATTTTCTGCTCAAGGCCGGTTCTTTTCGCGACGGCAAGAGTTGCAGCCAGATCAGTGACGCCAGCATCAGCAGCAGACCGATGACGGCAGGAATATTTCGCGACGTCGCACCGGTTTGTCTTCGACCGCGTCGCATAATGGCGGGCAGTTATTCCGAATTGCCCAAAGCCGACTTTATCTCCGCGTCCGACAATGTTCGATAGCGAATCGCCACAGTCGTGTTGCGCTCCAGCACCGCTGCTTCAATGCTGGAAAGAGCAATCTCGTTTTTCCGATGCGCTGCGATTTGTTCGCGCGACGGCATTTCCTTTACGCCATCATCTCCAAGCGCCATCCGTCCCACGCTCCACGCATCCAGGGCAACGCGAAACGCCCGTTCCAGCGTAGCGCCCGCGCTGTAAGCATCTCGAAGAAACGACTCCATTAAATCGGTTGAACTCGTAGTCCCGCTGAGAACACCGAACTCCTGACGCGCGCGCGGGGATGTTCCGCCATTGGTTGCGATGGAGCCGTCGTATTCCAGCCGCAAAAATAAATCGTCGGCTGGCTTGGCGCCGAGTTCGGCGAAAATCATGCGCGCGAGATATGGAGCGCCAAAGATCTGCTCGAAAGCCGCTTTCATCAGCGGGCTAAGCGAATAATACGCCAGTCGGCGCAACGAAACATCGGCCGCAGAACGCGTGAAACCTTCCGTGCTCGCAAGTTCAATCGCGGCCATGCGGAGTCGTTCGATGTCGCCCGGATGACCAATCGCTCCCATGGCAATGCGATCGTAAATCTCAAAAACTTTCTGGCGCGCGCCGCCAACAGTCAGAAACAAAATTCCGTCGCGAAATCCCACCGCCGCAATCGGACTGCCGGAAGCAAGCTGGGTTTCGATGTACTCGCGCCGGTTCGCGATCGCTTCCACCCAGCGATACGGTTCTTCGATCATGCCACGGTTTTCTTGAAGAGCGCGCTAATCTTGCGGTCCGGCAATGTCGTAATGCCATCGCCCGAAACGATCTTGATGATTGGGAAAATTTTACCGCTGCGATCTACTCCACCGGTCGCGGTGTCGGCTTCCGCTGCTGTATCCAGAGCGCGCAAAGCAACCGTGACCGCCTCATCTTCGTGCAATTTTTGCAGCGGCTTTTTTCCCCATCGATTCTCGTAGTGCAGGATTCCGCGCACCGCCGGCGAACCGGATCCAGTCGCGGCGTATTCGGTCACTTCAAATTGCGCCCCCATTGCATCATAGAAATAGAGACGGGCCACCGAATCGTAAGTGGCAAAAATTGGCACCACCATCCCGATGCCCTGAATTGCGAATCCAAAGTTGTCACGCAACAACTTCGAGAGCGCGCGCACTTTTCCATCCACGCTCATTTCCTGCAGTTGCGTGCGACGGAAGAATTGAAACGAATGCTCGAGCACGCGCGCCATCTCCCATGCCGTCGCCGGAACACCGGCGATGGCCATGATGGAATGCCGGTCGATTTCCAAGACTTTGTCTGCGCGATCGTAAACAACGGTGTTGCCTGCGGTGGCGCGTCGATCTCCGGCCACGAGCACGCCGCCGGCAAATTTAAAAGCCAGAATGGTGGTCGATTCCGTCTGCACCCACTTTGAAGTGTCGCCGATTTTCGAAATATCGGCTGCCGGCGCCAGCAAACCTTTCCGCCGCAGCAACGCGGGGAAATCGTCGCTCATCCCAGGCGTCCCCTGGTCGAGCGAAGCTGTCAGCCGATCCATTACTGGCCAGTGCGCTGGCGATAGCGCTTCGATTGATTAGGATCGACCTGGCGCATTTTCTTCAAGAGATCCTTTGTGTCCGGCCTCGAAACATCGGGCGCCTTCGGGCCGCCGCCGTCACCATCGCCCTGCTTCGGCCCCCACGGAACAGCAGGTGGTTTTTGAATGCGCTCAGGCATGAAAAAAACTTAGGAACAATTCGTAAAAAGGCAAACCGATGGGCCGGTTGCAGATGCAGCGTGGGGATGAGTGGCCCCGCAACCGGCTGGGCGCGGCGTGCTTGCCAGCGCCAAAGCCCAATGTCAACATTGGAGCCAAATGAAAATTCTGGCGATTGGGATTCTCGCAGCATTTCTTTCCGCTCCGGCATGGGCGCAAACGCCTAACGACAAATCGACCGCGACGCAGCTGGAAGCGATTAGCAAGAAACTCGATGAACAAAACGCAAAGATCGATGCGCTTTCTCAACAAATTCTCAAATTACAGGAGCAAGTATCGAAACCCGGAATCATGATTGGCGAAGCGACGCCTACCCGAAGTCAGGCCACACCGATCTCTGTCGAACCGTCCCACGCCACCGGCAACACCCATACTGTTATGCGCGGCGAAACACTCACATCGATTGCAAGACAGTACAAGGTTGCTGTCGACGAACTGCAAAAATTTAATCATATCGAGGACGGTCGAAAATTGCAGGCCGGGCAAACCATCATGATCCCCGGTCCCGGTGCGGCTTCCCCTGCGGCGAGCGCGGAGCCATCGCCTGCTCCTAACGATTAATGGAAACTGCGCCGGTCAAAGAATGGTACCTGCGCAAACATGAAGACGGCAGCATTTTCGGCCCGCTGCCTTTTGCACAGCTAACGCGCTGGGCTTCGACAGCGCAGATTGCGCCGCACGATGCGCTATCCACCGACCAGGAAACTTGGATCAAGGCGCCGATGGTTCCGCAACTTGGAATGGATTGGCTGGTGGAAGTGACGAGCGAAAATTACTACGGCCCGACAACTTTGGGAGCGATTCAGGAATTCATTCGGCTCGGCGAAATCAACGCCGAGACTTATATTGTTAATTCTTGCGACGGGACGCGGAAGCAAATCGCCGAGTTACCGGCTCTGTTGCAAACGGAGAAAGCAGAGAGCGAGGCCAGTGCGACCGAAAGCACCGCCACGCCTGCGCCCGCTGCCACGCGCATGGCTATCGATGTCAACGATCGCATTCGCGAGCTCGAGCAGAGTTTACGTGAAGAACGTCGCGCCTTGCGCGAGAGCGAAGCCCGTTACCGCGAACTCGAGAAAAAATACCAGGAGCTGGCGCAGACGGCGCGCTGATTGATAACGAAGTGCGTTACAATTCGAATGGGTGCCACCTCGGAAAAACCTGAACAAAAATGCGTGTCATCCCGAGGTCGCCGCGGCGACCGAGGGACCTCGCGAATGTTCTTCGTGTTTTCGCGAGGTCCTTCGCTCTGCTCAGGATAACAAGTCACATCTTCTCGGGCACCTGAATTCCGAGAAGATCGAGACCACAGCGCAAGATTCGTGCAGTCAATTCCGATAGGCCGAGACGCGACGTCCGCGTTGGCTCAGCCGCTTTGAGCACCGGACACGCTTCGTAAAATGTGTGGAAACTGTTTGCCAGTTCGAACAGATAATTTGCGAGCACGTTCGGTCGGAAATCGTTCAGGACCGCGGGCACGATTTCGGCAAATTGCGTGAGACGCTTTGCCAACTGCAGCTCCGCCGGTTCGGTCAAAATGATTTCAGGATTTGCCGATAGTGTTTCGTCGGCTTTGCGAAAAATGGAGCGGATGCGCACATACGCATTCTGCAAATACGGCGCCGTATTTCCCTGCAGCGCCAGCATCCGATCCCAGGAAAAAATGTAATCGGTCATTCGATATTGCGAGAGATCGGCGTATTTTACCGCGCCGATGCCGATGATTTTTGCAGCGGCACTTTTCTCTTCTTCACTCAATTCGGAGTTTTTTTGCTCGATGATTTTCCGGGCACGCGCGATCGCTTCGTCGAGCAACTCGTGCAGCGGAACATTTTCGCCGGACCGCGTTTTCATGAGCTTGCGGTTCTCGCCGAGAATGCTGCCAAACGGAATGTGTCGAAAATCGGCCGTGTAACCTTCGCGCCGGGCGATCTCGAAGATTTGTTTGAAATGCAATGTCTGCGGCGCGCCCACCACGGCCCAGACAGTGTCCGCCTTTAAATCGTTGATACGATAATCCACGGTCGCGACATCAGTCGTCGCGTAGTTATATCCTCCGTCGCGCTTTCGGATCATGGCCGGCTTATCCGTCAGCTCGGGGATGTCGCGGAAGAAAACGCACACTGCACCCTCGCTGATTTCCGCAATCTTGGAGTTCGAGCAGTCGTTCCACCAAACCAGGCAGTCGATCATTGTAAAAACTTTCACCGCGTTGGATGTCGTAATGGATGTTGAGAGTCTCGTAGGTCTTTTGAAACTCTCGCAGGGAAAGCTCGACGCATTCCTGCCAGATGGAGAAATTCTCTTTCTCGCCCGCTTGCAACTTGACCAGCTCGTTACGCACCGCTTCGCGCACGCTTGGATCCTCCGTCGCGCGCTCATTCGTTTCTTTGTAAACACGAACCAGCTCTGAGATGGGATCGCGCGCGAGAGCGTCGCGGTTGAGGAGATTTTTCCATCCATAAATCACCATGCCGAACTGCGTGCCCCAATCGCCAAGGTGGTTATCGCGAATAACTTCGTGTCCGAGAAAGGATGCGATGCGCGCAAGCGAATCGCCGATCACAAGGCTGCGAATATGACCGACGTGCATCGGTTTGGCGACGTTGGGCGAACCGAAGTCGATCACGATCCGGCGTAGTGAAGTTGTGCGAGCGACACCGAGGCGTTCGTCCTGCAAGAGCGCAGTCGCCCGTTGCGCCACGACTTCTCCGCGCAGCGTGAAATTAATGAAACCGGCCCCGGCCACTTGCGGTTTCTCAGAAATTTCAGCCACATCGAGGTGCGCGATGATTTTCTCTGCAATGGTCCGCGGTTTTTCACCGAGTTGCTTGGCGAGCACGAGCGCGGCATTTGTTTGATAATCGCCGAAGCGGGGATCGGTCGCCGGAGTCAGCTCGCCAACGCTTGGCAGATCAGCCGCGGCCAAAGCAGCCGACAATTTTTGCGCGAGTAATGTTTGGAATGTTTCCATCGAGTCTGGACGCAACTGTAGCTGCTTCGCTATGCGAAGCGATATCGCCCTCGTAGAGGCCGATCCCCCCGCAGCGCTTGCTTATTTTGGGGAGCGATCGCGAAAAATGGCAAGGATCTCGTCCGCCGATTTCGCTTCGCCTAACTGCTCGCGCACACTGCGGTCGTTCAAAAATTTCGCGATCGAAGCCAGGGTGCGCAGATGCGTTTGAAACTGATTTTTCGGCACGATGAAAAGAACGACAAATTTCACCGGCGCGTTATCGAGTGCGTCAAATTCGATTCCGCCGGAGGAACGGCCAAATGACGCGACGACTTCGTTGATGCGATCGGAAGAACAATGCGGAATGGCGATGCCGAAACCAATGCCCGTGCTCATCGTTTCCTCGCGTTGTTTCAGCGAGGCCAGAATGCTTTCGCGATCGGTTCCTTTGATTTTGTCGAGGCTGGTTAGAAGATCGATCAGCTCGACGATGGCAGGCCAGCGCTCAGCCGCCTTCATCTCGGGAATGATCTGCTCCGCGGATAAGAGATTGGCCAACGACATGCAGTTTCCCCGTGGGAGCGAAAGCTTAGCGTGGCCGATGGTGATGACAAGAGCGTTTTGGCCCCTCGCGGAGGAATGATCATAACCGGGGAAGTGCGCCACTCGCGCGAGATAAACGTGTCGCGCCGATTATTTTCATAGCGGCCCTGCTTTCCTCTTGCTTACCGAGGGGAGAAGAGTATCTTCACTCGGTAAGCGAGACAAGCCATGAGTAAACCGCCCGATCTCGTCCAGGGGACGCTCGATTTTCTCCTCCTGAAAATTCTTGCCGTGGAACCGCTCCACGGTTTCGCGATCAGTCGCCGCCTGCGCCACGCTTCCGGCAATGTTTTGCAAGTGAGTGACGGTTCGCTTTACCCAGCGCTGCATAAGCTCGAACAGCAAGGCTGGATTACCGCACAATGGAAACCGACGGAGAATAATCGGCGCGCAAAATTCTATTCGCTCACCAAACTCGGTCGCAAACATCTGGCGAGGGAAACCGATCAGTGGGCTCGTCTTTCGACCGCGATCTTCGCGGTGATGAAATTAAAGGAGGCTTGAGAGTGAGTCCCGCCCGCTGGTTCCACATCGTTCCGTTGCGGTGGCGCTCGTTGTTTCGACGACGCGAAGTTGAAGCGGAGCTTGACGAAGAACTTCGCGACCACGTCCAACGAAAAACGGAAGAGGGCATCGCCAATGGTCTAAGCGCCGAAGCAGCGCGCTGCGCCGCGTTGCTGGAGCTCGGCGGAATCGAACAGCGCAAGGAAGAATGTCGCGACGCGCGAGGGGTTCGCTGGGTCGAGGAATTTTTTCAGGATGTTCGCTTTGGTCTGCGTTTGATACGGAAGACTCCCGGCTTTAGCGCGGTCGTAATATTCGCCATCGCGCTCGGGATCGGCGTCAACACCGCTCTATTTTCGCTGTTCGACAGCGTTATTCTGCGTGCGCTGCCCGTGCGCCATCCGGAGCAACTGATCGTGCTCAGCGTGCACAACGAACGCGTCGGGCGATATGACTTCTTTTTCATATCCGATGTATCGCGAGCTGCGCGACAAGAATTCCGTCTTCAGCGGCGTGCTGGCGCAGGCAGGCGCGGAAATGAACGCCACTTTTGCCGGCCAAAGTGAGAAAGCGAAAGGCGAGCTCGTAAGCGGAAATTATTTCGAAGTCTCGGCGTGCAGCCATGGCGCGGGCGACTTTTTTCGCAAGCCGATGATGAAAACCCGGGAGCGCATCCGGTGGCGGTGTTGGCTTATGAATATTGGCAACGGCGTTTCGGCGGGGACACGCAGATCGTCGGGAGCACTCTTATTCTGAACGGTCGACCGATGACAGTGATCGGTATCACGCCGCCTGGTTTTTACGGAACGGACTTGTCCGAAGCAACAGACATCCGTGTGCCCATGATGATGGCGACAGTTTTCCGTCCATTCCCGGTGAATCGATTGCAAAATTCAGGACATCAATGGCTCGAGATTCTGGCCCGGCGCAAGGCTGGTGTTTCGGTTCCGCAGGCACAGGCGTCGTTGGATGTTCTTTATCGTCAGGCGCACGAGAATGAGATTCAGCAGTTGCCTCCGCGCGTGAGCGACTACACCAGGCAGACCGCGCGCATGAGCCACATCGGTTTGCTCCCAGGCAGCCAGGGGTTGGGGCAATTGCAGGCGCAAATTTCGCACGCTGTCTTCATTCTCTTCGGAATCACTGTCATCATTCTTCTGATCGCGTGCGCGAATCTGGCCAATCTTTTTCTGGCCAGAAACGCCGCGCGGACGAAAGAGATCGCGATGCGATTGGCGTTGGGCGCAACGCGCCGACGACTTGTCTGCCAATGGCTGACGGAAAGCCTGCTTTTCGCGCTAATCGGTGGGTCGTTAGGCGTAGTTTTCGCCGTTTGGACGCAAAGTGCTCTTCTGCACTTCCTGCCCGCCGACCAACGGATGAACCTCAACATCACAATCGATCCGGTGGTTCTTGCTTTCGTTCTCGCAACGTCGGTGGCTAACCGCAATTCTCTTCGGAATCATTCCGGCGTTGAAAATTTCTCGGACGTCACTCGCTCCGCAGCATGGTGATTCCCGTGTCACGCGGAGCGATTTGTCTCCGCGCACTTTTCGCGGCGCTCTCGTCTTGCTGCAAATTGCGCTTTCAATTCCGCTTCTGGTTGGCGCAGGCCTTTTTCTGCACAGCCTGCGCAATTTGAAGGCACTCGCGCCGGGCTTTGATGAGAGCCGCGTTCTGCTCGCCTCGCTCAATCCATCGCTCAACGGATATTCACCAGAAAAGGTCCGAACGCTTTACGATGATTTTCTCACCCGCGTCCGGGCGTTGCCTGGGGTTCGCTCTGCCGCGCTTGCCACCGGCGTTGTGCTTTCCGGCGGCTGGGATGCGCTCAATGTAACGGTGGAAGGCTACCAACCGCGCGACGGGGAAGATATGGCTCCGTACGCGAATATTGTCTCTCCCGGTTATTTTCCCACGATGGGAATGCCAATAGTCGCCGGTCGCGATTTTAGCGATCATGACAATCTGAAAAGTAGGAACGTCGGGATCATCAACGAAACGATGGCTCGCTATTATTTTGGGAACAGCAATCCAATCGGGAGAAAATTCGGGACCGATTCGAGCACGCCACCGGATATTGAAATCGTCGGCGTCGTGAAAGATGCGAAGTATGTCAGTCTGCGAGAAAAGCCGAAGCGCCACTTTTATGTCCCGGCAGCGCAACAAGAGCGTCTCTTTGACATGGCTCTGCATGTGCGTGCGGCCGGCGACGCGCGGCTGATCGTTGGTCAGCTGCGCGATACGCTTCACGGCATCGATCCGAATGTGCCGCTCTACCGCATAACGACTCTGGAAGACCAGGTCGCCGACTCGCTTTCCCGCGACCGCCTCATCACGTGGTTGTCGACTGCTTTCGGTGTGCTCGCCACGGTGCTGGCGACAATCGGTTTGTATGGCGTGATCGCGTTCTCCGTCGCGCAACGAACTCGTGAACTGGGGATTCGCATGGCGCTCGGTGCACGACGGAGCGATGTATTGCGCTTGATTCTGCGCCAGGTCGCTCTTCTTATTTTGGCCGGTGCTGCAATTGGCGTCCTCATCTCGTTAGGCGGAATTCACGCGGTCAGCAGTTTTCTTTACGGAGTCCAGGCGATGGATCCGGCGGCTTTCGTCGGCGCCAGTGTGGTGATTCTGTTTGCCGCGGTTCTGGCGGCGTATTCTCCCGCGCGGCGGGCCACTCGTGTGAATCCTACAGAAGCTCTGCGTTGCGAATAAACCGTGGCTCGTTAGTCACTCACGAACGTTGTAACGAAGCTGCCGCGAGAGAAGCCAGCGCACGCCGAACATATCGACCGTGGCGCGGAAGGCGCGATTACCCAAACCGTATTTGCTCTGGCCGAACTGGCGCGGCCGATGGTTAACCGGAATTTCCACCAGCCGATAGCCTGCGCCTTTGATTAGAGCGGGGATAAATCGATGCATGCCTTTGAATGGAACGAGAGCGCGAATACATTCGCGGCGCATCGCTTTTAAGGTGCAGCCTGTGTCGCGCACGCCGTCTTTGGTGAAACGACTGCGAACGAAGTTCGCGATCCGACTCGTTAGGCGTTTGACCAGCGTGTCTTTTCGTTGCGCGCGATAACCGCAAACCAGATCGGCGCCGCGTTCGATTTCCGCGAGCAGACGCGGAATGTCGGCGGGATCATTTTGCAGGTCCCCATCGATCAATACCGCAACCGCGCCGCGGATAGCGTGGAGACCGGCGAACATGGCGGCACTTTGCCCGGCATTCTTCTCGAAACGCATAAGGCGCACGCGCACATCCGGCGTGATCCGCGCTGCCGTTCCGTCGCTCGAACCGTCGTCGACGAAGATGATTTCGTAATCGAGGCCGGCGAGCGCGGCACTCAATTCCGACTGCAGGTTCGGAATGTTTTCCTCTTCATTGAAGACGGGCACGACGACCGAGATGGCTGGCCCGCTCATAACGGCAGCGTCCGGTACTTGCGACAAAAGAACACATGCCAGATGCGCACGTGTTCGCCAAAACGTCGGACTTCAATAGTGGCAACGCGATCCGACGATTGGAAGCCTGCGCGAATATTGTGAGGGGTGTGTTCTTTGTTTCCTTCCTGCACGTAAAGCGCGCTGCGATTCACAAATGGATTGATGCCGCTTTCTTCGGTGTAGACCTCGTTAGGCGAAGGGGGGCCGTGAGATGGTTGCTCAACGAATTCATCATACCGCGGCCAGAAGGAAAATTGGTTCTGCAAATCCTGCGATTCGATAATATAAACCGGCGGATGATGCGCGCCTTCAAGCTGTTTGTCGCGCAGATAAAATGAGATCTCCGCCGCGCGATCGCGCTCGTCCGCGATGAGGAACAGTTTCTCGCCGGATTTTGCTTCGAAATTCGCCCGCAATTTTTCCAGCTCGCGGGTGGCGGACTTCCAGCCGCGCAGGCGATTGGCCGGATCGCGACGTGGAAAGTGCAGACCGAGAGAACGCAACGGGTCGGTATCTAATGCAATGACACTCATGAGCAAACCGAGAGCGAATGCAACGGCGGCCCATCGCCGGAGGCCGCTCGCGGTTTGCCATCGCTCGTGCCAGTAGATCGCGGCGAGCGGACCGAGACTCAGAAACGCGAGGCAATCCCAATTAGGGGCGGCGGCACGATTGAGCGAGAGCAAAAAGTAGAGAGCGAAAACAGGAAGACCAAACCAGAAGAGAAAAAGGAGTTTGAAATTTCGCATCGCACCGCGCCAGCTCGCGATGACCGCCCAGGCGATAGCCAAAAACAGCAAAGGTGAGTAGGTGAGGAAATGTTCGCCGAGAAAGACGAGCGGTTCGAGCGGATGTAATCCCGCGCTTTCATTGAGACCACCGCGCGATCGAAGATGCACCCATGTGATCCACGCGTGCTGCGCGTTCCAAATGATCGGAGGAATGGTGCAAATGACGAAGACTGCGAGCAGCGAATAAAATCCTGCGCGTTTAAACTCGCCACGCAGTCGCGGCACAATCGCCAGGACGAGCGCCACGGAAACGATTTCGAGTGCATTGGTGTATTTACAGAGAAACCCAAGGCCAATGAGCAGTCCGGTGAAAGGCCAGTGCCAGGTAAACTCGGGACTTCGCTCCAGCGCGAGCCAAAAACTGAACATCGCCGCCGCCCAAAAAAACACGGAGAGCGGGTCGATTGTCATGACGAAATTGCCGACGTTGAAGATGGGCGTGATGTTGAGCGCGATGACGGTCCAGAACGCAATCCCGTCATTGGACAGGCGCCGCGTGAAATAATACAGGATCAAACTCGTTCCCGCGCCGAGAATGGGACTCCAGAAACGGACGCCGAATTCTGTGGCGCCGAAAATCGCCGTGCTCGCGCGGATGGCGAAGGCAATGCCGGGACCTTTGCTGAAATACCCGGGGGCAAGGTGTTGCGACCACATCCAGTAATAAGCTTCGTCACCGGAAAGATCGGTTGTGCCGAGCAAGCTGAGCCGAATCGCGGTCAGGCCGAGAACAAAAATCCAAATCGCACGCGTGGCGCTCATTCAGTCGTGGCGCAAGTTTTCAGCTTGCGAATCGGAGGCGGACAAGCTTGAAACTTGCCCCACAATCAAACTGGGATGGCGCGCAAATACTTTGGGCGTCAAACGCGGTGCGACCGATTTCCAGATTACTTCGAGCAACGCGAGGATGAGCAGCGATTCTCCCACCGACATGAAGAACGTCGCCAGGATGTCGCTGGGCCAATGCGCCCCGAGGTAGATTCGCGAATAACCGACTACCGCCGCGACCAGGAAATAGAGCCAGCCGCAGCGCCGGAAAAACAAAGCGCACATCACCGCGATCACGGTGTTATTCGCCATGTGGCCGGAGGGAAATGATGGCCCGGATTTGGCGCGGTCGGTTTGATCCGAAAAGCGAATGGTCGGTTTCTTGAAAATCGTCAGCAATTTCGGATGCGCTTTTTGCAGGTGCACCATGCGCACCCTTTCCACCTGTTTGGGCCGGCGTCGATCGAACGCCGACTTGAGCGGGGCGACGAGGAGGTTGCTGCTGATCGCGAGCGCAACGAGCACACAAAAAAGAAAAGCGCGCCCTTTGAAGCCGCCGAAGATTAGCAGAAAGAGACCGATTCCGACGAAAACCGGTTGCCAGATTTTCGCATCGCTCATCGCCGCCATGAACAGATCGAGAACAGGATTCGTCCATTGCTCGTTGATGAGATGAAAGATTGTCTGGTCCACCTTTGGTTGCGATCGCGAGTCACGATAGGTGATTCGCCAAATCGTTAAAACGTTAATTGGTCGAACCGCGCTTCCCCTTTTAACGTTGTAACTTCTACCTTTATGCGTCCTCTTGCTCTTGCTCTTGCTCTTGCTCTCACCGCCGCGGCCGACCCGGCTCCGTCTGCGAAGGAAATTCTCGACACAGTCCGAATGCAACAGGCGCGGCAACAGATCGATCTGCAAGGGCAACTGCGCCAGGAAACGACAGTCGTTCCTTTCCGCCTCACGCAAAGCGGCCCGTTGATCAAGTATTCGTTCGCCAATCCTCCGGGTGCCCTGCAGTTGCGCCTGGGCGAAAACGATTCGCGCCTGGAAGAGTTAAGCCAAAGCGGCACGGAAAAAATCACGCCGGCGCAGTTCGATCACAAGGTGCGCGGCACCGCCATTACCTACGAAGATCTCGCCTTCAAATTTCTTTACTGGCCCGATGCACGCGTCCTCGGCGAAGAACCAGTGCGATCGCGGCGTTGTTGGAAACTGGAGTTGCGGCCGCCGTCGCACGATTCTCAATATTCGAGCGTGCTCCTTTGGGTCGACAAAAATACCGGCGCGCTCATGGAAATGGAAGGCTACGATTGGCAGGGCCGGCTGCTAAAGCGCTTTGAAGTCGTTTCCGCCCAAAAGATCGAAGGCCGCTGGTTCTTGAAACAGATGCGGATCGAGCAGATGGATCCGGCGACGCACAAAGTGCAATCGCGCACCTATCTCGAAATCAAAAAGTGATCCGAGGTGGCAAGAATAGCTGACGCTTTGCGCGTACTTGCACAACGCAACCCGCAAATAAGCCTGAGTTCCAAACGTCATCGGTTCTGCCACCGCAATTCCTTGCTTCAGACAAAGCAGTCCGGAGGGTCTCGCCGGCTTTGGCCCGCGGCCGGAGAATGACTCGATTCACCGGCTGATTTGACAACCCGGGCAGGTTACCAGGGGTCTGAATTGCTAGAACGGCTCAATTTTGGCCGGCCGGCGACCTAGTGTTCCCGGTAATTATAAGAATTATGTATTCTATGGGTGACATATTTTTTGAAATTATCTACAATCCGCGGCATGCATCGTCGTCTCATCGTTTTTCTGTTTTTACTCGGCGCCAACGCGGCCCCGCTTATCGGCGGCAACCTGGCTCCCCTCGTCAAAACTCAAATTAGCGATCAAACCCTTTTTGCCGGTGTGACGGCTAAGATCGATCTGACCAATGCGTTTAGCGATCCCGACACGAATGCGGTGCGGTTCTATACCGTTCTGGGGAACTTCGATGTGCAGCTTTTTCGCGGACAGAAGCCGATCACGGTGACGAATTTTTTGAATTATGTCGATCAAGGCCGCTATTTCAAAATCGATCCGACGACGCACCATCGCGCGTCCAGCTTCATTCATCGCTCGGTGCCGGATTCCGTTATTCAGGGTGGCGGATATATCGGCACGGTAGACGCCTCCAAACCCACTATCATAACACCGACACAGGTAGCGGCTTTGGCCGCGCCTAAGAGCGAACCTGGTATTTCAAACCTGCGCGGCACCATCGCGATGGCAATGCCCCCGAGCGGTGCAAGCGAGTGGTTCATTAACCTTCGAGACAATGGCGGTCCGCCGCGCAATCTCGATACCCTCAATGGCGGTTTCACCGTTTTCGGCAAAGTCATCGGCAATGGCATGACGACCGTGGACAATATCGCCACGGTTCCGCGCTATAATTTTGACCCGCCCTTCGAGGCGACTCCACTGCGCAATTACAACGGCGTGGATCCGGCGGACCTCTCGAATTTGATTTCCATTACCGATATCATTCAAATTCCGCCGTTCAATTTCTCAGGCATTACGAGCAACGCCGCCGTCGCGACAGTCGCGATCGATCCCGATGGGCGACGTATCATGGTTACAGCAAAGCAAGCCGGAAGTGCGATAATTACCGTCCAGGCGAAGGACTTTGATGGCGCTTTTGTGACGCAGCAATTCAATGTCACAGTAGTCGCGTCGCCGGGTCGATTGGCGAACATCTCGACCCGAATGCAAGTGCAGCCTGATCCTAACGAGTTGATCGCCGGCTTTATTGTCAGCGGCAACGTGCCGAAACATGTTTTGATTCGTGCGACCGGTCCGTCACTTGCCGATGCGGGCATCGCGAATCCTTTGGCCGATCCCATTTTGGAACTTCATGACGCCACTAAGATCGTGGCCACGAGTGACGATTGGGGCGATAGCGCCAATCGCATGGCAATCATGGACTCCGAACTGACGCCGAAATCATCGTGCGAATCGATAATTGTAACCACACTACGAGCGCCACCGACCGGGCACGATGCCTACACGGCCGTTATGCGTGGCGTGGGCGGTAATGGTGTCGGCCTCGTGGAAATTTACGATCTTGATACCGGCCCGGGCGCAACTCTGGCCAACATCTCGTCGCGCGGATTCGTGCAGACGGGAGAAGACGTTATGATCGGCGGCTTTATCATTTCGGGTGCGAGTTCTACGAAGGTCATCGTCCGCGGCATTGGTCCATCATTATCTTCTCCCGATATCACCAACCCACTGCGCGATCCTACATTGGAACTTCGAAACGCGCAGGGCGTAAAGATCGCGCAAAACAATGATTGGGGGATGGCCGCGAACGCTTCCGACATTCAGGCAACCGGCCTCGAACCAACGAATCCGCGTGAATCCGCGATTCTAACCACACAACCTCCTGGAGCCTACACCGCCATCCTGAGCGGTGTGGGAACTGCGCCAATGGGTGTCGGCCTGGTGGAAGTCTTCCATCTGCCGTAAACCGGATTTTTGTTCGTTAGGCAGAATAGCCTGCACGGTCTGCGCGAAAGTTTGAGAGCCGAGGTTCGCGCTCCCCGGAGCGCACCGTTGCTGGAAACTGGACCCGAGGTCAAAAGGTAATTACGTAAACTGCCGGTGACGTGGGCTGCAAGTTCTGTTATGGTCGCCGCCCGCATGAATAATCGTTTCATTATTTTCTGGCTTTATCTCAGCACAGCTGCGGCATCCATTGCTGTAAACGTGGCTCCGGTTGTCGGCACGCAGATTGCCGATCAAACCCTCTACGTCGGCTTGTCGAATAAGATCGATCTAACCAATTCATTTAGCGATCCTGACACGAAGGCGGTTCGGTTCTCGACCGTTCTGGGTGACATCGACATCCAGCTTTTTAGCGGCCAGAAACCGATCACGGTGACGAATTTTTTGAATTACGTCGATCAAGGCAGGTATTTCAAAATCGATCCTACGATTCAGCATCGCGCGTCGACGTTCATTCATCGATCCATAGCGAATTTCGTCATTCAAGGCGGTGGACATTTCGGCACGTACAATCCGGCTGACCCGACACACATACGGCCGACACAGGTTCAAACATTTCCGCCTATCCAAGATGAGATTGGCATTTCGAACGTGCGCGGCACGATCGCGATGGCGAAAGGCGGGCCGAATATGGCGACGAGCCAATGGTTCATCAACCTCGCGAATAACGGCGGTCCGCCAAACAATCTTGATAGCCCAAGTAACAATGGCGGGTACACCGTTTTTGGAAAGGTTATTCGGAACGGGCTCGCAGTGGTCGATTCAATCGCGATGGTGCCAGTGTACGACTTCAGGGACCCCTCGGATCCGTCATTGGCGCCGTTCGGTAGCCTTCCACTACGCAATTACAATTCCAACATGGATCTCGCGCTGTCGAACTTAATTTCGATTCCCGACATCATCCAAATTCCGCCCTTCAACATAACGGCGACAACAAGCAACGCGACCGTGGCGACGGCGGCGATGGATCCTGATCTGCGCCGACTCGTGGTGACAGCGAATCAAATCGGAACCGCGACAATCACCGTCAAAGCCACCGATTTCGATGGCGCTTTTGTCACGCAAGATTTCAACGTCACAGTCGTCGCGTCGCCCGGGCGATTGGCCAACATATCGACGCGAATGCAGGTGTTGCCCGATCCTAACGAATTGATCGCCGGCTTTATCATCAGCGGCAACGCGTCGAAACACGTCTTGATTCGCGCGATTGGTCCGTCACTTTCGGAACATCATATCGCCAATCCGTTGGCCGATCCGACCTTGGAACTCCATGATGAAACTCACCTCTTGGCTACGAGCGACGACTGGGGCGACAGCACCGATCGTCAGGAAATTATGGACACCGATTTGCCACCGGAGTCATCGAAGGAAGCGACCATTGTAGCAACGCTTCCAGCCCCACCCCCGGCAAAGGGATACGCTCTCTATACAGCGATCATGCGCGGTCTGGGTGGAAATGGTGTCGGCCTCGTGGAAATTTACGATCTCGATACCGCCCCCAGCGCGAGGCTGGCCAACATCTCGTCGCGCGGATTTGTGCAGACGGGAGAAGATGTCATGATCGGCGGCTTCATCATCAGCGGTGCGAGCCCTGCAAAGGTCCTTGTCCGCGGCCTTGGTCCGTCACTTTCGGAACAGCATATCGCCAATCCGTTGGCCGACCCGACCTTGGAACTTCGAAATGCGCAGGGCGTAAAGATTGAAGAAAACAATGACTGGCAGACCGCCGCCAACGTTCCCGACATTGAGGCGACGGAACTCCAGCCAACAGATCCACATGAATCTGCGATCTTAACCACACAAATGCCCGGTGCTTACACTGCGATCCTAAGTGGTGCGGGAAGTACGCCGACTGGTGTCGGCGTGGTGGAAGTGTACCACCTGCCTTGACGCCGCTCGTTACTCGTTAGGCAGGGCGCCCTGCACGATCTGCGCAAAACTGCGCGGATCGAGGCTCGCGCCGCCGACGAGCGCCCCGTCGATGTCCGGTTGGCTCATCAGCTCCCGCGCATTATCCGGCTTTACGCTGCCGCCGTATTGGATCCGGATTTTGCTCGCGGTCGCTTCGTCTGAAATTTGCGTGAGCGTGTGGCGAATGAAAGCATGCGCTTCCTGCGCTTGAGCTGCTGTTGCTGTTCGTCCCGTGCCGATGGCCCATATAGGCTCATAAGCGATCACCGTTTCCTGCAATTCTTTTGCGCCGACATTGGCAAGGCTGCCGCGCAGTTGCAGCGCAAGAATCTTTTCGACGTTGCCGCGTTCGCGCTGGTCGAGCGTTTCACCCACGCACAAAATCGGGCGCAGCGCCGCTTCGTGCGCCGCGCGTACCTTTCGATTCACAATTTCGTCCGTTTCGCCAAAGAGCGATCGGCGCTCGCTGTGACCGAGCACGACGTAGCGGCAAAACAAATCGCGTAACATCGCAGGACTGATTTCGCCGGTGAACGCGCCGCTGCGTTCCCAGTGCATGTTTTGCGCGCCGACTTTGATGTTCTGCGACTTGTCCAACGCTTCGTTCACCTTCGCGATCGCAGTAAATGGCGGCAGGATCACAACCTCCACCTCCGCCGGATCGCCGATTTCCAAAAGCAATGTGCAAATGAACGATGTCGCCTCGGCTTGCGTCATGTTCATCTTCCAATTCGCGGCTACGATTTTTTTACGCATATCAAATTGCGGATGTAATTGCGGTCATCCTGAGCGAAGCGAAGGACCTCGCGAATGTCTTCTCACAATTTAACGGATTCAAAAGTTCGCGAGCTCCTTCGCTTCGCTCAGGATGACAGCTAAGTGAGCCCTTCATTTCTCGCTTAACGCCGCCACCCCCGGCAGTTCTCGCCCCTCGAGCAATTCCAGCGAAGCTCCACCGCCGGTGGAAATGAATGTCATCTTATCGGCCAGGCCCGCCTGTTTTACGGCCGTAACCGAATCGCCGCCGCCGATGATTGTCGTCGCATTCGAGCGCGCGAGGGCGTCCGCAATCGCAAACGTGCCTTCGGCAAAATCCGGAATCTCAAAAACGCCCATCGGTCCGTTCCACAAAATTGTTTTTGCTTTCGCAATCTCTTCGGTGAAAAGCGCGATCGTGGCGTGACCAATATCGATCGCCAGCCAACCGTCATCGATCCCGTGCCTGGCGGTCACGCGACCGGTATTTTTCGTCGGCGCGCCCGCGCGAATCTCCTGCGTCTCCAGTGCATCGACCGGCAGCAGGAACTTCATCTTCTTCTTTTTCGCCAAATCGAGAAGCTCGCGCGCCAGATCCAGTTTGTCGTCCTCGACCTTGCTCTTCCCGACTGGAAATCCCTGCGCCTTCCAAAACGTGTTCGCCATCGCGCCGCCGATCAAAATCGTGTCGGCTTTTTCCATAAGCGCCTTGATCACGCCGATCTTATCCGAAACTTTTGCGCCACCGAGAATGACGACGAAAGGCTTCGCAGGATTTTCCAATTCGCCTTGGAGATATTGCAACTCTTTCTCCATCAGGAAACCCATGGCCGATTTCGCAACGAACTTCGTTATACCAGCTGTGCTGGCGTGGGCCCGGTGCGCCGCGCCGAAAGCGTCGTTTACGTAAAGATCGCCCAGCTTCGCGAGCGATTCCGCGAACATTGGATCATTCGCTTCTTCGCCCGCGTAAAAGCGAACGTTCTCGAGCAAGGCAACATCGCCCGGGCGAAGGCTCGCGACGATCTTTTCCGCATCCGCGCCGATGCAGTCGTGACTAAATACGACCGGATGATTGATTAAATCGTGCAGTAGCATCCCGACAGGTCGTAGCGAATATTTCGGCGCCGGCTTTCCTTTTGGCCGACCGAGATGCGACATCAGGATCGTCTTCGCCCCTTGTTCTCTTAGATAATTGATGGTCGGCAAACTCTCACGAACTCGCGTGTCGTCTGTGATCGCGACCTCGTCATCGCGTTCCTCGGTTGGCACATTGAAATCGACACGCACGAGCACGCGCTTATCGCGCACATCGAGATCGCGAACCGTCAGCTTGGCCATACGTACGAGGTCATCCCGAGCGAATGCGAGGGACCTCTCTTTTGGTCACACGTATTCAAATTCGTGAGGTCCTTCGCTGCGCTCAGGATGACAAGCATGTTATCTTCCGAGCATTTCGAGCATTTCCACGCAACGATTGCTGTAGCCCCACTCGTTGTCGTACCATCCGACGACTTTGACGAATTTGTCGCCTAACGAGAGCGTGAGTTTGCTATCGAAAATACACGAGTGCGGATTGCCGACGATGTCTCTTAGAACCAGCGGCTCGTCCGAAAACTCGAGCACATCCTTGTAGCTCTTGTCCTTCGCGGCTTCGGCAAATGCGCGATTCACTTCCTCCGCGCTGGCCTTGTTCTTTAGCAACGCCGTGAAATCCGTCACCGAACCATCGGGCGTGGGAACGCGGAAAGCGCCGCCATTCAATTTCCCTTTCAGCTCCGGAATGACTTCGCCGATCGCTTTTGCTGCACCGGTGCTCGCAGGCACAATGTTAATCGCCGCCGCGCGGGCGCGCCGGAGATCTTCGTGCGGCAAATCGAGGATGCGCTGATCGTTTGTATAACTGTGGATCGTGCTCATGAAGCCAAGCTCGATCCCGAATTTGTCGTTGAGCGCCCTCACCATCGGCGCGAGGCAATTCGTCGTGCAGCTCGCGTTTGAAACGATGGTGTGTTTTCCGGCGTCATACATCTGGTCGTTTACGCCGATGCAGATCGTGACATCCGGATTTTTTGCTGGCGCGCTGATCAAAACTTTCTTCGCGCCGCCTTTGCTGATGTGAAGATCGGCTTTGTCGCGGCTGGTAAAAAATCCGGTCGATTCCAGCACGACGGTTACCTCCAGATCTTTCCACGGCAGCTTTGCCGGATCGCGCTCTTTCAAGATTTTAATCTTATGGCCACGAACGATGATGTTTTCATCATCGTAACCGAGATCGCCGTCGAATTTTCCGTGGACGGAATCCCACTTGAGAAGGTGCGCGAGCGTGTGTGTATCGGTAATATCGTTAATCGCGCGAATCTGCTCGACCTGCGTTTGAGACATGGCGCGCAAAACATTGCGCCCGATGCGACCGAAGCCGTTGATGCCGTAATTTGCCATAAAACAATGTGAGTGTTGAAGGTTAGCGGGGCTGCTGAAAAACAGCGGGGGCATACAAGTAAATCGCCCGCGACGTAGAGGCAAGTGCGATGGTGATACACGCAGCCAGGCGTCGGCGCGCGTTATTTATCGGAACCTATCATGGACCCAGCCCGACCAAACGATCCGGACCCGGCCGATCCGTTCAGCCACGAGCGAGCCGATCACGAAGTTATCGAGAAGATCGAGATCGCGACCGAAGGTGAAGATTGCGACGAGTGCGTGCGAAAGTTACGCGAGCCGCTGAGTAAGATTACCGGCGTGAAGGATGTGCAGGTGGATACGAAACGCGAGCGCGTTGTTATCACGTTCGACGCGCGCAAGACGCATGCGCCCGATCTGCACGACGCCATTCTGAAAAGCGGTTACAAACCGTCGCCGTTCGCGGACTGATTCCGGGTAGGGCGCGCGTCTCGTGCGCCATCGCGGGTGTCTCGCCCGCGATTCGTTTAAGAAACTGGGCGGGACGCCCAGTTAGGCGGACGAGACGTCCGCCCTACCCAGGCAAAGGCTGCTGTTGCGTGAGGCAATGGAAAGCGCCCAGGCCCCAGATTAATTCGCGGCAGTCGATGGGCACGATGCGACGTTCCGGGAAGAGTTTTTCGAGGACGGACATTGCCTTGGCATCATTTGCGTCGGCAGAGGTCGGCAGCAACACGCACTTGTTTGCGATGTAAAAGTTGGCGTAGCTCGCGGGCAATCGCATCCCCTCACGAACGATTCTCGCCGGCATCGGCAGCGTGTGAATTTCCAATGGTGTATTATCGATGCGCATCTCCTTCAAGCGCGCGAGATTTTCGCGCAGCGGCTCGTGATTCTTGTCGTCCCGATCTTCTTCAATCACGGTAACCACCGTCCTTTCGGCAACGAAGCGTGTGAGGTCGTCGATGTGCCCATCGGTGTCGTCGCCTTCGATTCCAGCGCCGAGCCAGAGAATCTCCCGGACGCCGAGATAATCTCGCAGCCGCTGCTCGATTTCTTCGCGCGTGAGGTGCGGGTTGCGATTCTTATTTAACAAACACGATTCCGATGTAAGCAGCGCGCCGGTGCCATTCACATCGATGGAACCGCCTTCGAGAATCATGCGCGGATAAAACACTGGCAGACCAAGCTTTTCCGCGACGCGAGTGGGCACGACTTCGTCGAGATCGCATGGTGGATACTTGCCGCCCCACGCGTTGTAATCCCAATCGATCACGGCGAGGCGCGGTTCGTCTTTGCGCGTGACAAAGATCGGGCCGTGATCGCGGCACCACGGCTCATTCGTTGGAATGCGATGAAAAGTGAGGTGCGCTGCCTCGAGCCCATCGAGAACCGTGCGCGCTTCCGCCTCATGCGCGCCGTTGCAGACATTAATGTTTACCGGTTCCGAACTCAGCAGCGCTTCCACCATCGCGCGCAACGCCGGCAACACGCGCTCGAACGAATCGGGAAAGCTGATTCCTTCTCGCCGAGGCCAGGAAAGCCACGTCGCCGCGTGCGGTTCCCATTCTGCCGGCATTCGGTAATCCAGTTCAGCGGGCGTTTTCGATGGATTCACGATTGCTCAACGTGCGATGAAGGCCGATTGGCGCAAGGTTGATCGACGCATCAACTTCCGGGGAGCGCACGCTTGTAGCGTGCGGGCGAATGCATTCTGCATTCGCGAACTTTTAGAAGACGCCAATGTCGCTGGCTAACTCTTTCGCGCATGGAAGTTCGTCGCCGCAAAATGCGGCGACCAATACGCCACAGGCGCGCGCTCCCCGGAATCGGCTCGTTAGGTGAAGGTGGAAATTCGCCGCTGTTGTGTGGCAAGGAGAGGCGGAAACTCCAGCACCGTCGGCGATTTTGTATTCTCGATATAATACGCCGCTGCCGCCTTCAACTGTCGCCACCGATCCCATTCCAAATCGGGTGCGGCCACAATGTGACGCAGCAAACTTCTCCACTCCATCAAGGCGCGCTCGATGTCGCCCATGCGCAAAGATTCATTCGTTAGGCGAGAACGCCCCGACGGATTTTCGCAAAGCTCGCGCATCACTTCGGAAGCGCCCGAACCGTAGTGCATCGGCACACCCATTTCGAGATAGCCTGGATGATCGGCGCGCTTGTAAATTTGCTGACACAATATGCCGAGACGCCCGCCCAGAGGCGCATCCTCGCCGGCAAAACGTGGGCCGGCGCGGATATTGGCAAGATCGAAAACGAGATCTTCGATTGGGTAGGTTTCATCTTCGAGCGCTACGGCGATCGCCAATCCTTCGCCGGCCTGGAAAAATGAGAAGATGACGCCGCGTCGGGTCGGGACTCCGTCGGCTTCGACTAAACCAAGCATGCGCCAGGCATAAGCAGGCGACGCTACGATCGCGACGGTGCTATCATGTTCGAGTTGATCGCAACCGCGACAGGCGATCGGGAGCGCCTCACGTTCGGGCGGCTGATGCAGCGCGATCCCGTGGGAATCAACGTAAGCCTGGGTTTCGATCTCGGAAAAATCAATGCGCGCGGATATCGTCTCACCGCGCCTGACGACTTCGGAAACAACGCCGCCACAAATCCATTGCGGCAATAGGTCGCGCACCATCTCGTCGAAATCTTTCTGCTGTAGCGGCGGTCTATGACCGTCGCATTCTCTCTCGTGGGCTGTGCGACGGTCATAGACCGCCGCTACAGAACGAAGTTTTTTCCGAAGCCATTTTACCGGGACGTAATCCTGGTCGCCTCGCACTGTCGCGAGCGGAATTTCGCGCCCGTATATTTTTGCCGCACGAAGCTTGCATAAATTGCCGAAACCGAGGCCATCGAGCATTCGTGGAAGCGCGAGGGCGGGAATCCAGCGATCGTTTTCGCGAACAACTGTTTTGCCTAACGAGGAATTCTCGACTGTACCCTTGACTTCCCATTCCTCCTTCGAATTCAAAATTTCATTAATGGGGCGCCTGACAAATCGCGCGCGTTCGGCGTCGATCCACAAACCACACCGCCGCGCGCCGGTGACGAGAGAACGTTCTGCTCCAATCGCAACCGGAGAGGGACTAAAGAGCGAATGACTCAGTCGGACGGCGGCGGCAAATGGTTGTCCTCCTTGCTCCGCCGCGCCGCGCATCACGCTAATGAAACTAGGCCAGTCGACCTGAGCTGCGCGTTTCAATTTGCGCGCGCGTGCATCGCCCAGCCGAGGAACATCCGGTTGAAAGAGAACGTATCCGGTTTCATCCAATCCGCGGCGTCCGGCGCGACCGAACATTTGCAGCAGTTCGTCCTGCTGGACCGTGCGTTGGAAATTTCCCGCCATGTAACGCGTGTCGGTGACCAACACCGAACGCATCGAAAAATTGATACCGGCCGCGAGTCCCATCGTTGCTACGACTGCATTCAACTGTCCTGCCTTCGCCAAAGGTTCGATCAATCCGGCGCGCACCGCGTAGCTCAATCCGCTATGATGATACGCGACGCGATTACGCAGCAGCTTCGCCAGGCGTTTCCCGGCGAGCGATTCCTGCGCGGATGAAAGCGAAAGCGGATCGCGTAAGGGCAGAGCGCTGCCAATCGCTTGCGCCATTTCCTCGCTTGCATTGCGGCGTGGCGCGAAAATAAGCATCGGTGCGAGATCCGCTCGCAATACCTTACCGACTAAGCGCGCCCAGGGATTTCTTGAATCGACAAATTGCGAATCGGGCAATCGTTGCAGATCGACTTCCTCCAGCGGCACGGGCCGTTCGCGGTGCTCGATCAAAACTGCATCACGTCCAATACGTCGCAGCCACGCGACTACGTCTTGTGGATTTTGCACGCTGCCGCTAAGCAAAAGTAATTGCGTGGTCGGCGGGGCGAGCGCGATCGCCAATTCGTAGTGTACGCCGCGCACAGGATCGGCAATCATCTGATATTCATCCACGACCAGAAGCTTCGGTCCTTGCCGCCGCAGAAATCGCGCGCGCTGTGTTTCGAGCGTCGCGACGACCACGCGCGCATCGAGATTCATCGCCAAATCGCCGGTCGCGATGCCGACTTCCCAACCACGCCTGCGCCACTCCGCCAGTTTGTCGTTGGCCAGAGCGCGCGTGGGAACGGTGAAAACAGCCTGCTCTTTCAAAGCCGGATAGAGCAGTTCGAAAATGTAAGTCTTGCCGGAACCAGTCGGAGCCTGGACGACGACATCCTTTCCCTCGCGCAGCGCCCGCACCGCCTCTTGTTGCCAGAGATCGGGAACGATCAAACCAATCTCGAGTCCACCCGGCATCTAAAGAAGATGTCGCGCTTGCTCGTTGCTTCAACTTTGCGCGTCTTGCGCGCGCCCTAGCCGCGATGTCTAGTTAATCGATGAAAATTATGTTGGTGGCGATCGCGCTGGCGCTCGCTGGTTGTGGAGAACTTCCATCGGATTCGAGCGATGTGCAGGACCAACAAATGCAACGCAGTCTTTATGGCACGGGCAATCCTGCTCTGAATAACCCGCCGCCGCTGGAGAATGCGCCCCCGCGCGACCCAGTTCCGGGCGAAGTGGTCCCGGACCATTAACCGCGACCGCGGTCTCCCACCGTCATGGCTATTTCTGAAACAGAAGTTCGCGAAGCTTTAAGCGCGGTGAAATATCCGGGCTTCAGCCGCGACATTGTTTCGTTCGGATTGGTGAAAGGAGTCACGACCACCGATGGCGAAGTCACGGTCCAGCTCGCACTCGCGACAAATGATCCGACGATCCCGCAGACGATTAAGACCCAATCGGAGGAAATTCTGCGCGGTCTCTCCGGTGTGAAGAACGCAAAGGTCTTGATCGACATTCACGCGCCGCCTGCGGGCACGGGAACGGCAACCGTAGGCGCAACGCGAATTCCCGGGATCAAGCATGTCATCGCGATTGCGAGCGGGAAAGGCGGTGTGGGTAAATCGACGGTCGCCGCGAATCTTGCGGTCGCTTTGGAAAAAACTGAAGCACAGGTCGGATTGTGCGATTGCGATATCTACGGGCCGAGCATTTCGCTCATGTTTGGTTCGCGCGATCGCCCGATGGCGACGGAAGACAACCGCATCATTCCGATCGAGCAATACAATCTGAAATTGATGTCGATGGGATTTCTGCTGGATGATGCGTCGCCTGCGATTTTGCGCGGACCGATGGTGACGCGGTACACGCAACAGTTTTTGCGACAAGTCGAATGGGGCGAACTGGACTTTCTCGTGCTCGATCTGCCGCCGGGAACTGGCGACATCCAGCTTACTATCGTGCAAACAGTCGCGCTTACGGGCGCAATCATCGTCACCACGCCGCAGGAAGTTGCGCTCATCGATGCGCGCAAAGCGGCGACCATGTTCGAAAAAGTCAATGTGCCGGTGATAGGCCTGATCGAAAATATGAGCTACTTCCTTTCCCCGAGTGACGGAAAGCGTTACGACATCTTTGGCTCTGGCGGCGGCGAACGCGAAGCGAAACGATTGCGCGTACCTTTGCTGGGTCAGATTCCAATCGACATTGCGACACGGGAATCAGGCGATCGCGGGATGCCGATAACTGCAGAAGCGAAGGATTCTCCGGTCACCGCGGAGTTCATGCGAATCGCGCAAAACCTGCGCGAAGAATTACCCTAACGAGTAAAAGTTAATCGAGCGGCAGAAAATTTAAATAGGTACAACCGATGCTGCGTCTATATTGAGACGAGTAACTGCAGGATTGACCAGACTGCGATTTTATGAAAAACAATGGCGAGATGAACTCTTCGCAAGAAGAACAATCTCAGTTTGTTAAGAACTCCGTGCTCTATAAAGAATTTTTGGCGGAGCGGGAGGAAATTTTGAAACACAAGTGGATCGAGAGCGAAAAAGCTGGAACGGACATCGGCTTCGAAAAAGCATTGCTCGATTGGATTTTGAAACATCGCTCGAACTGGCGCGAAAAGCGCATGAGGGAGGCTAAGACGGACAAAGCGGCTTAAGCTTCTCCAGTTCCTTTAAAGCGATCCTGTGAGATCGAAAAGGAAACGATGAAATCAAAACCTACTCGTTCTACCGCGAGCTCCGCTCCGATTCTGGATGCGGACGCCATTCAGCGCGCGTTGCGACGCGTCGCGCACGAAATCATTGAGGCAAATTCAGAACTTGATCTCGTTGTTCTTGCCGGCATTCCGTCGCGCGGTATCGAGATTGCAGAACGCATTGCCGATTCCATTTCTTCGATTGCGAAAAAACAGATCGAAACCGGCGTGATCGATGTCGCCATGCATCGCGACGATGTCGGTTCGCGCGCGGAGTTGCCAATCGTGCGCGCTTCACGACTTCCTTCGCCCTTAGAGGGCCGCACGCTCATCATCGTCGATGATGTTCTCTTTACCGGTCGCACCGTGCGAGCGGCGATGGATGCGATCAGTTCCTTTGGCCGCCCCGCGAGAATTCAGCTTGCCGTCCTCATCGATCGCGGACATCGCGAGCTGCCGATTCGTGCTGATTATGTCGGCAAGAATCTACCGACAGCGGCGAACGAAAAGATTCGTGTACGACTGCAACAAACCGACGATGAGCCCGATGCCGTATGGCTGGAGAAGACATGAGACGTCGAATGGAGATTCTGGGGAGCGCACGCCTGTGGCGTGCGGGTTTCGGCGTTCCGCCGAAACAATCTTTTGGAAGTTCGCGACGACGAAACGTCGTCGCCCGCACGCCACAGGCGTGCGCTCCCCAGATTTTTGTATGACGCACTGGAACCGGAAAGATTTGCTCGGGATTCGCGAATTGAGCGCGGACGAGATTAATTTCGTTTTGGAAACCGCCGATGCATTCAAACAAGTCGGCACGCGCGAAATTAAGAAAGTGCCGGCGTTGCGTGGAAAAACGCTGGTAAATTTCTTTGTCGAACCCAGCACGCGAACACGCACGTCGTTCGAACTCGCTGCCTCAAGGCTGAGCGCCGACGTGATCAACATTTCCGCCAGCACTTCCAGCCTAACGAAAGGCGAAACGCTTAAAGACACGGCCAAAGTGCTCGAAGCAAATCATGCGGATATCATTGTCCTGCGCCACTCGTCGGCCGGCGCGCCGCAGTTCCTGGCATCCCGATTGAAATCGAGCGTGATCAATGCCGGCGACGGCGCGCACGAGCACCCGACGCAAGCACTGCTCGACCTTTACACCATTCGGGAAAAGAAAAGCGCGATCGCTGGCCTGCACGTCGTCATCGTCGGCGACATCCTGTTCAGCCGCGTTGCGCGCTCGAATATCTTTGGCCTAACGAAGCTCGGTGCGCGGGTCACACTTGTTGGCCCGAGCACGCTCGTGCCGCGCGAGTTTGAAAAGCTGGGCGTAACGGTTTCGCATAATATCGATGAAGTTTTGCCCACGGCTGATGTTGTGAATCTCTTGCGCATTCAGCACGAACGTCAGCGCAAAGAATATTTTCCCGGGTTGAGCGAATACACCCGCCTTTTTGGCCTAACGAAGAAGCGCGCGAAACTATTGAAGCCGGAGTGCCTGATCATGCATCCCGGCCCGATCAATCGCGGCGTTGAGATCGACAGCGAAGTCGCCGACGGATTGCAGAGCGTCATACTCGATCAAGTCACGAACGGCCTCGCTGTGCGCATGGCGGTTTTATATTTGTGCGGAGGAATCGCGTCGTGACCGCGAAGGATTTTGCTTCTGGGGAGCGCACGCGACTCGCGTGCCCGGCTTCGCGACCTCGCAGAGCCGACTCCGTTAACAGCGCGAACCCTTCTTTTCGGCGAGTCGCCGAAAAGTGCACGCGAGGTCGCGTGCGCTCCCCAGCCCGATGAGCGCGACGATTATTCAGGGTGGCCGCGTCATCGATCCGGCAAACAAGCGGGATCAAGTCGCCGATGTTTTTGTCGATAACGGAAAGATTGTTTCATCTCTGACGGAGGATCAGAAGTCAAAGTGCGAAATTGTCGATGCTACCGGTTTGGTCGTCGTGCCCGGCCTGATTGATCTCCATGTCCATCTGCGCGAGCCGGGATTTGGTCATAAAGAAACAATCGAATCGGGCGCGCGCGCGGCAGCAGCAGGTGGATTCACCACGGTTGTTTGCATGCCGAACACTTCACCAACCGCGGACACGCCAGGCACTATTGCCTGGATCAAAGATCGCGCAGCACAGTTTGCTTGCATAAACATTTTGCCGAGCGGCGCGATCTCAAGAAATCTGGCAGGCGAAGAACTCGCGCCGATCGGTTCGCTGGCGCAGGCGGGCGTGGTTGCCATCACCGACGACGGTCATTGCATTCAAAATCACGAATTGATGCGACGCGCTGTGCAATACGCACGCATGGTCGGTGTGCCCGTGCTCGATCATTGCCAGGATTACAATCTCGTCGGTAACGGCGTGGTGCATGAAGGCTACTGGAGCACGCTGCTTGGCTTGCCGGGCTGGCCCGCGGCCGGCGAAGAAGCGATCGTGATGCGCAACATTCTGCTCGCGGAACTGTGCGACCATCACATTCATTGTCAGCACATCAGCGCAGCGGGGAGCGTGCGGCTATTGCGCGAAGCGCGTGCGCGTGGCGTGAAGATCAGCGGTGAAGTTTGTCCGCACCACATCGCGCTGACCGACGAATCGATTCAAGATTTCGATACGAACTACAAAATGAATCCGCCGCTGCGATCGCAGGAACATGTCGATGCGTTGCTGGAAGGAATCGCCGACGGCACGCTTGAAATTCTGGCGAGCGATCATGCGCCGCATGCGCTATTCGAAAAGGAAGTGGAATTCGATATGGCGCCCTTCGGCATCGTTGGATTAGAGACTGAGCTTGGAATTTTCATCGATCTTCTTGTGCACAAGAAGAAAGTCATCGATCTGCCGCGATTGATCGAAATGTTCACCGTGAATCCGGCGCGGTTGCTGAAGATTGATGCGGGAACGCTTTCAGCCAGCGCTTCGGCCGACATCACGCTGATCGATCCGAATCTCGAATGGACGGTAAATGCGGATACGTTCCAAAGCGCGTCACGTAACACGCCATTCAATGGTTGGAAGCTGAAAGGTCGTGCGGTGCGAACAATCGTCGGCGGGAAAACCGTTTACCAATTGTAGCGGCGGTCTATGACCGTCGCATAATTCTGACTCGTTAAGTGCGACGGTCACAGACCGCCGCTACAAACATTTAGCCCGGCTGCCCGTAAATGTAATTCTCGAGATGCGCGATGGTCGCGTTCTGCGCCGATATGACGAACTTCACGAGATCGCCGATCGAAATCACGCCGCGCAGATTATCACCGTCCATCACCGGAAGATGGCGAATACGTTTTTCCGTCATCAGTCGCAGACATTGCTCCACCGGCTCATGCGGATGAGCGACTGTTAGCTCGCTCGTCATGATCTCGCGCACCAACGTTTCGCGCGAACGCTTGCCGCGCAGCACGATTTTGCGGGTGTAATCGCGCTCCGAAATCATTCCGACGAGCCGCTCGTTCTCCATCACGATCAGCGCGCCGACGTTCCTGCTATCCATCACCTCGATGGCTTCGAATACGCTGGCTTCAGGCGAGACCGAGAAAATCTCGGTCCCCTTCTGGCTCAGAATCGCGTCAATCGTGCCGCTTACTTCCATATTCGCACCCTGTGTCGTGGCCCGCGGACCACGGGAGTGCAAGCATAAAGCAACCGACGTGCGTTAAGCAATGCTTCTCTTGCCGCAATCAAGGAGGGGCGCTTTTCAAGCGCCCATTACGTTGAATTCGGCGACTTGGAAGTCGCCGCTCCTTGTCAGCGTTTCGCGCAGGCGAAATTGAATTCGCACTGTTGCGCATGAATGACTGGCGCAGGTGTGGCCAACGCCAGCCTGACCGCGCGCAGAATGCGCAGCCTGCGCTCGATCCGATCCGGTCGGACAGAATACGGAACGGGCAATAAGCTGACGACGGCGATAACGGGTTGAATAATGTTTCATGCCGCTAACTTGAAACAGGGGGTAGGACAAAGACTGTCCTACCGATTAAGATTTTTAGAATTTTTTTTGACCGCTCCATCTTCAATGAAGAACAACCAATCATCGCGACCGCCGCTCGAGCGCATGATGCAGATCCATGCTCGCTTGAAAGACCGGCACTTTCCGAACTGCTCGCAAAGTGGCCGAGTCAGCTCGAAGTTTCGCCGAAAACAATCCAGCGCGACATCGATTTCATGCGCTATCGCCTTGGGCTTCCGATCGACTACGATCCGCTGCAGTTCGGTTTCTATTATTCCGAACCGGTCACGAGCTTTCCGAACATCGAAGTTTCCGAAGGCGAGATCACCGCGCTCTTCGTCGCGCAAAAAGCGCTCGCGCAATACAAAGGGACGCCGTTCGAGCAACCATTACGCACAGCTTTTCGCAAAATCACCGATGGCCTGACCGATCGCGTTTCATTTTCCTGGAGCGAACTCGATAACGTCATCTCATTTCGCAGCGCCGGCGCGAGCCCGGCCGACCTTGAACTTTTCGAAGAGGTGAGCAAAGCCGTGCTGCGCTCCGTCGAAATCAATTTCAAATATCGCAAACTGCGCGGCCGCGATTTCGAATTGCGACTGGTGCAGCCGTACCATCTCGCGTCGATCGAGAATCAATGGTACCTCTTCGGTCACGATCTCGAGCGCGGCCAATTGCGCACTTTCGCCCTGCCGCGCATGCGCGACGTTCGCCTAACGAGTAAACGTTTTCATCGCCCAGCCGATTTTTCGATCGGCAAGATTCTGCGCGGAAGTTTTGGGGCTCATTCGGGCAAAAAGAAATATCGCATCAAATTGCAATTTGATCCGTTTGCCGCGCGACTTGTGGCAGAACGAGTCTGGCACGAATCGCAACGGATTCATGCCAAGCGCGACGGCTCAATCATTCTGGAGCTTGAACTCGCCGGCCTCGAAGAAATCGAGCGCTGGATTCTGAGTTGGGGCGAACACGTGCGTGTCCTCGCGCCGTCGAAGTTGATTGATGTGGTTCGCGCTTCCGCGGCGTCGATCACCGAACTTTACAGCGTAAACTTGGCTCGCGAGACTCTGGGGAGCGCACGCTTGCAGCGTGCTGGTCGCCGCATTCTGCGGCGACGAACTTGCAAAACGAACGCTGACGATCTTTCAGACCCGGGAAAGTTCGTGATGGCAGAATGCCATCACCAGCACGGTAAAACCGTGCGCTCCCCAGAGAACGGCGCGCTTAGCTGCGATTTGCGAACTTTTGCTTCGATCAACTGATGCAAATGCGCGGCGATGGCCGGCTGATCGAGGCGTTGAATGACTTCGTTCAAGAAACCGGTGACGATGAGGCGTTGGGCGACGGGAATGGGAATGCCGCGACTGCGAAGATAGAAGAGTTCGTCTTCGTCGATCTGGCCGGAAGTGGCGCCGTGGGTGCAGCGGACGTTGTCGGCGAGAATTTCGAGGCCGGGCATTGAGTTGGCTTCGGAATCGTCGCTCAGGAGAAGATTGCGCACTTTTTGATAGGCATCGGTGAAATGCGCGTGCGGCTCGACGCGGATGAGACCGCCGAATGTGCAGCGAGCGCGATCGTCGAGCGCGTTTTTGTAAAGGAGATCGCTCGCGGTGTGCGGCGAAACGTGATCCTGCAATGTGCGCGCGTCGAATTCCTGATCGCCAGTTGCGACGGACACGGCGAGAAGATCGCTGCGCGCGCCTTCGCCGATGAGACGGCTGAGACTTTCGAAGCGCGAATATCTTCCGCCGAGATGAAGATTGAGGCTCATGGCCGAGGCGTCGTGATCGACCGTGGTCGTGTTCATCTGCAAAGCGCGCACGTTTTCGCCCCAGGTCTGCGCGCAGACGTAAGTGATTTTCGCGCCCGGACCCGCGATGAGATCGTTCACGCCGCAAGCGAAACCGGCGGCATTCTGATCGCACGAGCGGAAATGCTCGACCACGGTGACCTTCGCCAATTCGTCGGCGACAAGCAGCAGATGCGGAAACACCGAAACATTTTCGCCACGCAACCAGTGAAAGATTTCGATCGGCAATTCGATCTCGACGCCGCGCGGCACGAAAAGAAACGTTCCGTTCGAGACCAGCGCTTTGTGCAGCGCGGCGAATTTGGCGGAGCCCAGCACCGCCGGCTGCGACATGAAATGTTTTCGGAAAAGATCGGCGTGTTCGACCAGTGCGCGCTCGAGCGGCTGGAAAATGACGCCGCGCTTTTTGAGCTGCTCGGAAACGACGTCGCGCTCGACCAATTGATCGCCGGCGAAAATCATCCGCGCGGCGAATTCATCGAGGCCGCGCGAATATTTCAGAACGTTGGTGCGATCGTCGTCGGAAAGCGGATGGCTGTGCTGGAACGGCGCGAGGTCGAGAAGATCGACATTGGCAAAACGCCAGAGCTGATCTTTGCGCGTCGGTGAAGGAAGCGACTCAAATTGTTGCCATGCTTCGCGCTGTTGTTCGCGGAACCAATCCGGAAATTCGCGCGACTCGACCGGGCCGGAAAGGATTGGTTGCGATTTAGTGATTTCGGAGACTGCAACTGACGACGACATTTGTTCCAGAAAAGTGCGACGGTCGTAGACCGCCGCTACAGAAGATGCGCATTCGATTACCCGACCGAGCCTTCCATCTCCAATTCGATCAGGCGTTTCAGCTCGACGCTGTATTCCATGGGGAATTGCCTGACGAGATCGTTGACGAAACCGTTTACGCTCAAGCTCATGGCCTGCGCTTCGCTCAAGCCGCGCTGTTGCATGTAGAAAATCTGCTCGGCGCTGACCTGGCTGACGCTCGCTTCGTGTTGCACGGCGTTGCCGGTGCCGCGCACGGTGATGGCCGGATAAGTGTCGGTGCGAGAAGTCGAGTTGATGAGCAGCGCGTCGCACTCGGTGTTGTTCTTGCAATTCTTGAGATGCTTCGGCACGTGCACCAATCCGCGATAAGTGGCGCGGCCGGTGCCGATCGAGATCGATTTCGAAATGATGTTCGATGTCGTTTCGTCGGCGGCGTGAATCATTTTCGCGCCGGTGTCCTGGTGTTGCCCGTCGTTCGCGAGCGCGATGGAAAGAACTTCTCCGCGCGCTCTGCGTCCCTTCATGATCACGCCGGGATATTTCATGGTCAGGCGCGAGCCGATGTTGCAATCGATCCATTTCACTTCGCGCGTCTTCATGCGCGATGCCGCGTTTGGTCACGAGATTGAAAACGTTCGCGCTCCAGTTTTGCACGGTGATGTATTGAAGCTTCGCGCCTTTCATCGCGACGAGCTCGACGACCGCGCTGTGCAAGGTGGCGGTGTTGAACTTCGGCGCGGTGCAACCTTCCATGTAAGTCAGCTCCGAACCTTCATCGCAGATGATGAGGGTGCGCTCGAACTGACCGAAGTTCTCGGCGTTGATGCGGAAATAGGCCTGCAGCGGATGCTTCACTTTCACTCCGGGCGGCACGTAGATGAACGAGCCGCCGCTGAAGACGGCGGAGTTGAGCGCGCTGAATTTGTTGTCTCCGATCGGGATGACTTTGCCGAACCATTTCCGGAAAATTTCCGGATGATTCTTTCAATCCCTCGGTCGAGCCGACAAAGATGACGCCCTGTTCGCCGACGGCTTTCTTGATGTTCGAGTAAACGGCTTCGCTGTCGAACTGCGCTTCGACGCCGGCGAGAAATCTGCGTTCCTGTTCCGGAATGCCGAGCCGCTCGAACGTGCGCTTCACATCTTCGGGCACATCTTCCCAACTGCGTTTCGGCTGCACGCCGCCGCTGAGGTAGTAACGAATCTTATCGAAATCGATCGCTTCGAGGTCCTTGCTCGCCCAATGGGTCGGCATCGGTTTCTCGAGAAATGTCTTGTACAGCCTTGAGACGAAATTCGCGGACCCAATCAGGATCCTCTTTGACGTCGGAGATGTAATGAATCGTCTTCTCCGTCAAACCAACTCCGGCGTCGTAAGCATGGGCGACGTCGTAAGAGAAATTGCCGGCATTCCGGTCGATATCGACTGCTTTAGTTTCTGTTTTCATGGTGGAGTTAGTCGCTTCTAGGTTGTCGCCATTTCGCGCTCATCCTCGCGCGCCCAATCGTAGCCGCGCTCTTCGAGTTCCAGCGCCAGTTCCTTGCGCCCGCTGCGCACGATGCGTCCGGCTACCATAACATGGACATGGTCGGGCACGATGTAGTTCAAAAGCCGTTGGTAATGTGTGATCAAAAGAATTCCGACATTCGGTCCTCTTAAAGAATTAACGCCGTGGGCGACGATCTTGAGCGCATCAATATCGAGGCCGCTGTCGGTTTCGTCGAGAATTGCGTAGGTCGGTTCGAGCATCGCGAGCTGCAAAATTTCGGTACGCTTCTTTTCGCCGCCGGAAAATCCTTCGTTGACCGAGCGCGATGTGAATGAGCGATCCATCCCGAGCAATTCCATCTTCTCGTAAAGCTTCGCGTAATATTCGGTCGCCTCGAGCTCTTCGCCTTCCGGCAACCGCGCCTGCACCGCCGCGCGCAAAAAATTCGCGATCGTTACGCCGGGAATTTCGCTTGGATATTGGAAGGCGAGGAAGAGACCTTTGCGCGCGCGTTCGTCGGGCTCGAGCTCCAGAATATTTTCGCCGTCCATCAGAACCTCGCCCTTCTTGACGTGGTAATCGGGATGACCCGGCCAACACCTTGGCCAGAGTGCTCTTGCCTGAGCCATTCGGCCCCATGATTGCGTGCACTTCCCCTCGCGGAACCGAAAGGGTGAGACCGCGCACGATCTCCCGGTCGGCGATTTCCACGTGTAAGTTCTTGATAGTCAATTCCTGCATATTTCGGGACAGAAAATATACTCAGATTCGCCGCTTTGGCGAACCGGCGCATCGCCTTTGATGTTCCTGCCGGCCTGCCGCGGATGACGTCCATAGTCGACGAGCCAATCGAGAAACTGCCAAGCCGTGAAGATATTCTCTTCATTCGTGACGCTTCACCGTCGATGAAAGCCCAATCGGCATCGTCGCGGTAGCCTTAGCGCAAAAAAACTCTTCTAGTTTGTTATAGACTTCGGCGGAGTAGCCCGACTTCTCAGCCAACTTCAAAAGCACTTCGTGCGATTGCGCGGAGTCCCCTGAGCGGAACGAATATATTTGTAGCTGCTTCCCTGCGTGGGGATCGCCTCGGAGCGAATCCCATAACAGCATCAGTTTTAATTGCCCTAGGCTGGGGTTTTGGCGCGCGGATGTCACACGCCAAACCCCGAAATCGATCAGAGCTCGAATCTCGTGCCAGCAGTCTTAGCGCATCCGGTTCCGACCAGGACACCGTTTGGGTTATAGACCTCGATGGTTGCAGACGATGTATATGCGTCACCTGAGCGATCCAAGATTGCGTCGGCCTGAATGATCATCCAGCCCGTAAAGACGTTCTGAGAATTAAAAGTGAACGACTTGAAGCGAAAGACGTATTTATTGTGAGTGATATGGCGCCAAACACCTTCTCCCTGCGTTCTCAGAGCCGGAGCTGTACCGGAGTTGGACTCGACCATGGTGCCCCCCGCCATGTATACTGGCATGTTCGCGAAGGTAAATATCACGTTGCCGCTCTGGCAGTCGATGACGCTAACCTGGGTGTTCCAAGCTCCTTCGAGCGAAATTCCGCCGCCATTAGGTTGGGCCATCGAAGTGCTCGACGTCCCCATTGTTATCAGGACGGCAAGACCAGCTGCCATACAGAATGCTTTTATTAGTTTTCTTTTCATTTTTTCCTTTTCTTGTTTTGGCCTTCTTTGACTCCTCGTTATTGAGAAGTCATTTCTGGCCGTTCACCTAAGTACTTGGCAGGATTTGGCGGCGCGTTACGCGGAAAGTTGGCTTCGCCGCGTTAAATCGCCTGCTCGCGAATGCCTTCGGAGTTGAAGCGGAACCGCTGATTACGCGGATATCGCGGATGAGAACGGAAACCTCAAACCACGAATGAACACGAATTCAGAAGATAGAGACCACTACAAAAATTCGTGTCCATTAGTGTCGATTCGTGGTTAACGCTTCGTGAATGATGTGTGCAGCCGTGTTATCCGTGCGATCGGTGGGTGAAGTTGTTGCTGCTTTTCCTCGCAGAGTTTTTGGAAAGCGGGATCGGCGCGCAACGGGTCCCAACTCAGACCGAGGCGGAACTCGCCGTAGAGGCACCCGCCGGCATTTTCGCGAGCAGGCAACGAACACCGAAGATCCGTGGCTTTTGCGCGTCCATTAAAGTTGCAATTTTTAGGGCGAATCTCTCTAATGGCGGTTGCTCGGACTCTTTTGGGTCTGAAATGAACGCGCTGACTAAGACAGGATTCCGTCGCGTTGCTCTTGCGGCCAGCATTGGTCCGACAGCGGCCGGACTAATTTCCATATCGGAATCATTTGCTCAGAATCCTTTGCCACCGCCGGCGCCCGACACGGCGGAAGTCGAACGCGTGATTGTGACTGCGGAAGCCGAACGGGCGATTGTGACTGGATCGAAGATTCCGACGGCCGGAGAAATCGGCTCGAACCCGATATTGAATCTCGATCGCAACTTGATTAACAAGTCTGGTCAAGGCACCACCACGGAACAGCTTCTCAAGAGTCAGCCGATCGCGAGTGCGAACAGCATTCCAGTTCAGAATAACGCGACCGGCGCGGGCGGTCCGGCGGGGGCAGCTTCGGTCTCCCTGCGTGGCTTCGACCCGGGCGCCACACTGGTTCTCATCGACGGCCGCCGTGTCGCGCCCTACCCGGGGACAGCCGCCGGGGGCGCCGCTTTCTTCGATCTAAATACTATTCCCATTGCCGCTGTCCAGAGCATCGAAATTCAGAAGGACGGCGCTTCCACCACCTACGGGGCGGACGCGGTTGCGGGCGTGGTCAACCTCAAGTTATACAAAGACTACCGTGGCGCCCAGGTGACGCTGTATTATGGCAACACACTGGATAAAGACGCAGGCGAGTATAGCGGCGACATTCTTTTCGGCACGGGCGACGACAAAACGAGTATCACCGGTGACATCTTTTTCTACCACCGTAACTCGATGTTTAATCGCGACCGGGGCAACTCCAATCGCCCGCCATATTTGAGTTCAGACTCGAGCCCGTACAATCTTCAGTTGAGCAGCGATGTGGCGGCAGCCGCTGGCGGAGAGAACTTAAATCCCGGGGGTTTTGAATTTGCGACTCCGCCCAACCGTACAAGCGGATTGGCTCCGGCTAGCAATTATATCTACAGCACAAGGCGTGTCCGGGGGGCCTTCTCTTTGCTACCCGGCTTTAACTTTAATGCCTTCGCGGGGTCTTTTCCCACCCAGGAACGCTGGGGCGGTTATGTGGCTTTCGAACATAAGGTGTGCGACGATCAGCTTCGGATTTTCGGCGATTTTTATTATGCCGACGTGAAGACGCATGATGAACTTGCGCCAAGTGCCACGGGTCCATTCGAAATCCCGGGATCCGGTGTAATCGCCATTCCCTCCAATCACCCTCTGCCGGCTGGAGTGGCGCCTCCGAACACGCCAACCCTTGTGGAGACTGCCATGTCTCCAGATGCGTACAATCCATTCAATCCATTTGAGCAGATCATCTCGGGATTCTCTCGTGCACGCCTTTTCGATTTCGGCGACCGCTTGATCGATAATGAAAACATCGCCGAGCTTTTCACGGTCGGTGTAAAAGGCGACAAGCTGTTTAACGGAACCTGGGGCTACGACGGAGCATTCCGGTATAGTCAA
>CAWDLY010000016.1:0-140774 GCA_963803315.1 uncultured Verrucomicrobiae bacterium | reverse complement strand
GGCCTAACGAGTTATAACGCCTGAATTGTCCTGGCGTAAACTGTCGTGTTTTTGGCCTAGGGAATCCGGTTGGTGCACCCGTATATCCGTGGAGACGCGAGACAAAATCTCAGCGTCCGCTTAACCAAACGTACGGAGAAACAGATGACAAAAAACAAAATAACCAAGCTAGAGCCCCACTTCCCGCCACGATGCGTCGCCGCTGCTGCAGGAATTTTCCTTCTCACGGCAGTGTGCGCGTTTGCGCAGGACCCAGACGCAAACCCCGGAGCAACCAGCCCGACGACGACCAACGCAGCGGCGCCAGTCGCCGGTGGCGCTTCGACCGCCCCGCAAACTGGTGTCCAGGCAGAAGCCGAACGCGTCATCGTAACCGGTTCCAACATTCCGACGGCGGAAGAAGTTGGTCCAAACCCGGTTTTGAACATCAATCGCGATTTGATCAACAAACGTGGCGAGCGTAACGCGGAAGAGCTCATTCGTAACCTGCCCGTTGCGAACGCCAACGGTGTTCCTGTGTCGAACAACGCCACGGGATTCACTTCAGGTGCCGCCTCCATTTCCCTGCGCGGCTTTGATCCGAGCGCGACTCTTGTGCTAGTCGATGGCAAGCGCCTCGCGGTCTACCCAATCGGCACGGGCGGCACATTTTCTTTTATCGATTTGTTTTCGATCCCGCGCGCGGCGATCGACAGCATCGAAATTCTGAAGGACGGTGCCTCCACGACCTACGGCGCAGACGCGGTTGCTGGTGTTGTTAACATTAAGCTGCGCCACAATTATCGTGGCGCGGAAGCGACGGTCGAGTATGGCAACACGCTCGATAAGGATGCTGGAGAATATAGCGCCGATCTCATCTTCGGAATTGGTGATGATAAAACCCAGGTCACCGGTACCATTAACTTTTATCATCACAATTCGGTCTTCAATCACGACCGAGGTTTCTCCGCCAGGCCTCCGTTCTTAAGCTCGAATGCGAGTCCGGAGAATTTGCAACTGACTCGAGCTGGCGTGCTGCCAGGGCTGGGGTTGCCTGCTGATCCTCTTCCGAATATCAATCCGACCAGCAATCCTACTTTGTTTGATTTCTTCACCGATGGAAGATCGCCGCAACTAAATGCCGCCGGTTTGGCTTTGATTGGCAGCGGAGGAACAGGGGTGAATGACGCCGCAAATCTGGCGATGATCGATAACAGGCCGAAGCTAGTCGCGGTTAATGACGGGGCGGGCTTTCAGGTCAATACCACATTCTTTGGAAGCGCGCCGCTCTTTACCAACGGTCTTGCACCGGCAGCCGACTATCTTTACACCTCGGGTCGCAGCAGAACGTTTAACTTCAACTCCACTTCTGGTTCGTATCCCGAATCAGAGCGCTGGGGCGGATACGTCAGCGTAGAGCACAAAATCTGTGAAGACCAACTAGTACCTCTATGCCGATATGATGTATCAGAACGTGAAGACGCGGAACGAACTTGCTCCATCGGCGACGGGCGATTTCGCAACCCCCGGCTCCGTCACTATCGCAATTCCGCCGAACACTCCGATCGCGCCAGGCGCAGAGCCTCCACTGACACCGACTCATGCAGCAACAGGTGTCCCTGCGGATGCCTTCAATCCGTTTAATCCGTTTAATCAGATTATCTCTGGGGGCACCCGTGCGCGTCTGGCTGAATTTGGTAACCGCATTTTCAATAACGAAACCGATGCGATTTTCTTCACCCTTGGGGCGAAAGGTGACAAGCTGTTCGACGGCAATTGGGGCTACGATTATGGCTTCCGTTACAGCCAGGTAAAAAATACCACCACGGGAACGCTCGTTTCCGCCTCACGCTTTGACCGCGTGCTCAACCAGGCAGATCCGATTTTCCAACCGGGCGGCGTGCTCGCCGGCGATCTGGCGTATAATCCATTCACGGATTATCGGGTACCGTTTCCGTCGAACCAGGCGGTCGTCGACTTCGCAACTGTGCATCCGAAGGATGTCGATACCTCTAAGATCGCGACCTTGGACCTGAACATTTACACCACCGAACTCTTCAAGTTGCCGGCTGGCGGTGTAGGCTTCGCCTTTGGTGGTCAGTTCCGTCGTGAATCGATCATTCAGGATCCGGATCAGATTAACGTCGACGGTGACACAATCGGCAGCTCGCCGACTGCTTCCACTCACGCAGGTCGCAAGTCCTTTGCTTTTTATGCTGAAACCGACATTCCGATTTTCAGTCCTGAAAATGCAATTCCCGGCGTCCATGCGTTGAATTTCACCGCCGCCGGCCGCTACGAAGAATTCCGTAACAACGACAGCAACGTCATGGTGCCAAAGCTCGGATTGCGTTGGCAGCCCTTGGATGATTCGCTGACAATCCGTGCTACATGGGGCAAGGGATTTCGCGAGCCGTCGCTTTTTGAGTTGTTCTCGAGCCCAACAGCTGCGTTGGCGGCTGTTACGGATGTCTTGCCGACAAGCCTTGGCGGACCGCCGACGCCCGTGGGTGATCCCACCCGTGCCAACAACAATCGCGAAGTTCCTACCTTGTTCGCCAGTAACCCAAACCTGCAGCCCGAAGATTCGCATGCGTTGAGTGCCGGTATTGTTTACACGCCGAAGTTTGTGGCAGGACTTACTTTGTCGGTTGATTTGTGGGGCATCGAGCGAGGCGGTGTTGTTCTCGCTGCAAATCCAAACCAGGTTCTGGCGCGTGAGCTAGCCGGAAGTCTGGCGCCCGGCGAAGCAGTCCAGCGCGATGAAAACGGTAACTTGCAACGCATCCTCTTCTCCTTCCAAAACGCGGGACAGGAGCGCGCTCGTGGTATCGACTTTGGCATTCAGTATCAATACCAGACGCCTTTCGGCACGTTCACTTCGCTAACACAAGCCACCTATCTCGACTCCTTCCGCCTGGCATTGCAAATGGGTGACCCTGCGTTGGAAGTAGCCGGCACACCTACTGTTCCTACTGCGGATGACGCTTATCTAAAATGGAAGGGTCGTTCCTCGCTCGACTGGACGTGGCAGCAGTTCGATGTCTTCGCGACCGTTAACTACACGGACGGCTTCCACGAAGTCCTCTTCACTGCACCGTTCCTGCCTGATACCAAGAAGGAACACTGGGTGCACGCCACCTGGATTTTCGATGTGCAAGGCACTTATAACTTCGCCTTTACGCCTCCGATCGAATCGCAACCAGTGGCCGGCTATTCCAAAGACAACAAGGAAGTCGTGCGCGGCAAGGACGGCAAAACTGTCGAAACCGGCCAGACGGCGAATTACTCGATGCCTTGCTGGAAGAATCTGTTGAACAACACCAGCATCACAGTGGGTTGCAACAATGTGTTCGGACAGGATCCGCCAAAAGCATTTGGTGGCTTCGGAAACGCCGTGGGCGATCCGGACTTCATCTATGACTCAATTGGTCGATTCGTCTACGTCAGTCTAACCAAGAAATTCTAGCTTTCTCTGTTAGTTAGGTTCCAAGAGGCAGCGGCCATACCGCTGCCTCTTTCTTTTGCGCCAACCACTTCAGTTGTAAACTGGCGGCTTTAACGCTTGCGCGAGGGTTTCCTGAAAGCGCGGATCGTTGCGAATGGGATCCCAGTCCGGATTCAATAACAGATCACCATAAGTCAATCCATTAGGTAACCTGACCACCTTAGCGAGTTGCTCCAAAGCCGCTTCAGAATCCCCGGTCAAAATGTAAACCTCCGCCAGTGTACCCATCCAATTAGCGCTATCGACTGCGTCTTGCGAGATTGGAGCCAAAGCGGCGGCACGTTGAATAGCTGCAAGCGCTTCTTCTTTTTGGCCCGCTGCCGCATAACAGAAAGCAAGATAGCCAACCAAATTAGGGTCGTTAGGGGTTTCGGTAACCTTCTTTTCCAGTAGTTGCTGTGCCTGCTCGAATGTCGATCGGGATTTTGACTCGCCGCGCAGACGCTGCAGATCGGCTTCCATCATAACGTCGACAGCCTCCTGCGTCTTCTCCGATCCAACCGACAGGATTCTCGAAGCTTCCGCATAATCGCGTTTGTAGAACGCGACCATCGCGAGCACTGAGGTTTTCCACCTGGCATGTCCCGGCGTCGCCTCGACTGCAGCCTGAGCCTGATCCGGCATGCCGCGACCGAAAGCAAAGTCACACTTGTAAGTCCAAAAATCGTCAGCCGCATCTGCCGGCACTTTCGCAATCGTGTCGTCTGCGAGCTTTTCCCCTTCAGAATACATGCGCAGCGCGCGGTAAGTCTGGATCAGCACTCCTGCGAGAGCGGCATCGCGCGGATTGAGACTCATGGCCTTTTCTCCATCGCGCACCGCGTCTTTCCAATGGCCAAATCGCCTTTCTACAATTTGTTTAGGCAGCAAGAACTGTGTCGTGCCAGCCATGGTGGGAGCAGCCAGATTGAGCTCGCGCTCAGCGCTCACAAAATCGCGCAACCCGTGGTAATAATACAGGGCCTGCGCCAGATGCGATTCCCCGAGGTCAGGCGCGAGTTCTACGGCCTTGTCGGCCGCCATTTTCGCCCGAGCCAGCCGCTCTGGCGTGTGCTCGTTATACCGGTAGACCAAAACGTTTATTTCGGCTGCGAGACAATAAGCGAGGGGGAACTTCGGATCCTTTGCGATCGCCTGATCGAGTAAGTCGATCGCCGCTTTCTTCTTCGCCCAACCCATTTCGGTTTGGGAGTTCAAATCGCGCGCGCGAAGATAAAGATCGTACAGCCTCCATATTGTGTGTTGGCTCTCTTTCGATGGCAGCCTTTTCGGAGGGCGATAGAGTTGCCTGCAACTGAGTTACGATGGATTGAGCTAGCTCACTCTGCAGCGCAAACAGGTCCTTCACTGTTCGCTCGTAGTGCTCGGACCAGAGCTGCGTGTTAGTTCCGGTATCGACAAGCCTTACATTCACTCGAACGCGCTCGCCGGATCTTTGCACAGTTCCTTCAAGCACACGCGCCACGCCGAGAGATCGGCCGATTTCGCGCGCATCTTTCGCGGCTCCACGATAATGTTCGACACCGGAGCGGCTGATCACCTTTAAATCCGAGACCTTTGCCAGGTCCGTCAAAATATCGTCCTGCATTCCATCGACGAAGTACCTGTTATCTTTCTCGTTACCCAAGGTATCGAAGGGTAGAACGGCAATGCTCTTGCCATCACCAGGCCCGGCTGGTTCTTGCGCCGATACCACGCTGGTCCGACGTAATTTTGGACCCGCGAAAAATAGAGCAACGCCAAGCAGAATGAGAACAACCGCGGCAACTGTCAGCGGCAAGCCGATGTTTCTCCGCGCCAGAAAACGCTGCACGCGATAGATCGTCGTATATGGCCGAGCGTCGACCGGCTGGCCATGCAAATACCTTCTGATGTCTTCCGCAAATCCACTTACGGAGGGATAACGCCGGTCTGGTTCCTTCCGCATCGCGTGGAGAGTTATGTTATCGAGATCGCCTTGTAGTTGTCGTTGCAGTTCTCGATCTGACGACGGCGGCGCTTGGCGCAATGATCTCCTCTTCGCAAACTACTCGTCGCCAACTCTTCCGGCGGCGGACGCGATGTGGAAAACTGGTGCGGCGATCGCTGCGTTAACATCTCATAGAGCAGCGCACCCAGCGCGTATATATCGCTCGCTATCGTCACCCGCTCGCCTCGTGCTTGTTCCGGTGACGCACAAATCGGCGTTAGGCGCTGTTGGTTAGTCGCCGTAGCTTCCACGGCGTTCTCGCCAGGCTCGAGTAGCTTTGCGATTCCAAAATCAAGTAACTTCGGCTCGCCATCCGAAGTGACCAGGATGTTATTCGCTTTGAGATCCCGGTGAATGATGTGGTCGCGATGTGCCCGCTCGACCGCGGCGCAAACTTGGAGAAAAAGCTCGAGACGTTGTCGGATCGAAAGGCGATTCTCTCGCACGAATTGCGTGATCGGCACGCCGGCGACGTATTCCATTATGAAATAAGGCAACCCATCTTCAGTCGTGCCGGCGTCGAGCAGGCGCGCGATGCCCGGGTGTTCCAGTTGTGCTAGAATCTGCCGCTCCGCGCTGAAACGACGCACAATCTCCTCCGTATCGGTCCCGCGCTTGAGCAGCTTAATCGCAACCTGTTTTTCGAATTGTCCATCCGCACGCGCGGCGAGAAACACCGCGCCCATCCCGCCCCGGCCGATCTCCTGCACGATGCGATAAGCTCCCAGCCGCCGCCCGATTGGTTGCGACCAGGCTTTGCTCAGCAATGTGTCACGCATGTTTTCGGCACACGCTTCCATCTTCTGATCGGAAATGTTGAGATAAGTTTCCACCTCGTGTTGAAGCGTAGTGTCGTTTCCGCACTTTTCTGCGACAAAGGTTGCTCTGTCCTTTCCCTCCTCGTGCTCCAGGGCTTCGCCGAGAATTTCCTTAACTAGTTGCCAATGTTGCGGAGCCATAAAGCGGCTTACTAAGTCTGCATCTCCGACAATTGGTGTTGCAACCAAAGCTTCGCCGTTGCCCATTCTCGTTTCACCGTTGCAGGCGAAATCTTCAAGAGCTTTGCGATCTCTTCGATCGTTAGGCCGCCAAAAAAGCGCAGTTCAACGATTTGTCCCTGCCTCGCATCGAGTTTCTCCAATTCGCTTAACGCTTCATCTACCGCCGCAACGCTGATATCGGAGCGATCGATAAAACTCTAGCGCGTCGTCCAGCGTCAAACGCAACTTGATCAGGGCCGCCTCGTTTGGCCGCGCCGCGCGCGGTGGCATAATTCTTCAATACGCGCCGCATCATTTGCGCTGCGATCCCGAGAAATTGCGCGCGGTTTCTCCAGTCCACTTTACGTTGGTCCCTCAGGCGCAAATAAGCTTCGTGCACGAGGGCTGTCGCTTGCAATGTGTGGTTCGACCGTTCGCCGCGAAGATAATCTTCCGCCAGATTGCGCAGGTGCTCATACACCTCGGGAATCATTTCTCCGAGCAGTTCGATATCACCAGCAGTCGCAACCAAACCGTTTTTCGTCGCAGCTGATTGCTCGCCTGCAACGGAGGTCGTAGCGCGTGGCGTTATCGCAACCCTCATTTGTTCCCCGACTCAACCTACGATTTTTCCCAGTTAATTCCAGCCGGAAAAGTTCTCTTTTCGTGAGCCGTTTTTGTCGGTTTTTTGGCGTTAGTAGTATGGACGACAGTCTTTTATCCGGGCGCGGAGAAGCCTTCGAACAGCCGAAGCACTATCCATCGGCGCATTGGCTTCATCGGATTCGATGGCGTCAGAACGCTCGATCTGACCGGGCCGCTGGAAACTTTCGCCGCCGCTCGCACCATCGCTGCAGAAGGGGACGGCGCATGTGAGTACGAAGTCGTGGTCGTGGGAGTGAACGGAAAAAACTTCGTCTCGCAATCGGGCGTCATTTTTACAGCCCAACAAACAATCCATGGCGCGCATGATTTCGACACCATCGTGGTGCCAGGCGGCAGCAGATTACAGGAAGGTGGAACAATGACTGCGCTTTCCACATGGCTCCTCGCGCAGGCGCGGCACACCCGCCGCATCGCGTCGGTCTGCGGTGGAATCTACCCTCTGGCGCAAAGCGGTTTGCTCGACGGTCGGCAGGTAACAACTCACTGGCGTCTCGCTCCAGATGTCGCGCGAAATTTTCCGCGGCTGCGATTGATTCCAAACGCAATCTTCATCAAGGACGGTCCATTTTACACTTCCGCGGGCGTGACAGCGGGAATCGATCTATCGCTTGCTTTAATCGAGGAAGATCACGGACCGAAACTTGCGCTCGCTGTCGCGCGCGAGCTCGTCATGTACGTGAAAAGATCGGGCGAGCAGGAGCAATACTCCGAACCATTGCGATTCCAAACGCAAGCGACCGACCGATTCTCAGACATCGTGGCGTGGATCGTAGCGCATTTGCACGAGAATCTTTCCGTGGAAATTCTGGCCCAGCGCGCCTGCTGCTCGGTCAGACATTTCAGCCGGCTCTTCAAAACCGTCTTTGGCCAGACACCCGGAGATTTTGTCGAGGAACTGCGCCTGACAGAAGCGCGCCATCGACTGGCGGGGCTGCGCAATAGTCTGGAGAGCGTGGGATCTTCGGTCGGTTTCCATAGCGTTGACGCATTCAGCCGGGCATTTGAACGACGTTTCGGACTGCGCCCCCAAAGTTATCGCCGCCAGATCCATCATCTCGGCACGAAACACCCCACCGGAAAACGCGCGGCCTAACCACGACCATAATTGTCGATTCCATGTCCTATCGTGAATCACCAAATGATTAGAGAATCGTCGGAGCGAAAGTCATGATAGCAAAGCAAATCGGTTTTCTGGGATTCGACGGCGTCATCGCCTCGCATCTCACTGGGCCGGCCGATGCATTTGCGCTCGCGTCGCTTTCGGATGGATTCGGCAATCGCATTCCGTGTTACGAGGTCTTCACGGTCAGCCTCACCTCGGAACCATTCCGCGCCGAATCCGGCATGAGTTTTATTGCGCAAAAAAATCTGCGCAACGCGCCAGCCGCTCGACACCATCGTCATTCCGGGCGGCAGCGGCCTGCGACAGCCGGAGACGAATGCTCAGATCGTCGATTGGATTTTGAAACGCGCACCGCACACACGCAGGATTGCTTGCATCTGCTCTGGCATCTACGCGCTCGCACCTACTGGATTATTGGATGGACGCGAAGTGACAACACACTGGCGCTTTGCCAGCGACATCGCGCGGCGATTTCCAAAGCTACGCGTCGATCACAAAAAGCTCTTTATTAAGGATGGCCCTTTTTACACATCCACGGGTCTCACCGCCGGAATCGATCTTTCGCTGGCTTTGATCGAAGAAGATTACGGCCGGCATGTAGCGCTCGCTGCCGCACAGGAAATGGTGAGCCCTCTCCGACGACGAACCTCAGAGGAGGAATCCGCTGCACCCGTAACTTTTGATCGGGGACAGACAGACCGCTTCGCTGAGTTGGTATCCTGGATCGTCCGTAATCTCGACGCCGATCTTTCCGTGGAAATACTTGCGCGTCGCGCCTGCATTTCGCAGCGACATTTCAGTCGCGCTTTCAAGAGCGTATTTGGAAGTTCCCCGGCCGAATTTGTCGAAAACCTGCGACTCAACGAAGCGCGGCGGCGCTTATCGACTCGCCAAAAAACGTTGAGCAGCGTGGCTGCATCGGTGGGATTCAGAAATTCGGACGCGTTTCATCGCGCTTTTGCACGACGCTTCGGCATCCGACCGAGCCGCTACGCCGACAGCGCAAAAACTGAAACATTTGCCGAACCCGCAACATTAACGGCTCTCAGGTAGGGGCGGTTCACCGAACCGCCCGCGGGCGATTGGGGTCAATCGCCCCTACCTGACGGCGGGCGCTGCTTATGCCACTCGGTGCTCCGCTCGTAAACGTGCGCGATTTGCAGAATGCGCGCCTCGTCCATTGCTTTCCCAAGCAATTGCAATCCGATCGGCAGCCGCTTCCCATCGACCGTAGCGAAACCGCACGGAAGACTGATTGCACAAATGCCGGCGAGATTTGCCGCGTTCGTGAAAATATCAGCCAGATACATCTGCAACGGATCGTTCGTTCGCTCTCCTAATTTGAAAGCGGGCGTTGGCGTCGTCGGCGAAATGAGCGCATCGACCTTTTCAAACGCCTGCGCAAAATCGCGGCGGATTAATTCGCGCACTTTCTGCGCGTGCAAATAGTAGGCATCGTAATAACCGGAGCTGAGAACGTACGTTCCGAGAATAATGCGGCGCTTAACCTCGGAACCAAAACCCTCGCCACGCGTGCGTCCGTAGTGATCGAGCAAATCTTTCGGCTTTTCCGCGCGAAATCCGTAACGAACGCCATCGAAGCGCGCGAGATTGGCCGACGCTTCAGCCGTACTGAGAATGTAGTAGACGTCGATCGCATATTCCGTGTGCGGCAACGAAATTTCGACGATCTCCGCGCCTAACGAATTGAGATGTGCGACCGCCGCATCGATCGCGTTCTTCACCTGCGCATCAATTCCTTCGATCATGTACTCTTTGGGCAAACCGAGTCGCAAACCGCGCAAATCTTTTTCCAAACCAGCGGTGTAATCAGGAACCGATTCTTGCAGCGCGGTCGTGTCTTGTGAATCCGGACCCGCGATCACCTTCATGATCAGCGCGGCGTCTCGAACCGTTTTTGTTAGTGGGCCGGCTTGATCGAGCGACGATGCAAACGCCACCAGCCCAAATCTCGAGACACGCCCATAACTCGGCTTTAATCCAACTACACCGCTCAACGCCGCCGGCTGCCGGATCGAGCCACCGGTATCGGTGCCAAGTGCGCAAAACGCTTCGTCCGCCGCAACTGCTGCCGCCGATCCACCGCTGGAACCGCCGGGCACGCGCGAAAGATCCCACGGATTATGAGTTACTCTCACGCTCGAATTTTCCGTAGAAGATCCCATGGCAAACTCGTCCATGTTCGTTTTGCCGAATGGAATCGCCCCGGCGGCGCGTAACTTTCGAATCACCGTCGCATCGTAGAGCGCGCGGTAATTTCGCAACATTTTCGACGCGCACGTGCATGGCTGGCCCGCCACACTGATGATGTCTTTGATCGCGATCGGCACACCCCCGAGCGGAAGATTCAGATCGACATTTTCCGCTTCTTTCTTTGCCTGCTCGAAATCGAGCGAAAGATATGCGCCGATCTGCGGATCCACCTTCGCGATGCGCGTCTGCAACGATTCCAAAACTTCACCAGGCGATACCTCGCGCCGTTGCAGAAGAGCGCGCAGGTCGGCGATGTGCAGCGCCGGCAATTCGGTCGCGGTCATTCCACGACTTTGGTGACGATAAAAAGACCGTTCGCTTTTTGCGGCGCGTTGCTCAGCGCTTCTTCGGCGCTGAACCAATCGCGTGCCTCGTCCTCACGAAAAATATTGAAGACGGGAATCGCATGAGCCGTCACTTCGACGTTGCTCACATCCACATCGCGCAATTTGTTTGCATGTTCGAGCACCTGGCCAAGCTGACTCTGGAAAAGACGCGTCTCTTCGCCAGACAAATTCAGACGCGCCAGTTTCGCGACGTAGGCTACGTCAAGATCCGATTCGTTCGCCATCTCGTTAGGCAATTAAGAATGGAAGCGAGTTACGAGCCAGATGATGGCGATGGCAAGGGCGAGCACCAGGACAAGAAAAAGAAGGCGGCCTTCCCGCCGTTCCTTCCGCATCGACCCCCGCCGCCGTCTCCCATACACTTCGTCGTCGTAGCGCTTATCCTGCAACGCCATCGAAACATCGAGTCGCCTGCCGCCTTCGCTTGCCCGCTGCAAAAGTTCTTCGCGCTGGCGGCGTGACGTTTCCTCTGCTCGCAGCGGCGCTTCCGCGATCATGCGTTCGAGCTTTAGCATTTCCTCGCGCAGCTTTGACTCCGCACGCGCCAACTCTTCCTGTTTCTGATTGAGTGGCGTAGACGGTTTCGACGAGCGGCGAGCCATGCAGGGTTACTGCCCTTTCGCGGTCATCCAAAAATAGAACAAAAGCGCGAGGCAGGTGAAAACGATTAATGGAAGTGAAAACGCGAATCCGATTTGCATCCAGTGAAGGAACGTTTTGTCGCCTCCGAAACCTCCAATTCCCGGAGCCACTTCGGGCAAGGCGACATCGCCGGCCTCTTCCGCTGCCTGCAATCGACTCCTTTGCTGACTAAATTCCGCCCGCGCGTCGTCCACCGGTACTGAGCGCGCGGCTCAACTCCTTATGCAGCTCGGAGGGGTTCCAGCTTTTCGGATCGATCCCCTCAATCTGCTGCAGATGTTGCGTGAAACTTTCGTGCGTCACGCGCAATTGCTCGAGCTTCTTCTGCGAATCGTAGGCTTCGCGTTCTAAAATCACGAGCGAACGCGTGAGCTTGTCGCTCATTTCTGCGCGACCGCGTTCCAGTTCTTCCTGTCGCCGGCTCAGCTCTTCGAGCTCGCGCTTTTGTTTCTCGATCTGGTCCTGTTGCCGCTTGAGCTGGAGCAATTGCTCCTGCGCTCTCTGCACTTGCGAATCGAGATGCTCGGGTGAGATCGATTCTTCTTCGTTGAGTTCGAGCATTTGTTCGATCGGTCGAATTCGTTCTGACATGTCCAGTTGTTCGCGCCGTGGCTGGCGTGATATTAGCGACACAACCTGAGAATTCCACAATTTTCAGAGAGCGAAGCGAACAATTTTTCACCAACCCGGCATCGCTATCACTGTCATCCCGAGCGAAGCGAGGGACCCCACAGTCTTCCGACAGTTACGCAAGCGTTCACGATATCTCGAGCGAAGCATGGGTGCTCGGATTGTGCGCAAGTCCGATAGCTTTTGTGAGATCCTTCGACTTCGCTCAGGATGACAAATCAGCGGCCCGGCATCATTTCGAGTAACAAGCCTTTGAAATATTCGGTTTCCGGCAACGTCGGCAGCATCGGATGATCGAGTGCTTGCTCGAATCGGCGAAGCTGCCGCGCGGATCGGCGCGCATCCACCAGCGCATCGCGAATCATATTAGCGAACGCTTCCTGGCTGACGTGATGAGAACAGGAAAACGTCGCCAGAATTCCATCGCGCGAGAGAAGTTTGAAAGCGCGCACATGCAACTCCCTGTAACCGCGGATCGCATCGTGCAGGCCGCCTTTGGTCTTCGTGAATGACGGCGGATCGAGGATGATCAAATCGTATTGCGCCTTCGATTTCTCGGACGCGCGCAGAAATTGAAAAACATCCTGTTCGATCCAGTGCACACTCAGTTCATTCCTTTTCGCATTCGTCTTCGCTGCCGCGATGTTTTCCGAACTCGCCTCCACCGCCGTAACATCCTTTGCCGCCGCCCGCGCGCAGCTCAGCGCGAACGCTCCCTGGTTCGTAAAACAATCGAGCACGCATTTGTCTTTCGCGTAACGCGCAACGGCATCGTAATTCTGCAGTTGATCCAAATAAAAACCTGTCTTCTGCGCGTGCAGCAAATCGATTTCAAACTGCACTCCCGCCACCTTAAATTCTGCTGCCGTTGAATTGTCTCCGCGCAACACGCCATTTGTCAGGTCAAGACCTTCGGCTCGACGCACCGGCGCTTCGTTTCGTTCCACTACATTCTTCGCACCGAGCGCATTGGTCATCGCTTCGACGATCAAATCCTTCCGCATGTCCATCGCGAGCGTAAGCGTTTGCAGGACAAAATATTCCCCATACCGATCGATGATCACCCCCGGCAATCCATCGCTCTCGCTCCAAACGACACGACAGAGTTGCGGATCAACACCACGTCGCGCTCGATATTCCGCTGCCTGCGCGATTCGGCGCTGGAAGAAATCCAGATCGAGGGCCTGTTTTCGCCGCGAAAATCGCCGCGCCACTATTTGCGATTTGCTGTTATAAATCGCACTCCCGATCAAATGATCCTTCCCATCTTTTAGCGAAATCACGTCGCCATCCGCCGGTTTGCCGAAAACCTTGAGCACTTCGCTGGCGAACACCCAATCGTGTCCATGCAAAATGCGGGCGCGCGGTTTTATAACGAGACCAGCCATAAGAACAAAGGAAGCAAACGTTCAACGCTCAACGTCCAACGTTCAACGCTCAACTCTGCCTTAATTGGACGTTGAAAGTTGAGCGTTGAGCGTTGAGCGTTTTCCGATGCAAACCTCACCACGCGCTTCAATCGATCTTCCTGGAATAAAAAAACTCCGCAGCGGCAAAGTCCGCGAAGTTTTTGATCTGGGCGAAACACTCCTCTTCGTCGTAACCGATCGTCTCTCCGCGTTCGACGTCATCCTCCCGGACCCTATTCCCGACAAAGGTGCCGTGCTCAATCAGCTCTCGGCATTTTGGTTCGAACATTTCGACAAGATCGACAATCATTTTGTCACCGCCGACTTCGACGATTTCCCTAACGAGTTAAAGAAATTTCGCGACCAACTTGCCGGGCGCTCGATGATCGTGAAGAAAACAAAGCCGCTCACAGTCGAATGCGTTGTGCGCGGTTATCTCGCCGGCTCAGGTTGGAAGGAATATCAAAAATCGCAGAGCGTTTGCGGGATAAACCTTCCACCGGGTCTGCAGCTCGCCTCGCAATTACCCGAGCCGATCTTCACGCCCTCGACCAAGGCGGAGGAAGGGCACGACGAGAACATCGATATGGCAGAGTGCCGCCGTTTGTTAGGCGACGACATCGCGGAGCGGGTCAAGAAGCTAAGCCTGCAAATTTATTCTGCCGGGCGCGATCGCGCTGCGAAACATGGGATCATTGTGGCCGACACCAAGTTCGAATTCGGAAGCATCGGTGATCAGCTTCTGTTGATTGACGAATGTCTCACGCCCGATTCGTCGCGTTTCTGGCCGGCGGACCAATACGCCATCGGCCAGAGCCCGCCGAGTTTCGACAAACAATTCGTGCGCGATTATCTCGAGACACTCGATTGGGACAAGACACCGCCGGCTCCGCGATTGCCAAGCGAGATCATCGAAAAAACATCCGCCAAATACCGCGAGGCATTCTCACGCCTAACGGGTAATGAGCTGATTTCGATGGATAGTTAGACTCGGGTCCACCGCCGAGCAGCTGTTGGAATGAGCACAGACAAGGTCGAGTTTCTCTTTATTACCGGTCTGCCCAGAAGCGGCACAACCCTGATGATGGACTGGTTGAAGGAAGCTATTCCCGGCGAAAAACTCTGGCTCCGCGAGAGCGGCGTTCCGAATCTGGCGCATCAGATTCTATCTGCTTTCGAATTCGAGCGCCGGAATCATCCCTGGGGGTTCGACTTGGTCGAGGATAGCGCGAAGCGCGCGGAGGTAATGGCGCGAGCGCGCGACCTTATCCTGGCTCTTTATCGCACGTATGGCTGGCGAGAAGGGATGAGAATCGTCGATAAGGAACCGTATTTCGCCCCGGACGGGTTTGTCTTCGTCTCGCATCTGCAGGAGCTATTTTCGCAGCTCAAGACGGTCTGCATGTTACGCAACTTTGAGAGCACCATCAGCTCGATGTTGCGCCGCACCTGGGGACGCGGGCCTTTTCCTCGACCCAATCGAATCTCGCCGTTCAGTTATCAGTTTTCGAATCTCGACAATTGTATCGCCGATATGCTGCCCGCAGGAGCGGATGCGGTCACGATCAACCAGGCCGCGCATTGGTCACTCCGGAAATGCTGCGCGAGTTATGGCAATGCCGTGACTAACATTCACGACCTGGTTCGGAGCGGTCAGCGGGTTCTGGTGCTGAACTATGAAAACCTTGCCGAGCCGGAAAAGGTGCGGGCTCTTCTAGGCAGCTTCATCGGGATCGAGCTTACTGGCGTTTATCAATTTGCGGAGCGTTCTCGCGCAAAGGAGTTCGATGAAGAAGAACGCGCTGTCGTGCAAAAGGAACTCTACGACCGCGGAATCATGGAGAAGTACGCCGAGCTGCAAGAACTGGCGGCGGCGCCTTTTCGTCGTTGATCATCGGTTGTTGCCGGCGCCGGCCGAAAAAGGAATTTCGCAGATTGTCGTCATACTGCGGGTAATCGAAAAGATTAAGTAAGGAGAGATGACGATGACGCACTTGGGCCGCGATTGCGACACGGTAGCCCGCGGTCTGGAAGGCCTTGCTAAAGGTGCTATCAACCAGATGGACAACCTTAAAGTCGAAAAGCTCTTTTACGGCCGAGGTACGAAAGATAACCAACCTGCCCGGGACGCCGTGCAGCCACTTTTGCGAAGGATAGATGATGGCTTCATCCGAAGGCAACTGACGCTCCGGGCTCACCGCTTTGATAAGAAATTTGATCTGCTTCTCGGATAAGTCAGGAGCCACCCTCTTCGCTTCCTCCGCGGAGACAAAGTCACTCTGGTCGACATGCGATCCGAGCATCGCGAGCTTTTCATCCGCTTCCATCAAAGCGACAAAACGAGAAAGCCAGCATGGCTCTTGCGGAAAGACCATGACATCTGACTCGGCGAACGCGAAATACTTACCGAGAAGGTCGAAGTGGCTCTGGAGCAGATCTTCAAAAAGGTTCGGGTCGTTTTCCGGTCTTAGAAGAACGGAATGAAACATGCCGCGACGTTCGAATCCTTCCACCACCTGGCGAACGAGGGGATCGTCCGAGCCGCTGTCACCAAAGATGAAGCGATGGGGATGGCGCGTGTATTTGAAAAGGCTGTCGAGACAAGCCCAGAGATAAAGCGGTCGATTGCGCGAGACGACGAATACTGGGACGGGATCGTTCACAAAGTTCGATTCTTTTCGTCGAAGACAAAGTCTGCGTCTACAATCGTTTTGCAAACATGGCAACGTCTCAGCCGACCGTGCAAAAAGAGCACTGGCGCGACCTCGCGTTTTTTGGCGGCCAACCTGCCTTTGCCCAGGAACTCCACGTCGGCCGGCCTAATGTCGGCAATCGCGAGCGTTTGCTCGAACGCATCGAAGCGGTGCTCGATTTCCGCTGGTTCACCAACCACGGCCCGATGGTGCAGCAGCTCGAAGAGGAGTTGGCGAAATTCCTCGGTGTTCGGCATTGCATCGCGATTTGTAACGGCACGGTGGCCTTGGAGATCGCGATTCGCGCGCTCGATCTCTCCGGCGAAGTGATTGTTCCGTCCTTCACTTTCATTGCCTGCGCCCACGCACTGCAATGGCAGGAAATCACTCCGGTGTTTTGCGAGGTGGATCGGGCAACTCACAATCTGGATCCGGATAAAGTAGAAAGTCTCATCACTCCTCGCACCACCGCAATCATGGGCGTTCATCTTTGGGGGCGACCCTGCGATACGTCCGCGCTGGCGGCGATCGCTCAGCGCGGCGGCTTGAAACTTCTCTTTGATGCTTCTCACGCTCTGGCTTGCTCACACCAAAGCCGCATGATCGGTAGCTTCGGTAACGCAGAGGTCTTTAGTTTCCATGCCACCAAGTTCTTCAACACTTTCGAAGGCGGAGCGATTACGACTCAAGACGACGCACTCGCCGCGCGGATTCGTCTCATGAGAAATTTCGGCTTCGCCGGCTATGACAGAGTTATCCATCTCGGAACCAACGGCAAAATGAGCGAGATTTCCGCGGCTATGGGCCTGACTGGATTGGAGAGCCTGGACGATTTCATTGTCAGCAATCGCGAGAATTATCTGACTTACGAGCGTGAGCTTCGGGAGATTCCGGGAATCGCGCTCCTGCGCTACGACAAGTCCGAGAAAAACAATTACCAATACATCGTCCTCGAAATCGACGAAGCCGGATCCGGTCTTAGCCGTGATCGGCTCCTCGAGATCTTACAGGCGGAAAACGTGCGGGCGCGTCGGTACTCTCTATCCGGGTTGTCACCGTATGGAGCCCTATCGATCGGACCCCGCCGGTTTGCGGACCGCTCTGCCAGTGACGGAAGAACTCACCGACAGAGTCCTGGTTCTGCCAACTGGCACGGCCATCGACGCCCAAGACATCGAAACGATTTGCAAAATCATTCGAATCGCGATTCGCGATTCTAGGCAATTCGCCGGCTGGCAGAAGAACAGCAGTTAGCTTATTGCGATGTGCCCGACTCACTCTCGACCTTGCGGGCCAATTCCAGAACATGTCGACTACGTTCCTTCATTCGCTTTGCCGGAACACCAGTATAGATAAACCAGGGTTCACATGATCGGTTAACGAAGCTATGCGCGCCGATGGCGGCCCCCTCCCCGATAATGATTCCTGGCATGATGGTCGATCCGACCCCGACAATCGCGTGGCTTTCCACCACGACAGCGCCGGATTGCTTTTGCGAACGATACTTCTGCGGAACGAGAGGGCCGGCTAACGAATCGCCGCCGTAATCATCCGATTCAGTGTAAATCGTGGTGCGAGCCGAAAGGCCGCAGAAGTTCCCCACCCGAATACCACGACTGGCATACAGAGCGCAGTAGGCAGCGATATGCACGTAACTTCCGATCTCGATTCCCGAGCCGCCTGAAAGAATGCAAAAATCGTCAATCCTCACGTTGTCGCCGATCCGAACGACCTGCGGGTCATAGATACACGCAAAACGGCTCACTTGAACGTTTGCACCGAACTTCTCAAAGCCAACCTGCTCGAGCTCATCGCGCGTGAAGAAGGATAGGATCACAGCTACAACTTCTTAGTTAGACTCTCTCCAGGCGGTCAAATCCCAATTCATGGCTTTTTCAAGCCGGTGAATCTCCCGGGCGAAAACGAGACGCAGGAAAAACGCTACATACGACGGCGTCGCCACCTTGTAATCACCCGCTGCCACCGAAGCGGCGGAAGCGATAAAGGAGCGATCTTGAACGCCGAGAAACTGATAAACTCGTTGCAAGATATTCTCTCGCTGATCGACGAACTCGTCATGTCGCAAGATCAGAATCTGATCGCGATCAAAGTAGCGTAAAAGATTTGCAATTTGCCTGCTGTAAAAACCGCGCGCGAGATAGGATCGAGGCGGCAATTTCTCCGGGGCACGGTGACTCTTGCGTAGCAGGTTCAATCCTTCGAGAAGAAATGCCTGCGCCATCGGCCGAAACTCGGAGCCGCGGGTAATTCGCATGTGGTAGTTGGAAATCGCGCGCGCCACTGGATCGCGCAGGAGAACGATAAGCTTCATGGCGGGATTGTAGCGATGAATCCGACCGGCCACCTGCGGGAGAAACATGTAAATCGGAGTCGATTCGCCGACGAGCGGTTGTCCGCAATAATTGGGGAAGGCGCTATGGTAGCTGGCCTCGATCGCCGCCGCGGAATCGTCATCGTTAAACTGAGGCGAGTCGAAAAAGTGTAACTCCTTCTTCGGTGAATGGCAGATCTCTGGATGCTGCGCGAGAAAGCTGGCGAGCGCGCTCGTGCCCGATTTTTGCGCCCCGACAATAAGGAAGTTTACTCGAGGCGGTCCGTCCGGCCGGGAAGTCACAAAAAGTTAGCCAAGCAATTCCGTGACGAGAGATTTCTCTTCCTGCAATTCGTTAACGGAGGCATCGATTTTCGAACGACTGAAATCGTTGATCGGAACGTTTTGCACGATCTCCCATTTACCGGCTTTGGTGCGGATCGGAAAGGAGCAGATCAAATCCTTTTCGACTCCGTAACTTCCATCGGAGCAAACCGCGACGCTGTACCAGTCGTTCGCGGGCGTGTCGTTAGTAATAGATCGCACCGTGCCGATGGCAGCATTCGCGGCGGAGGCGGCGGAGGAAAGTCCGCGCGCCTTAATGATGGCGGCGCCGCGTTGTTGCACGGCGGGAATGAAAGTCTGTTTCAACCAACTTTCGGCTCCGATCACATCGGCGGCCGATTTTCCATCAATCTTCGCGTTGTAAAAATCGGGGTACTGTGTGGCGGAATGATTTCCCCAGATTGTCATGTTCGTCACCGCCGTGACTTCGACGCCGGCTTTTTGTGCGAGCTGAGCTTTGCCGCGATTTTCATCGAGCCGCGTCATGGCAAAAAATCGATCGCGCGGAATCGATTTCGCGTTGTTCATGGCGATGAGACAATTCGTGTTGCACGGATTGCCGACAACGAGGATGCGCACATCGGCGGCAGCATTCTTTTCGATCGCCTTGCCTTGTCCGACAAAAATTTTGCCGTTGATTCCGAGCAATTCCTTGCGCTCCATTCCGGCTTTGCGCGGCACGCTGCCGACGAGCAGAGCCCAGTTCACATCGCGAAATCCTTCGTCGAGATCGGCTGTTGGCGTGATCGATTTCAACAGTGGAAAAGCGCAATCGTCCAATTCCATCACGACACCTTCGAGCGCACCGAGTGCACTGGGAATTTCGATGAGACTGAGTGCGACTGGTTGCTCAGGACCGAAGAGCGCGCCGGAAGCAATGCGAAACAAAAGCGAATAGCCGATCTGCCCGGCCGCGCCGGTGACGGCGACTTTGATTGGAGAATTCATCTTTCTTCTTTACCCAGAGATTCGCGCAGATAAACAGCGATTTTTTTCGCCCCTCCCTGTGCGCGATCATCCTGATGCCGGGGAGCGGTCGCCGCGGCGGACCTGTTTTCGGCGACTCGCCGAAAACCATTCTTCAAGGTTCAGTTCATTCTGCAAGAGCCGTTCGGCGAGTCGCCAAACGGGGCACGCGAGTCGCGTGCGCTCCCCAATCCGAAGAACTGCTCGAATCACAATTGCCTTGTAAGTTCCTCACGCGGCTGGCAAACTCCAAGTCGCCATGCAGGGGAACTCTTCGCGCGGGAAACTGAGCAGCGTCTCGGCGCTTGCGATTCTCGTTGCGTTCCTCTTCGCCAATGTGCTCTGCGCGGCCCCGCGACTGCACGAAAAAATTCACGGCACGGCGAACCACGAATGCGTGGTCACGCTGATCGCTTCCGGCAAGTGCGAACAGACTGATGCGCCTCCGCTAATTTTTGCTCCGCAACCGGCCACTCAATTTTCAAAAGTCCCCGCGCTCAATCCGATCTGGGTGCCAGCGCCATTTCTCGGTGCGTCCATCTTCGAGCACGCGCCGCCCGTCCTCTCCTAAACGCTCAGCCGCCGCTAGTCCTCGCACGAAGCGGTTAATTCCGCTCTGCGCCTGACCGAAAGCAGCGTGCTGTGCGCGCATTCGTTAGTCGCGGTCTCACCTGTTGTGAACGCCGCGTATCTGCTCATGCACTTTAACTTTCAATTTAGGAGAATTTCGTTTGAAAAAATTATTTCTGATTCTGCTCGCGACCGTCATCAGTGGCGGAATTGCGAGCGCACAAGTCGCCGTTTCACCAACACCAAGTCCCACACCCGCAAAGAAAACTGCCGAAGCCGAACGCGTCGTCGTCACTGCCGGCGCGATCGAACACAGCGAAACCGATACTGTTGAGTCGGTCACCGTGCTTAACGGTGTCGACCTTAAGCAACAAAATGTCGCCACACTTGGCGACGCTCTCGCCAACGAGCCCGGCGTCGCCGCGAGCGGATTCAGTCCGGGCGCAAGTCGCCCGATTATTCGTGGGCTGGCCGATAATCGCGTGCGCGTTTTGAATAACGGCACCGAAGTCTTTGATGTTTCGAATCTGAGCCCCGATCACGCGCCGAGCGTGAGTCCGTTACTTAGTCAAAGCATCGAAGTCGTTCGCGGACCGGCGACGATTCTATATGGATCGGGTGCGATCGGCGGAGTCGTCAATGTGATCGACAACCGTATTCCGGTGGAAGCGCCTGTGACGCCGCTAAGCGGAGAAGCCGATGCAAGATTTAATAGCGTCGACTTGGAACGCAGCGGAGCGATTTCGCTCGAACTTGCCGTCACGCCGCACATTGTCTTGCACGGCGACGGTTCGATTTTTCGCACGGACAGCCGGGACGTTCCCGGCTTCGCGCTCGACGAACGGATTCGCGCTTTGCTCACACCCGCACAACGCGGAAACGATAGTTTCGGAAACGATCCACACGGCGAAGTGCCAAACACTTTTGTGCGAACAAAAGATTTCGGCTTCGGCGCTTCCTACGTCTGGGACAAAGGTTATTTCGGCGCGTCGTATAACGAGTTCCTGTCCATTTACGGAATTCCCGACGATCCGGAAGTGGACGATCCGACCGAACCGCCATCTCACGTTCGGCTCGATGTGACGAAGCGGCAGGCGAACGTGCGCAGCTCGGTCGTCGATCCATTTCCCGGTATTGGCACCATCAACCTCAAATTCGATTACACCGATTACAAACACGACGAAATCGACGACCACACGATCGGTTCTACTTTCAAAACGAGCGGCGTGGATTCGCGCTTGGAGTTTGTGCACAAACCGATTGGTCTCTTTGAAGGCTCATTCGGCACGCAGGTTTTCATTAAAGATCTGTCCATCCTTGGCGACGATGCGTTTCTCCAACCAACCACCACGACAGAAGTCGCCGGTTTTCTTTTCGAAGAGGTGAAGCTCGGCCCGGTGCGGCTTCAGATCGGCGGCAGAATCGAACATCAAAACATCGAGATCGATTCGAGCGATCCAACTTTAACTTCGCTCACTTCGCCCGATCAAAAAAATCAGGATTTTCTGCCGCTGAGCGCAGCGGGCGGCGTCGTTTACAATTTCGCCACCGACTATGTTCTCGCGCTCAATCTCACCTACTCGCAACGGGCACCGACCGCGGAAGAACTTTTCGCGCGCGGGCCGCATGACGCGACTTTCCAATTCCTCGTCGGCGATCCAAATCTTACCGAGGAAACGAGTCGCGGTGTCGACATGAGTTTACGAAAAACCGGCGGCGTGGTCACAGGAAGCATCAGTGGCTTCTACAATTATTTCACCGACTACATCGACTTTACCCCAACGGGAGATTTTGAGGATGGCCTGCGCGTTTTCATTTACACGCCGAAGAACGCCGAATTCTTCGGGGGCGAAGCGAAGGTGGACTTCCATCTTTTACCCCTAACGATCACGCGCATCGCCGATGAGACAGTTAACGATCCGAAATCGGTCAAGAACGTCGTCGCGCACGAAAGCGGCGAGGCGGAGAAAAATCCTAACGATCTCTTCCTTGATTTCCGCGCCGATTACGTGCACGCGGAAGACACCGACACAGGCGAGCCGCTCCCGCGAATCACGCCCTTGCGTTACAGTGCATCGCTGAATTATCAAAGCGAGCATTGGACTGCGAAGATCGAAGGACAACGCGTCAGTCGCCAATATCGGACGGCCGAGTTCGAAACCTCGACGCCCGGCTACACATTCCTAAACGCGAGCGTCGGCTACAATTTCCGCGCCGGTCGCACGCTCAATAACCTTTACGTTCGCGGCACCAATCTTCTCAACGAAGAAGCGCGCGATCATCTCTCCTTTTTGAAGGAAGTGCTGCCGCTCCCCGGCCGCGGCGTGATCCTGGGGGTACGCACGGAGTTTTAGAAGCGAGCCATTTTTGTAGACGCTACGCGAACTGTAGCCACGGCGCTATGTCGCCGTGTCCCGGCGGCGCCCCGACACAGCGGGGCGGCTACAGTTTCGGTGGTTGCTAGGTGACCATCGCGTTGTTACGTTCGCGGACTTTGGTCATCCGAGGCCGCGAATGAACAGACGCAAATCGCACGCTGGTTTTAGCTTCGTCGCGCTGGCTGTCGCGCTTGCATTGCTTGCTGCCAGCGTCCTTGCGGTTGCGCCGCAGTTGCACCAATGGATTCACGGCGCCACTCAACACGAATGTGCGGTGACCTTGATTGCGTCCGGCAAGTACGACCACGCGCCAACTGCCGCGTCGGCCGTCACTCCATATCATAGCTTGAGTGAAGCAATATTTCTCCCGCGACATCTTCAAATAACGACGCCTGCCCTCGAGTTCTCACTTCTCGAGCACGCGCCGCCGTTCGTCTCCTGACCATTTGGTTTCTCCGCGCATCCGCGCGGCAATGCCTTTCCTCGCGTTCAATCTGGCGTTGAACCAATGCGCGCGAACGCATCGGCCAAATTTTTCGTCCGGCAAACTCCGGACGGTATCAGCGAGATGAATGAAGATTTTTTTGTTAGTTTTGTTCTTAACGAGTGCGGTTGCTTACGGGCAGGACTCTGCGCCGGCGGCGGGCCCGGCCACGTCGCCTAACGAGGTCGAAGAATTGCGTCAGGAAGTGCGATCCCTTACGGGTATCGTAAAAACTCTGCAGCAACAGGTGAAGGATCAACAGACGGTCATCGATAAATTAAATCCAGCTCCGCCGGCGCTTCCGCAAAACCCGGAACCGAGCGCGACACCAGGACCGAGTGCGGTCGCAACCAGTTCGCCCGCGCCGCAACTTTTCCCGACGGAAGATGCGAATGTCGTCGCATCGGCACCACCGCCAACTGTGAACGCAAATGGCGCCGCCACCACCACCACTGCGTTTCCCACCACCGACGCTTCCGTTACGACGATCCCGGAAGTAACAACCGCCGGACCGTCGCTGACCGCTCCAATTACGCTCGTGAGCAGCGGCGGCGGAAAAAATTACATGAACATTTCGTTCGATGGAATGTTCGCACTTGCGTATTCGTCGGCACGCCATCTCGATCGCATCGAAGTGGGCGATCATGATCCGCAGCAGCGTGGGTTCAACGCGCGCAACATCGAGCTGGCATTCGACGGCGCAGTCGATCCCTATTTCGAAGGATTCGCGAACATCGTTTTCAAATTGGACAACGACAACGAAACCGACGTCGAAGTGGAAGAAGCATTCCTGCAAACGACCGATTTGCCTTTCGGTTTGCAATTAAAGGCCGGACAATTTTTTGCTGCGTTCGGCCGCATCAATCCAACGCATCCGCACACGTGGGATTTTGCGGACGACCCGCTCGTGCATGGACTGTTTCTCGGGCCTGATGGATTGCGCGGCGTCGGTGCGCAAGTCTCGTGGACCCTGCCAACACCGTGGTATTCGCAGTTGATTGTTGCCGGCCAAAATGGCCGCGGCGGTACCGGCTATTCATTTCGCAATCCCGGTGAGGACGGAATGTTCTTCGGTCGCCTAACGACTGATCGTGAACTGCGTGGTCTCGAGGATTTTGTCTGGCTTCCGCGCTGGGAGAATTCGGTTGATCTCAGTCCAACGCAGGTCGTGCTCGCGGGAGTGTCCGGCGCGTTCGGATCGAACGAAACTGGCGCGAATTCACGCACGCAAATTTATGGCGCCGATGTCTTTTACAAATGGAAAAGCTCGCATGCGGAAGGCGGATTTCCGTTCGTGAAATGGCAAACCGAAGTGATGTATCGCCGCTTTGAAGCGGGGCGCGGAATCGATCAAACGTTCCCTGTCGCTGAAACATTTCACGATTGGGGAATGTATTCGCAATTGCTGTGGGGCTTCAAAAAAGGTTGGGTCGCCGGCGTCCGCGGCGATTACCTGCACATGGAGGATTCCCAGTTTACTGATGACGACACACGACAAAGCCGCTCCCGCATTTCAGCAAACTTGACGTGGTATCCGACTGAGTTCTCGAAGATCCGGCTTCAGTACAATCACGATTTTCTGGAGGAGAATTTCTTCCTTGCCGATCGCGACGCCGATTCGGTTTTTCTCCAGTTCGAATTCATTCTCGGCGCGCATGGCGCCCACAAGTTCTGATGTGCACACAAATTCACGCGCATTCATCGCCTGTCATCCTGAGCGAAGCGAAGGACCCCACGAGCGTCCGAACGCAAATCCCGTTGAAGTGTGACGTGGAATGCCATGCGAGGTTCCTCGCTGCGCTCGGAATGACACATGGCGCGCAGCCATGCGCAGAATTTCCCAACAAAATATGAAACGCATTCTTCTCACCATTTTATTTACAAGCGCACTGGCGCTTTCTGCTCATGCAAAACTCAAAGTTGTCGCGACGCTGCCCGATTTCGCGGCGCTCGCACGTGAAGTTGGCGACGACAAAGTCGAGATTACGACACTCGCGAAAGCGACGGAGGACCCGCACTTTGTCGATGCGCGTCCCAGCTTCGTCGTTGCTCTGCGCACCGCCGATGTTCTGATCGACGGCGGAGCGGAACTCGAAATCGGCTGGCTGCCACCGCTACTTCAAAACGCGCGCAATACGAAAATCGAAGTGGGACAACCCGGCCGCGTGCAAGCGTCACAGGGAATCAGATTGATGAATGTGCCAACCAATGTGACGCGCGCAGCGGGCGACGTGCACGCGCTGGGCAACCCGCACTTTTGCGTCGATCCGATTATCGCGAAAGCAATCGCCGCACATATCGCGCAGGCATTCGCCGCGGTCGATCCGTCGAACGCTGCTTTCTACAATACGAACTACAAGAAATTCGAAGCGACAATCAACGCGAAATTACAAGAGTGGGGCGCGAAGCTGCTGCCGTTCAAAGGACAAAGCGTCGTCGCGTATCACGATTCGTGGGTTTACTTCGCGCATCGCTTCGGATTGAACATCGATATTTTCCTCGAACCGAAACCCGGCATTCCGCCATCGCCATCGCACCTCGCAGAAGTGATTCAGCAAATCAAAGCGCAACACATCAAGGCGATTTTGGTTGAGCCGTATCACAATCGCAAAATTGCCGAGAAAGTTGCGCAATTAACCGGTGCGAAGGTTGTCGATTTCGCGCAATTTCCCGGCGCGCTTCCGAACACCGATACGTACGTGAAGTTGATCGACACACTCGTCGACCGCCTCGCGGCAGCACTCAAATAGAAATCGAAAACGTATGTGGGAAGTAATGTTTTGGCCGATCGTGGCCTGCGTTCTTTTGCCGTGGCTGCTCGTTTATCTCGGCCTGCATGTCGTGCAACGCGGCATCATCTTCATCGACATCGCGATGGCCCAAATGGCGTCGCTCGGAATCTGCGTCGCGGTTTTGCTGCATCTCGATCTGGAAAGTTGGGCGACATTTGCGATTGCGCTTGGATTCACACTCGCGGGCGCGGCTGTTTTTTCCGTGACCGGAAAACGGACGAGTCAGGTACCGCAGGAAGCCGTCATCGGCATTTCCTACGTCGTCGCGGCCGCAGGAGCGATTTTATTGCTCAGTCGCGCCGCCGAAGGCGACGAAGAAATCAAGAAGATGCTCGTCGGCGACATACTACTCGTTAGTCCGCACGACGTTTGGAAATGCTTCGCGCTGTTTCTGCTTGTCGGAATTCTGCACTTCGCTTTGCGCAAATCGTTCCTGCTCGTTTCCTTCGATCGCGATCGCGCCTACGAACAAGGGCTCAAAGTTCGCTGGTGGGATTTTCTCTTCTACGCTGCGTTTGGTCTTGTCGTAACCAGCTTTGTCCGCATCGCCGGTGTGCTGCTCGTGTTCAGCTACCTCATCGTTCCCGCCGTCTGCGGGATCAACCTGGCCCGCAGATTGAGTTCACGACTCTTGATCGGCTGGGTTATTGCCTTGCTCGGCGGAGTTGGCGGTTTGTTCTTCTCCTTTTGGGGAGATCTGCCATCAGGCGCCGCGATTGTTTGCACCTTTGGCGCGCTGCTGATTCTAATTTCCCTCTTTCGCGCTGTTCGTCCGATTCGTTAGGCTAGTCGTAGTTTACTGGAATCTGGATGGCGCTGGCGTGAGCGCTATCGTGATAGACGCTGATATGCGCGGGGCGCGAGTCTCTTCCGCTCTCATCGGACACGGCTCCGCCGGTGTTGTAATTTTTCTGCCAGAAGATTGAATTGGGCGACGACACGACCAGGCGCAGCCGGCTGCCCTTCATCAATTTCCTCGCGACAAACAACCCCGGCGCAAAATCGCATTTCACAATTTCACCGGGCTTCACTAGTTTCTCCTGATAGAGCGATTCGCGGTAACGCAGGCGACGCAGATCGCTCCAAAGCTCAATGCTCGTTCCGTCCGGTTGAATCTCATAAAGATCCGCGGAGAGGTCGGTATCCGGTGTGTCCACAGAAACCCAAAGCGTGAGCTGCGGGCAACCGATCATCGGCATTTCTTTCGGCAACGGGTCGCTATGATAGACGAGACCGTCGTCGCCAATGCTTAAAGCGAAACTCTGATCAATCGTTCGCAGTTTTGTCGTTAGGCTCGGTCCCTTCGACTTCGCCTCCGCGATGCGTGTCGAGCGGGTCGTAGGTGAATTTATCTGCGCCTTCCCGCGGTTGATTTTCGTTGAGATTGCCGGAACGGAAAACGCCATTGGCGTCGCCGTTTTGCGAATCCAGATAAAATGTCCGCGCGTGCGCGTTCAGGCGTTTCAAACTGTCGGCATATTTCCAGGCTCCATTCGCGCCGGTGTTGCCCGCCGCGATCATGTAATAGGCGACCTGATTTTTAAGGAACTCAGGTTTCGGGCCGCCTTTCAACGTCCAATCGTACCATTGGCGATGCAGATCGTTGAGATCGATGATCGCCGCCGGACCAAATTTCACGCCGCCAACTTCATCCGTGGGCGTGCGTGTGCCGGCGTGGTCCCACGGACCGATGATGAGAAAATGCTTGGCGCCGGCTTCGGCTGTGGCGCCTGCAATATGGTCGCGATAATAGGCGAGCGCACCAATTTCGTCGCCATCGTACTGGCCCGTGATGGTGAGAATAGGCAGCGCGATTTTTTGGAACTGTTCTCGCGAAGGCACCATCGCGTCATAGTAGGCATCGGCCGTCGGATGCTTGAGAATCCGCTGAAAATTCACGGACGGATTGCCGACAAATGAATCCAGTTTTTTGAAAACAGTGTATTTCTTGTAGGCGTCGAGAAACTTTGTGCGCCAGAATTTTTCGTCACCAAAAAGATTGGCCTGCCCGGCCTTTCCGCTCGTAAAGGTGAACCAGCGCACATCGTAGGTTTCGCCGATGTTCAGATAGAAAGGATAATCGAGAGGCGGATGCGCCGCGGCCGCGGGAACGATCGTGGCCAGATGCGGCGGGAACTCTTTCGCCGTCGCCCATTGGTCGAAGCCCGCATACGAGCCGCCCCACATCGCAACTTTGCCGTCGCAAAACGGCTGTTGCGCCAGCCATTCGACCACATCGTGACCATCGTGGGGTTCCTGCGCAAAAGGCTCGAACTCGCCACCGGAATTTCCGCGTCCGCGAACGTCGACCAGCGCAAATGCATAGCCATGCGATGCGAAATATGCCGCGCGTGCATGGTAGGAATCGGAGATGTAAGGCGTGAGCGTGAAGATGACCGGGGTGCGAACATTACTCTCGTTCGATTTCGGCAGATAAAGCGTTGCGTTCAATTCGACTTTATCGCGCATCGGGATTTTCACGCCCCAGCGCAAATCATAATCGGCATCCGCGCGCGATGGCTGCGGCGCGGGCGAAGCGAACGGAGGCGGAGTTTGAGCGAAAGCTTGTGGGGCGACCACGAGCGCCAGCAGAAATGCAAAGTGGCGAAGGTTCATGATAAGGCTTGGTTGGAATTGTCTCGATGCTCTCCTGCTTCTAGCATGCGCACGCGCTTGTCGCGATACGGAAGTCGCAGCGTCAGCGTCAGGCCGCGACCTTCGCTGCTCTCGAGCGCCATTTCCCCACCGTGTTCGCGCACAATGCGGCGCACGATCAAAAGCCCAAGGCCGGAGCCTGAGCTCTTCGTTGTAAAATAGGGCTCGAAAATTCGACTGAGATTTTCCGCCGAAATTCCGCCGCCGGTATCGGAAAAACTCACGAGCAAATGCGAGGCATCCATGTCTGTGCGGATGCGCAGAATTCCGCGCCGCTTCATCGCCTCGAAGCTGTTCTTGATCACATTGTAAAAGGCCTGCTTCATCTGGTCGCGATCGAGCTCTACCAGGGGCAAATCGGGGCGCAATTCCTCTTCCACCACGATATCGCGATCCTTTATCTCGGGGGCGAAGAAGCGCAGCGTTTCTTCAATGATCGCGTTTATGTTTTCCGGATGCAGCTCCGGTTTCGACGGCCGGATCGCGCGCAAAAATTGCGTGACAATGGAATCGAGCCGGCTGATTTCCGAGCGCGCAACATCGATCGACTCCTGCAATTCCTTTTTTTGTTTTCCTTTTAGCTCGCGAATCTTGCGCTCCATCAACTGCAGATGGATGTGCAATGAATTGAGCGGATTGCCGATTTCGTGGGCGACGCCTGCGGCCAGGAGCGTCAGTGCGTTGAAGCGCTCCGACTCAATCGTCTGTTGGGTCGAGCGCCGGCTTTCCGTGATATCGCGCAAAATCATGGCGTGACCGACCGCTTCGGGCGGCTGTTCACCATCCCCGAGCCGCTCGATCATCAGCGGCACGACATAAAAATTGATGAACCGATTCGCCGGATAAAAAATCTCCATGTCGCGACTGAGCGCACTGGAGGATTTCGAGAGCGAATCCCAATCCAAACCGCGCACACGTTCGTCGAGCCGTTTGCCGATTGATGTTTCTGCTTCCAGTCCAAAAATTTCGCACGCGGCTGTGTTCAGATACGTGATCCGACCACTGGAATCGGTCACGATAATTCCTTCCTGGATGGAATTGAAGATCGTCTCGAGAAAACCTTTTTCCTGCGCGAGGCGAAGGAGATAATTCTGCACCTCCTCCGGATCGATGCGACCGAGTCGCCCGATCAGTTTCTCGAGAAAACCAGATTTCATTGCGCGTTCATCCCGAACCTAGCGAAGCATCTCCCAAAACATCGAGAGATTCCTCGACTTCGCTCGGAATGACAAGAATGGACGCGCGATGACTTAGCGCGCTTCTGCCGGTTCGTGGGGCTGGCCGGTCTCGGCTTCGGCACGTTCTTTCAACGCGGCTTTGCGCGAGAGTTTCACGCGGCCCTTGTCGTCGATCCCGATGCATTTTACCCAGATCATCTCGCCGACTTTCGCAACGTCCTCGGTGCGCTTGACGCGGAAGTCCGCCAGTTCAGAAATGTGGACGAGTCCGTCTTTGCCCGGGAACACTTCCACAAAGGCGCCAAACTCTTTGATCGAGACGACACGACCGTGATAGGTCTGGCCGATCTCGATTTCCTTGGTCATGCCACCGATGATTTCTTTCGCGCGCGCCATACTTTCCGGACTGGTGGCGTAGATGTGCACGGAGCCGTCGTCTTCGATGTTAATTTCGGCCCCGGTCTCAGCGACGATACCTTTGATCGTCTTGCCGCCGGGTCCAATGAGCGCGCCGATTTTCTCCGGGTTGATCTTGAGCGTTTCAATACGCGGCGCGTACTTGCTCAAATCGGCGCGAGGTTTGTCGATCGTCGCTTGCATGATGCCAAGAATTTTTGCACGGGCGTTTTTTGCGCGATCAATCGCCTCGGCCATAATCTTGTGACTAACGCCGGGAAGTTTCAGGTCGAGTTGAAATCCGGTGATGCCGGTTTCAGTTCCGCAAAGTTTGAAATCCATGTCCCCGAAATGATCTTCCGATCCGATGATATCGGTAAGGAGTGAGTAGCGCTTCAATTCGCCGTTATCGCCAAACTCGGTGACGAGGCCGACGGAAATTCCAGCGACCGGCGTTTTGATCGGCACTCCCGCGTCCATGAGCGCGAGCATTCCGCCGCAAACGCTCGCCATTGAGGTCGAGCCATTGGATTCCATCACTTCACTGGAGATCCGAATGGCATAACGAAAGTCGTCCACATTCGGAACGATCGGTTCGAGTGAACGTTCAGCCAAAGCGCCGTGGCCAATTTCGCGGCGACTCGCGCCGCCGGTTCGGCCCGTTTCGCCAACGCTGAACGGCGGGAAGTTGTAGTGAAGAATGAAACTCTTCGAGCTCTCGCCGCCACCGTAGGCATCGATATTTTGCGCTTCTTCGATCGGAGCGAGAGTGACAAGCGCGAGCGCCTGTGTTTCGCCGCGCTGGAAAATCGCGGAGCCGTGTGCGCGTGGCAGTACACCCACTTCGCAACTGATCGATCGCAAATCTTCGTAACCGCGCCCATCCATGCGTTTCTGCTTGTCGAGCACGCTGATGCGAAAGGCTTTCTTCTGCACGTAATCGAACGCTTGCGAGATCGCGAATTTGTCGGCCTCCGGATATTTTTCGAGGACGGCCGTCTTCACTTCTTCTTTTAACGCGTTGACGGCTTTGCTCCGCGCAACTTTGCCTTGCGTATAAAGCGCTCCTTCGATGCGATCGCCGGCAATGCGATACGCAATTTCCAAAATGTCCTGATCTACGGTGAGCAGCGGCATCTCGCGTTTCGGTTTGCCGACTTGTGACGCGAGCTCTTTTTGAATCCGGATCATTTCGCGCGCATGGCCATGTGCGAACTCCAGCGCTTTCACGAATTCCGCTTCCGGTAATTCGTCGGCAGCGCCCTCGATCATGATGACATCGTTTTCCGTTCCGACGTAGATAAGATCGAGATCGCTTTGGTCGCGCTCGTCATGAGTCGGGTTCGCGACAAACTGACCATTGACGCGACCAACGCGAACGGCGCCAATCGGACCGGCAAAGGGAATATCCGAAACACAAAGCGCGGCGGAGGCGCCGTTGATCGCAAGAATGTCCGGATCGTTCTGACCATCAGCGCTCAGTAAGATCGAAATGATCTGCGTGTCGTACAAATAACCGGCCGGAAAAAGCGGTCGCAACGGCCGATCCGTCATCCGCGAAGTAAGCGTTTCTTTTTCCGAAGGCCGGCCTTCGCGTTTGAAATAACCGCCGGGAAATTTTCCGACAGCCGCCGCCTTCTCGCGGTAATCAACTGTGAGCGGGAACCAATCCTGACCTTCTTTGATGGCGGTGGCGGAGACTGCACTCGCGAGCACCATGGTATCGCCGCAGGAGACGATGACCGCGCCATCGGCAAGTTTGGCGATCTTGCCTGTTTCGATTGAGATTTGAGTGGCCCCAATTTGGGCCGTGACCTTGTTTTGCATACTACTTTCCTGGATGTTCGCTAGGAACCAGGCCGGTCACCCTGTTTTGTAGGTTTTAACCTCGAAACTTTTCGGGGCTAAAACCTAAAAACCGAAGGTGCTTTCTCGGCCCGGACTTCGCGGGTTTGTTTTAATTAACGAATCGGCTAAGGCGAGCGAAACAATCGGACAGCCACTCCGCGGATCCCTTGCGCTACTTACGCAAGTTCAACTTCTCGATCAGGCTTTTATACCGATCGGACTCTGACCTGCTCAGGTAATCGAGCAAGCTCCGGCGCTGCGCCACCATTTTCAGGAGGCCGCGGCGCGAGGAATGATCTTTGGCGTTGGTTTTGAGGTGTTCGGTCAACTGCGCGATCCGGCGCGTAAGAAGTGCGACCTGCACATCCGCGCTGCCGGTATCTTTCTCGTGCAGCTGAAACTGCCTCATATCCATCGTGTCACTGCCTTCTGCCATAAACGAAGCGGCACTGTAGATGAAGTTTCCCTATTGGCAAGGACGGGAACGAAATCGAATCCCGCTAGCGCTGCTAATCTACAGAGCGGGCGTAAAGCGCCCGATTTACTCAGCCGCCACGAGGATCGCGGCCTCGGCCCGATTTCTGGAAATCGGTCGCATCTATACTCTGATCGCGTCGAAGTTTGCGGCGGGCTTCAGCGTACTTTAGCGACGCGTCCGCTGCTTTTACTCGTGCTACGATCGAACCAACGCCTATGTGAAGCTTTTCTGCCAACTGACTCCAATTCTGGCTTTTCGCCCGCAACTTAAGAATCTGGTCAAAGCTTTTGCCGCTCCCAGTCGCGATAGAATTGGCAACCAGCAATTGTCCATACGTTAGGCCGGTCGCCGCTTGTTGTCTTTTCAAAACCTCAACCGACACCTTGGTTTGCCAGGAAACAGCCACCGGCATCAACGCGTAGCCATCAACAACTGTGCCGGCCTTCGCATCCAGGCTATCGACTGCTGTTCCTAAAGCCGTATTATCGCCTGCGGCTCCAAGCTTGGAGGTAGGTTGACTTCTTGCTTGCCCCGTCTCGACGTAACCTCCACCGAGATGACTTCCCGTTGGCGGCGCAATCCAGACTGTCGTCTTTTTCGGCGTGTTCGTCTGGGCGCAGACAACCGTCGCTGAAATCCCCAGCAGCGAGAAAATAATTAGCAGAGCGAGAGATCGTTTCATAAGCGGCACATCGTATCTTTTTCTTACACGATTACAAGGCCAAAAAATGCGTGCCAGAATGAAATTTAGCCCGCGCCTGGCTCATTGAAAAAGCTAAAGGTGCTTTTCAATACAGCCCGCGAGCGTCAGATGCTGCGAAGACTGGAACTAAAGACAAACGAGCCGGGCCGGCGGAGGATTCGGTTAGCTCCGCGACGAAGGTGCTCGCTCAGCCGCCCCTGGGATCTCTGCCTCGTCCTTCGCGCTGGAAGTCGGTCTCTTTGAAATTTTGCTCCCGGCGAACTTTGCGTCGGGCTTCGGCAAACTTCAGCGACTCGTCCGCCGCTTTTACTCGTGCCACGATGGAATCGACGCCAATGTGAAGCTTCTTTGCTAATTGGCTCCAATTTTGGCCTTTTGCTCTGAGCGCAAGGATCTTGTCAAAACTCTTACCGCTTCCGGTCGCCAAAGAGTTGGCGACGAGCAAATGTCCATAAGTTAGTCCTGTGCCCGCGCGCTGTTTCCTCAAAACCTCAACCGGCACTTTCGTCTGCCATGCAACCGCAGCCGCGATCAATGACCAGCCCTCAACCGTTGTAGCAGCTTTCGCATCAAAGGCCGCGACCGCTGCTCCGAGCTCGGTATTTTCCCGAAAGGTACCTAGTTTGGTAGTCGATTCATTATCCGTTTGTCCCGTATCGACAAAGCCCCCGCCAAGATGACTTCCCATGGGTGGCGGTATCCAGATCGTTCTCTTTTTCGGCACGTTCGTTTGCGCGCTCGCGAGCGTTGCCGAAGTGCCCAGCAACGCAAAAATTGCTATCAGCGCGCGCGCTCGTTTCATACAGGTGAAGTATCTCGTTCTTAGGCGTAATTACAAGATCAAACTACTGATTCTCCCTCGTGCGAAAGGCGCGATTGGAGCTAAAAATGGAGAGGCAAACGATCTGGCAGCACCCAGTTTTGTCGAGCCATCTTCGAACTAATGAGCTCGCGCGAATAGTGCGCTTCCACCGCGCCGGCATGTTCCCAACGTTTCACAACCAAATTGATCCGCGTCCAAAGCGGCACATCACGGTAAGGGCCGTTGGCGAGGTTGTGAAGCAACCGCATCCAGAACGTGGTGATCGTTTCATGATAGACATCGATCCCATGCCTTGCCGTGAACTTGAGGAGCGAGGAACGCATGCGGGCGGTCGCTTCTGCCAAAGGCATGGTCGAGAGATAGCTTAAACCGGCGGCCATGTGCGCCGCGTGATCGAATTGCGACGGCGCAATCGTGCCAGATTCAAAAGCGTCGACCAGTTCGCGCACTTCGGCATCGCAACTGAAATCGCGCGTCTTCAGCATTCGGCGATCTGCGATGTAGTGGTGGCCGTGCCGGCCGCATTTCCATTAAATCTTGCGGGCCACACGCGCCTCTCGACACCGCACTGCGGCATCTCGATCATTTTACGGTCGAAGCCTGCCGCGCTTTTTTGTCGATCGCCAGATAATCGTCACGCGGCGGACTGAAGGTATCGAGGACGCGAGTTTCCTCGATCGTCTCCACGCCGTGCGGGATATTACTCGCCAGGTAAAACGAATCACCAGTGGAAAGCTCGTGTGGAACACCTTCGACGATGAGCCGCATCTTGCCGGCAAGAATATGAACAAGCTGCTCTTGAGTATGCTGATGCGGCGGCATGCGGCTTCCCGCCGCTAGTGTTGCCACCATCTGATACATCGTCTTGCCGCTCGCGACCGTGCGGCGGGTGATTCCTGGGCAGATTTCAATCTCAGGATTTTCGTTTTTCATTCCGCTCAGAAATTGTAGGACGTTTCTTTGAAACGCCAATGCCCTTAAAACGTCGACTACGGCCACTCGGCAAATCCTTACCGTCAAGTCTCAAGGCAAAGTGGTAGGAAGAAATCTTCATTCGCTTCGTGAAATAGAAGCGGTGTGCGTCGAAGCGTTGCACGCCGGAATCCAATTCGAGATTGTCGCACCTGTTTTTGCGCGCTTCTTCCGCGAGCCAATCCAAAAGTTTACCGCCATAACCAGCGGAGCGATCGCGCGCTCGCGTAACGAGATCGTCGACATACATGAAGCGACCCGAGTACAACGACTGCAGGAATCGATAACCCGCCGCCGCGCGAACTTCGCCACCCGCCTCGAGAAACGCGAGCTGATAGCCATCGCGCTGCTGCCGGCGAACCTGCTCCACAAACTTTTTGCGATCGGTAAAGTGCGTGCGTAACTCGCGCATCACTTCATAACAGCGCGCGACCTGTGCAGGCTGGCGCGCGATCGCAATTCGAAAATCATTCATTCTCTTTCGCGCGTTCATCCGCTTTGTCATTCCGAGCGAAGTCGAGGAATCTCTCACTATTCGAAAGGTGTGGTGTAGCTCTCATAAACAGCAAGAGATTTCTCGACTGCGCTTCGCTCTGCTCGAAATGACACAGGGACATGCCAGTACCGTTGTGAGCGCTACTCGCTGTCAGCGCCCTATTACACGGCGCTCTCTTCTCGTTTCCCGTCATACCAAAGATCCAGTTTTTTCCGTGAGCGTAGCGCGTTAGGTCCCGAGAAGATGATCGCGAGAAAGCGTCGCAGAACATGGCCGGGCGAATGCATTCTCAGCTTGCGTGCGGAGGTAACGGCCGGTGTGCGCAGGATTCGAAACGGACCGAACTTCTTCAACGCCATGCTCAGATAAGTCTCTTCCGCAGCGAAAAGTTTTTCGTCGAATCCACCTGCAGCGAGGAAATTCTTTCTGGTCGTAAATAGGAAAGCGCCCGCGCCGAGATTTGCGGTGAAATACGTGATGCAAAAAAACTTGAAAATGACATCCGCCCAGAATGGGATTTCGCGATCGAAACGCAACTTCGTGCTTCCACCCGAAGCGCCATTTTCAAGTGCGCTGATCGCACCCGTCACATGAGCTGCTTCGATCTGCGTGTCGGCATCGACAAAGAATAAAATTTCGCCGGTTGAGGCACCCGCGCCAGCATTCCGTGCTGCGGCAATATGACGGGAATTGATCGAGACTACGCGCGCACCCTGTTCGACGGCGATCGCCGTTGTCCGATCGGTCGACGAATCATCCACAACGACGATCTCAAACAAGTGGTTCCCGGTGGCAGCGGCGCGTTTGATCGCTTCAAGAGTCTTGGGCAATTCCAATTCCTCGTTATGAGCCGGAACAACAAACGAGAGCATCGCGCGCCTAACGAATACTGGTGACTACCGCCTCGTTCGTTCGACTCCGCGCCGCGAGAGCGAGCATGGCAAGAACCGAAGTCAATTTGGCTGTCCCCGCCTCGTTCATGCTGCATTTAAGAACGGCGTGGACATAGCGCAAGGCGAAGATTGAGCTCATCGGATCTTGATCACGCTGCAACGATAGAGTTTAACGCTTCACCTAAGCCGGTTGCCGCGCCGCGAAACTAGAATTGCGCGAAAGCTGGTTGCGTCGCTCACTTCATTTAAGGCAACAGCGGCAGTCTGTGCCCAGAGCGCGGTGGCGATATTTGTGGCGAAGGCAATGCCATGGGAAGGCCTGTTCCTGAGTGTGACTTTACGTTCTCTACGTCGAATGAATCGATTTCGCCGTTAACAATAATGTCGTCGCGAAAATTAGTGGCCGAAACAGGTTCGCCGACATGGTTCTTGGTTTCACTGACGTCCGACGAATTCACCATCCCATTGCCGGTGGTATCACCGAACAGCACCGCCATGGGAATGACGAGGTCGCGCACGCCAAGGCCGTCATTCAAACTAAAGAGCGTTATGTTAACGGTCTGTTGATTTGCGACACCGCTTAGATTGATTGTCGCTTGCGTTGTTCCGTTGCCGCTAACATTGCTAACCATTGCGTTACCGGACGTGACCACTGCACTCGTAAAGGTGGTGTTATTGAGGAACCTCACTACTACTTGGTAACTGTTAGCTCCACCTCCGCTCCGACATTCGATTCCTGACGGTCCAGTGAGCGGAAGGTAGATGTCGTAGAAAGAGCCACCATGTTCCTTTCGAGAAACAGCGACTGGCAACTGCGCCAATATTCTTCCATTACCAATGAAAGCCGACTTATAGCCTCCCGAGTGGAAAAGCGAGCTCGTTGAAGGGGCCAAATTCGCACCGTAGAGACCTGGAGGTTGCACCATTCCATCCAAGATCAACACTCCGATGGTATCTGTCCCGTCATAAATGAGGTTGATAGTAGCGCTGCTAACGATGCTCAGCGTAGCTGTATCAGCGATGTAGTCGTTACTTGCCCCTATTTCGGAGGGCTGGAAGGCCAGCGTTGTGCCAGGCATGACGGCGGTGACATTGCCACTCCCGAGTGCGTGGTCATGAACTGCATATAATGCGCCGCCATTAACCACTGTTCCACCGCTGTAGGTGTTTGTGTTGTACAAGAAAAGTGTCTCTGCACCAATCTTGGTTAACGAACCTCCCGCACCTCCAGCTTCGCCGCCATCTTGTATGACACCCTCAAATCCTACGGCATTACCACCAACACTCAGATTTTTGGCGCCCAGGAATACGTTACCCTGCCCCTCCAGCGAACCGATAGATACTCCCGGCGCGTCATGATCGCTGATATCGAGAAAACCGTTACCTCGAAGTTCGACGCGGGAAGTTGCGCCGGCGGAATTACCTCGAAAGTAAATCGCTCCGCCTCCGCCGCCCCCCGATCCGCCACGAGCTAATAGATAGGCACTGTCAGCTGTCGAATTATCAAAGAAATCTATTCGCCCTCCGGAGGAACCGCTTTTCGTGCTACCAAAACTTTGCAGGCTGCTGTCGCTCGCGCTCGAAGAATCCAGAAATTGAGTAACTCCGCCTGCTGCGCCGGCAGAATTGCCACCATAGTTGTAAATCAGTGCATCGCCAGCGGTTGAACTATTATTGAAACTGGCACCCCCTTGCCCCCTCTCACCACCTGGCCCCGACACGGGAACTCCCCCAAGATTGGTAATCGAGGCATTGCCGGCGCTCGCGTTATTAAGAAATAACGCTCGCCCACCATCTCCGCCGGTCTCGCTGGGACCGTTTTGCGTTATTATGGCGGTTCCAGCTGTGGAGTTATCGAAGAAAACGGCACGCCCGCCGCTCAGGCTACTGGATCCGGACCCATTGTTAACAATGAATGTGTAGGTTCCAGCTGAAGCGCTGCCAGTAAACCAAAGTTGTCCGCGGTCGGGACTATTTCCATCTGTAGTTTCAGTTACAAAGGTAGATAAATAGTTTGAAGTCCTCAGAACACCTGCGCCGCTAATGGTTAAGATTAGGGAAGGTCCGGTTGTAATCGTGTAAGAAGTCGCTCCATTATCGAACACAACACTGTCGACTTCGGTATTCGTTGATAACAAAATAGCCGTCTGATTGCTTGCTGCGAACGAGGCCATGTCGGCCGGGCCGTTCGGCGGGCCGCCGGTTGTCCAATTAACGGGGTTGTTCCAATCGCCGTTCACGGGATTATCTAACCACGTCGCTGTGCTAGCGCGGCTGACCAGCGAAATAGAAACAAAGGCCGCCGAGATGATGCGCAATAGAAGACGCGAGAGAGATCCCGGACATGTTTTCGCAGTTTTGACAGGGTTTGGAAGCTTGTCGGCCAAGCCCGCACTCCACTCCGCTTCGCAGGGAAGAACGGCGACATTTGCGGTATTAGCTTGAGTGAAGCAAGGCGGTCTCGTAGCTCCTTTTAAGCAGCAACGTTTGTGCCGCTAAGCGCACGATCCTCGCTTTGAAGTTTTGGCAGATCGAACTGACGAGACGACCAAACCGCCATCCGGGATTTTGCGAGATTCCGCCTGGCAGTACCACGGCGTTGAGTTCGATCGTGGGTTGTGTAGTTCCGTTGCCACTAACACTCGATATCATTGCGTGACCAGAAGTAACCGACGCGCTCGTGAAGGTAGCGTTATTAGAAAACGAATTACTATCTGACAAGTGCTACTTCCGCGGAATTCGATACCGGGCGATCCAGTCGCCGGAAGATAACGTCGAAGGGAGTGCACCATGCATTTTGCGGGAAACAGCAAGCGACAGCTGCGCCAGCACTCTTCCGCTACCGAACCAGCCGACGATGTTGTTGGCAGAGCGAGAGTGTGGGAAAAAAAGGAACTGAATCGCGACGTTGCCTGGCGAAGTTATCGCTTGGCGAAAATCTGATTGCTCAGAAAAGATATGCCGAAGCCGAAATCATTGAATCCGCGGTCGAGGTCAATAAAAGTCGTCGATTTCAGTAAGCACGCCCTCCCAAGACCGACTACTATCCGTTTTCGGTGCACCCGCAAACTTTCGTGCTCATGACTTGCCGACATTAGAAACCAACCATCGCACGAGCAGGACAAAGAGGACGGCCTCGGTAAAGTGAAGGAGCACCTGAACACTCGAAAGCTGAAGAACCATTCCCGTGGTATTGCCGCTGGCCGCACAACAACAGAATTGGCGCCTGGCGCGAGATGAATACCAGAGGAGCGTCGACCGCTGGCAAGACATCAGCAAGAAAGGACCTCTTCTTCAAGTCGATGTCGCCAAGCGCGACGAGGCCGTCCGCGAGTTGGCGGCTTGTGAGGCGGCGTTACGGTGACTTCATCGCGTGTGCAAGGCAGCACGCGCCTAAGCTTTTAACGACAACGCGGTGCGAAATTTCGGGAACGCAAGCGCCGTGTCGCTGCGTCTTGATTTAGTCTCAGCTCATCAACGCAACTGCAGTTCGCGGCTTGCGGCGGGCTGATGCGCATCTTGCGGCCTCCCCTCCGCTACCGGGAGCCCGGTGCCGACCTGCGATTTCACTGCCGAAACGTCGGAGGAACCAATGTTGCCGCTGACGTTAACATCTTCCCGAAAGTTCGCGGTCGTAAGAGCGTGGCCCGATTGGTCCTTGGTTTGACTTACATCCGAGGAGTTCACAACACGGTTACCGCTAGTATCGCCCACGAGCACAGCCATCGGGATAACCAAATCGCGAGTGCCTAAGCCATCATTCAAGCTAAACAGGGTGACGTTGATTGTCTGAGCATTTGTGACTCCGCTTAGATTAATGGTTGCAGTCATCGTTCCATTGCCGCTTGTGCTGGTAACCATGCCACTGCCCGAAGTAACTGAGGCGCTATTGAACGTAGCGTTGTTCAAAAAGCTAACCACGATTTGATAGACGCCACCGCCGCCGCTGCTGCGACATTCAATACCGGGCGCCCCCGTCAGCGGAAGATAAATGTCGAATGGAGTGGCCCCATGCACCTTCCGCGAGACGGCCACGGGTAGGTCGGCCAGTATCCGTCCGGTACCTGCGAACCCGAATGTCCACCCTGTGCGATGAGCGCGTCTCGCCTCACTTATTCCGCCGCTCCCATGCAGTGCGGGAGGTTGCGCAACACCATCCACGATTAAAGTTCCAATTGTGTCGGTCCCGGTAAAATTCAGATTAATCGTAGCGCTGCTCACGATGTTCAACGTCGCTGTGTCGGCGATGTAATCGTTGTTAGTTCCATTTTGTAACGTCAGCGTTGTGGCTGCCACGAGCATGGTCACATCACCGCCCCCGACTGCTCCGTCATGCAATGCCTGCAAAGCGCCGGCACTGACCCGAGTACCGCCGGTATAGGTGTTCGCATTGCTAAGGCTGAGCGTCCCTACGCCACTCTTAACAATTGACCCACCTGTGCCTCCACCGTCACCACCGTCTTGAAGCACGCCGGACAAAGTCGTGCTGAGAGGATTGTTGCCGACGGTGAGTCTATTCGAGCCGAGGAAGACATCACCATCGCCCTCCAGCGAGCCAATTGTGATACCTGGCGGATTGTGGAAGCTAATATCCAGATATCCATTGCCGAAAACTTCTACTCGCGCCGTGCCGCCGGTCGAATCTCCATTAAATCTGGTGAACCCGCCCGCACCTCCTCCCGATCCTCCATTAGCAATCAACGTAGCATTGCCAGCGGTGGCATTTTGGCTGAAAAAGGTCGCACCGCCCAATGCACCGCTTCCCACACCACCATTGCTGGTTAAGGTCGCATTACCTGCTGTGGAGTTACCTCGAAAGTTTGTGAAGCCGCTTGCAAAGTTACCTTCTGCATTAAAAGTTACGCCGTTGTTGGTGAAAGTAGCATTTGCCGCGGTCGAATTACCCACAAACCACAAAGCTCCCCCTGCGGCGTTGGCGACTGTGGGGCCGTTTATCGTAAACGTAGCATTCGCTGCGGTGGCGTTGTCTGAGAACGTTGAGATTAGCGACTGTGCGCCCCCGGCGGTCCCGCCGTTACAGACAAAGCTACCATGGTCGGCAGAGGAATTGCCACTAAAGTAAATCGCACCGCTAATCGCCCCCTCTATTGTGACGGCATTAATAGCAAAAATTCCATTGCCGGCGTTCGAGCTGTCAAAGAATTGTATCCGACCGCCGGTCGCATTAGCAGCTTCGCCTGGTTTGTTGATAAACGTGGCGCTACCTGCGGTGGCATTGCTGAAGAATTGGGTTATGCCGCCAGTTGAAAATGTACCCAAGCTAGAGCCGTTGTTCGTGAAGGTCGTTGCGCTTCCGGCTGTCGCACTACCAGTGAACTGTATGATGCCTAGGTTTCCCGCGCCATCTACGTCAGTTACGAAATTCTGGGGCGCCGCGCTATTCGTTATTCCAACTCCGGTGATAGCAAAGCCGAAGGTTGGACTAATTGTAATTGTGTAGGCACTGGCACCCGCGCCAAATGTGATGCCGTTTGCTTCGATATTTGCCGAAAGCGAAATATCCGTCTCGCTGCTGGTAGCGAAAGTAGCCGTGTCGAATGAGCCATTCGGCGGCCCACCTGCCGTCCAGTTAAGTGGATTATTCCAATCGCCGCTCGGTGGATTCGCCAACCAAGTCGCGCTGTCACCAAGACTTGATTGAAACAAACCCGTCAGCAGCGTTGCCACGATCGTCGCCAGCAGGGCTGGCGACCCAGAATAAGACATTTTCATATAGATACCTCCTTCCAACCGGAGCCTCTCTTCGAAAATGTCGGTGCTAACTACCTGGCTTCCCGCCCGGCAGGTTCTGGTGTGGGGCTGAGGTTACGCGGATTTTGAACAAATCCTTCCTAACGATCAAGAAAAATTATCGCTTACAAAACCGTTCTTTGTCCCGCTGGCCTTTCAAAGTGCATTCGATAAAATCATTGGAATTTCCAGCGATGTTGTAACGCTATCGAGAGAGGCAAGCTGTGGCACCCTCGCGGACGCGCGAATCTTTTCTGACTGTGGAGTCGTTGAGCGACGAAACACGGCGACTGAGCGCCGTCACTACAAGAACCTGATGCCGCCTTCTGGACTTCGCCTTAGGGCAAAAGCCAGATGCGGGATTCGTCGTGCAAGTCGACGACCTGAATGCGATTGCCCCACGGGTCACGGAAGTCGCAGCGGAATGGTGGCTCCAGCTTTAGTTTGTATTTGCCAGTCACTTTTTTGCGCACTTCGGCGATCTGTTGTTCGTCCCGCACGATGAGGCCAAAGTGCCGCGTGCGATCTGGCTGCACTTTCTCGACTTCAAAGATGGCGAGGAATTGGTGCTCGCCGAGTTTGAAGAAAGCATCGCCTTCGCCGCTATCGAGTTTCTCCAGATTGAAAACGTCTTTGTAGAAGGCGACTGCTTTGCGGATGTCGTCGACCTCGATGGCGATGTGATTGCAGCCGTAAACTTTTACGCTCATGATTTCCCGACGTTCGCCACCAACCATCGCACCAGAAGAATGATAAGAACTGCCTCGGCCAGGTGAAGAAGCACCTGAACGCTGAAGAGTCCGGAAATCAGACCTGAGGTGTTGCCGCTCGCGCTCAAAAGGAGCACACCGGCGTAAAGTAAAATTGAGATCGTCGCCACAATGGCGAGGCCGCTGAAGATCAAAGTGCGCGGAAACTTTATCACGGCGTACCACCATGCCGCACACATGATAATCCCCGCGATTAAACTGATAGCCGTTTGTAAATAATATCCACCACTCATAAGAAGCCTTCGTTATTCTTCGATCTCTCCGCCCACTTTGCGCAGGTGTTGACGAAAGGTATAGCTCGAATCGACCGAACGTTTCGCCAGGTATTCGGCAAACTTTAGCTGCTGCCGCAAAGTGTTTCCTTTTTTGATCGCATCGGCCTGGCGCCGCTCCGAATGTCGGATCGACTCGGCGGTAATAAAAAGTTCTCTCAAACGATCATCCGCGAGAAAAAGGCAACCATCATCGTCGGCGAAAACGATGTCGCCTTTCCCGACATGAAATTCCCCGAAGCGCGCCGCAATCAAGGCCTGCGCATCGCGCGGGTCGAGGCGACGCGGTCCCGACGAACATGTGCCATAACTCCAGATAGAGAAACCGATTTGCCTCAACTCCGGCGTGTCGCGATGGGCTCCCCAGACGACAATGCCAGCAAGCCCGCACGCATGCGCTTCCAGCGCTGTAAGATCTCCGATGCAACCTTCATCGAGCCGGCCGCCGTTATCGATCACGAGAACGTCTCCGCTCTCCGCGTTTTGCATGGCTTCGAGAAAGACGTCGACGCTTCCGAAATGGCGCGCAGGCAGAACGCGCCCGGCCAGTTGGCTTTGCGGAAGGAGAGGGACGATGCCGGCGGGAGCGAAACGCACGGGCAATTGCAAACGCACTGCAGCATCTGCGATGAGGGGCGTCGAAAGTTGAGCGAATTTCTCGGACAGGTGTCTATTAGCGGTCACCATATTTGAAAAAGTGAGTGATGGACGTTATTTTCTACGTTCGATTCTCTGGAACAAAGGTAAACAAGGGAAACATGATTCATGAAAAAACTTCGGGTGGGAGTATTTGTCTGCATCGGGCTCGCGATAGCCACAATCACTCAGGCCGCGACTGACATCGGTCCTTACTATTGGATCTTTAAGCAAATAGATCGTCGTCAGACGTCCACTGATGATCCGGCGATCGCCGGTGCGCCGTATCACTTTTTTTCGCTGGTAGAGATTGCGTTTGGCGGTCAGTTAATGCAGCTCAGCAATTTCGTGCCGCCGGGTGGCAGCGTGCTAGGCCAGCAAAACTATGCCCTGGCCTCGGACGGAAGTTTGCAATACGACAGCTATTTCAGTTCTCAGCAGAGCATGGATAACGCATTCCACGGAGGCAAGTATCTCCTGGATCTGCGGGGGAGGACGGTAAATTATCTGCCGAAGCTTAATCTGGATACAAACGTATTCTATCCGGCGGCCACGCCGAAGTTCACTAATACTAACTTCGAGAACGGCCAGTTGGTCGTCGATTCCACGGCGCAGTTCACTTTTTCCTGGAACGCTTTCACCGATCACGATGCCAATGGCATGGACGTTATCATGCTTCTTATTAGCAAGACCGCCGGTAACTCTACGGTGTCTCGTATGGTTCTGCCCGCGACAGCTACTTCGCAGACGTTCGCGGCGAATTTTTTCCAAAAGAATGAGAACTACGTTGTCGATTTGAGCTTCGTCAAAGTCTCGAAGAGGGACACCTCAAGCGTTGGCGGCTCGACTGGGCTTACCGGCTACACGAAGACGACGCATGTCTTTGTTTCCACATCCACCCATGCGCCGATAAACGGCCTGGCTAATATCGCGACGCGTGGTCTGGTTGGCACCGGCGACAATGTCTTGATTTCGGGGTTCATCATTACCAGTGATGACACGGTTCCGATGGATGTAGTGGTGCGCGCTATCGGGCCATCTTTGATTTCGGCTGGGATTACCAATCCGGTGATGGATCCTACGCTCGATTTGTTCGATCACGACGGGCATCTCATCGCCAGCAGTGACGACTGGCAGAGCACGCCCGGTTCGAGTGATGTAAGCGACGCGGACCTCGCGCCGACGGACGCCCACGAAAGTGCTTTATTCCGAAGTTTGGCGCCTGGCAGTTACACCGTAGTTGTCCGTGGTAAGAACAACACAACCGGCGTGGGTTTGGTCGAGGTCTATAATCTGGGCAGCGACGGACATGCCAAACTGGCTAACATTTCCACCCGCGGCCAGGTTCTAACGGGCAATGATGTCCTAATCGGTGGATTGATTATTCGAGGTCCTCTTAGCCATACAATCCTCGTGCGCGCTCTGGGTCCATCGATCATGGGAGTGAGCGGCCTTCTGCCAAACCCGACCCTGCAAGTGGTCAATGCAGACGGCCAAACTGTGGCGTCAAACGATGACTGGAGACACTCTCAGGAGATGCAGATCATCGCGACAGGGCTTGCGCCCACGGATGACAAGGAGTCAGCGACCCTGCAATCTCTCACGCCTGGAAGTTACACAGCGATTGTTCGCAGTAAGAACGATAATACCGGAATCGCGCTGGTGGAGGCTTACGCTCTCGATTAGCGAGCTTTAATTTCGCAATCGCCATTTGCGCGATCCACGCTTGCGTCTCGCAAGAGGCGTTGTCATTCTCGATGTGATGAAAATGGCGTTGATCTATCGGTTTTTTCTCATCGGGTTTTTCTCATCGGCCCTGTGCGCTTGTGCAACTTATCCGCGCTCCGGAGTAGGGGCCGTCGCCGGAAGCCTGGACCAACCGGCTCGGCACGGTGTGGGCGCTGAACAGCAACGGCACGTTCGATGTTGATCTGAACCATAATGGCAGGCGTGACGCCTGGGGCGCCTATACGGTTGATGGCGATACGATCACGCTTATGGCGACGGGCGGAATGATGCCGAAAGGTTGCCGCGGAAATGGCGTTTATCGTTTCAACCGCGGACGCGATACGCTTCGATTCACGCGCGTAAGCGATAAATGTCAGCTACGCGTAAGAAACGTGATGCTCTTGTGGCATCGCAAATGATCGCGACGCTATCGCGGTAACGGCCGCTCGCTGTTGGCAAGTGCGTAGGCGGCGACGGCTACGACAGCAGAAGTTTCCGCAAGTTCTTTTGGTACGATTTTGTCCAGCGTATCGGCGGCGCTGTGATGATAATTAAAGTAGAACCGGCTGTCTTGAATCGGCGCGAATGCCGGCACACCAGCCTTTTCCAACGCCCCGATGTCTGCCCCGGCATGTTCGGTCAAGCTGAGAACGCCCGCACCTGATTCCTGCAAGATCGCCGCGACGGGCGCAAGCATGTCCTTCACTTCCGGTTTGGCGTTGACGTGAATTCCGAGTGGATGATCGGCGCCAAGATCCGTTTCCATCGCGGCAAAATGATTGCCCATCTCTCTCTCATGGTCTTTGGCATATGCCTTCGAACCCATGAGTCCGTTCTCTTCATTCATCCACGCGATCACGCGAATCGTGCGCTTCGGTTTGAGATGAAGCTTTCGCACGAGGTTGGCTGTTTCCATCGAAACGGCGACGCCGGCGCCATCATCGATCGCGCCTGTGCCCAAGTCCCAGGAATCGAGATGACCTGACACAATCACGACCTGTTCCGGATGTTCGCTCCCCTTGATGTCGCCGATCACATTGTAACTTTCGACATCCGGAAGTTGCTGCGGAGTAAGAATCAGATTCATCCGCACCGGCCCCTGCCTAACGAGTGACGCAATCAGATCGGCGTCCTCCGCGGTTACGGCTCCTGCCGGAATCTTGGGCGCATCGTCCGCATACTTCATCTGCCCGGTGTGCGGGATGCGATACTCAGCGCCACCCACGGAGCGGATCAGCGACGCTACTGCGCCCAGCCGTGCCGCCGCGCTTGCGCCATCGCTTCGATAAACGACCGCTTCGCCATAGGCATCGCCGCCGCGTCCTTCCGCCGCCATTTGCTTGTCGAAGTGGTAATCAAAAAGCACGATCTTACCTGCGATCTTGTCGCGGCCTAACGACTTTAATTCGTCGAAATTCTTTGCCACAACTAGCTCGGCAGTGATGCCATCGACAGGGGTCGCTATGCTTCCGCCGAGCGCGCAAAGAACGATCTTTTGTGTCGTTCCTTCCGCCTGCCCCGGGAACTGAACCAGCGCAGCGGATTCCTCACCACGCACCCAATGAGGCACTTTTACTTTCTCGAGCTGTACTTCGCAGCCGAGCGCCTTCAATTCAGCCGCGACATATTCGACCGCCTTTGCTGCTTGCGCTGAGCCAGTCAGGCGCGGCCCGATGTTGTTCGAGAGGTGCGCCACCTGGCGATATGCGTAATCGCTGCTCAACGCCGCTTGCTGAAGCCGTTTCAGATCAGCAAGCGTTTGTGCGGAGAAAACGGTCGGCGTTGCCGAAGGCGAAGGACTGGGCGTTGGGTTTTCTCGTGGCGGTTGTGCAGATGCAAACTGGGCCAAAGCGAGTATCGAAACAAACGGGCTGATGAAACGAAAGTTGAACACGCCCCATCGTGTCAGCAAAAGCTTGTGCGCGCAATCGCACCTCAATTAGGTAGGGGCGGTTCACCGAACCGCCCGGGCGCTTGAGGTCAATCGCCCCGACCTGTTGATTTTTCGAAATGCGTCAACTGCTTACCTGATTAACCGCAGGAGCATCAAGACCAGCGTGGTCAACGGCCATGCAGAAATCAAAACGATGATGGTGAAGGCAATCGCTTCCAGAAAAAATTCGCGATGCATTTCGCGCTGAAAGTATTCGCCGGTCATCCGATAAAGGGAACGTTTTCTCGATGGCCCACCGGGCGCCCAGCCGAACATGGCGCGACCGAAAGGCTCGTCCCCGCCCGACTGAAAGTGCTGTTCGATCAGTGGCGTCTTCGCACACCGGCGTTCGATTTGTCTGCGAACGATTGGATCGAGCGGTTTCACATCTTTGCCCTAACGAGAAATGCTAGAGCAACTCGTGTGCTCAGAGCGTCGCGCACGAACAAAAGCCGGCTGTGACCGGCGATTCGCCGGTTAAAAGGCATAAGAATAAAAATCCTTTTCACCCGAAGAGATCACGCCAAACAACGCGACACTTCAACGCGAAAAGAAATTCGCATTTCCTGTTTGGCTGTCAAAAGCCGTTGGCGCGACGGGCTCTGTCCCGTCCGAGAAGATTAGGACGACACCCGCCGCGGTCGGGCAAGCTCCGGTCGTCCCGTCATCAGAACCTTATCGTGAACTGGGCACCGAAAAGATGTTCGCCGGTCTGTCCGTTTTCATCATGCGTGAAGCTATATTGAAGCTTTAGCTGCACGTAGTTGTTGAAACGATAGCCGAGCACGCCATCCACACGGAAAACGTCGTTGCCCCATTTCAGCTCTTTGTCTTCATCCGGCACGGTGCCGAAGAACTGCTGATTCCAGCGCGCCGCGGCAAAAAGCTGGGAGATGATTTTGTATTTCGCTTCGATGTAATACGACAACACATCGGCATCGCCTACGTTTGGGACTTCAAAACGCGATTCGAAAACTTCCGCCCATAATTGAAAACGATGCCAGGCGAAGCTGACATCCTGTCCGAGAAGTATTTCCCGATAATCACCGATCCCTTTGCCCATTGGCAAACTGTTCGCCGCTTCAGGACGAAAATAGGGACCGACGCTGCCGGAAAAACCAACATTCCACATTTCATTCGGGCGAACACCGATGCGCCCGCTGAACGTCGGATGTTCGAAACCGATTTGGGTGAGATCCCACGATTCAGGCCGGGAAGAGAGCGACGCGTTTTTTAGTTCGACGGCGTAATCGAATTTGCCGAGCGCACCGGAAACAGAAAAACCAGAGGCATAACTGGGACCCCAAATAATGGGGAGACGGAGATATTTGTCAGAGTATCCATCACCAAATGAGGTGTAATCTTCGTAGGGAACGTGTCCCCAATAGAGAAGGTAATCGACGTCTTCCGGCGCCAAACTATCCCAGACCCCGGTAACGTTTTCGTACGGCAGCGGCGCGTTGATGAATGGATTGTCCCACGAGTAATGCCGCGGCACCCAGTTGCCGACGACGGTTCCAAATTTTCCAAATTGCACGGTGAGAGGAATGTCTTTCAGTGGCGAAACGCGGATGGCGTATTCATCCAGTCGCACTTCCGCTCCGCCATCGCTCGGATCGAAGCCGCGATCCAGGCGCGCTTGAACAAAAGCGGAAACATACGAACCGATCTGCGTGTCGAGAAACAGCATCAATCGCGGATTTGCGAGGAATGTGTCGTCCGTAAAGATGAGGCCGGGCGGAGGCTGTTCGATGAAGTAGGTTTCGAGATCGAATGTGCCGCTGAGCTGAACTCGAACGTTATTATGAAAAAGATTTAACGTGAGCTTTTTGTTGGCTTCATCGAGGAAGTCAGCCTTCGAAACTTGTGCAATCGCCCCAAGCAGAACGATGCGAGCCAACACTTTCGCGTGGCCAAGTGACAAGGCCGATCGCTGCCATTTAGGCTGCATGGAGCAAGCTCTCGATGGTTTTTCGCAGCGCCGCGAGCGTCACTGGTTTGCTCAGGACAACATCCACGTCTTTCGGTTGTGAGCCCGTCACTTCGATCAGCGCGCCGAAGCCGGTCAACAGCACCACCGGCACCTCGGGACGAAGCTGTTTGATCAAGCTCGCCATCTGATCGCCGCTCATCTCCGGCATGGCGCGATCGGTCACCACCATGTCGAACGGTTGTGCCCGGAATTGTTCGATGCCTTCGCGACCGCTGCTCGCCGTCGTCACCGTATGCCCTTCCGCGCGCAAATAGGCGGTGATCACTTCGCGGACCCGCGATTCATCATCCACTACCAGAACCTTCAGAGCTGTTTTGGATTTTAACTGCTGCGGCGCGACGGCTTTCGTCGCCGCGGGATACGCAATCGGCATTCGAATGATAAACGTGGTGCCTTCTCCAGGCGTCGACTGCACCTCGATTGTTCCACGGTGCCGTTCGATGATTCCGTAGACCATGGAAAGTCCGAGGCCCGTTCCGCGTTCGCCTTTCGTGGAAAAGAACGGTTCCAGGCAACGCTGACGCACCGCTTCCGTCATACCGGCGCCGGTGTCGCGCACACGAACGATCACATGTGTCGCGTCGCACTCAGTCTGGAGTGTAATCTTGCCGCCCGTCGGCATGGCGTCGACGGCGTTGAATATGAGATTAGTCAGCACTTCGCGCAGTCCCGATTCGTCGCCGGCGACCGGCGGAATCTGTTGCAATTTGCTTTCGATCTGAACCGTGACGCCGTCGGCCTGCGCCTGGCGTCGCCATTTTGGTTCCGTGAGCGAGATCGATTGCGTAACGATGCTGTTGAGATCGACCACGGGAAATTCTTCGTCCTTATCCAGCGGCCGATAGAATTGCCGCAGCCGCGCCACCACGCTGGCAGCGTCCTGCGCTGATGTGCGCAGGAAGCCGATAAACTTTCGCGCCTGTTCGGTGTTTTCGAGAATGCCCGGTTTTTCGAGGAGCAAATCGCTAAAGCCGAGAATCGGCGTGAGCGTGTTATTAAAATCGTGCGCGATGCCGCTCGCCATTTGTCCGATGGCGCGGAGACGTTCTTGTTGGATAGCCTGTTGCTGCGTCGCCTTCAATTCGCGCAGCGCTTTTTCGAGTTCCTGATTCGCTTTACGCAAATCCTGCTCGGCGCGGCGGCGGCGGGTCAGATTTTCCACCGAGCCGGCAACGATTTTGTTCACCGGTTCGGAAAGCCCTTTGGAAATGAAAAGACTGGCCGCAAAACCAACGACTAAAACACCGAGACCGAGCGCCACGATTTTCCACCGCAATTCCCGCTCTTCGTGCAAAGCGGAAGCCAGTGGATAAAGACAAACTTCGTAAGCGGGAGCGAGCTGCGTGTCGGGATCGATCGCTTTGAAGAAAAGAAGCTGCGGACCGGTTTCGAGCTTGAGCGAAAAATGACCGGAAGTCCCGGTGGTGACAGCTTCGCTGATTTGTTGCTCCACCGTCTGACGATCCAGAATGCTCAGGTCTTTAATGTAGAGTTTTCCGTGCAACCAAATGCCGGCGCTGATGGTGTTCTTCCGCTCCGAATCGAGACCTGTAATATTCGGAACCGCAAAACCAAGAACGAGCGCGCCGAGATTCTTGCCGTCCCAGTCGAGCACTTTTGTTACGACAACTTCGCGCAGGGCCGAAAAGTCGTTTCCGCCGCTCAACGCGATATAGCCAACAATTTGCTCCTCGATATTGCGCAACTTCTTGACGTTCGGAACCAGTATTTGATCGAGTGCTTCGCGATCGACCACGCCGGCCGAAACCTGTTCCGGTGGCAGGATTGCTCCAGTCGCATCGATAAAGCGGCAAAAGGAAGCGCGCGATGTGTCGAGATCGTTCTTATCCTCTACGACGCCGCCAAAAATTCCCTGCAATTCAGTCAGCGCGTTTTGATAAAGATCCCCGACGTCTCGCTCTTCCAACGCCGCACGCACCCGCACCGAATGTGAAAGCGTTCGGCATTTTCCCATGATCACCCCGAGGCGCGCATCTTGCAGAGCAGCGAAGAGACGCATTTGCGCCTGGAACTGCACATCGAGACTTTCCTGATAGCGCGCCTGCACATTGCGCTCCGCCAGGTAAAGCGTCGCGCCCGCCACCGTCACCACGATCAGCATCAAGGCGATGAGGAGCTTTACTCTAAAAGTAAAGATGCCTTTGGATTCCACTGTGCCGCTCCTTATTTTGCTGGGAAATCGACGTGCAGAGTGTTGCCCGATTTCAAATCGACCTCGTGGCTCCGAACATCGTTCTCGCTCAACCAGGCTTTGAGTGTGTAATGGCCTGCCGGCAGATCGCGCAGCCGGTATCCGCCATTCAAGTTCGTCTTTTGAAAGAAAGGCGTATCCAAAACCACGATCGTCCCGCGCATCGTGCCGTGCACTTCGCAGTGGAGCGTGACCACGCCCGGTTTATCGAACACAACCGACTCCGGCTTTTCATCTTTCCGATAACGTCCAAGATCGAACCGCTTCGTTTTCGAATAGGAAAAGACGTTGTGATACGTGTCGTCGAGATTCGGAAACGTCACTGTCGTGCCAACGCGAATCGGCAACAAATTCGGCGCAAAGTTGATGTTCTTCTGCGCCATCTCTGCCGGGTGTGGGGGACTCGCGACGTTGGCAAAGTTACCTTCCAGATAAACAACCGCCATGGGCGGGTCTGGCGGGCCCGTCTGCGTCTCCGCATTGCTCTGGTAGCGCTGCGTCGGGAGCTGCTCGGTTGATGGCTGCGGCAACTCCACTTTTCCCTCGATGGTCGCCTGCGCGAACGCGCCGTTCTCGAAAAGAAATGCAGCTACAAAACAGACCGCGTAAGGGGAAAATCGCATCAGAACCCCCTAACCAGCGAGAACGATGCCATATGGCGGGGTTCTGCGGCAGGCCTTGTAGCGGCTTCGCTACGCGAAGCGTCGGGCGCCGGTCACAGGTCCGCCGTTGTGAAACAGCGCCTTTGCCGGTAAAATGCGCGGAGATGAAGCTCTACCGTTTCCTGGCCATTCTGTTTCTGGCGGCGCTTGCTGGAAATTGCCTCGCTCAATCGCGCGAAATACCGTCTGCCGACACGGCCAACCTGGATTTCAAACAATTTGGCCTGCTCGCGATCCAGGATAACGGCCGACGCAAACCGATCGATACTTTCGCCAAGGAAACGCTCATCCGCATCACCGGACGCTCGACTTACACGGACAAGGTTGGCCGGAAATGGACGCCTAACGACTTCCTTTTGTCGGCGTTACTCGAAACGCACGATTGGAAAAGCGAGCCGATGGTTCTCCTTTCGTTCGGAAAATTAAAGGAACAGCTTGGCCTCGACAAAACGCAGCGCCGATTCTCCTTCGCGCAACTGAGCGCTTCCACAGAATTACAGCGCATCGCGAACGAAGCACACGCGCTCAAACGCGCGGAGAAACCGCTCGATCGGTTGCAACAGGAAGCGTTGAGCGTGAGCGATCGGCTCGGACTCTTCGCGCATGTCATGGACGGCGGCTCATTTCTCATCGCCCCCGCGCCGAAGAACGAAACCGATCCGTGGCTCGTACCCGACCCGACAGGGATGGAGCAGTATTATACGGAGGCGCAAGCCGCGCCGGCGCTTGCCGCGCTAAAACAAATGATGCGCGTGTACGCCGATGGCGATGGTTTCACTTTTAGTTCGGGCGCAAGGCAACTCCGTGAAAGTTTGCGTGCGCTCAGCCCATCGATTTACCCAACCGAATCAAAACTCCGTCTCGAGTATTTCTATAACCATTGGGACGGTTTTTATCGCGCGGTATGGTGCTACGGAATTGCGCTCCTGATTTTGATTGCTGCGCAGTTGCGTAAACGCGGCGGCTGGGTGCGCAATACCGGCGTCGCGATGGCAGTTGTCGGACTTTTATTTCACGCCAGTGCCATCGTCATGCGTTGCGTGATCGCAGGACGTCCGCCGGTGACCAACATGTACGAATCCATCATCTGGGTTTCGTTCGCGGTCTCTTTTTTCGGGATGATTTTCTTCGCACGTTATCGCGCAACCATTTATTTGCTGGCGGCGTTGCCCGTCACACTCATCGCTTTATTGCTCGTCCATCAAATGCCGATCGCCATGCCATCGAGCATCGATCCGCTCGTTCCGGTTTTGCGCGATAATTTCTGGCTCACCATTCACGTGCTCACAATCACGCTGAGTTACGCCGCCTTCGCTCTCGCCATGGGCTTCGGACACATTTTGCTTTTCCGCTACGCGAGAAACCCGAGCGCCGCCCGAGCCGATCAACCGATGCATTTCTGGTTGTATCGCGTTCTGCAGCTCGGCGTGCTCTTGCTCGCGGCCGGAACAATTCTTGGCGGGGTCTGGGCGAATTATTCCTGGGGTCGATTCTGGGGTTGGGATCCGAAGGAAACCTGGGCATTGATCGCGTTGCTCTGCTACATCACGACATTGCACGGGCGTCTCGCGGGTTGGTGGACGCAATTCGGTTTGGTTGTCGCGAGCGTTGTTTGTTTTCTCGCGGTTCTCATGGCGTGGTACGGAGTGAATTTCGTTCTCGGAAAAGGTTTGCACAGTTACGGCTTCGGCATCGGCGGCGAAACGTATGTCGCGACTTTTGTTGTTCTCGATCTGCTCTTCGTCGGTTTCGCAATCTGGCGATATCGCAGCAGCAGGCGCGCGGTAACTCGGAGCGCCCTCGAGGAGCAAACGGTTCCGGTGTAGTGGCGGCCGTGTCGGCTGCTTCGATTCGATTTGCGGGCGACACGCCCGCCACTACATCTTCATCTCGATGAGACTTCATCAAAGCGCGAACGCGGTCGTAATGATTCGACCGCACCGGTTCTTTTCGAATCCTGAAACGGCCGCCGATAATGCCTTTCAACATGAGACGGCGACAGAGAATTCCGAAAAAATTGCGCGCTGCGCGCTTCGAGAATTCGACGATGCCGCGCAGAAGCTTCGAGACGCTGGTGTAACGGTTCACGTGTTTGACGACACGCCAAAACCCGAAAAACCCGACGCCATTTTCCCTAACAACTGGTTTTCCACGCATGAGGATGGCCGAATTGTTTTGTATCCAATGTATTCGCCTTCCCGCCGGCGCGAGCGGCGCAGCGATATCATCGATGCTCTGCAAAAAGATTATCGCGTGACTGAAATCGTCGATTATTCCGATTACGAGGAGCGCGGTCGTTTTCTCGAAGGCACCGGGAGTCTTGTGCTCGACCATCCGAACCGAGCCGCTTATGTCTCTCTTTCGAAACGTTCCGATCCGGAACTGGTGGAAAAATTCTGCGCGGACTTTGATTACACAGCCTGTCGTCTTTGAAAGCGCGAGCAGCGATGGGCGTCCCATCTATCACACAAACGTGATGCTTTGCGTGGGTTCGACGTTTGCGCTGGTTGGCTTGGAGATGATAACTGATTCCGCTGCGCGGAAAAAAGTCCACGACCGTTTGCAGGCGACTGGGAAGGAAGTAATCGAGCTCAGCCGAAATCAGATCGACAATTTCGCTGGGAACGCACTGGAACTGCGCGGCGCAAATGGAAAACTTCTTGTCCTTTCCGAAAGAGCCGCCGCGAACTTATCGACCGATCAGCGCGCAACGATCGAGAAGGGAGCAAGATTACTTCCTCTCTCATTAGCAACGATCGAGCTCGCCGGCGGAAGCGCTCGCTGCATGTTGGCCGAGATTTTTCTACCAGTGATCTCGAGCACAGGTAGGGGCGATTGACCTCAATCGCCCGGGCCGGATTTTCATCGCGGCGCGGGCGGTTCGGTGAACCGCCCCTACCTGGACGTTGTAGCTGCCGCCGTCACTGGCAGCAGTTCTTCCACGGCCGCTGATGACAGCGGCAGCTGCATTATCGCGGAAGTTGCGCTTCCACGCTCTCGCATAACACGTGCAACAGAAACTTGTGCGCTTCCTGAATGCGCGCGGTCGTGTCACTGGAAACAATAAGCTCGATGTCGGCCATACCTTTGGCCGATCCGCCATCGCGGCCGAGCAGGGCCACACTCGTTAGACCACGTCCCCGTGCTTCTTCTACTGCTCTAATGATGTTTCGGGAATTACCGCTCGTGGTGATCGCCACGAGCACATCTCCGCGCTCTCCAAAGGCCGTGACCTGTCGCGCGAAAATTTCCTCGAAACCGTAATCATTTCCGATTGCACTCAATAAACTGCCGCCGACAGCGAGATTGAGCGCAGGATAAGGCCGGCGATCGTGCATGAAACGACAAGTAAACTCCGTGGAAAAATCCGCCGCATCGGCGGCGCTACCGCCGTTGCCGCAAACCAGCAATTTGTGACCGGTAACAAGGCATTCTTCGATGAGCTTCGCCGCCCGTTGCAGCGGCTCTTCCAATGCAGACAGCGATTGCACCGTGGCGACAGCGGCCTTCATCGCGTCGCCAAAGATTTTGGATGGCTCTGCCATTGCGGCTGTCATTTGGCTGAGTTTATCGCCACGCGCAAATTCCAATCGTGATTCTGCAGCCGTTCGACGGCATCATCATAATCGCACTGGAGTTGCTCAGCCACGAGCCGCGCCGCGCGGTCGCGCAGCTTAACGCTCGAAGCCGCGAGGTCGATCATTCGATTCCCACGCACTTTCCCGAGCGCGACCATTGCGCCGGTGCTGATGATATTAAGAGCAACTTTCGTTGCCGTGCCGGCTTTCAATCGTGTCGAACCGGCAACAATCTCCGGCCCCACGACAAGATGAATACGCAAATCGATCCCCGCATTTCCGTCACTGCCTGGATTGCCACTAAGAAGAACCGTTCTTGCGCCTAACGACTTTGCCTGCGCCAGTGCGCCCAGCACAAACGGCGTACGCCCGCTCGCCGTAATTCCGAAAACAACATCTGAATCCTTGACTCCGCGTTCGTCGATCGCAAGCGCACCGTTGCTTCGTTCGTCTTCAGCGCCTTCGACGCTTCGAAAAAGCGCAGTCACCCCACCCGCGATGATCCCCTGCATCAACTCCGGCGAAGCGCCAAATGTCGGTGGGATTTCGCTGGCATCGAGAACGCCGAGACGGCCGCTGGTGCCCGCGCCGACATAAAATAACCGGCCGCCCTTGCGCAGACTGCCAGAGACCATTTCGATCGCGCTGGCCAGATCGGCCTTCGCTCCTTGCAACGCTTCGCCGACAAATTTTTCCTCATCGACGAAAAGCTCGACCAATTGGCTCGCACTCATTTGCTCCAAATTTTCCGAGTGCGTGTTGCACTGCTCGGTCATCGCCGATGCGAGATCATCGAGTTTCTCGGTCGATTTCTTCTGCCACGAAACAGGATGTTCGCTCATTTCTGCTGCCAGCCAGGCCGCACCTAACTCTGGTGGTTCGTCCGCTGTGTAAACTCGCGTGTCGGGCAGAATTCTTTTTAACCTTCGCTTGAATGTGTGCGTGTAAATCGAGTCGCGCTGGAAGAGGCCGCCAATGAGCATCACCTTGGGCGCGAGCAGATGCAGCCGCGTCGCTACGGCCTCGGTGTATTCGCTCAAAGCGCGAGCGCCTTCTTCAAGAATTTCGGTCACGCGCTCGTCGCCGTTTGTCGCGGCTTCACAAACCACAGGAGCAAGCATCGCGATTTCCATTTTGTCCGCGGTCTGCGCCCAACGCACGAGCTGATCGAAATTGTTGAGCGAAAGTGCGCGCAGAATACTCGCTGCAAATTCCGCCTCGCCGCGATGCAAATCGTACTCGCGCAGAACGAGTCGCAGCGCCTGGATGGATATGAAATATCCACCGCCCGCGTCTCCGAGAATGTGTCCCCAGCCGCCGGCTTTTTCGACGTGATCGCCACGGCGACCCGTCACGGAGGAGCCGCTGCCCGCGTTCACCACGATCCCGTCCATGTTGCCCGAGCGCGGCGGCAAAACCTGATTCGCGATCGCTGCCGGTAATGATCTGGGCGTTTGGCCAAATTTCCGAGCAGAGACGCGAGAGTGATGTTCGATCTTCCTCGGTGCCGCAACCGGCGAGGAAAATTCCAGCGCGATCTATTTCCTTTGGCAGTTGGGAAAAAATTGCGCGCAAGACGCTCTGGGGTAGCGAGGCGGAAATTCGATGGCGGAAATTTTCCCTGCTCGATAATTCGCAAGTCAGCATTCTCCCGTTCGACCAAAACCCAGGCGGTTTTGGTTCCGCCACCTTCGACGCCAAGGATGCGTTGCATTAAAAGACTGCTCTCTTGTAGCCGCGGTCTATGACCGTCGCAAGATTCTCTCCAAAAAGTGCGACGGTCATAGACCGCCGCTACAGTCGTTTGTATCATGCTCCATGCCTAAGAACGAGGCGAGCGCAGAAAAACGGATCGCGCAGCTGCGGGACGGAAATCGAAGAGCATAACCGGCGCTATTACGAGGAAGCGGCGCCGACGATCGAGGACCGCGATTACGATAAGCTTTACCGCGAACTGGTCGGTCTCGAAGCTCAATTCCCACAATTCGCTTCGCCCGATTCGCCGACGCAGCGTGTCGGCGGAAAGCCGCTCGAAGCCTTCGCCCAAGTCACACATCGCGTGCCGATGCTCAGCCTCGACAACACTTATTCCGAAGAGGAGATCGCCGATTTCTATCGGCGCGTGCAGAAACTTTTGCCTAACGAGAAGATCCCAGTTGTCATCGAGCCCAAAGTCGATGGTGTTGCCGTTTCGCTTTTTTACGAAAAAGGCCGGTTGCGTTACGCCGCCACGCGCGGTGACGGAACCGTCGGCGACGACATCACGCAGAATATTCGTACCATCAGGACTGTTCCAGCCCAACTGAAAGGTTCGACGCCGGATGTGCTCGAAGTGCGCGGTGAAGTTTACATGGACAAGAAGGGGTTCGCGAAATTGAACGCGGAACGAGCTGAGGCCGGGCTTCCCGAATTCGCAAATCCACGCAACTCCGCGGCTGGCTCACTCAAACAACTCGATCCTGCGATGGCCGCGAAACGTCCGCTCGGCATTATTCTTTACGGAACAGGGTTGATTGAAGGCGCAGCTCTCGAAAAACACTCCGCGCTTTTTCCGTTCCTGAAAAAACTCGGGCTGCCAACAAGCGAGCGTTGGTGGACGGCCGACTCGATCGAGGAAATCTTAACCGCGATTCGTGAGCTCGATCAGGTGCGTCAAAATTTCGTTTATCAAACTGACGGCGCCGTGGTGAAGGTGGATTCGTTCGCGCAACGCGAGGCGCTCGGCTTCACCGCCAAATCTCCGCGTTGGGCCATCGCTTACAAATACGCCGCCGAGCGTGTCGAGACGCGCTTGCTCGACATTCTCATTCAAGTGGGACGCACGGGAGTTTTGACGCCGGTGGCGGCGCTCGAACCGGTGACAGTGAGCGGGAGCCGCGTTTCGCGCGCGACGTTGCACAATCAGGAGGAAATCGAACGCAAAGACATTCGCATCGGCGACACTGTGCTCCTCGAAAAAGCAGGCGAAGTGATTCCAGCCGTCGTCGGTGTGCGAACCGATTTGCGTTCCGGAAAGGAAAAGAAATTCCGCATGCCGACCACTTGCCCGGAATGCGGCAGCAAACTCGTTAAGGATCCAGAACAGGTGGCGGTTCGTTGCGTAAACAGCCAATGCCCGAAACAACTGAAACGACGGATCGAGCATTTTGCTTCACGCGGCGCGATGGACATCGAAGGACTGGGCGAAGCCATGGTCGAACAACTCGTTAGGCATAAATTTATCCATGAGATCAGCGATATCTACGATCTCGATGCGGCAAAGCTTTCCCAGCTCGAGCGCATGGGAGAAAAAAGTATCAGCAATCTGCTCGGCGCGATTGAGCAGAGCAAAACGCGCCCGCTTTGGCGTCTGATTTATGCGCTCGGCATTTTGCACGTGGGCGTAAGTGCATCGCGCGCTTTAGACGAACATTTTCACAGTCTCGACGCTCTGATGAAAAGTACGCCGGAGGAATTGCAACGCATTCCCGATGTCGGCGAAGTAGTCGGCGAAAGCATTCATCAATTTTTTCAAGAGAACCGAAATCGCAAAATGATCGATCATTTGCAGCGCGCCGGGCTTCGCCTAACGAGTGAAGAAACGCGCAAAAACAGAAGCGCCCGGATTCAAGGGAACAACGTGGGTGCTGACCGGAACATTGAGTCAGCCGCGCGATGAAATTGCAGAGATGATCGTTGCGCGCGGCGGAAAAGTCAGCGGCAGTGTGAGCAAGAAAACAAGTTACGTGCTCGCAGGCGAAGAAGCAGGGAGCAAGTTGGAAAAGGCTAAACAGCTCGGTATCCGAATCCTCGACGAAGCGAAGTTTCGCAAGATGCTCGGGTAGGGGCGATTGACCTCAATCGCCCGCGGGCGGTTCGGTGAACCGCCCCTACCTGATGCGCCCAACTAACATCGAGCTCGGAGAGCTCGATCCACCTATGGCGTGCGCTGGACGATCGAATCGAGCTTAATTGGCATCGCCTGATGCTTCGAGTCGATCGATGTCGCGATTGAGGAATTTTGGGCGGCGGGATGAAAATCGGCCTGCACGTTGAAGGTCAGTTTCTCCTTACCGCGCATTACCGTAATCGGAACGGTATCACCCGCGGTGATGTAGAATGAAGCATCGAGGATGTCCTCAGGCTCGTGCACTTTCGTTTTGCCGACCTGCAAAAGAATATCGCCCTCTTTCACACCCGAATCCGCCGCGGGCGTGCCTCTCATTATTTTCGTCATTTCGGCACGCGAACCTTCCACAGCAACGGGCGCTTCGGAAACATTGATTCCCACCCAGCCATGTCGCGGCTCGCCGAAACGCACGAAATCGTTGCGGATCTTTTCGGCGGCATCGATCGGCAACGCGTAACACGACGAATTATTTTCCAAACTGCTTACGAGAATGCCGACCACTTCACCTTTGAAATTGAGCAACGGCGCGCCTGCTTCGCCGCGCTGAGTCGGCAGATTCACGCGCAGATGCGTCGTGGAAAAATAGCGGCCGAGATATTTCCGATCGAAGCCGGCGATCATTCCGAAGCTCGGCGTCTGCGGAAGATCGAGCGGATAACCGATCGTAACCACCGGTGTGGCGACTTCGAGTTCATCGGAGTGTCCAATGGGCAAGTAAGGCGTGGTCGCATCGACCTTGAGCATGGCCAACCCGCTGCGCAGATCGACCAGGATCTGACGAGCGGGCAATTTCTTGCCTCCCATCTCGACCGTAAAATTCGTCGCGTCGCCGCCAACGGAATAAGAAGTGTAAATCGTGCCGGTGGGATCGACGAAGAACCCAGTGCCCGAAAGATCACCGTGCTGATCGGAAGCATTAATCTTCACGACCGCCTTGGCGCAGCGCTGGAAAATCGATCGCACTTCCTGACCGATGGAGGTGGACGGCATGTCCTCCGCGCGCAACAAACCGAGCGGACCGAAAAACGTTAGCGCGACGATCCCGAAAAGACTAACGAACGAATGCCGGAAAGATAACTCCGGCCGCCCACTAAAAATTAAAAGCCGGCTCATAACTCACGGGAGTACTGTCGAGCACGTAGCGTGGGGTGGTTGCTGCGGCCCGTTGAGCGTGGGCGCTTACTCTGAAGTTGCGACGAAGCGGAAAACCAAAATCACGAATCGCGATCGGCTTGGCCAGACTCCAGTCGCCGCTGCTGTTGGTGGATGAAACGCTGAGCACGCTCCGCGTTTGTTGCGCGAGATTACTGGCGGGCTGCGGGGTTTGATAAATCTTGAACGAAATGACCGCTGCACAAACGAGCACGGCCGCGGCTGCGACCGGATAAGAAGCGAGCGAGGGCACGTTCAAGCGGAACATGAAATCATGCGCGCGTTGCAGGCAGATTCGCCAGAGAGGCTGACGCAAGAGTTCGTCGCGCTGACGACGATGAAATTCGTGCAGGAAATTTTCGAAGTAACCTGGCGGTGGTTGCTCGTGCCGTTTCAGGCGAAGCAGCTTGCCGATGTCGTTTTCGTTAAATTCGTCCATGCCGTCCGTAATATTTATGAAACAGGATTCTTGCGGAACTCTTCGAGATAATTTTGCAACTGCCGATTCGCGTAAAAGAGCCGGGAACGTACCGTGCCTTCTGAGACGCGCAAGATTTTACTGATTTCGGCGTGTGGCATTCCTTGAATATGAAACATGGTGACGACGGCCCTGTGTTCATCAGACAATTTCATCATAGCCTCGTTCAATCTTCGCTGGAGCTCCCCCAGGTCGGCTTCGCGCACCGGACTGCTCGTCGCGGTGAGCTCGAGAAATTCTTTATCGTTGTGAACGCTCGCATCGACATCGTCGAGACTCAGATTGTAACGGCGGCCGCGTTTTTTGAGGAAGTTTAACGTCATGTTCACCGCGATCGAATGGATCCAGGTGTAGAACGACGACTTGCCGCGAAAACCACGAATCGATTTGTAGGCTTTGGCAAAAACATCCTGCAGCAGATCGTTCGTGTCCTCGTGATTCGAGGTCATGTTGTAAACGAGGCCGTAAAGACGCGGCGTGTATTTCACCACGAGATCGTCGAACGCGGCGGCGTCGCCCGATTGCGTACGTGCAACGAGCGGTTGGTCTTCGTCCGTTCGTGGCCGATCCATCGCGTCGCGCTTAGACTTAGCACGCGGTTGTTCTCCCGACGATAGCAAATCGGAAATGCGACGAGGTGCTGGAAGTGCGATGGATGCCATACGTTTCAAGTTCGTCGCAAATCAGCTGCGACGATCGCGCACTGAGAGCAGCCAGAGCAGGTTTCCCAGCGCGGCGATGAATGCTGCAACATACGTGAGCGCGGCCGCATTTAAAACTTTATTTACGCCGACGGCTTCCTCGCCCGGCTGAATGATGTGCATTTCCCTGAGAATTATTTTCGCGCGGCGCGACGCATCGAATTCCACCGGCAGCGTGATCAACTGGAACACGAGCAAATCGCATAGCACCAAATGCCGAGCGTGATCAGGCCCGTGATGTGAAAGAATAGCCCGCCGAAAATCACGAGCGGCAACATTTGCGAAGCGACCTGTGTAACCGGGACGATGGTCATGCGCGCCATGAGCGGTGCGTAAGATTTTGCGTGTTGGATGGCGTGACCGGTTTCGTGCGCGGCAATTCCAAGCGCGGCGACAGAGGGCGTGTTATAAACGTTTGTGGAAAGACAGAGCCTTCTTCTTCGACGGATCGTAGTGATCGCCAAGAAAATCGTTCGTCTCGACCACATTGACGTCGTGAATTTGTGCGGCCTGTAAAATTTCACGCGCCGCTTCCGCGCCGGAAATATTTGCACTTGCGCGCACCGCGCCCCAGCGACGGAAAGCCGATTTCACGCGAAATTGTGCCCACAATCCAATGACCAGAGGCACTCCGATCAACAGGAGCCAGTGATGCCCGAACCCGTAGTAGTACATAGTTTGACTCTAATTAGACTTCGCATTGGTCGCTTCGTTCAGATTTCGCGAAGAGCCCTTCAAGGAAGGGCGCTTTAGAATACAGCCTAAATCCGGCGGCTTGGAATCCGCCGCTCCTTGGTTACTGCCCCTGCGACTCAGATCTCCAAATGCTTTGGAAAATGCGAGAGCATGCGGATGCCGTTGTGCGTTAGAGACAACGACATCTTCCAAGCGCACACCGCCCAAGCCCGGATAATACAGACCGGGCTCAACCGTCAGCACCTGACCTTTTTTGAAGATCGTTTTTTGAAAACGCGGATATTCGTGAATCTCCAGACCGAGTCCGTGACCGGTGCCGTGAAAAAATCCAACCTGCCGACCTTTGCGCACTTCCGTCGGATAACCGCGATCAGTGAAAAACTTTTTGATTTCGTTGTGTAACTTCAATCCGTCGACGCCGGGCTTCATCTTTTTCAAACCGAGCGCCTGACCTGCGCGAACCGTTTCCCAAAGATCGCGCTGCTTCTCGCTCGCACGTCCGCGCACAACCGTGCGCGTCATATCGCCAAAATATCCGCTCTTCGCGTCGCGCGGGAAAATATCGAGAATGATGAGCGAATCCGCGAACAGCGGACCGTATCCGCGCTCGTGCGGATCGCACGCCTGATCGCCACCGGCGACGATCGTGTTCGCAGGCAAACCGCCCGCGCGCAAAATCGCCGTGTCGATTTCTGCGCGCAAAATTTCAGACGTGAGCGTTTTGCCTGACCAGCGCAGTTTTTTTCCACGCGCAGGTTTCGACGCACGCAGAACTTCCATCGCGCGCGCCATTCCCTTTTCGGTGATGGCCGTCGCTCGCCGCATCAGACGCAGTTCGTCTTCGGTCTTCGCTTCCCGTTCCGGCCAGAAAAGTCCGTTCGTAGTCTGCAGTCGGATTTTGTTTGCCGAGAGTTCCTGCGCGTAACCGAGCGGAAAATTCGCGGGCACAGTCGCCGAACGCACACCGCGCTTGCGCAAAAAATGCGCGAGCACTTTTTCGTAGGGCGGCGCTTTCTTGCGCGAGCCTTGAACCTCGCGTTCGAACTTGCTGTAGGGCAAAAATTCGTCGGCCTGCGCGGTTTTCCGGCCGCGATCGATTTCCAGATCGCTCAAAACCAGCGTGCGTTTTCCATTTTGCTCCAGAAAAATAAAAGGATCGGGCGCGAAGAATCGCGTCGCGTAAAGCATGTCGGGATCGTTTTCGCTCGCGGCGACGATCAATTTCGTTGGGTGGCGGCTTTTCGATTTGCTCATCGTGTTCTCTATTACTCCCAATTTCCTAACGTGTCATCCCGAGCGTCAGCGAGGGACCTCGCGAGATCAGGAATGACAACGTGGTCGCGAGCGCACGTCCATCCGTTCTGTCATGTCGAGCGAAGTCGAGACATCTCTTACTGCTGATTTCGCGACCTGATCAACAATGAGAGATTCCTCGACTTCGCTCGGAATGACAGACTTTTTCAACCCAGCCCTGGGGATAACAAGTCTTCGACGCGCTCCTCAATAACCGCTCACGGCTTCAGCTCCTGCGCACTTCCAGTTGCCGGCGCAAAATCCAGTGGAGCAAACCGAGCAGCGCCACAATGGAACCGACCAGCACCGCGGTGTTGAACGCGAACACCCCAAACTTTACCCCGAAATAGCGCTTCTCCAGACCGAAGAACACATTTGGTTTTCCGCCGCGCCGATAATCGTTTTGCTCCATCTCGGCGTTGGAAATCAAATCGGAAACTTTTTGATTTACGTAAAGTTGATCGGCCGTCACCGGGCCAACGGCATCTTTGAAGAGCAGCGCGATCGAACGGCCGTTTGCCGTCGAGAACCTGGTCGATGATTGAAAGATAACCATCGATCTCGCTCGGCGGATTTTGCTTCCAGTCCGGAAAGCAGCGCCAGCGATTCCTTCAGATCGTCCAGCCGTTTCCTTTCCGTCGGCGTCTGCGCGCGCTTCGCCGTTTCCTTGATCAACTCGTCCGCGCGATCCTGCCGGCGCGTCAGCGGATTCAGTTTGTCCTGCGCGACGACGATTTCCTCGTACGACCAGCGCATGGCGACGAACTGGCAGATGAGCGGCACCTGCAGTTTGCTGTCCATTTTCGTCGCCTCCTCCGGCGTCGGGATGTTCGTTGAACCAGCGCGAAAAGGTATGGAGCAGCGCAAGATTGCGATTCATGTCCTCATATTTAATGAGCGCGCCACCCATGATGATCTGCGGAATAAGCACGAGCGGAACAATGTTGGCGGCCGTTTTGGGATCGCCGACGAGCGACGAAACGACCAACCCCAGCGCCACACCGCTCATCGCCGTCATGAAAATAATCCCGAGATCGATCCAAAACATTCCGCGAATTCGCAGCACGTAATTGCCGAGCCAGACGAACAGGATGCATTGCACGAGCGCAAAAATGGCGAGCGAGAGCGTTTTCGAGAAAATGTAATACGAGCAGACGCACGTCGAGATTGCGCTCGCGTTGCAAGACAGCGCGGTCGCGAATGATGTCGTCCGCGCTATTCGTTAGGCCAAGGAACATCGCGACGATGAGGGCAAGAAAAAGAAAAGTCGGGATGTGATAAGCCGAGGCGAAATCGTAGTGGCCGCTGTCCGAATAGCGCAGAATGCTGGCGATGAGCAACGCGAGCACCGGCGCCACGCCAATCGTGATGACGAGATTTGCGCGATTGCGCAGTTTGCTCATGAACGAGCGGCGCAAAAGCGTGCGCAATTGCGTCCACTCATCGTGCCAGCGAATCGGGGTGCGGCGTTTTTGCGCCGGCTGCGACCGGCAACGCCGGCGCCGCTTCTTTGCGCAACGAAACCTGTTTGACGTCCTGGATCAGGCGAAACGCTTCATATTTATCGCGCCAGAATTCCGGCGAGTAACGGCGCGCCGCGACCAATTGGCCGCGATTGTTCTCTTCGTAAATGATGTCGCCGCTCAGATCGCGCAGCGGCGTTTCCAGAACGTCGAAAATAAATTCCGGCCGCGTCGTGCCGCACGAAGGACACGCGCCGAGATCGGCGCCGAACTGATGTTGATGTTCCGCCTCGGCAAAATAACGAAGCATGTCCGTCGGCGTGCCGAAGAAAACCAGCCGCCCGCCTTTGTCGAGCAGGATCGCCTTGTGAAACATCTGGAAAAGTTTCGAGCTCGGCTGGTGAATGGTGACGATGATGATTTTGTTGTGCGCCATTCCGCGAATGATCTCGATGACGTGCTCGGAATCCTTCGAGGAAAGGCCCGGATGTCGGCTCGTCGAAAAGATAAACGTCGGACGAACCGATCATATCGAGACCGATGTTGAGTCGCTTGCGCTCGCCGCCGCTGAGCGTTTTTTTCACCGGGCTGCCGACGATGCTGTCGCGCCGTTCGCTCAGTCCAAGCTCGATGAGTTTGCCTTCGAGCCGGCGCATGCGATCGCGTCGCGAAAGATGCGGCGAACGAATCGCGGCCGCGAACTGCAGGTTCTCGCCAATGGTCAGGTGCTCGTCGAACGCGTCTTCCTGCGGAATGTAACTGATGTAACGCTTGAGTTGATCGAGATTCGGATAAAGCGACTGGCCGTTGAGCAAAACCTGGCCGCTGGTCGGCTCGATCTGGCCGCCGAGCACTTTTAGCAAGCGTGCTTTTTCCCGCAACCGCTCGCGCCCATCACGCAGACCAGCTCGCCGCGATTGATCGCAAACGAAATTCCCTCCAGTCCGATCTCGCCGTTGCCGAAGCGATGACCAATGTCGCTCACCTCGAGGCTGCGAATGATGTTGCGCTCTTCTTCAATGATGCGCTCGGAAAAATTGCAGCGCAGAAATTGTCCGACATCGATGCGGATGGTGTCGCCGTCTCTGAAGCGGCGCCGTCGTGCGCACCGACGTGTCGCCAACCATGATCGGCCGATCGGCCTCGATCACTTCAAGAGTGCCGACGCGTTTGTCGTAATCGCAGAGAATCTTGAGCAACACGTCGCCGCTCGTCCCGGGCGAAAGGAGAATGTCGTCCGCTTGCAGCAGACTCGGATTGTTCGAAACGAGATATTCCGATTTGGACGCCTTGAGTTGGAACCGGCCGCCCATGGCGCGAGCGCGCCGGCGCAGATCGATGAGATCCATCTCGCTGTCGTTGTGAAAGACGATCTTGTCTTCGAGCGTCGCTTCCACCTGCTTGCCCGCTTTGAGTTTCACGCCGTTGAGAACGGCGTCGACATCGCGCAATGCATGCACGCTGCACTTTGAGTCCGAAGGTTACCTCCAGCGCGCTCTCCCGCGTGCGCGATCGCTCCAGTTCCACTTCATCCGAATCCTTGTTCATGCGGATGAAAATCTGCGGCATGGAAACGTTCTTCTTGGCGTTGAAATAAGTCGCCAACTCCTGATACGTCAGCACCTGGTCGCCGATCAGAATGCGTTGCCCGGGATAAATCCGGCAGAAACCGCCGCGCGCCAGCGGGCGCCCACGCACCGAAACGACCTGGTCGCTGTAGTTCTTGAGCAAAATCAAATCGTGATAGCGAAAAGCGAGCAGCCGATCCGTTTCGCTTAAACTTTTCAACATCACATCGCGAGGCGCCGTTGTTCGCCGAAGGAAACAGATTCCAGCGGAGACGCGCCGCGCTGAAAAATCGAGGGATCGGAATCTTCCGAGGCATTGAGTTGATAAACGATATCGATGGCCTGCGCGGCCATGCCCAGTTGCGACATGAACGAATAAAACGCGACGACCTGCTCCTGTTTCAGCCCCGCTTGCGAAATCAGATCGTAAAGCTGCACGCCGAGCATGATCTTGCGCTCCGTGCTCAGCTGCGCGCGCGAGCTTCTGCGCCATGGCGGCGAGATTTTGCTGCTCGTAAAGCGCCTGCCGGAAAAGTTTGCGCAGCTCGGAGTAAACGGCTTCGGGATAATCGTAACGCAGAAAGCCGAGGCTGGAGTCGATCTCTTCCTCCAGCAAAACGCCATCGGCCTTGGAAAAACTGGCCAGCACCTGGATCAGGAGCGGCAAAAGATTCGGTCCCTCCGAAACACTGCGCGGCCGGCGCAAAGCGCGCCGGAGCAAACGACGGCTCCGCCGCCGCAGACGATACGCCAAAGGCGTGACCCGCTGCACGGCGCGATCGATTCTGTCCGCGACCGATGTGACCAGTTCCGTCATGAAAGCTTGGGAACTAGCATAGTAACTTCATAGGTTGAACGGCGCAATTATCCGGGAGTCCAACCACGCAAGGAGGCTTTACGATTCGATTTAATAGGAGCACATGCGGCAGGCGCGGGGCCTGCTCATTGCATTGCAACATGTTCATGATAGCGTTTCTGTCCGGCCAATAAGAGCCGGCTTCATTCCATGGCATCCGATCGCAATCAGAAGGACAAACCTCGCGGGAACGAGCCCAATTTTAATTGGCGCGGCGTTATTCTCATCGCCATCGCATTCGCGTTGATCGGCCTGGCGGTCCTTTTCCGTGGGGGAGCTTATCAAACCTTTGAAGACGTTCCCTACAATCGATTCCTCGAATTGCTCGATAACAAGCAGATCGTTAACGACAAGAATTATCCGGTCCAGCTGGTGATTGAGGATGGACGGCCGACGCAAACCTTGCGCGGGTATTATCTCAAGCAAGGCACGGGCGGCGCGCCCACCCAGCAAGTGCCATTTCGCACGACGATTTATCTGAACTACAACACCAATTTGCAAGAACGCCTGGCTGCTGCCGGAATTCAACCGGCCATTCGTCACCGAATCGAATGTGCTGGCGCAAACTCTGGTTGGCTTTCTGCCGATCGCGGTCTTTCTGGTTGTTCTCTATCTGCTCTTCCGCCAGCAGATCCGAATGGCCGGCAAAGGCGCGCTTAACTTCGGCAAGAGCAAAGCGCGCATGCTCGCGCGCGATAAGAACAAAATCACGTTCCGCGATGTCGCCGGTGTAGAAGAAGCGAAGGATGAAGTGCAGGAGCTGGTAGAATTTCTGCGCGATCCGAAAAAATTTCAGAAGCTCGGTGGCCGAATTCCCAAAGGCGTCCTGCTCGTCGGCCCTCCGGGCACCGGCAAGACGTTGCTCGCGCGCGCAATTGCCGGCGAAGCGGACGTCCCGTTCTTCTCGATCAGCGGCTCTGACTTCGTCGAAATGTTTGTTGGTGTTGGCGCCTCCCGTGTGCGCGACATGTTTGAGCAGGGAAAGAAATCCGCCCCCTGCATTATTTTCATCGACGAAATTGACGCGGTCGGTCGCCATCGCGGACATGGCGTCGGCGGCGGACACGACGAGCGCGAACAAACACTCAATGCGTTGCTCGTCGAGATGGATGGTTTCGACACGCAAGAAGGCGTCATCATTATTGCCGCAACCAATCGGCCCGATGTTCTCGATCCGGCATTGCTCCGGCCTGGTCGTTTCGATCGTCAGATCACGGTCAATCTGCCCGACGTAAAAGGCCGCGAAGAAATTCTACGAGTCCACTCGAAGAAAGTGAAACTTGCCGAAGGCGTCGATCTCGCAGTGGTCGCGCGCGGAACGCCCGGCTATTCCGGAGCGGAACTGGCGAATGTTATTAATGAAGCGGCGCTGCTCGCCGCGCGACGCGGATTAAAGGGAATCACGCTGCACGAGCTTGAGGAAGCTCGCGACAAAGTTCGTTGGGGCAAAGAACGCCGCAGTCTTGCTTTGAGCGAAAAAGAGAAGACAAACACTGCGTATCACGAAGCGGGTCACGCGTTGCTGCTCGAACTTTTGCCGCACACCGAGCCACTGCATAAAGTGACGATTATTCCACGCGGCCCCTCGTTAGGCAGCACGATGTGGTTGCCTGAAGAAGATAAATACACCAACCGCAAAAACGAATTGCTCGCGAGCCTGGCCGTGAAAATGGGCGGACGCGTCGCGGAAGAAATTATCTTCGGCGATGTTACCAATGGCGCCACCGGCGACATCCGCATGGCCACCTCCATGGCGAGAAAAATGGTTTGCGAATGGGGCATGAGTGAAAAAATGGGCATGGTCGAGTACGGCGAGCACGAAGATTACGTCTTCCTCGGACGCGACATTTCGCGTGCGCGCGATTACAGCGAAGCGACCGCAGAAGAAATCGATCACGAAGTGCGGCGTCTCGTCGATGAGGCCTACGCAAAGGCGAAGGAAGTCCTGGTCGCGCATCGCGAACATCTCGAAGTCATCGCGAAAGCGTTACTCGAATACGAGACGCTCGATGGCTTGCAGATCAAAGAGATTATCAAGCACGGCCGGTTGCTCAATCCGCCACCGGGCCCGCCTCCTTCGAGCACGAAGATGCCGCCCGAAAAGCCACCGAAACAACTCGTGCAAGCGCCCGATGTTGGCCCACCGCTTCCCGGTGCGTTGGGCGGCGCGCCCGCTTGATTTCGTTGTGACTGCGATCGCTGATCGCGCCGGGCGATTGAGGTCAATCGCCCCTACCCGACCTAGCGCCATGCCTTTCAGGTAGGGGCGGTTCACCGAACCGCCCGTGCTTCATTCCAGATCAATCTCGGAAATTACGTACGGCCACTTCTCCTCTTCGCCGATCAATCCTGCACGGATCGGATTGGCCCGAATGTAAGCTGCCTTCTCAACTTCGCTTTCGTCGTGACGCAATCGGTGATCAAAGAAATTTCGCTGCCATTTTACTTTCGCCATTCGCGCAGTGATTCGCTTGAAATCGCGAATCAGCTTCGAAAGCTCGGTATCTCCAGCGATTCCGATCAGCATGTGTAAGTGATCCGGCATGAGCAGAAGCAACTTCAAATACCATCGTTGAGACTCGTGATATCGCCGCGCAGTTTCGAAAGCTACCGCCGCCGTTTCGTTGCGACAAAGCTGATTGGATCGACGCAGCTCACAGCAAATCGTAACGAAAAACGTGGCGCCGAAACGCCCATGAAAATGGGTCGTGTGATTGAGAATTTTTCGGACGGGTCGTCCCAGGGAAAGATTGTCGCGCACAACTGATGGGCGATTGAGGTCAATCGCCCCTACCTATTTTGGCGAGCGCGTTTTCTCGTGGGCTTTTACTTTGCGTCGTTGAATTTCTACCAGATGGCGCAGCTGTCGCTCCATCGTCTTGAAAGCGTCGTGTACCACTTTGCTTAACGGATCGTGCGTGCCGTTATCCAACTGCTTTTCATCCGACACAAGCTCATGCCCCGGCGGGACGGTGACATCAATTCGCACACGAAACTGATTTCCCTTCTGATGCGCGTGATTCGGTTGCTCAATAGCAACGTCGCAACGGCTGATATGATCGCAAAAACGATCGAGCCGCGCGGCTTTCGCGAGCACTAAACTTTCAATTTCGTCCGATTTCTCGAGCCCTCGATAGGTGATGTTAACTGGCAGTTGCATGATTACTCAGACAGTAACGAGTTCCGTTCTGTTGAGCGAATTCAAAAGTTGTAGCTGGTTTCATGTTGTAGCTGCCGCCGTCACTGGCGGCAGACTTAATGTAATGTGTTCGCGGCTCTCTGCCGCTGGCGACAGCGGCAGCTACAACACGAAAGGATGCGGTCACAGCGGCTGGAGCGAGCGAAAATATTTCGGTAACTTCGCCGGCTCGATTTTCACCAGATCGGATTTCACGTGCTCGACAATGCAATCTCGGATTTGCGCTGGCAGGAGATCAACAATGGCGCCGTGAATTGAAGCCGGCGCGGCAAACGACCATCCTTCCAACCCGTCGCGCTTCACTTCCAACTCGATTTGTTCCGCCAATTGCTTGCAGATGCGTCGATCGGTTTCCATTTCCAGCGCCGTCCGCTCGGCAATGGAATTTGCATGCCTCGCGGCGGAGCCATCGCTTACCGGAAATCTACCCGCTTCATCGGTTACCTTGTCATCGTAGCGGCCATGCGCATCGGTAATATTAAACGCCTGTGTGAGCTTGAGACTCGCGCCCCGAGTGGGCGTTTGGCTGACTTTGTACGCTTTAAGGCTGCCGCGATCGACGACGAGAATTAATGAAGTTGGTGTCATGGCGAAACGGGCATTTTGTTCTCTTAAAGTTCGGGCCTGCAAAGATAATTGGCGGTCGATTTTCTAACTATCGGTCTTCGCATCTTTTTTCTTTTTCGTTGGCGGCGGCGGTTTGGCCTCATGTGGAATTTCCACCTGACGCTTCTTCCACGATTCCTTGCGTGCCTGCGCTTGCGAACCGCCGACCAGCTTCAGCAACACGGTACTGCGATCCTGCACTTCCACATCGTCGCCTGATGCAAAGTTTTTTCCTTCTTTTAAAAACCCATTCTCGTCCGTCGTGTCGAGAGTCATTTGCCACTCGATATGTTCCTGGCCCGGCAGAACAAAAGGAATCGCTTCGTAATGCGCATTGATCAGCAGCAAAAAGGTATCATCGCGGATTGGATGTCCTTCGAAGTCGAGCACATCAATCGTGTCGCCGCTCAAGAGCATCCCGAGGCAGCGCACGAATGGCGAAGCCCATTCTTCATCGCTCATCTCGTTGCCGCCGGGATTGAACCACATCACATCCTTGATCTCGGATCCACGAATACGCCGGCCCTGAAAAAATTTCGGCCGGCGAAAGACCGGATGCCCTTTGCGCAGGTGGATCAGTTGCTTTGTGAACTCAAGCAGTTGCTTCTGCTCGGCATCGTGTTTCCAGGAGAGCCAGCTAATTTCGTTGTCCTGACAATAGGCGTTGTTATTTCCTGTCTGCGTGCGGGCAAACTCATCGCCACCGCAAAGCATGGGCACACCCTGGGAAAGAAAAAGCGTCGTCAAAAAATTCCGCCGCTGCCGTCGGCGCAGTTGATTTATTTCCGGATCATCGGTCGGTCCTTCCACGCCGCAATTCCACGAGAGATTGTGGTTGTCGCCATCGTGACCGTTCTCACCGTTCGCCTCGTTGTGTTTGTCGTTGTAGTTCACGAGGTCATTGAGCGTAAAACCGTCGTGCGACGTGACGAAATTAATGCTCGCGTAGGGGCGCCGTCCGCTCAGCTGATACAAATCGGGACTGCCCGTTAGGCGATACGCAAACTCGCCGATCTTTCCTTCATCGCCTTTCCAAAAACTGCGTACTGTGTCGCGATACTTCCCGTTCCATTCCGCCCACAAAATCGGAAAATTTCCCACCTGATAACCGCCCTCGCCCACATCCCACGGTTCCGCGATTAACTTTACCTGCGAAATCACCGGGTCCTGGTGAATGATCTCGAAGAAAGCGTGCAGTTTGTTCACGCCCTTTTGATCCCGCGCCAGCGTGGATGCGAGATCGAAACGAAATCCATCGACGTGCATGTCATTGATCCAATAGCGCAGGCTGTCCATCACCAGTTGCAGCGTCCGCGTTTGCAGAAGATTGAAAGTGTTCCCGGTGCCGGTGAAATCCAAATAGTAACGCGGGTCTTCCGGATGCAGCCGGTAATAGGCGGGATTATCGATGCCGCGAAAACTCAGCGTCGGCCCGAGATGATTTCCTTCCGCGGTGTGGTTGTAAACGACATCAAGAATCACTTCGATCCCGGCGGCGTGCAAATTTCGCACCATCGTTTTGAATTCGATTACCTGGCCGCCGGCCGATCCGCTGCTGGAATATTTTGCCTCGGGCGCGAAGAAACCAATCGTGTTGTAGCCCCAGTAATTCGTTAGGCCGCGATCGATCAAGACCTTATCGTCGACGTGCTGATGCACCGGCAAAAGCTCCACCGCCGTCACGCCCAGGTTCTTGAGATATTCAATCGAAGCCGCGCTGCCCACGCCGGCATACGTGCCGCGTAATTCCTCCGGCACATTTGGATTCAACTTCGTGAAACCCTTGACGTGCACTTCATAGATAATCGAATTGTGCAGCGGAATGCCGGGACGCTTGTCGTTTCCCCAGTCGAAGGCGTTCTCGATCACCGCCGCCTTCGGCATCCCCCAGGCGTCGTCGCGAAAGTCGCGCGTAGCATCTTCTCCGTCGCCGCCCACGACGTAGGCGAACATTTCATCCGCCCAATTGATCTCGCCCGCGATCGACTTGGCGTATGGATCGATCAGGAGCTTTGAACTGTTAAAGCGCATTCCGCGTTCCGGATCGTACGGACCGGTAACGCGAAAACCGTAAAGTTGTCCGGGCTTCACATCCGGCAGAAACACGTGCCACACCTGATCGGTATGTTCCGTCATCGGAATGCGAATATTTTCCTGCTGTGCGTCGAGCTTATCGAAGAGGCAAAGATCGACTGACGTCGCATGCTCGGAAAAGATGGCGAAGTTCACGCCATTGCCGAGCCAGGTCGCGCCGAGCGGGTACGGATAGCCAAGCCAAATTTTTACCGGAGTCATGATTGTCTCTGCCGCTCGTCTGTCTACTCAGCGGCAGTCCGTTTTCTTCCCAGCGGCAGAGCGTGCATTCTGCGTACCGCCAACCGCAAGTCATCTAAAATCGCGCCCGAAATATTTTTCGCGTGTTTGCATTCCGGCGCCTCCAAGGAGCGGCGGTTTCCAAGCCGCCGCAACATTTGGGACGCGACGGCGCGTGTCCCTCCAAGCTTGCTTGCTCCGATCGCTCATTTCCGAGATGGTTGCCGCGTGAAGCTCCCCGATCCAATGTGGCTCGGTCTCCTCTACGCATTCTCCGAGCTCTGGCTCGGCATCACCCGGCGCTCGCGCGGAAACGCCGTCTCGCAGGATAAAAAATCGTTCCGCCTTCTTTGGATCATAATTCTGGCCAGCGTTTTCTTCGGCATTCAAGTCGCATTCTGGTTTCCGTCGGCAGCGATGCCGCATCGAAGTACGCTTCGCGATCGTCGGCTTTTTCGTTTTTGTCTTCGGGCTCGTCTTGCGCTGGTACTCGATTGGTTATCTCGGAAAATTTTTCACGGTCGATGTCGCCATTCACTCCGGGCACCGCGTTATTGAATCCGGCCCCTACCGATTCGTTCGTCATCCTTCCTACACCGGCGCGTTGCTCGCTTTTCTTGGGCTCGGCCTTTCCATGGGAAATTGGTGGTCTCGGTTGCCATCTTCATTTTGCCAACACTTCTCGCATTTCTTCTTCGCATTAATGTCGAGGAACGCGTGCTCGCTGAAGCAATGGGCGATCAATATCGTTCCTACCAGCGACGAACGAAACGGCTGCTCCCGCTGGTTTATTGAAATGCAGGTAGGGGCGGTTCACCGAACCGCCCGATTTTTGCTTGCGCCGCAAGGAAGGCGATTGAAGTCAATCGCCCCTACCTGAGGATTTCATTCCCGGAACCTCCGAAACCAGCTGTAGGGAAAATCATCGCCCGGACAATCGGTCGGCCAGCGCGGCGGATTCATCTCGCGATGCGGTCGCACGATCGCGTAATGCCCGTCGATCTTGCCGCACCGGATGCGAAGATAGCGAATCAGTTCTTCGCACGCGTCGAGCTGCACGCGTGTCGGTTGATCGCGATTGAAATCGCCGACCAGACAAATGCCGAGCGCGATGTTGTTCAGATAATCGCTGTGCACGTGCCCGCCGTTGATCTGACGGCGCCAACGATCGCCCACTTCGATCTCGCCATTGCCCGACGATGTGCCGTTGCCAATGACAAAATGATACGCCAGTCCATTCTGCATGTGGCGAACATGACGATGGTAATAATCGAAAATGCGCGCGTTACCCTGCCGTGTGCCGCTGTTGTGGACGACGATGTATTGCCAGCGACGCCGTAAAACGCGGGCATGATCGATCTCGTAGCGCACCGAACGCGAAAGATAACGATAATTCCCGGCTCGACTTGGTCCATTTCCAAAAGAGGAAGCGATGTTCTTCCGGTGTCGGCAAGACCTCCGTTTCCTGGAATCCCGACTTTTGCACGACAACATCCGCCGATTCGGGAGATGAAGTGGGCACAGCACTCGCGCGCGGCGGCGGTGATTCGCGCTCCGGAGCCGGTGTTGCTTTCGCCTTCGACTTGGAAGTTTCTTCCTCTTCCTTTTCCTCTCCCTCTTTTCTCTTTGGAGTTTCTTTCGGCTTCGCCTTTGATTTCTTCGGCGCCTCCTCCGGCTCGGGCGTCTCTTTCGGTTTCGGTCTCGCGGACTTCTTTTTCTTCGGCGGATGCTTGGCCGCTTTCGGTTTTGCTTTGCGATGGGGCGAAGGCGTCGGTGACGAAACGGTCCGCATTTCCTCGCGCGCTTTGAGAAAGGCGGCGCGTTTTCTTTTTTCTTCTTCGCTCAATTCTCCGTGAAGAACCGGACCGGCGACTCCGCTCGCGAAAAGGGCGAGAACGATCCAGAAGCGGAGACGCGTCATGACAGAACTAGACGGGCGAACTGTTTTTCGATTCACGCCGGCTGTGGCACAGCCTCAGAAATTTGTGCCATGCGCTTGCGTTCGCGGCGGAGAATCGCATTCAACTTTCCGCCAAGCAGAAGCAGCAGACAGGTCAAATACATCCAGGTGAGCAAAACGATGAGCGAGGCCAGAGCCAGATAGGTCGGGTTATAGCGATCGTAACGCGCGACATAAATCTGGAAGAGCTTGGTGAGAACGAGCCAGCCTAACGAAAAGAAAATCGCACCCGGCAACGCCTCCCGAATCGTCAGATAATTTTCCGGCGTGAGAAGATACAATGCGAGCGCGAGGATGATGAGCGCAATTCCCGGTAAACGGAAGATTGAGCAGCGTGACCCATTCTTGCAGCGGCACCTTCAATTGGAAATTTACTTCCGCGATTCCGGCGAGCGTCTCACCAAAAACAGTAACGTTGAAAGCGAGCAGGATCGTGATCCCAAACCAAAAAAGCAGAAAAAACGAGATGATGTATTTCGACCACCAGTTGCGGTCCTTGTGCACTCCGTGCGCCCGGCTCAATGCCTGCGAAATAGTCGAAATGAAAACGGTGCCGAGATAAATGCCGAGCACGATGCCGATGTTAGCGAGCATTCCTCCGGACCCGGTCAAAACCACGCTTGCGACCTGCGCGTCGAGAATGTCCTGCACTTTCGGATCGGGCGGAAGAAAACTTCTTAAAATGGCGAACATCTGGTGCAATTTCGCCGGGTCGGTTCCGAAAAGTCCGAGCAAGTGCCAGAGAAAAAACAGGACGGGCGCGAGCATGAAGAGAAATTGATACGCCATCTGCGCGGCCAGACCGGTCGTATTATCGGTGGCAGTTTCCCAGACGAGCCGGCGAAAAATTCTCCAGACAAACCCGAGACGTTTCATCGCGGCGGCAAGTTTACTTTGCGCGACGACAAATATCCATTAAACTCTCCGCCGAACCCCAGGGCGAAAACGCCTAACGAGTTGAAAAAAATTCTCATCCTCACCGCCGGGTTCGGAGAAGGACATAACGCCGCGGCCCGCGGCATTCGCGAAGGACTTGGCGCACGTCGCTTTCGCTGAAGCCGACGTCGAGCAGCACGATCTTTTCGCCGAAACCTACGGCGCGTTCAATGATCTGGGCGCGCAAATCCTACCTCGGCGTGATCAATCGCGCGCCGCGAATCTGGTCGGCATTTTATCGTTCGCTCGATCGGAAGAAAAATTTCGAGGGAGATTTCAGACTTCTTTTCGCACTGAAAAAACGACTCGCCGAACTCGTCGCCCGGACAAAGCCCGCGGCCATCGTTTCGGTTTATCCGGCCTACGCGCATCTTCTCGATGAAATTCTTGGACCCGCGGATGGCGGCAGCCTGCAAACGGATCGTGGTCGTCACCGATTCCATTACCGTTAACGCCATCTGGTATCGTTGCAGCGCCGATTATTTCCTGGTCGCGAACGAACAAACCGCACAGGTCATGCGCACCGCGGGCGTTGATCGCGGCAAAAATCAAAACGCTCGGCTTTCCAGTGAGCGCGAAGTTCGCAGAGCTTGAGTTCCGTCGCGAAACCCGAGCCGGATTCCCATCCTGCGCGTTCTCTATATGATCAACGCCGGAAAATCGATCGCTCCCGAGATTGTGCGCCGCCTTGTTGCTCTTCCGCAAATCGAACTCACGGCTACCGTTGGACGCGATGAAAAGCTGCGCCTCGCGTTGGAAAAAATCCGCACGGCATCGCGCCCTTTTGAAATCGTCGGATGGACAGAAGAGATGCCGCGTCTTCTGCAATCCAGTCATGTCCTGATTGGCAAGGCCGGGCGGCGCGACCGTTCAGGAAACGATCGCCGCCAGCACCCCAATGATCATCAATCAAGTCGTGCCCGGACAGGAAGAAGGCAACGCGCGCTTGATTGTGGAAACTGGCTCAGGCGTCGTCGCCACGACGCCAGAGGCCGTGACCGCCGAAGTGCAGCGGGCATTCGCGAATGATCAGCACTTGTGGCGCGAATGGTTTGCCAACATCCGCCAACTCGGCCGGCCGAGCGCGTCGCTCGATATCGCGCGCTTCCTTCTCTCGCTGTAAGCGACGCCTGCAGTCCACGTCCTCAAGAAGCGGCGCTCTCCAGAGCGCCGAATCATTGAGTTCGGCGGCCTGGAGACCGCCGCTCCTTGATGGCAATAGATTTGTGCGCCGCGAGAGAAAGTTTGGACGACTTCCAGGTCAGGCGAAATGACAACCAAATCGGCATCGGCATCTGGTCTCAAGCATCCTTTGCTTTTCTCGAGCCCGAGCGCGCGCGCTGGATTTTCTGTCGCCATTTTGATAGCTTTGTGAATTGGCACGTTCACCTTTTGCACCATCGTTCGCACAAGATCGATCATGCGCGAAGCGCTGCCGGCAAGAGCCGAACCATCGGCAAGCAAACACACACCGTCGCGCACGACGCATTCGCGTCCACCGAGCGAAAAACGCGACTCGTTAGGCAAACCTGCTCCCGGCTGTCGCATCCGTGACGAGACAAATTCCGTCCGCGCCTTTCGCGCGATACAACATTTGCATCAGCGTCGGCAAGACGTGGTGACCGTCGGCAATCAGCTCGCAGAGAATTTCCGGTTCGCTCAGCGCGAACTCGAGTAAGCCGGCGACACGATAAATTCCGCGACGGTGCGCAGAAGACATGCAATTGAATGTATGTGTGACCTGACGCATCCCGCGCTCGAACGCCTTGCGCGCCTCTTCATCGCTGGCATCGCTGTGTCCGCCGCTGACGCGAATATTTTTCGCGCGCAGGCGATCGACCAATTCCGAGGCGCCGCGAATTTCGGGCGCGAGCGTCATTACCTTTATCACGTCGGAGAATTGAAGGAGTTGCTGTCGACTGATTCCGCGCTTGGGCTCAGATGATGAACTCCTCCCTTTGCGCGCCGGGCTTCACTTTCGATATGAATGGCCCTTCGACGTGCACGCCGATGATGCGCGCGAGCGAATCGTTGTAGCCACGGCGCTTTGTCGTCGTGCCTTTAGCCAATTGCGCCCCGACTGAGCGGCGCGGCTACATGGTAATTCCCTAACCGCTTGCAACACGGCTTGCGATCTCCGCGATCGGCGCGGTACAGTCGTTAGCAGAAGCGAAGTCGTCCCGCCGGTCGCGTGATAATCGCAGATCGCGCGAAACGCTTCGGGCGTCGCTTCCATCGTGTCGCGTCCGACCGCGCCATGCAGATGCAAATCGATGAAGCCGGGCGCGAGAAAATTGTTCTTCGAGATCGACGATTTATCTCACCTGCCCGGAACCGCGCTGTTCGCGCACGTCCGCAATTTTTCCTTCGCGCACGACCAGCTCGATGTCCTCGCGAACCCCATCGGGAAAAATCAGACGACCGTTTCGGAAAATCATCTGTGACAATTGTAGCGGCGGTCTATGACCGTCGCTCGAATTTCTTAGCCGCCCGCTGTACAAAGCGATCGAAGTAGTCTGCGACGCTCGCAGGACCGCGCTTTACAGAATTACCTAACTAATTGCGTTTCGAGCGGCGCGACACCATCATTTGCGCTGCGATGAACCATGACTATGACGCCGTCATTGTCGGCGGAGCATTCTCCGGCGCGGCGACTGCGCTCATGCTTAAACGACGCCAGCCGAACGCGCGCGTCTTGATCATCGAGAAGACCGAAGAATTCGATCGCAAAGTCGGCGAATCGACGACGGAGCTGAGCAGTTGCTACATGACGCGCATTCTGGGTCTCAATAATTATCTGGGTCACGAGCATCTTGCGAAACAAGGCCTGCGCATGTGGTTTTGTAATCGCGCGGATCAATCGTTCGATGATTGTGTCGAGATCGGCGCGCGGTATCAGACGCGGTTGCAAACTTTTCAAGTCGATCGTGCGAAACTGGATTCGCATCTGCTCAATCTGGCTGTCGAGGCTGGATGCGATCTTTGGCGACCAGCGAAGGTCACCAAATGCGAGCTTGCGGGAAAAGCTGGTCAGCAAGTTTCTGCTGTCGTTAACGGCGAAGAAAGAACGACCGCTGCAAGCTGGGTGATCGATGCCAGCGGCCGCGCCGCGTTTCTTCCGCGCACGCTCGGCTACTTCCGGCCAAACACCGAGCATCCCATCAACGCCGTCTGGGCGCGCTTTACCGGCGTCAAAGAGTGGGACAGCTACGAATGGCGCGAGCGTTTTCCAAAATACGCCAATGCCTGCCTAACGAGTCGAGAATGGGCCACGAACCATCTCATGGGATACGGCTGGTGGTGCTGGATCATTCCATTGCGCGGCGGCGATGTAAGCGCGGGCATCGTTTATGATTCGCGAATTTTTGCGCTGCCGGAAGGGAAGAGTCTCGGCGAACGATTGCTTTCGCACATTGTCGCGAATCCAGTGGGCCGTGAAATTTTTGGCGAAGCAAAGATCATCGGAAATGATGTGCACGCTTTTTCCGCGCTGCCGTATGACAGCGAAAAAGTTTGCGGCGACGGATGGACGGTGGTGGGCGACGCGGCCGGTTTCATCGATCCGCTTTACAGCCCGGGACTCGATTTTTGTTCCTACACAAGCTACTACGTGAGCGACCTCGTCGCGCGCAACCTGGCAGGCGAAGATGTTTCCCAGCAAATCGCATACTACAATGAGCAACTCCCGATCACGTATCGGTTGTGGTTCGAGACGCTCTACAAGGACAAATATTATTACATGGGCGATGCCGAACTCATGTCGGCCGCGTTGCTCCTCGATGTCGGCACTTATTTTCTCGGCCTCGTCATTCCAGTTTACAAAAATCCGGAGCGCGAGTTTGCGCATTTGCCGTTCGAAGGAAAAGCGGGCCGATGGTTTGCGAGCATGATGAAATTTTATAATCGGCGGTTGGTGGCACTCGCGCGCCGAAGGCTTGCGACCGGATATTATGGAAGACGCAATGCGGGATGGCGCGAATTATATGACGGCTTCGTGCCCGATATTCGTTTGCGCAAATTGATCCAGAAGGGACTTCTTCGCTGGTGGAAATGCGAGCTGGTGAACCTGCGGCTTCTATTCGTTAGGCGAAAAGGAGCTGAAATCCCAAATCCCAAACCCCAAGCTCCAGGGAAATCCCAAGCACCAATCACCAAAGAAGTGGCGCGCGACCCGCAGTTTTTTGGAGCTTGAAGATTGGAGCTTCTTTGGGATTTGGAACTTGGGATTTGGGATTTCTCGCCTGGTTCCGTCGCTTTGCCGTGCGCGGAGTTTTCTGGCGTCAATATCTCGATTGGGCGCTCTTCAACGTTCCCTTTTATTTTCTGCCGGTGCTCATCTGGTTTTGGACAACATTCTTTTTCTTTTTCGCGGCACCGGCGCGGCGCGCGGTCCTTTCGAATCTCGAAGTAATTCTGCCGGGCTCCGGTCGCCTCATGAATTATCTCCGCGTCTGGCGCACGATGTACAACTTCGCCTGGACGATCACGGAAGGTTCTCATTACAAATTAAACAAGAGCCATTTCGTTTACGAGATTGATGGCGCGGATGCGCTGGAGCGACTGGCCACAGCAAAGAGTGCAATCGTTCTCACCGCGCACATGGGGAATTACGATTTGGGAGCGGCGCTTTTCGCGGAAAAATTTCAGCGCGAAATTCGCATGGTGCGCGCGCCCGAACCGGACCTGCAAACAGCACGTCATCTGAACGAAGCCCTGGAGAAAACGGGATCGGGCGCGGTCCGAGTCGATTACACAACCGATGCGACCTCGCTCTCATTCGATCTGCTGCAGGCTCTGCGCGCGAACGAAATCGTTTCCATTCAGGGCGATCGCGCCGTAGCCGGCGCTGCGCACGCAACCGCTAAATTGTTCGGGTCCGAAGCAGAACTACCCACCGGTCCCTTTATTCTTTCGCAGATTGCGGAGGCTCCGATCTTTCCGCTCTTCATCGTTCGCGCCGGCTACCGCCATTATAAGATCATTGTGCGCGAACCGATCATTTGCGAGCGAAGCGGCGCAAGACGTGACGAAGATGTCAGCGCCGCGTTGCAAAAATGGTCGGCCACGTTGCAAGAGGTGATCGCCCGGCACTGGGACCAATGGTACGCGTTTGTCCCAACATTTTCGCAAAATGAAAACCGCTCCGCCTAACGAGTCGCGAGGCAACTATTTTGCCCTGCCGCGACTCATCCGGAAATTGCGCGGTGGAAATGCCGCACGTTCAGAAGAAAGCTGGCTGGAAGCGTACGTGCTCGGCGCGGTTGTTTACTTAATCAGTTACCTTTTTACCGCGAACCTTCTGCTTCCAAAGCTGAACTGGTGGCAGACTGCAATCACTCTGCCTCTGCTCCTTTTCGCTCTTTGGATCAGCTGGCTCATCGTCTTGTATCTCAATTCGCTGATCGCAAAAGGTTGCGAGCGAGTCGGCCTCTGTGCCGATTTGCCGCGCCGGCGCGTGCAAAGCGTTTTGATGGGCATCCTGACCACGATGTTCGCCGCGCAATTGCTGACGGCTAATCCGTGGCTGCGCACGATCGGTGCTTTATGGATCGTCGCCGTTGCGCTAAATCTCGCCGCCGCATTATTGCTGGCGCTTTTTCCTGATGGACAATCCTAAGTATCATTGGTGGCGAAAAACCATCCTCGCATTCGCCGTCATTGCTCCGGTCTGGACCATCATTGTTATCCACTTCGACTGGGTGCTTGCGCTGGTGCCACTATTTGTCTCCCACCTTCTCCTTCTTTATCCAACGCTCGTTCCGCATTCGCAATGGTGGGGGCCGGTCCTGCGTTCGTTTCAAACTTCCGAAAAAGAAGTCTGGATCACAATTGACGACGGACCGACGCCCGAACACACGGAAAAGATCCTCGATCTGCTCGATCGCTATCACGCGCGGGCCACATTTTTTGTAATCGGGGCACGCGCAAAAAAATATCCGCAACTGATCGCGAAAATCCTTGAGCGAGGCCATCACATTTCAAACCATACCTTCTCGCATCCGAGCGGTAGTTTTTGGTGCGCATTGGAGCGAAGAATTTTCGCCGAAATCGATCGCTGCAATGAAATGATAGGACGCGAAAAAGTCACATCGCGCGCGTATCTTCGAACGCCAGCGGGGCTTAAGAATTTTTTTGTGCACCCCATCCTGCTGCGGCGTAACATGCATTTGGTCGGATGGACGGCGCGCGGTTTCGATACCGGGAAACGGTCCCCCTACGAAGTGGCGGCGCGAATTATCAAGTGCACCGCACCGGGCGCGATCGTGCTGCTGCACGAAGGACACCAGATTACGAACACGCCCGAATATAATCCGGCGTGTATCGAACAAACGCTTCGTGGACTCGCGAAGCTGGGCTACAGCTTCGTCATTCCACGATTGCACCAGCTGGAGACGCGCGCCGCTGGAAAGTAAAAAGATGATTATTGAAGGGAGTCGCTCCCCAGAGCGGCTTCACCTCATGCGTGAATTCGTTAGGTGAAAAATTTCTGAGAACACTTTCGCGCGACGGGAAGTAGAGCGGCGTCGACACGTTCCACGAAATTAGTTGCGCGAATTTTTCCGCGAGGAGTGTGGCCGCGTAACGGATTCCGCCATCGCAGGGACAATCGCGCACGAGTAGCATTGCGCCCGGCCCGATTTGCTCCGCGAGACGAAAGAGTAATTTATTCTGAGCGACTGGCGACAAATAGTGGAGGACATCGAGCATGGCGATGGTGCCGGAAAATTCCGGAAGCCGATCGTGCAGATCCTGCGTGCGAAGATCGACTTCCCGATACGTGACCGCCATCCTTTGCGCGATGCGAATTTTCCGGGCGTCGCGATCCAGACCAATGATGGGATTTTCGAAACCGCGTTCGCGCAGATAAAAACCAAGGAGACCAACGCCGCAGCCGATATCGAGCAAAGGCTCTTTCGTTGCGCGCACTGATTCGTAAACCGCGGGATAGGCCGGATCGCTCCGCATCTTCCGCGCAACGTATTGCCGCAGGAGACGCGAGGGAAAGCGCGCCGTCACCCGGCGACAAGCTTCGTCATGGTCGTTCCGGTTTTTCATTTGCGTCGGTTTTTCGCGCTGCCAGACTGATTTCATGGGCGATTTCTTCTCCGATTACGAAGTCGGAGAATTTTTCGACGAGATGTTTGGTGGGCCTGGCGCGGTCCGTCCTCATTACGCCAAATTGCTCGATCGCTTCAAGGAAATGGAGCGAAATGAGTTCGACCGCAAGCGCGCATTGGCGTCATCCACATTTCTTCGGCAGGGGATCACCTTCACAGTTTACAACGACGAGCAGGGCACGGAACGGATTTTTCCATTCGATTTAATTCCGCGCATCATTCCGGCAAAAGAATGGGATCTGATCGAACGCGGACTGGTGCAACGCATCACTGCGCTCAATTTGTTTCTGCACGATATTTATCATGCGCAAAACATCCTGCGCGATCGTGTCATTCCGAAAGAGATCGTGTGGGAAGCCACAAACTTTCGGCCGGAGTTCATGCACTTCGATGTGCCGAAAAACATCTACATCCACATTTGCGGGACCGATCTGGTGCGCGATCGCGATGGGAATTATGTCGTGCTCGAAGATAATGCGCGGTGTCCCTCCGGCGTTTCGTATGTGCTCGAGAATCGGCAGGCGATGAAGCGCGTCTTTCCCAATCTCTTCGCACAACATCGCGTGCGGCCGGTGGAAGATTACAGTCAGGAATTGCTAAATGTCCTGCGCTACATCGCGCCCGATGGGGACGACGAACCGACCGTTGTTTTGCTGACGCCGGGCACTTACAACTCAGCGTATTTCGAGCACTCATTTCTGGCACGCTCGATGGGAATCGAAATCGTGGAAGGCCGCGATCTGGTCGCGCACGACGGAAGAGTTTGCATGCGCACGACGAAAGGATTGAAACGCGTCGACGTCATCTACCGACGGATCAACGACGATTTTCTCGATCCAAAAGTTTTCCGAAAGGATTCCGGACTCGGCGTGCCGGGTTTGGTCGAGGCATATCGCCGGGGCAATATCAGTCTGGCGAATTCCATCGGCACCGGCGTGGCGGACGACAAAGTCGTTTACCACTTTGTGCCGAAAATGATCCGCTACTATCTCGATCAGGATCCGATTCTGCCAAACGTGCCGACTTATCTGGCGTCGGTGAAAGAGGACCTCAGCTACATTCTCGAAAATATTCCCAAGCTCGTGGTGAAAGCCGCAAACGAAAGCGGCGGCTACGGCATGCTCGTCGGGACGCAGGCGACGAAAGAGGAGATCGAGGATTTTCGCGAGCGCGTCCGCAAAGATCCGCGCAATTACATTGCGCAGCCGGTCATTCCACTTTCACGCGCGCCATCGTTTTGCGAAACCTCAATGCAAGGCCGTCATCTCGACCTGCGCCCTTACATTTTGTACGGCGAGAAGGTGAAGATCATTCCGGGCGGCCTTTCGCGCGTGGCGCTGCAAGCGCGGCTCGCTCGTGGTGAACTCTTCGCAAGGCGGCGGCAGCAAAGACACGTGGGTTCTCGACGAAGAAAACGGGAACGGAAATCTAAGATGCTTAGCCGCGTCGCCGATTCGCTTTACTGGATGAGCCGCTACATCGAGCGCGCGGAAAACAATGCGCGCATCGCGGAAGTAAATCTGCAATTGCTTCTCGATCTCGCGAACCAGCCGAATGCCGATTCGCAACAACAGTGGAATCCAATCATTAGTTCGCTGGAAGAGAACGAGCTGTTTGCTTCGCTCTACGCCACGCTCGACGGAACAGCCGCGATCGACTTCGTCGGACTGCAGGAAGAAAATCCAAACTCGATTTCGTCGTGTCTCACGACCGCGCGCGAGAATGCGCGCAGCACCCGCGAACAAATGTCGAGCGAAATGTGGGAGCAGATCAATCGGCTCTATCTATTTGTGCAGAGCGAGGCAGGGAAAGAATTGTTGCGCGCAAGTCCCTACGAATTTTTCCAGCGCATTGTCGCGGGTTCCCACCTTTTCCAAGGCATCACCGACGCCACCATGACCCACGGTGAAGGCTGGGATTTTATCCGCATCGGCAAACTGCTCGAACGCGCCGATTGCACGTCGCGAATCCTGGATGTGAAGTATCACATTCTCCTGCCGTCGGGCGAACGGGTGGGCGGCAATGTCGATACCATTCAATGGATGGCGGTGTTGAAATCATGCAGCGCGCTCGAGGCCTATCGAAAAATTTATGTCGATCAGGTGGCGCCGTGGAAGGTGGCGGAGTTCATCATCACGCATGCCGAATTTCCGCGCTCGATTCGCTTCAGCGTCGATTCGCTCGATGGGGCGTTGCATCGCATTTCGGGATCGAGCGAGGCGAACTACGCGAATGAAGTCGAGCGTTTGTCCGGACGGCTGCGATCCGATCTCGATTACATCACGATTGGCGACATTTTTGAATTCGGATTGCACGAATACCTGGAAAATATTCAGGAGCGCCTGATCGAAGTGAGTGATGCGCTGTATGCCACGTATTGCACGAGCGAGCTGGAAGAAGTTGCGTCGTAACTTTTTGTCATCCCGAGCGAACGCGAGCGACCTCACGAGCATCAACTTTGTTTTCGCGAGGTCCTTCGCTTACGCTCAGGATGACCCGCGATTAAACGTCAGGACCAATTCGTTAGGGCACGATCAGCGAATAGTACTTGGCGATGAGCGCATCACCAAAGAACATCCAGATCAATGCGCCGGCGGCGAGGTAGGGGCCAAATGGCAATTTCGCAGACCAAACGCGCTTGCCGATCACCAGTGTCGTTAGGCCAACGACAGAGCCCAGCAGCGAACCGGCAAAAATGGCGAAGAGGACGGCGCGCCAGCCGAGAAAAGCACCGATCGCGGCCAGGAATTTCAGATCGCCGCGCCCCATGGCTTCGCGCGGGATTTGAAGTTCGCGCACGACGCCGGTGATGCGATCGATCTGATCGAGAGACAACGTTTCGTCGCCGACCGTGACGAGATCGTAACGACATTGCAGCGTGACATTGCCTAACGAGCGACCGTCGATCGTTGCTTCATTGCAATGCAGGAGAAGAAGATCTTTTTCGCGGGCGAAATGATCGCTCCATAAACTGCGCTCTTCACCCACAACCAGATCCGCATCGTCACCGGTGCGTGTCCAGGTAAAGGCAGTCGGTTGTTTGAGCCGAATTCTCTTTTTACCAAAGGCGATTTTGCCGCCTTCGAGAACGAGCCAGAGGATTGCGTAACCAAGAGCAGCCGAGGCCGCCGACATAGCAACCGCCAGCAAACGCCGATCGGTCGACATGAGCGAGGGCAAAATGAAACTCGCAATGAGGCCGGCGCCGATTCCGCCAAAAGTTATCTCATCGGGAATGATGAAGTGCTCGAAGTCGACAAATGTCGCGACGATGAGCAAAGAAACGAAAACCCAATAGGCGATCGCGATTTGCCACGGGAAAGAGCGCCAAATGACGAGAAAGAGAAGCGCGGTAATGAGTTCGACCGCAAAATAACGAAACGCGATCTTGCTTCCGCAATTTGCGCAGCGACCGCGCAAGACGATCCAACTGACGAGCGGCAAATTCTGATACCACGGAATTTCTTTCTTGCAGGAGGGACAGAAAGAACGGCGCGGGCGATTGACGGAAAGATCGCGCGGCAAACGATAGATGCAGACGTTGAGGAACGAACCGACAACCGCGCCCAACAGGAATGCGATGGTGTTAAACAAGAAATGATACGCTGCGGTGGGTTCGTTCACGGAAAAGAGTTAAAAAGGTTACAAATGTTACAAAGTTAAAACGGCTTGGCATCCCACGCGTTCATCGTTTTAACAACGTAACAATTTAACTTTTTTAACCTTTCTGCGCCCGACGTTGCATGAACCACGCAATCCAGATGCAGCTTTCGTAAAGCAAACACATCGGCAGGCTCATGGCGATGAGGGTAAGCACATCCGGCGTTGGCGTGATGATGGTGGCGAGAATAAAGATGAGCACGATGGCATAAGGACGAGTGCGCGCCATGAAGGCATAAGTAATCAAACCAAACTTTACCAAAGCGAGCACGACTACGGGCAATTCAAAAGCAAGACCGAAGCCGATCGTGAATCTGGTCACGAAAGAATAATATTGCTGCACCGTCCACATCGGCGCCCAGCCTAACGACTGCGTATCGTGAAAGAAGAAGAGAATCGTTTTGGGCAGGAGCCAGAGGTAACAGACGAGCACGCCGGTCAAAAACAAAGCAAAGCTAACGAAAATCGCGGGGAGCAGAAAACGCTTTTCCATGGCGGTGAGCGCGGGCAGAACGAACTCGGCGAGAAAATAAAGCAGGATCGGGAAAGAAATGACAATGCCGGCATAAAACGCGAGATGGAATGAGACGGTGATGGAATCGGTAATTCCCAAAGCGCGCAGAACGCCGATTTGCGGACCGATTTCGTTCAATGGCCGCTGCAGGATTTGCACAAGCGACGTTCGAAATGCGAAGCAGAGAACCATCGCGAGGATGAGCGTGACGGCCATTTTAACGATGGTCCATCGCAGATCTTCCAGGTGCTCGAGGAGTGGTTTCGATGTTTCGCTTTCCGCCATCTCGCGAAACTTGAAGAGATTTTGGAGCGTCATTGCTGTAGCCGCCGCTCGGTGAGCGGCGCATTGTGGTGCTGCGTCAGATCGAGAAAGCCGCGCGCAACTAATCGTGCGCAGATGCTGAGAGTGTTTGCATCGCGAATCTCGTTTTCCGCGATCATGCGGCCGAGTTCAGATGGAGTGAAACCTCGGCAATCCAAAATCGATTCCGATTCGTCGGGGGCGCGACCCTCCGGTGTGGTTTCAACCGGCCGCACGAGAAAAAAATAGCCGCGCTCATCGGTGAAACCGGGAGAAGAAAAATAATCACCGAGCGCGATAATCTCGCCGTCTTTCGCGAGTTGATATCCGGTTTCCTCGCGCAGCTCGCGTAATGCGACGGCTTTGATGGCGGCTTCATCGGTCGTCGCATCGTCGATTTGGCCGCCAGGCACTTCCCAGATCGTGGCGTGAATCGGGATTCGCTCTTGTCGGATCAAGAGCAACTTCCCGTCGCGCGTCATCGGCGCAATGATGACCGCAGACTTGCGTTGCACGATCGTCCAGGAGCGCGGTTTGGATCGCGCTGGGGTGCAAACGTTTTCGGTGACGACTCGAAGATTGGGATTCGCATAATGCGTTTCGGTGGAAATCGTTTTCCATTCATCATTCTGATCCATCGCCGGAAAGATTATGGGCGATTGATTCCTAATCAATGCGCCGATCCTTCGCGCGTAATGATGACCCCTACATGCGCGGCATCGGGCAAAACGAATTTGCGCAGTTCGATCCGAAGGCGGCGAATGGGAAGATCGTGCAGCAAGCGTTCGGCAATTTTTTCGGCGAGCGTTTCGATCAATTTGTCGCGCCGTTCGTCCACGACATCGCGCACCAGGCGAGCGATGCCGGAATAGTTGATCGTGCTGCCAATGTCGTCAGCGAGGCCATGTAAACTCGCCTCCGGCCAGGCCGTGATCGTGACCGTGATCCGTTGCGGCTTGTCGCGTTCGTGATCAGGCACGCCGACATGTGCAAACATTTCCAGCTGTTCGACATGAATCGCGTCTTCAGAAAAATCCGGCGTCATCGCATGTTCTAACCAACGCGGAACCGCACATCGCGCACGGTCTTGCCGCCGAAACGCTGTTTCAGTTTCCGCAAAATGGCGGCCTTCGATATTTGCTCGAGCTCGTAATGCAATGCCGGCTGCAGAACGCGAACATAAAGCACTCCCTCTCGCAAACTTACCGGCGCAGAGTGCGCCGCGATAAAGTCGCCGACGATTTGCGCCCAGGCTTCGATTACTTCGTTTTCGTGCAGTCGCTCGCTTAGGCCGAGGCGCTCCATCAATTTCGGGAGAACGTCGGAAGCAGTTTGCCAACGATCGGGGCGCTTCTTCTGCGCGGGCAATCCGCGCCATTCGGCAATAACGGCAGCGCGCAGAGCGGAATTCATAGTCGAGCTACTAAGCCACAGAGGAGAGATGAAATACAAGAATTTCGGCTTTGACTCCAGGTGGGCAAATTTTTCTCAAAATCTTTGAGAACTACTGCCGGCGTTTCCCGTAGAAGTTTATGCACCCGGGCTGGCTGTTCCCCCCAGGGCACCCCCAACCCAGTAGAACGTCGGACACCTAACTGGAATGTCATTTTACGCTTGAGGTATAACGCGCTGGCGCGCACCATGGCGGTCTGTGAAATCAAAGGGCGCCCTAGGCTCAGCCGCCGGCTCGGGACAATTTGCTACGACGCATTGGAGCATGGTCCTCTCCTGCGCTTCGGGCGAGGATAAGAAAAATACGGCGGAAGCTGCGCTGAGTCAGCTTTGCCGAACGTATTGGCGCCCCATTTTTACTTTCATCTGCCGTCGCGGCTATTCTTTAAGCGATGCGCAGGACGTGACGCAGGATTTTTTCCTCATGGTTCTTAGCGGAAACTTTTTGCAGCATGCCGATCCCGCCCGCGGACGTTTCCGCTCGTTATTGCTTAAGACACTGCAGAATTTTTTGATCGATGCGCATGAAAGGCGTCGTGCGCAAAAACGCGGCGGTCATATCGATTTTGTTTCCTGGGATGACTGGATGGCGGAAGCGCCTTCGCAGCTATCTGTTCCGGCGCAGGTGTTGGAAAGCTGGCCGGCCGAGCGGATTTACGATTTGCGCTGGGCCGCCACAGTGGCGGAAGAAGCGTTGCGGCGTTTAGCGGAAGAATGCGAGAGCCGCGGGCGCCGGCGGGTGTTCGATATGCTGAGCGGGTGCCTTACCGCAGAGCACAATGATGTTTGGTACAGCAAGCTAGCGGCCGCTTTAGGAGTGGCCGATTCAGCGGTGAAACGTTTAGTGCACCAACTGCGCGCGCGTTATCGCACGCTGCTCCGGGATGAAGTAGCCAAGACGGTCGAAAAAGAATCGGAGATCGAGGACGAGATCCGCTATCTTTGCGCCACACTTGCTGTGGCGGAGGAGTAGGCCGTTTGCATTGCCTGACCGGCGACGAAACTTCCGGGCGAGCGATCTTGAATCGTTGCCTTAAAATAAAAAGAGAGGCTCTCTCGCAAGGGCGGAATCATCCCGAAACGCTGTGCCGAATTGCAGCAATCGAAGCGTCGAACGCGGCGGGATGGGCTATCGTCATTGAAGCTCGATCCGCGCTTCGATTCCACCCGCCACGAACAACGTTATTCTTGAAATCTCCGAAAAGATGGTTAGCCGCTTGACGGCGTTGCGACAATCTGAGCTGGCAGAGGCCGGCCGCTCCAGCGATCCCAACTTTTCTTACGAACTCCACAAGCCACTTCCCGTAGAAGGTCTTTGAACACGCGCTGGGGGCTGGCTGTTCCCCCCAGCATATCCCGCTAATTATATGAGCGAAAGACTCCCCATGCCCAGATCGAGCCCCATTTTACGCTTGAGATATGCGCTTTTGGGGCACAGCATGGTGGTTCGTGAAATCAAATGGCGCCGTCGGCTCAGCCGCCGGCTCGGGACAATTTGCTACGACGCATTGGAGCATGGTTCTCTCCTGCTCTTCGGGCGAGGAAAAGGAAAAGAGAGCCCAGGCCGCCCTGAGCCAGCTTTGCCGCACTTATTGGCGACCAATCTTCACATTTGTTTGCCGTCGCGGCTATTCAGTCAGCGATGCGCAGGACGTGACGCAGGATTTTTTTCTCATGGTGCTTAACGGAAATTTACTGCAGCACGCCGATCCAGCTCGCGGACGTTTTCGCTCGTTATTGCTTAGGGCGCTGCAGAATTTCTTGATTGATGCGAACGAAAGGTGTCGTGCGCAAAAACGCGGCGGCCATATCGATTTTGTTTCCTGGGATGACTGGATGGCGGAAGCGCCTTCGCAGCTATCTGTTCCAGCGCGGGTGTTGGAAAGCTGGCCGGCCGAGCGGATTTACGATTTGCGCTGGGCCGCCACGGTGGTGGAAGAAGCGTTACGGCGTTTAGCGGAAGAATGCGAGAGCCGAGGGCGCCGGCGGGTGTTCGACATGCTGAGCGGGTGCCTTACCGCAGAGCGCAATGATGTTTCGTACAGCAAGCTGGCGGCCGCTTTAGGTGTGGCCGATTCGGCGGTAAAACGCTTAGTGCATCAACTGCGCGTGCGTTATCGCGCGCTGCTCCGGGATGAAGTAGCCAAGACAGTGGAAAAAGAATCGGAGATCGAGGACGAGATCCGGTATTTGTGCGCAGCACTCGCTGTCGAAGAGGAATAAAATGGCATGAACCTGGGCGCATTGACCGATTCTGTCGCCAGCGTCCTGGGTGATTTTGAGAAATGTCCGCGCTGCGGCTCGGTATCGCGAGTGGGGCACGGTTTGTGTGTGAGCTGCCTTTTGCAGTCCGGATTGGAGAAGAGCGAAGCTGAAATTGATTCGCTCGACGCCGTCTTCGCGGAAGTGGAAGTGCGCGACACCGATTGGCAGTTGGGCAATTACCAAATCCTGGGCGAGATCGGGCGCGGCGGAATGGGCGTCATTTATCGCGCGCGGCAAAAACATTCGGGCCGCCGCATCGTCGCCATCAAACGGGTCCTAAGTTATCACGGCGATTCGAGTGAAACGCTCATCCGTTTTCAACGCGAAGCGGAAGCTGCCGCCAGTCTGGACCATCCTAACATCCTTCCAATCTATGACGTAGGGGTGAGTGACGGTCTTCCCTTCTTCGCCATGAAGTTTGCGACTGGTGGAAGCCTTCTCCAATTCAAACCTGCGTTGCGCGAGAATCCGCGGCAGAGCGTGGCATTGATGGCGAAGGTCTCCCATGCGGTCGCCTATGCGCATGAAAAGGGAGTTATTCATCGCGACCTGAAGCCGGGAAATATTTTGCTGGATGGTCTTGGCGAGCCGTTGGTCAGCGATTTCGGTTTGGCGAAATGGCTCGACGCCACGAGCGATCTCACGCGCACGCTCACGATTTTCGGAACTCCCGGTTACATCGCACCGGAACAAGCCCGGGGTCAGCAGCAGGGTCTCAATCCGGCAGCCGATATTTACAGCTTGGGCGCGATCCTTTTCGATCTGCTCACGGGCCGGCCACCTTTTCTCGGAGAACATGCGCTCGCGGTCATTAAGCAGGCGGAAGAACAGTCGGCGCCCAAACTGCGCTCGATCGCCCCGGCCTTGGATCGCGATCTGGAAACAATTTGCGCGCGTTGCCTCGAGCGCGAGTCGAAAGCGCGTTACCAATCCGCCGAGGAACTTGCGGTCGACTTGGAGCAATATCTCGAGGGGCGGCCGATCAAGGCCCGACCAATCTCGCCACCGGAGCGTTTGTGGCGATGGGCGCGGCGAAATCGAGCTCTCGCTGGCAGCCTCGCCGTATGTCTGTTGTTAGGCACGGCCGCCGCCGTCTGGGAAATTCAAAATTGGCGGCTGGAGACGACGCTCGACAAGGAGATCGTTGCCCGCCATTCCGTGGCCGTCGTGCCCTTCCTGGATCTGGATGCGACCACCGCCAATCTCCCGCTCACACATCAAATAAATGACGCCCTGCGAATGGGCCTCTCTTCCATCGGGCCGTCCACCACGAATGTCATAGAGCAACCTTTCGCGAAATGGACGGGGACAGGAACATCGGCTGAAGTGCAATGGGCTGCACAACACACCAATTCTCGCGCGGTGCTCACGGGCGTGTTTCGTCGCGTAGGCCAAAAAATTCGGCTATCGCTGCGGCTTCTCGGAAAAAATGGCAGCGACGTTCTCGGAAGATGGACGCTGGAAAGGGAAACGCTGCAAGACGCCTCCCAGGCTCTAAACGCGCCGGCGATGACGAAGGCGATTTACAAATCGCTTGACGCTCCAGCCGCTGCGCCTAACGAGTCGCAGCTCGATCCGGTGAGTACCAATCCGAATGCGCGCAGGTATTTTCAGGCAGGTCGCGAATTGATGGTTCGCCGCACGATTCCGGATATGGATCGTGCCATCAATTGCCTCGAAGGCGCGGTCCGCGAGGCACCAAATTCTGTCGCTGCGCAATCTTACCTCGCTCTCGCCTACGTGGGCCGGAACTATTTGCTGAGTAATCCGGCTGATGTGGAAAAGGCGTACGGTGCTGCAAACAAAGCTCTACAAATTTCGCCAAATGATCCAAACGCTCACCGCGCACTCGCCTTCGTGGGCGCTGTCACTGGTCACCACGACGAAACGCTAGAACACAGCCTCTGCGCCCTCGAGGCGGGCGATCCAAGCGAGCGTGCCATGAGCTACGTTGCTGAAGCTTGGAAACATTTAGGTCGTCCCGACAAGGCCATCCAATGGTATCGAAAAGCAAAGGCGAGCGAGACAGAGCCGGCTGATTATGACGCCACAATGGGCGATGCGTGGATGCTACTTGCCGACGACGAGCGGGCGCGGCAGCTCTACGAGAGCTCGGCCAACTTCCGGCCCGATCTTCCCGAAGGATGGCTCGGACTTTGCCATCTCAAACTTCTCAACGGTGATTTCAACGGAGCTCGGAGTTTGTTCAAAGAGCACGCCGTTGAATACGAGAACTTTCACACCACCAAACCATTCCAAGCCCAAATCGAATTCTTCGCGCGGGACTTTCCCGAAGCTGAGCGACTCTACGATGAAATTCGGGAAACTTCTTCGCATGACATCGGAGCCGGCCAATATGGGGCCATCAGCAGTGCTTCGGCTTTGGCAAGGTTGAAGATGGTCCGTGGCGACTTTCGTGCTGCAAATGGGCTCCTCGCGGAATGCATCGCGAAAGATGAGGCTGAGTTAGCAAAATCGCCGCGAAATCCAGAGGTGCTCTATCGCCTTGCAGCTGATGAAGCGATTCGCGCGAACACCGTCGCCGCTTTGACCTATTTGCAAGCGAGCATCACCGCGGGATGGCTCGACTACCGCTCCATCCGGCTTGATCCGCGTTTCGACGCTGTGACCAGCGCGCCTGAATTTCAAAAAATTCTTGCCAGCCTCGCTGCTCGTGCCGCTTCGCTAAAGCAACAACTTTCCTCAAGCACTTCGCTGCAGAACAAAAACTAGGAGGATGTAATGAGAGACTGGAACTCCAAGAAAGATAGAAGAGATGCAGTAGCAGACTTCCTTAAGAAAACCGTTTCCGACCCCGAATTCCGCGCTCGCGTCTTACGAAATCGTCAAGCGGCCCATCAAGCGCTCGCAAAAGAAGGAGATATTAATCTTCCTGACGATGTCGAGGTGATTTGCGTGGGACCGAGCACGCAGGAAAGAGACAAACTGATTGTGATTGTGTTGCCTCCCGAAGGGACGGAGACGGAAAATCTGGATCCATTCAAATATTGGATTGGGACCTGGCCTAATTACGACGTCGATCCGTCATTCGACTGACGGATTGGGCTGCCTTACAAGATCGACGCCAGCCGAAAGAGTTCCGAGAGCCCGTGAATGCGCCGTTCTCCACTCGAAAATTTCCAAACAGGAGGAAATTCATCGCTCTGCGATCTAGACAGGTACGAACTCGGGTCGCTGCGCAGAGCCGCTGAAATAGTTTCCGCAACCAGATAACTTCCGACAGGTCCGAGCCGGTTCCCATTGTGCCGCACTTCGGATTCCTTGAGGATGTAGTACCAGAGCGGTGTTTGCGCGGCTAATCCCGCATCGCGAATGATTGCGCCTTGCCTGGTTTCGATGCCCAGCGAGTTTTGCGTCATCTCCGATTCGCTTAATATTCGCTCGCCAAATGCGCGCGCCACGGTTTGACCAGATGGCAATTTTAGCGCAGCGCCGCGCAGCAAAGTGCGCACTGCCAGTTCCGGTAAAGCTTGAAAATGCGGACACGTTGCTTCGGGAGCGCCGATCAAATCCGGGGGCAGGTTCTGAAACGGCAAAGCGAGTCGTGTATCGATCGGCCGGGCCGTGACCGCGCTCGCCGCACCTGCGCCTTGAAAGAAAAATCCCCAATTAATTTCCAACTCTGACTTGATCGGACCGCGTTCTGGCATCCGTCCGAGCACTTCGGGCAACCGCATTTCATGGCCAAACGAAAACAAATAATTCGGCCTGACCATTGCATGCCCGAAACGCATGGCCGCCGCCGAAAATTCAATCGGCACCGAAAAAGTCCGCCATTGTATCGTTGGCCGGTCCGCGATGAACACTTTCCGATAAACATCCGGATCGAGCACCATCCGCAGAAAATCGCGCACCACGAGATATTGAAACTGCCATCGTGTTTGTTGTCGGGCGCGTTCGAAAAGCAACGTCGCACTCGCGAACTGCGGCCGGAACTGCTCGACGGCAAAGTTATGCAAGCGAATCCACACTGCCGTCATTTGGCGCAAGATCAGATTCTCTGCCCCACGATCATCGGCCAGGAACGGCTCGCCGTCGCCGCGAACGCAAACATCGAACGCCCTACCATGCTTGCCTGCAGCCCCTGTCTTTAACCGAACTCCATCCTCTTCATAAAGTTCACGTGAAGCGATTGGTCCATGCCCATACAAAACACTGAGATCGAGACGCGGGGTCTGCAGATTGGCCAGTTCGGTGGGTTCTTTCCGCCAGGCTTCTTCGATCGAGCTGACGTCTTTCGTCAAATCATGAGCAACGAGCTGGCCAAAATAGGTGTAACCGGTTTCCGCCAAAATCTCCGGACGTTCTTCCGAAACGCGCCTGCCATTGTCTATCATCGCACCGCCAAGAGCACGCAACGCGTCGCAATATCGATCGAGGTCGGTTGGAAGTTGAGACGGCGGGAAAAGCCGGCAATAGCAATCCGGAGGAGATTCTTGAAACGGCTTGGCCCTGTTGAAATGCTCTGTCATTCCCGGGGGCGGATTCATATTCAACAATCATCGCTACTTGCATCGGGTATTGGTTAGCAAGCCAGCAAATGCCGCGGGCAGTAGACAATTTTTTGCGCTTGAAGTAAAAACGTCTGACGGACACGATTGCGCCCTGTGAAGCGAAATCGGGCTCTTGAATCAAGAAGGAACGAACTGCACCGAGCACCATCCCATCAGCAGAGTCCGAGATGAAGACTTCCCAGGCAGAAAATTCTATCAGCTCAGCCGGATCGTCACTCGAAAAATGTCCAGCGTGTGACTCGTTGACGCTCCTTAAAAATGGCTTGTGCACGAACTGTCTCTTGAAAACCGCACTCGAACCAATCGAGAGCGAGAGTGAAACTTTGGACACCGTGCTCACCGATATCGACTTGCCCGAGCCAGATTGGAGATTGGGCAATTACCAAATCCTCGAACAAATCGGGCGCGGCGGGATGGGCGTAATTTATCGGGCCCGCCAGCGGCATTCGCGCCGCATTGTCGCATTGAAACGGTTGCTCGTTCACGATGCCGATTACTCGGAGACTCTCATTCGGTTTCGGCGCGAAGCCGTAGCAGCCGCGAGTCTCGATCATCCGAATATTCTGCCGATCTACGAAGTCGGCGAAAGCGATGGAGTCCCGTTTTTCAGCATGAAGCTCGCAGTGGGCGGGAGTCTGCGAAACGGCGGCACGCTTTTCTGCAGCGAGCCACGCAAAGCTGTAACGATGCTGGCAAAAGTCGCGCGCGCCGTCGCTTTCGCGCATAGCCAGGGAATTCTGCACCGCGACCTGAAGCCCGGTAACATCCTGCTCGACGGAAAAGGTGAACCGCTTGTGAGTGATTTTGGCCTGGCCAAATGGCTTGATGCAACAAAGGATCTGACCAGGACGCTAAGCGTTTTCGGCACTCCAGGATACATTGCGCCGGAACAAGCGCGTTCTGCGGCGGCTGCTCTCACGCCGGCAGCCGATGTTTACAGTCTCGGTGCGATCTTGTTCGAATTACTTGTCGGAAGACCTCCTTTTGTCGGTGAGCACGCTCTCTCAGTCATCCAACAGGCCACCATCAACGCCGCCCCGAAATTGCGCAGCTTCAACAAATCGCTCGATCGCGATCTGGAGACAATCTGCGCTCGTTGTTTGGAACGGGAGCCATCTGCGCGTTATCAGACGGCAGCCGAGGTGGCAGAAGATTTGGAGCGCTGGTGCGATGGTCGACCGATTCGCGCTCGCCCGGTTTCGCCACCTGTCGCTTTGTGGCGCTGGAGTCGTCGTAATCCACAACTCGCCCTGGTCGCTGCCGCTTGCTTATGTCTCGGAGCCGCCGTCGTTTGGTTAGGGGTCACGCGTTGGGAAATCGAACGTGAAGCCAACCGGATCGCGGCGAAGCGCACCGGCCCGCTTATTCCCGAAAAAAGTCTGGCCGTTCTTCCTTTCGAAAACCTGAGCCGCGAGAAAGCAAGTGACGCTTTTGTCGATGGCATCCAGCAAGACATCTTGAAGCATCTTGCCAGAATTTCCGATCTCAAGGTGATCAATCGTCCCAGCGTGCGATCCTACAAAGCTGGGTTGCCGCGCGACCTGGCAGCTATCGCGCGCACTCTTGGCGTAAAATATCTCGTCGAAGGCGGCGTGCAGCGCGATGCAAAACGCATCCGCGTGACCGCTCAATTGATTGATGCGACGACGGGCGCTCGTCGTTGGTCCGAGCATTACGATCGCGATCTGGCGAGCGTTTTTGACATTAATAGCGAGTTGGCCGGCGCCATTGCATATCAGCTCCACGTTCATGTCACCAGTTTGGAACGGGCCGAAATTCAGCGACGGCCAACGACCAACCTCGAGGCTTATGATCTTTATCTAAAAGCTAACTCCATAAACCGCGAGGCGATCTTTAGTAATCAAATAGGGCAAACCTTGCTGCGAAGTATCCATTTCTTGGATGAAGCGGTTGCGCGTGATCCAAAATTTTTCGAGGCGTATTGCAACCTGGCCTTCGTTAATGACGAGCTCTATTTCATAGGCTTCGACCATACTGCGCAACGCCTCGCCATTGCGGAAAAAGCTGTGAGCGCCGTTGCAAAGTTACGTCCCGATGCGGCCGAGACGCATCTGGCTTTAGGGATCCATCGATATTGGGGATACCTCGATTACGAAGGTGCGCGCAAGGAACTGGCCATCGCTCAAAAAGGCCTGCCGAATGAAGCTACTCTCGTTTCCTTGCAAGGCTATATTGACCGCAGGCAGAACCATTGGGACAAAGCGACAAGCGAGCTTATGCGCGCGACTGATCTGGACCCGCGCGATGTCTACATTCAACAGGAAGTGGCTTTGACGTTTCAGTTTCAAAGGCGCTTTCTCGAAATGGCCACCGCGCTGGACCGCGCGCTCGCCATTATGCCGCAACACGCTGCCGGCCGAATTTTGCAGGCCACCGTCCCATATCAACGACTTGGCGACACCCAGCCGTTACACGACACGATCGACGCCATGATGGCAGCCGATCCGCATGCTGGACCGCAACTGGCCGAATATTGGTTTCGACTCGGAACTTGGGAACGCGATGTAAACATCATGGAAAAAGCGATCGCGGTTATGCCGCCTGAAGGCATGGCTGTGGATTCCGCGCGTTTTCCTCGCGCCTGGTGCGAAGCCGTCGCAGCGAAAATGCGCGGCGAAATCGCTATGGCTCATTCCAAACTCCTTCAGGCACGGAGCGAAGTCGCGACCACCGTCCAACAACAACCCAACTTCCCGGTGATGCTTTCGGTGCTCGGAGTCATCGACGCTAATTTGGGACGCAGAGACCTTGCCATCGACGAAGGCAAGAGGGCCGTCGAGTTGCTGCCGCTTTCGAAAGATTCCATCAACGGCGCGCATGCCATTAACTACCTGGCTGTGATCTATGCGTGGACCGGCGAAACGGACCTCGCCTTTCAACAACTGGAACTTGCCGCATCGATTCCGAGCGACGTTTCCTACGGATATCTGCTCCTCGATCCTGTCTGGGATCCGCTACGAGGAGATCCGCGGTTTGAAAAAATCCTCTCCTCGCTCGCGCCGAAGTAGCCTGGTTTCCTTTGAAAGTTGCATTCTGTCATGTCGAGCGCAGTCGAGACATCTCTTACTGTTTCATGCGCGCCTGAATAATGGCATGAGAGATTCCTCGGCTTCGCTCGGAATGACAGAGCCTTTCAACCGAGGCAAGTAAGCTCAATATTTCCGCCGCATATTGCTTGGCAGAATGTTTAGCTCGGTGCGGTATTTCGCCACGGTGCGACGTGCGATCGGAATGCCGCGCTCACTCAGGATCTCAACGATTTCCTTGTCGCTCAATGGCGAATTCGCGTCTTCGGCCTTCACCAAATCCATGATGGCTTCTTTCACGCTCGTGTTGCTCATCGATTCGCCCGTCGCGGTTTGGTAACCCGGCGTGAAAAAATATTTCATCTCGAAAACGCCTTGCGGCGTTGACATGTATTTGCCGGAAATGGCGCGGCTCACCGTGGTCTCATGCACACCGACAATGTCGGCGATCTGCACCATCGTCATCGGTTTCAAATAAGCCGAACCCTTGTCGAAAAATTCCCGCTGCCGCGCCACGATCTGATGCGCGATGTTCGAAATCGTTTGCTGACGCTGATGAATTGATTTGATCAGAAATTTTCCGCTGCGGATTTTGTCGCGAATATAATCCTTCACGTCGCTGCCATTGCCATCCTGCGCCATGATGTCCTTGTAGGTGTTGCTGATGCGCAAATGCGGAATCTGTTCGCCGTTTAAGATCACCTGATATTCGCCATTAATCTTTTCTACCGTTACATCCGGAAGCACGTAGTTCTGCGGTGCGGCCGCAAAAACCTGACCGGGCCGCGGATCCAGTAGAGCGATGTTATTGGCGCATTTCTGCACCTGCTCGACGCTGATTCCCATGCGCCGCGCGATCTCCGGAAAACGCCGCTTCCCCAGATCCGGCATATGTTCGGAAATAATTTTGTATTCGAGACTGTTCTGTTTGCCGCTGCGCTTGAGCTGAATGAGCAAACATTCGCGCAGATCGCGTGCGCCCACTCCAGGCGGATAAAAACTTTGGATGAGCGTGAGAATGTTTTCGAAATCTTCCTGCGCGATTCCGGTATTCATCGACATCTCTTCCGGTGTCGTTTGCAGAAACCCGTTGTCGTCGATGTTGCCGATAATGAGCTCAGCCGTTTTGCGATCGTTCGTGTCCAGCGCCGTCTGATTGAGCTGCCCCATGAGATGCTGCTGCAGCGTTTCCTGCGTGGCGATGGAGTCAAAAAAGAATTGCCGCTTATCTTCTTCTTCCTGCGAGCGCCCGCTGTAGCTGCTCGATTGCGCCATGTAATCGCGCCATTCGGCGTCGAGTTTTGCGAGCTGTTCAAACTCCTCTTTAAATTCCTTTTCCTCCTCCGCGGCTTTTTCGGCCTCGTCGGGATTGGGATCGGTCGCCAGTTCTTCCAGCACCGGATTGGTTTCCATTTCCTGCTGCACGAGATTGCGCAATTCAAGCAATGGCGCCTGAAGAATGAGCAGACTCTGCTGAAGTTGGGGTGCAAGAACTTGTTGAAGCGACAAGTTTTGTGACTGATGCATCCCGGGTCCGGCCATAGTATTCCGAGGGTAAACCCCTCGCGTCGCGAGGCAAGCAGTTTTCAAGCCGCGAGCTGAATTTCAACCGGCATGGGGGGCCGGAAAAGCCATGCGGGAATGCGATTTGCTTTTAGCAGCTGTAACCCGACCTCCGCTATGAAACGAGTCAGCCTAATTGCATTTCTTACTCTTGCTTTGCTGCTGCTGAAGCCCGCAATTGCACAGACGCCAGCTTCTTCGAAAGAAGCAGATGAGCTGAACGCGTTGATCGGCGACGTGCAAGCGCAGCAAAAGGAAATCGCCGAGAATCAGGTAAAGATTGACGAGAAATTGGCGACGTTAGGGGACACACTCCGGGAAGCGAGAATTTTTTCGAGCCGAGGGGGCCGGTAATCATGAGCAGCAGAATGTTCGCTCTTCTCTTGGTCTCGGTCGCGGCTTTGATGCTTGCTACAGTCTCCGCGCAATCACCCGCGCCGATCACACCGGCACCGGTCTCAACGTCGGTGACAACGAAAAGTGTTCCGTTGTCCGAGACAATAAAATCCTTGCGAGACCTGAAAGAAGCGAACGAACAGATCTTGAAAAAGCAGCAAGCCACGCTGGAGGCTTTGGACGAGCTGCAGAAAGCAGCCGATCAGATCAAGATCTTCAGCAAACGCGGCTAAGCCCGACTGCGTCACTTTTTGCTCTTCGGTTCAATCTTCCGGTAGAGCGTCGCCATGCTAATGCCCAACATGGACGCGGCCTTTTCCCGCGAACCATTGCAGTGCCCGAGAGTAGCTTCGATGTAACCACGCTCCTGTTGCTGAATAAATTCATCCAGCTTTTGTCCTACCGGCATCGTGTTCACCGCCTGCTGCGCTTTTTCTCCCTGAGCGGCGCTCACGATTTGCGGCGGAAGATCGCTCGGTAGAATCCGGTCGTCATCGCAAAGGGCGCAAGCGCGCTCGATCGCATTCTCGAGTTCGCGCACATTGCCGGGATAGTCGTAGCGGCAAAGAATGTCGACCGCTTCGGGATCAATCTTTTTCGGTTCGCCCCCAGTCGTGCTCGCTTGCTTTTGCAAAAAGTGATTCGTCAAAAGAGGAACGTCCTCCAACCGTTCGCGCAATGGCGGGATTTCCACGGGAATAACGGCGAGCCGATAATATAAATCTTCGCGAAACGTTCCGTCTTTGATTTTTGCCTGCAACGTTTCGTTCGTCGCGCCGACCACGCGAACGTTAACCGGGATACTCTTGTTATCGCCGACGTGCCGGACTTCGCGCTCCTGGAGCACACGCAACAGTTTTGTCTGCAACTGCGGCGCCATGGAATTCACTTCGTCGAGAAAGATTGTGCCGAGATTTGCCTCTTCGAAAAGCCCGCGCTTATCCGCGACTGCGCCGGTAAATGCGCCCTTCTTGTGACCGAAAAGTTCGGACTCGAGCAGATTTTCCGGCAGCGCACTGCAATTGATCGCGACGAACGGATGATGCTGCCGGTTGCTGTTAAAGTGCAATCCGCGCGCGACCAGTTCCTTACCGGTTCCGCTTTCACCGACGATGAGCACAGTGCTATCAGTGTCGGCAACTTTGTTAATCAAATTGTAAACCACCTGCATCTTGCGGCTGGTGCCGATGATGTTTTCGAAGCGATAACGATTTTTTAATTCCTTGCGGAGATAAGTGTTCTCGCGCACGGCATTTTGAAAATCGAGCGCACGCTGAATTGTCAGTTGCAGCTCGTCGATCTTGAATGGCTTCGGCACGTAGCCGTACGCACCCATTTTCATCGCTTCGATCGCCGTATCCACAGAAGCGTAGGCCGTGATCAAAATGACCGATGTCTGCCGGTGATGCTCGCGCACGTGTCGCAAAACATCGAAACCACTCATCGTTTCCATCTTGATGTCGGTCACGACAACCTGCGGTTGGACAGCGTCGAGTTGCTCGACCGCTTTGGTCGCAGAACTAAAAGGAAACGGCTGGTGACCTTTATCGCGACAGAGAGTCACAATGACTTCAACCATTGCTGGCTCGTCATCAATAATCATTATTTTAGCCATATTCGCAAAGCGGAGAATATCTCAAGATTGAGAGTTGGCAATGCAGGAACGAGAAAAAGCTGCTGAGCGCTACGTCGTAACCGTTTCGCCCTCAATCATCATCCAAACGGCTGGTTTTTCGAAAGCGACGATCTCCTCAAAAACATTCTTGGGCGAACCGTTGAATGGAATCGCAATCAAGTCCGCAAGAAAACCTGGCTGAATCTTTCCAACGTTGTCGGCAAGATGGAGAGCCCGCGCGGAATTGACCGTCACCATTTTCAAGATCTCCTCGGGCGACATGGCGAATTCGGATTCGTGCAGCGCACCCATTTCCGCGAACAAATTCAAATCGGTATTGCTGGCCAAACTATCTGTTCCAAGACAGATGTTGAAACCTAGCTCGCGCAATTTCAGAAGCGGAAAGTGGGAATGTTCGAAATATTTGTGACTGCGCGGGCAGTGCACAACATTTGGTTTTCGGCGCAGCGCAGCGAGCAATTCTAAGTCACTCTCGGACAATTCGTTTAAATGAACGAGCAGCCAACGCTCGTCGAGACTGCAAATCTCCGACAATTGTTTGGTCGGAGTCGCCCCACTTAAATCCGACATACTGCGTCCGATCTCGGTGAGAAAATTTTTCAGCGGACCGCGGCGATCGGAAAACATCTGCGTCTCCTCCGTTGACTCCGCCAGATGCGTCGTGAGCAACCAATCTTGCCTGCGCGCAACTTCTTCGGCGTAGCGATATAAGTTCTTCGAAGCGGTGTAGGGCGCGTGCGGCGCGAGACCGCCATGCTCCACCGATCGCAACGAATCAACCGCACGATCCACGATTTTCTTTGCACGTTCTGGCTCGCGCACGTCAATCATCTCAGCAAACCAGAAAGTGCGAATCGGTGGTTGAGTCTTCGCAATCAATTCCGGAAACGCCGTCAGATTTGCAATCGTGGTCGTCCCGAATCTTTTCGCTTCCGCAAAGCCGGAATCGATCGACGCGAGATAGTCCTGGTCTGCGAGTCCGGCCTTCTCCGCATTGATCGCGCGAATCCAATCTGCAAAGGATTTCCGCGGTGCAATCTTTCCACGCAGACCGGTGTAATCGAGATGACAATGTGCGTTGATTAATCCAGGCAGGAGCGCTTGCTCGCCGAGTTCGACAACTTCACCACTATTGCGCGCTCTTACTTCGGCGAAATTGCCGACGTCCCCGATCCGATTATCTGCAACGACAACTGCGCCATTCTCGATCGGCGCGCCATTCATGGTCACGACGATGCGCGCCCGAATAATCATTTTTCTGCTGTAGCGGCGGTCTATGACCGTCGCAAACTTCAGGACAAAATAATGCGACGCTCACAGAGCGCCGCTACAAATCTCTCTCCGGTTTCACCGCCTTGCGGCACTCCGCGACCAACAAATTACACGCTTCCTGACAAAGCAGCGGAATCGCAGTTGCAGCCGCGGGCGCTGACCGCGGCCCGTCCGCCTGATCAACCGCAAGATCGAACTTCTGCGGCGGCAACTTTATAGAGGCAATGGCGCCGCTGTCATCGCGCTTCCACAAAATCGTCCGTAAACATCCACCATCGGAGCGACAAAAATCTCCGACAACCTCATCGAGCTCATCATCGGAAATCTTCGCTGCAACGCGATACATTCCTGTTTGTCGGTTCAATGTTTCGCGTAACGGCGTGATTGCTAATTCCCTTTTTTCATACGCCAGAAAGATCGCCAATCGCCCCGGATAAAGAAGGTCAAGCGCGTGACGCAGTTCGCGCAACGTCGCCAATTCGAGACGCCAGCCGTGACGCAAACTTGGCGCCGTTTTCAGCGGCCGATATTTTCCGGTGTCGTCAAACTTCGCAATCTCCACAGCATCTTCGGCCAAACGCGAGCTCTTTAGATTATCGCGCCCAACATCATCGCGATGACAAAGAATGAATGAACCGCCCGCCGATTTTTTGATCAGAATTTGCCCAATGTATCGCCGCTCCGACGCACACCACGATTCGAGCGCCTGCTCGATCTCCAGCGCCATTCAATGCGAACCTGGCAACGCACGCGACAGGAGAAAAGCCGCGCGCTCGAGAAACTCGCGATCTTCCTGCTCGAAAGCATTTAGCTTTTCGCTTTCGGCGTCGAGAATGCCGGTGACGTGATTGTGTTCGTTCATAATCGGCACAACGATCTCCGACTGCGTGCTCCCGAATGTCGGCAGGTAGCGCGGATCCTTGTGCACATCGCCGACCACGATCGTCTCGCGTTTTTCGCGGGCCGCGCAACACAGTCCCTGTGTGATCGGAAATCGCGGATAGGCCACCGGGCAATCGCCGGTTCCAGCGACAATAACAAACTCGGTCTTCGTCGTTTTATAAAGACCAACCCAACGGTAATTGCGCGCTACGCGGATCATCTCCGCCATTTGCTTCAATTGCGCAGGGCCATGAGCGCCGGCGAGGATAAACGCCCCCAACTCCTGTAGATTCTTGCAATACTTCTTCATTCCGCGAACTACATTTTAGCCCGGGAACTTGGCGCGGCCTCTGGCAGAACGCAATCGCTTCGATCAAATGCCTCCACTTGCTCGAGAATCACGTCCGCGATGCGCGGGTCGGTACCGATGGAAGGCGCGTAAAAGAGCGACCGACCGTCGATTTTGTAGGGATTGTTCTGGAAAATTTCGCGCACTCCCTGTGGCATCAACGAGCGGCGGTTTCCATGACCGCCGTTCTCGGAGATTTCGGCGGCTGGGAAGCCGCCGCTCCTTGATGTCGACTCTGCACTCGTAATTCCGAGCAATTGCGGAATGTCTTCGTAACTGTGCAAACCATCCGAAATAAAGAACGGCAAGACGATAACGTTCGGCGTCTCCGTCATTTTCGCCCAATCAGAAACGAGCGGAGCTTCTTCCATATAAACATTGAGCACGCACCGATAGCGATGGAGCGCCCGAATTTTTTCCGCCTCACGCTTTGCTGCGACCGCGCTCTTGTCGTTGAGATCCGTTCCGTGCGCGACAATAAGCAGACTCGTCTCCTTTTCTGAGACGGCCGGCGCAATATCTCGCGCGCGCTCCAAGAGCAGCTCCGTCATGAGCGCATGATTGCCGACCGGCTCGCAATATTTCCACACCTGACCACGAGCGCGCGTCGTGACGCGACCGCTCAATTCCAATTCACGCGGGATTACCGTTTCGGTGAAATATCCTTCGCTGATAAAATTTGGAACGACGTAAACTTCCCTAATCGCTCGGTCGTCAAAAAGAAATATCGCGTCGCGCAGACTGGGTTCTTCTTTCCAAAAAACGCATGCGACATTCGCGAATAGGTTTCGCCTTCGAATTTCTGCAGCGTGCGCGAGACTCGGTGCGCTTGAATCGGGATTCACAGTCGAACCGTGCCCGACAATCAGGAGCCCAGAGTTCGCGCGACCGGTAGTCATTGATGTAACATAGTTCTCAATCGCCCAGTCTGTCATCCCGAGCCTGTCGCCTGCCGCGCCGTAGCCACGCGCAGGCGGGAGGGATTTCTCATTATTCCACGCCGCTCTCCGAACGGTGAGAGATTCCTCGACTGCGCTCGGAATGACAAGAAGGCCCATCTGCTTGGGGATCTTCGATATCGCCTGCTACTATTCAACATGCGTTTCCGCACTTACAAAAACACCGACCTCAAAGTCAGCGAAGTCGGCTTCGGCCTCTGGACCATTTCCACGGGCTGGTGGGGAAAATTCACCGAAGACGAAGCGATCGCTCTCATGCATAAGGCGTTCGATCTGGGGATGACCCTGTTCGACGCGGCGGATACTTATGGCAACGGCTTGAGCGAAGAAAATCGCTCGTTAGGCCAGGCCGCGCTGCAATGGCTGCTCGCAGACGATCGCGTTGCCTCGACACTGCCGAACATCTACAACGAAGAACAACTGATCGAGTTCGCCAAAGCGCCTGACACCTCTTCCCTAACAAGTGACGAAATGGAAGAAATCGCGGAGCTACACTCCCAGAATTTCGGCGTCGAGGAAGATCCACCGAAGTTCAAAGGTACGATGGAGCTGAACGAGACGGCCAACGTCGCATAGAGCGGGTCATTCCGAGCGCAGCGAGGAACCTCGCGAAATTGGAAATGACGCTCCTACTAAATTTCGCGGGGTCCTTCGCTGCGCTCAGGATGACCACGTTAGGGGCGTTTTACCCTAATCCGAAACGTCATCGCTTTCTTCAGGCGCCGGCTGCTTTCTAGTGCGGCCCTTTTCTGACTCGTTAAAAACATCGCGCAGAATTTTCCCGATCATCGGTGCCGCCGCGCTTCCACCGTGCACAGTACTTCCCACGTCGCCTTCATACAGCGCCGCAAACGCATAGCGCGGATGATCCGCCGGCGCGAAACCGGCAAACCATGCCGCGGTCCGCTCCTTGTTCTTCGGTCCCCATTGCGCGGTTCCCGTTTTACCCGCCACCGAGACAGTGTCCAGACTCGCCTGATGTGCCGTCCCTGTCGGACCATTTACCGCTTCGACCATGGCGACGTGCAATTGGGACATAATCAAAGGCGACACGCCGATCGTTTTCTTCTCGCGCACATTGAAGGCAGTCACGATCTGGTTATCGACCGTCTGCACCTGTTGCACGAGCCGTGTTTGATAGAACGTTCCGCCGTTTGCCACAATCGCCATCGCTTGCGCCATTTGCAGCGGCGTGACCAGGAGATCGCCCTGGCCAATCGACATATTGGCAACATCGCCGTTGAGCAACTTTCGACCATGCGTGGCCTTCATATACTCATCGTTAGGCACGCGCCCTTCCGCTTCGCCGCGGAGCGGGATCCCGCACTTGGCGCCAAAACCGAGGCGTTGCGCCCAGTCGATGATCGCTGCCGGCCCGGTTTTAATTCCCACCTGGTAAAACCAAGTGTCGCACGATTCTGTCAGCGCCTGGATGAAATTGAGATCGCCCCGATCCGTTTTTTTCCAGTTGTGAAAAGTCACGTTGCCGATTTCGATCGAGGGCACGCAGCGATACAAATCGTTCATTGTCACGGCGCCGCTCTCCAGGGCCGCCAACCCAACCGCGATCTTGAAGGTCGATCCCGGCGGATACGCGGAGCGATAAGCGCGCGGCAATAGCGGAATGTTCCGATCGTCCTGCAGTTCCTGAAATTTCTGCGTCGATATCGATGGGACAAACGCATTTGGATCAAACGTCGGCCACGATGCGAGCGCGAGAATGTCGCCCGTGTTCGGATCCATAATCACGATGGCGCCTCGTTTTGCCTTCGCCTCGAGTGCTTTCTCCGCCAGTTCCTGCAAATGCAGATCGAGCGTCGTCACGACGTTGTATCCCGGCACCGGCGGCGTCGCGATTTTCTCCGATGTTTTGCGGCCATCCTTATCGAAGGTGAGTTTGTATTCGCCATGTTGGCCGGTGAGCATGTAGTTAAACGTCTGCTCGAGTCCTTCGCGGCCTTCTGTCTCCGGCCACAAATTTTCGTGATTATCGATGAAACCGTCAGGTGTTCGCCCTTTCTTGCCCGTGTAACCAATAACCTGCCCGGCGACGCTGCCGTTCGGATAAATGCGAAGGTAAATTGGTCGCACCACCATTCCCTGCACTCCCTTGAGCCCGTCCTTCTCCGCAGCCGTGAGGCCTTGCGCAATCTCAAACGGCAGGACGCCGCGATTGTGGTAGTGCCGTAAAATCAGTTCGTCCGAAATCTTCAGTTTGCGGCCCAGAAACTTTTCTGCGTTCTCGATTTTCTCGCGCGCAAAATCCAGCACCTGCGCATCGGTAAAATCGAGCGGCGTCGGATAAGTGATGGCGAGCGTGTAACCGAGCTTGTTCTGCGCCAGCGGCTCGCCGTTACGATCCGTGATCTGTCCGCGTGGCGCGGGAATGTCGAGCACGTAGGTGCGCGCAAGTTTTTGCGTTTCGTAAGTCGGTTGAATCGACTCCTCGAATGGAGTGGCGCTCGGCGCCGGCGTTTCCTGCGCGAACACCGTCGTCGCGACGGGTGCAAACACCAGGAGCGCTGTCATGCTGAGCGTAGCGAAGCATCTCACGAGTTAAACAAATGGGAGATTCTTCGCTTCGCTCAGAATGACAGGGATTTCAATGTCGCTGTAGAAATCGATGCACTTCTTCGGCAAGCTTCGGGCCGATTCCTTCAGTGGCGGCAATCTCTTCCATGCTCGCCTGTCGCAAACGTTTCACCGATCCAAAGCGGCGCAGCAAAATATTTTTCCGGTTCTGGCTCACACCCGGACAATCATCGAGAATGCTTTCCCCAATTCGCTTCTTCATCAGCAACTGATGATACGTGTTGGCGAATCGATGCGCTTCGTCGCGAATGCGCTGGAGTAAACGCAGGGCGCCGGAATCCGGTGGAAGCTGCAACGGCAACGCACGCCCCGGCCGATAAATTTCCTCGAACTCCTTGGCCAATCCGATGATCGGCAAATCGTGCAAACCAAGCCGCTGCAATTCCCGGCACGCGGATGACAGCTGTCCCTTGCCGCCATCTACGATGATGAGATCGGGAAGGCGCACGTAACGCTGCTGCGTGTCATCCCGAGCGGAGCGAGGGACCTCTCGAGCCTGATCCGCATCGCCCACCTGCTGGCGCTATCGCACCTAATTCGAGAGGTCCTTCGCTTCGCTCAGGATGACACGTGTTTAAGCGCTCCATCGTTTCCGCTGGATTTTCCTGCGAAAACTCGGCCACATCCGGATTCACTTCCCGCGCTTCTAACAGCACCCGCGAATATCGTCGCCTAACGACTTCAGCCATGCTCGCAAAATCATCCTGGCCTTCCACCGTCCGAATGCGATAGCGGCGGTAACAATTTTTGTCCGGCACGCCGTCGCGAAAACAAACCATCGAAGCGACAACGTGTGTCGTAGAAATGTTTGAGATGTCGAAACACTCCATTACGCGCGGCAACTTCGGAAGTTGCAGCGCGTCCGCGAGCGTCTGGACATCGGCAATCGGATCGATCGCACTGGGCAAGCTGTGCCGCGTAAAACGGCGCGTCGGCTTCGTCGTGCGCCGCAAATCTTCGATCATGTTGCGCAGCTCCGCCGCCTTCTCGAAATCCATTTTCTCCGCCGTTCTCCGCATTTCCTCTTCCAAAGCGGTGATCATTTCGCGCGAATGTCCTTCCAGAAAATCGGACGCCTCGTCCACGCGCTCTCGATATTGGTCCGCCGTGATCTCGCTCAGACGCGTCGGCACCTGGTAAGTCGCAGATTTCAATTCGCGCTCCGTCGGCGCGCCGCGGCCAAACGTCAGAACGCCAAATTTCTTGCGCATGAAATTGAGCGTTTGCCGCAGCGCTCCCGCGTGTGCATATGGTCCAAAGTAACGCGCACCATCATCTTTCTTGAAGCGCGCGAGACGGAATCGCGGCCATTCCTCCGTCGGATCAACTTTCACGACGAGGAAGCGTTTATCATCGCGAAAGGAAATATTGTAACGCGGCCGATATTCCTTGATCAGCTTCCCTTCGAGCAGGAGCGACTCCGCTTCGCTGTGCACGGCGTGGGTTTCGAAATCCCAAACCGCATCGAGCAGCGCGCGCGTCTTAATATCGGCCACCGCGATCTTCGATGGCATGAAGTAGGACGCCACGCGTTTGCGCAGATCGCGCGCTTTGCCCACGTAAATCACGCGATTGAACCGATCGCGCATGAGATAAACGCCCGGCTTGTGCGGAACCTCATGCACCTTCCTGTTCAAATCCGGTTTCTCTTTTTTTGGCACTCTTCCTCTCCCTCTCTCCTCTTACTCTTACTCCTGCTCGCGCCCTCGCCAATCCCAAGCCACCAAGCGAGCGGCGACTTCCCAGTCGCTCGAATTCTACCAATCCGGCGCTCTACAAAAGCGCCGCTCCTTGAGGACTGCTCGCTCTCTTCGACAATGAACCGCGATGTTCGACGTTGCAATCGTCGGAGCCGGGCCAGCTGGCTCTAGTTGCGCTGCGTTTTGTGCGCAAGCCGGACTACGCACATTGCTGCTCGAGCGCGAAAAATTCCCGCGCGAAAAAGTCTGCGGCGATTGTCTGAATCCCTCGTGCTGGCCGGTGCTGCGGCGATTGGAACTGGAACGCCACGTTCGCGAGCTGCCCCACGGCAATCTCCGCACCGTCGAATTTGTCGGAACGAATCGACAATCGATTTCGATCGCTTTACCCGAAGACGCAGAAATCGCTGTTAAGCGCAGTTTGTTTGATCAACTTCTGCTCTCACGCGCGCGCGCACTTGGAACGGAAATCCACGAAGAAACGACACTGAGCAGTCTGGAACGGAATGGAAATTGGAAAATCGCTCACCGATAAAGGTATTTTCGAAGCGCAAATTCTTGTCGCAGCCGACGGCAGAAATTCTACGGTCGCGCGGTTATGCAATTTGCTTTCGCGCGTAGGCAAGGAGCGCGTCGCCTTGCAAACTCACATTCGCTCTGCCGCACGATTTCGGCGATCGCGTCGTACTTCAATTTTTGCCTGAAGGCTATTCCGGCCAGGCGCCCACGGGGAATGGCGAACTCAATCTCTGTCTCGTCGGCAAACCGCATTCGATTTCGAAATTGAAAGCGTGGGCGGAAAAGAATTTCATCTGCGCTCCGGTCAGACATGGCGAACGATTACGCCACTCACGCGCAGGCCGCTCACGCCAGCGCACGAACGCCTCTTCTTGATCGGCGACGCGGCGCGCGTGGTCGAGCCATTTACCGGCGAGGGAATTTTTTATGCACTGCGCTCCGGCGAATTGGCGGCGCAAGCCATTGTAAAATTCATCCGCGCGATGATAAGGAGACCGTCCAACAAGAATTACAAGCGCGCGCTAAACTCGATGTATGCCGGACGATTGTGGCTTAATCGTCTCGCCCGGACAGCCGTACTTTCGCCCCGATTAGCGTCGCAAATCTTTTTCTTCGCCAGAATTCAGCCTTCGCTGCTGCGCTTTCTGACAGCGAAGGTCACAGGTAGGGGCGATTGACCTCAATCGCCCGCGGGCGGTTCGGTGAACCGCCCTACCTGGAAATGCGACAGGCTTTGACGGTGTTCGACATCAACATCGCGATCGTCATCGGCCCAACGCCGCCGGGAACAGGCGTAATCGCCGCGGTCCTTGGCGCAACCTCATCAAAGGCAACATCTCCGACGAGACGATACCCGCGCTGACTGGTCGCATCGTCAACGCGATTGATGCCGACATCGATCACCACTGCTCCTTCGCGCACATGTTCTCGCCTAACGAATTGGGCTTGCCCGATGGCGGCGATCAAAATGTCCGCAGAACGCGTGATCTCGGCGAGATTGCGGCTGCGCGAATGAGCGACCGTTACAGTCGCATTTCCGCCGGCATTTTTTTGCATGAGCAAAAGAGCGAGCGGTTTTCCCACAATCATGCTGCGGCCGAGTACGACGACATGCGCTCCGGCAATTTCAATTCCGCTTTCGAGCAACAAACGCTGGCAACCGAGTGGAGTGCACGGCACAAATCCCGTCTCATCGCCAAGAGCGAGTTTGGCCACATTCTCCGGATGAAAGCCATCGACATCCTTTGCTGGATCGAGCGCGCGCACGATCGCCGACTCGTCAATCTGCGGAGGCGGCGGCGATTGCACCAGGATACCGTGAATCGCGGGATCGCGATTCAATTCGTCAACCCGCGCGAGCAATTCATTCTGCGTCGTGGCTGCTGGCAACTCGAGTTTCACGGAGTGCAATCCCAGCTCGCGACACATTTTGTCTTTCGAGCGCACGTAGGCGCGCGAGGCCGGATCATCGCCGACAAGAACGACGGCCAGACCTGGTGTGACACCGCGCTTTTTCAGTTCGGCAATTTCGGAACGCAATTGCGCGTAAACCTTTTCAGCAACTGCACGGCCATCGATCAGCTTCATCATTTCCGTTCCACTAACTGCATCATCGCTTCCTGCAAGCGAAGCCGTTCCCGCTCAAATTCTTCGTCCGTCTTTGTCACTGCGACAGGATGCTCGGGGCCGAAGATAACGCGCACCGTAGCGAACGGGCGCGGCAAAATAAATCGGTCCCAACTCTTCAATCTCCAGCAGCTCGAGTATTCAATATTCATCGGTTGAACGCGCGACGCCTGTCTTTTGCGCGAGAAAAATTATTCCGGGTCCCAGCTCATACATCGGCCCGCGCGGACCATCCGGCGTCATGAATGCTTCGATACCGGATTCAAGCACACTGGCCAGTTCGAGCATTGCGCTCGCTCCGAAACGCGAACTCGATCCGCGCACGACCTTGAATCCGAGACGTTCGGTCAACGCTGCAATCAGATCGCCGTCGTGGCTCGCGCTGATCAAACCGGCGCCGGGTCGGTGCGGAACGAATTTCTTGAGCGCGATGCAGATGAGCAGAAGCCGGTTGTGCCAGAGCGAAGCGATGCAGCGGCGTTCCATTGTTCGATTTACGAAATCGCCGCGATCTTCCAATTCGTAACGCAGCGTGCTCGACCAGATTTTTAATACGCGGTATGCGATTGCCACGAGCCATCGCGCGCGCCAGCCTTCGATTTTCAATTTTTTGCGCGCGGATTTTTTTCATCCGCCCAACGATAGGCACGCGCACTCGGCAAGCCGATTTGATCGAGAATGCGCCAGACGACGGTATCGACAACGTCGTTTAGTGATGTCGGACGACTGTAGAATGACGGAATCGCCGGCAGAATCACCGCACCCGCTTCCAGAAGCGTGACGACATTGCGCGCGTGAATCAGATTCCACGGCGTTTCGCGCGGGACGAGAACAAGTTTGCGGCGCTCCTTCAAGAAAACATCGGCCGCGCGCAGCAGTGCGCTGTCGCTGGTGCCAGCGGCAATGCGGCCGAGCGTCGCCATTGAACAAGGCACTACGACCATGGCGTCGAATTTCGCGGAGCCGCTGACAAACGGAACGTTCAGATCATTTTCGGCATGCTGCAAAATCCCCTCCGGCGCTTTGAAGCCATCCATTTCCTGAGCCGCCACTTGTTTCGCATGCGCACTCATGACGAGATGCACTTCGTTCGCGCTGCAATCGATCTGCTCGAGCAATCGTCGCAAATAGATCGTGCCGCTGGCGCCTGTGGCTGCGATGACAAGTTTCACGCGCCTAACCAACCACAACTCGCGCCTTCGCTCTAGATGATTCAGCTGTCGCGGCGGTTTCTGACCGTCGCATTATTTCTTGGACTGCGACATGTTGCCAGAATGGTGCGACGGTCGTAGACCGCCGCGACAAGTGCCGTTTGAATTTGCGCCGAAGCCGCGCCAAGTAATTAGCCATGGTGAAGAAACTTTTGCACACGCGCTATCGCGTGAAGGATTTGGAGAAGACGGTCGACTTTTACCGCGATGTGCTCGGCCTGGAAGAAACGCGGCGGCACACTTCTGGTCGCGGCTCGCAACTGGTGTTCTTCAAGGCGCCCGGCAGCGAGGAGGAAATCGAGATCTGTAAATTCGACGAAAGCGGACCGGTCGTTGTGGGCCCTGATCTGACGCATCTGGCGTTCGAGGTCGACGACATGAAGAAATTCGCCGAGCACGCGAAAGCGAAAGGTTATCCGCTTTCGGACGGTCCGCACGAACATGGCAATGGCGGGGCGATCGCGTTTATCGACGCGCCGGAAGGTTACGAGATCGAACTGATCCAACACGGCCGCGAATAATGATTCAACAAAGTCATCGTCATTTGTTCTAAGATTTGTCCATGAGCCAAATGCTAAAACTCGCGGCATTGCTGACCATCCTTTTCAGCAACCCGGCCCTCGCCCTTGCGGAAGCTCCCACGACACGCGCCAAGTCCGTTCTGGTCGTCGATGCGCGCACCGGCGATGTATTGTACGAAAAAAACGCGGATCAACAGCGGGCCGCGGCCAGCACGCAAAAACTTCTTACCGCGCTGATCATCGCCGAACGCGGCTTTCTCGATCAAAAGGTCGTGGTCGCTCCTTCTGATACCGACGCGGAGCCTGTAAAGCTGAACATCAAAGGCGGCGAAGTCTATCAGCGCATCGACCTGCTGCGCGCGCTGCTGGTGAAAAGCCCTAACGACGTGGCGCGTTGTCTCGCGCGCGATCATTCCGGCAGCATCGAAGCATTTGCCGATGTGATGAATCGCAAAGCATGGCAGCTGGGCGCAACGCATTCGCATTTTCTGAATCCCAACGGGCTGCCGTTGCCAGGGTCAGTATTCGACCGCGCGCGATCTCTCGATTATCGCGCGCGCGGCATACAAGAATCCTACAATCCGTTCCATAGTTTGCTTGCCGCAGCTTGTCTTTCGTTATGCCAACGGCCGGACGCGCGAGCTGGAAAACACCAATAAGGTTCTGAAACGCCTCCCGTATTGCAACGGGATGAAGACCGGTTATACCGAGGCCGCCGGCCACTGTTTGATCGCGAGCGGCACTCGTCCCGGCCGGGATGTCATCGTCGTCGTGCTCGGCGACGGAAAATTGGGCGTGTGGAAGGACGCATCCGCGCTGCTTTCCTGGGCGCTATGGATGTAATCGCCTAACGAGCCTGATGCCCGATCTTTTTCAAGAGCAACTGCAAACGCTGCACGCGAGATCTCTGCAGCGAAAATGGCGCGAGATCGGGAGCGCGCAGGGCGCGGAAGTGGAAGTCGTTGGAGAACGGCTCGTCAATTTTTCCTCGAACGATTACCTCGGACTGGCAAACGATCCGCGTCTGCGCGAAGCGGCAATGGAAGCGATCGCAGAATTTGGCGTCGGCGCCGGCGCTTCACGATTGGTCAGCGGCACGCAATCGCCGCACGTCCGACTCGAAACTGCGCTCGCAAAATGGAAAGGAGTTCCAGGCGCGCTCTGTTTTAGCAGCGGTTACGCCGCCGCCCTCGGAACGATTCCGGCAATTGTCGGGAAAAACGACGTTGTAATCCTCGACAAGCTTTCTCACGCGTCGCTTATCGATGGCGCGAAGTTGAGCGGCGCGACGTTACGCGCTTTTCCGCACAATCATCTCGGCAAACTGGAGAGCCATCTCGATTGGGCGCGTCGCGAACATCCGGATGGTCGCATTCTCATTGTGACCGAATCGGTTTTTTCCATGGACGGCGATCGGGCGCGCTTACGGGAACTCGTCGAACTCAAGAACCGCTTCGGCGCTTTGCTTCTACTTGATGAAGCCCACGCCATCGGCGTGATCGGCACGAACGGGCGCGGCCTGGCCGCCGAGATGCAGCTCACGCGCGACGTTGATGTCCACATGGGAACATTGAGCAAAGCGCTAGGCGCCAGCGGCGGCTACATTTGCGGGTCGCACAGTCTCATCGAATGGCTGGTGAATCGGGCGCGTTCTTTCATTTTCACGACCGCGCCGCCACCAGCGCTCGCGGCCGCAGCATCAGCTGCCGTTGAGTTTGTTGCTTCGGACGAAGGCGAACAACGACGACAGTTACTCTGGAGTCGCATCGAGCTGTTGCGCCAGGCTCTTCCCGCAGCGCCCCGTTTGTTACCTAACAAATCGGACAACGGCAGCGCCATTCATCCCTGGGTTGTCGGCGAGGAACAAGCCGCGCTCAATCTGTCGCGCAGCCTGCGCGCCGAACATTTTCTTGTGCCCGCGATTCGTTATCCCGCCATCGCGAAAGGCTCAGCGCGCCTGCGCATCACCGTGACGGCGGATCACGATGATGCGCAAATCAGCGCGCTTTGTGAAGCGTTGTCGCGCCTGGCGACAAATTGATTTGCTGCTATGGACTACCCGACGCCGCAGAGGCGCGAAGCAGCGGCGAAGGCACCAGGGCCGGGTTGCGATGCACGTCTGAAGGCGCTTCGGCCGGGACATCTTCAGGTCCCTCAGCTGGAGGCGCCGGTTCCACCAAGGCATAGGCGCTGGCGTTTTGCTGCTTCATCCGCTCTTCGAGGGTGCCGGTTTTGGTCACCTGGGTGGAAGCGCAACTGGTAAAAAATCCGACCGCAAGCAGGCAAGTGGCGATTTTGATGATCATGTTTTTGACTCGGTTTACGAGGGCAGAAGACGGTCTCCGCCGACGTTCTTTATAATTACCATATTGGAGGTTTTAAAGGCAAGTACGTTTTTTGCTAAGCCCTTTCCGCGACTCAAAACTGCGAAAAATACCCCAAAAGCAAGGCTTACACCCAAGCAATCAAGGAGCGGCGACTTCCCAGTCGCCGGAAAATTGGGTAATCGGCGCTCTGGAGAGCGCCGCTCCTTGATTGCTCAGCTTGAGGCTACCGTTACAAACCTATCGAGGATGGGGCCGAGCTTGCGTGTAGTCTCCTGCGGCCAAAGCGTTGGATCTGTCACCAGCGCGGAATCCAGCGCGCGATGTTCCGGCCAATTCGGCTCGGCCGGAATCCTTGGAATGACCTGACCGAGAATTTTCTTCGCGGTCTCCGCATTCGCGACCAGATGTCCGAACACCGCTTCCGCTGAAACCGGTTCCTCTTCGACTTTCCAGCAATCGTAATCGGTAATCATCGCCATGCTCGCGAGCGCGATCTCGGCCTCGCGCGCGAGCTTCGCTTCCGGCAAGTTCGTCATTCCAATTACATCGAAACCGTTGCGACGATTGAGTTCCGATTCCGCGCGTGTCGAAAACGCCGGGCCATCCATGTTCACATACGTGCCGCCGTTATGAACTTTCACTTTCAATTCGCGCGCCGATTCCGCGAGCAAATTGCGCAAGCTGGTGCTGATCGGCTCCGCGAAACTGATATGCGCGGCAATCCCTTCACCGAAAAATGTGTGCGCACTTCGATTGCTCGTCCGATCGTAAAACTGTGACGGCAACAACACATCGCGCGGCGCATATTTTTCCTGCAAGCTGCCAACCGCCGTTACGCAAATGATCCAGCGCACGTTGAGAAAGCGCAGAGCATAAATGTTCGCGCGATGATTCAATTCGTGCGGCAAAATCCGATGGCCGCGTCCATGCCGCGGCAAAAAGTAAACCTGCCGGCCGGATAATTTTCCGCCAATGATCGCGTCCGAGGGCGAGCCAAACGGCGTTTCGATCTTCTGCTCGGAAGGATCGGTCACGCCTTCCATCTGATAGAGACCGCTTCCGCCGATGATGCCGATTGCTGGAATTTCTTCTGCCATGAGTTGAAAGAGAAGCCATCAAGGAGCGGCGACTTCCCAGTCGCCGACTAGCATTCCGGCGCTCTGGAAAGCGCCGCTCCTTGGTGGCTTTTTGTTTTGCACGATTTATTCGACGAAAATTATTTCTTCAGCCGCTCCGCGTGAGCTGACTGCGCGCAGTCTCCATTCGCCGGGCGTGAGCTGCCAGAAAAAACGTCCATTGGCTTGCGGCAATTGCGGCGCACCGTTTACAAACCATTTCGCATCGTTCCCCAGCGTCGCCGTCAATTCGATCATCTGCTGCGATCGCGGCAAGACGGGGTCGATTTCATAATGCGCATTCGCCACCGGATTCGTTATCCGCGCTGTCGAGCGAACCTGCGCATTGTGCGTGTTATTGCCGCTCGCGCACCAACTCGCATACTCGTTAGGCAACTGCAGGCGCCCGTCTTCTGAAAACCAGCCTTCCGAACTTTCCTTCGGTTCGGTTCCCGGCAGGAAAAGTTCGGTTATTTTTCCGGTCGAATGAGCCGACGGCAATAATCCCGTTTCCGAACAAACTTCACGGCGAACGAGCCGTTCATTCTTTTCCGGCGGGTCGAGCGGATGATCGCGACGCAGCAGTTCGTGCATCATCGCCGCCCACAGTGGCGTGGCCGATCTCACCGCGAATGTGTCGCGCATCGGCCGGCCATCGAAATTTCCCGCCCACACTGCAACGGTGTGTTCCTTGTTAAAGCCAACTGTCCACGCGTCGCGAAATCCGCTGCTCGTTCCCGTTTTCACGGCAATTCGTTCATCAAATGCGAGCGGTGAATGGACGCCGAAACTTTTTTGTCGCGCATCGTTGTCGCACAGAATGTCATTGATGATTTGCGTTGCCTCGGTTGAGGCGATTCGCGTCATCGGCTGATGTTCCGCCGTAAGGAACTTCGCGCGCATCGCAATTCCATTGCGCGCAAGGCCCGCATACGCACCGGCCAGATCGACCAGGCGGATTTCGGCGTTGCCTAAAATAAAACCGGCGCCGTAATCGCTCAGCTCGCGCGGAAATCGAAAGCCCCATTTCTGCAATTCGTAAAAGGCCCGGCGTGCGCCGAGCTGACTGAGCGTGAAGACGGCGGGAACATTCAGCGAACACCCAAGCGCCTCACGCAAACGCACCGGCCCGAGATAACGATGATTGAAATTTTGCGGATCGTAATCGGCATATTCATCGCGAATCGCGTCCGGCGTGTCTGGCAGCAAACTCGCAGCCGTCAGCACGCGATGATCGATGGCGTTGAGATAAACGAACGGCTTCAGCGTCGAACCGCAACTGCGCGCGCGCATCGTGCCGTTGATCTGATTTTTCGCGTAATCCGAGGAACCGACCATCGCACGCACGGCGCCGGTTTCGTTTTCGACAATCACCATAGCCGCTTCCGTGATGTCGTAACGATTCAGCGCTGCGAGATGCGATTGCAGAAGCTGCTCGGCTTGCCGTTGCAGATCGAGATCGAGCGATGTGCGAACCGGGCCGCGCAGTTTAGGATTTTGCGCCACGACCGCATCGACGAAATGCGGCGCGAGATGCGGCGGATCAAAACGCGCGACTGTTGGCGGCGAGTTTTGCAGGATTCTCTGCTCCTCGTCCGTAATCATGTTCAACCGCGCCAATCGCTCGAGCGATCTCTCGTATTTTTGTTTTGCGCGTTCCGAATGTTTCCATGGATTAAAACGCGTCGGCGCTTGCGGCAGGCCCGCGAGAAATATCGATTCGGAAAGAGTAAGGTCGCGCGCCGGTTTCCCAAAGTAAGCGCGGGCTGCCGCTTCCGGTCCGAGCCGGCGATTTCCGTAACTGCTGCGGTTCAAATATTCGGCAAGGATTTGCTCCTTGCTCCAGCGACGCTCGAGTTTCCATGCGCAGATCGTCTCGTAAATTTTACCGATCCAACTGCGGCGCTGCCGACCAGTCGCAATCTTCACGAGCTGCTGCGTGATAGTTGACCCGCCCGAAATGATTCGAGCCGGCTTTCAGGTTGCGCGCAAGCGCAGCCGCGGTCGCTCGCCAATCGACACCGTGATGTTTGTAAAAGCGATGGTCCTCCAGCGCGATCGTCACGCGCGGAAGCCACTTTCCGATTTCATCAAGTCGACGCGGTAACTGTGCGCGCGCTTCGGGCGAAGCCAGTTCCGCAATCTCGCGCCCGCGCGAATCTAAAAGCGTGAGAGTGCCGAGAGCGGGTCTGTCTAACTCGTTAGGCAGAGGAAGCCACCAAATGACAAGCACCAGGATGAACAAGCAGACGCTGGAGAGAACCACAACGCGCGAAAGCGCAGCTCTGGGGAGCGCACGCGTTCCGCGTGCCAGGCGAGCGCGTCCCGCGCTCGTGCACTTCCCTTTCCGTGGCGTCTTTTCTCGAATGTGAGCAAAGAAAAAGTTCGTTTCGGCGAGACGCCGAAACCAGGCACGCGGAACGCGTGCGCTCCCCAGAATCACTCTCCGGACACCACGCATAAACTCGAAGGCGAAAGACCGGAGAAACGACTGTCGTACATCGGCACAACCTGCGTCGCGGGCCAGCGGAATGTTCCAGCAGCGGTCGCGCGCGCGAGCACGGAATACGTTCCCGATCCTGGTTGAAACGTATCGAAGTAAAGCAAGGTCGAACGATCGCGCATTTCGGAATACGAAAGGAACAGCGTGTGATCGTGTTCGTCCGCCGGCGGCAGTTCGAAAAACTTGCCGATCATCGCGAGATTCGGATTCACGGTTTCAAGACCGGCGGGCAAAGCATCTTCGAGCGCGACATAGTTTTGCACCTTGCGCGTGCTCATCCGGTAAGTGACGAGAATTTGATCGCCGAGTTTGAACGGCGCCGCGGTCGTGCCCATGCGCTTCGCATCGGTCATATTCTTCACGACGCGTTCGACACGAAATCCACGATCGACTCGATCGGTCTCGACCTCATCCGTCGAATACTCGGCTTGCAGCAAAAAATTCAGCGCGCCTTTGTTCAGACCTTTCACGACAAGATCGTCGCTCATCTTTCGATCGATCCACGCTGCCGATCGCCCATTCTTCGAAGCAACCCCTTTTGGTTCCGCAATGTTCAGCGCCGGGGCGTTCTCCGCGCCGATCATCGATTTGAACTCGAGTAGCAGCCAAAGATTCTCCTGCGTCGAAAGCGCCGCGGACGAATCCATCAGCGCCAGCATCCGATCGCGCACACGCTGTTTTTTCTGCGCTGTCCAGATTTTTGGCGCGATCGTGTCGAACGCCACCGCGCAGATCGCTTCCGCGCGCGTTGTCGAACTTAAAGTCCGCGGATCGAATGCGCGTTCCTTGATCGGCGCGTCGAGTTCGCGCAGCAATTGTTCCTTTTCGCGCGCCATGATGTTCAGTCGATGCAGCGCAATCGCGAGCAGCGCGCGACCTTCATCGCCTGCTTCGTTGCGGCGCAGATAAAGTTCGTGCGCGACCGATTGGAAATCATCGTCGCGCTCGTATTGCGTGAGGACGAAGAGCGCGAAACACTTTTCGAAAGAATTGCTTGCCGCCTGTCCGTTCACGATTTTCTTGAGCGCGCCCGCGAGTTTGTCGCGCAATCCTTCGGGCGCCTGGAAGCCGGCGTTGACCGATTCGTTCACCGCCCAAAACGCCTGACACGTCACAAAAAGATTTCCGGTATCGCCGCCCGGCCAATACGGCAGCATTCCATCGGCGAGCAATGAGTCGTTAAATTGCTTCATGCCGCGCTCGAGCATTTCTCGATATTCCGCGTCGCGCGCATCGATCTCGGGCAGATACGCGATGAGGTTCGCGAGAAAACTGTAGCCGAGAAGTTTCGTCGATATCTGCTCGAAACAGCCGTGCGGATAATCGAGAATAACCGGCACGCCTGCGATTTTCGGCAGCCACGGTGAAGTCGAAACGGTGGCGTTGAATTTTCCGCGCCCGCGTTTCCAATTTTCCGGCATCACTTTCTGCGCATCGAACTCGCGGACCGGTGAACGGACCGGCCACACTTTCCTTGCGCACAACCGTCGGCGGTTGCACCGGCAACGTGATCTCGATCGCATCCGACATCTTCGAATCCGATTTCGCGACCGCTTCGAAATGAATTTTCGTCGGCGTCAGTTCGCGATCTGCAACCTTTGCCCTAAATCGAAAAACGGTCGGCGCATTCCGCGTCGTTTTCTGCGTCGCGCGATCGGCCACGAGCAGTTTGCAGTTGGCATCTGTCACACAACGCGCCGTAATTTCTTCTGAATCGGCGAAGTCCTCCTGCACCACGGCGCGCAATTCGACTTCATCGCCGTCGCGCAAGAATCGCGGCAATGCCGCATTGATGAGCAGCGGCTTCGAAACTTTTACCGTCGCGCTCGCATCGCCGCCAAATTGATTCGCCTTTCGTTTGCCCGACGGCAACGATGCGATAGGTCGTCAGATTATCCGGTGCCGCGAAATCGAACGATGCCTTTCCGCCCGCGTCCGTCTGCAAACTGCCCTGCCAGAACGCGAGCGTGCGAAATTCCTTTCGCACATTCGTGACGTTCGGCATCGCTTCTTCGCCGCCGTCGCCGATCGTGAAACCCTTTTGCGTCAGGCTCCGTTCGGTAATTTCTTCGATGTAATCCTCGAGCGATTGATAATTGCGAACCGAGAAAGGATTTCGCGGATAAAAATTGTCGAGAATGTGCGGCAATTGCCAGTCGCCAAGTTTCAAAACGGCCTCGTCGACGGCGAAGACCGCGAGATCGGCATCGCCAACCGGCTTGCCTTCGGATGTTACGCGCACATCGCCGCGAACAGTCTCACCCGGTTTCACCGAAACGCTGGCAAGATGCGGTTCGATTTTCAGTTCGCGATCCGGCCGGCGCACTTGAATTTCCGAAGTAGCGAATCTTTCCAGCGGCAAAGATTTTTCGCCGCCCGGCCTAACGAGATAAATCGACACCGTCGCGTTGGGCGCGTATTCCTTTTTAATCGGCAGCTCGATGCGTCCGGCGTTTCCCGACAACGGCACGAGCAGCGTATCGAGAATCTGATCCGTCTCGACCGACACCCAGGCCATTCCACCGAAGGGCGCCTGAATCGACAACGCCGCTTTCTCGCCCGGCATGAATGGGCCGGGCGCGTGCTCGATTTTAAAACTCGTTTCGTTTTGCACCGGCAATTCCGCCGGTTCCTCGCCGGAAACGGTCGCTTCATCGCTCACGATCGGAGGCTTCGAGTTCGAAGCCGTCGCGGCGACAACGTAGCGACCGGTTGCTGCAACCGGAAAATTAAACTCAGCCGGCGTCTTCGTTTCTTTTGATGCGATCTTTGCGAATTGATCGGTGTTCCGGTAACGGTAAACGAACGGCGCGAGCTGTTCCTTCACCGTTTTCGTCGTGACGTGAAACAGGTCGGCCCGCACCGCGACGCCGACTGACTTTCGCGTCATCCTTATCCACAGCGTCGATGCTGACATCAACGCCTCGCGGTTTTTCCGAGCGCTCCGTCACTTTTATTCCAAGCCGCGATTGCGTCGCGAAAATTTTGCCGGCGTCTCCGCCCGTGATTGTTTGGCCATCGAGCGAAGTGATATCCGCGCGCCAGATCACGTCGGCACGTCCAATCGCGGGATTGTCTTTGAACGGCGATACGCAGGCCAGGTCGGCAAAGCCATGCTCGTCCAGCTTCGCGTCGCCTTCGATCGCCTTTAGTTCTTCGCCATCCGAATCGAAATGCGGACCGAGCTGGGCGTAACCGTTGAATCGCTTCTTGTAATTTTGTTCCTCGTTCCCGTATTCCGCCATTGCCGTCCACGTCGCCTTCCAATGCACACGCGCCGCAACATTTGGCGCTCCGTGAAAATATGCCGACGAAACGTGCGCGTGCGCGGTCTCGCCGACTTCCGATTTCGCTTCCACCATCACGGAGAAAATCGGGACGCGATATTCCTCCACGCGAACGAACGTCGTGCCGTCGTAGTTTTCCCCGCCGAGTGCAGCTCTGATTTCATAACTACCGAGCTTTATTTTCTCCGGAATATTCCACTCCGCTTCCCATCCGCCGTATGGCGACAAAGTGGCGGCCCCTTCGCCGACAACGCGATCGCCATAGCCTTCGATCACGCGCCAACGCACATCGGTCTGCGCTGGAATGGCGATGCCGTTCGCAGTCGGAATGCGCATCATTCCCTTCATCTTTACCAACTGACCCGGCCGATAGAGATTGCGGTCCGTGATGATTTCGGCGTGCGGTTTTCTCGTTAGGCCGACGTCATCGTTCGGCGAGGAGTAAGTTTGCCCGTTTGCAAACTGCAACGCCGGACCTTGCGATGTATCCGCAATGAAAAGATGAACGTTGTCGCTTTTCTTCGGAAAGAGTTTGTCGCGCAGAAATGTCGCGAGCCCTTGCTGATCCGTCACCGCGCGCGCGAGCTCAACGTTTGTGCTTGTGACCGCGCGCACGGTCACGCCCGCGGCCGGTTTAGCATCCGACATTTTCGCGACGCGCAAGACAACGCTCGCCGGCAAGCGTTTTTGCGTGAGAATGAAATCGCTGCTGCAAACGATCGAGCGATTTCCGATGATGCGGCCGTCACTGAGACGGGCGCTCGCTTCCAAAAGATAGGCGCCACTGAAGCTTGCGTTTTTTGGCGCGGGGCAATGGACGTCGCGTTTCACGCTCGCATCGCCGCTAGTCGCCTCAAACTTACCGCTGCCCACGACGGGCAGACCGAACGCATCGACTAGCAACTCGGTTTGAAATTCTTTTGCAAACCCGGTGCGCGGATCGATCACGTCTTTTCCAGTGATTGGGTCGGTCGCGTTTTTTTCAAATTCGCGCACCCGCGCTGTGACCGGCCCCAGCTTCTCCATCGGAATCTGCGCGAGTTTCCACGTCACCGCCGGCGCGTTGATCTGAAAAAAAGAAAACCGCAGATCCTGGCGCGCACGCATGAAAAACTGCGAGCCCGGAAAAACGATCGCTGCTTCCTTCGGATGAAACGTTGCAAACCAATGCGATTCACTCGTTAGGCCGTAACCTCGGTCGCCTTTGAGATCGGGCGAAATCGTGATGCTGTAGCGTTTGGCCAGATCGAATTTTCCCTTTACCACTACCTGGTCGTCGCTCGCCAGAAGCTGCATTTCCGGAATAGCGGGCTCGATTCGAATTTTTGCTGGCGTCGTCTCCGCAGGATCGAGGCTGTCGGTAAATTTGATGCGGATCGCAGGTTCATCGAGCGGATGATTGAACGCGCCGACCCAGTCGACCTTGAGCGGCTCGGTTTTACCTGCCGGAAAAACTTTCAGATATTGCAAAGGACGGCGGCTCTTCGCGTCCACCAATCCATTCACGACAAGATCGTAGGTGCGACCAACCGGCAACGGCGCGCGCGGCGTCACGCGAAACGATCTGCCGATCGGCGGATCGGTCACTTTTTCGTCGCTCGATTGAATCACTTCGACCGGAAATCGCGCCTGCGAATCGCGATCCTGAAAATAAACGTGCTCGGCGACCTCAGTCAGCTTCACATCGTAAGTGGCATCGAGACCGATCTGCGGCTGCGCGCTCAGGTGTTCGCGTTTTTCAAAATCAGTCGAGAGCGAAAATGCCGGTGCGCGAAATTCTGCGCTCCACCCGGGCGCGTTGATTGGTTTTCCAGCGGCGTCCGCGAGTTTCGGAATCAGCGTCAGCCGGTGATGTGCGCCCGGCACAACGCCGCGCACAGCGAACACTCCTTCGGTCTGACTTTTCCAAAGAAACGTGCCCTCGATTTTCGGATCGCTGGCGAAGGGCGGCGTCTGATCTGCGACGTCGATGCGATCCGCCGGCACCATTGCGGTCGGAAATGTGATCGTAATTTCGTCGCCCGGCGTGATGTTGCCCTGGCTCGGCTCGATGACGACGCCGCCTGCATCCGGTTTTGTGTTCGAGGATTCTTCATCTTCCTGGCCGGTTACGCACGCGAGACTAACGAAGGTGAAAATCAGAAGTAGCGCCGCGCGTCTCACTCTGGGGAGCGCACGCGACTCGCGTGCCCCGCTCGGCGACTCGCCGAGCGGCTTCTTTTCCGCGCTAATAAAGTTCGCGACGGCGGGTCGCCGTCGCCAGCACGCGAGTCGCGTGCGCTCCCCAGAAAACCGCGGGCCGTTCACGGTTGACTCGGCTCCAGTTCGCGCGCGCGCCGCAAATCGGCATCGGCCTGTTCGATCTTTCCGATGCGGCGTGCGGACTCTTCGCGCGCCTTGAGCGCAACCGGCGACTCGCGAATCGCGAGCGAGCGTGTCTGCGATTCGATCGCGGCCGAAAACTTTGCGCGCTGTGCTTCGAGAATACCGCGGTAATACCACATTACCGCGTTCTTCGGAGCCAACTCCGTTGCCTTGATCGCATGATTGAGAGCCTCGGCTGCCTGGCCCAAGCCATCGAGATCGTGCGCCATTTCAAAATGCGCAGTCTCGGATTTCTCATCGAGAGCGAGAGCCGCTCGCGCCGCCTCGAGGGCGAGCGTGAATTGATTGAGTTGCCGCAGTGTTTGGGAGCGCACAGCCAATGCCTGCGCATCGGATGGATATTGGGAAAGGCGCGAATCTTCAGTCGCCAGTTCACTTAACGACTGATCGCTCACGTGGCCGTTTTGCCCACGCACGAGATCTTTGCCCACCTGCAATTTCGCCGCGTCATCCGGCCGCTTCAGATCGAGCAACGCTTCCGCCGTCTGGATACGCGCACGCATCGAGTTCGGTTGTTGCTTCAAAACTTTTTCGCAATCATCGAGCGCGAGAAGCGGACGTTGCGCGAGCGTGAACAAATGCGCGCGATCGAGCAGAAGAGCAAAGTCGTTAGGCGACTTTGCGATTCGCGCTTCAACCTTTTTGATTTGCGACAGATAATCCTGCAATCGCTCGAATTGCGGCAGCCATTCTTTCACTTCCGCGCCATCGGGTTCGAGCTTATTTGCCTTTGCCATCTCGGCATAAGCCGTGTCCCATTTGTGCAAACGCAGAAGCGCCTGAGCATAATTGACGCGGCGCGCCGGCGAATCTTTCGCCGCGATCGCCTTGCTTCGATATGCAGCGTTGTCCGTCCAGCGCCCTTGTTCGACGCAAACATTCAGCGAGTTTGTCGTACATGTCGGCGGCATCTTCAGCGCGAGGGTTTCCGCGCAATGAATGCGAGATAATGTCGCTCCGCGTCTTTGTAATCTTTTTGATGCGCGCACAAATCGCCGCGGAAATCTTCAATCGCGGCCGGCGGTTTCTTCATCGCCTTTTCCCAGGCATCGAGCGTTTCCGCGAGACGATCGAAGTCTTCGATTTCTTCCAGTGTGCGCGCTCGACTTTCCCATGCCTCAATGTCGTTAGGCGCAATGGCGACAATGCGCCGACTCAGCTCGATGACTGAAGGTTTATCATCCGCCGCTTCCGCAGCGGAAAGCTGCCTCCGCAGCTGCGAAACGTCGTCGCCCGCCGCGCGAAGCCAGTTCGTTCCGCAGAGCAATACGCAAAGGAAAAATGTGAACCGGGCGAAGATACGGCATCATGAATGGCGGGCCGCAATTTTCAATCAATTTCCATTTTCGCATTAACAGGTAGGGGCGATTGACCCAATCGCCCGCGGGCGGTTCGGTGAACCGCCCCTACCTCAAAAATTGCGGTTGAAGGCACAACCTAGCGACCGGAGCGTAGCCGACCATGTCCCGCGAGTACACCCTGGAGCGCAGTCCGTCCGCGACTTCGATCAATATCGATTACGCAGCGGAGCTGAACGAACAGCAGCTCGCCGCCGTGACGGCTTCGCCGGGTCCACTCCTCGTGATTGCGGGAGCGGGCAGCGGTAAAACACGCACACTCACCTACCGCGTTGCCTACCTGCTCGAGAACGGAATCGATCCACGCAACATTCTGCTACTTACGTTCACGAACAAGGCCGCGCGCCAGATGCTCGATCGGGTGGCGAATCTCCTGCCAGTCGATGCAAGCGGACTTTGGGGCGGCACGTTTCACTCGATCGGAAATCGCATGCTGCGACGGCACGGCCGCGCGCTCGGTTACTCGAGCGGATTCACGATCATGGATCGCGAAGATCAGAAGGATTTGATTAACGCTGTAATCGCATCGGCTGGAATCGATCCGAAGGAGATCCGCTTTCCGAAAGGCGACGTGCTTGCCGACATTTTCAGTTTCGTCGTTAACACCGAGAAGCCGATGGAGGAACTGCTCGCGGAAAAGTTTCCTTATTTCCTGCCGCTCGCTCGAGCAAATCAAAGATGTGCACGGGCGCTACGAAAAGAAGAAGAAATCGACGAACTCGATGGACTTCGACGATCTGCTCGAGAAAACACTGCGCATGTTGCTCGAGGACGAAGAGATCGCGGCGTTTTATCGGCGGCAATTTAAATTCATCCTCGTCGACGAATACCAGGACACGAACAAGATCCAGGCGGACTTCATCGACACGCTCGCGGCGGAGCACAAGAACGTCATGGTCGTTGGCGATGACGCGCAATCGATCTACTCCTGGCGCGGCGCGAACTTCAAAAACATCCTCGAATTCCCGAAGCGATATCCAAACGCGCAGGTGTTCAAGATCGAATTGAACTACCGCAGCGTGCCGGAAATTCTGCGCGTCGCGAATGCAGCGATCGCGGCAAACGTGCAGCAGTTTCGCAAGCAATTGAGCGCGACGCGGGATTCGCATTCGACCAGACCGGCGCTCGTGGCGCTGAATGACAGCAGCGAACAAGCGCGATTTGTGGCGCAACGAATTCTGGAGCTGCGCGACGAAAATGTGGACCTGAACGAAGTGGCAGTTTTATACCGCTCGCATTTTCACGCGGTGGAATTGCAGCTTGAACTTTCGCGCCGCGGCATTCCGTATCAGATCACGAGCGGCATTCGGTTTTTCGAGCAGGCGCACATCAAAGACGTCGCCGCCTTCATTCGTCTGGTTGTTAATCCCCGCGACGAAGTTGCGTTCAAGCGCATGGTGAAATTGTTGCCCGGCATTGGGAACAAGAGCGCCGATAATTTGTGGCGGACTTGGGAAAATTCGTTGAATGAACGCGGCGACATTGCGTCGTGGAAGGAACGCTTCCTCGCAATGCCGGTTACCGCGAAGTCAAAAAAATCGTGGGAGCAACTCGCGCACACGTTCGATGAAATAGCGCCGAACGGTCAACCGAATCCGCCATCGGAAATGATCACGTCGGTCGTGGAGGCGATCTACGACGATTACGCGAAAGCGAATTTCACGAATTACGAACTGCGTCGTGAAGATTTGAATCAGCTCGCAGCTTTCGCGCGGCAATTCAAAGACGCCGGCGAATTTCTTTCGCAGCTCGCGCTCATCAGCAACGTGGACGCGGAAGCGGCGCCGAATCAAACCGCCGATCAGGAAGCGGTGAACCTCTCGTCCGTTCACCAGGCGAAAGGCCTCGAATATCACACTGTCTTCGTCATCTGGCTGACTGACGGAATGTTTCCCAGCTCACGCTCGCTAGAGACGCGCGATGCGATTGAGGAGGAGCGCCGGCTTTTTTACGTAGCGGTTACTCGGGCGCGCGATGAACTTTATCTTACTTATCCTCACATGCGTTTAAATGCCGGCTACGGCGAAGTTTTTCAGCGACCTTCGCGTTTTCTAAAAGAGATTCCGACGAACTTGGTCGAAGACTGGCAGGTGCGGCGCGCGTAACCATTGTCATTCCGAGCGGAGCGAAGTGAAGTCGAGGAATCTCTCACTGCATGAAACCCTGGAGAACAATGAGAGATGTCTCGACTTCGCTCGACATGACAAGATGCCTCACGTTTTTTGAAGGAAATTCCGACGAACCTTGTCGAAGACTGGCAGGTGCGGCGCGCGTAACCATTGTCATTCCGAGCGGAGCGAAGCGAAGTCGAGGAATCTCTCATTACATGAAACCCTGGAGAACAATGAGAGATGTCTCGACTTCGCTCGACATGACAAACGGCTGTGCGTCTTTCTTTAATTCGACAACTTGCGAGGAATGAATCTCTCATCGGAAAACCGCATCGCCGGAATCCTCGCGCCGCTCTTTGCGTTAAGAACAGATGATGACCTGGGGATCGGTGATGTCGAAAGTTTGAGACAATTCATCGATTGGGCGGCGGACGCCGGGTTCAAACTCGTTCAACTCCTGCCGATCAACGAAACCGGGCGCGATAACAGCCCCTACAATGCAATCAGCTCGGTCGCGATTGAACCGACGACGTTGTATCTCGCGCCGGGCTCTCCGGAAGATCTGACGGCGGAAGATTTCGAATCAGTGCTCGCGACGGTGGACTGCCAAAACTACGCCGTAGCAAGGTGAACTACAGAGGCGTGCGCAAATTGAAGAGCGCACTGATGGAAAAAGCGTTCGCGCATTTTCAAGAACGCACGTTGAACGACCAAACGTCGGCGCACGCGTTTGCTGACTTTTGCCGCGAACAAGCGGCCTGGCTTGATGATTACGCGCTCTTTCGTGCGCTCATGGAAAAGAATGGCGAACGCGAAACGTGGGATCGATGGCGCGAGCAACACCGCTCGTTAGGCGCGGCGCGCACCTGGGTGCAGACGCTCGGGCCATCGAGGCGAAGCCAATTTGAAACGCGTATGCGTTTTTTTCGCTACGTGCAATGGATCGCCCACGAGCAATGGTCCGCGGCGAAACGCCATGCCGAAGAACGCGGGGTCGCGCTCATGGGCGATGTTCCTTTTGGCGTCAGCTACTACAGTGCGGATGTCTTTTCGCGGCCGGAAGAATTTGCGCTCGATTGGTCCGGGGGCGCGCCTCCCGAACCGTATTTCAAGGACGACGAGTTCACCCAAAAGTGGGGACAGAACTGGGGAATTCCGCTTTACCGCTGGGACGTGATGCGCACGAAAAATCTCGATTGGTGGCGACAGCGCGTGCGCGGCATTTGCAATCTGTTCCATGTTTTTCGCATCGATCACGTGCTCGGGTTTTACCGCATCTATGCCTTTCCGTGGCGGCCAACGCGCAATCAGGAATTTCTTCCGCTCTCCCAGGACGAGATGCTGCAACGCACCGGCGGCAAAGCGCCACACTTCGCGCCGCGAGACGATTCGACCGCGGAAAATTGCGAGGCAAACAAACGTGAAGGCGAAGAATATTTGCGTGTCGTTCTGGAAGAAGCGGGCGCAACACGCGTCGTGGGCGAGGACCTCGGGACCGTTCCCAAATATGTGCGGCCAAGTTTACACTCGTTAGGCATCGCCGGTTTTAAGATTCCGCAATGGGAAGATTATGATGGCCGCGTCACGCCCGGGAACGAATACGAGCGATTAAGCGTCGCGACCTATGCGACCCACGATCACAAACCGCTGCGTTTGCTTTGGGAAGAGGCCTTTGAAAAACCTGCCGATACGCGCGAGCAATCGCGCAGAGAGCTGGAGAAGATCGCAATCTTTGCCACAATGGAGCCACGAGAAGGCGTAATAAAGTTCGAGGAAGATTTTTACCCGCGGTGCATGCGCGCTCTTTTCTCCTGTAACTCGTGGCTCGCTATCGTCATGATCACCGACTTGCTCGCGCGGAAGGACCGATTCAACACGCCGGGAATGGCTACCTCATCGAACTGGACACGGCGGATGAAGCAGACCGTGGAAGAACTGCGGACCAGCGGGGCGGTAAGGCGAAAAATGCGCCTGGTGCGAACTCTTCTCGAACAAACCGGCAGGTTGTAGCGTCTATTGCTCGTTTAATTCCTCTTTTCATGCGGCTCCGATCCTTCTTCTCGCAATGCATCCGCCAAATTTCGATCCGGCGCCTCCTTTTCGCGGCGCTGGTTTGCGCATTGATCTTCGGGGGAATAGAGCTGCGTCTCTGGACCTGGCGAAGGACCAAACACTTTCGCTACCAGCACGATATCGTGAACGGTTTTTATTGGGGTAACGAAACGCTCGTGCAAGCCAAACGGCTTTCTCCTCATCAATCCGCGAACATTTCCTGGCCGGCATTCTTGCGCGGATACCTCACGCTCTACGAGCGCGTAAAGGCGGAGGCTTATGAGGGCGATTATCAGCTCGATTACCCGCCGCTGCGCCTCCTCGTCATGTCGGCCTGGGCGAAACAGGTGCGCCGCGATTTTCCCGGCGCGGAAGACGGAAAGCCCGAATACATCGAACCGCTGCTGCGGTTGAATTTTCTCTGCGAACTGACCTCGGCTATCGGAATATTTATACTCGTTAGGCTATGGCTGCATCGCGCAGGCGGAGCAACGCACTCCCGTTTCCTGCGAAAATTTTCCGCGCGAGAACGGGAATGGATTTGTGCGCTGGCCGCGGCGGCGGCGGCCTGGCTCGAGCCATCGCTCATTCTCGATGCGCACGCCTGGCCGCAATGGGATGTCTGGCTCCTGCCCTTCTTCGTCTGGGCCGCGCTCGCTGCTTCGACAAGCCGATGGTTTTGGTGCGGCTGTCTCATCGCCATCGGCGCGATGCTCAAAGGCCAGCTACTTTTTGTGACGCCCTTCTTTCTTTTCTGGCCGATGTGGCAAAAGGAATGGGCCGGCGCCCTCCGTGTGCTCGCAGGTCTTTTCCTAACGACCGCGTTGATAACCGCACCCTGGCTTGTTCGAAATTTCACGGCTGGCCTTGCGGTCGCAGCCGTTTGCGGAACGGCATATTTGCTCCTGCGATTCTGGAATATTCGATATCGCGGCGCGTGGTGGGCCGCCATCGCGGCTTCTGCGATTTTTCTGGCCGGCGCATTTCTGGACGGCAGTTTTACCTGGCTGCAAATCGGATTCTTCTACGGCAGTGAACATTATCCTTATCTCTTCATTAGCTCCTGCTACAACATCCCGTCGTTGCTGGCCGATCGGGGCTGGTCGTTGAAGGATGCGATTTGGTCGCACGATTTCGGCTCGCTCCATCTCGCCTTGAATTTGCAATGGACGCTGCGCCTGATTTATCTGGGCGGGCTGGCCTTGTGTGCCTGGGGCGTAGCGCGACATGCCCGGCGGCATGATCCGCGTGTGCTTATGGCGATGGCGGCGCCGTGGCTGATCATGTTCGCGCTCCTCGGGCAAATGCACGAACGCTATTTGATGTGGGGCGCAGTGGTCAGCGCCGTCGCGCTCGGTGTAAATCTGCGCCTCAGCCTTTTCCATTTCCTCATCTCGTTCGCGAGTAGTGCCATGATCGTGCACGTGCTCCTGGTCGATAAAAAACTGGATAAGACTTTGCATGTGCTCGACGTCCTGGAAAAAGCGCGGCCGTACGCTTCGTGGATCGTCCTCGTCTGCATCGCTCTTTGTTTGTGGAATATTTTTGTGCCGGCGCACGCGCCGCCTGCCGCTTCCATCGAGGCCGAGCCGGTGGCGGCTTAGCCTAACGAACGACCGCGGCTGGACAGCGGCAGCGTGTTGGCGTACGAATGCGAGAACTCGCATGATCGGAGCAGCGAAAATCTATTTCATCATCTTCGGCGTTCTGACGATCGTCGGTGGAATTATCGGCTACGCGAGCAAGGGCAGCGTGCCATCGATTATCGCCGGATCGATCGCGGGCGTGCTTCTTTTGCTTGGCGCGTTTCTGCTGCCGAGCCATTTGGTCGCCGGGCTGGCGATCGGTTTGGTGGTGTCGCTGCTTCTCGCCGGTCAATTTGTTCCGAAATTCATTCAAACCGGCAAAGCGATGCCGGCAGGGATGATGTCGATCCTGAGTGTGATTGGGATTGTTATGGCGCTGATCACCTGGATCAAAAAGTAAAAGCTGCGTGCGCAAATTTCGTTTGAGCACGTTGCGGCGCTTCGTGCTGCTGCTTCTTCTGCTAGTGGTGGGGCTGATCTGTTACCGCTGGATTTCGCTCGAACGCTGGCGCTGGCGTTTGATGCAGCTCACAGGACCGGAATCGGAATGGGCCTTGCCGATTCGTCCCACGCCCTCGCCGAAACCGAGCCGGCCGCCGGTGGTCACGGGCCGGCTGGAAGTCCCACGACTCTTTAATGGCATCACGATCCATTCCGATGTTGAGACGGCATCGGGCGCCGCCGCATCAGACGAGCGAATCGATCCGCAAAGTTACGTCATCGATCTCACATTGAAGGCGCGTGTGCCGACGCCGAACAAAACGATCGACGACCTCGCGAAAGTGAATCCCGATTTGCCGCGCCTGTTGCCCGGTCTCACCGCAATGATTTCGCCGGATTCGGTCTCGCCATTTTTCGCGAAACTTTATGAAGCGAAAGTGAAAACGCTGCGCGCGAACCTTGGTCGACTCGATCTTCTCCTTTCGCGTCACAACTTTTACGATTGTCAGACGGTGCTTCAGCTGCAGCATCCGCAAACGCATCGCAAAGCTGTGCTCTTGCAAGCCGAGATGGATGTCGATGCGGACGGTTCGGATTCCGACCGGTTACCGATCGGCATGGGTGCGCCGTCGAATTTCAAAGCCACCACGAGTTTCCATTGGCCAAAGAAAACCAAAGCGCCGAATCCGTATCTGGCCGCGACGCAAGCGCACCTTGATCGAGTGGAAGAGGAACTTGCGCAAAAGTCGACCACTCCGGATCGCAAACGTGAATTGCGCGATGCGCGAACGCAGTTGCGGCTGGAAGTCGACACGCTGAAGAGATTTAGTTTCCTTATCGGCACGACCGATCCGTATATCGTGATCCCAACCGGTTTCGCGCCGGCAACAGGCGGGAAAATCGGCGATTACGCGGTGGTGATTACCGGAACGGAAATTTATCCCGCCATCGTAGGCGACGCCGGGCCGCCCGATAAAGTAGGCGAGGCGTCATTGCGCATTGCGAAAGAAATCAATCCGCTTTCGACAGCCTACAATCGCCCGGTGAGCGATCTGAAAGTCACGTATCTGATTTTTCCCGGAACCGCAGAGAAGCAATGGGGTCCGCCCGATTTGGAGAAATTGCAGAAACGCTGCGAAGAATTGGTAAACGACATTGGCGGCGCAACGACACCGCTCCATCATTGGAGCAACATCATTCCTCCGCCGCCCACTCCAACTCCCACTCCAACACCGCCACCAACGCCAACTCCAACACTCACGCCGTTGGTCTCACCGGCTGCTTCGCCGTCGGCCACTTTCGCTTTTCCGATTCCATCTGTAACGCCGACTGCTTCGCCATCGGCGAGTGAGTTGGCTTCACCAACGGCAAGCCCATAACAACGCGAAAAGCACGCGTATAGCGTGCAGCCACCAAGGAGGGGCGCTTTCCAAAGCGCCCATGTAAATGTTGCGGCGGCTTGGAAACCGCCGCTCCTTGGGAGCACCCCTAACGCAAAAATCTTGGCAGCGGAGACGGCCTACCGCGAGCAGACGGCACGTTCAACAAATATCGATCCTCGTTCTCGCGAGGCCGCGTTCATCATGAAGAAATAAAATTTGGCATCGCTGGTGGTTTTGAAGCTGGGCCATCGTTCTCGCGATAGTCCTCGTCGGCATTTCATGCTCGCGATCCGGGTGCGCAAAGCGTTTGCGGGGAAGCTGGAGGAGAATCACGAGAACCTGCCGAAAATTCCAGAGACGCAGGAGTGATTCGCGCCAATTGAGATGCGCGACGAACGCTCCGCGTCTAAGGTCCCGCGTGAATATGAAAACTCTACTCCACGCGGTCCTCTTGATAGGAACGGTCTGCCTTTTCGGCTGCTCGGGGATGCCGAGCGGAGAGGAACAAAATCGCGAAGCTCGGCGCCAATACGAGGCGGACAAAAAAGCCGAAGAGTTTGCCAAGAGCCTGCCGCCCGCGCGCTGATTGGCTACCCCGCCGCGTAAAAGGCTTCGCCTCACGCGGCTTTGCTGTTGAGATCTTCTAGATGAGACGCGCTACCCCGCATGGATTTGAACCATGAATAACGCCTCCAAAGGGCGCTGTGTTACCGTTACACCACGGGGTATTGAATTGCCGATTTTCGATTGTCGATTGTCGATTTCAATCTGCAAGCAGGAACATCAAACTGTCGCTGTCGCCGCTGCCGCTTATGTTGTAGCTGCCGCCGTCACTGGCGGCAGGGGAACGCGCATCGCAACTCTCCTGCCGCTGATGACAGCGGCAGCTACAACGCCTGAGCGTGGCGGAAAAAATTGATCTCAAAATTGTCCTGGCTTGATCTTGGCGCGACTTTTTAGTTGAATCGCAGTGTGTCCCCTGCTGAGGATGAAGTGACTTCAGCGACCGCGTTCGGTCCGGCCGCTGCCGGAGAACACGCCGGGGCCGCATTTACGACCACGCATTGGAGCGTGGTGTTGACCGCGCAAGGTGAATCGCCAGCGGCACAACAAGCGCTCGAAAAACTTTGCCGCACGTACTGGCGACCCATCTATAGCTTCTTGCGGCGACAGGGTATTCGGCCAGAGGAGGCGGAGGATCTCACCCAGGGGTTTTTTGTGCAGCTATTGGAGCGCAAAAGCCTGAGTGCCGTTCGCAAGGAAAAAGGACGACTTCGTTCTTATCTGCTTGGGGCACTGAAATATTTTCTGGCCGACGAACAGCGTCGCGCGATGGCGATCAAGCGGGGGAAAGGACAGCGGCTCATCCCATTGGAAGAACTGCGTTCTGAAAACCGTGTCGAGATGGAACCAGCAGATCCAGTGACTGCTGAAATGATCTACGAACGCCGGTGGGCCTTGACGGTTCTGGAACAGGTGCTCGACCGATTAAAGAATGAATACCGGACGGCAGGTAATGCCGCGTTGTTTGATTCGTTGAAGCAATTGCTGCCGGATGAACCGGGCTCGCCGTCACAGGCGGAGATCGCCACGCAATTAGGCATGACCGAAAATGCCCTCCGGCAGGCGTTTTACCGATTTCGGCAACGCTATCAATCGTTATTGCGAGAGGAAATTGCCCACACGGTTGCGACACCTGGCGATATCGAAGATGAGCTGCGCCATCTCATCGCCGTGGTCGAGGCGTAACGTATGGGAGAATCTTACGGAGTACAAGCGGAGAGTACGCGGGAGACTCCGACCATGCTCAGGGTAATCAGAATTTGCCGAAAGTGCGGCGCGAAAATCTTTTCTGACGCCCCTGAAGGGCTTTGCGCCAGATGCGTGCTGAAGATCGCGCTACAGATGCCTCCGGAGGGATCTGTAGCCGGGGTCGACTTGTCCGCCGTAGCCGCCTACTCCGCCGAAGCAGTTGCGAAGGCTGGATCGGCGAAGGCGGATGACCCCGGCGGCATGGACAAACCCTCACGCGGCGATGCAACAGCTGCGCCCGATGGGAAAAAAGCAACGCGGGCTGCCGAGCTGCTGGGAGAGTTGGGTGATTACGAATTGCTGGAGGAGATCGGTCGCGGTGGTCAGGGCGTTGTGTTTCGTGCGCGGCAGAAAGAGTCTCAATCGCACCGTCGCTTTAAAAGTTATCAGCCTTGGTCAGTGGGCGAGCAAAGCGCACTTGAAACGCTTTCGTCTCGAAGCGGAAGCGGCAGCTCGCCTGGAGCATCCCGGTATCGTTCCAATCCATGAAGTTGGCGAGCGCGATGGCCAGTGCTACTTCAGCATGAAGTTTATAGAAGGCGGCCAGCTTGACGAAGTAACCAAGTCCGCCACGGCGGATTCGTCCTGTGGCGAACGGGAGCCGATGTCGATCCGGCAGGCGGTCGAATTAATCGCGAAAGTAACTCGCACCGTGCATTACGCGCATGAACACGGGATTCTGCATCGCGACATCAAACCGGGAAACATTTTGCTGGATCAAAAAGGCGAACCGCATCTGACAGATTTTGGTCTCGCGCGCTTGGTCGAGACGGAGAGCACGGTCACGCGCACGCTGGAAGTTTTGGGCACGCCCAGTTACATGGCGCCAGAGCAAGCAGTGGGAAACAACGCGGCTGTCGCTAAGGCCACAGATGTCTATGGAATTGGCGCGGTTCTTTATCAATTGCTGACAGGTCAGCCGCCGTTTGCCGGAGGAACAACCTACGAGACGATCAAGTTACTCTTGGATACTGAGCCGCGGCAACCGCGCCTTTTAAATCCGAAAATAGATCGCGATCTCTGCAACAATCTGCCTCAAGTGTCTCGAGAAAGATCCAAAGCGACGCTACTCCTCCGCTCTTGCGTTAGCCGAAGACCTTGAACACTGGTTAAAGCACGAGCCGATCCAGGCGCGGCACACCGGAATCGTCGCCCGAAGAAGAAAATGGGTTCGGCGAAATCCAAGTAGCGCCGTGATGGCGGCTCACTGTTGCTCGTGCTGGCCGTGCCATTGGGTGGTGACGATTTGGAAGAGCGAATTTTCCCGGCAGCCGGTAACAACTGGGATTGCCGTTCTGCCGTTTGAAAATTTAAGCGAGCAGAAAGAAAGAGCGGCCTTCGTCGATGGTGTGCAGGACGACATTTTGACCAAGCTTGCAAAAATCGCCGACCTGAAAGTGATCAGCCGGACGAGTGTGATGGAATACCGCGGCAAACGGAATATGCGGGAGATCGGTAACGCGCTTCGAGTATCTCACGTGCTGGAAGGCAACGTGCGTAGGAATCGCGGGTAGAATGCATTTGAATGCGCAGTTGATCGATACGCGCAACGACACACACGTCTGGGCGGAGGAATACGATCGCGATTTGAGTGATGTGTTCGCAATCCAAACCGAGATCGCGCAAAAAATCGCAAACCGCTTCGCATCCAAAATCTCAGCTCGGCGAAAAAGCCGCTATCGAAGAGCAACCGACTAAAGACCTTGTTGCCTACGATCTTTATGTTCGCGCAACGGCTTTGTTCGACAAGGCTACATATGAGGGAGGTGAAGAGCAAACGAAGGACGACTTCCAAGCGGTGGACTTGCTCAATCAGGCAGTCGCCCGTGACCCAAATTTTCTTCTTGCATATTGCCGGTTAGCTGAGGCGCACGATGACCTCTACTTCCGAGGCGATGATCGCACGCCCAACCGCCTCGCCTTGGCAAAGGCGGCAATCGATGCCGCTTTTCGCCTAAAACCAGATTCAGGCGAAGCGCACTTTGCCCTGGCTGACCATCTTTACCACGGCTACTTCGATTACGACCGAGCCCGCGACGAGCTGGCCATTGCCCTCCGCACCTTGCCCAACAACGCACGAATTTTTAACTTGAGTGCCGCGATTGATCGAAGACAGGGCCGTTGGCACGATGCCGTGCGTAATCACGAGCGCGCAATGGAGCTGGACCCGCGAAACGTGATGAGTCTCATTACTGCCGCAGTGACTTACAGGTCTTTGCGGGACTATAGACAGGCTCTGGCGATTTTCGATCGCATCATTGCTCTGGAACCACAGGATATTCTTTACCGGCTTCGGCGCGCCCGGGTCGAGATGTGGGAGCGAGCCGATCTTCGACCGATGCAGGATGTTCTGGGAAAGAACTTCACCGATAACCCTGCATTGTTGAGAACCCACCCATCGGATTGCTTTTTTGTCGCTTTATGGGCGCGCGACCCTGTTGCGGCTGATAACGTACTCGCAGCGACTGCAGCGATGACCGACGATACTTTTGGAGCAAGAATAGGATTTGTCGGTTTTACCCGCGCTTACGCGAAAGGTCTGGTTGCTCGGATGAAAGGAGACAAGGACGGTGCACGCGCCGCCTTTAACACCGCGCGCATAGAACAGGAGAAACTCGTCCGCGCACAGCCCGATTATTGGACGCAGAGCGCTGAACTTTGCCTCCTCGGCCTGATTGATGCCGCACTTGGGCGAAAACAAGAAGCCCTCAGCGAGGGTCGCCGGGCGGCGGTGGAGCTTCTACCGCTAACAAAAAATGCGCTCGACGGCGCGGACACCCTTTATTTTAATGCTGTGATCTGTGCGCAGGTTGGCGAGCGCGACCTCGCTATTGAACAACTTAAAACACTCGCGAAAATCCCGGCTGGCGCGTCTTACGGTGAGCTTCGCCTCGATCCCTTTTGGGACCCGCTGCGCGGCGATCCGCGCTTCGAGAAAATCGTCGCCTCATTCGCGCCGAAAGAAACGGCAACTAGGTAGAGGCGATTGACTTAATCGCCCTGCAACACCTGTAGCCGCGTCGCTGTGTCGACGCGTTTTTCATTTTCCGCGTAACGAGACGCCAAATTCTACGGAGTACAGGAGTGAACGGCCGGAAATGACAACTCAATGACGAGAAGT
>CAWDLY010000015.1:0-134491 GCA_963803315.1 uncultured Verrucomicrobiae bacterium | reverse complement strand
CGCAGCATGAAAACACAAGTCGGCGCGACAGGGAGGTTGAGACTAAATTAATTCAACCAGGCAATCTTTAGCTCGCTTCCCAGCGCCGCGATGATTCACCACCCACCCTGCGCTTCAATCTGCTCTTCGATGCTCGAATTATTCGATCGTAACAGTCGGCAATTTTTTGCGCTTCATCTGCATCGCTGCATTCTTCACACACAAAAGATTCATCCGGGAAATAATCATCGCGCAAAAAGATCGCCGTATTTGCCCAGGCCTCTTGTCGACATCGTAACCCATCGAGCACTTGCCCAATGTCGAGACTGTCCAGTTTGATCCGAAATTCTTTGCCCACAGTGGGCATAATTACCTGGCCAGGTGCTGCACCGATGACAAGCTTTTTTGTTGTGCGGAAAGAAATGTCCCGGTAACTTCGGGTGCATGCGGAAATCCCCGAGCGTTCATTGGACACGTGAGCACCGACTGATCGCGTTGAATCTTTATTTCAAGCTTCCGTTCGGAAAACTTCACAAGGGCAATCCTCTTATAATTCAGGTGGCTAGCAAAATGGGACGCACGCCTAGCAGTCTCGCTATCAAGCTTTGCAATTTCGCTTCACTAGATCCTGTCCTGAAAGCGCGTGGTATAAAGGGGATGAGTGGGGTCGCGGCGGAGGATCGTGTCCTATGGGAAGAGTTCAACACCGATCGCGATGCGCTCGCGCCTGAAAGCGAGCAAATGCTGCATGATCTATTCACACGCGACCAGACTCAGGAGGTCGACTTTCTCAATAGACGTAACGTGAGATTAGAGCCAGGTCAGAATCTTCGCGTCCCGACCGGTCCCACCGACGCCCGCGCAACAATAAAGGTTCGCCGTGGGCAGCAATTCTTTCGTCAGTCGATCTTGAATGCCTACGATGTTCAGTGCTGTATCAGTGGCATTAATGTTCCCGACCTCTTAGTGGCAAGTCATATCAAGCCTTGGCGCGATTTTCCGCAGGAACGGCTCGATCCACGCAACGGCCTTTGTTTGTCAGCGCTACATGACGCAGCTTTTCGACGCCGGCCTAATCACGGTAGATGAAAAATTGGAAGTTGTATTAAGCAAACACCTAAGACGATTCTTCCCGCAATCCGCATTAGAGGAAAACTTTGCCGCCTTTGAAGGAAAAATGATTCGATTGCCGAAGAAGTTGGCGGAACCCGCTAGTGAATTCCTGCAGTATCATCGAGACGTTATCTTCGCTCGTTGATCTTGGGCGGAGCTTGCAGCTTTCGTGAGCATGTAATCGCCCAGGTTAAAGATCGTCCCGGATTTTGGCTGCCCAAGTTTGAGCGAAACATCGCCGAGATCGGGTTGGTCACGCGCACTTTGCGTAAAGCCGGCTGGCGGGTCGTCAGGATTTGGGAATGCGATCTCGCGCTGAAACGTCAAGCGCGTGTTCTTCGGCGTCTTCAATTCGCCCTAACGAACTCGATCAACAAAAGGTTAAGACGGCCGCATTCAACGGGCCAACGCTGATGACTTGATTTGGCTGAAGTGTTCAGGGGGATCACCAGTTTGGTGGTTTATGAAACTGGCCCAGGGCGTCTGTCATTACGTCTGGGGAAACTGGCACGCGGCCAGGACGTTCGGTCGAATCTGCTTGTAGAAGTTGGCGAGAGGAAGGAGTTCGCGGCTCGGGCGTTTATGCGGATTTAGAATACCAATGATCTTCCCGACGTGCTGTTTGATGTGATCGATTGGGAAGACGAGATCGGAATCGTTCGATATTATTACAGCGACATCGCACTTGCTGCGGTAGGCATCGATCAGGAGATAACTCGCAAGATTTACATCTGATCCCTTTTCCTCGGATTTCAGCACCTCAACCTTGCCGGATCCATCTGCGCGCATCATCCAAATCTTGCTCGAAAGGTAACGTCCGGTATGGATCGTTAAATTTGGAATGGTCCGAAGAGCGCGAAGATAAATTTCCTGCCGGTTCCGTTGTTGAGGATCGCCCGCTCGCGGCGTCACAAGTGCAGTGAAGTAGCGGATGCGGTTTATTTGATTGTTTGTCAGCATTCTTGAACAGAATGCGCCAAGGTCGAGCCATCGATAAGGTGTCTTGCGCAAGCAACCGTAGTAAAGATTGAAAGCGTCGATGTACACGTTCGTTTTTAGGGCCATAAAAAGCAGAAGCCGCAGGATTTCTCCAGCGGCCTCGCGCCCCTCGCCCGAAGGCTCGGGGGGGATATGTAGTAAAAGATAGCAATTAGACTGCCGTTGCCAAGCGTTTTTGTTCTCAGACCCTAACGAATACTTGTGAAAATGGGACGCTACTTCGTTCGGTCGAAAGTCCTGGCGGAGAAATTCGAAATTGAACTCCGAAAGCTTTCGCGAGCAGGAGGCTAACGTAAAAGATTGGGCGACGTTTTTCGCACCTGGCATCAATGCAGAAAAGCTGAAATGCTGACACGCTGAAATCGGAATCAGCCGCCTTCGCCGAGGCTACGGCGAGCCAAGGAGATTGAGATGAAACTCATTTCATTCGCTCGACACGATGACTTTGGCGCGATAGCGGGCTTTCGCCAGGTGATTCGTTGAATCGTTACACCGTTGCATCGGAAGAACGCAGGTAGTCGGCAATCTTATCGGCAACAATCTGGCGAGTGATCTGTCATCAACCTCAAGAAACGAGAAGCGTGCGAACAGAAATATCTTCGTCGATATCGTCCCAATGAATTCCAACTCCGCGACCGATAAGCCGCCAGTTCGCGCGTTGCTTGGGCGTCGCTTTTAGCAGGCGCGGGAACCATGCGAGCGGCGCGGAAACTCGGCGACCGTCAACCAGGCTGACGATCAACTCATCATCGGTGCACTTCACATCGACAGCGTCGGCGACTGGTTTACTGGCCAAAGTGCTCATCCCAAGCAATGATAAACTTCTGGCGATATTCTTCAACGATTGCGTTGAGCTCGCGCAATTCAGGACCGCGGAAGCCGCGCGCCTCAGCAAGCTCAATCGGCTCAAGCCAGAATTTCGCGTAACGCTCTGCTTGCTCTACGTGAATGTGGCGTGGCTCGTGACTTCGCGGCTAAAAAAGAAAAAACGAAAACCGCGAACACGGAGAATTTCTGGCATGGGCGGCGAATTCTAGCGGCGCGGTACTCATTCCGACAGATCAAAAGTTCGTTTGCGCGAGACGCCCGCACACGGCGGGCAGGCAGTGCGCTCCCCGTCCGGGCGGCGGTTTTTCGCTCCTGGCATCATGGGGTGGCTTGGATCAAAAGTTGAAATTCTGAAAACTGAAACGCTGAAAGCAGAAGTCAGAGGTCGGAGGACAGAAGCAATGCGATCGGCGGGCGCAGTCAGAACATCGGTAACACTTTTGGTTCAGAACATGGGTAACACTTGGTTGTTCATTGGTTACACATTTTGCTCTTCATTGGCAGTTTTTTTCGGGCGGATATCCGCCCGAATAAAATTGCTCGCGGCCAGATCGATCTCTCCCAGCAGCAAGCGGCCAAACCAAACTTCCAGTCGGTCTTGGGCCAAGGGTTTGAGGCCCACATTCCATCCCGCCAGCGCCGTACCGAGGAAGAAGAGTTGGTTATCAACTTTGATTGCTCCTTTGGCGCCAACTCGTCGAGCGCACATTTGTGGATAGTCCAATTCATCAGGCGTGCCTTCATCTTTTCGCTCCGAAGAGCGATAGAGCTCAGCTGGACAACGCATCCCGAGCGCTTCATGGGGCCGCTCGTAATTAAATGTTTCCGCCACAGATCCAAGGCAGCTTGATCGGACTGGCCCAGCGCTTCAATCTCACGGCTAATATCCAGGTGCATTCGCTCGTGCGCTCCATTGTCCTGGGGATGACCGGGCCGGCCCCGCTCCAAATCGATCCCAAAGCCACCCACCAGGCCGAGAGTCGGCTCAAACCAAAGAGAGCTTGCACGCTGGCAAAAGGCGCACCGTTATCGCTGCGGATGGCTTGCGGTAAACCCTTGCCTGCAAAGAGATGCTCAAAACGGCGGCGCACGCTCTGAGTGCCCCACTATCCATGTCCCGCAGTTCCAAAATATAGCGACTATATTCGTCGCGCACCGTTAAGGGTTCACAGCGCCTGCCGCCCTTTCTCCACCAGCCTTTGAAGTCCACTGTCCATACTTGGTTGGGGGCACGACCTTCTCTTCCCGCACTCAGTCGCCCTGCCTGCGTGGCCTGGCCTCGACGTCTCTTGTGGGTTAAGCCAGCTCGCTCCAAAATGCGCTTAAAGCTGCTCTCGCTGGCGACCTCTCCATGACGGCGCCGATAAAGTTCCCGGATCTTGCGCGGTCCCCAGCTTTCATGAGCCAGCTTCAAACGGATAATCTCGCAGACACTCTCCTCGGCCAACTGCTCGGCATGGCTCTTCGGTCGACGCGATCGCTCCACCATCCCCCTAATCCCCTCGCGCAAAAAGCGCTCCTTCCATTTGTAGCCCGTCTTGGTGCTAATCCCGTATTCCTGGCACAAAGCCCGGAAATTCACCGCGCCAAGCGCCTTTAATCCAAACTCAATTCGCTCTTGCATAGGTTCACTCTTTTTCCACGGCATGCCGTGGCTTTTACACCACCCCAGCCCAAAAAAGTGTTACCTATGTATTGAACCTATTGTGTTACCTATGTTCTGAACCTGGACCGCAATCGGCAAACCCATGGTCTTCGCCCCAGAGAATAAATTGCGCCTTGGGCAATTCCGCGCGGATCATCTCCGCGCCGGGGCCGGCCAGCTTCCCCTCCTTTAGCTCAAGCGGGTAAATCTCCGGCGGCGCCGCGTTCATTGATCCCGGGAACAGAACGCCCAACCAAACAACGAGGAAAATTACAACCGCGCACAGGCTTCTCATGCCCTTATGATGCAGCCAACCGCCGAATGAGATTCAAGTTCGTGCGCTCATGTCGCTTCGCGTCCTGCGCCTTCGGTCCCGGGCATGCTGAGCGGAGGCTAAGTAGATCATTCAGGGAATGACGGTTAGCGGTTAGTCGTTATCGGTTAACACGAAGAATTGGGTATCAGGCACCAAATCTTAATGAGTCTCCGCTGACCAGCTGACGCGACGGATTTTTGCTTCGGGCATCAATGCGGAAAAGCTGAAAACTGAAACGCTGAAAGCTGAAGTTGGGTCAGAAGTGCCCCTTTGTCCTTCCTTCCCGGCGGAAGAACGTGACGATGCAACTGTCGACCTCCGGGGAAGTCGTTCGGTTTGACGAACGATTGTGGCGTTCTCAAATAGGCAGACATGCTCAACCAATTGGCTGTCGAAATTCAGCGGCTCTACCCGCAAATTTATCTCGCCTGCCACGTCGATCACGTGCGGAGCGTGTCGACTAAATGGCGACTCTCCTCGCAGGATTCCTCCCTGCTTGCGCATCTGGACAAGAATCACGCGACCAGTCCTCGTGTTCTTGCCCGTCACCTTGGTGTGGCGCCTTCGACTTTGTCGGCCACAATCGCCCGCCTCGAGCAGTTGGGTTACCTAACGAACACCGCCGCGCGACGGGATAAGCGGCAACGGTGCCTGCACTTAACCACTCTGGGCGCAGAGGCGATGTCTGCGACCAGCGTCCTCGATCGCGCGCGGGTGCGACGTCTTTTGCAGGAGCTGTCCCTGCCCGAACGAGATCTGGCTGTGGAAGGGATGCGATTGCTCGCTCGCGCCGCTCGTGCCAGCAAACGTCGCAGATGAGGATCATCATCACGATTCTTGTCGTGGTTTGCAGCCTGCTCGCGGCCGCAGGAATCATCGTGGTAATTGGTGGCGCGTTGCTGCCGCGGCGCCATGTGGTTTCGCGCTCGATCCTTTTGCGAGCGGTGCCTGCTCAGGTTTACGCGTTGATCGACGATTTTGCCGCGGCGCCAGCCTGGCGCGCAGACGTGAAGCGGGTCGCGATTTTGAAATCGGAAAGCGGCAAGGTTCGTTTTCGCGAATTCGGAGCGCACGGCGCTGTCACTTACGAGGTCGTGACGAACGTGCCTAACGAACGTCTCGTCACGCGCATCGTCGATCAGGATCTCGGTTACAGTGGTTCGTGGGAGTACCGCCTTTCATCTGTCGAGGGCGGAACACAATTGAAAATTACCGAAGACGGTGATGTCTCAAACGTCTTCTTCCGTTTCATGTCGCGCTTCGTTTTTGGTCACAGCAGCACGATCGACCGATATCTCGCCGCCGTGGCCAGGCGCCTGGGCGAAAACGCGAGCCCGCAGTAGAAAAAGAACGCAAAGATCCCAATCGCTCATGAAATCACGATCCCTTCCGCTTTCACCGCTTCTTGAATTGCGATTCACTATTCTCCCTTTTTCTCCTATCATTGAACCCATTGTATCTGTTTGAGGTGTCGATTCCTTCCTAGAAGACGCCGCTGCTGAACCAGGAATCGGACACACACACACAAAGCCGAATTCAAATGTTCGAGCAACACTACCCGGCACTCGCTATCGCATACCTGATTGCTCTGGGCGGATGGCTGCTCGCGAATCGTTTGCTGCCCAAAGTATGGCCAGGTGGACCTCCGGAAGACATGGCGAAGCCATGGCGCGAATTCGGGATCGCTCTGCTCGGCGCGATCGGAATTGTCGTCATGGGTCAGTTGTGGACGAGAGGTATCCGCCTTCCGGAACGCGGTGCGCTCGGGCCGATCCTCGGCTCGATTAATCAGCTCCTGATCTTCGCGCCGATCCTGTTGGTGGTGATAATTCGCCGGCAGTCCTGGACCTCGGCATGGCTTCCTCGACCTCATATCGCGGTGCGATTGGTCGTCGGAATCGTGCTGGCGACTCTCGCGGTCACAGCCTACTCGCTTCTGCGGAAGGGCGCTGATGCACCATGGGTTCTGATTGGCCGAATCTGGCGCTACGAACACATCGATAACATGGTCCAGGTGTTTCTCGAAGATCTTACGATCGCCATCTTATTTGTTCGCCTGGCGGCGGCGATCGGTACGCGCTGGGCCACGGTCGTCGTGGCATGTCTGTTCGCGGCCGGGCATATACCGGTGATGATATCGAATGGCGTGAGCTGGTTCGAAGCCGCTGGCCTGCTGCGCGACGCCGCCCTCGGCGTCGCCGCGATCCTCGTTTTGCAGCGGTCTCGCGACGTGGTCTGGTTCTGGTGCATCCATTACTGCCTTGATATGACTCAATTTGCCAAAATCAGCGGCGGTGGATAAACCAACTGGAAGGAAAGTGTGTCTGTGCTTCTCGCTGAAATTCTGAAAGCTGAAAACAGAAATCAGAGAGCAGGCAGGAGCTTGACATTGCCCGCCGTTGCGGGCGAAATGGGCGCCCGGTGAATGGAGTCGACTGGGATGAGGCGACATGGACGGTCAAGCTCGGGAGGTAGCGAGCGAAGATAATGGGCATTAACTTCGTCAAATCTCGCCGTTTCTCCGCGGTCCCGGGAACGGCCACGCTGTTCTTCATTCAGATCTTTGCGACGCTCGGGTTCGCCGTTCTCTACTCGACGCTGGTCCTCTACGCGACGAAGCATCTCCAGCTCTCAGTGAAAGTGGCCACGACGTTGATGGGCGTGTTCGGCGCGTTCAACTACGGCCTGCACCTCTTCGGCGGTTACCTGGGCGGGCGTTTCCTCTCGAACCGGAATCTTTTTGTCGGGGGCATGGCGTCGCAGGTCGTCGGGTGCGCGTGCATTGCGACCGGCTCGCTCGCGATGTTCTACGTCGGCCTCGCCTTTTTTCTCACCGGCAGCGGGCTGAACGTCACCTGCATCAACATGATGCTGACGCAGCGTTTTACCTCGGAGGATCCGCGCCGCGAAGGAGCTTTCCTCTGGAACTACGCCGGCATGAATGTCGGGTTCTTCGTCGGGTTCGCTGTCGCCGGCTACTTCCAGGGGACCGAGAGCTATGCGAGCCTTTTTATCTTCGCGACGCTCGGCAACTTTGTCGCCATCATCCTCGCCCTCGCGTCGTGGAAGACGCTGACCGACCGCAACACGCCGCTGCTCGAGGCGACGTCGAAGCAATTCCGGCTGCGTCTGCTCGCCGGCCTCGGGATTCTCATCGGCTGCGTGCCCGTCGTGTGGTTCATGCTGCAGCGGCCCGGCGGGACCGAGAAGATCATCAAGGGGATCTGCGCCGCGGTCGCGGTCACGCTGATCTACCTCACGGTCCGCCACCCGGATCGCCGCGAGCGGCGGAACATGACGGCCTACCTGATTCTGACGCTCGGCTCGCTGGCGTTCTGGTCGCTCTATCAGATGGCGCCGAGCGGGCTGATGCTGTTCGCGGTCCACAACGTCAACCTCTTCATTGGCAAGGTGGAGATTCAGCCGCAGTGGATCCAGAACATCAACACCGTCTGCATCGTGGTCGGCGGTCCGATCCTCGCGTCGCTCTTTACCCGGATGCGCGCGCGCGGTTGGAGGATCGACATTCCGCAGCAGTTTGCGACCTCGCTGCTCCTGATGGCGGTGGGCTTTCTCATTCTCCCGTTAGGCATCAAGCTGGCGGGCGTGGACGGCAAGAGTGCGTTCTGGTGGCTCTTCATGAGTTATGTGCTGCAGAGCGTCGGTGAGTTGCTCATCTCTCCGATCGGATACGCGATGATCGGCAAGCTCGCGCCGAAGCAGTATCAGGGGATGATGATGGGCAGCTGGATGCTCGTGACCGGCCTCGCGTCGCTCTTCGCGGGTGACTTCTCGGGCATGATCCCCGAGCCGAAGCGGCACCACGGCGCTCGCGACCAACCCCGAGTATGCGAAGCTCTTCGGCGCGCTCGGCGCGGGCAGCCTCGTGGTCGGCATCGCGCTCGTCGTGCTCATTCCGTTCCTGCGCAGGCTGATCACCGACAAGGCGGAGATGCCGCCCGAGGAAATGGAGAAGGCTACTGTTGTGCCGGTAGCTTAGAACTTCCTAGCTCTTCGATTTGCTGGGTAGTTTTCATTCCGGAATTCGAGTTACGCATCACGCGACGTCAATTCTTTGCGAATCCAACTCGGATTGCGGCGCAAATCGAGAATGGCAACGACCTGAATTTGGTCGTCTAGCTCGCGATAATAAATTCCAAATGGGAAACGGCTTGCCAGCTTCCGGTAACACTCGAGATGCAGAGAATGAATCCCACTCGCAAAGCTAAGACTCTCGAGGTCGGCTAATATTGAATCGACGAAGTGTACGCCGATACCGGCTCCCTAAGTGTCGTAAAAATCTCTCGCCGCTTCAATATCTTCGGCAGCATCCGCAAGTACGACAACTTGCTTCAATGACGTAGGCGCTTCTTCAGCTCATCCACGCTGAGAAATTTTGCTTCGCCCGAATCGATCTTTTTTTTGCGAGCGGCCAGAACTTCGCCGTGCCATTCCGGGGATTCAATTTCCTCAGGCTTCTGCGAAAGAGAACTCCAGAGCCATTCCATGGCCTGAAGTTGTTCGGCCTTGCTCAAACGCGAAACTTCTTTTTTAAGTTCAGCGACGCTCATTGCGGACAATCATAGCAATTGAACTGGGTGCACTCAATAGTTTCGATCGCGCAAGACAAGGCGGCTGACACAGTCGCCGCTACAACAAGGAATGCGATAGAAGTTGACGATCGCGAGGGCGCAATCGCCAGCACGCGAGGCGCGTGCGCTCCCCAATCATTTCATGCGGTCGAAGGTCTTTTGCAATAATTGCAGATCGGATGCGTTGCCGGTTTTCTCGCGAGTGCTCTCGATCCATTTCTTTTCGAGAGCGTTTTTGGTTGGCCGGTCGCTTTGATAAAAAACGCCGAAGACTCCAGGGAACGGTAACTGGGCCAATTTGTATGCCGCGAGTTCGTCCGTCACATCGTGCCGCAATTCATCTTCAGGCGTGTTGTCCCATTTCTTTTCCTCGATCAAGGAGAAGTGGCCGCCTTTGCGCGGATTGCCGGGATCGAAGGCGCCGGGATAAAATTCGACGCATTCACTTAAACATTCGATGACGGAGAAGCCCTGGTGATCCATGGCGCGCTCGATCATCTGGATCATGTGATTGACCTGCGTGGCGTGCGTGCGCGCGATGAAGGTAGCTCCGGCGCTGATGAGTTGTTTCATCGGGTTGACCGGATGATCGATCGCGCCCTGCGGGTCGGTCTTGGATTTGAAACCGATGGGCGAGGTGGGCGAGGTCTGCTTCTTCGTCAGGCCATAGACGAAGTTGTCCATGATGAAGTAGACCATGTTGATGTTCTTGCGCGCGCCGTGGTTGAGATGGTTGCCGCCGATGGAGAACCCGTCGCCGTCGCCGCCGAAGAGGAAGACGTTCAGGTCGGGCCGGGCGAGGCTGATGCCGCTGGCGAGCGGGACGGCGCGTCCGTGGATGTAATGCGCGCCGAAGCCGTTGACGAAATAGGGAAAGCGCGATGAGCAACCGATGCCGGCGAGGGTGACGATCTTCTCGTGATCGATCTGGCGTTTCTCGAGGACCTTATAATAGGAAGCGAGCACGGCGAAGTCGCCGCAGCCGGGACACCATGTGGGGTGATCGGCCGTTATCGCCTTTTTAGTTAATTTTTCGCGGGGCGGGAGTTCGGTGGTGGTTTGGGTATCACTCATAGTAGTTAGTCAGAAAAGGCGATAACGGCCGAAAGCTCCAAATCCCAAACCCCAAGCACCAGGGAAGCTCCAATACTCAAGCTCCAATTGCTGGGGTGGTTGCCAATGTTCGCTCTTCGGAGATTCATTTGCGTTTTGAAGTTGGAATTTCCTTGGGGTTTGGTGCTTGGAACTTGGTGCTTCGGCGTTAGCCGACTCCTTGCGGCACCACTTCTCTCAGCGACTTCACATTCTCCGGTGCGGTATCAGTGTGAACGGTAGCCGGGCCCTCGCGCGGAATTTTCCGGGCGGCAAAGGAGCGGCCGTGAAAAACGCCTTCCAAAATTTCTTTCACGCGGAAGGTGAGACCGTCGGTCTTGGTGACGCTCTCGATTTTCGGTTCGCAATAGCGCGCCCGCAAAATGGTGGCGAGCTGGCCGAAACCGTAAAGACCCTGATCGTTCATTTCGACGACGACGATGCGCTTGAAGTTCTTGAAGATTTTTTCCAATCCGTTAGGCAACGGATGGATGTGGCGCAAATGCAGCGCACCAGCTTTTTCGCCATTTTCGCGCGCGAGTTTCGCGGCGTCGTGGATCGGCCCGTAGGTCGAGCCCCAGCCGACGAGAAGCGTGTCGCCCTGCTGATCGCCATAAATTTCGGGCACAGGAATTTCTTCGGCGAGTTTGCGCAATTTGTTGCGGCGTTTCGCCGTCATCGCCATGTGCAATTTCGGGCTGCCGGTCGGATGCCCCATCTCGTCGTGTTCGAGACCGCCGATGAGCGGATATTTTCCGTCGAGAATGCGCGTGCCGGGCACGAGGTGTTGCGTGATTTGATCGATCGGATACGGCTTGAAGGTCTGGCGGGGCGTAAGATCCGGTTTGGGGTCGACCATCAACTTTGAAAGATCGGGTTCGTCGAACGCTTCGATGCGCGTGGCGAGCGAAGTGTCGCTCAAAATGAATACCGGCGTGCTGTATTTGCGCGCGATCCGCGCGGCTTCGATCGCGATGTAAAAGCAATCTTCGACCGTCTTCGCGGCAAGCACGACGCGCGGGCTGTCACCGTGACTGCCGTAGATCGCCTGATGCAGATCGCTTTGCTCGACGTTGGTCGGCAGGCCGGTGCTCGGGCCGCCGCGTTGAATATTGCAAATGATGAGCGGAATCTCCGCCATCGACGCCCAGCCGATCGCTTCCGTTTTCAACGAAATGCCGGGGCCGGCGCTTCCGGTAACGGCGAGATATCCGGAAAAGGAAAAGCCAAGCGCGAGAGAAACCGCGCCCAGTTCGTCTTCGGCCTGCACGAAAATTCCGCCGTATTTCGGCAATTCGCTGCGCAACACCTCCATGATCTGACGACCACGGCGTGATCGGATAACCGGCGCCGTAGCGCACACCGGCCGCGATTAATCCATAAGCAAGCGCGGTGTTGCCATCCATCGTGATCTGCGCACGCGCGCCGGGTTTTCGTTCGACCTTCTCAAATTGATATTGGTGCGAAAGAACCTTGCCGACCGGGTAGCCGTAACCGGCCTGGAATGCCATGAGCGCGGTGTTGACGACGCTCTCGTCCTTGCCCGAAAATTTTTCGGTGATGATTCTCCGCATCTTCTCGACATCGAGATGGAAAATTTTGCAGATGAGGCCGAGGACGAAAATGTTCTTGCCCTTGTCCTTGGCGGTGCCGCCGAGCGCTTCGACGGTGAGGCCAGTGATCGGAACGCCGACGTAAACGAAACGTTTGTCGTCGAGATTCGGCTCGACGTTATCCGAATCGTAAAGCAAGACGCCGCCTTCCTTAAGAAAATCGAGGTGGTCCTGATAACTGTGCTGGTAAAACGCGACGAGAAAGTCGGCTTCGTCGCCGGCAGAAAGGACTTCGCCCGTGCCGATGCGGACTTGGAAAATCGACGGGCCGCCGGAAATGGTGGCAGGAATCGTCATGTAGGTCATGACGTCCTGGTCGCTGCGGCCGGCGAGCCGCGCGAGAAACGCGCCGGCGGATTGAATGCCGTCCTGCGAATTGCCCGCGAGTCGTATAACGGCGTCGTTGATGTTCTCGGGACGCAGATCGGCGCGCTCCGACGGAGGTGCGCCCTTCGGTGTGCCCGCGGTTTGAACTTGATTATTACTTGGAGTTACAGAATCGCCCATGATGTGCAATCAGCACCTTAACAAAAGTGCGGGATGAATCCAGCAGGCATTATTCCCGCGGGCGAGAAGAAAACGTCCAACGCTCAACGTTCAACATCCAACGGTGAAAAGCAGAGGGGGCGATGCCAAGAAAGTAGCGGCGCTGCCGCATTGTCATGTCGAGCGCAGTCGAGACATCTCTTATTATTAAGAGCGACATTGAACGGTGAGAGATTCCTCGACTCCGCTCGGAATGACAAAAGAGGGGCTACTCGCGCCACCATTGAATGAAAATTATCGACTTATCACAACAAAACGTCTTCAGCGGGGCGTCGAAGAGCGTACGCGAGGCGTGTGCGCTCCCCGGAAAGAATCAGAATCGCTTACCGATCGTAAGTGATGCCTTTTTCCTCGGCCTGCTTGCGAATGGTCTCCGCAATCTTCTCATCGAAACTGTCGCCTTTGCCTTCGGCGGCGAGGCGCTTGGTCTCGGCTTGAATGTAGGCATCGCGTTTTTTGGAAACTTCGTCGATTTCTTTTTGCACGGCGGCGCGTTCTTCCTGCGTCTTCGCGATGCGCGCTTCGATTTCTCCACGCGACAACTTTTGAAATTCCGCCGGAAGATTTTTCTTATCGATGGATTCCACTTTCAGTTTGTTGTGTGCGAGTGCGTCGAGTAATTCGCCCGCGCCTTGCACCGATTTTTTTGTGTGAGCGTTGTAGCTGAGCCGATCGGCCGCAGCGGCGGCAGGCGCACTTTCGGCGAACGCCTGTTTCGCGCCAACCTCGCGACGCACTTCGGCGTCACCGTACGGAATCAATGTGCCGCCCATGCGCTTGTTCAATTTCGCCAGGTCGTCATCCATCGGCGTCGAGACCACCGCCATATTGCCCGATTGCGCGATGGCCACATAACTTCCTTCCGACATTTTCGCGATCTCCTGCCAGATCGGCGTCGTCTCAGCCATGCCGCCGCATTGCACGGTATTAATAATGAGATCTTTTTTCGCGGCCGCGCGGCAGAGGTCCGGATATTTCGGGCCATCGGCGTAATCCATGTGCGGCGGCGCATCGCCGACGAGGAAGACAATCTTCAGAACTTTGCGATCCTGGCTCCACGGCATTTTATCGATCGCTTCGGCGAGCGCTTCGTTGACGCTTTCCGGCGTATCGCCACCGCCGCCCGCTTCGAATGCGCGCAAGTGCGCGTAGATCGAATCGATGTCGTCGGTCAGCTTGAACGACTTCACGACATATTCGTCGCCACGGTCGCGATAGCCGATCAACCCGATCTTCAATTCCGGTGTCGGCTTGGCGCTGATCATTTCGTTGGCGATCGACCAGATTTTTTGTTTCGCGCCTTCGATCAAGCCGCTCATCGAGCCGGTTGTATCGAGAACGAAACAAACTTCGATGCGTGGTTTGGTTTCGTTAGGCGTCGGGCTTGCCGCGGCGAACGAACTGGAACAGTACGCAGTTGCGATGAGCAGCGTGACAAGACCGAGACGCGTTCGCATTTTCCTGTAGCCACGGCGCTGCGTCGCCGTGTCGGCGCCGCAGACGCCTCGACACAGCGAGGCGGCTACAGCGCGTATGGAGGATGTGTTTCTCTGGGAAATTCGGGAGTTAGTTGATGTGATTTTCATGTTTTGGTTTTCTATTCGGTGATTTCGTAAACGGTGTTGTCGAGCGCGAGCAGGACGTTCTGGCCGAGCGCCATCCATGGCGCGGCCTCGGGATGTTTTTTGAGAAGATCGAAGTAGGCATCGGAATTGAATTGCACACGCTGGCGACTCGTGGCGTTCTGCGCGTTCGCATCGACCCATTGCGTGCCGTTCTGGAAAAAGGCGCGGCCGTTCACGAACTTCGCCTGCTGCGTGTAACGCGTGATGCGCTCTGATTCGGCTTTGGCCGTCGGCGCGGCGATGGCGAATCCGCGCAACGATTCCGACGCGCCAGAGTCAATCGACGCACCCGGTTGTTCCGCGAATTTGAATGTGTTCTGACTGCGCGCGTTCGCGACTGCGTCTGCGCCGTCCTTCTTTTCTTTGAAGCCGTTCCAGGCTTGCGCGACCTGATCGCGCGCCGCCGCGTCCGAGCTCATGCCTTGCATCGATCGATCGGTCATCGGCACGCGGCGACGATCTTCGTCCTCAACAATCAGATAAGCGGTGTACGGCGTGACGATGCCGTAACGACGCGCGAGATTCGTGGCTTCATCGCGCAACTCCGATGTCTCGCCGTGAATCCGAATTTCATCGAGCAAAAATCCAACGCGTCGCGTCGCCCACAAACGCGCGACGTAATCATTCGATGAATTGCGATCATCGAATTTGACCTTGTAGGTGAAAGTTTGTTCGCGACCGGCCGCCATGCCGGTGAGTTTGGCTTCCACTTCGCCGGTACCGCTGTAGCGCCCGGTCAAAACGAGCTGGTCGCCCTTGAACAGATCGGGCAATTCGGCCGGATACATCTTGCTCGTGCGCACGCCGCCACTGAATTCCAATCGCACATTCGTTAGGGCGGGCTCCTTGATGCGCGTGTAAAAGTTCGAAACTTTTACTTCGAGATCTTCGTTCGCGAGCACGTACTGACTGAACGCGCGTGTGCCTTCGGCGATTTGATCGAGGAGTTGCGTATTCACATCCGATCCGATGCCGAACGAAAAGATGCGGACGTTGCCGGCTTTCTTGACCGCAGCCACGATCTCATCGGGATTGCGCGTCCCGACCGTGGGTAATCCGTCAGTAAGGAAAATGACGACGAACGGCCGATCGCTTTTTTCGGTGCGCGCTTTCAATGCTGCCTGGAGCGCATCGGCGATCGCGGTGCCGCCGATTGGTTTCAGATCGCCAACGAAATCAGATGCACGCTTGCGATGGTCCGCATCGGCATCGACCAGTTTGCCGAAGAGCGGTTCGGCTTCGGTCGAGAAGCGCACGATATCGAAGCGATCTTCTGCATTTAGATTTTCTACGCAGAAGGCGAGCGCCTTCTTCGCCTGCTCCAGCTTTGCGCCGGCCATCGAGCCGGAAGTATCGACAACGAAAACGACATCCTTCGGCGCAGGCTTCGATTCTTTCGCGACCGTCGGCGCTGCCAGCAGCAGAAAATATCCGTCTTCGCCATCAGGTTTGTGTGTGATGACGCTCAATCCGACGTCCCGCGCTTCCGTGCTGAAAACGAGCTGGAAATCCGTGTCCGGTTTTTCTTCTTTCGCTTCATAACCAACGACCGCGCGGTTCGCACCGTCTCGCTTGATCTCAACTTTATGACTCGGCGAATAAATCGACGCGAGCGGCTGTGCAGTCTTTCATTTCCACCTTCACGCTCAAGTCCTTGATTGGCCGCGCGGAAAACTTCTCCGTGCTCAGCGGATACAGATAAGTGATCGCGCCAGTGTCGGAGCGCAGCAGCTCGGTGTAGGAAATCTTGATCGGCTTGCGGCTGTGCGGCTCGATCGGAAAAATGCGCACCTTAAACATGTCGCGCCCCGCATATTCGAGCAGCGCGGGATCGCGCATCGTGCGCACGATATCTTCATAAATGCGGCGCGCCTTGTCCGCGGGAAGCAATTCGGCGTCCATCATTTTGCCGCCGATTTCCATGCTGAATTTGTCGATGTGCGCGCCCTTCGGGACCGGAAACATGTAAATACCTTCGAGTCGCGCATCGTTCGGGTTATAAAATTCCTGATCGATGGAAGTGACGGCGACCTGGCCGTCGATCTTCACGTCCACGTGGTGGCTCGTCACTTCGAGCGGCGCGAAGGGATAATGGCCGGGCGGTACAAAGATCGGCCGTTCCACCACGATGAAGCCGTCGCCATGAGCGGCAGAGCAAAGGCCCAATAAACAACCGGCCAGGACGAGGAGCGATTTTGCGTTCATGGAGAGTTAGTCGGCAGCCGCGAAAAAATGCTCCCGACTTTTTGCGCGGCACGCGCTTCGCTCGACAGAAGAAGCGTGTTAAAGGAACGTCTACGCCATTGGCCGGCCTGAGGGCCACCAGCCTAACGAGTCATGTATCGCCTGGATTGGATTGAGTCACTGAAATTACGCAAAGGCGAACCGCATACGGCCGGCTCGATCCGCGACGTCAGTCCGACTGTCTGGAAACTCGGCTTCACCAGTTTGTTCACCGATATCTCGAGCGAGATGGTGAACAGTTTGCTGCCGGTTTACATCGTGCTCCATCTGCACATGAGTCCGCTTCAGTTCGGAGCGATCGACGGCGTTTACAACGGCGTGGCCATTGCGCTCCTGAGTATTGTCGCGGGTTTCATCGCCGATCGCACGCGGCGCCCAAAGGAAGTCGCGTTCGCCGGCTACGGCATCTCCGCCGTCTCAAAATTGCTCCTTCTTCTGGGCTCAGCGTGGAGTGGGATCGCGGCAATCATCGCGCTCGATCGCACCGGCAAAGGTTCCCGTACCGCACCGCGCGACGCCATGATCTCGCTCAGCACACCACCGCAATCGCTCGCCCTCGCATTCGCCGTCCATCGCGGACTCGATGCTGGCGGTGCGCTGCTCGGTCCGGTTACCGCATTTCTTATCCTGTGGCGAATGCCGAATGCGTTCGACGCGGTCTGGGTCACGAGCTTCGCGTTCGCAGTGCTCGGGCTGGCGGTGCTGGGACTCTTTGTGCAAAACCCGACAAGCGTCATCGGCACCTCGACGCGCATCGATTTTTCATGGCGGAAAATTGCCGAAGGTCGCTTTTGGAAATTGGCGGGCGTGGGCGGCCTTCTTGCACTGATGACTGTGAGTGATGGCTTTCTCTATTTGCTCCTGCAACGGCGCACCGGATTGGCGGTTGGATTTTTCCCACTCTTCTATGTCGTGACGGCCTGCTCTTACATGCTGCTTTCGATTCCAGTCGGCACGATCGCGGATCGTTTCGGTCGCGGACCGGTCTTGCTGGCGGGTTATCTTACCATCGGTTTGATTTATCTTTTTCTACTGACCACGAACGTGATTGGAATCGGCATGGGTCTTGTCTGTCTTTTTTTCTTCGGTCTCTACTACGCCGGGACGGAAGGTGTGCTCGCCGCGATGGCCAGCAGCATTATTCCCGCGGAATATCGAACGCGAGGCCTCGCCATTCTTGCGACAGCGGTCAGCACTGGAAAGTTTTGCTCATCGCTTTTGTTCGGCTGGCTTTGGCAAACCTGGGGAACGCAAACTGCGCTCACGAGCATGTCGTTAGGCCTGGCCGGGAGCATCGGGATTGCGGCATATTGGCTCCGGCAAACACGCCATGCCTAAACGACTCATTATTTTTCTCGCGATCGCGCTTCTCTGCGTCGTGGGAGTCGGCGTCTATTTTCATCACGTCAAAATGCGGACTGCGTTGCCGGCCGCAGTGCGATCGTCGCCTTTCACTCAGAACGCTGGCGCATCGCGAATTTACTTTCGTTACACCGGCGTCGACGAAAACTACGGCAAACTGGCCTTCGTCAGCCTAACGAATCTAAACTCGCCGCAGTTTGTCGACACGCTCTCCTGTGAAGTCGTCTATTTCGCGAATGGCAGTGGGATTTGCCTCCAGGCGAACCGCGGCGTTCTCACGACTTACGCCGCCACGCTTTTTGATTCGAAATTCGCCACTCGCGCCACATTCCCTCTGCACGGCGGCCCGAGCCGGGCGCGCGTTTCTCCGGATGGGAAAATCGCGGCCTTGACCGTTTTTCTCAGCGGGCACGGTTACGCATCGCTGGATTTTTCCACGGAAACACTGCTCGTGGATACCGCGTCGGGCAAGGTAATCGCTTCTCTTGAGAACGACATCAAAGTGACGCGCGACGGAAAGCCATTTGAGGCGAAGGATTTTAACTTCTGGGGCGTAACGTTTACATCCGACTCCAAAAATTTCTACTGCACACTCTCCACTGCCGGCGCCCACTATTTGATAAAGGGAGACATCGCGGCGCGGAGCGCGGTTGTTGTGCATGAGAACGTCGAATGTCCTTCCCTTTCGCCCGATGGCACGCGCGTCGGCTACAAAAAGCGATTTGTCACCGATGGTCGATTGATCTGGCAACTTTACGTTCTCGATCTCGCCACGCAGCGCGAGACGCCCCTCGCGGAAAAGCGAAGCCTCGACGACCAAATTGAGTGGCTCGACAACGATCACATTCTCTACACCGTTTCCGATAATCCCGGAGGCTCGAGCGGGACGACAAATGTCTGGAAAGCCGATGCTGACGGGAAAGGAACACCCGCCATGTTTTTGCCGAAGGCTTACTCGCCTTCCGTCGTGCGATGAAGACTGATCGGTTTGTTGCAAGATCTGTCATGTCGAGCGAAGTCGAGACATCTCTTACTGTTGAATAGTGAGAGATTCCTCGACTTCGCTCGGAATGACAGACCGCAGCTTTGCACTAAAGCCAACCGTCGATCCAAATGAAGCTGCTCTGATCGATGCGTGCCGGCGTGGCGAGAGCGACGCCTGGGATATGTTGTTCGACAAATATTACGGCATCGTCGCACGCTTTGTCTTCCAGTTGTCGGCGGAATTTAGCCACGAAGACACGGAGGAGATTTGCCAGGAGACATTTCTTTCCGTCGTGCGCAGCCTTAAGTCATTTCAAGCGAAGAGCGCGTTTCAAACCTGGCTACTGCGAATCGCGGCGAACAAGGCGATGGATTACCGACAGAAAACAAAAGCCGCGAAGCGTGGTGGAAATGCAATCCATGTCTCTCTCGATGGCGCGCGCGACAGCGAGGATCCGCCGATCGATCCACCTTCGATGCGTCCTGGTCCCGACGTTTTAGCCATTCAGGCCGAGGCTTGCCAACTCGTTAGGCAAAGCCTCGATCGACTCGGCGACACCTGTCGCGAGATCATCGAACTGCGTTACTACGGCGATCTGAGCTACGACGAAATCGCCTCGGAGTTGCGATTGAATCCGAAGACCGTCAGCTCGCGCTTGAGCAAGTGTCTCGACCAGTTAGGCGCGATCGCCAAAGAAATTTTCCCGCCGGAACACCAATTTACCGTCTAATTAATAAGGCCATGCCAGACGAATCCAAAAAATCGATCGAAGAACTCTTGCAGGCTTCGGCAAAAGCGCGCCGCGCCGAGTTTGGTTCCGATCCGGAAATGCCGAATCCGATGCGAGCGCGATTGCACGACGAAATCGCGCGTGTCGCTCGTGAAAACGAACCGAAAGCGCCGCGGAGTTGGAATTGGTTCGCCATTTCGTGGCCGATCGGAACGGTTGCGGCTGCAGTTTTGGTGGTGGCATTCGTAATGTCGCGGTCGCACGAGTTCCAACGGCCCTCTGAGAGTCGGCAAATCGCTACAAATCGGGAAGAAGGCGCGAAAGGAACATTGCAGCCGGTCCCACCACAAGTGGCGGCGAAAGCCAACACCGAAAGCGCGACCAAACCCGCCGACGTGCTGAAACCAGAAAACGAACAACAGTCCAGTGATTCGCGTAGGTTTGCGGACGTAGCAGCCGAGCCGAAAGACGAAGCTCCCGCAGTCGCTGCTGCGCCGCAGCCCGGGAGCGCTGCCTCGTCTTCTCAATTTTTTGCACAGAGCCGGCAGACGTTGGGCAACATCAATCAGCGGTTCTCGCAAGGCCTGCGAGGTGATGCGGCTCGAAGGTCCAAGCGCAGCCAATCAGTCAATGTGCTGAGCGCATTTCAGATTCAGCAAAACGGCGATCAAATTCGAGTCGTCGATGCAGATGGTTCGACATACGCGGGCAAAATCGAATCGACGCAGGCCACCACGAGCAAAACTCTGGAAGACGGGAAGCAGGCTTTAGCAAAACGTTCGGAACGGGATTTGTCGCAGCAGAACGCCAACCAGTTTTATTTTCGCGCGAGCGGCTACAGCAACAGCCTGCAAAAGTCGATCGTGTTTGAAGGCAATTACATTGCGACACCTGCGCAGGCGCAGAAGCCTAACGAGTTTACGAGCATGAATGAACAGCAATCACCTGCGCGCATCGTAGGCACCGCGAAAATAACCGGCGAATCGCCGATCGAAGTGGATGCGACTTCGCTACCTCAATGACCAGGACCATTTGGGCATTTCTGTTTCTGATTCCGTTGGGTGTCCTCGCTGCCAGGAACGATTCGCCGCAATTCGATACCGCGGCGGCGGAGCGCTTCGCGAAACTGGCGCTGGCGTGCGTCGACAAAGAATATCCAAACCACATTAGTCACGTTCTGAACAGCGATGCGGATGTCGCGCCGCCTCGCAAACTGACGCCGGCGTTCTGTGGATGTTACGACTGGCACTCGTCTGTGCACGGCCACTGGCTGCTCGTTAGGCTGATCCGGACATTTCCGAATGCGCCATTCGTTGCGCCTGCGCGCGAGGCGTTACGCAAGAGTTTGAGCGATGAAAATCTGAAGCAGGAAGCCTCGTATTTGCGCGGAAAAGGTCGCGTCAGTTTCGAACGTCCCTATGGATTGTCGTGGCTGCTGCAATTATGCGCAGAGCTACGCGAATGGGATGATCCACAAGGGCGTGAGATGCTCAAGAATTTGCAGCCGCTCGAAGAGGCCGCGGTGGATCGGTTGAAGACGTGGCTGCCAAAACTTTCGCATCCCGTGCGGATCGGCGAACACGATCAGACGGCGTTTGGACTCGGCCTCATGCTCGATTATGCCCGGGGAAAACAGGACGAAGCTTTCGCGAAACTCGTGGAAGATGCGGCGCGGAAATTTTTTCTGAACGATAAAAATTGCCCACTCGCGTACGAGCCATCAGGCGAAGACTTTCTTTCTCCCTCGTTAGGCGAAGCCGATGTGATGCGGCGCGTGCTTCCGCAAAGAGAGTTCGCGAAGTGGTTGAAGGATTTCATGCCGCAAATTCCAGTGACGCCTCGACACAGCGAGGCGGCTACAGATTGGCTTCCCGTGGCCGTTTCACCGGATCCGAGTGATCCGAAGCTGGCGCATCTCGATGGATTGAATCTGAGTCGTGCGTGGATGCTGGAAGGAATTTTATCGGCGCTGCCGAAGGACGATCCGCGCCGAGCCGCATTGCAAGCTGCCGCTGATGCACACGCACATGCCGGTCTGGCTGCCGTCACCGGCGAACATTACGAAGGCGGTCACTGGTTAGGCAGTTTTGCCGTTTACCTGACGACCAAGCGGGGGATTGCGAAAACCCCAGGCACCAAACCCCAATAACCAAGGAAATTCCAAGCACCAATACTAAGTCTTTGTCGGCAAGGTTGGAGCCTGATGATTGGTGCTTCCCTGGGATTTGGTGCTTGGGATTTGGGGTTTTGGCGTGCCCTTTGTGGCGCTCTAATGAGAACTGAAGCGCAATGCCTTGCGCAATTGCGCCGGCAATTCGGGAAGACTGCGGCGTTCGATGAGAAATGTGATGATCCCGGCGAGTTCTTTGTAGATGTAGTTCTTGTTCACGGCTCCCTGGAGATATTGCTCGCCACTGCTGCCGCCGGTGCCGACACGCGTGCCGATCATGCGACGGACCATTTGCAGATGGCGGTAACGGAAATTCGCCAACTGCTCGTCGATTTCGATCAAGGCGTTGAGTATGGCGAAGGGCAAACGGAATAGAGGTTCATCGCGATAAAGCATGATGAAGAGCGCGGCGCGCAACGATCCCGGAGAAAAATCGCCGGCGCCGGTTTTGAAAAACATGTCGTCGAATTTGCCGAGCAGATCGGGCTTGTCGTCGCGTGCGGAGAGACTTTCGCCGTACAATTTCCGATAGCGTCGCCAGAATTTCGGCCGATCCGCGTCGCCTTTTTCTTCGCCCCAATCCGTCCAAAACGAATCGTCGAAAAATGGCATGCGTTCGAGCCATTGCTCGACCAGTCTTAGCAATGACGGCAACTTCTCCGCTTCGGTGATGTCTTTGTAATCCTGTTCGTTGAAACCGCCAACGTCGGTGTGTTTGTAGTAATCGGGACGAAACCGATTTTCCATTTTCAGGCCGAGCGTTGATTCGATCTGGCGAAATTGTTTGCTTTGAAAACCGGACGCGCCCTCGAGATGCGAACGAAAATCGAGAAAGTCGAGTGGCGTCATCGTTTCGAGCACGTCGACCTGGTGATTGAGGAGCTTCCAAATTTCAACGACACGCTTGAGCCGATGCGCAACGACGTTCATGTCAGGGCCGTTGTCGTCGGCGGTGGGCTTGCGCAAAACCTCGCAGCAGGCGCGCAGCTCGTGCAGGATTTGCTTGAACCAAAGCTCGTAAGCCTGGTGTACGATGATGAAGAGCATTTCATCGTGCGCCTGAATCTTGCCGTCCTTGAGGCTGACCGGCTTTTGCAGCGCGAGCAATTCGTCAACGCCGAGATACGTGCCGTAATATTGATTGAACGGACACTCCATCCCGGCATTGTCTCGCACCGCTTGTTGGAGTCAATCGAGGATCGATTGCCTGAAATCGATGAAGGTGGATCGATCTCTCCGAGGGCGATGATGATTAATGACGGCGAATCTTCGCTCGGAGATCGCTTTCCACCCGGATTTAACAGCGTCCCGGATTGCTTAATCGAGGAAGCGCAAATCCCGGCTCCGACGCAGACTCGTTAGGCGAAACAAGCGATCGATTTCGTCGTCGGCAAATCGCGCGGCGCGCTTGAGTCTTGCGCCGTATCTCAATCTGGCGCGCAGACTCGGTTCATGTGGAACGCCATTGTGCTTGGACGAAGACTTGATGAAGTCGGCGAGAAGTGGAACGGAGTTTTTCATTGCGCCGAAACCTGCCGGAGAAATGTGACGGCCAAATGGAGATCACGTCACAATTTTGTGAAATCACTTCATCTCCACCATCTCGCAGACATTCCCGCGCACACTGCTTCGCGTGAAGTTTCGATCCTGCGGAAAAATGCGCACTGGAATATCGTGGCGCGGACTCATCGTCACGCGCACGGCGCGCTCGATCTTTGCGTCGCGGACGACCTGAAGACGGAAACGCTGCAGAATCATGGAGATGGAAATCTTCATCGATTGCATGGCGAAAATCGCGCCGATGCATGCGCGCGGTCCGGCGCTAAACGGCATGTATTCGTACTGAGATGGGTCGATTGTTAACCATCGATCCGGCCAAAACCTTTCCGGTTCCGGGTAAAGATCCGGTTGATGATGGGTAAGGAAGATGCCGCAAATAACACGCGAGTTTTTCGGAATTTCATGACCACCCATCTGCACGTCGGTCATGGTCGGTACGAACGGTCCATGGAACCGGTGGAAGAATGCGCATGCTTTCTTTGATCACGCGCTCGAGCAACGGCAACTGCGATAGCTGGTCGCTTCGCGGCGGCGCACCACCCAGGACAGCATCCAATTCGTCCATCAACTCGTGTAAGATTTTCGGATGTTGCGCGAGGAGAAACAGGGTCCACGTCAGCGTGCTCGCGGTCGTCTCGTAACTGGCGCCGAAAAGAATCGTTGCCTGCCCCACTAGTTCGGTATCCGTCATTCCGTGGTTTTCGTCGTCGCGCGCTTGCGTGAGGATGGAGAGAACATCGGTCCGCCCTTCGGGATTTTTCCGGCGTTGATCGATCATGGAAAGAATCAGGCGTTCAAGCTTCTCCGCGTGCCTCAGGATGCGCCGGTAAGGCGTTCCCGGCAGATCGAAAGGGAAGAGACCCACAGCGGCAGTAAAATTCCCGTGAAGCCATTTTTCGATCATGCTTCCAATTCTTAAAGCCTCGTCCGTCTCGGAAGTGAACAAAACGGTGCTGGCGATACGAAGCGCGATGTTGCGCATCTCGCGATAGAGATTGCGCACAGTTCCCGGTTGCCATTCATGCAGGATATCGTCGGCGATGTTCACCATGATCTGGTGGTAACCTTCCACCGCCTTCTTATGAAATGGAGGCATGACGAGTTTGCGCTGTTGTTTATGTTGCGCGCCTTGCATGCGCGTGAGCCCGAAACGCAATCTTCGTTGCGCGGAATTTTCCGGTCCGGGCAACGTTTGTCCCATCGTGCGAAAGTATTCCGGATCGCCCAGCACCTGCCGGATGTACCGCGGACCCGCAATCAAAACGTTCAGCCGGTTCTTTTCATGAGGGAAAACGTGGCCGAGAACGGTGAGTTCGCCATGTTTCTGGTAGGCATCGCGCATGCAACCGATCGAGTCGCGGAAAAATCTGATGTAGTACGGCAACGCCTCCAAACCACGGATCAGACGCGGTGGCCCCGCGGTTTCAGAAGTTGCTTTGTTTTCCACGACCGTCTGCATGTAGCGGCTAGTTTTACTATCTGATTTCGATTTTGCGCACACTTTTTGCATGGTCTCGACTTCCACTTGATTGTGCGCGTCGTCCGCGAATGCGATGAAGAACCGACGAATGATCGAGCGAAACAATGTAGCTGCCGCCGTCACGGCGGCAGAACGATTTATTCCTGCCGCCTGCGACGGCGGCAGCTACAACGGCGACGACCGCAAAACATGATCACTCAGGCGTTCGTGCTCGGGGCTGGACTTGGGACGCGTTTGCGGCCGTTAACCGATGATTTGCCGAAACCGCTCGTGCCGATCTTTCAAAAGCCGCTCATCACTTTTGCCTTCGACCATCTGATCGATGCGGGAATCGCGAAGTTCTTCGTGAACACGCATCGTCAACCGGAACGGTTCGTGGAATATTTTCCCGGTGCGGTTTATCGTGATCGTCCGATCGGATTTCGCCACGAGCCGCTGTTGCTGGAAACGGGCGGAGGCATCAAGAACATTCAAGACTCGTTAGGCACTGAGCCGTTCATTGTTTACAGCGGCGATATTCTTACCGATGTCGATCTGGCGCCGTTGATCGACGAACATTTCCGCAGAAAGAACGATGTTACGCTCGGTCTGCGCGGGACCGGACTCGACAAAGGCGTAGTGCTGCGCGAGGGCCGGATCGTTGCCATCAGAAAAAAGGGCGAATCGCCCGGCGATTACGATTTCGCCGGCATCTCCATTTGGAACGCAGGGGTTTTCGAACGCATTCCGCCAGCAACGAAGACTTCATTTATTCCGATTTTGGTGGACTGGATCCGGCAAGGTGGCCAAATCGGTGGCGTGGTTCTTGGCGAAAAGAAATGGTTCAACATCGGAACCCGCGCGGATTATTTGGAAGTCCACCGCACGATCGTTCAGGAACATTGGAAGCCTGCGTATGTGATGGAAACACAATGGCCTAATTGGGTTGCGCCCGATGCGACCATCTCGCCCACGGCAAAGCTTGAGGGCTTTTATTCTATCGGCGCCGGATGTTCGGTTGGTGATGACGTAATCCTCGAAAACACTATTCTTTGGCCCGGTGCACAAATTGCTTTTCGTAGTCGCCTCCAGAACTGTATTGTCCGCTCCCAGCAAAAAGCGCAAGGCACCCTCCATGACCTCGATATCTAGCTCCGATTTATTGCTACACCAGACCCGCATTCGCTTTCCGGCGTTTAGCGACGCGAAGGTTAAGATCGCGCCGATTGAAAAAGGCGGATCGGATCGCAGATTTTATCGGGTCCGCTTTTCGCCCGAGCAAACCATCATTCTCGTGAAATATGATCTCGAGCGAGAAGAGAACCGCCTCTACGTCCAGATCGCGGAGTTTCTGGCGGAACACAAAATTCGCGTGCCGAAAGTTTACTTTCACGATGCCGAAGAGGGTTTGATCTGGATCGAAGATTTGGGCGAGATCGATTTGTGGCATCACCGGGGGGAAAGCTGGCTCGTGCGCCGATCGCTTTATGAATCCGCGCTTGATCAAGTTGCGAAACTGCATCGCCTGCCACTGGCCAGTGCGCAGGACATTCGCCCGCATCTGGCCCCGGAATTCAACGCCGCGCTCTATCACTGGGAGCAAAATTATTTTTTCGAGAATTGTCTCGGGCGCTATTTCGGTTTGTCCGGAAAAGAGATCGCCGAATTGGCAGACTTGCCTGCGTTGCAAGAGATCGCCCAGATGCTCGGGGAATTGCCGCGCGTGTTAGTGCATCGCGATTTCCAATCGCAGAATATCATTGTTCGCAACGGTCAGGCTCACTTGATTGATTTTCAGGGAATGCGGCCCGGGCTGGCGGAATACGATCTCGCTTCTTTACTCTACGATCCCTACGTCACACTTTCCGCCGGGGAACGGACGCAGCTGCTCGATTACTATTGGGCTGCGCGCGGAGAGAATTGGACGCCCGGGCCGGAAATCCTTGCAGCATTGTGCCATGCAGCGTTTGATGCAGGCACTGGGCGCTTACGGTTTTCTTGGTCTGGTGAAAGGATCGAAACCATTTCTTCAACACATCGGACCGGCAATTGCATCTTTGCATTCGGTCATCGCGACACAACCGCGTCTGGAAAAACTCGAGCGAGCCATCGCTGCTCTATCGATAAATCGACAGACTCGTTAGGATTACGTTCAGATGAACTCTGTTCTTGTTCGCGCGCTAGATTACTGATGGGATTAACGAGGTGGAGACTGTAGGGCATCGCGATAAGAACTTGATTCGTTGTACCGCCTGGAGCGCGATGCTCGTGGCGAGTCCACTGCCGGATATCATCTTCCGGCAATTTGCAGTTGATTCGCCGCCATGGGTGCCGCTCGCGCAAATTGGTCTGCTGCTCATCGGCACGATCGCATGCGCGGTTTCGCCGAGTTGGCGGGGATTGTCTGGATTCATTCTCGCGCTGGCTTCATTGCGTCTCGGCTGGTCCGTTATCATGCCGACGTTCGCATGGAGCGACACGCTCACCGCGTGGACGCAACATCTTAATTGGGGCGAACGTTTGCTTGTCGCGCGCGTTCTCGCCCTGAGTGGAGCGGTGATTATTGGACTCACGTTGATCGGCAGTGGACTAACGCGCCGCGATTTGTTTGTGCGCTGGGGCGATCCGAGCGCTCCGGCGCAACCGATTCTTTGGTTCCGCCATCCCATGCCGTGGACGCGCTTCGGCCCGTTGCTGCTGCTCGTTTTCGGCGTCGTTCTGCCGTTGTTTTTATACTTCTCAATGCGTCCAGACACCTCGCTTGCCGGCCGTATCTGGCAATTCCTACCCTGGGGGATAGCGACTGCGGCCGTGAATGCGGCGAATGAGGAATTTCAATTCCGCTGTGTCTTGCTCGCTCGCCTCAAACATTTGCTTCCACCATACGAAACCGTCTGGATCACGGCCTGTCTCTTCGGGCTGGCGCATTACTATGGTCAACCGTCGGGACCGTTCGGCGTGGTGCTGGCTGGAATAGCTGGCTGGCTTTGGGGTAAGAGCATGATCGAAACGCGTGGGTGGACCTGGGCGTTTTCGATTCACATGGTCCAGGACGTCGTCATTTACGCGTTTCTGGCCATGACGCCGGGGCCCTAACGAGTAGTTTACTCGACCAGAAACGGATTCGAACGGCGTTCCTCTCCGATCGTCGTCGGCGGGCCGTGACCGGGCAGGACCGTGACGTCATCTCCGATCGGAAACAATTTTCGTTTGATTCCGTCGAAGAGAAGATCGGCATCGCCGCCGGGCAGATCCCAACGCCCCACTCCGCCGGCAAAAAGCACATCGCCGCCAATGAGCAGTTTTTCCTCGCGCAGAAAAAAACAAAGGCTGCCCGGAGAATGACCGGGTACTTCGAAGATCTCGAAGGTGAGACCGAGAAAATCGCGTGCGGGCGTTTCCTCGATCAGCAGATCGGGCTTGGCTGGCTCGACATCGAATCCGAAGCCGAACTTCCGGAAAAATTCCGGATCCGAAATCATCGGCACAGTATCCGAATGACAGCCGATCGGGCAACCGAAACGTCGTTTGATTTTTGCCACGTCCGGGATGTGATCGATGTGGCCGTGCGTGAGCAGGAGAAGCTTGAGTTCAACACCGCGCGAAACCAGCCAGTCGCAAGCGCCATCGGGCGCGTCGAACAAAATCGCGCCCTCCGGCGCCTGCAGCAGATAGCAGTTCGTCTCAAAAATACCGCCGCAGAATGTTTCGTAATGCATTTGCGAACCGAAAGATGGTAGCATCAAACTATCACGACGCATTTTCCAGCTGGCCGGAACAAAACCTGCATCTTACAGATTTATTTCCGGTCACTTTTGAATTTTCCCGCTGCTCGATTGTCTCATTCTCCAACACCGATGCAGCCGCCGCTTGTTTGCGTTCCATCTGAACTCTGGCACCTTGCTTAACCTCTTTTTTCTCGAATGAAGTCTTTTGTTCGTCGGTCACTCACACTCACTGCAATTTCGCTGGCGGCGGCGCTAGTCGCGTCGCCCCTCCAGGCGAAAACAGACGCCGAGCAGATCGCCGTTTCCGTTGGTCGCCTTCTCGAAGAAGGGCATTACACGCACCAACCGTTGGACGACGATGTTTCGAAGAAATTCCTCAAGACTTACCTCGAACTTCTCGATTTTAGCCATCTGTTCTTTACCCAGAAAGATGTCGATGCGTTGGCCGCGAAGTACGGCACGTCGCTGGATGACGATATTTTGCTGGGAAATCTCAAGCCGGCCTATGAAATCTTCGATCTCTATCAAAAACGCGTCGACGATCGCGTGGCCAAGATCAAAGACTACCTGAAACAGCCGCCTACCGAATTCAAAGGCGATGGTTCGATTCCTTTGACGCGTCAAAAAGCGCCCTGGCCAAAAGACGAGGCTGAAGCCGACGAGATCTGGCGCGGACGAATCCAAAGCGAGTTGCTCCAGGAAAAACTGAGCGAGCATCCGATCGAACCGGGCCCGAAACTGGTGGCCCGCCGCTACGATCGACTCGCGCGCAACGTGCATGAGGAAGATCGCGACGAACAAATGAAACTTTTTCTCGATGCGCTCGCGCAGACTTACGATCCGCACTCGGAATATTTGAGTAAGGCGGATCTGAAGAATTTCAGCATTAACATGGGGCTGTCGCTCGTGGGCATCGGCGCGATGTTGCGCTCGGAAGATGGCTACGCAAAAATCGAAAGCCTCGTCGCTGGCGGTCCGGCCCAAACTGACGGACGAATAAAGGTTGGCGATCGCATCACCGCCGTCGCGCAAGGCTCAGCGGACTTTGTCGACGTTCGCGACATGCGTTTGGACAAAGTCGTTGAGATGATTCGCGGAAAAAAAGGAACAAAGGTTCGTTTGCTCATTATTCCGGCAGCCGCGACCGATCCTTCACGGCGCAAGACGGTCGATCTGGTGCGCGCCGAGATTAAACTCAAAGACCAGGAAGCGCGGGCCGACATTATTATCAAAAAGGACGCGGACGGAAACCCGGTGAAGCTGGGCTGGCTGACATTGCCCTCCTTCTACGCGGACATGGATCACCACGAAAAAAGCACGACCAAGGACGTGCTGGCTTTGTTGAAACGTTTGCGCAAGGAAAACATCGCCGGTCTTGTCATCGATTTGCGGCGCAATGGCGGTGGTTCGCTCGAAGAAGCAATCGCGCTGACCGGCTTATTTTTGAAATCCGGACCGATCGTGCAGACGAAGGATTCGCATGAGCACATTTCGGTTTCGAGCGATCCCGATCCCGGCATAGCGTACGGCGGGCCGCTCGTCGTCCTGACCAGCCGGCAAAGCGCGTCGGCGAGCGAGATTTTCGCGGCTGCGCTGCAGGATTATGGGCGCGCCGTGATCGTTGGCGACAGGAGCACCTTTGGCAAGGGCACGGTGCAAACTATTCTCGAGATCGGCCGATTCACTTCGCTTCTGGGGAGTCGCTCACAGGATGACGGCGCTCTGAAATTGACGATCCAAAAATTCTATCGCGTGGCCGGCGGCTCGACACAACTGCACGGCGTCACTTCCGATATTGTCCTGCCCACGTTGACCGACCTTCCGGAATATGGCGAGGGCGCGCTGAAGAATTGTTTACCCTACGATGAAGTGCCCAAGGCAAAATTCACAAAATGGTCCGACACGCATTCGCTTTTCATTGATGAATTGAAACGCCGCTCTCAGGAACGCGTGCAGGCCGATCCGGAATTTCATTTCGTCATGGAAGACATGGAGCGACTTCGTCACAGATTGGACGAAAACAAGATTTCGCTGAACGAAGATTTTCGCCGCAAAGAGCTGACTGAAGACAAGGTTCGCAAGGAGACGCGCACAAAAGAGCGCCTCGCCCGCAACGTCGAGGAGCCGCGCATTTATCGGCTCACGCTCGAAACCGTGGATCAACCGAATCTGCAGTTAATCATGTTTCCTGGAAAAATGGCATCGGCGAAGAAGAACGGCGCATCTTTGAAAGTTGCGCCCGAGGCCGCGCCCGACAGCGATTCGGACGACGATGACGGCATTATCGGAGATGACGCAACGAAGGAACCCGCGATCGACCCCGAGCGCGATGAGACGCTCAACATTCTGGGCGATTTGGTGAATCTGAGCGCCGGACCGAAGACCGCCAGCACAGCGAAGCCCTGATTTTGCAGCGGCGGTCGCAGAGCGCCGCTACAGAAAAATTAGCCGATGGGCGGCTCGGGAGGATTGGGTGGCAGCGGTTCTGGCGGTGGAGTCGGTGTTGGATTCGGCTGTGGCGGCTGGGTTGTTGGCATATCAGGATCGCTTGTCTTCGGCGAAGTTGCCGAGTCCACGGAATTTCTCATAGCGTTTCGTTAACAAGACATCGATCGGCGTATCGATTGCTCGTTGCAGATTCTGACGCAACGCAGTTCCCAGATTCGCAGCTGCCAAATCGTGATCGCGGTGTGCGCCGCCCTCTGGCTCCGGTACAATTTCATCAACCACACCGAGCTTGACCAGATCGTGCGCGGTCAGCTTCAACGCTTCCGCCGCTTCCGCTGCGTGCTTGCGATCCTTCCACAAAATCGCGGAACACGCTTCCGGACTGATGACCGAATAATAAGCGTTCTCCAAAATCAGCACGCGATCCGCCACGCCAATCCCAAGCGCACCACCGGAGCCGCCTTCGCCGATCACGACCGCAATAATCGGAACGCGCAACATCATCATCTCGCGCAGATTCACCGCGATCGCCTCGGCAATGTGACGTTCTTCCGATCCAATCCCCGGATAAGCTCCCGGCGTATCGATGAGGGAAATAATCGGCAGTCCAAATTTTTCCGCGAGCTTCATGAGACGAAGCGCCTTGCGGTAGCCTTCGGGATGCGCGCAGCCAAAGTTGCGCTTCACATTCTCCTTCGTATCGCGCCCTTTTTGATGCGTGATAACAACACAGCGATTCGTGCCGAGTTTCGCCAGCCCGCTCGGCATCGCTTTATCGTCCCCGAAATGCCGATCGCCGTGAAGTTCGACCCATTCGGTGAAACAGCGGGAGAGATAATCGAGCGCGAACGGACGCTGCGTGTGCCGCGCAATTTGCACACGCTGCCACGCGGTGAGGTTATCGTAAATCTCCCGGCGCGTATCGCGGATCTTCGTTTCCATGGCTTCGACCTCGGAATCGAAATCGAGATCGTGTTCGTCGGAATGATTCTTCAAATCCTGGAGCCGTCTCTGCAGCTCGAGGATCGGTTTCTCAAAATCGAGCGGTTGCGAATCCATGCTTAAGGGCGAGGGCGGTTCGATAGCCACAGGGTTGGTACCTCACAATCGTTTCGGTGTCAGCTTGTCATGAAAAACCCCAAGCACCAAATCCCAAACCCCATGGAAGCTCTAATATCCAAATCACACACATCGATGCGTTTTTCCCTGGAGTTTGATGATTGGGATTTCCCTGGGCTTTGGTGCTTGGGGTTTGGGATTTTTCTGGTTCACGATTCGTTCCATCAGTCCGTAATCGTCACCGGGGTCTTATTGTTTACAAGCGCGCTCAATTCCACCAAATCTTTCGCTTCCATTTGTAAACCCTGGGGCGGGGGCGGAGCGCCGCCGCTGCCCACCGCATAAAGATAATAACCGGTCGCGGCCAGCCGTATCCAGCGCGTGCTGCTTGCGTACTCTTTACTGCCAAAGCCCACACGTTTGCCGTTCTTCCATGCCAGGATTTCTGCGACGTGCGTCTTGGTTGTGGGCGCCTGCCGCGCAAGCAGCTTCACGTTCAGAACGTGATAGCGCTTAAAAAATTGGCCGTGATCCAGGAGCACGACCACGCGTTGGTTGCGTTGCACGAGGAGCGAAAAATCCGGGTGCGCAATCATCAGACGGTCGCCGATGTGCAGCATGGTGCTGCTCATGTTGTTCATGCGCATGATCAATTCCGGCGTGGTTTTCATTTTCGCCGCCACCCGCGCGATGGCGTCGTGTCGCTTCACAGTGTATTCCGTTTTTTCCGGCGCCGGATAACGCGAAAGCAGAATGCTCATGTTCACTTCGCCGAGTAAATCCTTGGCTTCTTCGGAATGGTTTCCGGTCGGGTAGCGTTCCAGAAACGCGGTGAGCGCGGCGCGCGCTTCGGAGAGTCGTCCATTCTCCTTGAGTCCTTGTGCGGCGCGGAATTCGGTGAGCCCGAAATCGGGTGTCGGTTGGGGGGGGAGCATCGGCGCGCTGTTCTGCGCGCACAGCGATCTCCTGTTTAACAAAAATGTTGTAACTGAAAAACGCCGCTCCACCAAAGATCACGATGGCGAGGAGCAAAACAAAAAGCCATTTCATGAAACGTGCGGGACTGAGCGGTTGTGCATGATCGATTCGTTAGGCGGCAAGACTGCCGTCCTTCTCTGGCAACAGGTCCCCGCGCCGGCGACCTATGCTTGTTTTTCCGGACCGGAAAAGAAACGGTTCCAGAAGCGATAACGCGCCGGCTGCTCCTTGTTGCTCCAGGTGAAGTGGCAATCCTGACAATAAAATTCCTTCGGGAAAATCTTCAGCGCAAAGAGAATGCTCGCGAGCGCGGGCGTGATAAATTTGCGGGCCAATTGCGGATACTCGATGCGCGACGAGCCGCACTGCGGACAATGAATGGCCGAGCCGACATCGGGATCGGTCGCTTCCCATTCCACCATCAGATTTTGCGCGGCAGGAAAATCGTCGTCGTCCACATTGACCTTCCAGTTGGCCTGCGGTTTGGACATGAAAGCGACGGCTTGCAGATGCCCTTCGTTATGAACATCGGCCTTCAGGCCCGCTTCCTGGAAACGTTGCTTAAGGTGTTTCGCTTTCTCCGGCTCGTTGAATGTCGCGATCGTAACCATATTTCTTTTCGCGGATCAGGACCGCGCTCCATCAAACATCAACTAACCGCCTAACGCAAGATTCGGCGACTGGCATCTGTAGCCGCTTCCCTGTGGAAAGCGCGGGACCGATTTTCAACCCACAAGCTTCGCCCACTGGGCGACGGCTACAGGTTTGGCGGCGGGAACCATTTGTAGAGCATGAGGTAAACAAGGACGCCTGTGACGGACACGTAAAGCCAGATCGGCATCGTCCAGCGAGCGATGCGCCGATGGCGATCCCAGCGACGCCGGAAAACGGGAATGAGTGTCATGATGACAAGCGGCAGAGTGACGAAGGCGAGCAGGATGTGCGTGATCAACATGGTGAAGTAAATGATCGCGATGGCGCCGCCGGCCGCGAAGTGCGTCGATTTTTCGCCGGTGTAATAGTGATAGGTCAGGTAGCAGCCGAGAAAGAGCGATGAAGAGATCACCGCTGTAATCATGCAGGCGATGTGGCGGCGCCAATGACCGCGACGAATGAGAATCCAGCCGGACGCGATGAAAATCGTGCTCACGAAATTGAGCGACGCGTTGATGGCGGGTAGATCGGCGACTTTCATCAGTTTTAATCGAATCAGAATTCGCGGCTCGTCTTCAATTCTGTCATGTCGAGCGAAGTCGAGACATCTCTCACTGTTGATCGGTAAGAGATTCCTCGACTTCGCTCGGAATGACAAATGGCGGTGACAGACTTCTTGAATCGTCGAACGAATCTCTCAGCGTGTGGCTTTGAGGAGACTCTTCAAGGGATCGGCGATTTTCAATCGCCGCGGCGGCCTGGAGACCTCCGCTCCTCGAGTGCGCTCTTCATCGGCCCGCCGTCTTGAAATCCCAGCCGCCGCTCGTAGCAGTGAATGTAATGTCAGCCATCCTCGATCCACCGAGAAAAACGACGCGCCACAGCTTCGGGCGCCGTTCTCTATCGCTTGGGCGCCTGCTCTTTCGATTATTAGTTGTAATCGTCCTGATTGGTCTCGCATGGGGCGGCTGGTATCTCGCACGCAAAGGATTCGGCCGGCAGTGGCGTAACCGCGTCGTGGAAGAACTGCATAAGAACGGCGTCGAAGCTTCCATCCAACGTCTCACGCTCGATCCCTTCCGCGGCCTGGTCGCGCGCAACGTGCGCATTTTCGATTACAAGAAGCGCGAGAACACCATCGCCGTCATCAGCGAGATCTCGCTCGATATTAACTACGCAGCTCTCTTCCATCGCCAGCCGTTCCTCAATGCTCTCGACGTCCGCAACGCAGAAATCATCTTCCCGATAACCCCTGACGATCCGAAAGCGCCCAAGGCGCAATTAAGGCGGTTCCGCGCCCACATTTATTTTCCGCCCGAGCAAATCTACGTCAGCCAGGCGGAGGGACTTTTTTGCGGCGTGCGCGTTTCCGCTACCGGCCAGTTGATCAAGCGACAAGACTACAAGCCCTCGGCCGCGTCCTCGGATGAAGAATGGAAGGCACGGCTGCAGATTTTGCAGCGCATCGTGACGGAACTCTCGAAGTTCACCTTTCCTGCCGGTGTACCGCGATTGCAGGTAAAATTTGGCGGCGATCTTTCGCAACTCGAAAACGCTCATTTCGAAGCGAGTCTTCGCGGCGATCACATAAAGCGAGGCTCTTACGAAATCAGAAATTTCCGTGCGGATGCAGAATGGGTTGGCCAAAGGCTTAATCTCACGCAATGCGAATGGAAGGATGATGCCGGTAGTCTGGCGGCGCGCGCCAGTTGGACGCGGCAAACCGGCGTCGCGGATTTCCAGCTCCGCAGCACGCTTAACCTCAAATCATTTCTCGATTCATTCGGCTTCGCTCAACTCCTCGAGGACCTCAACTTCTCGACCTCGCCGCTTGTCGATGTTTCGGGCACTATTCCCTTCGGCGGCAATCACGCGGCCAGGAGCGTGATCGGCCGTGTCGCCCTCGCCAATTTCGATTACAAAAGCGTTCCCTTTAGCAAGCTGACTGCGGATTTTTCCTGGGACGGCGACCGCACGATGGTGCGCGATATTCGCCTCCAGCAAAACACCGGCCAGCTTTCGGCCGACATGCTGGCCGCGCCTAACGACTTTCGATTGAATGTCGACAGCGCGATTGATCCCGGCGCACTGCGCGTGCTTGTGCCGGATGATTTCAGTCAATTTTTGAGTGAATGGCAATGGACGCGTCCGCCCGCGGTGCATCTCGTCATCCGCGGCCCGAGTCAGCAGCCCGAGACATGGACGGGGGATGGAAGCGTGAAGACGGAGCGCACGCGATTCCGCGGCGTCTGGATGAACAGTGCGAGCGCCAATCTGCATTTTGCAAACAGCGCGATCACTTTCGATAATCTTCGCGTCACGCGCGACGAAGGCATCGGTACCGGATCGTTTACCTACGATTGGGGACACCACGAAGTTCGCCTAACGAATGTGCAGACGACTTTGCGTCCCGCCGACGCGATCTACTGGGTCGATTCGAAGCTGGCGAAGCCGGTCGCGCCTTACAAATTTCGGCAACCGCCAAAGCTAAATGTGAATGGCGTTGTGCAATATCACGGCGGAAAAGAGACACAGCTTGAAATCACGGTCGATGCGCCGAAGGGAATGGATTACGTCTTTCTGGGCAAAACTCTTCCGTTCGATCACCTCAAGGGGCGGCTTCTTTTTACGGATGACCGTTTGCGGTTGAGCGATGTGCAAGGCGAGTTGTTTTCCGGGATCGTTCGCGGAACCGCCGACATCTCACTGGCGCGAAACGATCCGCATTATCATGCGACGCTTGCCGTCGAAAAAATCGACTTCCCGACTTTGACGGACCTCTATTTCAAATTCCACACCGCTCGGGGTCGAATGAGCGGGACTTACGAATTCGACGGTGTGGGGGACAACGCGCGCGCCATGCGCGGCGGCGGAAAGATTCAGGTGACGGAAGGCGATGTTTTTGCCATTCCCATTTTCGGTCCGCTTTCGGAATTAATCGGTCACATTATTCCGGGCACTGGCTACAGCGTGGCCCATAACGCGAACGCCACTTTTACCATCCAGGACGGCGTCGCCCACACTGACGATTTCAAAGTAAGCGGAGATCTTTTTGGCATGGTCGGACACGGAGACGTTTATTTTCTCGATGACAAACTGGATTTCAATGTCCGTATCAACGCGAACCTGCCCGGCGGCGTGGTGCTGGCGCCCGTCTACAAACTTTTCGAATACAAAGGCGAAGGCAGCCTATCGAAACCGAACTGGCATCCGAAACGGTTCTAGATGTTTTGTCATGTCGAGCGAAGTCGAGACATCTCTCACTGTTCCCGTACGACAACCGCCGCTTAGCCGCTCCCGCTGAACAGTAAGAGATTTCTCGACTCCACTTCGCTTCGCTCGAAATGACAAGAATTCTTCTCGGCGCGCACATGTCGATTGCGGGTGGCGCGCACATGGCAATCGAGCGTGCGTGTTCCATTCAATGCAGCGCGATGCAGATTTTCGTGAAGAACAACATGCAATGGTTCGCGCGTCCGTTGCAGCGCGAGGAGATCAACGCGTTTCTCAATCATCAGCAACGAATCGCGCTCGCTTCCGTTTTTGCGCACGCCAACTACCTGATCAATCTCGCAGCGACCAATCCGCAGTTTCATGCGAACTCGATTCGCGCACTGACGGAGGAGCTGATTCGCGCGGATCAACTCGAGTTGCCGTTTCTTGTTCTGCATCCGGGTGCGCATCTCGGCGCTGGCGGAGAAGCTGGCCTGACGAAAATCGTGCAATCGATCGATCGCGTCTTCGCTGCGATTCCGAAAGTGAAAACGAAAATCGCGCTCGAGACGACGGCGGGCCAGGGATCATGTCTGGGCGATCGCTTCGAACATCTCGCTTACATCATTGCCAATGTACGCGAGCCGGAACGGCTGTGTGTTTGTCTCGATACGGCGCACGTTTTCGCTGCAGGATACGACATCGGAAGTGAAGCCGCCGTGCGAAAAACCTTTCGCGAGTTCGATCGTATCGTCGGCCGGGATCGTTTGGCGGCGATTCACCTCAACGATTCCAAAACCGCACGTGGTTCGCGCGTCGATCGTCACGCGCACATCGGGAAAGGGGAAATCGGATTGGACGCATTTCGCTTCATCATGCGCAATCGGCGTTTCGCGAAAATCCCCAAGGTGCTGGAAACGCCGAAAGGTAAAGACCTCGCCGAAGATGTGACAAACATGAAAATACTGCGCGCATTGATGACAGACAAAGCGACGCGGTAGCTCCGGGGAGCGCACGCTTTCAGCGTGCGGGCGAGGCATTCTGCCGAACGGACTTTTAAACAGATGCGGAACAAAAGAAAAAGTTCGTTGCGGCAGAATGCCGCAACCCGCACGGCACAGCCGTGCGCTCCCCAGATTTTTTTGCACGCGGTGGTGAGCTAACACATCATTCGATATGCCAGACCGTGAAAAAATCGCGCTCGTTACCGGCGCGAACAAAGGAATCGGGTTTGAAGTCGCGCGTCAGTTAGCAGCGAAAGCGTTTCGTGTTTTCATCGGTGCGCGCAACGAAAAAGCGGGACGCGATGCGGCGAAGAAGATCGGCGCGCGCGCGACATTTCTGCAGATCGACGTGTCAGATCAAGCGAGCATCGCCCAAGCCTCCAAGGAATTCGAAACCGCAGCCGACCACCTCGATGTGCTCGTGAACAACGCGGGCATTCTGCTCGACGAAGACAAAGCGGTTCTCACCGTGACGCCGGAAATTTTTGAAACGACGATGCGCACAAATACGCTCGGTCCGATTTTGGTCTCTGCGGCATTCGAACCTTCGCTCAAGAAATCTTCCGCTCCACGCATCATCAATGTCTCGAGCGGCGGCGGCCAGTTGACCGGCGGCGCCGATGGATGGGCGCCGGGATATTGCATTTCGAAAACGGCGCTGAATGGCGTGACCGTTCAGCTCGCCGCGGCGTTGCCGAAATTTGCGGTGAATTCCGTTTGTCCCGGCTGGGTGCGAACGGATATGGGCGGAGCTGGCGCTAATCTTTCCGTCGAAGAAGGCGCGGACACGATCGTGTGGCTCGCGAGCCAAGCGCCGCAAGATCTCACCGGAAGATTTCTGCGCGATCGAAAGGAAATTCCGTGGTGAGTTACTGAGAATGTGGGAGGGACCTTAGTGTCCCGACTCGGAGCCGAATTGAATCGGTCGCGGCGCCAAGGCCGCTCCCACATTTAATTCAAGAACCGAATCGTAAATGGATAGCGATACAGCTTTCCTTCGCTCGCCTTCAATGAAGCGACGATAACGAGAACGGTGTTCGCTACCCAAAGGAGAATCAGAATCGGGATGCCGATGAGGATGATGCAGAGAATCCCCGCAACTACATCGTAGATCAGCATCGTTAATTGAAAATTCAGCGATTCTTTTCCGTGCGCATCGATCTCGGATGATTCGCCGCGTTTAACCAGCCAGACAATGAGCGGCCCGAAAATGTGGCCGAGAAAATGAAAAAACACTCCGAGCAACGCGCTGGCATGACAAAGAACGGTCCACGTCCGGACATTAGCTGATGTCGTCGTTTCCATAGTGGATAAACGTCCCGCGTCTCGCCGATCAACGCAAGGGATGAAGCAATCAAGGAGCGGCGGGTTCCAACCGCCGAACTAAAAACAACGGCGCTTTCAAAGCGCCGCTCCTTGATGGTGCTGGCGAAACGCCACGTGTGAGCGGACTATCTACGCCTTCACGCGCTCGATGTGCGCGCCGAGCTCGCTCAGCTTTTCGTCGAGATGTTCGTAGCCGCGGTCGATGTGATACACGCGGCTCACTTCGGTAATTCCATCGGCTTTCAAGCCCGCAAGCACGAGCGCAGCCGACGCGCGCAGATCGCTCGCCATGACCGGTGCGCCGGTCAATTTCTCGACGCCGGAAATGACCGCGGTCGGACCTTCCATCTGCACATGCGCGCCCATGCGCTTCAATTCGGCGACATGCATGTAGCGTTGCGGGAAAATATTTTCGGTCACGACGCTGATGCCCCCAGTCGTGGAAAGCAGCGCACACATTTGCGCCTGCATGTCGGTCGGAAAACCGGGATACGGTTCGGTGATCAACTCGAGCGGCTTCGCGACGCCGTTCGGCGAAACGGTAATCGTATTTTCGGACGTTTCGATTCTATATCCACAACTCGTTAGGGCATTCGTGACCGCTTCCACGTGACTCGGGTCCACGCGTTTGATGGTCACGCCTTTGCCGAAAACCGCGCCCGCGACGAGAAATGTTCCCGCTTCAATTCGATCTGGAATGATGTCGTGCTCAGCGCCATGCAATTCCGAAACACCTTCGATAATTAACCGGCGCGTGCCTGCGCCTTCGATCTTCGCGCCCATTTTGTTCAGGAAATTCGCGAGATCGACAACTTCCGGTTCCTGTGCGGCGCCTTCGATTACGGTGGTGCCTTCGGCGAGCACTGCGGCCATCATCACATTGTCGGTGCCGAGAACTGTCGGTCCGAATTTTCCGCGGAGATTAATCACCGCGCCCCTTAATTTTGGCGCGAACACTTTTACATTACCGCCTTCCACCCGCACCGCGGCGCCGAGTGCTTCAAAACCTTTCAGATGCAAATCGATCGGCCGGTCGCCGATGACGCAGCCGCCGGGCAACGAAACGGTCGCTTCTTTGCATCGACCCAAAAGCGGACCGAGCACGCAAACCGACGCGCGCATTTTTCGCACGACATCGTAGGGCGCGATCGATTCAATCTTCTCGGCGTTGACCGTGACGGTGCCGCTGGCGCGTTCCACTTGCGCACCGAGATGCATCAAAATTTGCAGCATGTAATGCGTGTCGCTCAGGTCCGGCACGCGATGCAAAATGCACGGCTCGCGCGTGAGCAAGGTCGCGGCCAGGATCGGCAGCGCGGAATTTTTCGAGCCGCTGATCTTGATCGAACCGGAAAGCGGATGACCGCCGTGGACGAGAATTTTATCCATATCTGGCCAGAAGAAAACGTGTCACGCCTGCATAATCTTTTTTGGGAGAGATGTCGTGGAAATTTTTCTCGTTAAACAACGCGATGAGCGCCTCGTGCTGGTTGATCCCGATTTCGAGCGCGAGCAGTCCGTTAGCCTTTAGATAATTCGGGGCCGCTTCGATCAACGCGCGCATCAATTCGTCTCCTTTCTCGCCTGCGAACAGCGCAATTTCAGGGTCGCGCAATACTTCCTGTGATAATGACGGACGATCGCCGGTAGCGATATAGGGCAGGTTAGCCACGATCAGGTCGAATTTGCCTTTAACGTCTTGCAGGAGATCACTCGTCACGAAGTGTATGTGATCGATACCGAGTCTCGATGCATTCTCCCGCGCCAGACCAAGCGCTTCTTCCGACACATCCGTTGCGGTCACTTTCGAGTCAGGAAACTTGATCGCAAGACTTAACGCGATCACTCCGCTCCCGGTCCCGACATCCAGAATTTCGGATTTCGGATTTCGGATTTCGGAATTTAGCAGTTCGACGAGCTGCTCCGTTTCCGGCCGCGGAACGAGCGCCCGCCGATCGCAGAGGAAGGTATGACCGCAAAATTCCACCGTCCCCAGCAAATGTTGCAACGGCTCGCCTTGCCCGCGTCGCCTAACGAGTTCACGGAGAGGCGCCAGTTCGCTTTCCGTCAGGTCTCTCTCGAACTGCAGGTAAAGTTCAAGACGCTTGAGATTGACGGCGTGCGCGACCAGGTGTTCGGCGTTGAGACGCGAATTCTCAATGTCACGCTTTTTGAAGTAAGCGGTCGTGGATTGCAGAACATCGAGGACGGTCATTGCGTTTTACTGTCATTCCGAGCGGAGTCGAGGAATCTCTCACTGTTTCCCGTTCAGCGGGCCCGCTCCTGTCGGTAATAAGAGATTTCTCGACTGCGCTCGAAATGACAGGAGTTATGCTGCGGCGGATTCCTTCAAACGCTCGGTCACATCGGCGGCCTGCAAGGCGTGAATCATTTCGTCGAGATCGCCTTCCATGACGCGGTCGAGGTTGTAAAGCGTGAGACCGATGCGGTGATCCGTGATGCGGTTTTGCGGGAAGTTGTAGGTGCGAATTTTCTCTTCGCGGCCGCCGGAACCGATCTGGCTTTTGCGCGTGGCGGAATATTTCGCTTCTTCTTCGCGCTGCTTTTCCTCGAGCAAACGTGCTCGCAAAATGCTGAGCGCTTTTTCCTTATTTTTCTGCTGACTGCGTCCGTCCTGACAGCGCACAATTTTTCCAGTCGGTATGTGCAGGACCTGCACGGCGGAATCGGTCGTATTGACGCCTTGTCCGCCCGGACCGCCGGCGCGACAAACTTCGATGCGCAGGTCTTCCGGTTTCAATTCCAGATCGACTTCTTCGGCTTCGGGAAGGACGGCGACCGTCGCGGTGGAAGTGTGGATACGGCCTTGTGCCTCGGTCGCGGGCACGCGTTGGACACGATGCACGCCACTTTCGTAACGTAGCGTTCTGAAAACGGATTCGCCGGAAACTTTGAAGATCACTTCCTTTAATCCGCCAAGTTCGGACGGGCTCGATTCCAAGTCTTCGATCTTCAGTCCGGCTGATTCCGCGTAGCGGTTGTACATTCGATACAAGTCAGCGGCAAAAATGGCAGCCTCGCTTCCCCCGGTGCCGGCGCGAATTTCGACAATGGCATCGCGCTCGTCGTTTTCGTCGGGCGGCAGTAACTCGATCTGCACTTTTTGCTCGAGATCGTGCACGCGTTTTTCCAAATGCGGAATTTCTTCCTGCGCCATTTGCGCGAGATCGGCATCAGTCGCGGCGGCAAGCTCGCGGTTGTCTTCGAGTTGGCGGCGGGCGGTTTCCAGTTCGGTCCAATCGGCGAGCAATTGTTTGATGCCGGAATGTTCGCGCATGATTTCGCTGGCGCGTTTTCGGTTTTCGAAAAGACGCGGATCGGCGATCTCGCGTTCGAGTTCGGCGAAGCGGGCGCGTCTGCGTTGGATGAGAAGATTGAAGTCCATGATGCTTTTGTAGGCACGGCGCTCAGTCGCCGTGTCAGAAGCGCCCCAACGGAGCGGGGCGGCTGCAGCTCAGCTAACCCTTTTTGGCGGCGCGAGTGGCCTTGGTGCTACCGTAACGGCGCGCGAATTTTTCGACGCGGCCCGCGGTGTCGACGAATTTTTGCTCACCGGTAAAAAACGGGTGGCACGCGGCGCAGATGCCGATTCTAATGTCACGCCGGGTCGAGCGGGTGTGATATACCGCCCCGCACGCGCAAACGATATCGGTCTCTACGTATTCAGGATGAATGTCCGCTTTCATGTTCGAAAAGGAGCGCGGAACTTACGCGGAACCGGTGATTTCCGCAAGCGATGAAATCAAAGGACGCGTTGCTCACGGCTTGGAGCGAGACGCTCGCGGGAAAAGGCGACGCACCTGCGATTTTTGATGCTCGTGGTGCGGTGTTGCGAACATTTTCGCAAATCGAAGATCGGAGTCGGGAACTTGGGGAATCGTTAGGCAAATCTGGCGCCGGAGATGTTGTCGCAGTTCAAATTGGGAATCATGAGGATTGGCCATCCTGGCTGATCGCTTCGTTGCGACGCGAGCTTGTCACGCTGCCGTTGGAACCAGGGATGGGCGAACAAGAAAGAGCCAACGCGTTAAGGATTTGCAACGCTGCCGTTGTAGCTGCCGCCGTCGCCGGCGGCAGGAATATCGAGATTCTGCCGATGAAGACATCGGCAGCTACAACCGCCTGGGGCAAAAATCCACCCGTGCTCCTTAAGCTAACTTCCGGCACGACGGCAGAACCGCGCGCGATTCGCTTTCGCAGCGAACAGTTGCTGGCCGATTGCGACAATATCTGCGCAACGATGGGAATTACCGATGCCGACATCAATTTCGCGGTCATTCCGGTTTCGCACTCTTACGGCTTCAGCAATTTGATTACGCCATTGATCGCGCGTGGCGTTGCAATGGTCCTGAGTTCCGACCCGCTACCGCGGGCGATTCTTAACGATCTCGAATGCAGCGGCGCGACTGTCTTTCCCGGAATGCCAGTGTTTTATCAGGCATTCTGCGAATTGCGCGAGATTCCGCGACTCGATCGGCTGCGGCTTTGCATTTCGGCCGGAGCACCGTTAGCGCTCGAAGTTGCGCGGAAATTTCGGGAAAAATTTCAGCGCTCGATTCATTCGTTCTATGGATCGTCGGAGTGCGGAGGGATTTGTTATGATCGAGAAGGAGCCGCGCTCGAGGCAGCTTTTGTCGGAGAACCGATGAATGGCGTCTCAGCTGGAATTGGTCGAACCCGCGGCCGAACCAAGTCGAGTGCGCGTGCAAAGCGCGGCTGTGGCCGATGGTTACTTCCCGGAGCCTAACGAGGAGAAGCTTGGCCGCGGCGTCTTTATTCCGGACGATTTGCTGCAGAAATCCGGCGATGGATTCCGCATTCTCGGTCGCATCTCCGACGTGATTAACGTGGCCGGCAAAAAGGTAAATCCCGCGGAAGTGGAAGCCGCACTTCTCGGCCACGAAGGTGTCCGAGAGGCGGTTGTGTTCGGGCGGGAATCGACATTGCGCAATCAGGAAGTTGCCGCGTGCGTCGTCGCCTCGCCTGCGATAAACGAATCTCAACTGATGGAATTTTGCCGTCGTCGCTTGAGCGGCTGGCAGGTGCCGAAGCAGATTTTTTTCGTCGACAAGATTCCGGCGAACAAGCGCGGCAAGATCAGCCGGCGCGATTTGGAGCGGCGCTTTGCGCTGTAGTCGCTTCGCGATGCGAAGGCTACAGGCCCTAACAATTTGCGTGACAGACACTCAGCCGTCTGCTCGATTGCGATTAACAAGAGAAACCAACAAGAAAAAACTATGCGAACCATTTTGTTTTCGATTTTCGGCGCAATCGTTCTTCTGGCCATGTTTAGCGGATGCTCGACCACGGTCAGGACGGATAATGATCACGCGGTGAGCGCCGGCGTTCACGCGAGATAGCGCGGCGTTTGCTTTGCGGCTGGCTAGGCACCCGTTAGGCCCACCGCAGAAAATACTTTCCATTTTCGAATTAGCAGGCATCTCTAAGAAGGGCTTGCCTGTGGCCAATTTGGTCACAATCTTGCTCGCTCTCTTAGAATCGTGAAGGAAAGGACAGCGTCACAGTCGAAAAAATCGGCCCGGCCGGCCGGGTGGGTTCTGGTCCTGGAACCCTCGGAGCAGCTTGCTTCTGAGATCGTGGCGGCTTTACGGCAGGCCGTCCCCGAGGCGCAGGTCGAGGTCGCCCGCAACCTGGAGGACGCACAGCGTCTGGTCCTGAAAACGAAACCAGACCTCTTCGTGCTGGATGTCGACGCTTCCTACGATCTTGGCCAGGAGTTTCTCTACGATTTGCGGACGAGCCATTCGAACGCCAAAGCGATCATTCTTACGGCGATCCACCTCCAGGCTCATCGCGAGCAGGCCAAGGGATTGGGCGCGATCCATTTTCTGGAAAAACCTTTCCCGAGAGACGATTTCGCCGACCTCGTCCAGGCGTTATTCGATCCGTCGAGCAAGACCGACGGCGAAAAATTTCAGGGCACGCTGAGCGATCTGCACTTCGCCGATATCATTCAACTGAAGTGCATGAGCGGCTCCACTTCGGTACTGGAATTTACCGGGCCGGAGGGGCAGAAGGCGCGAGTATTTTTCGAAAACGGCCAGGTGCGGCATGCAGTGGCTCCGGGCAAGGACGGCATTGATGCGTTCAATGAGATTCTGACCTGGAAAGGCGGGATGATTTCGGAAGTCTCCGGCGCCGGCAGCGGCACGAAGACGATCGATCTCGATTGGCAAATCCTGCTCATGGAAGGCGTGCGCAAGGTTGACGAAACCCGCGGAAAGCCCAAGCCAGGCCAATCCGCGAACGGAAGTGCGGGACGCAAAATCCTCGTGATCGATGACAGCCTGATGCTGCTCAGCTTCGTGAACGAAATCCTGACCGAAGCGAACTATCGAGTGACCGCTGCGCCGACTGCGGAAGAGGGTTTACGCGCGAGCGTCGGGGAAACTCCGGATCTGATTCTGCTCGATTACGTATTGCCCGACATGAAAGGCGACGAAGTGAGCCGCCGTCTCTTGAGCAATCCGGCGACGGAAAAAATCCCGGTGCTTTATATGTCGGGCTTGGGGACCGATCTGAAATCGAGTCAAAGTGAGACTCCTAATGTAATTGGATTCTTGAACAAACCTTTCACTTCCGACACACTCATCAAAACGATCGAGACCTACATTCCGAAATCGAAGGACAAAACCAAGGGTGACCGAGAGGAAATTGAGGCTGCGCCAGAAAAAATCGAGCCGGAGGTTCCTGCCGATGAAGCGCTCGAATCGAAACCAGAAGTTGCCGACGTAAGCGAAGAAATTGTGCGCGAAGAACAGGAGAGCGAGAAATCGCAGAAAGTGGAGTCCGAAAGCGTCGCGGAAAAGTCCGTGAGCGAACCGGTCGCGGCTGAGGAGACCACTGCCCCGGCACCAAGCTTCGCTGCGCCGCCGGCTGATGCGGCCTACGCAAATGAGCCGGTCGAAGAAATTCCGCCGCCGCCGGACGGTGGCGCATTTTTCTCCGGCGACACAAATTTCTTTTCCCTGCATTGGGCCTTGCAGACCATCGGCAACGAAAAGTTGACGGGGACGATGCGCAGCTTCTGGGACAAAGCGGCGGTCCAGTTACTCGCGCGCAATGGTCGCATCGTTCTCGTTACAACGAACGATCCGCAACTTTATTGCTCGGAAGCGCCGATCACGCTGGTCAATGTCGACGCCGACCGCATCGCGCAAGCTCGCGCGAAGCAGAGTGAAACGGGCGCACCGCTTTTCGTCACGCTCGCGCGTGAAGAATTGATTTTGCACGAGCCCGCACAACAACTCGTGCAGCACTACGGGCAAAAGCTTTTCGCGCAGTTGTGGACGGCAAAGCGCGTGCGCTTTGTCTTTGAACAAAGCACGACGCTGCCGGATTACGCGAGCGAGATCCCGAGCGGAGATAACGTGGACCAATGGTCGCTCAATACGCTTCGCTTCATTCAATATCAGGAACTGGGCGACGCTGCCGCCTACGATCAGGAATCGATTCCCGCTTTCACGCGCGATGGATTCGAGCGTGTGCAGAATCTCCGGCTCACTGTGGCCGAAGCGCAGTTTGCTTCCCAATTCAACGGCAGCCGTTCCATCACACAAATCGCGAAGAATCTGCGACTCGATCTGAAATTTGCTCGCCTAACGCTCTTCCGTTTTCGCGCACTCGAGATTGTGGAACTCTGGGCGCCCGGCACGGAAGAAAAGCCGGAAAAGCGCGGGTTACTGGGGCGATTTGGATTTGGCGGGTAGGCTTCGCCGCGTCTATCGTGTGCGATGGAACCGCAGGCGGAACAGCTTTCTCCTGAACCGGCGCCAAAAATTGTCGCGTTGCCCGACGCGGTCGCACCTCCGCCAGTCAATCGCTTTGCCGCGCCGGAAAATTTTATTAATCGCGAGCTAAGCTGGCTTGAATTCAATCGGCGCGTTCTGGAAGAAGCGCAGGATCCGACACAGCCGCTAATCGAGCGGGTGAAATTCCTCACCATCTTCAGCTCGAATCTCGATGAGTTTTTCGAGATTCGAGTCGCCGGCATCAAACAGCAAATCGAAAGCGAGACGAGCGATGTTGGTCCCGACGGGATGAGCCCGACGGAAACTTTCAACGCGATTCAACGCATCGCCCACGAATTGGTGGCCGCGGAATATGCCTTATGGAATGACGATCTGGCGCCACTCCTCGCCAAGAATGGCATTCGCGTGCACGACGCCGCAAAATTAACGGGGAAACGCGCGGCCTGGGCGCGCCGTTTTTTCCAGGAAGAAGTCTTTCCCATGCTCACACCGCTCGCGGTGGATGCGAGTCATCCTTTCCCGCAACTTCTCAATAGAAGCCACAATCTTTTTGTCCGAGCGCGCACACAACCTGAGGGCGAACCCCTGCATGCCATTGTGCAGGTGCCACGGGTGCTACCGCGCTTGATTTTGATACCGCGCGACAAAGGCGAGGATGCCCCGTGGGATTACATCTATCTCGCTTCGCTCATCAAACATCATATCGGGGAGCTCTTCCCTGGCTTGATTCTCGACGGCGTGCACGCCTTCCGCGTCACGCGCAACAGCGACCTCTATATAGATGAAGAAGAAGCCGAAAATTTGCTGCGCAGTATTGAGCAGGAACTGCGGCGTTCCAGTCGCGGCGATGCCGTCCGGCTCGAAGTAGAAGAGGATTGTCCAAAGGATTTTCGCGAGTTGCTCCTCGAATTTTTCGATCTCGGCGAAGCAGATCTTTACCGGCTGCCCGGTCCGCTTTCGATGACTCATCTCGCGCCGCTCATCAGTAATGATGCTTTCGCCAAACTGAAAGATCGCGTCTTTCAACCATCGCGCGATCCCGCGTTGCCGGCGCACGCGAATATTTTCGAAGTGATGCGCAAACAGGATGTGCTGCTGCATCATCCCTACGAAAGTTTCGATCCTGTTGTCGAACTAATCGAATCAGCCGCGCAGGATCCGCAGGTGCTGGCGATCAAGATCACGCTCTACCGCACGAGCGGCGATTCGCCGATTGTTGAAGCGCTCATTCATGCGGCGAACGCCAACAAGCAAGTCACCGCTTTGGTCGAATTGCGTGCACGCTTTGATGAAGCGGCAAATATTCAATGGGCGCGACAATTGGAAGAAGCAGGCGCGCATGTTGTTTACGGCGTCGTCGGTTGAAAACCCACTGCAAAGCGCTGCTCATTGTGCGGCGCGATTCCGATCGGTTGCGTCACTACGTCCATCTTGGCACAGGCAACTACCATCCGCGCACCGCGCGCATCTACACCGATTTCAGTTTGTTCACGACGAATCCGGAATATCACCGAGGAAGTAGCGATCGTTTTCAACACGCTCACCGGCCTCGCGGGTTATCCGGGCATGAAAAATTGCTCGTCGCGCCGTTTGATCTAAGCAAGCGCCTCATCGGTTTGATCGAACGCGAGCGCGATCACGCGCTTGCCGGAAAGAAGCGCGCATGATCGTGAAATTAAATTCTCTCGTCGATCAGGAGATCATCGAAAAACTTTATGAAGCTTCCTGCGCCGGCGTGAAAATCGATCTCATCGTGCGCGGCATTTGTAGTTTGCGACCGAAAGTTCCCGGACTGAGCGAGAATATTCGTGTCGTCAGCATCGTCGGACGTTTTCTCGAACACAGCCGCGTTTACTTTTTCGCAAACGCGGGCGAACCAGAAGTCTATCTGGCCAGCGCTGATTGGATGCCGCGAAATTTCGTCCGCCGGGTGGAAATTGCGTTTCCGATCGAAGATCCTGCGCTGCGCGATGAAATCATCAACGAAGTCCTGCCAAATTATCTGACCGATCACGTCAAAGCGCGGGAATTGCAGCCGGATGGAACCTACATCCGACTCAAACCGCAAGAGGGCGAAACACCGTCACAAGTGCAATTGCATTTCCGCGAGCGCTCCCGCCGTCAAATACGAAAGCTGGCCGAATCGCGACGCGACCTCTGCGGTCGGAAAACTGACACCGATCACCACGGCACACGCCGAACGAGCATGAAGAAGACTCTCGTCGTCGACATTGGCGGCACGAACGTAAAGCTGATGATCTCCCGGGAGGAGAAGCGCAAGTTCGAATCCGGTCCGAAGATGACACCGAAGCAAATGGTCAAAGAAATCGAAAAGACAGTCGAGGGCTGGGATTATGACGCGATCTCGGTCGGCTTCCCATCCACCGTGCGGGACGGCAAAATCCTTAAAGATCCCAAACATCTTGGCCCGGGCTGGGTGAATTGGAATCCGGCTGACTCGTTAGGCAAACCAGTTCGATGTCATCAACGATGCGGCGATGCAGGCGCTCGGCAGTTATCACGGTGGCGGACGAATGCTTTTTCTCGGCCTCGGAACCGGCCTCGGTTCCGCGTTGATTTGGGATAACAATCTTCTCCCGCTCGAGCTGGGGGATTTGCCTTACCCAGACGTGGCAAAAATCGAGGATATTACCGGCAAGGACGGTTTGGAAGAACTCGGCCGCAAGGCATGGCAACGCGAGGTGACCGACATCGTGACGAAATTGAAGCTCGCGTTCATCGCCGACTACGTCGTGCTCGGCGGTGGCAACGCAAAACAAATCAGTGAGCTGCCCGCGGGAGTCGAGTTGGGTCACAATCGCAACGCATTTCTCGGAGGGGCGCGTCTGTGGGAAATCGATCCGCGCACGCGCCAGCCGAAATGGCGCGTGATCGACTGAACCGCAGGGCATGAAGCTCTACTTCTTTCGCCATGGCGAAGCGGACTGGCCGAATTGGGACAAACCGGACGACGAGCGACCGCTGACGAAAGCAGGCGCAAAAGAAGTCCGCAAAGTGGCAAAGCTCCTTTCGCAACTCAAGATCGCTCCGCGTTATCCTAACGAGTCCGCTGCCGCGCGCGAGCCAGACCGCGGATATCGCCGCAGAGGTTCTCGATGTTGAAATGCGCGAAGAGAACAATCTCAAGCCGGGATTCAATGCGGCCCGGCTTGGCAAATTGCTGCGAGAATTTTCCGGCCGATGCCTGATGGTCGTTGGGCACGAGCCTGATTTCAGCCACACCATTCGCGAATTGACTGGCGGTGCGATTAAGTTGTCCAAAGCCGGACTTGCTCTTGTCGATTTGGATCAGTCTTCCATGCGTGGCCGGTTGCGCTGGCTCTTTCCACCGAAAATCGCGCTCCTGCAGCGGCAGTCTATGACCGTCGCATTATTCCGCTCGCAAAAAGTGCGACGCTCATAGAGCGCCCCTACAATCATCAATGAATGCTTCTGCGTTTGCTTGCATTTTCCTTCTGCGTCTCCATCGATCGCACATGCGAGCGAGGCGCATCATGTCGTCGTTGTGGTCTGGGACGGAATGCGGCCGGATTTCGTCAGCGAAATTCACACGCCGAATCTGTGGAAACTTGCGCGTGACGGCGTGACGTTTCGCAATCACCACGCTGCGTATCTTAGCGCTACGGCGGTGAATGGCACCGCGATCGCGACCGGGTGTTATCCATCCGGCAGCGGGGTGTTCGCGAACTATGTTTTCCGTCCAGAAATTGCGCCCGCAAAAATGATCGATGTGGCGTTCCCGATGTCGTGCGCAAAGGCGATGAATTGAGCGGCGGAAAATATATCAACAAACCCACGATCGCCGAAATCCTGCATCACGCCGGAAAACACACTGCGATCGCGGGAACCAAATACGCGACCTTGCTGCAGGATCGTCGCGCCGCGCCGGGAAATGCCGCCTCCGGCAAGTCATTCACTTTTTTTCCAAGGCGACGTCTTGCCTAACGACACGATCGAGCTTTTCACGAAGCGCTTGGCCGTTTCCCGGCATTGATGATCCGCACGCCGATGAATGGACGACAAAAGCGCTCACGGATGTGATGTGGAAAGAGAGCGTTCCCGAGTATTCGCTGCTTTGGTTGTGCCCAGCCGGATTATCAAGAACACAAAAACGCGCCGGGATCGCCTGCCGCGATTGCGGCAATCGAAGGCGCGGACAAATGCCTGGGCGATGTGCTTGCCACTCTGGAAAAGAAGAACTTGCGAGCTGAGACCGATATCTTCGTCGTCTCCGATCACGGATTTTCTACCATCGAGCGCTCAATCGATCTCTTGCCGCAGTTGCATGCGGCGGGATTTCGCGCTTTCAAAGAATTCAGCGAACCACCGCGCATGCCGGCGAAATCATGGTCGTCGGTAACGGCGGCAGCGTTTTGTTTTACGTCATCGGGCACGACGCAGCGGTGGCGCAACATCTCGTCAGCTGGTTGCAGCAATCGGATTTTGCCGGCGTGATTTTCTCACGCGAAAAAACTGAGGGCACATTTTCGCTCGCAGACGCGAAAATCGATACGCCGTCCGCTCCCGATGTCGTCATGTCATTTCGCTGGAATGACAAGCCTAACGAGTTTGGCGTACCGGGAATGATTAACGCGGACTGGAATCGCAAGCCGGGCGCCGGCACGCATGCGACCTTCAGCAAATTCGACATGAACAACACTCTCATCGCGGCCGGCCCCGATTTTCGCCGCGATATGATCGATCAATTGCCCAGCGGCAACATCGATCTCGCGCCCACGATTCTGCACATTCTCGGCGTTGCTTCTCCCGAAAAGATGGACGGTCGCGTGTTAAGCGAGGCGATGATCGGAGGTAAGGCGCGCACATCCGAAACAAAAACAATTGTCGCGACGCGTGTTCTCGAGCGCGGTCGCTGGCGCCAGTATCTAAAGATTTCTATAGTCGGATCGACTGTTTATTTTGACGAAGGCAACCGGAAATGACCCAATCCGAAATGCCAAATTAATAATGAAGTTCAAGCGACGAAAAGACTCGCCCGGTGTTGGTTACTCCAGCTCCGGCCATACCCTGTTTCGTGGGTTTTCAAGTCGAATTTTAAACTTTCCATAAAATTTTTGAAAATGTTGCTTGCTTGTGGGCTCGGGATTTCATAAAAGGCATAAATCAAACGCGTAAATCAGCCCCATTTTAATATGAAAAAACTTCGAGACATCATCAATCAGTCCCGCGCAATCTCCACTTCAGTTGGCGTCATGCTCGCGACGGCATTAGCGATCACTTTTTGGTTTGCCACGGCTCCCAACTTCAGCTGGTGACTTGTGCACCCTTTGCCACAAAAACATGGCAACGATCACAGTGGAATGCGGCAGCACCGATTATAACAGACACATCGATCACGGTGACACGATTGGCGCTTGCCTGACTCCGGCCGGCAATCAATAAAGACCGGCTCGCAACTCTACGAATCCGCGCTCGCGAGAGCGCGGGATTCTAGTCAGAGGGGCTACGCTAATCCCTCGCGCGCGCGTGCTGATGTAGTTTTTTGCACGGCGACTGCTGACGGCAGGTCTCGCGCTCACTCAAATACTGATCGGCGGGAGAGGATTGGTTTTCTCTCTTCCGGGGTATGCCCTCATCGCGCTCGCGGCGGTGATAGCCGCCGTCACATTGCCGCGGCTAAGGTCGCGAGGCGATTTTTTTTGCCTTTGTGCGAGCGGGGTTTTCTTCGGCTATATCCTGGTTCGCTCGCTAACTTCGCCCATCGTCCACGCCGCGCGACCAGATTTGTACTGTGTTCTGGCGGCGCTTGCCGTCTACGGCGTGACCATTTTTTTGGGCAATGCAGCCCTTCGCCTAACGATAATTGTTTCGTTGCTTGCAGTGGCGGTTGTGCACGTGTTAATCGGCATCGTTCAGTTCACGCACGGGGACAATTTCATGCTGATTCCTTTCCTGCAACGGGCGAACTACGGCTATCGTGCGAGCGGATTCTATATTTGCCCCAATCATCTCGCCGGATTGTTGGAGGTATTGGGAGTTTTTGCATTGAGCATCGCCTGCTGGAGCCGCTGGCCGCTTTGGTCGAAATTGCTCGTGGGTTATCTCGCCTGCGTTTGCTACGCAGGCGTAGCAATCACCGGGAGCCGTGGTGGATATTTGAGCGTCGCAGCAAGTTTGATCGTTTTTGCGATTCTCGGTTTGTGTGTTCTCGGAGCCGCAGGAAAAAGTCTCGTGCTGAGATTTGGAATAGCTGGGCTCGCTGCGCTGCTCGCTGTGCTCATTGCGACTGCCTGGTTATTTCACAGTAGCGCGGTGCTGAGTGAGCGGGCGGACAATCTCATCGACCCGAAAAATGTCCGTCTTCAGCTGTGGACCGCCGCAATTGAGCAATGGAAACTGCAGCCGCTCATCGGAACCGGAAGCGGGACCTATCGCTATTACGGTCGCCAATTTCGTGACCCGAAAATGCAGCATGATCCGATCGACGTCCATAATGATTATCTGCATCTGCTGTGCGAATACGGTGCGATTGGGGCTGCAGGGTTCCTGCTTTTCCTCTATGCGCATTTGCGGTACGGATTGCAAAACTTCATTCAGTTCGGACCGAGGCGAGTCGCGCGTGGTGGCTCGCCGTCAAGCAATCGCCTTGCTCTCAATATAGGGGCGCTTTGCGCGGTGGCTGCGTTCATTGTGCATTCGACAGTCGATTTCAATCTGCACATTCCCGCAAATGCGCTACTTCTCGCGTTTGTTTTTGGATTAATAGCGAATCCTGACGTCAAGCAGACTTCGGAGACATTAGGTCCTGACGGAAATTTTCTTTTTCGCATCGCTGTTGCATTGCTGGGAGCAGTTCTATTGGTTCAAGGCGCCCGACTATTTCCAGGAGAATATTATGCAGAATACGCGCGTGCTGCTTTGCGCGATGAGAATCCGTCGGCGGCGATTTCCTTTGCCCAAACAGCGCTGCGTCACGAAAAACAAAATCCGGATATTTTCTTTTATCTCGGACGCGCTTCGCGCGCACTCGCCCATCACCTCAAGCAGGGCGAAAACCCCACACCGCTTTACCGCGCGGCAGTGGCAGCTTTCGAAAGGGCCAGTGCACTCGCCCCACTTGATGGAACGTATCTTTTGGATGCTGCATCCACTTACGACGAAATGGGCAACTTCGCCGAGGCCGAGCGAATGTACGCTCTTGCGCGGGCCCGCGATCCTCACTCGACCGATGTGGCTAATCTTTATCAGGTACACCTTGGAACCTGGCACCAAGCAAGTCACGCCGATGTCTCCAAGGGGCCCAGTCAGACCGGTCCCAAAAAATAATGAAAATTATATGAAAAAAGCTTGACGGTAGGCCCTCCGATTTGCTCTTATGGTCGCCAATTCAAGAACTAGAAACCTTAAAACCATGAGATTACCCCTTATGAAACTGACCCTAAGCAAAATTATTTGCACTGCTGCTGTACTCTGCACCGCTGTTTGGACCGTAAACGCAGCCGGAATCCAAAACGACGGTGGCTTCGAAGCCAGCGCGGACGGCCTCGGCCCGCATCCATTTTCCGCAGCCTGGACGCTTAACGATCCCAGCGGATTTAGTAACGTAGGTGGTGATTCCGCATTCGCGCACTCAGGAGATAACTACGCGAACTTGGGCGCGACCCCGGGCACCGGTTCGCTGAGTCAAAACCTCGCGACGATGACCGGACAACTTTACACGCTATCATTTTGGTTGGCTAACGACATTACCGCGGGTCTTCCGGCGGGGAATTCTTTCGAAGTTCGTTGGAACGGGGGTCCGGCGGTCTTCACTCTGACCAATCAGGGCGTCTTTGGCTACACCCAGTTCAGCATATCCAATCTGATGGCAACGAGCGGTACGACAGCATTGGAGTTTGTCTACAATCACAACAATGATTTCTGGAGACTCGATGATGTCATGGTCAGCGCGCAGGGCGTTCCTGAAGCATTCTCAACGATTTGGCTGGCGTTACCGGCTTTTGGTGCCTTGGGTCTGTTGCAGTTTTCCCGCTGCAAGAGCGCGGAAGAGCTTGGCTCATATCTAAACTAAAAGGGTTTCGTAATCTGTAATCTGCATAGGGCGCCGGTCCCTTGGGTCGGCGCCCTAATGCTTTATACGATGGGACTCGGGTTGTGCGCACTTTGACGCGACAATCCTCAAAGTAAGCGAACGGCTCCGCTAGCGCCGATCAGAGCTTGAGCGACCAGCGGATTTGCCAGGGAGGGGACTCGAACCCCTAAGGATTTCTCCACCAGATCCTAAGTCTGGCGCGTCTGCCAATTTCGCCACCGTGGTTGCGTTGTTCGCTTCTGCTTACAAGAAATAAGCAACGTAACGACTTTCTTGTCTTCGCTTGGAGTCGCAGCTTGCTTCCATCGACGGCGGCAATTCGGATACGCTTCATCACACAGTTCCGATTACGTCAACGCGCCCATTGCTTTTTTCGCTTTGGAAAAAGAACAACTATTCAAAGCTTGACCATATGCCACCCGATATGCTGAAATCGCTGTTCCTCAAGAATTGAATCAGAAAAACTCACCATGAGATTACCCGTTATGAAACTGACCCTAAGCAAAATTATTTGCACTGCTGCTGTACTCTGCACCGCTGTTTGGACCGTAAACGCAGCCGGAATCCAAAACGACGGTGGCTTCGAAGCCAGCGCGGACGGCCTCGGCCCGCATCCATTTTCCGCAGCCTGGACGCTTAACGATCCCAGCGGATTTAGTAACGTAGGTGGTGATTCCGCCTTCGCGCACTCAGGAGATAACTACGCGAACTTGGGCGCGACCCCGGGCACCGGTTCGCTGAGTCAAAACCTCGCGACGATGACCGGACAACTTTACACGCTATCATTTTGGTTGGCTAACGACATTACCGCGGGTCTTCCGGCGGGGAATTCTTTCGAAGTTCGTTGGAACGGGGGTCCGGCGGTCTTCACTCTGACCAATCAGGGCGTCTTTGGCTACACCCAGTTCAGCATATCCAATCTGATGGCAACGAGCGGTACGACAGCATTGGAGTTTGTCTACAATCACAACAATGATTTCTGGAGACTCGATGATGTCATGGTCAGCGCGCAGGGCGTTCCTGAAGCGTTCTCAACGATTTGGCTGGCGTTACCGGCTTTTGGTGCCTTGGGTCTGTTGCAGTTTTCCCGTGCAAGAGCGCGGAAGAGCTTGGCTCATATCTAAACTAAAAGGGTTTCGTAATCTGTAATCTGCATAGGGCGCCGGTCCCTTGGGTCGGCGCCCTAACGCTTTATATGACATGACCAGGAGTTGCGCGCACTTTTGCACGCGGGCAGTCCTTAAAGCAAGCGAACAGCTCCATTAGCGCCGATCAGAGCTTTAGCAATCGGCGGATTTGCCAGGGAGGGGACTCGAACCCCTAAGGATTTCTCCACCAGATCCTAAGTCTGGCGCGTCTGCCAATTTCGCCACCCTGGCTCAGTTTGTGACATCGGGAGCGTCTCGCTAGATAAGTACGTAGTTTTCCCCGCACGCGCTAGCGCAGAGAATATATTTCAATCAGACCAACGCCGGTTTGCTCATTCTTTCCTCGCACAATCCCGGTATACACGCCCGGCGTGAGCAAACCAGTCGTGGCAGCCTCGCGGCTATCGGAAGGCGCAAGACCGATTGATTGAAGTTCGACGCCTTGCGCGTCGTTCCAGTTATCGTTCGCCATTACCAAAGCGCCATTCGCATCGTGCAATTCCAACATCGGATCGACGAGCGCGCGACTAACCCCGCGCTGCACGAGCGACGGACCGAGCGCTCGCATGATCACGTTTGCACTCCCGGTGCTGCCGCTGAGAATAAAACCCCCGATCAATACATTATCTCTCTTGCCGACAGAGCCGCGCGTGCTGATGTTGGTAAGGATCGAATCCGAGCCTGGACTTAGATCGTACATTTCCACCAAGCCAACACCTGTTGCGCCGTTTTTCCCATGCATGATCGCTGTGTATGCCCCAGGCGCCAGTGTCGCAAGGATGGCCGGTTCCATTTCATTCGGCGGAGGAATTCCAGTGGCCTGAATGTCGTTGAGCTGTGTCGATTTCCAGTTGTCGTTCGTCACGACTCCGCCACCTGGCTTGTGCAACTCGAGCATGGGATCCGCCAACACATTTGAAATCTGAAATTGCGCGAGAGAAGGACCAAGACCTCGAATCAGAATTTTCTTGGGACTTTTCCCAGCGATAATAAAACCCGCGATCAAGACATCATCGCCGTTCCCTACGTTTAGCCTGGTCGAAATATTCGCAAGGCCGCCCGGCATTATGAGCGCATGAGGAGATGTCATCACGATTTCGTCGTGAAATACCGTCGCTCCATCGGGATCGCGCGGAAATTTTGCATACGGCAAACGTGCGCCACGGAAGACAACCTGATCCGCCCGGATCGCTTCGGGCGTGAGAAAATCGTGCGTGCCGGAGGCGGCCACAATATCGTCCTGATCGACGCCATCGCCGCTCACTCCGATTGCTCCAATCATTTGACCGTTTCGATAAAGCGGAAAACCGCCCGGGAAAATGGTGATCCCGTTAGGGAGATTTCGGTTAATGACGAAATTCGGATTCACCGTCACATTCGACCCCGTTCCGAGCAGGCCCGAAACAATTTCCTGTTGTCCGAAAAACGGACCCGGCCGGTCTGCATCGATACCTGGAGGGTAATGGCTTTCGGCGAGGAATCCGACTGTGCGCGCCGACATCGCGAGCCGGTTTCCGTTATTGGAATAGGCGATCGCCGTGCGCGCTTTTTGCACGGCTACGTCCCAACTGAAGATCGTCGCTTCGCCAGTTCGGAATGTGCCGAGCACGGTGGGCGAAACCCCATCTTGATTCGGAAAATTTACAACCGAAATGAAAACCTGCATTTGCGTCCCGATCGGCAACCGGATGCCGCCGCGAGTCGTGCGAGCGCGATCTGCCGCGAAATTAATGATGCTCGCTACTTCTGCTGCGCTCAGCCGGGCTTGCCCGTTGATAGTGCCAGTAATCGGATCCGAAATGATGGGCTGTCGAATCTGCCCTTGAATCCCGCCGAAGGTCGCCACCGGATATGGAAACGGCGCAGGTGAATCACGGATAGGGAAACCATTGCCGGCCTTACCCGGTAAAATCAGCGTCGCCGGCAAGTTGGTTGAGCTTTCCGTGTACGCGAGGCTGATGCCGTTGATATAGACATTGCTCGCGAAAATGTCGGGCGAGGGCTTGTAGCCTTTTTCTCCGGCAAGCGCGACATCCTCGTCCTTGTCATAACCGGGAATTAACACGAACGGATTTTCCGCACGAAAACCTGGAATGCGGCGGCGGCGTCCCATCGCCTGTTACGCCCACGCCGCCGACAAGACGTCCATTCTTGTAAAGCGGCACTCCGCCCGGAGAACCATCTAACGAAGTCCCGAAAACCGGCAATCCAAGTGTACCGGGCGACGGCGGCGGGAACGGCGTTGGCGTCGGGGAAGTCGGCACCTGCTTAAATCGGTTCACATCGGAAAAAAACAGACTGGAGAGACCGACGCCGACGAGCGGACCTGTCGGCGTGTTGCGAACACCAGGCGGAAAATGTTGTTGGATGATAAATCCCGCCGTGCGCGACGTGAACGCGTTTTGATCGCTGCTCAAGAATGCAGCGGTACCGGCTTTGGAAACGCAGGTCGCGATTTCGGCCGGACTCGGATCGCCACCGTGCACGCTCCAGACTCCAAGCACCCAACCCTCACGATCGGTCACGGCGATGACGCTATTAGGCGATATCTGCGCGGCGCGCGTCGCCGCTTGCATGATGATTTGCCGCACGTCGGACGCCGTCAGTTGCGAGAACGCCGGTGAAGCGCAGCAGCACAACGACACGAGCAGCGTAAATCCGCGCAACGTCATTGGGCTGTGTGTAGCAAACGCAACAGTGATCGAAAAGGAAAAGCATCGTGCGGCTGTAGTTTCGCTGGCTTGCAAAGCGGGGCTCGAATCCGGCATTCTCTCCCGAATGTGCCGGCCTTCGAGATTACAGGTGCTCGTGCAGTTTGTCGCAGTGACGAACTTCATCATCGCGCAGGTATGGGCAGGCACGGAAACCAGGGAGCAAAATGATTCGTTACGTTTGCATGATCTTGGCACGCAACGATTGAGCGTGGGTCAAATCTCGCCGGTCGCGGAACCGGAGCCAAGTGCAACGCCGACCCCGACACCAACGCCGCCTAACGAACCAACCCTGCCGTCATCGGAATTCAATCCGGATCCCGGAGCGGGCAAAGAAGTGCTTCCTATCGAGCCGCCGATTTTATTTCCGCCAGTCGTTCCGGAACCACCGAATTACGGCGAAGAAGCTCTTCCGCGTTCGCTCGAGCTGCCACGCAAAGGTGTGCGCGAAAGTGTGCCGCGCCGCCGCAAGCTCGAGTATGAGACCTATCCGGAAGCAGAGGAAGGCGAGGGCGTGCTGCCAAAATCCGAAGCAGTGCCGAATCGCTGGTTCGTTGGATTTGGTCGCTGGAAGCGCTATGCCGATCCCTCGATCGAAACGCCGTATCAATCCGGGGGACCAAAGCTTTGGCATCCGTACCTGCAGAGCACTCTGAAGAGCGATGTCCCGATTATTGGTCAGGACATTTTTCTCAATCTGACTCTGAGCGATTTTGTTCAGTTCGAAGCGCGCAAATTGCCCACCCCAAGTGGAGTGAGCAGTGCGCAGCCGAACAGTTCCGAATTTTTTGGACGGAGCGAACAATTATTTGTCTCAAACGATTTTTCGCTTGGGATCGATTTGTTCAAGGGCGAAACCGCTTTCAAACCAGTCGAGTGGGCCATACGTCTGCTCGGCGTTTACAACAGCAACTACACCGACGTTCAGGAAACCGGCGTGCTCGATCCCGATCCGCGGCTCAAGAATACGAGGCGCTATAAAGATTGGACCTCGCTCCAGGAAGCGTTTGCCGAAATTCACATCCGCGATCTTTCGAACAATTACGATTTCATTTCGTCGCGTACCGGAATCCAGCCCTTTGTGAGCGATTTTCGCGGTTTCATTTTTAACGACACCAATCTCGGCGCACGCATCTTCGGCAATTACGACAACAATCGCTGGCAATACAATCTCGCCGCGTTCGAGATGCTCGAGAAAGATACCTACTCCGATTTGAACAAGTTCAACACACGCGATCAGCAGGTTTTGGTCGCGAATGTTTTTCGGCAGGATTTTTTCACCAAAGGCTACACCGCCGAGCTCAGCTTTCTCGCGAATTTCGATGGCGCGAGTCGCCATTACGATAAAAACGGATTCATTACTCGCCCCGCGCCCATCGGGAATGTGCGGGACCACTCGGTCCAGGCTTATTACGCCGGTTGGACAGGCGACGGGCACATTGGACGCCTCAACATTACGCACGCCTTTTACGAGGCGTTTGGTCAGGATAATTTTAACGGCATCGCCGGCCGTCGCGTAAACATCAACGCACAAATGGCCGCGCTCGAGCTCTCAATCGACAAGGATTGGCTGCGCCACAAACTCTCGTTCTTCTACGCCAGCGGCGACGATAATCCGAAGGACGGCGAGGGCCATGGGTTCGACACAATCTTCGATCGACCTTTTTTCATCGGCGGGCCGTTCAGCTTTTATGTGCATCAGGGGTTCAATCTCGCGGGCACATCCGTTAATTTTAAACAGCGCGACAGTCTTGTTCCCGATTTCCGCACCAGCAAATCGGAAGGACAATCCAACTTCGTAAATCCGGGCGCATTTATCGTCGGTTATGGCGCAGATGCTGATGTCACTCCGAAACTAAAAGCGTTCATGAACGTGAACTATGTCTGGACGATGGAAACGGCAGTGACAAAGCAAGTGCTTTTCACTAATCACGCCAGCAACGATTTCGGATTGGATTGCAGTCTGGGATTTCAATGGCGGCCGCTGCTGACCGAAAACGTAATTCTAACCGCGGGCATTGGATTTTTCGTTCCCGGGACAAGGATACAAGGAGATTTATCGGGCGAATACGAGACCAGTGCCGGGATTTCCGGGGCCGCCGGCGGGAGATGTGGATGATTTTCTTATACAGCGGAATTTTTACGATCACGCTGACGTATTGATGAAGTTCCAAATCCCAAACCCCAAGCACCAGGGAAGCTCCAATCTACAAATCCGAAGACATGTTCGCACGAATTCTTGGAGCTTGGCGATTGGAATTTGGTGCTTCCCTGGGTTTTGGGGTTTGGGATTTGGTGCTTCCGAGGATGGTTACGGCCCACCTACCTCTGTTCCGTCCACAACTTCTGTCACGCGATCCGTCGCGTTGCCTCCTCCCAACTGGATCGATCAAACCCAGGCGCAAGCCGACGCGAAAAGCGTCGGCTGCAATCAATGCCACAACGGCATCGAGCCCATGCACGCGGCTTCGCACGTGGTCCTCGGCTGCACCGATTGCCACGGCGGCGATCCGGCGCGCGGCCTAACGAAAGAGCAGGCACACATTCAACCACGCAACAAACAATTCTGGAAAACCTCCGCCAATCCACCGCGCTCCGACACATGGCTCAATCACGAGTCGCCCGAATTCATTCGCTTCATGAACCCGGGCGACTTGCGCGTTGCAGAACAAGCATGCGGTCTCTGCCACGAACAAATCATTCGCAACGTCGATCACAGCATGATGAATCACGGCGCGATGCTTTGGGGCGCCGCCCTATATAATAACGGCGGGTTTTATTTGAAGAACTACGTCTTCGGCCAGGCTTACGCCGCCGACGGTTCCCCGCTGAAGCTCATCAATTACACGCCGGTAACAGCGGAGGACACGCAAGTTCACGGCATCCTTCCATTCATCGAGCCTTTGCCTCGATTTAATCTGAGCAATCCGGGAAACATTCTGCGCATTTTCGAAAAAGGTGGCCGCAAACAACTTTCGCTGGGACTCCCGACGAGCGATGAGCCGCCCGGCAAGCCAGAGCGTCGCTTGTCGGAGCGCGGTCTCGGCACGCTCAATCGCACCGATCCGGTTTTTCTCGGTTTGCAAAAAACACGTTTGCACGACCCGCTCCTCGGATTCCTGGGATCAAACGATCATCCCGGCGATTATCGATCGAGTGGCTGCTCTGCTTGTCACGTCGTCTACGCCAATGACCGCTCGCCAAGCAACTCGGATTATTGGAGCAAATACGGTCACCAGGGTCTCAGTTTTTCAGGAGATCCTACCATCCCGAAAAACGAGCGCGGACATCCGATCATGCATCAATTCACGCGCTCGATTCCATCGAGCCAATGCATGAACTGCCACATGCATCAGGGCAATTTGTTTGTGAATCCATACCTCGGTTACACTTGGTGGGATCAGGAAACGGACGGCGAATTTCTCTATCCGAAAGAGCAATACGATCCGACGGATGACGAGCTGGTAATAGCAACTCAAAGCAATCCCGAAGCCGCAGCCGCGCGCGGTCTTTGGGGCGATCGCGATTTCCTCGAGCGCGTGGCCGAACTAAATCCGAAACTCAAACACACACAGTTTGCCGACTATCACGGACACGGCTGGATCTTTCGCGCGGTCTTCAAACACGATCGCAAAGGAACGCTGCTCGATTTAAACGACAACAAAATCGCCTTCGACGATCCGGACAAATTCGCAAAAGCAGTTCATTTGAAAGACGTGCATCTCGCGCATGGGATGCAGTGCGTCGACTGCCACTTCCTCACTGACGTTCACGGAAACGGTCAACTTTACGGTGAGCCGCGCAACGCGACCACCATCACCTGCGTCGATTGTCACGGCACGGTGACAGAGCGTCCGACGCTCGTGACTTCCGGGAATGCAGGACAGATCGACATGCTCCGTAACAGCAACACGCCATGGGGACCGCGTTTCGTTTGGGAAGGCGCGGCGCTTTACCAGCAATCAACCATGTCGCCCGACGTGCGCTGGGAAATTCCGCAGACGCTCGACACGATTGATCCGCTCTCTACGCATTACAACGCGAAGTCGGCATATGCGAAAACGCTCTTGCGTGATGGAAAAAAGTGGGGGGCTGTTCCGACTGCATCAAAGGAACATTGCAATCGCCTCGCACACGACAATGCGACGATGGATTGTCAGGTTTGCCACAGCTCGTGGGCGACAAGTTGTTTTGGATGTCACTTGCCGATGAAGGCAAACCAACGCGTCGCACTAAACAAGTTCGAAGGCGTCACCGATCGCAATTTCACAACTTACAATCCGCAAGTCGTGCGCGATGACGTTTTCATGCTCGGGATCGACGGCACGGTGAAGAAAAATCGCATGGCTGTGATTCGTTCGTCGAGCGCCGTGGTGGTGAGTTCGCAGAATGCGAATCGCGAATGGGTTTACTCGCAGCAGCAAACATTTTCCGCGGAAGGTTACAGCGGACAGGCGTTCAATCCGCACTTCCCGCACACAACGAGTGGCGTCGGCACCACCAAGAACTGCACCGATTGTCATGTCTCAAAAGCGAATGACAACAATGCGTGGATCACGCAACTGCTCGGCTTTGGAACGGGCTCCGTAAATTTCTTCGGTCGTTACGCCTATGTGGGCGAAGGTCGCGAAGGATTTCATGCGGTCGTTTGGACCGAACCCGACGAACCGCAAGCCGCGATCGGAAGTCATCTTCATCGCCTGGCTTATCCGAGAAACTACGCCGAGCATCTCGCGCGCGGCGCGCAATTGCCTGAAGCGTACGAACATTCCGGCAAAGACATTCAAGACATCGTCTTGCGCGGCGAATATCTTTACACCGCGAACGGTCCTGGCGGCTTTGAAGTTTTCGATGTCGCGAACATCGACCAGAAAGGTTTTTCCGAGCGGATGGTGACCTCACCGGTCTCACCGCTCGGACAGCGCACCTATGTGCATACGCCGTTCGCGACATCGGTCGCGTTGCCGAGCACGCTCGCGCTCGATCCGGCGCGGGTGCGATTACCGGCTAACGAAGAGCAACCGATCGATCTCTTCTACGCGTTCGTTTACGTTTCCGATCTGCAGGAAGGACTTGTCGGCGTCAATGTCGCCACGCTGGTCGACGGAAATCCTGATAACAATTTCCTGAAGAAGGATCTCGTTTTTAATCCAAACGGGATTCTGAGTGGCGCGACTTTTGTCACCGCGGCGGGCCACCGGCTTTATGTCACCACACCGCGCGGTTTGTTCGTGGTCGATGCGAGCGATCCGATGCATCCGCGACTTGTTGGACAATTCGCGGGAGATTTTCTGCGCAATCCGAAATGCATCGCGATTCAATTTCGCTACGCATTTGTCACAGATGATGACGGCCTCAAAGTTCTCGACATCACAAATCCCGAGCGACCAATTCCGGTGCGAAGTGGAGTCGTTAGGCTAAGAAATCCCGGACGCTTATACGTTGCGCGCACGTATGCGTATGTCGGCAATGGCCCGGAAGGTTTGGCGATTATCGATGTTGAAAATCCGGAACGACCACGACTCGACCAAATGTTTAATGCGGGCGGCGCTCTCAGTGACACGCGCGCGGTGCAAATCGGCAGCGTCAATGCCTCGGAGTTTGCGCTCGTCGCGGACGGCAGAAATGGACTGCGCGTAATTCAATTGATTTCGCCCGACACCGTTCCCGGCGCGCAAGGATTTAGTCCGCGACCAAATCCGAGATTGATCGCGACATTCAAGGGCAAAGGAGAAGCGAATTGCGTTTCGCGCGGACTCGAGCGCGATCGAGTAGTCGATGAGACGGGCGGACAAACCGTTGTCTTCGGTCGGCGGGGTTCGCGACCTTTTCATCTCGACGAAATGGACCGTTTCATTTTTCGCTGCGATGAGTCCGAAGCGAAAAGTTTTCACAGATCGAACGACGGACTCTATCGCGTGGAAGATGTTTCATTGAAGGATGGAGTGTTGAGAACGACCAGCGGTCGCGTGCTGACGCCTTTACCAACACCAACGCCCTCGCCGCTACCCGAGTCTTCGACGGCCGCAACGCCTGAAGTGGAGCCGAGCGCAATTCCGGTTACCTCGCCGCCACGCTAAAAAGTTGGAAGGACGCGCTCCGTCGCGTCCATTGTGGGACGGCACCATCCTCTGCCAGGGCTACGGCTAGGCAGGCGGAGGCCGTCCCCCAGCGTCTTTTTACGGCTTCGTGTCTCATTCCAATGCTATTCCATACGCCGAGAGCAAAGCCGCAGGTGGATCGGCCGCTCCGTCGGGCGATGTTACATGTTAGCGGCTTCGCCGCGATTTTAACATCGAGCAAGGGACGGCTCGATCCACCTATTTCGCGTCTTTCGGTGCGGGTGAGGCGGCGATCTTCTCAAAGCGCCGGTCGTTGCGGAGCGGATCCCATTTCGGATCGAGCCTTAAGAGCGCTGGGGTGATTGGGACGTAACCATGAGGCACAGTCAGGAGATGTTTTAATGCCGCGATCGCGGGGTCGTTCTCACCGAACCGAGCTTGTATACGCGCCAAATTTTCCTCGTAATAAGGACCCACCATTGCATCCTTTGCACTCGGCAATAGCATCCTTGCGCGCTCAGCTTCTCTTAGTGCTTCCGCTTTCTGGCCAAGTGTGGCATACGCTCGCGAAAGCATTACCGCCCAACCTGGGTTAGCGGAGTCATTCTTGCAGAGCGTTTCGAGTTTTTCTCGCGCTTGTTGGGCACTGACTTTCGCGCCGGCCGTATCGCCCGCAAGTTGCTGGACGAACGCGAGCGACACTTGGTCCGAGACGTCATGAGATTCAGCGAGTTGGACTTTAAGCAATCGAATAGCTTCATCGTAATGCCGCTCTAGAAACAATTGGTAAATCTTCGTTCCGAACGCGGCAGACGAAGGGACCTGTGCAAGCAATCTCCCGGCCTGCTCCAAATCCCCCTCTGCTTGATAAATTTGGGCTTTGAATTCAATCAACTCCGAATCGTTCGGAACGATGTCTAACGCTCGGTCGAACGCCTTCAGAGCGGCAGGGAATTGCCGGAGCACCATGAGAGTGATCGCCTCTTGCGTTAGCCATGCACTATTGCGGGGATCCAGCTCAAGAGCCTGCTCCCAATGGGCAATACTTTCATCCCAGCGCCCTTGTCGCCGTGCGATCGCGGCGATGGCAGCAGGAATGTCTGCGTTGCCCGGCAAAAGCTTTTGGGCACGACCGAAAGTCCCTTTCGCAAGTTCGTAATCGCGCAAAATCCAATATTGATAAAAGGCCTGCGCAAGCATTGTCTCCGGCGCGTTCGGTTGGAGTCTTTGCACGATGTTCAAGGCTCGTTGCGCGGCATCGCGGCGAGCGGGGGTCGTATCCTCACCGACAAAATACCTGAAAGCCTCGGCCCGAGAAAGTCTTCCCCAAGATAGCGCAAAACTCGGATCGAGTTGCACAGCCCGCTCGTAGAAACTAATAGCCTTGCCAAGGCTATCCGATACCAGCTACGCGCGTCAAAGGCCAGGCCTCGGAGATACGCGTCATAGGCCTCCGGATTGTTTGTTGGCTTACCCGACAGAGCTTGTTGCTCGGGTCCGCTAAGCTTCACTTGCAATGATTCCGCGATCGCTTTGGCAACTTCGCTCTCCACAGCAAAGATGTCGTTGAGCTTGCGATCGTAGGTATCGGCCCAAAGATGCGAATCAGTCTGCGCGTTAATCAATTGCACATTGACGCGCACTTGATCGGCAGTTTTCTGGACGCTGCCTTCAAGGACGTTAGCTACGCCAAGTTGCTTGGCGATCTGGGGCAGGTTTTGCGGCGCGCTTTTGTAATGCTGTGTGGAGGTGCGCGAGATGACTTTTAGATCTGCAATCTTCGAGAGACGCGTGAGAATCTCGTCCTGTATGCCTTCTGCAAAGTAAGCGTTTGCTTTGTCCTCACTCAAGTTCTCGAAAGGAAGGACTGCGATGCTTTTTTCCGGCGCAGCCAGTGTCGATCGCGCGCGATTGCGGGAAAACATTGCGATGCCAGCGACGATGGCCGCGAGCGCCAGCAAGGTTGCAGCCGCGGCCACCCAGAGCATACGCGCTCTGTGCCTCTTCAGGGCCTGGAACTTTTTCGGCAGTTGCGGATTGCCCACTTGATCCGCGTGAAGATTCACAATGGACACGCGCAACCCATGCTTCACTTCGCATTCGCCGAGATCATTCAGTAACGGACGCCAATGTTCGTATTCTCCCAAATCGTCGCCGACGCGTTTGGAGAGAAGAATGTGCCCGGCGTCACCGCAGTCCATCACACGTTGCGCGATGTTGATTCCGGCCCCGGCGAGATTGGCTTGACCGTTCACATCGATTACGCCGCTGACAGGGCCGCTGTGTATCCCATTCGAAGTTGCAGCCTCGGGTGTTCCTTGAGAGCGCGACTGATTTCCAGAGCGCATTCCACTGGCTCTTCCGGGCTCTTGTAAAAAACCAGCGCCATCCCATCACCGGTGGGGATCTTGATTAATCGCGCCGCGGCTTCGGCGTTTTGAAACTGCTCGGACGTGCGAACGGCTTGAGTCAGTTCATCAATCGCCGCGCGCTGCTCGTTAATCGAAAGCTTCGAGTAACCGACGATGTCGATGAACAAGACATGGGCGATCTCGAGCTCGATCTCTTTTTTGACTTCGGCGGCCATGCCCGCTCAGCTTAGGCGTTCACCGCGGCGAACGCCCACATCATTCTTTCGGCGCGAGCTCGGCGGCGAGTTTTTGGAAGCGCGCGTCCTTGCGGATCGGGTCCCAAATCGGGTCGAGACGCAGCAGAGCGGGCGAAATACCACTCGCCGGTGCCGGGGCTGTCGAGCAGCTTTGCAATCAGTGGGACTGCTTGATCGGCATCGCCGAAATGCGCGTAGACTTGAGCGAGCGTGAGCAAGTAGCTGGCCCCGAAGTCGGCGTCGCTCTCGATCGGCACCAGGGCAATGGCTTTGCGGGCCGCTTCCATCAGCGGCCGCGTGGTTATCCATCCCGGCGGCGATCAAAGCCTCGGCAAGAAAAAATTCCGGGTCGTCAAGGTGGCTGACTCGCTCTGACTCAAGGCGCTCCCGCGCAATTGTGAACGCTTGGTGCGCGCCCGAAGTGTCACCTTTGTAGAGCGCGTCGTAGCCGAGATCGGTGTTCTTTTGGACCTCCCCGATTCCAAAGCCAGTGGAAAAGCCGTTGCCCAGGGCAGGAATCTTTAATCCGTAAGTTAATGCGGCATCATAGTTCCGCGAAAGCGTTTCGACCCACTGGAGAGTCGAATATTTTGTCGACAATGCGGTTTTTGTTAACTTGGTATCCGGCCATGCCTTCAGCGCCTCCCGAGCGTCGGCGAGCTTGCCCTGGCATATAAGATTAATCGCCCTATTCCCGCGCGCGAACCAATCGTCGGGTGTCAGTGCCAGAGCCTTTTCGTAGGCTTGGTCCGCTTCGGCGTAGCGTCTCAATGCCTCCGTAAGCACCTCCCAGCCACCGGATGTATTTATTGTTGCGTGGATCCAGCTCGCACGCACGCAGCATTCCGGTTAATTCAGCCTGCCGATCACCCGCCACTCCCTTAGCAAAGGCCACTTCAGTGATGAGATCTACATCGTTTGGCGAACGCTTTAGCAGCGGTTCGTATTCGGCCAGTGCGCTGGCATTATCATGCTTCGCAAGAGCATGAATTCTCGCCCGCACGATACGTCCCTCGATCAGGTCCGGCTGGAGCGCCAAAGATTTTTCGGCATTGGCCTGCGCATCGGCGAGCCGTTCCGGCGAACGATCCTCGGAAACAATACACTCGTAATTCAGCGTTCGAGCGAGTAAAGCATAGGCGAGTGCAAAACCGGGATCGAGCGCGATCGCCTGCCGACAAAAATCGACGGCGGGCTTATTGCTGTCCAGCTGCTCGTTTGTGAATTGCTGGTCGATATACTTAGCTCTGAGATACAAGTCGTAAGCTTGGGGATTGGTGGTCGGCACGCGCGCTAGCTCGGTGGCTTCCTGCGGCAACAGTTTGGCCTTGAGTTGGCCCGCTACGGTTTCGGCGACTTCGCGCTCAACGCCGAAGATGTTTTTTAACTCGCGGTCGTAGCTCTCGGCCCAAAGGTGCGCGTCGTTGTGACCGCTGATGAGCTGCACATTAATATGCACCGCCTCAGCGGCCTTCTGCACGCTGCCTTCGAGAATCGTCGCCACGCCCAATTCCTCCGCGATGGTCTTGAGATTGTCGGGATGACTCGTGTACTTCGCGGTTGATGTGCGCGAGATAACTTTCAGATCACTGATCTTCGCCAGCGCAGTCAGGATTTCGTCCTGCATGCCGGCGACGAAGTAAGCATTGCTTTTGTCTTCGCTTAAGTTCTCGAAGGGAAGCACTGCGATGCTTTTTTCCGGCGCAGCCAGTGTCGAGCGCACGCGATTACGGGAAAACATTGCGATGCCAGCGACGATTGCCGCGAGCGCGAGTAACGCCGCCGTCACCGCCAACCATCGCATTCGCGCTCCGTGCTTCTTTAGCGCTTGGAACTTTTTCGGCAGTTGCGGATTGCCCACTTGATCCGCGTGAAGATTCACAATCGACATGCGCACTCCATGCTTCACTTCGCATTCGCCGAGATCATGCAGGAGCGGCCGCCAATGTTCGTATTCTCCTAAATCGTCGGCGACGCGTTTGGAGAGAAGAATGTGCCCGGCGTCGCCGCAGCCCATCACACGTTGCGCCATGTTGATTCCAGCCCCGGCGAGATTGGCCTGACCGTTCACATCGATCACGCCGCTGACTGGCCCGCTGTGCACTCCCATTCGAAGTTGTATGCTTCGGGTGTTCTTTGAGAGCGCGACTGATTTCCAGCGCGCATTCCACCGGCTCTTCCGGGCTCTTGTAAAAAACCAGCGCCATCCCGTCACCGGTGGGGATCTTGATCAATCGGGCCGCGGCTTCGGCGTTTTGAAACTGCTCAGACGCGCGAACGGCTTGAGTCAGTTCATCAATCGCCGCGCGCTGTTCGTTAATCGAAAGCTTCGAGTAGCCGACGATGTCGATGAACAAGACATGGGCGATCTCGAGCTCGATCTCTTTTTTGACTTCGGCGGCCATGGCGCGGCGACGGCTACGATATGAATCACGAGTCAAACCGTCGAGACGCAAAATGGCATGGAACAATCGGGGGAGCGACCGACTTGACATACAGCCATACGATCGATATGGCTTTCCATATGAAGACGACGCTGAACATCGACGATACCGTCATGAACCGGCTGCGTCGGGAAGCGGCGCGCCAGCACAAGACCATGTCCGAGCTGGTGGAAGCGGCGCTGCGGCTGCTGTTTCACGAGCGAAAACCGGCGGGAAAAAAGAAGCTACGTCCACTTCCTTACTTTCATGGCGGGCGGCCCTTGGTGGATATTGCCGACCGTGATGCGCTTTACGATGTGATGGAAGGCAGACGCTAAGTGGTTGTCATCGATACCAACGTGCTCGTCGATGCGGCAAATCCGGAGTCAGAATTTCACAAGCCCTGCCGGCTTGCCCTCGAGCGGCATCGTGAAAGCGCTTCGCCCTGGTATGTGTCCTGGAATATCTGCTACGAATTTCTCCGCGTTTGCACGCATCCGCGGATTTTTCCGCGTCCATGGACGCTAGCGCATGGATGGCGATTTCTTGAGTCAATGTTTGACTCGCCGAGCGCAGGCGTGCTCTTGCCTACTGCGCGACATACGGTATTGCTGGGCGAGATTGCCGCCCAATTGCCGCAGTTGCGCGGTAACATTTTGCACGACGCCCACACGGCCGTGTTAATGCGTGAGCACGGCATCAAGCAGATTTACACCCGCGACTCCGATTTTCATCGGTTTCCATTCATCACGGTAATCGATCCTACCAGATAAAGGCGCCAACAATTCGTCACTCCTACGAATCGCACATTGCGCCCGTGGTCGCTGACCGTGGACGGCATCAACGACGCCGGCTACAGTTTCTGCGCGTCGTGCTTGAGAGAAAATGTGGTTCGCGTCGCCACAATTTGTCACTCGCCGCGCCTTGTTGATTCCGGCTCCAGCGACGACCGGGAATGACCGGCTAACGAATTGCGGTAATCATCATTTTTTCCACGCGCTCGCCGGCTCGTGGGATGCGGACATGATAGCGGGCGTCGCGTGATAGGTGTGACACATCCTGCATTCGGAAGCGACTCGCCCTTGCGGACTGTGACACGTGACGCAATTCGCTTTCACCGGCATCAAGACGTCGGAAGTTTCGCGGCTCTGCGCGGCGTGATGGCAATCGTCGCATTTCACACTGGTGTGCTGGGCGTGATTGAATTTTGCGAGCGGCATCCAGCGGTCGACGAGCACCGGTTTTGTGATTACAGGAGCACTGTTCGCGACTGGCTTCACTTCATGACAAAACGCGCAACCGGCAAATGAAGCGCGCGTTCGCGCTCCAGCATTTTGCATCGGCTTGTAAGGATCAGTCGCGAAAAAAACCTGTTGCTCGAACTCTTCGCCGGAACGGACACGCTCGCGCAATTGCGTCATTTGTTTGGCGACGAAATTCCGAATCTCATTCGGTTTCACGATCTTTTTCCTGACTGCGAGATCGGCGTATTGCGTCGGCAGCGAGCGCAGGAAACCGCGCACCGCGGTGGCGCTGCCGTGTGGGATCGTCAGGTCAGGATTCTTCGGATCGAACTGCAAGGCATGGCAGATCTGGCAGTTCTTCGAGTAACTGATTCGTTCGTAGTAACGGCCGTCCGCATCAGCCGTGTGGCAGAAGTTGCAATCGAGTTTTTTTCCATTCACGAGCGGAATGTCCGCGGCGAAATGACGTTGATGATTGAAGCGCAGAATATCGGGATCGCGCGCCTTGTCGTAAGCGAGCTGAAACTCCGGGTGTCCATCAGCAAACGATGCGAACACCTGTGTGTAACCGCGGGCTGGCCGCGGCATCTCGTAAACGACGCGTTGTGCGGGTTGCCTGCGATAATGAAAAACAGCGGGAGGAAGTTGTGCGCCCTTTGCCGCGGCCGCTTCCATGGTGGAGGAATTGTTGTGGCAGGCTGCACAGTTCGCGCTCGCCACAACGCGCATGGCAGTAGAGCCGCGATGTTCCTGATGGCACACGGAACACGAACGATTTTTCACGACGTTCGGTTGGTGGAAGGTAAAAGGGCGTTTGTCCTTTTTCAGGTGGCAGGCCTCGCACTTTTTGTCGATGGGATCGAAGGCGATGCCGTGATGAAAGCGATCGCTCAGCGTTTGCTGAAATTTCGAGGGCGCCAGAGTAGCTCTGGTGAGAGTTGATTTGTCGTGACAGCTCGCACAACCATCAGCCAGGGCGGCGTGACTGGTCGAAAGTTTTCCGGGGTTAAAGAATTTTTCGTTGCCTCGTCTTTCATAAACGAAGATGGCGGCGAGGCCGGCGCAAACGGCGAGAAAACTAATGAGGAAACGCGCCAGGCGCGCGAAGTGAATCCTATTATAATAACGAAGGTTGCCCTGATATTTCTCGCTGATCTGCTTCTGCGATTTTCGGGGTGTGGCCATCGACGCTCAGTAGTAAAAGAGGGTGACGAAGGCATGCCAGGCGGTGAGCATGATGAGAAGAAGAGAGAAAGGAACGTGCACGAAGAGCCAGCCGTGCAGGAAGTGTTGCAGGCGCACTTGCAAGTCGAGCGTCCGACGCTCGTCGCACCATGCCTGAATTTCTTCGATCCGGCTTTGATACGGTTCGGCGACCTTGAGTTTTACAAAACGGAAAGTGTCGTCTGAATACTGGCTATTACCGAGGCGCAACTTGGTTCCGCGACGCGCCTCGAGATAAGGCATGACTTGATCTTCCAGAAAAGTGACGATGGCGGCTTCCGATTCCGGATCTGAAATTGAATCGGGGAGTTTCGCGGCGTGGGAACCGCCGGTCGCTGTAACCGGCATCGCTGCGAGTTTCAAAGAGTTGCACATTCTTTGCGCGGCGAGAGAGAGCTGCGAGCGAATGTGCGGGATTTGTTCATAAATAGTTTCGCTGGGCAATCGCTCTTTCATGATTCGTGGAATCTTGTGTTGCAGAAACAATCCGTAGACGCCGCTCACCATGACCACGCTGTAGAGCATCATGAGCAAAACGGTCATCGGCCCACCGAGACGAAAGCCGCTATGCAGAAGAATAAGAGGGATGGTGAGAAGCGTGAGCCAGATGTGGGCGCGGAGCCAGCTTTGCACGGTGCCGATCGGCCAGAGCACTACCCGTTTACGCAAACTGAGCAGCGCGCCGAAAATAAAAATCGCAAACGCAACCGCTCCGAAAACAAGGCCGACCGGAGTGCCGCCAATGCTCCGATGTTCCGATGGCTGTTGCACGAACGCGGAAGGCAACTTGAAGCCAGGGGGCAAACGCGCCGGATGAAAATTCCCGACGTAAATCCAGCAGGCGGCCATTGTCGCGAAGACGACAAGGAGAAACCAGGGAAAATGTGCGCGGTTAAAAATTCGCATCGCGCTGGTGCCTCAACAGGTGACAAGGTTCTGCATGCAGATCTTTCTTGGCGGTTGCGGGCAGATTACTCCTCCGTCGTTTTGCAGGGAAGGTTTTTTAGTCGTTAGGCGGGAAAGAATGCCGAGCCCGATGAGAAGTGTGTCATCCCGAGCGAAGCGAGGGACCTCGCAAGCAATGTCTCGGGTAAATCGCGAGGTTCTTCGCTTCGCTCAGAATGACAGCGCTATTGGTGAGTGGCTGATGATCTTCTAAATATCTCGTATTGCTTAAATCCTTTCGATTAGATTCGAAAAAGTGAACCGGCTCGCATCATACCGGCTTTCCGTGTGCGTGGCTCTCGCCGTTTCTCTGACCTGGAACGCTGCGGCGGTGAATGCCGCCCAACTCCAGACCGGGCAATTTGTCGGAGCGATTGGTTGCAAATCGTCCAGTTGCCACGGCGGGGCCGGAGAAAAACGGAGCCAATATCTCACCTGGGTGCAGCAGGATTTTCACGCAAAGTCATACGCGATTCTGGTCAACGCGCGCTCGGCACGTATCGCAGAGGCGCTCTCGTTGCCAGAGGCGCAAATGAGTAATCGCTGCACGGTCTGCCATTCACCATTTCAATCCGTTGCACCTGCACGCCTCGCCTCCACTGCGCACCCCGACGAAGGTGTTTCCTGTGAAAGCTGTCACAACGCTGCGGGACCCTGGCTGCGCGGGCACACTCGGACAGATTGGACCTACGCGATGCGCGTCTCTGCCGGAATGCGCGATCTTCGCAGTTTTTATGTCCGCGCCAATACCTGCGTGGCTTGCCACCAAAATATTGATTCCGACATTATCGAAGCTGGTCATCCGGAATTGACGTTTGAACTCGACGGACAATCGGTGGCGGAACCGAAACATTGGCGCGAAGACGATCCCGCAAATGGACCGCGCGCATGGTTGGTCGGGCAGGGCGTGGCACTGCGCGAGATGAGCTGGATGCTCGCGAATCACGACACGCCCGATGCAGCCACAGTCGCACGCTGGAATGCGCTCGCCTGGCTGCTCGCCAAAGCGACTGCGAACCAAACGCGCCTTCAGCCTATCGATCCGCCGGATGGCACTGCGAGTCACGCGACTTTCACAACCGCGCAAAACGAGGCGGACTTGCTCGCCCGGCAAGCCGCCGCCGTCGCCTGGGACGATCATCGCACCGATGCGTTATTGCAGACGCTGATGGAGACCGAATCCGAGTTTGCCGTTTCGCCGGCGGCCACGCGGGAACTGCTTCACGCGCGAGCGGGGAGATTGGTTCTTGCGCTCGATCGGCTCTCGCGCGCGCTCGATCATCAGGTGACCGATCTCGCCTCTCTTCTCGAGGACGTCCGCGCCATTCCTTTCCAACCCGCGAAATTTGCCGCTGATCTGGCGATTTTTCGCACGACAATCAAACGCGTCCCGTAGTAGGATCGCACTGCTCTTGCATGCCTAACGAACTCGAGAAATCCGCGAGTGTGGCGCCCGAATCTCGGCGTCTGCAGGCATGGGTACAGCTCGACAATTAGAATGGCTACAAAAGGGCCAACTTCGTATTCGCCGGTGCTTGTTCCAGCCCTGCATCGCATTCAGCAGCAATACGGATATTTGAAACCGGAAGCTCTCGAGGAATTCTCGAAGGAGACCGGCGTTCCGCAGTATCGGCTCCAGGCAGTCGCGAGTTTCTTCCCTCATTTTTTGCTTACGCGTCCCAAAAAAGTCGTGTTGCGAGTTTGTCGGGATCTTTCCTGTCATGTGGCTGGTTCTGGTAAAATGCTGCGAGAATTGGATGCGCTGACAAGTGCAGAGGTCGCAGTCGAAGGAACATCGTGCCTCGGCCGCTGCGACAGGGCGCCGGCCGCATGTCTGTCGATCCAAGGCTCTGAACACGAACGATATTATTGTTCGCGAACGAGCGGTGAGTTGAAGACCATTGTCGCTGCAGCTGTCGCCGGTGCGCCGCCAGAATCGGACCACGATTCCGATCAGAGTTTCCTTGGCGAGGGTTCGGTCATCGATCCTTACAAGGGAGAATCGCCAGACTACCGGGCAGTGCGCGCAGCAATCGCAGCCCGCGACGCTTCCTTGAGCGGGGTGATGAAAATTCTTTCGGCCAAGCCGGAGTGGACTTTGGACATGCTCGAAAGATTTCGCATCGCAGCCGTCCGCCAAATGCGAGTCGATTTCGAAGTGGAGGAGGTGATTCACGATGCCGTCCGCGCCTGGCAAACAGAAGACGATTGGGCGAAAGGCCCAACGTTAGGCGGTTGGTCGGACATACTTTTGGACGAAATTCGCGACGCCGATCTTCGCGGATTAGGCGGTGCGGGGATTCCCGCCGTGCAAAAATGGCGAGACGTGCGCGACGCCGTGCGCAAAGCGCGGCAGCGCGAATCGGACGATCGCGCCTTTATCGTGGTGAATGCGGACGAAAGCGAGCCTGGCACGTTTAAGGATCGCGAACTTCTCCTTCGCACTCCGCATCTCATCGTCGAGGCGGTAATACTGGCGTGCCTGATTACCGAAGCCACCCAGGGTTTCATCTACATACGTCACGAATACGCCGAACAGATTGAGGCGTGTCGGGCCGAGATTCGCCGTGCCGAGCAACTCGAGCTTTGTGGCGACGACGCCATGTTGATTGGCCGGCCTTTGCCCATCTCAGTATTCGTTAGTCCCGGCGGTTACATCTGTGGCGAGCAGAGCGCCCTTATCGAAGCCATGTCCGATCGTCGTGGTGAGCCGCGCAATATGCCGCCGAAATTAGAGACGAACGGATTACAGGATCTTCCGACGCTGGTGAGCAACGTGGAAACGTTTGCCTGGGTTCCGTACATCTGTCTCAAGAGCGGCAAAGTTTACGCCGAGCAAGGAGTGAACGGCTGGAAAGGTCGCCGAATTTTCTCCGTTTCAGGAGACGTGAAGCGGCCCGGCGTTTACGAGGTCCCCATGGGACTCACATTGCGCGAACTCATTTACGGCGAGAAATTTTGTCGGGGAATTGCGGGGGATAAGAAACTCAAAGCTTTTGCGCCGTCGGGCCCATCGGGCGGATTTCTTCCCGCCAGATTGAAAGCGGGCAGGGGTTTGCCTAACGACTTAACGAAGAATAAGAGCTGGCAGGAACTGGCGACCCGGCGCGGATTTGATCCGGCCTCGACCGAACTCGACATCCTCGACCTCGAGCTGGAGTTAAATCTTTTCCGTGCGCTAAGCCCTACGCAGGCGCTGGGCGCCGGATTAGTCGTCTATTCCGAGGACAGGGACATGGCCGCAGAAGCCGTGAACTCGGTCGAATTTTTTCGCAACGAATCGTGCGGCAAATGCGTGCCGTGCCGTTTGGGTTCGCAGAAGCTGGCATCGCTTGGATCGCATCTGCTCGATGGGCAAATCAGCGCGACGACGTGGAAGGATGAAGTCCTGCCAATGGTAAAGGAGATGGGCAAAGCAATCGAGTTAGCATCGATCTGCGGCCTCGGTCGGTCCGTGCCAATTCCTCTTATGATCGCGGCCGCCTTTTTTGAAGACGACGTGGCAAAGCATTTGTCGGGAAATGGTGCAGTGGATCATGGAAGGCCTAACGAACAATAAGATATGCCCGACTCAGATTTTGTTGCCGGTTTATTTGTTCGCGATGACGACGAAGGCTTGTTCAGCCGCGACATCAACGGACAACTTGTCCGCCTGGATGCGCCGACTGAATCCGACTACACTAAAAATGTAACGCTGCAGATCGATGGCATGCCAGTCACCGTGCCGTTAGCAGAGCCGTTAACGGATGCGAACGGAAACATCGTGGTCGATCTGGAAGGTCGCACGACACCGCGTTACACCACCATCTACGATGCGGCGCGAAAGCTCTACGTCGAAGAGATCGGAGACGAGAAGAAGATACCCATCCCGGTTTTGTGTCATCAACCACACATGACTCCGGTGGCAGTCTGTCGTCTTTGCGTAGTCCAAATTTACGGCCAAAAGCGCGGCCGTCGCGCGGCGGAGCGTAAACTCCTACCCGCATGTCAGCACCAGGTGAAGGATGGAATGGAAGTTTTCACCATGAACGCTGCTGGGCCCGATGGCGATCGAGTGCGGCAGGCCGTGAAGGTGGTTACGGAACTGTTGGCGACAGATCATCTGAAGCCGGCGAATTCTCCTGAACTGGAGAAAGAGTTCGCACAGTACAATGAACTTGGGCAGATGGCGCAACGATGCGGAGCCGATGCATCGCGATTCAAACTTAAGATTTTATCGAACCCACCACCGCCTGCACGAGCACTGGCCGGCCGGCGCGAATTGGATTCCTCCTCTTCCGTTTTCCTGATCGATCACAGTGCTTGCATTCTCTGCGATCGTTGCGTTCGCGCCTGTGACGATGTGCGAGAGAATCACGTCATCGGGCGGACTGGAAAAGGAGCGACCGCCGGCATCGGGTTCGATCTCAATGTTCCGATGGGGCGATCGACGTGCGTGCAATGCGGCGAATGCATGGTTTCCTGTCCCACTAGCGCGATAACCTTCAAGCCTGTCGCTAAAGTTGAGGTCCTTGCCAAGAGTCGCTCGGCGGAAGTGTTGACGCCGAAAGAGCTAACGTCCGATCCTATTTTCGCGGGAATTCCACCGAAGTTTTTGCTTTGGCAACGAGGTTTGGTCATTCGTCGGCGAATAAAAGCCGGACACGTCCTGTGCCGGCAGGGTGACCCTGGCAACACGGCGTTCATCATTCGCTCCGGCAGACTGAAGGTAACCATCATGCCCAAATCGGGAAATGGCTCTCGATGGTTTGGTCGCCAGAAGCCCATTGTCGGAGAACGCACTCCGGCAGATGTGATCGTTGGCGAAATGGCGTGCTTGAGCGGATCACCACGATCGGCCGACGTCACCGCGTTGGAGGATTGCGAGGTGTGGGAGATCCGTCGCAATGTGCTCGATCGCTTGATGCGGCTACCAGTTCAGCGTCAGCGATTCGAAGCAGAATACCGCAAGAGTTCACTGGTCCTGGCGTTGCAAAATACGGAATTGTTCAGCGGGATCGAGCAGAACGAATACACTAGTATCGTCGATTACCTTCGGAATCGACTTACATTCGTTAGGCTGCAACCGGGTCAAACTCTCTTCGAAGAAGGCGACATCGCGAACCATCTCTACCTCGTTCGCCTTGGACATGTTCGTGTCAGTGTTCAACAACATGGCAGGGAAGCGAAGATTGTGTCGAAAGGACCTGGCACAATCCTGGGTGAGATCGGTCTGCTGGCATTATCTCTCGACGATGAACGCAAGACGGTCGAAGAAATCGATCGGAGCCTGAAGAGTAAGCTCGATCAAGGTGGAGACGATCCGACTGCTGTTATTCCATCGGGACTGCGCACAGCCACGTGCTCAGCCTTGAATCAGTTGGAGCTGGCGCAACTCAGCCGTGCCGATTTTCTTCAAATGCTACGCAAGTTTAGCATCCTTCGCCGCAGGATCGTCGAGCAATCTGTTGCTCGTTTATATAGCTCGACCGTAGGTCATCGAGTGCTCGATGAGTATGTCGAGCAAGGTCTTTATGAAGGTCAAAGCATTCTCGTACTCGACCTGGATAACTGCACGCGCTGCGATGCATGCACCCGAGGCTGTGTCGAACGGCACGGGACGGAAACGCACGGCATTCCGATCCCGCGCCTGCTTCGGGCCGGTCGACGCTTTGATAATTTCCTGGTGGCCACCTCCTGTCGATCGTGTACCGATCCACATTGCATGACCGGATGTCCGGTTGATTCCATTCATCGCGGCAAACATTTACAGATCGTCATCGAAGATCACTGCATCGGATGTGGCTTATGCGCCGAGAACTGTCCTTACGGCAGCATCTTCATGATACCTAACGACCGAAATCGTATCGCAGTCGCCGATCCGGACCACCTCGGCCGCACTCACCTTGTCGGCCAGCTCAAAGCCGCCAATTGCGACCTTTGCGACGCGAGCGGAGACTTGTCCTCGCCCCATCCTGCCTGCGTTGCAGCATGTCCGCACGACGCCGCTTTCCGCATGACCGGTCCGCAACTGCTCGAACGCCTGAAAGAAAAGCATGCGGACGACTTCTCGGCCGCTAGTGTCGTATGACGTCGCTCGCTGAATGCTCGCTCGCAGTCCAAATAAATTTACCAATCGCAGGCTTCCCTTAGAAACCGTAGACGCTAGAATCGCGCGCTGAAAGACGCGTGAATTCAAAAACCTACAGCCTCATCACGGTTCTCTTGTTAGGTAGCGATGTTGCTTCTGCACTCGGGCAACAGGCGGTGCCGCTCCCCTCACCGGCACCGTCGCCGGAGGAGCCGTACGGTCCGACGTTGATTCCGGTCGAGCCGCCGTCGCTTGTGCCGGAGCCGACATGGGAGGAAACGACTCCGCCGCAGGAAACGTTGCAGCTCGCACCGCCGCTTGTCGTTGAACCAGTGTTGCCACCGTTAAATCTGCAATCGTACAGACCAAAATAAGCTCCTCTCGGCGGCACGAGTGAACGTGAAAAGTTTCCGGTTCACGGGCAACCACGTTTTTTCCAGCGCTACCCTCGCGGCGGTGGTTGAGAAATACAGCGGGCGCGAAATCACGGCCGAGGAACTCGAACAGGCGCGACAGGACTTGACGATGTTCTACATCAACAACGGTTACATCAATTCCGGCGCGACGTTGCCTGATCAAAACGTAGAGAGCGGCGTGATTACGTTCCTCATTGTCGAGGGAAGAATGACTGACGTTAATCTGAAAGGAAATTTTTGGTTTCGTTCGTGGTGGCTGCGCAATGAGATACGGCGAGCCGCCTGGCGCTCACTCAATTTCAACAAACTACGGGAGCGGCTCCAGCTCTTGCGCCTGAATCCGATGATCTCGCAGATCAACGCGGAGCTGAAACCCGGTGGCGTGCCGGGAGAAAGTTTCATCGATGTCGATATCAAGGACACGCAGCCGTTCCGTTTCGGTCTCGAGTTCAGCAACAAACGCCCGCCGAGTGTCGGGGCAGAAATTGTCGAGGCAAACCTGGCCGACCTGAATCTCACCGGCCACAACGATCCGTTGCTCATTCGATACGGCATCGCGCACACCACACGCGACGACAGTTTCGACTTCTCCGGCCTCGACAACATCGAAGGCTCCTATCAATTCCCGATAACACCGTGGGCAACGACGCTTGAGATTCACGCGAGCAAGAGCGATTCGAGTATTATCGAGGAGCCATTCACGACACTCGATATCAACAGCGAACTCGAACAATACGGCGGGACAATTCGGCAGACCGTTTATGAAACGCTCGGCAACGTCGTTGCTGTTTCATTGACCGCCGACAAACGCCGCAGCAAGACATTTCTATTCGGCCGGCCCTTCTCGCTCTCACCGGGAGCGGTCAACGGCGTGACGTCCATTTTCGTTTTGCGCTTTACGCAGGAATTGGTCAACCGCAGTCAACTGCATGTGCTGGCGTTGCGTTCCACCTTCAACTTTCGGAATCGATGCTTTCGATGCGACCAATTCCGGCGCGGAACCGGACTCTCCATTTTTTCTCGTGGCTCGGCCAGGGCCAGTATGTGCGTCGGCTTTGGAACACGCGACAAGCTTCTCGTGCTGCGGCTCAATGTGCAGCTATCGAACAACCCACTTGTTTCCCTGGAGCAATTGAGCCTGGGCGGATCCGAAAGCGTGCGCGGCTATCGCGAAAACCAGATGCTGCGCGATAACGGAGTCTTTGCTTCGGCGGAATTGCGTTTGCCGATACTTTACGGCAAAGAAAACAATCCCATTCTGTTCGTCGCGCCTTTTGTCGATATCGGCGGTGGTTGGAATTCTTTAAGCGATTCGTCCGCTGGAAACGCTGGTCAACCCTGTCTAGGATCGCAATGGTGAGATACTGCCGAGTATCGGTGTTGGCCTGATCTTCGATCCAAACAAACATGTGCATGCGCAGATTTACTGGGGCTGCGCCCTCAATCGAGATCTCGTCACCGACGGCGACAACTTGCAGGATTACGGATTCCATTTCGTGCTCGCCGTAGAGGCATTCTGATACATAGCAGCCTTAGACGCGTTTACTAATGTCTCCAAAGGGCTCGGCCCATCCCTAAATGCTTGACTTTTCGTCGTTAATCCAAGGTAATGAGTCTAACGGGAATCGCTTCCGGGATGAGCGAAGTGAAAGGCTCGTGCCGGAGCCGACATGCGAGGAAACAACTACGCCGCAGAAACGTTGCAGCTCGCACCGCCGCTTGTCGTTGAACCAGTGTTGCCACCGTTAAATCTGCAATCGTCCAACCAAAATAAGCTCCTCTCGGCGGCACGAGTGAACGTGAAAAGCTTCCGGTTCACGGGTAACCATGTTTTTTCCAGTGCCACACTCGCGAGGGTGGTTGAGAAATACAGCGGGCGAGAAATCACGGCGGAAGAACTCGAACAGGCGCGCCAGGATCTGACGATGTTCTACATCAACAACGGCTATATCAATTCCGGCGCGACGCTGCCGGATCAAAACGTCGAGAGCGGTGTCATCACATTTCGCATTGTCGAGGGAAGAATGACCGACGTTAACCTGAAAGGAAATTTTTGGTTCCGTTCGTGGTGGCTGCGCAATGAGATCCGGCGAGCCGGCTGGCGCTCGCTCAATTTCAACAAACTACGGGAGCGGCTTCAGCTCTTGCGATTGAATCCGATGATCTCGCAGATCAACGCCGAACTGAAGCCCGGCGGCGTGCCGGGCGAAAGTTTTATCGATGTCGATATCAAGGATACGCAGCCATTCCGTTTCGGTTTCGAGTTCAGCAACAAACGCCCGCCGAGTGTCGGGGCCGAAATTGTCGAGGCAAACCTGGCCGACCTGAATCTCACCGGCCACAACGATCCGTTGCTCATTCGATACGGCATCGCGCACACCACACGCGACGACAGTTTCGACTTCTCCGGCCTCGACAACATCGAAGGCTCCTATCAATTCCCGATAACACCGTGGGCAACGACGCTTGAGATTCACGCGAGCAAGAGCGATTCGAGTATTATCGAGGAGCCGTTCACGACACTCGATATCAACAGCGAGCTCGAACAATACGGCGGGACAATTCGGCAGACCGTTTATGAAACGCTCAGCAACGTCGTTGCTGTTTCATTGACCGCCGACAAACGCCGCAGCAAGACATTTCTATTCGGCCGGCCCTTCTCGCTCTCGCCGGGAGCCGTGGACGGCGTCACATCCATTTTCGTTTTGCGCTTTACGCAGGAATTCGTCAACCGCAGTCAACTGCATGTGCTGGCGCTGCGGTCCACCTTCAATCTCGGGCTCGACGCTTTCGACGCGACCAACGCCGACGGGGAACCGGATGCCCATTTTTTCTCGTGGCTTGGTCAGGGCCAGTATGTGCGCCGGCTGTGGAATACGGACAAGCTTCTGGTGCTGCGGCTCAATGTGCAGCTTTCCAACAGCCCACTGGTTTCCCTGGAGCAGTTGAGCCTGGGCGGAAGCGAGAGCGTACGCGGCTATCGCGAAAACCAAATCCTGCGCGATAACGGAGTTTTCGGATCGGCCGAGGTTCGTGTGCCGATACTTTACGGCAAAGAACACAATCCCATCTTGTTCATCGCGCCTTTTGTCGACATCGGCGCGGGCTGGAATTCCCTAAGCGATTCGGCCGCAGGAAACGCTGGCTCGACCCTGTCGGACGATCGCAACGCCGAAGTACTGCCGAGTATTGGGGTTGGCCTGATCTTCGACCCGAATAAGCATGTGCATGCGCAAATCTACTGGGGCTGCGCGCTGAACCGAGACCTCGTCGGCGACGGGGATAACTTGCAGGATTACGGGTTCCATTTCACGCTCGCCGTCGACGCATTTTGATAAATGGCTGCCTGAGACGCGATTGCAAATGCCACCAAAGGGCTCGGCCCATCCCTAAATGCTTGACTTTGCGTGGTCAATCGAAGGTAATGGGTCAACGGGATTCGCTTCCGGGATGAGCGAAGTGAAAGGCTCGTATGAAAACGTCCCGCTTGATGCACCTCCATACTCCGAAGTGCATTTTTCGCCTTGTGCTGATAGCTATCGGTTTGTCCTGCACGATCCCTGCGATCAGTAATGCTGCGCTGTGCGGCGGTGGGACCACCACCACGATGGTTCTCACCTACACATATGGTTCTCCCCCGAGATGGGTAGCGCGCATCGATCCGCCCAATGTAAAAGGGTTTCAACTCACAATCTTGTTCGATAGTAACCGGGTGATGCTCCCCACGCTTATACCCAAGAGTCCGTTCAATGTGCAAATCATGCCGGTGAGCGGTGGCGTGCAGGTGACGGGAAACACTTTGGTCACTTCGCCCGGCGACGTGGATATTTTCGAGCTGGTGTTCATCGACAAATCCCCTCCTTCTCCAGAGGTTGGCCCATTCGCGGCCCATCGCGCGCCGCAGGCAAGTGCGACGACCAAGTCTGGCGCCGTCGCGGTTAATCACCCGGCCGGCTCCAATTCAGATTTATCGGACCTGGTATTAAGCGGAGGACCGTTGACTCCGGCGTTTGATTCCGGAACGACCAGCTATACGGCAAATGTACCTAACGCGACCACGAGCACTACGGTGACGCCCACGGTCGCCGACGCAACTGCCACGGTGACGGTTAATGGAAGTCCTGTAGTTTCGGGAACGCCCAGCGGCGCGATCCCTCTGGCCGTGGGCATGAACACGATCACGACGGTCGTTACATCTGGGTCCGGTACGACCATGACGACCTATACGGTGGTTGTCACTCGTTCTCCTAGCACGTCAATCGAGGGCGTACAAGTTCGCGGCGATGCCCACCGGCACCGATTACATTGATGGGTTCGATCCGGTGACGATGCAGACAGTCCGTTTCGGCGCCGCAGAAATTGGGTCGACGACGCGTTCCGTCACGCCGGGTGCGTTCCCGCACGTTTGGGATCCCGACGGGTCTTACAACAGCGGCCATACCGGCGGAACGGGGACTTGGGATACGTCTTCCAGTTCGTGGGACGATCTGCCCTCGGAACCGACATCGCCACCTCCTTTTCACGATACTGCTTGGGATAATAATACTCATGCCACTGACATCGCCGTATTCGGCGGCGACCCGGCAAACGGGAATGTGACTGTTTCCGGACAAATTCTCGTGGGCGGATTCCAGTTCGACAATTCGGGTTACAACATTCAAGGCGGCGCACTGATGCTCTCGGCTCCTCCCGGTTTGACACCCATCATCGACACCGGCGCAAACAACGCCATGATCAGTTCACCCATCGCCGGTAGCAGCGGTCTAACAAAGGTAGGAGCCGGAGCGCTCGCGTTAACTGGCCCAAATACCTACACTGGGACTACGACCATCAATGCTGGCACGCTCCTGGTGGGGGGCGGCTAGGGTCCAGCCAACACCTCAGTGATGGTGAACAACAGCGGCTGCGTTCTCGGTGGCAATGGCACTGTTAGCGGTCCGGTCAATGTAAACACCGGCGGCGCCGTGTTGGGTGGTAATGGAGCACTCACGAGTACCCTGACTCTAACCAACAATCTTAACCTCAATCCCGGCTCGATCATTAAACTCGCGCTAGGCCCTGGCGGTAATCACTCCACTTTAGGCCGAGTAGCCGGGTCGGGAGTGTGGAGCTTTGCTCCCAATCAAGGCTTCACCTTCATCAACCTCGGTGCGCAGCCCGGTTTCTATAACAATATCATCACTGGTTTGGCGGCTGATCCAGGAGGAGTAAGCTCCTGGCACATCAATAATCCCGGATTTACCGGCTTCTTCGTCTACGATGGGACAGGTAATATCGACCTGACAGTCTCTGCCGTCCCACCCCCTTTCACACTCTCGAGCGCTGTTTCAAGCAAGACTCACGGCGCCGCCGGTCCATTTAATATCCCCTTACCTCTGAGCAGCCCCTTCGGCGTAGAGTGCCGCAGCGGCGCTGGCGGAAACCACACGCTCGTGTTCACCTTCACAAATAATGTTGTCAGCGGTAGCGCGAGCATAGCAAGAATGACCGCAGGCAGCGTTTCCGGGAGTCCCGGTTTTGCCGGCAACACCATGACTGTAAACCTCACCGGAGTGAGCAACGCACAGCTCATCACGGTGACGCTACGCGGAGTAACGGACAATTTTGCTCAGGTTCTGCCGGACACCGCGGTAAGCATGATAGTGCTCGCCGGTGACACTTCGGGAAACGGAACTGTGTCGGGTACCGATGTTTCACAAACCAAGTTGCAAGCAGGAGTCGCCGTGAGTGCCAGCAATTTCCGGGAGGATGTAGTCGCGAACGGAGCGATTAATGGTTCGGATATTTCCCTGGTGAAATCGTTGAGTGGGACGAGCGTGTCAAAACCAGCTCAATGAAGCAGCAGCTTTATCGCGTTTCGCCACGGTGCTTTTTGTAGCGGGCGTTTCGTTAGGCCGCGCCGGCGTTGATCCGATTTCCTATCCGGAGAGGCATGTTCACGCCCTAGATTTGTTGGTGTTGCACTCTAAATAGGAACCTCGTCACTAACGAATACAATTTGGAGGATTGCGGCTTCAATTTTTGTTGTGACTGTAGACCCATTCTGTTGCGCGAATCTTCGTTCGGAGCGTGCGCTTCACTCCGGACAATGCTAAATGCCTTGACTTTACGCCGTCGATCGAAGGGAATGGGGGTAACGGGAGTCGCTTTCCGGGGATGAGCGAAATGAAAGGCCCCGCATGAAAACGTACCGCCTCTTGCACCCCCCTTCAGCGAAGTCCACTCTCCGCCTCTGCATCATTACAGTTGGTTTGTGTGCTTCATTCCCGACCGTCAGCGACGCCGCGAGAGTAGGCGGAGGAACGACCACGACTATGGTCCTCACATACACGTATGGAGCGCCGCCGCGATGGGTGGCGCGCATCGATCCGCCGGCCGGGCCGGGGGCGGAGCTGAAGGTTACGGCATACAAACTCAGCCTCAGTTATAATTCGACCCAGATGACATTCGAAAGTCTCACTCAAAAATTTCCATTTTCGGCAACGTTGGTGATGCCTTCGCCTCCGGGGGTGATAAATGTCACGGGCATGACCAGCGACTTGTCTATGACCTCCTTCAAGGATGTGGATATTTTCGAGTTAACGTTTACGCCGATATCGATCAATGCGCTTGCGTCCGCTTTTGTTGGAAACTTCGACAACGTGATAGCGCCTGCGCTCCCGGCTGACTGGAGTTCCGGGGCGAGCGGCGCTGAGGTTCCGTGGGTGACTTCAACGACGACGCCTTTCAGCACGCCTAACGACGCTTTCGCGCCCGACCCCGACAACATTGGCGAGGCTCAGTTAACTTCGCCAACGTTTTTGGCGCCCGCTGCAGTTACGAGATTGACGTTCAAGAACAATTACAACATCGAGAATCTTTATGACGGAATGGTGCTGGAGATCAGTATCAATTCCGGCCCGTATTCTGACATTATTACAGCCGGTGGCAGCTTTGTGAGCGGTGGATATAATGGGACAATTTCCGTGGACTACGGCAGCCCAATCGCCGGGCGACAGGCGTGGACCGGGAAGTCGGGCGGCTACATTAACGGTACGGTCATTCTCCCGGCCGCAGCCAACGGACAAAACGTGCAATTAAGGTGGAGGATGGTGACTGACAATAGCGTGGCAGGGATCGGTGTGCGCATCGACGACGTCTCAATCGATATCCCACTGCCCTTCACGGTCTTCGCGGACCCCATGTCCGGCGACTACCTTGAAGGGGTTGATCCCTCGAATCCAGGCACGACAATCCACTTCGATGCTGCTCAAATTGCACCAACGACGCGAATGTTCACGCCTGGCGTCTTGCCCCACATCTGGGATTCGGACACAAGCTACAATAACGGCACCATCGGAGGCGCTGGAACATGGAATACATCTTCCAATTCGTGGGATGACATCCCGGTAGCACCGCAACCTCTCATCGATACCCCTTGGAATAACGCAACCCACGCCAACGACATCGCGGTTTTCGGCGGAAATCCCGGCACTGGTATCGTTAACGTGACCGAGCCAATTTCGGTCGGGGGATTCCAGTTCGATATTTCCGGCTACAACATTGTGGGCGGCCCACTCACGTTCCCCATCTCGCTTCCCGCACTAACGACGATAGACACCAATGGCAACAGTGCGACGATTAGCTCAGCGATCTCCGGCGGCGGATTCACAAAAGTCGGTAGCGGTACGCTCATACTGGCCGGCGCAAATACTTACAACGGCAGCACCATCGTGAATGCTGGCACGCTTTTGCTTAACAACACCGCCGGCTCAGGCACAGGCAACAGCGCTGTCATGGTCACCACGGCCGGCAGCGTGCTCGGAGGTACGGGCGGAATTAGCGGCGGCCCGGTCGAGGTGAACACCGGCGCCGCCGTCATGGGTGGTGACGGAGCAACTGCGAGCGGCGCTCTGACCATCGCGAACAATTTAGTGCTTGATCCCAGTTCAATTATTCGAGTTGCGCTCGGGCCCGCCGGCAGTCATTCCACTTTGCATCGCAGTGGTGGTGCGTGGAGCTTTGATACGAATCAAGGCATTACCTTTATCAATCTGGGTGCCCAGCCGGGATTCTACGATAACATCATCACCGGTTTGGCAAGTGATCCCGGTACGGCCTCCTGGCACATCAATGGTCCCGGATTTGCCGGCACGTTCAACTATGACGGAGCTGGAAACGTTGATCTCAATCTCACCAGTGTGCCGCAGCCGATAGTAGTCTCGTCTGCGGTTTCACGGAAAGTGCATGGCGGCTCTGGTTCCTATGATATTGATTTGCCGCTCAGCGGCCCGCGCGGAGTAGAATGCCGGTTGGGCCAGGGTCCCGGCGGCACTAACCACCAGATTGTCGTCACCTTTGCGTCACCAATCACTTTCGATAGCGCGGCGGTCACTTCCGGGACTGGAAGTGTTGCCGGAACCACAGGCAGCGGTACAAACACAATTACCATCAACCTTACCAGCGTCCCAAACGCTCAGACGATCATGGTTACGCTCTCGAACGTGAACGACGGAGTTAATACCGGTAATGTGGTCGTGCCCATGGGTCTTCTCGTGGGAGACACTACGGGAAACGCATTGGTGACTTCTAGTGATGTCTCACAAACCAAGTTGCAAACAGGCAACGCCGTAGGTGCCAGCAATTTCCGAGAGGATGTAGTCGCGAACGGATCGATTAACGGTTCGGATGTTTCCCTGGTAAGATCGCGCGTTGGTTCAGCCCTCCCGTAACCGGCCAAATGAAACAGTTTCTGTCACGCTTTGCCACGATGTTCTTTGTGACCGGCGTCTCGTTAGGCCACGCCGGTGTTGTCACAGACGGCTCATTAGGCGCGGCCGGTCCATTGTCGGGTCCGAATTTTATGGTGCCAGCGAGCCTCGGAAAGATTGCTGGCGGCAACTTGTTTCATAGTTTCAGCCAATTCGGTCTGAACAACGGCGAGTCGGCGACATTTTCCGGCCCGGGCAGCGTCCACAATATTCTGGCTCGCGTTACTGGAGGGCAGGTTTCGTCGATCGATGGGACGATTCATTCAACGATCGAGGGCGCGAATTTTTTTCTCCTTAATCCCGCCGGTGTGATTTTCGGAGCTAACGCTTCGATTGATGTGAGTGGCTCGTTCGCCGCCACCACTGGTCAGGATGTCAAATTGACCGACGGCTCGCGCTTCAAGGCGACACCAGGTCCAGGAGACGCCCTGTTAACAAGCGCTCCGCCCGCTGCGTTCGGTTTTCTTACGGCAAATTCTGGTAGATCTCAATTCAGGGCAGCCAGCTCACGAGCGCACCGGGCAAAACGCTAGCCCTCGCCGCCGGCAACGTTCAGACCGAGAACGCGACGATTACCGCAGGTTCGGTCGTCATACGTGGCGGAAAACTTACGATGGACCAGACGAACGTTTTCGTGACCCCGACAACTGGGATGGCCGCCGACGTTAAAATGCAAACATCGATTGAGCTAACGAATTTCAGCTCAATCGCGGCGACCGCCTTGCAAGATTTCGCCAACCACACGATCGCGAGCTTCTCTGCCCCAACGATTTCACTCTCCGGCTTTTCGTCCGTCACCAGCGCCGATGATTTCTTCAGCGGCGTCAATGCCGGTAATCTGAAAATCACGGCCGACAGCCTTATGCTCACGGAGGGAGCTCGCCTCGATGCCAGCACGTATGACGCTGGCAGGGGCGGCGACATCAGCGTGAACGCGCAAGACATTTTGATTCGTGACGGAGCGGCTATCGGCGCCGTTTCCGCGGACATAGGACCGGGCGGAAACATCCGGCTCGTGACCAATAATCTCTCAATGGATGCGGGCGGCCTTGTTCAGTCGATCACGGTCGGTCCCGGCGTAGGAGGGAATATTCAACTTATCGCCCACAATCTCACCATTGGTGCGGGCGCTCTAATCCAGTCGTCCACATTCGGGCCCGGTGTGGGAGGAAATATTGCTATCGACGCGGCGACCGTTTCGATTACCGGCGGCCCCTTTTTTGAAACTGGTATCACGGCCGATTCGCTTGGAATTATCGGCGGACCCGCCGGCAACGTGCAATTAAACCTTAGCGGCCAACTTACAATTACGGCCGGCGCGCAGATCAGCTCCGACACATCTGGATCGGGCGCTGGCGGCAATGTCACGATCGCGGCTCAAAGCGCGGTCCTCGATGGCGCGGGTCTGCAGCAGATCACAGCGATCAGCACCCAAACTTTAAATGGCGCAGTATTCGGCGGCGCCGGCGGCAACATCGTATTAAATATCCGCGGCACTCTGCAACTCCTCGGCGGGGGCAACGTCACCGCCTCCACGTTTGGCTCTGGCGCAAGTGGAAGCATCGATGTCCACGCGGCGCGAGTATTTATTTCGGGCGAAGGCGCAATGCTTTTCCCTGGCATTAACGCCAGTAGCTTAAACCAAACCGTCGGCGGCCCCAGCGGGGACGTGCGACTAACTCTGAGCAGCGGCCTCGATATCGTTGCTGGCGGAGCGATCTCAGTCAGCACAGCGGGACCCGGCGCAGGTGGGAGCGTGAACATCGATGCGCCGGCGATTTCCATTGCAGGGACGGGATCGAGCATCACCGCGGCGACGTTCGGTCGCTTGAACGGCGGACGAGGAGGAAACATTGTCATCACCACCAATTCCCTGCACGGCAGTGACGGCGGCGAGATTTCGGCATCAACCGACGGCTCAGGCGCGGGAGGGTCGATCGACATTACAGCGCACACGCTCGCGCTCAATAATTTCACTATTCACGCCGACACAACTTCGCCAGATACGGCGGAAGTTCCTGTGGCCGTTTCCAACCTCACCTTCATGTTCGACCTCGACGCCACGTTGGATCAGAACCTCTCCCTCTCACTGACCAGTCCAGACGGGAGAAAGGTCGAACTCCTGAGCGGTGTCGGGGGGACAGGCCAGAATTTCCGAAACACCACTCTCGCCGACGACGCGCCGATTTCGATCGCGGACGGCCAGGCGCCTTTCACGGGCCGTTTCCGGCCACTTAATCCCCTCGCCGCATTTGATGGCCAACCATTCAATGGCACGTGGCTCTTGGGCTGTTGGACTTGGATTTCAACGATACCGTAACGCTAAACAATTGGTCGCTCCGCATCGGTTCGATCACATTCAGTTCATCCAATGTTCCGGTAGGACTACCTGGCCCCCTCGGCTCTCCAAACAATTTGTCGGCCATTGAGGTTAATCTCCTGCCGGCGTCGATTGTGCCGATCACGCCTGGCCGAGGCGGCGACGTGCGCGTGCATGCCGGTACGATCAGTTTGGAGAACGGCGCGCGCATCTCTGCCGAGAGCCGCAAAGGCCCGAGTACCCAATCGGCAGCGGACATGGCGGAGACGTTTTTGTTGCAGCGGAAAATTTGAGTATTGCCGGTGTGGAGGGAATTGAGACGGGTATTTCTGCGAAATCGTTCGGCGCAGGTGCGAGCGGATCGGTGCAATTGGACTTGGGCACTCTCACGCTCGACTCATTCGGTTTTATCGGAAGTTCGAACACCGGCAGTGGCGAGGCTGGTAGTGTTTTCATTCGCGTTGACGGTCAAGTTTTGTTGCGCCATGGCAGCTTCATCAGCACATCGGCCGCTCAAGCGAATGCGGGCGTGATCGACATCGAGTCGGGCGCGACAATTGAATTGCGCGACAGCAGCATCACCGCCTCCGCTGGAACAAACGGCGGCAGCATTAGCATCAAAGCATCGGACATCGGTTTACCTCGTTGACAGTTCGATCACCGCCACCGCGGGTACGCAGCAAACAGACGGCTCTCGCTGGCGGAATCGGCGGAAATATTCTCATCGATCCGACCTTCATCATTCTGGATAACAGCCTTATCAGCGCGAACGCCGCGATTGGCCGAGGCGGCAACATCACTCTTGTTTCCTCCTTCTTTCTCGATTCGGAAAGCTTGATCACCGCGACTGGCACGCAGGCGGGAACGATCAACATCGCTGCGCCTGAACTCGATTTGAGCTCAGCGCTCGTCGCTTTGCCGAGCTCGTTATTGAGCGCGGCAACTCAATTGCGCGAACGTTGCACCGCGCAATTGCGCGGAGATTTCAGCAGCTTCATTTCGTTAGGCCGCGGCGGCACCGAAACGGCGCCGGATGAGTTGCAGGTAGAATTCTAGAGGAATTCCGGAGGGACATGCTTCGGCATGTCCGGGACGAGCAGAAGCTCGTCCCTCCGCGAACAGCGCGCACGCTCCCGAGCTTTATTATTTCTTGTCGAGCGCTGCTGCCTGCGGCAATCCGACCTGGTTCAAAAGCGACGCGCGTTCTTCACGAAGTGACGCATCCTCCGGGTGAGCATCGATGGCGTTTGAAATCGCCTCGAGCGCATCATACCAAATGCCCGGCCTCCGCATAGATCGCAGCTTTTTCGGTATCACTTGCGTTCTCCACTTTTTCGTCGAGGCCGCTCGGCGAGCTAACTCGCTTTATCACGCCTTGGGCAATGACGTCCTTCGATCTGTTCTCCGCATCGGGAACAATTGCGACCGTCCACTGATAGAGCACGTCAGGTTGCAGCTCGATCTTGTGATTCGCCAGCTTGATCCGATGGATTCCAACTTGATTTGCCGAACCCGAGGTCAGAGCGAGGACTGGCTTGGCTTTCTTCGGTTCGACTAACGCTAGCTCCAATTTTGCCTTTGCAGGTTTCGATTGAAACCAAAAGAGCGATGGCTGCGCGTGTGTGGTCAGTGCAGCGTGCTCGGGGACTAGTGCGAGCAGTGAAGTGTCAACGCCTCCGCCGCGAGCGCCTCCGCTTACGCGGGTGGGAATGTTTCCCCCACCAGCCGGCGGTTTATAAAGTAGTTTCAGCGGCGCGCGTGTCGGCGAAGGGGCAACTGCGCCGGCTGGTGTTGGAGCTGGTGCGGCCGCTACTGCCGGCGAAGCGTTGGTAGAAGGATCAGTCTGCGCGTAACTGGTTAGGCCCCCTAACGAGATCACTGAAACGACGAGGACTGCGAGAACAAACGGTGAGGTTTTCATATGTTACTCCCCAAGATGCGGTAGATCGTAGTCTTCTCTTCTTTGCCTTTCAATTCGATAGTTCGCACAAATTCAGTAGTGAATTGTCCGTTAAGTAAGTCAAAAGTCGTGTGACCAACCAGGATTCGGCATAGATCATCCGTCGCGTAATCTTTGTCGAAACTCTCCAGACGCGCCGCGGTGTTGACCGTGTTCCCCATGACGGTGAATTCCAATCGATCGGTGCTGCCGATGCAACCCGCCACGGCGGGTCCGCTGTAAATGCCGATACGCATTTGCACGGTTGCGCGCTACCGCGTTTTTTCCAAATCTCATTCAGCGCGCGCAGCTCGTTCCCATATCGATCGCGCATTGCACTGCATTGACCGCGTCCTGACGAATGGCGGCTTCTTCTGTGCTGATGATGGGATAACCGAACACGGCCATGATTGCGTCACCCATATATTTGTTAATGAAACCGTGGTGTCCCTCGACGTGCTGTGCGAGCGCCTCCATGCATTCATTCATCCACTCCATCACCTGCGCAGCCTCGAGCTTTTCCGAGACGGTGGAAAAATTCCGGAGATCGGTAAAGAGCACCGTCGCTGCGAGCTTTTGCGGACGCGGGCGATTTCCGTCCATGAATTGCTCGCGGTTTTCCCACATCGATTCCGCAATGGTGCGCGAAACGTGCTGCGAGAAAAGACGCATCAACGTTTCGCGGTCTTTGCGATCGAGATATCGGGTATAGCCGGCAACAACAGCCGCGGCGAAAAGGTTCCCGCCAAGCGCCGGCACGAATGGCAACCAGAAATCTCGTGTGAACGCAATCCAGCAGATCGTTGTCAGCGCGACCCCAACTCCGCAGCATGCCGCCAATAAGAAAACAGGCTTACGGATGAAAAATCCGGCAGCGCCACCAAGAATGCACCACAGAAAAATCCACGCAATTTCCCTGGGCTCGCTCCATGAGGTCGTCACTTTGTCGCCGCGTTCTGCGGCACGCAGCAATTGATTCACAGTCTGCGCGTGAAGCTCGACTCCGGGCATGTTCACCTGCAGCGGAGTATTCTCGAAATCGTGCGCGCTTTCCGCGCCTTCGCCAATCAAGACAATCTTGCCACGCCACGTGTCGTCGCTCACGCGATTGCTGATGACATCGTCGAGCGAGTGATTGATGAATTTTCGCGGGCTCTTAAAATCGAGCAGGAACTGATGTCCACCATCTGCCGCATGGACATAGCCGCCTTCATTTTTCTCGAAACGTGGAAAGAGCGCTTTCCCAATGCGCATCCCCGATTCCGTTTGCTCCGGCGCAATGCCCGCTTGCATCACGAGCGCGAGCGAGAACGATGGATAGATATTGTGCTCGTTGTCCCACACGAGCAAAAATGCGCGACGAACCGCGCCGAACTCGAACGGAAAATCGTTGAACCCGTAACGTTCCGGAGTTTCAGCAAGCGCAGGCGCGAACGGAATCTTGATCGGATGGTCGAGATCGCCGAACCCGAAAATTCCCACGATGTTCGGGTACTGTTTGAAGACGCGATTCAGTTCCGCAAGCCGGCTCTTGTCCCGCGGCACCGCGGCGTCGCGATAAAGATCGAGACCAATCGCGACCGGTTGCGCGCGCGCGATCGTTTCGAGCAAGCGCGCGAGAAGATCGTCGGGAATTGGAAAATCGTATTTGCCGATGTCTTTCTCGGTGATCTCCACGACTGCGACACGCGTGTCCGTTGCTGTTTCCTTTCCGGCTCGCATGGCAATGAACTTGTCGTAGGCAAGTATTTCAGCCGGTTGGAGCAATCCGTTCTCGCGCGCAATGACGAACAGGGCAAACACGCCCAAACTGAGAAGAACGCTTGCCGTGGCCGGATTACGAATCGCTCGCTTGAGCCGCTTCATCTGACTGCCTACAGCCAGTTGCCAATGATGAGGTATGGCGCCCAGTAACAAGGATGGGCGTAGCGTTCATCGGAAAGCAATTTTATCTGCGCTTTCTGCAGCGCTTTTGCCTTGGACATCTCCGGATGGTCGTGCAAAGCAGTGTAAAAATCGGTGATGAGCGTTGCGGACGATTGGTCGTTAACAAACCAAAGCGTCGCGAAGGCACTCCGCGCGCCGGCCTTGATTGCGACACCGGCGAGACCGAGCGCAGCGCGGTCGTCACCGGCAGCGGTTTGGCACGCGCTCAGTGTTAATAATTCTACTGGGTTATCGCGGAGTTGACTGGGACGGAGCAATTGCTCGAGCTCATCAAGCGTGAGCTTGCCGTCGTAGGTAAGAACGAACGTCTTCTTCGCATCGGAATCGAAATGGCCGTGCGATGCAATGTGAACAATAGAGTAGCTCTCGTCCGCGAACTCTTTTTCCACGTTTGATTCTACGAACTGCTTATTAATCAGCTCTGTTCCGCCGAAAAGTTTCCTGAGATTTTCCAGTTCCTCCGGCACATACGCCAACGGCGCGAACCCTTGCACACCCGCCGACAGACCATCCGCCACGAGCGTTATCTTTTCTTTCTCGAATGGCCGCGGCTCCATCAACGTCAGCCCCGGCGTGACTGCGACCGCGTATTTCTCAATGAGATATTTGTTCCCGTCGTTTAGCGCCCCCATGGGGATGTTACGCAGCGCGCCGTCGGGAATAAAAACAAGCGTATCGACTTTCGTCTTCGCGAGCAGCGGCTCGAGCGGTTTGATCAGCCAATCGTAAAGCTGCCTGGCCTGGTCGAGGTATTCGTAGGTCGTCCGCTTTTCCAGATTCACTCGAAACTGATGCGCAACATTATCTAGCTCGGCATCGGTCGCCGGCGATTTCACCCGATGCAGTCCGGACGACAAACTAACGAGCATCTCCGTGCGATCAGGCAATGGAATGATATAAACGACCGCCGCCGTCTCAGAAACAGTCTCAACTTTCGTGATCTTCGATTTCAGAAGGTTGACGCATTCATCTTGAAAATAATCCTCCAACTCCGCGGACTTCAGCAGTTCGGCGGAGTCGCGTGCCTCGAGTAGCATTTTGTCGAGGTCGGCAGCATTCGCGGCGGAATCAGCGCGCTGCAACAAAAGATCGGCAAGCTGGAAATACATTGCCCCCGCGACATCGCGAAATGAGGAATGCGCATTCGGATTTCCGTAGCGCAGCGCAACATCGTGCCGGATCGATTGCAATGTTTCCACCGCGCGGCGATAAGCTGCAATTGCAGCGTCGTTCTCTTTCTTTGCACGCAACAGGCGACCGGTCTGCCACTGCCAGCGGTAGAGCGTGTCGGGCGAACTCAGCTCCTGCGCCAACGAAACAGCTTTGCGCGTCAGAGTAAGCGCTTCCTCAAACTTCTTTTCGTCCTCGTACAGTTTCCCTTCATATCCAAACGCGTAAGAAAGTGCGCGTTTGTCGCCGATTGCTTCCGCTACGTTGGCCGCTTTTTGGAAAACGTTAAACGCTTGCAGCCTGAAATCATTATCGTGATCAGGCGCACTCAAAAAAATCTCGTTAAAAACCTCACCTGCACCAAGCAACTGGTAAGCCTTTTCGTGGGAGTCCGGAAGTTTCGCCGCGTCTCTGGCCACGCGCCTCGTCCACGTTTTCGCCATTTCGTAATCGCCAGAAGCGGCAGCGCTACGCGCGAGATTCAAGCACGCTTGCGACGCCAACACAGCATCGTGCGCGGCCGTCGCCTGTTCGTTTGCTGCTTTGTATTGGCGGGCAGCGTCGTCGTGTTTGTTTTGATAACTGTAAAGGTTCCCAAGATTGGTTCGAGCGATCGCCTCGACACGCCAGTCTCTTGCAGCGTGCGCCAGATCGATGCTCTGCTTTAACATCGCCTCCGCGACGTCCGCCTCATCGGCCATCTGACCGTGCTGCGAATGTTCTTTCATTGCAGGAGCGGCCAGTGTGTAGATGGCACCGAGCCCGGCTTTAATCTCCGCGAGATGTCCTGGGTCCTTCGGTGAAACCAGACTCTGCGCTTCCAAAAGCGTGCTGGCGGCAAGTCTGGTCTGCCCCAGCGCATAGTAAGTCGAGGCGAGACGAATTGCCGTCTCGATCTGGCGCGAAAAATCTTTCTCCTTCTTGAAGAGGGTCTCAGCTTTCTTCCAGTGGCTAACGGACTCCTCGAACGCCCCGGTTGAGTTCAGCTGCGCGGCCTGCGTGAATTCTTCTTCCGCAGACGATGCCCACAACTGTGCCGCACCCCCTACCACGAGTGATAGGCTCCATACAGCGAGAAGGCAGATGCGCCTGTTCATAATCGACCCAAACCAGCATCATGCTCCCGAAGCGGGCGCTGTTTCAATCCAGAACTAAAGATTGTTTCGGAGACTCGTTCAGGATTGAATCTCCCCCGGCGGTCGTAAGCCCTGCCATATCCCAACGCATGAATGCCGAACAATTGCGCCTCGAGCAAAACAAAGAAGGCAAACAGCGATGGGATTTGTGGGGACCGTATCTGTCCGAGCGCGCGTGGGGCACCGTCCGCGAGGATTACAGTGCGACTGGCGAAGCGTGGGACTACTTCCCGCACGATCATGCGCGATCGCGCGCTTATCGCTGGAGTGAAGACGGCATCGGCGGCATCAGCGATGACAAACAGCGACTCTGTCTCGCCTTCGCTTTTTGGAATGAGCGCGATCCCATCTTAAAGGAACGGTTCTTTGGCCTCACCGGCCAGGAAGGAAACCACGGTGAGGATGTGAAGGAGATTTATTTCTACACCGACAACACGCCATCGCACAGTTTCATGCGGATGGTTTATCGTTATCCGCAAGCGCCTTTTCCTTATGATGAATTGACCGCTGCCAATCGCGCGCGTCCGAAACACGATTGCGAATTCGAATTGTGGCACACGAACGCGCTAGAGGGCGGTTTCTTCGAGGTCGGTACTTGAATATGCCAAGAGCGGACCCGAGGACATTTTGGTTCGTGTGAACGTAACGAACCACGGTCCGAACTCTGCCGCGCTTCACATCCTGCCCACACTTTGGTTTCGTAATACCTGGAGTTGGGGACGCGACGAGCGACGACCAAATTTGCGAGTCAGCCCCAACAGCCCTGCCGGTGTCGGCGCGATCGAAGCGAGCCACCATTCGTTAGGCAATTACCGGTTTTACTGCGAAGGAACAACCGAATTGCTTTTCACCGAAAACGAAACAAACGCGCAACGGCTTTGGGGAGCGCCGAACCGGAGCGCGTTCGTCAAAGATGCGTTCCATGATTTTGTGGTGCGTGGCGATAACGGCGCAATCAATCCGGCCAACACCGGGACAAAAGCCGCTGCGCATTATCGCCTTTCGATCGCTCCCGGCGAAACTCAAAGCGTTCGCGTGCGACTTCAGCGCGCCGACGAGAGCCAAAACCGGGCTCATCCTTTCCTCGATTTTGATCACTGCTTTTCGCAACGCCGCACGGAGGCGGACGAATTTCACGATAGCCTGATGCCCTCATCGCTAAGCAGCGAACACCAGGAAATTCAACGCCAGGCTCTCGCGGGAATGCTTTGGACCAAACAATTTTACCATTACATCGTCGAGCAATGGCTGGATGGTGATCCCGGACAACCGCCGCCGCCTAACGAGCGAAAACACGGACGCAACGCGGAGTGGCGTCATCTCTACAACGAACGCGTCATGTCCATGCCGGATAAATGGGAGTTTCCGTGGTATGCATCCTGGGACCTGGCATTTCACTGTCTGCCATTGGCACTGGTTGATCCGCATTTCGCCAAAGGCCAGCTCGATCTCATTTTGCGCGAGTGGTATCAGCATCCAAACGGGCAGGTGCCGGCTTACGAATGGAATTTCAGTGATGTAAATCCGCCGGTCATCGGCTGGGCCGTATGGCGCGTTTACAAGATCGACGAAAAACAATCCGGCAAAGGCGATCGCGTTTTTCTGGAAACGGCCTTCCACAAGTTGCTCATTGCATTTACCTGGTGGGTGAATCGCAAGGACTCCGAAGGCAACAATATTTTCCAGGGTGGCTTTCTCGGCCTCGATAACATCGGCGTCTTCGATCGCAGCGCCACATTACCCGGCGGCGGCCATCTTGAGCAAAGCGATGGCACCAGTTGGATGGGAATGTTTTGCCTTAACCTCATGCGCATCGCGCTTGAACTGGCCCGCGAAAACCCTGCCTACGAAAACATCGCCACGAAATTCTTCGAGCATTTCCTCGGGATCGCCGGTGCCATGAATAATATCGGCGGCCAAGGCATCGGACTTTGGGACGAGAACGACGAATTTTTTTACGACGTCCTTCACATGCCCGACGACCGCTACTTTCCACTTCGCGTCCGCTCGCTTGTCGGTTTGATGCCGTTGCTGGCGGTGGAAACAATCGAGCCCGAGCTGCTCGATGCCCTGCCGGGTTTCAAATATCGCCTCGAATGGTACCTAACGAACCGTCCCGAACTCACGAACCTGATTTCACGCTGGTCCGAGCCGGGTGCCGGCGAACGGCGTCTCGTTGCCCTCACCCGCGGGCACCGCATGAAATGTTTGCTTCGCCGAATGCTGGATCCTAACGAATTCCTGAGTCCGTACGGCGTCCGTTCGCTTAGCAAGTTTCATCAGGAACACCCGTATGTCCTCGAAGTGGACGGAGAGCAAAAGACTGTCACCTACGATCCGGCAGAATCGCGCAGCGGTCTGTTTGGCGGCAATTCAAACTGGCGCGGCCCGATTTGGATGCCGATCAATTATCTGCTCATCGAATCGCTGCAAAAATTTCATCATTACTACGGCCCCGATTTCAAAGTCGAATGCCCGACCGGCTCCGGTCAATTCATGCATCTAAAAGAAATCGCGAATGAACTGTCGAATCGACTCATTCGTATCTGGCTTCGCGACGAGCGTGGCGAGCGCCCCTTCACCGGTGCCTGCGGTAACGCATTAAGTAATCCGCTCGACCAGGACCACTATTTGTTCCACGAATATTTTCACGGCGACACTGGCGCCGGACACGGAGCAAGCCATCAAACCGGTTGGACCGGCCTTGTCGCCAAACTTATTCAGCAACAAGGCAGCTTCGGCACAATCACAAAGCGTGATCCTTTCACAGACCTTTAGATCCCGGAACTGTCACTATTGCACGTTATAACATTCCACTAACCCGACGCCGGTACTGTTGTTCTTGCCCCGCACAATCGCTGTGTAGCCACCCGGCAAAACAGTTGTTAGTATCGCTGATTCTTTGTCGTTCGTCGGCGCCAGGCCAGTGGCCTCGATCGCTGTCTGATGGCTGTTCCAATCGTCATTCGAGGCAATGAGCGCACCGTCGCCATTGTGCAACTCGAGCGTTGGATCTTGCAATCCGATTGAGGATCGTGCTCGCCGCAGTGATGGCCCGAGTGCGCGCGCAAGCACCTTGCCGCTCGCCCCGACAACGGTCCCGGCAATCATCACATCGTCTCCGCTACCAACGAAACTTCGGGAACTTATGTTAGCCAGTTGCGAGTCGCCTCCGGCGTCGAGATCGTAAACTTCCACAAGGCCCACCCCAGTGCCGTTGTTTTTGCCTCGCACGATCGCAGTATAGGTGACTGGGTTACTTTGACTGTAAGGCTCGAGGGTTGCGATGATGGCTGATTCGAGGTTATTTGTGGGAGCAAGTCCAGTGGCTTGAATCTGCGTCTGCTGGCTTGTTCTCCAGTTGTCGTTGGAAGCAATCGTCGTATCAACATTTCCGACTGCCTTGTGCAATTCCAATACCGGATCAGCCAACACGCCAGTCAGGCTGGCTGGAGGCAGTGCGAGCGTCGGGCCGATGGCGCGGATGATCACTTTTTTCGGCATGTTGCCTGTCACAATAAAACCTGCAATCAAGACGTTGTCGCCAGTCAAGACGCGAGCACGGGTGGAAATATTTTTAAGGAGCTTGATTCTGGGGTCGAAGGTGGAACCGCCAATGCCGAGACGCGGCGCGATTACGCCTCCGCCAACCCCCCCGAAACCGAGAACGCGCGCCCATTCTCCCTCCGTGACTTTTATCGCGTCGATACCAAGGCCGCTCGATGTGTCAAGCAAGGCAAAGACTTGGAAACCAATGCCGGACTTATCGTTATTTTGAATAGGTGCGGGTATGATGCCACTAATCTGAACATGCTCGACCCCGTTAGCTGCTAAGGGAGTTACTGGCCCGATTGAAGCTGAAGTGAGTTCCACTGGAGCGGGCAACTGTGGAGGAAGCTGATCTTGTTCAAAAGCTGAACCGGGCACGGCAACGAGGCGGATACGCAGGGGGCCTGAAGCCGTGGGAGTGTCATTTTCTAGATTAAGCGTCGCACTGAAATTGGTGGTGTTGCACGGTAGAAATGGCGGTTGAGTTTCGTCACAAGTCGTATTGACCGGACGCACGACATTCGAGACGCTGAACAAACCGAAGAGTCGTTTTACAGTGAGATTTTTCGAGACTGTTTGCGGAAAGCCGGCGCTATCCCAGGCCGTAGCATCAATCTGATAGGTGCCGGGCGGCAAGATAGGTGGAGTATATGGGAACGTGATACCAGAACTAGATGCGACGGACTGCATTATGTTTGCCGGGACATATGATCCTGGTCCCAAGCCAGAATTGTGGTTCAAAAGCGGATCGGCATTAAGTTTTTCTGTGATCCTGATTCCAAGTCTCGCGATCTTATAAGATGCGGGATTGCCAACAGCCTTTGCTACGAGAGGAAGAGGATGACCGAAATTAATCTGCGCAGGAACAGCCTCGTTGTGGGTCCCTCCGTAAAGATTGACCGTGGGAGCACCGACATGACCAGGGTTATTCGGATTAAGAGTGAGTGAACAAGCCGTCAAAGTCCCAACCGTGGTGCTACCTGTCGGACCTGCTGTGTCGTCGATAACCTCTATTGTATAGGTGCAAGTAGGCGGGTTGCTGTTAGGAGGATCGGGGAAATCGCCGGCAAACGGAAGATCAGCGACAAGGTTGAGGTGTGTAACGAGTTGATTGTTCGCCCCGAGCAATTGTTCGTGATCCCAAACTACAATAAGAGGGTTTCCAGGCGGCGGAGGCCAGCGAATGGCGCGCCGTTATACGCAACAATCTTTAAGTTACTTACCGCCGTTGCATTGGGCTCGTCAATACCCACGGAGAAGGAAGCCGTGGGGGAACTAGGCACAAAAAAAAGGTCTTTGTTACTCCGCCGGTAGCCACGTGAGCAGGTATGTCTACTGGTGGTGTGGGGGAGGGAGCCGGGAACGTCTGTGCTCTGGCTTCAGTGAGGCACAAGATTATGATCCCCAGACAAACCAAACTTGTGAGGATCCACCGCGTGCGAAGGTGGCAGGACGCTGCATTAAAGACGGCCAGGAACTTTTTCATATTGGAAACCTCCGAAGAACCGGAGCTTCTTTCGATAAGGCCGGCGCGAAATCACCCTAAGAAACGAGTCGGGGGATATCGAGCAAAAGCTGGGGCTGCTTCCACTAGCGACTTTGCCCAAACAATGTCAAGCTTGTTTTGTCATGCGAGAATCGCTAGGCTCGCAATCAGGTATTGCAAAATCATCGTGACAAGAAGAAAGCGTCAGAACGATATCTTTGCTCGCACCATCAAGGTTCGGCTGCGCGGTAATTCTACATAAGGATTGAGCGGATCGAGTTTGTAATCGGTATCATTGATATTAAGGCAACCAACGCTGATCTCGCACTGATTGCGATAAAAGCGCCATCCAGCGATGACGTTGAACTGCCAGAAATCATCACCCGGCGGGCCGCTATTAGCGAAATGACTCAAGGTCCGATCCACCGCTGTGAGCGTATCGTTGTCCTGCTTGTACCAATTTGCTTCGCTCCTGGCAAAAAATCCGGAAGGATGATTGTACAAAATAAGAATACTGAGTTCGTGTAGGTCGGATTCTTTGTTCTGCTCTGCCTTTGCCAGAAGGTTCGGTACGTCGGAATCGTCCGCAGTGAGAAGTGCGGCCTGGAGCGCAGGGATATCTTCGTGAAACTGGGAATTCGTATAGCGATATCGCGCCCCAAGGGACCAGTTCTCACCGATAAGCTGGTTGATTGTCGCAGTAAAAATATCCTCCCGATAACTATCTTTCACATCTAACGAAGAAGGTAGAACAGCGCTTGGATACGCACCTTGGCTATTGAGGAAGTCGAAGACGCCCAGGGTTTGATCGAGATTCTGCCGTAGCCGATTGAATTCTGCGCCCAGGTAAGTTCGTGTGGGCAGTTTCTGTTCGATACTAACGCCCCAGAATTTGTACTTACTTCCAGCTACCGAACCAACCAGGTCTTCCGATAAGAGCGTCCGATAAGCCTGCGTAAAGCCGGATACTTGGGTTGGCTCAAGACGAATACTTTCGTCAAAGCTCGCCCCACTGATTGCTTCTGAGTAAGCGGCGCGAACTACCATACCACGCAATCGGTTGCAAGATTAAACCGGCCTTAGGCGAGAGCTTGTCAAAGTCACGCTGATGCGAATTGATTGGTGGGCTGCGGAAATTGTCCGGATAGCGCAAACTGTCATAGGTCACGCCACCGGTAACAGACAGCCAGGAGGCTACTTGCCAGGATGTTATAGAGATACAGATTGATCCTTTCCAGATCGACGTTCAAGTCCTGGTGCGCCGGGGGTCGTCGAAAAATCCGCTGCAAAGGGACTCTACGTGGAGTGAGTCTGATCGCGCAGTATCAAATTCGCCATTTTGGTATCGACCTCCCAAAATTATAGTGTCGGGCCCTAATGTGGCGATATGCTGGAGCTCCGCTGTATATGTCTCGAAGCTCGCACCGTAATCCAAATCAGGAGCCAGAGCAAGATCTGATTCTCAGATCTGGCCTGACCAATCAGACTTTGCAGTGTCTCGAAGACCTGCGGATTCCCAAACGGTCGGCCGATTCCTGATTGGATAAACCCGCTGTAATGGTGAAACTCCACGCGTAACAACGAAACCGGATTGCTGTATCGAAGGGTCTGATGATTTGCCAGCCGCCCGACGAGAATAAGTGTGTGATTCTCCGGCGACCACTCGTGATGCCAGCCCAATAGCAATAGCGCGGGATCTTGTCGTTCGTGGAAATCAAAGGTGAGCAATGCGGTGCGTAATGTGGGATCATGGCGTCTGGATCGTAGCGCTGGAAGATGTCGCCGATTTTCCAGGTCCTCATATTTTGTCTGGAAAAATAGTGTGTCCTGCGGACCCAACTGAACTTTAACCTGTCCATAACTCTCCAGACGCGAGATGCGATTGTTTGGTCGAATGCCATCGTTGTATTGATACTCTGCATCCAAAGCGTAACTGATGTTACCGAACGTGCCATACTGCGATCCTGTTTCTCTCACTTCGCCATATGAGAAATAATCGGTGACCGAGCTTACACCCAGGCCATCATGCTCGAACATTTTCGAGTATTCTTGTTCGGATACGAACTGAGATAAGCGGTCCGCCGCCTACCGGAGAAAGGAGATTCGAAAGCAGTAGTTCGTTGAACCATGCCGTTTCGTAGCGGAGTAGAATACGCGTCGGATCGCGCAAGGCATTGTAGCTATTGGCAAGAAACAAATGCGCTGGCGCGCTAGTGTAGTCGTCGTCTACTGCGCGGACCGCTTCACGCACGCTTTGTTCGCGCATCCCGTCGTTCAAGTAAATGGCCGCCAAGTTCGTCCCACGAATGCTACGGTCCTGATCAAGCAGGAATTGTGAGCGATAAACGCGCCGATTGTCATTGAGTTCAATCGACTTCTCCAAATCGTCGACCGCTTCATTGTAGCGATTCTCTTGTTTATGTTGGATCGCAGAATACAGCCACGGAGTCGGGTCATTAGGATCGAGCTCCTGCGCGCGCGTGAGCTCGCTTTCAGCCTTACTATTAATCCCCACTTTGCTGAATGCCTTCCCGAGATAACTACGAAAGATAGAACGGTTAGGTTCAAGCACTGCTGCGGTCTGTAAATCTCTTCGACCTGGTTCGTCTTGCCCTTGTCTAATGAAAGTTAAGCCGCGCCCTAACCATGCATTACCTAGAGCACCATCAAGGGCAATGGCTTGATCAAACGATTCGCGCGCTTTGGTGATTCGATTCTGGGCGGAAAACAGATAACCTTTCAGCGCGTGTGCCTGAGCATTGCGTGGCGAAAGCTCCAGCGCGTGCTCCACATCCTTAAGCGCCTGCGGCGTACGGCCAAAAGAAAACTCCAACTCCGCTACCCGCGACCAGGCAAAACCAAACTCAGGCGAAAGCTCTACCGCTTTCTTCGCGGCTTGGAGCGCACCCTCAAGATTGGACCGCGATTGCTGATAATACGATTCCGCCATCCACTCTCCGGCAGTCGCTAAGTTGTTGCTGCGCGTCCATTCCTGAAACTTCACCGCAGCAATCATCTCATCCAAAGCAAGGCGACCAGATGCACCTTTCGCTATTGTCGCCATCTCTTCCTCTGCGTCGTCCACACGCCCAACGGCAAGCAACACTGCAGCCCGGTAAAGTCGGCCCGAAGTTGATCGCGATCGATACCCGCGCGGATATTTCTCCAGTGCGCCGAGTAAGTCGCCCTCGCGATAGGCCGCCAATGATGCGCTTACCGTATGTTGTTCTTCATCAGTAAGGCCAAGTTCTTGCGGATCTAAGACGCCCGGATAATAGAGCGCCCACTGAATGATGTTGGTCGCTTCGATTACTGCTGTCTTATGCGGTGCTTTACCTGGTTCCGCTTCGCCTTGTTCACCGCTGCGCACCAACACGCTCCCCGCCGAATTAGCAAGCTCGACCTCGCCGTCGAACATTGTGATCTGTGTCCGTCCGCCACTCCCGACACGCACAACAAACTCAGTCCCGCGCAGCGCGCCGGTAGCCGCCGGCGTACGAACTTCCAGTTCACGCGGTTTTTCGCGCGAGAAAAAATACATCGCACCAGTCGAGAGATCGAGCGTCGGCTTTGTGGACTCCCGCGGCGGGTGGGTGATCTCAATCGTGGTCAATTCGTCCAGACGCAACATGCTTGAATCAGTCAGTCGCACGACAGCTCGACTCAATTCTCCTGTTTGCACCGAGTTTCCGATTGCGAGTGGGAAAATCGGCACAGCTTTCTGCCACGAGCTTCCCTGTCGCTTCGCGCTGACTTGATTCTCAGCTTCGACTAGCGCGGCCTCATCATCAGTGGCCTTTTCCTGCGCATGTAACTGCAGATTCGCACTCGCTGCGATCGAGAAGATCAGCAATGCCGATCGAATCCTCATGCTAGTGATGACAACTCGTTAGGCCCGACAGCGCAAGAAAATTGTTGGAGCAAGCTTCATTTTGCGTCCAGCACGATTGTTCCGGACCAATCGCAAGGGGAGCCCTCTGATTCCAGTCGCGCGATTTCGCGAAGGTAAAACTCGCTCGGACCATCGCTACCTCCGTGCTTTTCACGGCTTCTCTCCATGCAAGCGCGCGCCTTAGCGAGTGCGCCGGCCTGAAAATGGGCGACTCCTTCCGTGAAAAGCTCGATCTGTGCTTGAATGACATTCGTGACCGACGGCCCGAGTAACTCGTACAGGCTAACCGGTTCTGACTTGCCCATGAGAACAAATTTTCCAAGCGGGCGCGCGACGAAGCGTTCGGAGATGCGCTGCCAGGTGAACTCAGTCAGCAGAACGTGAGTGCCCAGATACTTGTTTAGCCCTTCCAAACGAGCGGCAAGATTTGTTGCGTCACCTATGAGCGAATAGTCAAAGCGAAAATCTGAACCCAGGTTACCGGCCAGGACCGTGCCTGTATTGAGGCCAATTCGTGTGACAAGATGATGCCCAAGCACATCCAACTGACTGAACTGATGCATCCCCCACGCCGCGACCGCCGCATGATATGCGTGGTCGTTGTCTGAAAGCGGTGCACCCCAAGTCGCGAAGACGGCATCGCCCACGTACTTAATAATGGTGCCTTTATTGTCGAGAACGTGCTTGGTCGTGTTGTTGAAGTAAGTGATCAGCACTTTTGCAATCTCACGAGGATCGCGAATTTGCTCTGAGAGTGTGGTAAAGCCTTTGAGATCGGTGAACATCATCGTTGCTTCGACCAGCTTCCCGCCCGGCGTAAGGTCGAAGTTTTCCTGGGCGATCTGATCGGCCATGTGTGGAGACAGGTAGAGCGAGAAAGCGCGACGAATCGCAAGGCGCCGCCGCATCGCGAGCGTATAGTTGACGCCGACCGCCCAAAATAGAGACGCTGGAATCTGGATTGCGACTGGGACGAGCCAGTTAAACCAGATGTGATGTCGCCAAACCAGAAAGCATGCGCCCGCGCTAACCAGGACTGCGATAGCCAGAGCCACTCCCATGGCGCGAAATGGACCGAATGCGCAGACAGCGGAAAGCAGAGCAACAAAACTCCCACCAAGAACGATGACCAACCAGCCTTCAGCGCGTGGGTTCAGGCGCCGCAGCCAATCGCCACGAACAAGGTTGAGAAGAACCGTGGCGTGGATTTCCATGCCCGAAGCGAAAGGCTGGCCCCATCGTGTGTAAGGAGTGACGTGTTGATCGCTCTTTTGAGTCAATGTGCCGATCGTTTGTCGTCCCCCAACCACGACGATGCGATCGCGAAAAAAATTGGCGGCGAGATCAGTCGGACGGAGTGCTTCATCGTAACCAACAGCAGTCATCGTCCCGGCCGGCCCATAATAATTGATCCACCGTCGCTCCATTGGATCTCGGTTTCTCCGGAAGCGACGCGCCTAAGTAACGCGCGATCTTCCAGGTAACATTCGGCACTTGTTCTGTCCCGGCGAAGATTTGCCGCACACCTGTGTCGGGATCGATCGGGCGAAATTCGAGCAGACCCCAACCCGCCGCTGCCTGACGCAATAGTGGAATCGGCGCGATAATTTGTTCCTCGGCGATCTCCCGACCTGGCAGTGAGCGCATCTCCGCTCCGAGAAAAGTCCGGCCATTCGCGCGAATTGCTGTCGCGAAATCCTTGTCCACTGCTTCATCAGGACCGGGAGAACCGAAGATGACGTCGAAGAGAACAGCCTTAACATGCGCCTCCGTGAGTATCTTTACGAGTTGCGTATGCACTCGCCGATCCCATGGCCCATCAACTGGCTGATCTAACGAAGCGAGCAGATTTTTCATCGATGACGATGAGGCAAATCTCGGGCGTATTTATATTCGATCGTATGGCAAACGGCAGGTCATAGCTCAGCCGCGCCAGTCCCGCGCCAAAAGGAAAATAGAACCAAGCCAACCCGAGGATTGCCACCAGCACAACACCCGCAAGAGTCAGCACCAGCGTCCTAACTTCACGGATACGCACAATAAAGATTCTCTTGCGCCATTCTCACAGCTTTCAACTTTCGGCGCCATGTCGGTTGTAGCCAAAATGCGCTGCCGATTCAATGATAACCGTGCAGGGCGGTAGATGGGTTTGCGACTCGAGGTTTCGGGCAGGTCCTCACGCGCTCCGAGAGGCTCGATCTACCGCGCACATTCGCGCTTACTGTCTTTCGTAGATGCCGACGAATGCACTCTGCCACGTGCTCCCGTTGTCGGGCGAGGTCGACCATTCCTGTTTAACTTTCCCCTCAGGGAGCGGCGTCCAGGTGATGCGATTTCTGATTGGTCCTTTTGCGCTGTTTGTCTCTCCGCTAAGAATCATCGCATCGCCTTTCAGACCTCCGTGAAGATGGAGAATCGTTCCGTCGCCGCCGACCCAATCCTGGTGCCACTCATGATCGGCGGGGTCGTAATAGTTGATACTCATTCCGCCTTTTCCGGATGCCGATGTCCATTGCTCGCGGATGGCACAGCCTTCGGAGACGCGACTGATCTCGCTTGTGCCGACTTGTTTTCCGTTCGGGCCGATTACCCTCCATCGACCCAGCCAAAAATCGAATTGCCGGAACTCAGTAGCAATGCACGCCGGTGACGGAGACGGAACCGGAGTGGGCGAGGCAGCCCGGATTGTTGAGATAGCAGCAAGCGCAAAGATAAATGGAATGAAGGTTTTCATTCGGCGAATGCGCCTTCGAAACAAGTATCATATTCCGCGGCTACATGCACCCTATGCGGCTTTGCGACGGTGATTTCAGCCGGCGCACAAACCCATCAACTCCGTCCGGCAGATTTAATCGCGAGTTTCTGGTTCCATTCGGTGCGCAGGATCTTCATCTCAGCCTTGAGTGCGATCATGCGCGCGGCGACGCCCTTATATTTTTTCGTGATACCGGCGACCGTTCTCGTGACCGCGCCCTGGTGGACGAGGCTCTGCAGTTTTTCGTAGGTGCGCAAACGCAACATCTCTTCCCCGCCGCTGGCGGCATTCCGTTCCCGGAGATTGAGGAAGATAATGTCGAAGAGGGCCTTGAATTCAAAAGAGGCCTTGGAGGAAAGCACCGCTACAAGCTCTTCCGTAATGTTGTCAGGGGCTCGGCGCGAAAAGGAAATTCCAGATGGTTTGGACATTGGAGACTATACCCGAGATTCGAAAAATAGCGACCCGTATGGACGGGAATAATGTCGCGCGAAATCTCAGCAGAAGAATGGAAATCAGCCGCGCGAGGTGTCGCCACGGGTTTTCATTTTCGGGCACGGTCTGCCCGTTTAATAATTTGGCAATGAGTTCGCAGAAGTAGCGCGGGCCGCCCTCGCGCCACAGCCAGCACGGCCCGCGATGAGATTTTATGGCGGATGGGATCGGACTTCCACCGAGCGGGGAGAGAGGATTAGAGGCCCTCAGATTTACGAAGTCGTCAACCAGTGCGCTTTGGCCAGGTGCAACCAAGGAGGGGCGCTTTCCAAAGCGCCCATGTTTTCGGCGGCCTGGAGACCGCCGCTCCTTGATGGCGACAAGTGTAATCGATGTCTTACTTTGTCTATTGGCTATTTCTTGCGCGTGTAATCGATCTCCATCGTTTTCGCTTCTTTGCCGCCACGATCTTCATACCACTCGAAGGTCATGTGGTTTTTGTCGTCGAGCTTCACGACCTCGCGAATTTTCTGGGTCATGCCTGGCAGCATTGCGTATTCGCCGGTATAGGTAAACGTTTTCGTGGCCGGATCGTAATCGCCTTCCGACGTCATGATGCCGGTGCCCATGTTGTCCATCCAAGTACCGATGAATTTCTTTTTCACGTTGTCATAACCTTCCGTCCCCTGACCCTTGAACGTCACCTTCTTCATTTTTCCATCCGGACCAGGCATCTCCATGTTACCGGTCACGTTCATGACGACATAGCGGCCATCCATGATCGACTTTCTCACGGCGGTCCCTTTGGATTCTTCCGGTTTTTTACTGGTATCGCCGTCCATCCACATCTTGACGGTGTAGCTCCAGGTGCCGTCGAGGCTGGCGAGTAACTTGTGGTTCTCGTTCAGCTTCGCCATTTCCATCATCTGCTTCATCATCTCGGCTTGATCCGGCGGTGCGTTCGCAGCCGGAGCGGAGGCCGCAGCTGGCGAAGCTGCCGTCTCTTGTGCAAAGGTCGACGGGAGCGTCAGCGCCGCCGCAAGAACGATCGATAGTAGTAGAGTAATTTTCATGGCGCTGATTCTTTTCAGGTGCGGGATTCAGCGTCAAGCTTATGAAAGCGAGGCGAGAATTCTCGCGACCAGGAATTCTGGAGCCACACCGAGGAGAATTACGATGACGGCAAGCACAGTTAGCGTAATGCCCGGTAAGAAACCGAGGGGGCTTACAGGGTGGACAGGCTGAGCGGCTGGATCCTCTACAAAAATCTTTTTCAGAACAATCAGGTAATAATAGAGGGAGATAAAGCTTCCCAGGAGTGCGAGCACAACAAGCCAGAGCAGACCGTGATTGCTGCCAGCGCGAAAAGCCACGCTGAAGAGGTAGAATTTTCCAAAGAATCCAGCGAGTGGCGGCAAGCCGGCAAGCGAGAGCATGAACACTGACATGCACGCGGCGAGCAGCGGTGATCTCGTGCTAAGGCCAACAAAGTTTTGCAGATCGTCGCCGCCTGTTTCACGCCGCACGAATGCGACCACACCAAATGCGCCGACGAGAGTAAACGCGTAGATGGTAGTGTAGAACAACGTCGCGGAAAATCCGTCGCGGCCGCCGGCGACGAGTCCGAGCAGGCTGTAACCGGCATGCGCAACGGCAGAGTAGGCGAGGAGGCGGCGCACATTTTTCTGCAGCGAGCGCAACGAGATTGCCTAACAAAATCGACAACGCGGCGAGTGCGGCGATCATCGGCGACCAACCGACGACAAGGGCATGCCACGCGGCGCTACCTGCAACCGGTGCAAAACCGCCGAGGAGAATTTTTCCCAGCACAACGAACGAAGCCACCTTCGAGCCCGAAGCGATGAATGCGGCGCTCGGGACGGGCGCGCCCTGATAAGCATCGGGCGCCCAAAAGTGAAACGGCGCCGCCGCGATTTTGAAGGAGAAGCCAACGAGAGTCATGATGAGTCCGGCGAAGAGCAACGGCGAAACCGGTTGCGCGACCAGTTTTTGCGCAATCGCGCCAAGCCCGGTCGTGCCAGTCATTCCATAAACGAAGCTGAGCCCGAAAAGTGTGAATGCACTCGCGGTGCTGCCGAAAAGGAAATATTTCAGAGCGGCTTCGGCGGAGCGCACATCGTTCTTATCGAATGCGGTAAGCACATAAAGCGAAAGACCGAGAAGCTCGAGGCCGATGAAGATCATGAGCAGCTCTTCGCTGCCGACGAGAAGCATGAGTCCAATCGTGGCGAGCAAAAGCAGCGCGAGATATTCGCCGCGATTTCGCAACGACCGATCGCCGCGCGCGAGAATCACCGTAAGAAACGCGAGGATCAGGCAGATGATCTTGAAAAGTTTCGTTAGCGGCGTGATGACGAGCATTCCGTGAAACAAGTCGGCGTTTTGCGGGAGCGCGATCAACGCGGCGATAGCAAACAAGATTCCGGCCCCGGCAATTCCCGAACAGAGGCCGGCCCCACGTTTGCTCGCGAGCCCCACGGCCAGAACGGCGAGCGCCGTTGCGACAACAATTACTTCCGGCAACGCCAGTTTGACGAGATCGAGGTAATTCATTTCAAAAATCTCATCGCTTCAACTGCGGGCATAATGCGGTCGAGCAACAACTTCGGATAAAGTCCAACCGCGAGTGTTGCGAACATGAGCAAGCCAGCGCCGAGTTTTTCGGCCAGCGTGATTCGGTCGGCGATCTCTTGTTGCTCGTCCCAGTCGGACTCAACTGACGTGCGACCTTGCTGCATCCGGACGGCGCGATAATTGGCGCTGAAGAAACTTTTTTGAAGCGCCCGTAACGTAAACGCGCCGACCAGCACCATGCCGGCGCCGATGATCCAAACTGCGACCGGATATGTTTTCCACGCACCGATCAGGATTGTGATTTCTGCGGCGAATCCGCTGAATCCGGGAATGCCCATCGATGCGGCAGACGCGATGACAAACGCAAACGCAGCAAACGGCATCATGCGACTCAGATTCATCCGCGATAATTGATCCAGATCGCGCGTGTGCGTTCGCGGATAGATCATGCGTCCGGCAATGGCGAAGAGCAGGGCGCCGATGACGCCGTGCGAAAACATTTGCAGCACCGCGCCGGAAACGCCGAGAACATTCGCGGTCGCGAGTCCAAGCAGAACAAATCCCATATGGCTGACACTGGAATAGCCGATGACGAATTTCAGATCGCTCTGACGCAAGGCGACCGCCGCCGCATAAACAATTCCGATGACGGCCAGAATCGCGATCCATTTGCTCCACATGTGAAATCCTTGCGGGAAAAGATTCATGGCGACGCGCAATCCACCGTAAGCGCCGAGTTTCATGACGATGCCTGCGAGCAACATCGAACCCGCGGTGGGAGCGGCGACATGGCCGGTCGGCGCCCACGTGTGCAACGGCCAAATGCCGGCGAGCACACCGAAGCCGAGAAACAAGATTGGAAACGCCCACGCTTGCAGTTGCGGCGAAAATTGAAATTGCGCGAGATGGTTCAGATCTAACGAACCGCCCGCAACATACGTAGCGATGATTCCAAGGAAGATGAGCGCGCCACCGAAGAACGAATAAAGCGTAAGCTTCATCGCGCCGTATTCCTTGTTCGTCGATCCCCAGATCGCGATGAGAAAATATTTCGGCACGATCACGAGTTCGTAGAAAACGAAGAACAGAAAAAGATCAGCGCTGAGAAAAACGCCATAGGATCCGCCGACGACCAGAAGCAGCCAAAAAAAGAATTCGTTAGGCCGGCGGTCGATGTTCCACGAAAAAAGAACAGCGCTTACTGCGGTCAAGCCTGTGACGAGCACGAGCGTGAGACTGATGCCGTCGAAGGCGAGCTGGTAATTCATCCCGAGCGCCGGCACCCACGGAATGCGCACGATTGTCGTGAACTTCGCGAGATCGGCAATTGGTGTCTGACACAACGCGATCAGGCCGATTGCTAATCCGCCGAGCGCTGCCGCGAGTGCGATCCAGCGGGCGCAAACTCGCGGCAGAAAAAGCAGCAACGCCGCACCTGCGAAAGTGATGTAGATAGTCCAGGCAATCATCGGCCGTTGCGTGTTCGATAGCGTGGCGCTTTTTCACGCACGTGAAATCCGATTTCGCGCGCTGGCTTTATCGGCGCAGCCATCAATTGGCGGATCGCTTCGATAATCCCATCAATCTCTTCATCGTGTTTGCCGACACGTTTTTCGAGTTCAGCAAATTTCCGGGCCAGTTCGCGGTTTGTTTCCAACGTCTCGCGTAATTTCACAAATGCCCGCATGATCGCGATATTCACTTTCACTGCGCGCTCACTGCGCAACACGCTCGATAACATCGCGACGCCTTGCTCCGTGAAAGCGTAGGGACGGTACTTAACATTCTGTCCGCGTTTCAAGGTCACAGTTTGTGACCTTGAACGATTAGCCTTACGGGCGTATGGCGATCTTGATGTTCCAAATTGGAATATCGAATGTTCGATTTCGTCGTCGGTGAGCCGAAACATGAAATCCTCAGGGAAACGATCCTGGTTTCGCTTTACCGCTTGGTTCAGGACCTTGGTCGCCACGCCGTAAAGCGCAGCCAGGTCAAAATCGAGCATCACCTTCTGTCCCCGCAGCAGATGGATCGATTGTGCAATCTGCTGGACAGGAATGATCTGTTTGCTCATCGAAGTTGCTTTCAGGTAAACAGCCGCGCCATTTGAACGACCGTTGAGTTGAAGACGTTGAAGATGAGTTGCGGCGCGATGCCGATGGCGAACATAAGCAGCGTGACGGGAACGATGACGAGTTTTTCACCCGTCAGCAGATCGGGAAACGCGCTGCAACTTTCCGCGAGTGGTCCGCTGAAAAGTGCCTGCATCATTCGCATGAAAACGATGGCGGTGAAGAGAAGGCCGAGAACGGCAACGGCCGTAAATGATGCCGCGACGGCGAAGGAACCTTTAAAGATCAGAAATTCACCGATGAATCCATTCAATCCGGGCAAGCCTAACGAAGAAAACATCGCCACGCTCATCCAGCCGCAGAGCAAAGGCGTGCGTTGCATGAGGCCGCCGAAATTGTCGATGCCGCGCAGGCCGCGTCGTTCTTCGAGAAGGCCTACATAATAAAACAAAGCGGCCGCGGTCACGCCGTGGTTGAAGATTTGCATGAAAACGCCACTGAGCGCCGCGTGCATGTCGATCGCTGATGCGGCAGACGTGGCAGTGACGGCGAAGAGACCGAGCATGCAATAACCGAGGTGGTTGATGGACAGGTAAGCCACCATGCGTTTGAGATCGGACTGCGCCCACGCGGCGAGCGAGGCGAAGACGATCGAGCAAACGGCCAGCGCAAGAAGCCAGGGACCGACGATTTTGATTTCGTTAGGGAAAAGCGGAAGCAGCAGCCTGATGAAACCGTAAACGCCCATTTTCGAGAGCAGTCCGGTGAGCACCATCGCGGCGCCCGTGGGCGCGTTTTCGTAGGCATCGGGCAACCAGGTATGAAATGGGAAGAGCGGAACCTTTACGGCGAGCCCGAGGAAAATACCGGCAAAGGCGAGCCACGCGATGTTACCGTGGAGCACTCCGGTTTTTCCCAGCGCGGTAAGCTCGGCAAAATCGAAAGTGCCCCTAACGAGATAAATTCCGAGAAACGAGAGCAGCATCGCGACACTCCCGAGAAACGTGTAGAGGAAAAACTTTGTCGCAGCGCGGTCGCGATTTTCGCCGCCGTAGATTTTGATGAGCAGGAATCCCGGGATGAGGCTCATCTCGTAAAACAGAAACCAGAGAACAAAATTTTGCGCGGTAAACGTGCCGTAAAGCGCGGCTTGCGTGACGAGCATGAGCGCGCAGAATCCGCGATCCATTCGCTGCGCAAAAAGTGCGAACGGGAAGATGAGCGAGGTCAGCAGGATCAGCAGCAAACTCAGGCCATCGATGCCGACGAGATATTCCGCGCCGATTGATGGAATCCACACGTGGCGCTCGACGAACTGCATCCCGGCAGCGGTGCTGTCGAAGTTTCGCCACAAAACCAACGCGATCGTTGCGGTGAGAAAATTGAAGAAAAGTGCGATGCCGCGCGCGGCGTTCGTTCGCGCGGAAACGACGAAAAGCGCGCCGAGCAGCGGCACGACGATTAGCAATGTGATCAGATGAGCCATGCGTAGAGAAGCAAGAGCGCGAGCATGCCGATCGCGATGACGCTGAGATAAGTTTGGATTTGACCGGAATGTCGCGCGGAGATGGCACGGCCGAAACCGCGCGCCCGGTTCGTCAATTCATCAGCGCCGGCGTTGATTGCGTTTTCGTCGACACCTTTTGTGAAGATTCCAAAGAGCTGTCCGAGTCCACCACCCAGCCTGACGAATCCATCCCAAACGTAGCGATCCATCCAATTGGCGAAAAGCGAAGCCGTTCTTGCGAGAGCAATCGCGGTGCGATTGTAAAGTTCATCCAACCAGAATTTGTTTTCGAGAAGGCGAAACAACCACGGCTGCGCGCGCGCGAAAGGATCCTCTTCGTCCACGTTGCGATAAATAAACCAGCCGATTGCGAAACCTGCGGCGACGAGGGCGAGCGAAGTGAAAATCATCGGCTGAATGAGAAGCGCGATGTTGAACTGGGCGCGCTCGCCGTTGAGATAGCTGTGAAACCAGGGCCACGCGGGCGTGACCACGCCGACGAGAAGAATCGAGCAGAGCGCGAGCACGATGAGCGGGCGCGTCATCACCTTCGGACTTTCGTGCGCCTGCACGGACGCAAGGTGTCTGCTTCCGAGAAAGACGTAGATGAACTGGCGCGTCATGTAGAGCGCGGTCAGCACTACGCCGGCAAGCATCAGATAATGCGGCAGCTGCGAAACGTGCCAGTGCGCGGTGTTGTGCAGAATTTCCTCTTTCGTCCAACCGCCGGAAAAAAAGAACGGCACACCGCTGAGATTCATCAGGCCGATCGCATAAGTGATGAACGTGATCGGCATGACGAAACGCAGGCCGCCCATTTTTCGAATGTCCTGCTCGTGATGCAGTCCGTGAATGACGGACCCGGCGCCGAGAAACAAAAGCGCTTTGAAAAAGCCGTGCGCGATCAGGTGCATGATCCCGGCTGCGACACCGCCGACGCCTAACGAGACCATCATCAGGCCCAGCTGCGAAACGGTGGAATAAGCGAGGATGCGTTTGATATCGAATTGTGCGAGCGCGATGAGCGCGGCCATCACTGCGGTGATCACGCCAATCGACACGACGACGGTGAGCGACGGCGTGACGCCATTGATTGCGCCAAAGGAAAAAAGCGGATAAACGCGTGCGACCAGAAAGACGCCGGCCGCGACCATGGTGGCGGCATGGATGAGTGCACTAACCGGTGTCGGGCCTTCCATGGCGTCGGGCAGCCAGACGTGCAGGGGAAATTGTCCAGATTTGCCGACGGCGCCGCAGAAGATAAGCAGTGCGATGAAAGTGGCGCTCGCGCCTAACGAGACGAGCGCAGCGTTCTCGATACAACCATGTCCGCCATCATAAAAGAGCAGCGTGCCGCTTTTTCCATAGAGCCAAAGAATGCCGAGGAAGAAGCCAAGATCGCCGATGCGGGTGGTGATGAATGCTTTTTTTGCGGCCGCTGCAGCGCTCGGTCTTTCGATCCAAAATCCGATGAGCAAATACGACGCGAGCCCAACCAATTCCCAGCAGACGAACAGCAGCAGCAAACTATTTGAAACGACGACACCGAGCATCGCGGCGGAAAAAAATGAGAGATAGGCGAAGAAGCGTGTGAAATTCCTGTCGCTCCGCATGTAACCGACGCTGAAAACAAAGATGCAGAGACTCACCAGCGTGATCATCACCAGCATCGCGGCAGCGAGCGGATCGAGAACGAAGCCGATGCGCAGCGTTTGATCGCCGAACGTGAACCAGGTGAAGTTTTGGAAAGTGCGATACGCGGGCGTTTGCAGCGTTTGCAGAAACAACGCGATCGAAAAGCCAAAGGCAGCAATTTGTCCGACGATCGCGAGCGAGGCAGCGGCTTTGCGATTGGTTCCCGAAATAAACAAAATCGACAACGCCGCCGTGAGCGGCAGCGCGGGAAACAACCAAACGTTACTGGCGATCCAGGACATCATCATCCTTTGAGCTGGTCGAGTTCGTCGACGTTTATCGTGCGATACCTTCGATAAACTGCGACGACGAGCGCGAGACCAACAGCGGCTTCCGCTGCGGCGATAGCGATTGCGAAAATCGCCACCATTACACCGGTCGGTTGTTGCGCGGGCGGACCGAAGCGCCAGAACGCGATGAAGTTCAATCCCGCGGCAGCGAGCATCATTTCGATGCCGATTAAAATGAAAATCGCATGTCGCCGACTGAGCGCGGCGAGCAGGCCGATGCAAAAGAGCGCGGCGGAGATGATGAGAAAGAGTTGAAGCGTCGGAGTCATGAAGATGGCGGTCTCTTTCTGGGGAGCGCAGGCTGCCAGCCTGTGGCATTTCGGCCGCTGCGCCGAATGTTTTTTTGAAGGGTCGAAGGTGGAAGGCAAACGCAATAGAGAAGAAGTTGTTCGCGGCAGGCTGCCGCGAACTGCAGGCTGGCAGCCTGCGCTCCCCAGAATCGCCGCGATCATTGCTTTTCCTCCATCACGAGAATCAACGCACCAATGAGGGCGGCGGTGAGAACAAGACCGACGCATTGCAGCGGCCAGATGTAATCGGTCATCAATGTTTCGCCGATGCGTTTCACCGTGAGCGGTTCGATTTGTGGCGCGGCGATTGCGAGCGTCGGCGTTTTGAAGATTGACCAGAGCAAGCCGACGAAGACAGCGAGCGCAACGACAACGCCGCTCCAGTTAAAGGCACGCTCCTTTTCCGCGTCGTGACGCGTAAGCAAAATCGTAAATACGATGAGAACCGCGACCGCTCCGATGTAGATGAAGACTTGAACCAACCCAACGAACTCGGCACCCAATAGGAAGTAAAACGCAGCGACTCCCACGAACGCGATCGCGAAACTGAGCGCGGCGTGAATTAGTTTCGACAAAGTCGCGGCGGCTAGCGCAGCCGCGAGAGTCAGGACGGCGATTATGATGAAGGCGGCAGCGTTCATTCGGCAAAGCGATAAGTTCGGGGTGCAAATTTTTTACGCGTGTCGAGCAAGCGTGAGAGCGCGAGGTAAACGACGGCGACAACGGCGAGCGACCAGAGCCAGCCGTGAAGCTGGCGTCCAGCGTAATGCCAGACAGCGGCGGCGATGATGCAAGTGAATGCCATCGGCAGCACAAATTTCCAGGCGAATTTCATGACTTGATCGACGCGGATGCGGGGAAGCGTTCCGCGAATCCAGATAAAGACAAAAAGTAGCGCGGAGAGTTTTGCGAAAAACCAAACGTATGACGGGATGACTTCGAGCACTTTCAGCGGCGCGTGCCAGCCGCCGAGGAAAAGCGTTACCGCCAATCCGCTGACGGCGAACATTCCCAAATATTCCGCGAGAAAAAATGTCGCGTATTTGAAACCGGAATATTCGGTCATATGCCCGGCGACAATTTCCGATTCGCCTTCGGGGACGTCGAAAGGGGTACGATTCGATTCAACAAGGCCGGAGACAAAAAACAAGATGAATGCGGCAGCGCCCCACGGAGTAAACGCGAACCAACGCGGCACGAAGCCTAACGAGTAGCCGCCCTGTGCGTTGACGATCGCATCCGGTGAAAGCGAACCGACGACCATGACCACCGGAAGCGTCGTGATGATGAGAGGCAATTCGTAGCTGACCATCTGCGCGATCGCACGCATGGCGCCGAGCATGGAGAATTTGTTGTTACTGCCCCAGCCGGCCATGAATACGGCGAGTTCCGTGCTCGAACCCACGGCAAAGAAAAAAAGAATGCCGCCATCAATCGCGAAAGGCGTCATGTTGCGGCCGTACGGAATGATGCCGAGCGCGAGAATTGCCGTCGCCGCAATCACGACCGGCGCGAGGAAATGCACAATCTTATCCGCACGCGCGGGCACGATGTCTTCCTTAATCAGCATCTTGATTCCGTCGGCAACCGGTTGCAGAAGACCGAACGGACCGACGCGATTTGGTCCGTATCGATTCTGTATGCGTCCGAGAATCTTGCGTTCGAACACGGAGATCGCGGCGAAGAGTGTGAGAAAAAAGCCAAGCAGCGTCGCGATGTTGATCAACGCCGACGCGAACTGCATCACCCAATCCGGCGCGCCCGCGAGGAATGAAAGCAACCATTGCTTCACAAATGGGAAGATTTGGTCGACTGATTCGGCATTCATCGTCGATCAAGAAAAGCGGTGGGCGATTCTTTAATCAAGGCTGTAATGCGCGGGCGTGAGCTGCCGCCTGCGATGTCTTGATCATTTGCAGAATCATTAACGCAATGAGGATGCAGAAAAGTGCGGCGAGCGCTTCGGCTAGCAGCATCCAGGTGGTGCCAAAGCGATCGTGCACCCAGCCGTTGAATGCCGTCATATATATGATTGGTAGATTCCCGAGCGAAGAAATCGTGGCGAATTTCGTCGAGGCCGCGCCTCGACCGATGGCAAGAAGCATGACGCCGGAAAACGCCGCGTAGGCGACTCCGCCGAAAAATGCATAAGCGATAACGCCGCTGGAGAAGACGAAGGATGTTCGCGCGGTTGCGGCCATGACCACTGTCACGACTGCCAATGCCGCGCCCGAAGCGAAGCAGGCCCACCATCGTCCAACACGGTCGGCGATCCACCCGCCGACCACACAACCGATCGCACTGACAATTCCGTTCAAAACGCCAGTAACAAGCGCGACTGTGTTCGCGTTCGCGTGCCAATCGGGCGCAACGGCCGACCACAAATTATTCATGGCGGCCGAACCGATCGGCGAGCAAACGAGAACGATCGTAAAAAGCGGGATCGCCGCTTTCATCATCGAGAAAAGATCGCGACCAAGAAGTCGCAGGCGTTGACCGATCGTTTCTGTCGTCACGAGTCGCACATCGGCGACGAAGAAAAGTGCGGCCAGCCGAAGCGAGGATCGCGACGGAAAGCGAAGTGCTCGCGATTTCATTTCGAAAAATGGCTGGCGAGCCAAACTCCCGCACCGCCGCCGACACCTTTCCCGCCAAGATTTCCCGCCTGATACCAACCAGCCGCGCGCCCTTTCGCTTCTTCGGCAACCGTATGCGCCATCAAACCGCCGACGGGCAGTACTACGAGCGTCGCCGCGACCTGTGAAACAAACGCGATGACCGTGAGAAGGCCGATGGCGTTTTGCCGAAGCGGCATTGCGCCGAGCAGAAACAGAGTTGCCCCGGTGGCAATTAATCCGAGCAAGTACCAGCGTCGTGCGCTTAACGTAAGGTCTGCCGCCGGTCCCCACAAAAACCGCCAGAGATTTGCGGACAGGCCAATGGCGACGACTGATGCTGCGGTCGCGACAGAAAATCCAGCGCGCGTGAGAATAAATGGAAGCGTAATCGAGACGAAGCCGTTGCTGATCCCGTACGGCAGGACCAGAAAGAAGAACGTGCCAGGCCTGGTCGAATCGGGTTCGCGCATTTGGAAAAATGATAACCGCGGATTGCGCGGATGACTTTCGCTTTGAAAGCGATTCGCAATCAATCACAATCGGGATGTGCCGGAAATCTCGCGCTTCTACGGAATCATTATTCGGATGTTCTCTGAGCCGTCAGAACGTCACCACGTACCGCACTTCCACGCCTATTACTCAGAGGATATTGCCGTCTTTTCCATCTTGCCCATCGCGTTGCTGACCGGTTCAATGCCCCAGCGTCAGCAACGGCTAGTCGAAGCCTGGGCTGAGTTGCACCAGCAAGAGTTGCTTGCCGATTGGGAATTGCTCCAGAATGGAAAAAGACCTGCGCCGGTTGACCCTTTGCGATAAAATGAAGCATGCATCATCCGATCCATCGCGTCGCGGCATTCAAAAAAATCGCCCCCTACACTTTGCGAATTGAGTTTGGTGACGGCATCTCACGCACAATTGATTTCGAACCGATCCTTCACGGAGAACTTTTTGGTCCCTTGCGGGATCCCACCGAATTCGATCGTGTGGAACTCGATCCTGAAGTGCACACACTGGTCTGGCCATCCGGCGCGGACTTCGATCCAACTATCTTGCACGATTGGCCCGAACATGAGGCGGCCTTCAAGAAGGCGGCCGCAGATTGGAAGAATGTTTCGGTCAGGACCGAGACTCACTAGGCTCCAACATTCAGATTGAATTGCCGAAGCAATGACACCTAACCCGTACTTTTTCATCGTTATTTTCTGTGGCGTGGCATTGATATTCCCGTTGATGCCGCTGGCGCTGGCGTGGATGTGGCGAAGATTTTTTCAGCCGCCAAAGCCAGGTCCAATGAAAAGCGCGACCTACGAGTGCGGCGTGGAATCTTTGGGCGAAGCGCACATTCAGTTCCACTCGCAATATTATCTCTACGCGATCATTTTTTTGATCTTCGATGTCGAAGCTATTTTTCTCGTGCCGTTTGCGGTCGCATTCACTGGTTTACCGATTGGGGCGTTTGTCGCGATTTTGGTCTTCTTGTTGTTGCTGATCGAAGGTCTTGTTTGGGCGTGGGGCAAAGGGTGTTTAAATTGGGCACGCTAACGCGATAGTTAAAAGCGTTAAAAGAGTTACATTGTTAAAAGGGCCAGGACGCGAGAAAACTTATTTAACGATTTAACCTTTTAACGTTTCACCGCACATGAGCGAAATCGACGAAGGATTGCGGACAGAACTGCAACGACAGGGGATTTGGGTGACCTCGATGCAGGAGCTTTACAATTGGGGACGCAAGAATTCGATCTGGCCGCTGCAATTTGGATTGGCTTGTTGCGCGATTGAGATGATCGCGGCGGCCGCATCGCGCTATGACATCGCGCGATTCGGAGGCGAAGTGTTTCGGCCATCACCGCGGCAGGCAGATCTGATGATTGTCGCCGGCACAGTGACGAAGAAAATGGCGCCGCAAATCGTCCGGCTCTACAACCAGATGCCGGATCCGAAATATGTCATTTCGATGGGCGCGTGCGCAATTTCCGGCGGGCCGTTCAAGCAAGGGTATAACGTGCTCAAAGGAATCGATCGTTATATCCCGGTCGATGTTTACATTCCCGGTTGTCCGCCGCGGCCGGAAGCGCTTCTGCATGCGTTCATGGAATTGCAGAAGAAAATCGACGAGCAGAAGTTGAGCGGGCGCGACAAGGCGAATTTTCTTAAAGCCGATCAGCCGAGCGAATTTCCGGTGCCGGCGTTTGGCGCGCACGATTTGGAACCGCCGGCGAATGCGGAATTATTCCAGCCGCCAAAGCTGGAACGCGCCTAACGTATGGAATCTCTTGAACAGATCAAGGCGCGTGCGGAAGCGACCGTGTCAGGCGCGAAGATCGAGATCATCGCGAATCCGGGCCCTGCAAGTCAGCCGTCGCTTTTGATCGATAACGATCACGCGGTCGCCGTCGCGCGGTTTCTGCGCGATGACCCGGCCCTGCGATTTGACCTTTGCTCAAACGCCAGCGGAGTTGATTGGCTCGATCGCAAAGTAACGAAGAAAGTGAAGGTGAAGAAGATCGTAGAGGGAGAGGAAAAGGAAGTGGAAGAGAGCTCGGAGGAATTTTTCCCCGGTTACCTCGAAGCGGTTTATCACCTCTACTCGGTGGCGCTCAAACATGGGCCGATTGTCGTTAGGTTGCGGACGAACGATCGCGCCGAAAATGCGCGGTTGCCGTCGCTCACTCCGATCTGGCGCAGCGCAGAATTTCAGGAGCGGGAAATTTTTGATCTCTACGGAATCCGCTTTGATGGCCATCCCGATCTGCGACGCATTTTGATGTGGGACGAATTCGAAGATTTCCCAATGCGGAAGGATTATCGCGAGCCGGACGATTACGAATACGAACCGACGCCGCATGACGATGTGCTCGAAAGAGCAAAACAACATTACAGCGCGCGGCCGCAACTTGACGGCGCAGAGAAACTGACCACGTGATTACATGGTTGCAAAATCAGGTTACAAAGGATCAGCGCACCGGCCCTTGTAACGATGTAACGCTTGTAACTTTCTTGAGTCCGCAATGCATGACCGCGACCATTCAGGAGATCGAGCAACGCGCCGCCGCGAATGAGTTCGCGCCTCGAAGGCGAATTACTCGAAGTGTCGATGGGGCCGCAGCATCCATCGACCCACGGCGTTTTCCGCATGAACGTCGCACTCGATGGCGAGATCGTGCGGAAGCTGAAGCCGGTCTTCGGCTACTTGCATCGCAATCACGAAAAGATCGGCGAGAACGCGAGCTATCTCGGTTCGATGCCCTACACCGATCGGCTCGATTATTTTTGTTCGATGACGAACAACTGGGCCTACGCGCTCAGTGTCGAGAAACTTGCCGGCATCGAAGTTCCCGAGCGCGCGGAATATCTGCGCGTCATTCTTGCCGAGCTCACGCGGCTGCAAAATCACGCATCGCTGCTCGGATTCCTGCTCAGCGACATGGGCGCGTGGGGCACACCGCTCATGTATGCATTTCGTGAACGCGAAAAAATTCTCGATTTGTTTGAGTCGCTCGCTGGCTCACGAATGATGTGCGATTACATGCGCTTCGGCGGATGCCGCGTTGATGCGAACGAGGATTGGTTAGGCCGGGCGAGAAAAGTTGTCGATGCTTTCCCGAAATTTCTCGATGAATTCGACCAGCTCATTCTTTCGAACGAGATCGTGATCGCGCGCACGCAGGAGATCGGAAAGCTTTCCGCCGATCTCGCGATCAGCGCCGGCATCACTGGTCCAATGTTGCGCGCGTCCGGCGTGAATTACGATATTCGCAAAGTTGACGGCTACGGAATTTATCCGCGCTTCAAGTTCCGCGTTCCGTTAGGCGACCATGGCGACACCTATGATCGCCTGATGATGCGCACGCTGGAGATGCGCGAGAGCATCGGAATTCTGAATCAGGCCCTCGCGCAGATTCCGGCCGGTCCGATCGTTAATCCGAAAGTGAAAATCCGCGCCTTTAAGCCGCCGGTCGGCGAAGCATATGGGCGCATCGAAGGACCGAAAGGAGAACTCGGCTTCTATTTAATCAGCGACGGCAGCGCGAATCCGTACCGCTATCGTGTGCGCCCGCCGAGTTTCATCAATCTCACTATTCTCGAGGATCTGTGTCTCGGTCACACCGTGGCCGATGTCATGGTGATTCTGGGCAGCGTAGATATTGTGATGGGAGAGGTAGATCGATAATCCGCCGTGCCATCGGTACAATGATATTGGTTACAGTTCGCCCAGGGGCGCTGCCTTTTACGTAGAGAAATTTCTGTCACGAAACGGTTGGATTCAGCGTAGGCGTTAGGATCGTTTTCATGAGCGAATGTCCTTGCCATATCAACCCAGTTCGATCTCGGCTTCCCACTCGCCTTGCGCTGGTCGCCATTGCAGTTCGAAGCCGATGTCACGGCTTACTTCAAGCATCCTGGTATTTTCGGCCAGAATATTGCCGGTGATGCGCCGCAGCTTTTCCGCACGGCCAGCCCTAACGAGTAATGTCAGCAACTCTGTTCCGATACCCTTCCCCTGCCACGCATCGGCGATTACGATCGCAAACTCTGCTTCGTTGAGACCGTGCGCTTTGATCAAGCGACCGATACCGATGATCTCCGAGCTTCCATCTTTTTTCTTATGCTCGGCGACAAGCGCGATCTCGCGATCGTAATCGTTGAAGCAGGTCCGAACGAGACGTTCGTGCGCTGTGCGAGTCTCTACGCTGAGAGATCCAAAGTAGCGGAAATGAACGCTCTGGTCTGACAAGCCTTGGTGGAACTTCACCATTTGCGGTTCGTCTTCCGGACGAATTGGCCGAACTGTGATCGGCGTTTTGTCAGTAAGCGTGAATGTGCTGATGTATTGCGCCGGATACGGCCGAATCGCTGTGGTTGGTAATTTGTCCTCCGCGATGTCGGCTGGATGCAGCACGATCCTCGCATCGAGGGCAATAATCCGCTCAGCAGAAGCGAGCAGTGGGTTAATGTCGATTTCCTTAATACGAGGTTGCTCCACAACGAGCTGGCTGAATCGAACAAGCAATTCTTCGAGTTTAGCGAGGTCGACTGGCGCGCGTCCGCGCACACCTTGCAGCGCGCGATAAATGCGCGTTCGCTCCGTTATCCGGCGCGCAAGCGTGCGATTCAGTGGCGGCAATCCGAGAGCGCGATCCTTGAAGACTTCCACGAGCTGACCACCTGCTCCGAAAAGCAATACCGGACCGAATTGCGGATCGATGCTGCTGCCCAGAATCAATTCGTAGCCGTCCCGTGCGATCATCGGTTGCACGACGACGCCGAGAAAATCCTCGCCCTTATTGAGTCGCCGAACCGATTCGCTGATCTCGCGGTATGCCTTGCGCACAGCGGCTTCATCTTGCAAATCGAGCTTCACGCCGCCGACATCTGTTTTGTGCGTAATCGTGTGCGAATAGATTTTGAGCACCACGGCACCGCCGAATTGCGCCGCTTTTTGCGCAGCCTCGTCTTCGCTTGTCGCGACCACGGTTGGCACAACGGGAATTCCATAGGCAGCGAGAAGCGCTTTCGATTCGGTTTCGGTCAGCAGCGTTCGATTGGATTCTTGCACCTGCGCGATAATGCGCGCGGCTTTCGCACGTGCTGCGGAACTCTCTGCATCGATCGCTAGTGCTGGAGTTTCATATAGAGCGCGCAGCGCATGCGTGTATTCCCACAAATAACAAAATGCGCGCGCCGCGCTGTCCGGATAGGCAAATGTCGGAATGCCCGCCCGATCAAGCGTGGCCATCGCTTCTGTCACGCTCGCGGCTCCCATGAAGCTCGCGAGAATTGGTTTGCCCGCGAGTTTTGCAAACGGAGTCAACTTCGTTGCGATATCTGCCGATGCCGTCACAGCCTGGGGAACCATCACGACGAGCAGCCCATCGTTACCCGAATCGTGGGATACGATCTCAACCGCGCGGGCGTAACGCTCCGCATCGGCATCGCCGATTACGTCCACGGGATTACCGTGGCTCCAATGCGGCGGCAAAACATCATTTAACGCGGCCAGGGTCTCGCTCGACAATTGCGCGCTTTCGCCACCATGGGCAATCAAGGCATCCACCGCCAATGCACCGGGACCGCCGCCATTCGTTACAATTGCCAGGCGCGGTCCGCGGGGCCGCGGCTGTTTGCCTAACAACTCCGCGATGTTGAACAATTCCGCGATCGTATTGACGCGCAACACGCCCGCGCGCCGAAAAGCCGCGTCGCAAACTTCATCACTTCCGGTCAACGCGCCGGTATGCGAAGCCGCTGCTTTCGCCGCGGCTTTTGTGCGCCCGACTTTGATCACAATGATCGGTTTCGCTAGGGCAACCTCTCGCGCCGCGGAAAGAAAAGAGCGCGCGTCGCCGATCGATTCCATGTAAAGAAGAATGCTGCGCGTGTGCGGATCGTCACCGAGGTGGTAGATCAGGTCGCCCCAGTTCACATCGAGCATCGAGCCGATGGAAACGAATGCGCTGAATCCGAGTTGATTCGTCAGGCTCCAATCGAGAATCGCCGTGCAGAGCGCGCCGCTCTGACTGATGAATCCGATGTTTCCGGGAAGCGCGAGCGGCTTTGTGAACGTCGCGTTTAATCCGATGTGTGGGAGCATCACGCCAACGCAATTCGGACCAATGATTCGCATCGGGCCGCGTCCATGGGCGATCTCCTTTTCCAGCTCGCGCCCGCGCGCGCCGATCTCTTTGAAACCGGCGGAGATGATGATCGCACCTTTCACTCCCGCCGCCGCGCAATCCCGTACGACTTGCGGCACCGTCGTGGCGGGAGTCGCGATGACGGCGAGATCTACCTCGTTAGGCACATCCGCGATCGTCGGAAATGCTTCTATTTCGAGCACGCTTGCCCGCTTTGGGTTGATCGGGTAAACCGTGCCGGCATACGATCGCAAATTCTCGATCAAGGCGCGACCGATAGTGCCTAACGACTCCGTGGCGCCGATCACCGCAATCGATCGCGGTGCGAGCATCGTCGCGAGATACGGTTTTCGCTCGGGCTGGGTTTCGCTCTGCCGTGAAGTGTGCGGTCCTGGCTCACGATTCGCTCACCCAGGCACGCGCGGCCTCGATCTCATCGTGCTCGAAGTAGCGCACGATGGCGGTCGTGAATGGCTTGCAAAAAATCGCCATTCCGTGCTGCCACTTCGTTTCGCCGACCATCGCCAGCCGCTCGATGTCGCGGAAATGGCGCGCGCCGAACTTGGTGTCTTCCCACATCGCGCTCGCCGTCCAGCCGTGGAAATCATGCATCACAACGAGCATTCGAATCTTGCCATGCTGCTCGATCAAACGATCAACCGCCGGCACGAATGTGTTGTAATCTTCTTTGACCAGTTTGCCCGTGAGCGAGACTTCCAGGAGCTTGCTGCCTTCTTTCTCTTTTAGTTCGATTGCCATACCAATGTTTTACCTCAGGTAAATGTTCAGGTTCGATGCTGCGGCGCACGTCAGCAATTGCGATTCACTGCCCGTTTCTTGCGGGTAGGGACAAAGACAAGCCTGACCTGCGCTTGCTGTCGGCGCGGTTGGCGGATTATGATTCGATAGTTTGACGATTCTATGCCGATGCAACTGACCAGGACCGCTTTTGGAATGTGGAGCGCCGGACGTTTCATGCACTTCGGTGAACCAGTCACCGATGAGCGTTTCATCGATCTCATCCATCTCGCTTACGAAAAAGGGATCCGGACATTTTTCACCGCTGATGTTTACGGCACCGGCGAAGCCGACACCCTGCTCGGTCGCGCGCTGGAAGGAATTCAGCGCGACAGCTACTGCCTGGTCGGTGCGATCGGACACGATTTTTATCACGGACAGCGCGACGGCGCGAAGGGTTTTCCGCGTTTCACCAGTTCAGCTTTGCGCAAGCCTAACGAGTATTCGAGTTACCTGCGTTCGGCAGCCGAGAAATCGCTCGCCCGCTGCCGCGCCGATCGATTCGATCTTCTTCTTCTGCACAATCCCGACGCTACTGGATATACCAGCGATGCAGTTTGGAAAGGAATGGACAAACTGAAGGAGGCAGGATTGACGGCCCAGCTCGGTGTCGCCCCCGGCCCGGCGAACGGATTTACCCTCGATCTGATTCTCTGCCTCGAGCGTTTCCAAGGGTTGATCGATTGGGCCATGATCATCCTCAATCCACTCGAGCCGTGGCCGGGGAGTCTTTGCCTTCCCGCCGCAGAAAAAACCGGGACCAAAATTGTGACGCGAGTTGTCGATTATGGCGGCCTTTTCCACGACGACGTGAAACCGGGTCATCAATTCGCGCCGCGTGATCACCGGACATTTCGTCCTGCCGGCTGGGTTGAGGCCGGCGCGGAGAAAATCGAGAAGATGCGCGCGATAGCCGACGCGCACGGTCTCACGATGTTGCAGCTCGCCTGCATCTGGAACCTTCAGCACGGCTCCGGTGCAAAGCGTGGTTCCGACATTGATTCAGGAGCCGGGCGCTGAAGCGAAACGCATCGAAACAAAGGTCGAGGAACTCGCTTCTCTTCCTGAATTAACCCTCACGCCTAACGAGTGCGCGCAGATTGCCGAGATCGGCGACAACACGAATTGCATGAGCCTCAAAGGCGGGAGCGCCGAACATACCGGCGATCCCCTGCCCGACCGCTGGTCATTGAACGCCGAACTGGAAGCCATCGCCGATCGTTGGAAAATCGATCCCGTTCGCGATCTGGCCAATGCCATGCATCCGGCGACCGCAGCCAGTTAAGACCAGTCCAGCCGGTCGCCTAACGACCAATCAATCGCGATCCATCAGGATCATTTCTTGATCGCAAGAAATGCCTCGTTTTTAGCAAGAGCCGCGCAGAGCGTTTTCGCCGCACGGACTAATAAGAGGCAATGGCGAAGGTTCATCACGGAAGGCAAACAACCCTATGTTAACAGAACTCATCTCTCGACCCACAACGCCGGCGCGTCCGGAAAAATCCACAATATCATTCGGTCCGCGTCGGGGCGTTTACATCAATGCCGCGGATCGCATGGCGGACGCAGGCGAGCCGCTCGACGAATCAGCTCTCGAGGATTGCGAAACATTCGATCTCTTCTACCGCACGCTCTGCGCGCTTGATGTACAATTACGCACCGCTTTCCGGTCATCCGGGCGGTTCGATTTCATCCGGCCGTTTCGTGGCGCGACTGCTCTTCGACGTGATGGACTACGACATGGCGCGCCCGACTCGCCGGGACGCCGATATCATTTCCTACGCAGCCGGGCACAAGGCGCTCGGTCTTTATGCGATGTGGGCGTTGCGCAACGAGATCGCTCGAATCGCCGCACCCGATCTGTTACCGATTCAGGAGAAATTCCAGTTCCGGCTGGAAGATTTGCTCGGCTTCCGCCGCAATCCAACCGCCCACACTCCCCTCTTCACAAAATTCCACGCCAAAGCCCTCGATGGGCATCCGACGCCGGCGACACCATTCGTTAGGCTCTCGACCGGTGCGTCCGGCGTCGGCCTTCCGGCATCGTGTGGTCTGGCATGGGGCGCGGCCGATCTTTACGGCGAGAACGCACCGCGAGTACATATAATCGAAGGCGAAGGTGGAATGACTCCCGGGCGCGTGGCCGAAGCGCTGGCCGCGGCCGGGACTGCGTCGCTCGATAACATCATCCTGCACGTTGATTGGAATCAGGCGTCGATCGACTCGAACCGGGTTTGCCGTGACGGCGAAACGCCGGGCGAATATGTGCAATGGACCCCAGCCGAACTGGCTTACCTGCACGACTGGAATGTGATCTACGTGCCGGACGGTTTCGATTGGCAACAGATCACCACGGCGCAACGTCTCGCGCTCGACCTTCACAACGGCCAGCCAACGGCGATCGTTTATCGCACGATCAAAGGCTGGCGCTATGGAATCGAAGGACGCGCTTCGCATGGAGCCGGCCACGGCCTCTGCTCGAATGCGTTTTTTGCCGCGGTTGCGCCGCTCTTGCCGAAAGACGAGACGCCGATCCCACACTGCGATGGTGCGCAACGTTGCAGTTGCGGAACGGATATAACGATCCTCGAGGATTGTTACTGGCAAACGCTCGGCATCATCCGTCATGCATTGGAAATGCGGCCATCAACGATGGAAGCATTGGCCGCACGTTTGCGTGCCGCGCAAAAGCGACTGAACGCGCTCGATCGCCGACCGCGTGCCGACGCGCCCAGGATCGACCTCGCCTACGAAACCGCTGCGCAGGTGAATGGCCACGCCCCCGATGACCTCGCACTCGAATTGCGAACTGAAACGACTTTGCGCGACGAGCTCGGTCGCGTGCTTAACTATTATAATAAGATCACTAACGGCGGCTTCGTCATTGCCGCGGCGGATCTGCTCGGATCGACCAGTATCAACAAAGTCGGAGAAAATTTTCCGCCTGGCTTTTACAATCGCCAAACAAATCCCCTTGCGCGGCAGCTCGCCATCGGCGGCATTTGCGAGGACGCCATCATGTCGATGTTGTCGGGTGTCTCTGCGTTTGGTTCCCACATCGGAGCAGGCTCATCCTACGGTGCGTTCAGCGCGCCGCTCGGACATATCGCGGCGCGACTGCACGCGATTGGAAATCAGGCTCGAGTCACAACGGAAGGCGGCGCTTACCGTCCCTTCTTCCTGATTTGCGCCCATGCCGGTTTGAAAACCGGCGAGGACGGTCCGACTCACGCCGATCCGCAGGCGCTGCAATTACTTCAGGATAATTTTCCACTCGGCACCATGATCACTCTCACGCCGTGGGATCCGCAGGAAATTTGGTTTCTGGTTTCCGCCGCGCTGGCGAAACGGCCTGCGATCATCGCACCGTTTGTCACTCGTCCGGCGGAAATGGTGCGGGATCGCGCCGCGCTTGGCCTGCCTTCGGCCGCGTTGGCTGCGCAAGGCGTTTACCGGCTGCGTTCCGTGCGTGGTCATGCGCAAGGAACAATTGTGCTTCAAGGCACCGGAGTCACGAATGCGTTTGTGACCGAGACATTGCCGTTGATCAACAACGCCGGTCTCGGTCTGAACGTTTACGTAATTACCTCATCGGAATTGTTCGACATGCTCCCGCCGGCGGAGCGCGAGAAAATTTTTCCGGAGGCTCATCAACAGCAAGCGATGGGAATCACCGACTTCACCTTTGCAACGATGACGCGTTGGATACGCTCCGATTGCGGCCGCGCCCATTCGCTGCATCCATTCCGGCACGGCCATTTTCTCGGAAGCGGCTCCGGCGCGGTCGTGATGAAAGAAGCGGGACTCGATGGAGTGAGCCAATTCGAAGCCATCCGCGCTTACATCGGCGATCGAGAGAAGAGCGATCATGTCTGAGGTTTTGGAAGCGCAACTCGGTGACGATCCGATTGCGCTTTTTCAAAACTGGTTTCAGGAAGCAATCGACTCGGGATTAAAAGAACCGAGCGCGACTTTATGCGATTGCGTCCAACAGATCGCTCGAATCGCCCACCCGATCTTTACCGATTCAGGAGAAATTCCAGTTCCGGCTGGAAGATTTGCTCGGCTTCCGCCGCAATCCAACCGCCCACACTCCCCTCTTCAAAAAATTCCACGCCAAAGCCCTCGACGGGCATCCGACGCCGGCGACACCATTCGTTAGGCTCTCGACTGGTGCGTCCGGCGTCGGCCTTCCGGCATCGTGCGGTTTGGCATGGGGCGCGGCCGATCTTTACGGCGAGAACGCACCGCGAGGTACATATAATAGAAGGTGAAGGTGGAATGACTCCCGGGCGCGTGGCCGAAGCGCTGGCCGCGGCCGGGACCGCGTCGCTCGATAACATCATCCTGCACGTTGATTGGAATCAGGCGTCGATTGACTCGAACCGGGTTTGCCGTGACGGCGAAACGCCCGGCGAATATGTGCAATGGACACCAGCCGAACTGGCTTACCTGCACGACTGGAATGTGATTTACGTACCGGACGGTTTCGATTGGCAACAGATCACCACGGCGCAACGTCTCGCGCTCGACCTTCACAATGGCCAGCCAACAGCAATCGTTTATCGCACGATCAAAGGGTGGCGCTATGGAATCGAAGGACGCGCTTCGCATGGAGCCGGCCACGGCCTTTGCTCGAATGCGTTTTTTGCCGCGGTTGCGCCGCTCTTGCCGAAAGATGAGACGCCGATCCCGCACTGCGACGGTGCGCAACGTTGCAGTTGCGGAACGGATACGACGATCCTCGAGGATTGTTACTGGCAAACGCTCGGCATCATCCGTCATGCATTGGAAATGCGACCATCGACGATGGAAGCATTGGCCGCGCAGTTGCGTGCTGCGCAAGAGCGACTGAACGCGCTCGATCGCAGACCGCGTGCCGACGCGCCCAGGATCGACTTCGCGTACGAAACGGCCGCGCAGGTAAATGGCCACGCCCCCGGTGACCTTGCACTCGAATTGCGAACTGAAACGACTTTGCGCGACGAGCTCGGTCGCGTGCTCAACTATTATAATAAGATCACTAACGGCGGCTTCGTCATTGCCGCGGCGGATCTGCTCGGGATCGACCAGCATCAACAAAGTCGGAGAAAATTTTCCGCCTGGCTTTTACAATCGCCAAACCAATCCTCTTGCGCGGCAACTCGCCATCGGCGGAATTTGCGAGGATGCCATCATGGCGATGTTGTCGGGAATCTCTTCGTTTGGCTCCCACATCGGAGCCGGCTCATCCTACGGCGCATTCAGTGCGCCTCTCGGACATATCGCGGCGAGACTTCACGCGATTGGAAATCAAGCGCGAGTGGTGTCGGAAGGCGGAGCCTACCGTCCATTCTTCCTGATTTGTGCGCATGCTGGTTTGAAAACCGGCGAGGACGGTCCGACTCACGCCGATCCGCAGGCGCTGCAGTTACTTCAGGATAATTTTCCGCTCGGCACCATGATCACGCTCACGCCGTGGGATCCGCAGGAAATTTGGTTTCTGGTTTCCGCTGCACTGGCGAAACGGCCTGCGATCATCGCACCGTTTGTCACTCGTCCCGCGGAAATGGTGCGGGATCGCGCCGCGCTTGGCCTGCCATCGGCCGCGTTGGCTGCGCAAGGCGTTTATCGGCTGCGTTCCGTGCGGGGTCATGCGCAAGGAACAATTGTGCTGCAAGGCACGGGAGTCACGAATGCGTTTGTGACCGAGACATTGCCGTTGATCAATAACGCTGGTCTCGGTCTGAACGTTTACGTGATTACGTCATCGGAATTGTTCGACATGCTTCCGCCGGCGGAGCGCGAGAAAATTTTTCCGGAGGCTCATCAACAGGAAGCGATGGGAATCACCGACTTCACCTTTGCAACGATGACGCGTTGGATACGCTCCGATTGCGGCCGCGCTCATTCGCTGCATCCATTCCGGCACGGTCATTTTCTCGGAAGCGGCTCCGGCGCGGTCGTGATGAAAGAAGCGGGGCTCGATGGAGTGAGCCAGTTCGAGGCCATCCGCGCTTACATTGTCGACCGAGCGAAGAGCGATCATGTCTGAGGTTTTGGAAGCGCAACTCGGTGACGATCCGATCGCGCTTTTCAAAACTTGGTTTGAGGAAGCGATCGACGCGGGATTGAAAGAACCGAGCGCGATGTCATTGGCGACGATCGATGCAGATGGGCATCCGGACGCGCGCATGGTTCTGTTGAAAGGCGTGGATGAACGCGGGTTCGTTTTTTACACGAACCTGGGAAGCCCGAAAGCGCACGCACTGCTGCAGGAACCGTGGGCCGCGCTCTGCTTTTATTGGGACAAAATCGACAAACAGATCCGTGTTCGCGGACGATCGGAGCGCGTCAGCGACGATGAAGCCGACGCGTATTTTGCTACGCGACCGCGCCTGAGTCAGATCGGTGCGTGGGCGTCCAAACAATCGCGGCCCATGCGCGGCTATTATGAGTTGGAGACCGAAGTGGCGAAGATGATCGTTCGTTTCGGTGTAGGCGAAGTCCCGCGCCCACCGTTCTGGTCGGGCTTTCGCGTCGTGCCGGAGCAAATCGAATTTTGGAAACAAAAACCATTCCGACGCCACGAACGGATTCTTTACACGCGCGCCGCCAACGACTGGCAGAAGCAATGGCTCTTTCCG
>CAWDLY010000014.1:0-170188 GCA_963803315.1 uncultured Verrucomicrobiae bacterium | reverse complement strand
CCGTCATCGTTTCGGAAGATAATAATCTCACGTGGCAAATTCGTACGATTCCCGGAGCGACGACGAGCGGGAATGACGATCCATCCGTCGGAGTCGCGACCGACAGCAATACGATTTTCCTCGGTTACCAGGCTGCGGATGGTCACGCCCGGATCGCTGTCTCTCATGATAAAGGACTTACCTGGCTGCATGATACCGATGTCGGAGCGCAAGTAGGCGTGCAGAATTGCGCATTCCCTGCGGTGGTGGCGGGCGATGGCGAACAAAATGGACCGGACACGAGTCGTGCCGCCTTCGCCTTTTTTGGAACCACGACGGGCGGCGCCGATGCGGACCAACCGACATTTCCCGGCGTCTGGTATCTCTACATTGCCACCACATTTGATGGCGGAAATACATGGACGACCGTCAATGCCACTCCCGGCGATCCGATTCAACGCGGTGGAATTTGCGGCTCCGGCGGGTGCCGCAACCTGCTCGACTTTTTCGACATGGGGATCGACAAAGCAAGGTCGCGTCGTTGTCGGCTCCGAGGACGGTTGCGTTGGCGGTTGCGTCAACGGCGGACCAAATTCCTTCACCGCCAAAGCATTCGTCAGCCGTCAATCTGGCGGTAAGCGAATGTATGCGCAATTCGATCCGGCGGAGCCTCTCGTGCCCGGCGCTCCGGCAGTGACTGCGGCTGTTAATGGAGGAAGCGTCGATCTTTCGTGGTATCCACCGGATAGCGGCGGAGCTACCATCACCAACTACAAAGTTTATCGCGGAATGGGCGGAGTGTTTGCGCTTGTCGCGATGGTTGATGAGCCGCAATACACCGATGCGGGTTTCACTTCCGGCAGATAAATATCGCGTGACGGCGGTGAACGCTCAGGGCGAAGGACCGTATTGCCACGACGTCACGCCGGATGCGGGTGGAGGACCAACGCGCATGCGAATTGCCGGGCGTTCCTGTAATCAGCGATCTCAATCCGGACGGGTCCGATAACGATATGGCGCCGAATCAACCGATTGATGGCAGCGTAAATATTCGCCAGCTCTACGTGGCAGAGCCATTCGTGGGCGGCGGCGTGAACAAACTCGTCTTCACGTTACAGGATGCGCCTTCCACTACCGGCGCGGCTCCGCCCAACAGTCAGTGGTATATTATTTGGAATCGGCATAATCCGACAGTGGACTTCGATCGTCTCTATGTGGCGATGAAGACCGATGTGTCCGGTGCGACGAGCTTTCGAATACGGAAACTTCGGTGTCGCTCTCGATCCGATGAATCCGAATCCAAACGCGAACACGCCGGTGAGAGTTGGAGATGCAGATAACGGAACGTATGATCCTGCGACCGGCTCTAATCACTATCACGCTCGACAAAGCCAAGGCCGAGATGGCCGATGGCGGTTACGGCGCAGGCAGCGATCTCACCGGTTTGAATGTGCGCACCTATTTCAACCGGCCCGATCCCGGACAACGTTCGCAGAACAACGCCTCCGATATTACGGCTGATAGCAGCTACACACTTGTCGGCAATGCATCATGCGCTCCGGTAGCGCAGTTGATCAACGTTGTTTCGCGCAAGACTCATGGGAGCGCGGGAGATTTCGATATCAAGCTCGCTCCGTTAGTTCCGCCGACGAGCACTGCGGTCGAGTGTCGCGCTGAAGGTGCCGCCTATCATGTTGTATTCCTCTTTGCCCAACCGGTAACCTTTACCGGCGCTTCGAGTACAAGTGGTGCGGTCACCACGAACCCTGCCCCCGGTTCGTCTCCCACCAGTGAAGTGACGGTCAATCTGACCGGCGTGAGCGCTACGCCGCAGACAGTGACCGTGTCTCTTTTGGGCGCGAGCGCAGGCGCTGCTCCGGCTGACTTCACGGCCCGGATGAGTGTCGTTGTCGGCGACACAGACGGCAACGGAAGCGTCAATTCTACGGACGTGAGTCAGACCAAGGCGGAATCCGGAAGCGTGACTGACGAAGATAATTTCCGCCGGGACGTTTCGACCAATGGGTTAATCAACAGCACCGATGTCTCGATTGTAAAATCGAGATCCGGCACCGGCCTACCCTAACGAATAGGTTGAATGGAACCGCGCTGGTTCGGACGAGCCAGCGCGGTTTCTTTTTGCGTGCAGCCTTTGTCCGAAGCGATTAAGGATTGCTACAGCATGGCACGCAGGAAATCACGCAATTCGCAGCTCGTCGTCCTCGAAGCCGACGGTGCCCTCGATCATCGCCGCGCGCTTCCGCCTAACGAGCGGCGACTCAGTTTCGGGGATCGCTGGAATTACGTGCCTGCGCCGGAAGCGAGCGATTACATTCGACTCCAGTCGCGTTATCAGCTTTTTATTGGCGGAAAATTCGTTAAGCCTCGGTCCGGCAAATATTTTGCGTCGATCAATCCGGCCACGGAAGAGAAGCTAACGGAAATCGCAGAAGGAAATGCCCGCGATGTTCATCTAGCCGTGAAATCGGCGCGGCGCGCGTACGAGAAGACTTGGAGCAAAATGCCCGGACGCGAGCGCGGAAAATTTCTCTATCGCATCGCGCGTTTGATTCAGGAAAAATCGCGCGAGCTAGCTGTGCTCGAGACGATGGACGGTGGCAAGACGATCAAGGAAAGGCGCGATATCGATCTGCCGCTCGTTGCCGCACATTTTTTTTATTACGCGGGTTGGGCGGACAAACTTCAATACGCGTTCCCGGGCCGCACAGCGCGGCCGCTTGGTGTCGCGGGGCAGATCATTCCCTGGAATTTCCCGTTGCTCATGGCGGCGTGGAAGCTCGCGCCCGCGCTTGCATGCGGAAATACCTGCGTGTTGAAACCAGCCGAGACCACGAGCATCACCGCGATGCATCTTGCGGAAATCTTTCAACAGGCGGAATTGCCCGATGGCGTCGTTAATATCGTTACCGGCGCGGGAGAAACCGGTCGAGCGCTCGTCGAACACGATGATGTAGACAAGATTGCGTTCACCGGTTCGACTGATGTCGGCAAGCGCATTTTGCAGTCGGTCTCCGGCACGGGAAAAAAACTGACGCTCGAACTTGGAGGTAAGGCGGCCAACATCATTTTCGAAGACGCGCCTATCGATCAAGCGGTCGAAGGAATTGTTTCAGGGATTTATTTCAATCAGGGGCATGTCTGCTGCGCGGGCTCGCGCTTGCTCGTGCAGGAAGGCGTTTTTCCACAGGTGATTCGCAAATTGCGCGATCGCATCGCGACATTGCGCGTGGGCGATCCGCTCGACAAGAACACGGACATTGGCGCGATCAATTCGCGCATGCAGCTCGACAAGATTTGCGAGTTAGTCGACAGCGCGATTAGAGAAGGTGCGCAGCTTGTGCAACCCCGAACGCTTTCGGGGCTGCCGGCGAAAGGCTACTGGTATCCGCCGAGTTTCTTTACCGGCGTTACTGCATCGCACCGCATCGCGCAGGAAGAAATCTTCGGCCCGGTTCTGAGCGTGATGACGTTTCGCACGCCGGAGGAAGCAATCGAACGTGCCAACAACACACCCTACGGCTTGAGCGCTGGCGTCTGGACCGACAAGGGCAGCAAGATTTTCAAGATCGTGAACAAACTGCGTGCCGGTGTGGTTTGGGCAAACACCTATAATAAATTCGATCCGACGAGTCCGTTCGGTGGATATAAAGAGAGCGGCTTCGGCCGCGAGGGCGGCAGACACGGTTTGTTGCCATATCTCGCGCTGAGCTAGCGATCTGGCATTCTCTGGGGAGCGCACGCGACTCGCGTGCCGTTTTTGGCGACTCGCCGAAAACATCTTCTTCTATTATCGGACGCAAGTTCGCGATGGCGAGTCGCCATCGCCGGCACGCGAGTCGCGTGCGCTCCCCGGATCCGAAGACGCAGCTACAACCTACTTTTCGCGTCGAAATAGAGAATAACGAACGCAATTCCTAGCAGAGGACGGAGCACAGCGTGAATGAGACTGCTGAAGACGTAGCTGACCATCATCATCGTGTCCGGCGCCGGAGCATTCGCGAGATTCTGGACAAGATTGAATGCGTCTTCCGGACTCGTGACTCCCCGTAGCCTAACGAGCAAAAAAGGAATCTCCGCGCCGCTGCTGAACAGGATCAGCAATAGGAACCAGATGGACGCGAGAATTGCACCGCGCCAAACTGGCCGTTCGTGCCACGGTACGGGTGATGGATTGCGAGCGAGTCGCTGACTTTCGCGCAAAGCTTCGAGTGTTTCCGACGTTTCCAGAACGCTCGTTTGCTGCCAGAAAAGGAAATTTACCCACAACCGCGCGGTCATGTAGACCTGTAAGACCAAAATTCCCAGCGCCAGCAGAATGCTGACGATCGAGGGCTGCGCTGCGACCAGCGAAAAAATCGCGACAACCGGAATGATGCTCCACAAGAAATAGCTGCCGTAAACAATGAGACAAAGTTTTGCCACCTTCGGCCAGACGTGGGCTGCCCGTTGAAGAACATCGCGTAGTCGAATATTGCGTCCTGCGGCGAGATCGCCGGTCGCGATCTGAATTCCGGCGATGAACACCGGCCATAGAGCGAAAAGAACGGCTACCGCAACCACGGCGATCGTGGTGGCGATAATGGCGGTGCGCGGAAGAGGCTGTTGCTCGGGGAAGTGGAGGTAGGCCAGAGAGATTTGGAAAATGCATGACGGAACGGCAACCAGAAGTGCGAGAACAAAGAACGACAGAAATCCTTTTCGATAGACGTGAAAAGTTTCAACGATGATCTCGCTGAACGCGCGTCGGCGCATGAACAAGGGAGGTGGCTTCTCGGCGGCGGAATTCTCGAATAGCTCGACAACGGCTGAAGCTTTCACCCATTCAGCGTTCGAACCCTGGCGCAGTTCGTTGTCTGCGATCAGGCGCCCTTCCTGTTTCCATTCGCGCAAGGTCTCCAGATCCACCGGCCCGTATTCTTTGCCCTCCACGCGAACGAACCATTCATCATCCAGCATCGCTTCACTTAACCGCGAATTACGCGATTCGCCAAAAGTCCGTGAATGCTTTGCGCGCTTCGGCTAATTTGCGCACGTGAAACTGCTCCTGATCGACGGCCACTATTACGTTTACCGCTCGTTTTTCGCGATCCAAAATCTCTCGAACTCGCGCGGCGAGCCGACGAACGCGATCTTCGGTTTCACCAAGACGCTGCGCTTGATGATCAAACATCTGCAGCCGGAACTCGGCGCCGTTTTTTGGGACGAAGGTTTGCCGCAGAAGCGAGTGGAATTGCAGCCCGCCTACAAGGAAACGCGCAAAGAAATGCCACAGCCGATGGTACCGCAGCTTGATTTTATTCAAGGAGAACTGACGGAGCTGCTTGGGTTCAAGAATATTTCCCTGCCGAATACCGAGGCCGATGACCTGATGGGTTGCTATGTGGTCGCTGCCCGGAAACGCGGCATCGAAGTCGTGTTGGCGACTAACGACAAGGATCTGTATCAACTCGTTAGTCCAACGACGAAAATTTATACGACGGCAAAGGCAGATTTGGTTTCGCCGAAGGACGCCTTTGCTCTGCTTGGGGAAGCGGAAGTGACGGCGAAATGGGAAGTGCCGCCTTCGTCGATCGGCGATGTGCTCGCTCTCGCGGGCGATTCCGTCGATAATATTCCAAGCGCGGGAGTCGGACGTAAGACCGCGGCCAAGCTCATTCGCGAGCACGGAAACCTCGATGCTTTGCTAAAAAATCTCGACGCGATAAAGAGCCTCCGCACGCGCGAAAAGTTAACTAACGCGCGCGAGCAAATTTTGCAGAATCGCAAAATGGTCGAGCTCGATTGCAAGACGGAATTGCCCATTCCAATCGATGAGCTGCGAATTAATCCTCAATACCCGGCCCTGATCGAAGCGCTGGAAAAATGCGAATTTAAGTCGCTGCTTCAGGAAGTCCGTGATGAAGCGGCGCGGAAGGGGACCGCTGTGCAAGGCACGCTGTTGTAGCGGCGGTCTATGACCGTCGCATTCCTTGGATTGCAATGCTGAGCCGCAAGATTCTGCGACGGTCATAGACCGCCGCTACAAACGGAAGCGGAAATTCGCGACGAATTATCGGGAATAATTTCGAACGGGCACTGGTCGCTACTGTCCAATGGAGCAGGTTAAGGCGATTCGGGTAGTTGCACGTTCTGTATTTGATGTTTCTCCTTGCGTGCGCTGCCCGAATCTATTTTTCAGCCCATTTCGGAGGCCGCGACAGTTTCTGTTTTCCAGATAAACTGAATGGCCGATATGAATCTCGATTCCTCCGATCTAATTGCGATCGCTCTACGAGAAGATATCGGCGCGGGAGACGTCACGACGCAGTTTTTTGTTCCCGCAAAACTCAAGGGACATGGTCGCATCGTCGCGCGCGAACGTTGCATTGTCGCCGGAACGGAAACCGCCGCGGAAGTCTTTCGCCAGGTGGACCCCAAATTACGGATAGAAATTGTCCAGCGTGATGGCACTTCGTTAAATGGCGGCGAAAGCGTTCTCGAGGTGCGCGGTCATGCCGCATCCATCCTCACGGCAGAGCGGGTTGCTTTAAATTTCCTGCAGCGCCTGAGCGGAATCGCCACGCTGACGCACGAGTTTGTCGAGGCCGTTGGGAAATACCCCGCGAAAATTCTCGATACGCGCAAGACGACACCGGGACTGCGCGCCCTTGAAAAAGCGGCAGTCGTGGCAGGCGGCGGAACAAATCACCGCTTCGGTCTGTATGACATGGTGTTGATCAAAGATAACCACATCGCGGCGCAGGGCGGGTTGTCCGATTTCGCGCAAGCCATTGAAAAATTGCGCGCGGAACATCCGGAGATGCGCATCGAAGTCGAAGCCGATCATCTCGAACAAGTGCGCACTTTTCTGGAAATCGATGGCATCGACACGATCCTGCTCGACAACATGAAGCCGTCAGAGATGCGCGAGGCCGTCGCGCTCGGAAAAGGTAAAGTGAAATTCGAGGCAAGCGGCGGGGTTACGTTGAAAAATGTCCGGCAAATCGCGGCGACCGGCGTCGATTACATTTCCGTTGGCGCACTGAGTCACTCGGCCAGGGCGATCGATTTCTCGTTGGAACTCACGCATGTCGCGGAGTGAATCTTTGCGTGGCGAAGAATTGCGCGCCGCGCTGACCGACCCGCATATCGGAAACAAAATTGTGATCGTCGAAGAGACCTCTTCGACCAACGATCTGGTGTGGGAGATGGCGCAAAAGGGAAGTCCGGCTGGCCTTGTCGTTTTCGCTGAATCTCAGACTGGAGGACGCGGCCAGCGAGGGAATCGCTGGGAATCCGCACCACATCTGGGTATTTGGTTTTCGATTCTTCTGCGGCCAGGAATCGGACCGGCGGATTCAGCGCGTGTTGTTGCCTGGGCCGCGCAAACTGTGGCGGCGACGATTGAGGAAGAAATTGGCATCGCTGCGCAAATTAAATTGCCTAACGATGTCTATCTCGCGGCAAGAAAAGTCGCAGGAGTGCTGGTCGACATGCGCGTAGAAAAGGATGGTGGTTACGCCGCGATCGTCGGTATCGGCGTGAATGTGAATCAAACCGATCAGGACTTTTCCGAAGAGATTCGTGAACAGCGCGGGATCGCTGGCGATGGCCACCGGAAAGCAAATCAATCGTCAGGGATTCGCTCTCGCGCTGCTGCTAAAGCTCGATCGAAGCTATCGCGCGCTCTTCACCGTGTAGTTTTGCAGAGCACGGAGTTTTTTCAGCGCGCGCCCGCTATCGATTTGCTCATGAGCCAGAGCAATCCCTTCATTCAAATCATTGCAACGACCGGCCACGACAAATCCGGCGGCGGCATTGACGGCGGCGAGATCACGTTTCGCGCCTTTTATTTCACCGGAGAGAATGTCTTGCAGGATGGCGGCGTTACCTTCAGCTTCGCCACCGATCAAATCCGCGAGGGAGCTTTCTTTAATATTTAGCCAGCGAGTATCGATAACCGCGGAAGAGATCTTGCCATTTGCGAGATCTGCCACCGTCGTGATGCCGTTTGTCGAAATATCGTCCATGCCTTTGCCATCTTCCATCGTGCCGTGGACAACCCAGGCACGCTCGCGGCCGAGCTGACGAAGCGCTTCTGCCATCACGCTCGTTAGGCGCGGTGCGAATACGCCCACCAATTGTCGCGATGGACGCGCCGGATTTAGAAGCGGACCGAGCAGGCTGAAAATTGTTCGCGTTTTTTCTCGGGCCAGTCGTTTTCGCATCTCCGCAATCGCCTTGAACGCAGGGTGAAATTGGCGCGCGAAAATGAAACCGAGCCCGAGCTCTTGCACGCACTCTCGCAATTCCTCCGGCGTAAGATGAATTTCGACCCCTAGTTTCTCCAGAACGTCCGCGCTCCCGCAGAGCGAGGTCACACTCCGGCTGCCGTGCTTTACGACCACAACATTTCCCGCGGCCAGAATGAACATGACCGTCGTGGAGACATTAAAAAAATTGAAACCGTCGCCACCCGTCCCGCAAACATCCACTAAAGGCCCGGGCAATTGAGTGGCGTCGATCATCGGATCGATCGCGCGCTCCATCAGGAGCCGGGCAAAGCCAACTAGTTCGTCGGCCGTTTCACCTTTGCGATGAAGAGCGGTCAGAAAGTCGGACTTGAGGGCGTCCTCCGCTTTATCCGAGAGCAGCACGGGCACGGCGTAGCTGATGTCGCCGATGTCGAGATCGCGTCTTGCTTCAAGTTTTTCGATTAACGACCTCATCGATTACGTGATAGAAATTATTCGTTAGGCGTACTCACTAAATCACCGACTCCGTGTCCATTTCGCGCATCCACGTCGCGGTAAATCTGCGGCGAAATCTCTGATGGCTTGATCTCACTGCGACCGCCCCAGAAAACATTCGTGTAAGAGACCGGAATGCCGCAGTGGGTGAGATGCTCATCGATGGCGCGTTTATGTTCGAGAAGCAGAGCTTTGTCCGTGCCGTGCGCGACGGCCATGATGTTGACGTTCTTGAATTCCGGTCCTGCCTCCCGCCAATAGCAGTGCGTCAGAACATGATGCCGGCCCACCTCGCCGCCGGCTTCGATTTCGTGCCCGGGCGGGACGGCCCAATGGAAGAGCGCGTTGAACCGCGTCACTCGCACGCCGCCGGCGGATGGTTTTACGTGTTCGAGAAACGTCGAGAAACGGCCGATGACTTTTCTGCCGTTCAACGCTTCGGCGATCTCGAAGAATTCATCGAGTGCAATTCCCGCTTCGGCCGCGCGCGATTCCCACGGCGAAGGCCGAATTTCATCCGGGGCAAACTCTCGCTTGAGTGCGAGCAGGACGTTCCATTCACGTTCGTTCAGGCTCGCGACATGAACCGGTGCCATCTTTGCCGGCACATCAGCTTTGCTTCCCGGTTCGATCGTTTTTCGTCGCACATGACCAACGCCGAGCGTGAAAATTCCCTTCGCCGGCATCAGGCGGAAGTGTTCGGCACCGACGTGTTCGGAGAGGAGTTCGCCGTGATGCTGCAATGAAAAACCATGCGGCACCTTCACAGTCGTCCAGAGTTTGTAATCCGATCCTGCGGCCACGGTCTCGGTTGAACGCAAAACGACATGACCCGAAAACGGGTCGCGCTGGAACATGAAATCAAAGGCCGCATCGATTTTTTCCGGCGGAACTTTCCAGGCGACCAGCGCGCCGTCCGCGAGATTGGTCGCGAGAAGCGTTTGCCGCACGCGCCGAATCGTTCCCGCGCGCAGCATCGCCGCGATGCGTTCCATCACAATATCCACTGCAACGCCGGAGCGCTTCGCGATCTCCTCGAATGGCTCGCGCACGAAGCCTTCGATTTTATCCTCCGAGATGGCGAGAATTTTCGCGTTTATTGGATCGTCGTGCTCAACCGGAATCATGACGCGTTAAGTATGCGATGCGCAGGAAAGCACCGCGAGAAAATGGCAACTCGTGCCGCCCAGCACAAACAGATGCCAGATAAAATGACAGTAGCGCACGCGTTCATTGACAAAGAAAATCACACCTGCGGTGTATACGACTCCACCGCCCACTAACCACAGCAAAGTAGCGAGCGAGACGTTGTGTGCGAGCGGCCGGATGGCAATGAGCATCAGCCATCCCATTCCCAGATAAAGAAACATCGCAAGCTTCTTGTGGCGATGAACGCCGCGCGCTGTTTTCATCACGATGCCGAAGATGGCGAGCGTCCAGACGAGCACGAGAATGGTCCAGCCTAATGCCCCTTTTAGCGGACCGAGAAGAAACGGCGTGTAAGTGCCGGCGATGAGCAAATAGATCGCGCCGTGATCGATTACTTGGAGGATGTGTTTCGCGCGGGTCTTTGGCCAAATGTGATAGAGCGTCGATCCGAAGTACAACAACAAGATCGTGGTTACATAAACGATCGAGCCGATAAAGAAGGCGACATTGGTTTTGTGCCAGGCGGCGAAAAGCAGGATCGGCGCTCCGACAAGTGCGGCTAAAAAACCCGCCGCATGGCTGATCGTGTTTGCGAGTTCCTCACCGAAAGATTGCGTCCATTTGTGTGTGGAACGCAAATCATCGAAGAGATCCATGCCGGCAAATAAAGCGTTAAATCATTTAGCGATTGGTTGCAATCGGCGGGTGTGGAATTAGCGATTCCGTAGAAATGCTGAAGGTGATTTTTTTCGATGCGGCCGGCACACTTGTTCATTTGCCGAAAGGCGTTGGTTACCATTATGCGCTCGTTGGAAAATGGATGGGCCTGCAGCTCGATGCGACGGCGTTGGGCTCTGCTTTTATCACGGCGTGGAAACAAATGCCCGCGCGGCCAGCGACGGGCCAGCCACGCGAGGACGATGACAAAGATTGGTGGCGCGATTTGGTTGACCGCGTCCTCGAGCAAGTCGCTCCCGATATGAAGGATCTCGATCGAGATAACTTTTTCGAGTTCGCTTACGATCATTTCGCCGAGCCCGGTGTATGGGAATTCTATCCCGAGGTGATCGATGTGCTCGGTGCGTTGCATGGTCGATTCGAATTGTCAGTCGTTTCAAATTTCGATGGCCGGCTGCGGATGATTCTCGAGCATCTCGGCGTATCGAAATATTTTCGGCACATCTTTTTGTCGAGTGAGCTTGGCGCCGACAAGCCCGATCCGCTCATCTTTCGTCTCGCGACTAAGCTGAGCGGATTTTCGCCCAACAATATTCTGCACGTCGGTGACGATCCGGAGCGCGACTGGCAAGCCGCTGCAAAGGCAGGCCTGCGAGTTTTTGAACTCGATCGCCGAAAAAATTCATTGCGCGATCTACTTTCGCTCCTGTAGCGGCGCTCCATGAGCGTCGCATTTTTTTGCGTTTCGAGCGACGCTTACAAAGCGTCGCTACAAATCTTGCGGCGACCTTGGAAGTGGATTAGAAACTTTGTTCCGCGCGGGTCGGTAGCTCAATCGGTAGAGCAGCCCCGAACACTTTCGGGATTGGTTCCGATCACGAGAACGGATAAATAAGAGAAAGATTTTGCGGGTCGGTAGCTCAATTGGTAGAGCAGCGCCCTTTTAAGGCGTTGGTTCCGGGTTCGAGTCCCGGCCGACCCAATCCGAATTATGGCGTGGGTCTATATTTTGCGAGGCAAGTCAGGCCGACACTACATTGGATCGACAGATAATTTGGAGCGTCGAATGGCCGAGCATCGGCGCGGAAGTAATCATACGACTCACCGTCTCGGTGGCGAAGTCGAGCTAATCGCTCAAACCGAAGTTTCTTCGGCGACGGAGGCTCGCAGGCTCGAAATGGAATTGAAACGCAAGAAGAATGCCCAGGTTGCGGTATTCATTTTGCAATCACTATGCAACAAGTGAGAGCAGCCCCGAAAGCCTTCGGGGTTGGTTCCGGGTTCGAGTCTCGGCCGACCCAATCCGAATTATGGCGTGGGTCTACATTTTGCGAGGCAAGTCAGGCCGACACTACATTGGATCGACAGATAATTTGGAGCGTCGAATCGCAGAACATCGGCGTGGGAGCAATCATACAACTCGCCGTCTCGGTAGCGAAGTCGAGCTTATCGCCCAAACGCAGGTTTCTTCGATGAGTGAAGCGCGAGTGCTCGAAATGGAATTGAAGCGCAAAAAGAACCCACAAGTCGCCATATTCATTTTGCAATCCTTGTGCAACAAATGAGAGCAGCCCCGAAAGCTCCTGCTCGCGAAACCTTTCGGAGTTCGGGGTTGGTTCCGGGTTCGAGTCCCGGCCGACCCAATCCGATCGATTCAGGATCGAATGAACTTGTCGCATGGGAGAGGGCGTCCATTTCACCGGCCTTATCGTTTTGGAGTAAAGCGGCGACATCCGGCAAAATCGTCTGTTGCGTTCTTTGTCGCCAGTAACGAACACAGATTAGAAAGAGCAAGAGCAGTTGCGCGAGAATGAACAAGACCCAGTTGTAGACTTCGGTTCGCAGCTTGGCGCTGAGCGGTTGAGAAAACTCTGACACGCTTCATTCGCCATGAGCAACGAAAGCATTAGGACCGTCATGGGATAACAGAACGGGCGACCCATTGCGCACCGGAAAATGACAACAATTGCTGCCGCGATAGCGAGGGAATCCAATATCGCCGCAAGGTCTTTCAAATGAATCGCAGGCATGCGTTAAGAGACAATGGCTTCGTGCAGCGCGGCACATGGACATTCAGACACGAATACAATCAATACTGGATATGGTAAGAGGTATGTGACTAAGACAGAATTTGGACAGTTTGGGACAGATACGGCCTCACGCTATCCCGATACCAACGAGTGACCTTTCCGCGACCTATGTTTATCCATTCGTTAGGATGACTCTAAGGCTTCTCTTCTTGATGGCTCTTATTGTACATTCTTTGTCCTAACAGCACCTCATCTCTCCGGTTTATACGGCTCGGTAACAAATGCCGGGGACCATATGAAAGCAATGAGTATCGAACTGATCTCAGACGCAATCATGGTTCGCCGGTGCCTTAACCTTAGGAATAACGATGAACCAATGGAGAGACCCATGATTACTAATAGAAGAACAATACCTGGTTTGCTGCCAAACGTTGGCGTTGCGCTAACAATGCTTCTTATGGCGACGCAAATGTTTGGTCAGACGACAGAGCCGACGCCGGAATCTCAGCCCGCCGCGCAACCAGCGACAACAGCCGAAGCCGAACGCGTGATCGTAACTGGCTCCAACATTCCGACGGCGGAAGAAGTTGGTCCGAACCCTGTTTTGAATATCAATCGCGATTTGATCAACAAACGCGGCGAGCGTAACGCGGAAGAGCTCATTCGTAACCTGCCGGTTGCGAATGCCAACGGTGTTCCTGTCTCGAACAATGCGACCGGATTTACTCCAGGTGCAGCCTCGATTTCGCTGCGCGGTTTCGATCCGAGCGCAACTCTCGTTCTAGTCGATGGAAAGCGCATCGCGGTCTATCCGGTTGGCACCGGCGGCACATTCTCCTTCGTCGATTTGCTTTCGATTCCGCGCGCGGCGATCGACAGCATCGAAATTCTGAAGGACGGTGCCTCCACCACCTACGGTGCAGACGCGGTTGCGGGCGTTGTTAACATCAAACTACGCCACAACTATCGTGGAGCGGAAGCAACCGTTGAGTATGGCAACACGCTCGATAAGGATGCTGGCCTGTACAGCGCTGACTTGATCTTCGGAATCGGTGACGATAAAACGCAGGTCACCGGCACGATGAACTTTTATCATCACAATTCGGTCTTTAATCATGACCGTGGTTTCTCCGCCAGGCCGCCATTCCTCAGCTCGAACGCGAGTCCGGAGAATCTCCAATTGAGCAGAGACGTAGTCATCGCCGCAGGTGTTGATCCCGCCGGATTGCCTGATCGTCCCATTATCTTCGGTAGCGCCCCGTTGTTTACAGACGGATTCGCGCCGCCAACCGACTATCTCTACACGACGGGCCGCAGCAGAACGTTCAACTTCAACTCCACATCTGGGTCGTACCCTGAGTCAGAGCGCTGGGGCGGATACGTCAGCGCGGAGCACAAGATCTGTGAGGATCAGCTGGTACTTTACGCCGATATGATGTACCAGAACGTCAAGTCGCGGAACGAACTTGCTCCGTCGGCTACGAACGATTTTCAAACGCCGGGATCGACGTTTCTCGTGATTCCGCCGAACCATGCTTTAGACGTTGATCCGGTCACTGGTGAACAGATTACTCCTCCAAATACGCCGACCGCCGCCTCCACAAATCTTCCGCCAGGTGCATTCAACCCATTCAATCCATTCCAGCAGATTATCTCGGGTGGCACCCGTGCGCGTCTCGCGGAATTTGGTAATCGCGTTTTCCATTACGAGACCGATGCCGTTTTCTTCACCCTCGGGGCGAAAGGTGATAAACTATTCGACGGAAACTGGGGTTACGACTACGGCTTCCGTTACAGCCAGGTAAAAAACACAGCCACAGGCACGCTCGTTTCCGCATCCCGGTTCGATCGGGTGCTAAACCAGAACGATGCGATTTTCCAGCCCGGGGGCGTGCTCGCAGGTCTCGATGCGTATAATCCGTTTGGCGATTATCGCGTTGATATTCCGTCGAACTCGGCAGTCGTTGATTTCGCGACGGTGCATCCGAAAGACATCGATACCTCCAAAATTGCCACCCTCGACCTGAACATCTATACGACAGAGCTCTTTAAGTTGCCCGCTGGCGGCGTGGGCTTTGCGTTCGGTGGTCAGTTCCGCCGTGAAGCGATCATTCAGGATCCGGATCAAATCAACGTTGAAGGCGATACGATTGGCAGCTCGCCAACAGCAATCACGCATGCAGGACGAAAGGATTTCGGATTCTATGCAGAAACCGATATCCCGATCTTCAGCCCGGAGAACGCGATTCCGGGATTTCATGCGTTAAACTTCACGGCTGCCGGCCGGTATGAAGAATTCCGCAATAACGATACCAACGTCCTTGTGCCGAAGCTCGGTTTGCGTTGGCAGCCGCTGGATGACTCGTTGACCATTCGCGCCACGTGGGGCAAAGGCTTCCGCGAGCCGTCGCTCTTCGAGTTGTTTTCCAGCCCGACAGCCGCTTTAGCCGCGGTTACCGATATCTTGCCTACAAGCCTTGGTGGACCGGATACGCCGGTGGGCGATCCAACGCGTGCCAACAACAACCGAGAGGTTCCAGTTTTGTTTGCGAGCAACCCTCTCCTCCAACCGGAAGATTCGAACGCACTAAGCGCTGGTGTGGTCTACACGCCGAAGTTTGTGCCTGGTCTGACTCTCTCGGTGGATCTCTGGGGGATTGAGCGAACGGGCATCGTGTTATCGTCCGATCCAAACCAGGTTTTGACTCGCGAGTTGACGGGCGGTCTGCAACCGGGTGAGGCAGTTCAGCGCGATGCGGAAGGCAACCTCGCGCGCATCATCTTCAACTTCCAAAACGCCGGACAAGAGCGGGCGCGCGGTATCGATATGGGCGTTCAATATCAATATCAATCGCCCTTCGGAACGTTCACCTCGCTTACGCAAGCTACATACCTCGATTCGTTCCGTCTGGCGCTGACGCCGGGTGATCCCGCATTAGAGGTAAGCAACACTCCGACGGCTCCGACAGCCGACGATGCCTATTTGAAGTGGAAGGGCAGGTCATCACTCGATTGGACTTGGAATCAGTTCGATATCTTTGCGAGTGTGAACTACACGGCGGGTTTCCATGAAATCCTGTTCACTGCGCCATTCCTGCCAGATACCAAGAAGGAGCACTGGGTGAAGAATACGTGGTTCTTTGACGTGCAAGGCACTTATAACTTTGCCTTCACGCCCCCGGTTGAGTCGCAACCAGTGGCTGGATATTCCAAGGACAGTAAAGAAGTCGTGCGAGGCAAAGACGGCAAAGCTGTCGAAACTGGCCAGACGGTGAACTACTCGATGCCCTGCTGGAAGAATCTGCTGAACAACACCAGTATCAGCGTGGGTTGCAACAACGTATTCGGCACCGACCCACCAAAGGCATTTGGTGGCTTCGGCAACTCCGTCGGCACGCCTGACTTCATTTATGATTCCATTGGGCGATTCGTTTACGTCAGTCTGACAAAGAAATTCTAACTTGCTCTATTAGTTAGTTAGGTTCAGAGAGGCAGCGGCCATCCCGCTGCCTCTTTTTTGTTTGATAAGCATTCAAAGGTCGCTCTCTGCTAGCCTATTCGATGGTTCGTCGTGCGCGTTCGCATAACGAAGCAGATTAATTGTACACAGGTGGCTTTAACGCTTGTGCAAGAATCTCCTGGAAGCGCGGATCGTCGCGGACCGGGTCCCAGTCCGGATTCAATAGCAGATTGCCATATGTCATCCCATTAGGTAACTTCACTACTTTGGCAAGCTGCTCCAGAGCCGCTTCAGAATCCCCGGTCAAGACGTAAACTTCAGCCAGAGCACCCATCCAGTTAGCGCCCTCGACTGCGTCCTGTGAAATTGGAGCCAAAGCAGCAGCCCGTTTTATAGCTGCAAACGCCTCTTCCTTTTGGCCTTGCGCCGCATAACAGTACGCAAGGTAACCAAACAAACTAGCGCAGTTAGGCTTTTGACTAATCTTCTTGTCCACAAATCGCCTTGCCTGCGCACATGCCGATCGCGATCTTTCTGGATCGCCATGCAGGCGTTGCATTCCCACCTCAATGATGGCATCGATAGGTTCCTTCTTCTCGAACGACAGACTCGTTAGCATTTTCAAGGCTTCGGCATAATTGTGCCTATAGAACTCGACCATCGCGAGCCTGGAGGTTTTCCATGCACCCTGTCCCGGCGCCGCCTCAACAACGGCGCAAGCTTTGTCCAGCGTTCCACGAGCCAGCGCGAAATCACATCTGAAACCCCAGAGACTATCAGCTGAATCCACAGGCACCTTCGCAATCGTGTCGTTAGCTACCTTTTCGCCTTCGGAATACATTCGAAGGCCGCCGCATGTTTCGATCAGAACGCCAGCAAGAACAGGATCGCGCGGATTGAGGCTCAGGGCTTTTTCTCCATCACGCACCGCGTCTTTCCAATGGCCAAGTCGTCTTTCTACAATTTGCTTCGGCAGCAAAAACTCCGTCGTCCCACCCAAGGTGGGGGCCGCCAGGTCTAGCTCGCGCTGAGCTGCCGCATAATCGCTCAATCCGTGATGATAATATAACGCTTGAGCAAGATGCGATTCACCGAGGTCAGGCGCGAGCTCCAGAGCCTTGGCCGCCGTCTCCTTCGCACGAGCCAGTCGCTCTGGGGTGTGCTCGTCATACCGGTAGATGAAAACGTTTGTCTCGGCCGCGAGACAATAAGCAAGGGTGAACGTAGGATCCCTGGCAATAGCTTGATCAAGTAAAGCGATCGCCATTTTCTTCCTGGTCCAGTCCGTTCCGCCTTGGGAGGTCAGGTTGCGAGCTCGGAGATATAGATCGTACGCCTCCATGTCCTGCGTCGGTTGTCTTTCGATGGCAGCCTTCTCCGTTGGCGAGAGGGTTGCCCGCAACTGAGCAACGATTGACTGGGCGAGCTCACTCTGCATGGCAAACAGGTCAGTGACCGTGCGTTCATAATGCTCCGACCAGACCTGCGTGTTTGTCCCTGTGTCGACGAGTCGCACGTTGACTCGAACGCGTTCGCCCGACCTTTGCACCGTTCCTTCCAGAACCCTCGCAACGCCCAAAGAGCGTCCGATCTCGCGTGCATCCGTCCTCGCCCCTCGATAATGTTCGACGCCCGATCGACTGATGACTTTTAAATCCGAGACCTTTGCCAGATCGGTTAGTATGTCGTCCTGCATCCCATCAACGAAGTAATTATTGTCTTTTCGGCCGTCGAAGGTATCGAAGGGCAGAACGGCGATACTCTTTCCGCCGGCAGGCGTGGCGAGGGACTGCGACGCCATGCTTGTTTGGCGCAGCCGCGGACTAACGAGCAATAACACAGCACAAAACGCCAAAAGAACAGCCGCGGAGAATGCCATTGGCAGGCCAACATTTCGGTTGCGCACGAGAAAACGCTGCGTGCGGTATAAAGCCGTGCTGGGCCGGGCCTGAACCGGACGCGCATTCAGATATCGAGTGATGTCTCCAGTAAATTCGCTGACGGAAGGATAACGTCGCTCCGGCTCCTTGCGCATCGCGTAGAGCACAATGTTATCGAGATCGCCCTGTAGCTGACGTTGTGTTTCCCGATTCGTGATCGCTGCGCTCGGGGTAATTGGCTCCTCTTCGCAAACTACCCGGGCCAATTCTTCCGGCGACGGACGCGATGTTGAAAACTGGTGCGGCGACCGTTGCGTTAACATTTCATAGAGCAACGCACCTAACGCGTATATATCGCTTGCCATCGTCACACGCTCGCCTCGCGCTTGTTCGGGCGAAGCACATCTCGGCGTTAATCGCTGCTGGTTGGTGGCGGTCGCTTCGACTGCGTTCTCATCCGGCTCCAGCAGCTTTGCGATTCCGAAATCAAGCAACTTCGGTTCACCCTCGGCAGTAACCAGGATGTTACCGGGCTTTATATCACGGTGGACAATGTGGTCGCGATGCGCCCGTTCGACCGCAGCGCAAACTTTAAGGAAAAGATCGAGACGTTCTCGAACCGAAAGCTGATGCTCGCGCACGAACTGCGTGATCGGCACGCCCGCAACGTATTCCATGACGAAATAAGGCAACCCGTCTTTGGTCGCGCCGGCATCGAGCACTCGCGCGATGCATGGGTGTTCCAAGTGCGCAAGAATTTGAAGCTCGGCCATGAACCGATCCACAATTTCGTTCGTATCGGTGCCACGGCGGAGCAATTTGATGGCTACCTGTTTTTCGAACTTACCATCTGCGCGCTCAGCGAGGTAAACACTGCCCATCCCGCCGCGTCCTATTTCGCTGATAATTTTATAGGCTCCCAGGCGCTGACCGATCGGTTCGGACCAGATCCTGCGTCTCAAAGATGTGCGCAGGTTATCGGCAAAGGCTTCCACATTATTCGAGAATGGCTTGAGGAATGATTCCACTTCGTGTCGCAGGGTGGGATCGTTTTCACAAGCACTGGCTAGGAATGCTTCTCTCTCTGTTTTTCCTTCGCGCTCCAGCGCCTCGCAGAGCAGAGGCTTGATCTGTTGCCAGCGTTCTGGCGTCATCTTACCTATCTGGCCTAGCGGCATTTTAGCTGGTTGTTAATCTTCGCTGCAAAAATTGCTTCGCGCTAACCCATTCGCGTTTGATCGTTGCGGGAGAAATCTGCAACAGCTTACTAATCTCTTCCACGGTTAGTCCACCAAAAAAGCGTAACTCGACAATTCTCCCCTGTCTGGCATCGAGTCTTTCCAGTTCGGTCAAAGCCTCGTCGACTGCGGCAACAGTGAGGTCGCAGTGTTGGGAAAAATCGATAGCTTCATCGAGGGTTAAACGAAGCGCTTTATCTCCACCTCGCTTCGCGGCCGTGCGAGCGCTGGCATGCGTCTTAAGAACTCGGCGCATCATTTGTGCGGCGATGCCGACAAACTGCGCGCGATTTTTCCAATCGACTTGACGTTGATTTCTAAGGCGCAGGTAGGCCTCGTGCACGAGAGCCGTCGGTTGTAGCGTGTGATCGCTTCGCTCACTACGCAGGTAATGGCCGGCGAGGTCACGAAGTTGCTGGTAAACTTGCGGCAGCATTTGAGCTAACGCCTCGACATCGTTTCCCGCTTGCTCCATCGAAACGCCAGGTTGGTCCACCTCGTCCGACATTCTGGGTAATAACCTACAGACTTGCAACGTGATCTCCACGGAAAGTTCTTTTTTGAGCCCTTTTTGTCGGTTTTCCAGCGTTAAGTGTCGTGAACAAAATTTTTCAATCGGAGGGACGGCCTCTATGACCTATTTTTCCTTTAATCCGGCTCACCTGCGTCCGAAACGAATCGGCATTGTTGGCTTCGACGGCGTTTCCAATCTTGATCTCGTGGGACCGCTCGAAGTATTCGCAAAAGCACGCGCGCAAGACGATCAAGTCAAAGAGAAGCCTCTCTACGAAATTATTATCACCGCGCTGGAAGGTAAGAGCTTTGTTTCAGAGGCAGGGGTTGTTTTTCGTGCGGCTCGCACAATAGAAACCGCTCCGGCTTTCGACACAATTATCATCCCCGGCGGGCAACGAAATCCGGCTGCGATAAAGAAGATTGCAGCCTGGTTGCATGCGCGCGACGCGGAAACCCGTCGCATCGCATCGGTTTCGACGGGCATCTATTCGCTCGCCGAAAGTGGTCTCATCGACGACCGCCACGTGACGACTCATTGGCGATGCTCGCACGCGGTGGCGCGGCAGTTTCCAAAGCTCAAGGTCAACCATACCGCGACCTTCCTTAAGGATGGCTCGTTCTATACGTGTGGTGGCGGATCTGCCGGTATCGAGATGAGCCTGGCGCTCGTGAATGAAGACTACGGGGTGCAGGTGGCGCGGGCTTTAGCGCGCGAACTGGTCATGAATTTGCGACCGCCCGGGGAAGACGAGTGCCTTTTAAAATCGCCTCAATTCCAACCTACGGCTATAGAGCGCCTCGCCGACTTGCCAGCCTGGATTTGTGCCCACCTTCACGAACGGTTGTCAGTGGACTTACTCGCGGCGAAGACCGGTTTAAGCAGGAGACAGTTTAGCAGGCTTTTCAAAACGATTTACAACAGCACACCGGCGGACTTCTTGGAAGAGCTACGGCTCAGTGAGGCACGCCGCCGCCTGCTCATGCCGCGTACGAGCGTGGAATGCGTCGCTGCGTCGGTCGGCTTCAATAGTGCGGATGCTTTTCGCCGTGCCTTTCAGCGCCGCCTCGGAATTAGTCCACGCGGTTTTCGGAGTCGATTCGAACTTCGTCGCCGGAATGTCCGCAATGATCGCGACACGCACACCCTTACGCTAACTCCGCAATGGTAAGATAGCTCTATCGAGGAATTACTGCACTATTCGAAAGTATGAAGGCAAATAACTATGGAGACGAGATTATTAGTCTAGCTGTGGATGCTGTCGACCGGCTGCTGATTCGCGTGGGCTACGGAGGAATATCGATGGAGAACGTAGCTAACGAGTCTGGTATTCAACTGCAAACGTTGTATATCTACTTTCGAAACAAAGAGGACCTCGTGCTCGCGCGCGAGGATCGAATCACCAAAACAGTGAGAGGCGCCTTGCAACAAGTCGCGGAAAAATCCGGATCATGGGAAGGCAAGATTCGTAAGATGCTTTACCTCCGAGTGCTATTGCGCTTCGACAGCGTTCAACATATTCCCGAAAGCCTTGACGATATACTGCGCGATGTCGGGCCGGATCTGCGGGATCGGGAAGAACTTTACTGCAAGCAAGAATCCAAGATCCTTAGCGGCGTTCTGCAGCGTGGACGAAGGAGCGCGACTCTTCAGTCGCAAGCCTGTTCCGCTTTGGCTGATGCGCTGATTGCAGCCACCAATTCGCTGCTTCCATTTCACCTCACAAGAAACGATGTGCTGAAAAGGCGCGATGCTGAAGAAAAGACAGAGCAGATCATCGATATCGTTTTACATGGATTGTCCGGAAGCCACAGCGTGACCGAGGCGAAAGGCCAAATTTCGCAGGAAAGCAGCCGATCAGAATCAAGAAAGCAAAAACCTGGGCAAGTGGCATTGCATCGAACCAAAGCAACTCAACGGCGATCTCATTCTTTAAACGCATGTCACTCCTGTTGACCAAGAACGCCATCCCAGCTACCATCTGCGGATGAGTATGCCGACCGTGCTCACGGAGGCGGCTTCAGCTCGAAGCCAACCCAAAAAGAGCACGAAACAAGACAATCCAACCGCAACCGACGTTCTTCACACGATCGAGCAACATGTTTTGCTCGATGGTTTTAAGATCGTCATCGATCTCGAGAAGAGCCGGGGTCCTTATATATATAATGCGGCGAGTAATTCGCGGCTGATCGATCTCTACGGATTCTTTGGGTCGCTTCCGGTCGGATACAACCATCCATACTTTGAGCAGGAAGATGTGAAGCGCGATTTGTTGCGCGCATCGGAGATCAAGATCGCGAACTCCGATGTTTATTCGGAAGGCTACGCACGTTTTATCGAAACGTTCAGCCGTGTCGCCGGAATGAAGCCGCTTGAACGTTATCTTTTTATCGAAGGGGGTGCGCTCGCGATCGAGAACACTCTCAAGGCGGCGATGGATTGGAAGGTGCGCAAGAACATGGCGGCCGGTCGCGGCGAGCGCGGCACAGATATTTTGCATTTCCGTCGCGCCTTTCACGGTCGTAGTGGGTACACCATGAGCCTAACGAATACCGATCCGCGCAAGACCGATCTTTTTGCGAAGTTCGATTGGCCGCGCGTTTCGAATCCGGCGATCGATTTTTCGCTGCCGGAAAACGAGCGCGAAGCAGATGTCATCGCGCGCGAGAAAAAGTCCGAGGAGGAAATCCGTTCAGCAATCGCTAAACGCGGGACAGACATTTGCGCCATTATTATCGAACCGATCCAGGGCGAAGGGGGCGACAATCACTTCCGTGGCGAGTGGCTCAAGAAATTGCGCGAAATTTGTGATGAAAACGAAATCCTCCTTATTTTCGACGAAATTCAAACCGGCTTCGGAACGACGGGGCGCACCTGGTGTTGTGAATATTTTGGCATCGTCCCGGATTTAATGGCGTTCGGGAAAAAGGCGCAGGCCTGCGGTGTCATGGCGGGTCCGCGCATTGATGAAGTGAAGGACAACGCGTTTCGTTTGCCGAGCCGCTTGAATTCCACCTGGGGTGGAAATTTTACCGACATGGTGCGCTCGACGCACTTCATGCACATCATCGAAAGTGAGAGGCTCGTCGAGAACGCGCGCGTAATGGGCGAGCGCATTGTGAAATCGCTGCACGCAATTGCTGCAGAGTTTCCGATCATGACAGCGGTGCGCGGTCGCGGTTTGTTTATCGCGTTCGATCTGCCCGATCCGAAAACACGCGATGAATTCTGGAAGGGTTTGTTCGATGGCGGCGTGCTCGCTTTGAAATCGGGTGAACAGGCGATTCGATTTCGTCCCGCGCTCGATATTAATGCCGAGGCGATTGATGAAGCGATGGACTTGCTGCGTAAACAGTGCCAGCGCATGCAGCGCTAATTTGGTAGAGCGCGAGTCCGAGCCGGACTGGCATATCGGTCGCGCCGACGAAAATATGGAAAACGTTCTTAACAGACTCGGTCTCGCTCAGGAAAACGACGGCGTATTTTTCGGTGAATGGCGTGGCGGCGGTGCGAAGATCGATAAGATCTCGCCGATCAACGGAAAAAAACTCGCCAGTGTTCGGACTGCGTCGGCGGAAGATTACGACGTAGCGATCGCGCGCGCGCACGCAGCGTTTTTGAAATGGCGCACAACACCCGGACCCGTTCGCGGCGATACCGTTCGGCGTCTCGGCAACGCTTTGCGCGAAGCGAAAAATGATCTCGGTCAGCTCGTCACGCTCGAGACCGGCAAAATTATCGCCGAAGGCGAGGGGGAAGTGCAGGAGATGATCGACATCTGCGATTTCGCCGTCGGTCAGTCGCGCATGCTCTATGGCCTGACGATTCAATCGGAGCGGCCCAGTCACCGTTTGATGGAGCAATGGCATCCGCTCGGTGTTGTCGCTGTCATCAGCGCTTTTAATTTTCCGGTCGCTGTTTGGTCGTGGAACGCGGCACTCGCCGCCGTCTGTGGCGATGCGACGGTTTGGAAAGCTTCGGAAAAAACGCCGCTCACTGCGATTGCAGTGACAAAGATTGCCGAGCGCGTCTGTCGCGAAACCGGAGCCGATCCGGCGATTTTCACTTTGCTGATGGGCGACCGTAAAACGGTGGGACAAAAACTATCCGCCGATAAGCGCATTCCTTTGATCTCCGCCACCGGCTCGACCCAGATGGGGGTGCACGTTGCGCAAACAGTTCATGGCCGGCTTGGCAAAACGATCATGGAATTGGGCGGAAACAACGCGCTCATTGTTTGCCCAAGTGCCGATCTCGAAATGGCGACGCAATCGATCTTCTTCGGCGCAGTCGGCACCGCGGGTCAGCGCTGCACTTCGACGCGCCGCGTCATCATGCACGAATCGATCGCGGACAAGGTGCGCAAAAAACTTTTGAGCGCGTACAAATCGCTGCGAATTGGGAATCCGCTCGATCGACAGACGGTAATGGGTCCGTTGATCGAAAAAAACGCGGTCGACATGGTGCAACATTCCATTCAGCGATTGAAGGATGAGGGCGGTGAAGTTCTTTACGGCGGCGATCGCCTCGAGGGAGAACAATACGCGGGCGGATGCTACATGACGCCGTGCCTCGCAAACGCCAAGCCTGATTTCGAAATTGTTTGCCACGAAACTTTCGGCCCGCTGCTTTATTTGCTGACCTACCGCGATTTCGATGAAGCAATCGCGATCAACAACGGCGTGCCGCAAGGATTGACCTCTGCAATTTTCACAAACGACATGCGCGAAGCGGAAAAATTTCTGTGCGCTGCCGGCAGCGATTGTGGAATCGCAAACGTCAACACCGGAACGAGTGGTGCAGAAATTGGCGGAGCTTTTGGTGGCGAAAAAGAAACCGGCGGCGGCCGCGAAAGCGGAAGCGATTCGTGGAAGATGTACATGCGCCGTCAGACGAACACGATCAATTTTTCGACTGAGTTACCGCTCGCGCAGGGGATTCAATTTGGCAGCGACGACACCGGCAGCGCAACGGCTTAATCTGGGGAGCGCACGCGCCCTCGCGTGCTGGCGATGGCGCCTCGCCATCGCGAACTTTTATGCAGGCATTTCGGCGAGGCGCCGAAATGTGCACGCGAGGGCGCGTGCGCTCCCCGATCCAAAGAATTCTAGCGCGCCGTCGTCAGCTCAAAAAGTCCGTCGAAGTTCTTAGCTGTATCGATGTTCATGATGTACCGCTGCAATTTCTTGCAGTGATCCTTGCCGATCACATCGCCGCCGAGCGCGGTGAATTTTACCGCGATCTCTTCTTCGGTCATTGGATCGCGCGGATCGCCCTTCGGAACATCAACACGCGTGGCGTGTGATTTGCCGTCATTCGTCGTGATCGTCACGCGGCTCGGCTGGAACTTGGGAAAGAGAGCTTCGAATTCTTCGTTAGGCACGACTTTCACTTTGTCCATGATCGGAATGAGTGCCTTGTCGAGCACGCGTTCTTCTTTGAACTGCAGAGGCGTCACCATGCCGTCGACCAATCCTGCCGCCATGCAATAGGGCAGGGAATGATCGGCGGTCTCTTTCGAATCCGGGCGATACTTGTGCGGATCGCCGAGGATGTCGGCGGCGCGCGCGATCACTTCGACTTTGATTTCCTTCACGTCGTCGGCCTTGATGTTGTGTTCCTTCACCGTCTTCATCATCGCCGTTAGCGGCGCGTGGCTAAGTGCTTCGATCGGAAAACTCTTCATCCCGCAATCGAGAATGCGGTAGTGATCCTTGCTCGATTTCGGCAAATCTTTAACCAGGCCTTCGCCGTCGAACGTGGCGGGTTCTCCTTTGTATTGCACGTGATGAAACACCGCGAACAAACCTTCCTTGCCATCGATGATGTGTTCCGGTCCGGAAAATCCGCCGCGAGCAAGTAGCGCGCTCTCCGCCCCCATGCGACCCGCCCACGGATCGACCGTGTTTTTCATGTTGGTCAATTTGCCCGCCGTGACCGCGCCCGGACAAAATGTTCGCGATGCGCTGATGCCCATCGCCGATACCATTTGATCGGGCGTGAGATTCAACACGCGACCCGCCGCGATCGGCGCCGCGAACGCGCTCAGTGTTGCGTGATGCCAGCCATATTCGCGCACGCCCGGTCGACCGATTTCGCACAGACGCATTTCGATTTCGTAGGCGATGATCGTCGCGAGAATCAGATCCCTCCCGCTCAGTCCTTCGCTTTCGCACAACGCCAGCGGCGCGGCGATGAGATCGCTCGGATGACACGGATCAGCTTTCCAATAAATGTCGTTGTAATCCATCGCGCGGATCATGTGACCGTTGAGAAACGACGCGTCGACCGGGTTCGTCTTGAATCCAGAAACGAACGCTGTCGCTTTGCCGTTTCCACCGCCCATCGCGCGATAATGTTTGAGCAAAATCTTCGCATCATCCTGCTGACTGCCGCCGAGCGCGCAGCCGATGGTGTCGAACCAAAATAATTTGGCCGATTGAATGGCTTCCGCGGAAAGATGCTCGTATTTCAGGGCGCAAGCCCACTCCGCGATGGTGTATGACAGCAGACGTTTCGATTCGGTTGGATTGTGCGACATGAGGATTTGTTTCTTGGGTTCATGACCTTGATCGGCCTGCGCAAATTTTCAAGCTGCTTCCCTCAATGATGAAACAGACACATTGACGTGAGTTTGCCATAATTGACAGAAAACCATATTTCTGGGAATCTGGCGAAAATGAAGACGACGCTTGATCTGCCAGACGAGTTGATGCGCGAAGTGAAAATTCGCGCTGTGCACGAACATAAGAAACTTAAGGACGCGATCGCCGATTTCATCCGCAAAGGCATGGCCGCGGGAAAGACGCGGCCGGCGAAATTGCCGAAGCCGGTCAAGCTGCGTGGCGGCCCGATCACGACGGAGGAAATCGAGGCGGCTATCGCGTGGGGTCGCGACTAGGAGATGCTCCTGGTCGACACCAATGTGGTCGCTTATCTGCTGATCGACGGGGACCACACTGAAGCGGCGCAAGAATTGCGCAGCCGGGATCCGGATTGGCGTAGCGAAGCTTTCGTGCTCATTGAATTCACGAATGTACTCGTATCATCAATCGCCACGAAGCGGATGAACTTGGTCATGGCGCAGGATGTTCTCGCCAAAGCCGCCACTCTGTTCGAGGGAAAACTGGCGCGCATTCCTCATCCATCGGTGCTGGCAATCGCCGCCCGCTACCGCGTCAGTGCTTATGACGCGCGCTTTCTCGCCCTGGCGAATGAACTCGGCCAGCGGCTGGTGACTGAGGACAGCCGGCTGCGCGCCGCTGCGCCGTCGCTCACGCAATCATTAGCAGAGGCGTTGTCGGTCCAATGATACGCCGCAACGTGTACGAAGTTACATTGACCAATGGCTGACGAGCAGAAACCGAAGCAACGCCTGGAGATCGCGCATGTCCTCTTCATGGACATCGTTGGTTATTCCAAGCTGCTGACTGACGAGCAATCAGAAGCGCTGCAGGAGCTGAACCAGATTGTCCGCAACACCGAAGCCGCGCGGGAAGCCGAGGCGGCAGGACAGCTTACCATTTTGCCGACCGGCGATGGAATGGCGTTGGTTTTCACCGGTTCGGTGGAAGAGCCAGCCGAATGCGCGTTGGAGATTAGCCATGCTTTGCGCGCGCAACCAAGTCTGCCGGTAAGAATGGGAATCCACAGCGGCCCGGTCCATCACGTGAAGGATGCAAATGAGCGGGAGAACATCGCCGGCGCTGGCATCAACATCGCGCAGCGCGTGATGGATTGCGGCGATGCCGGCCACATTCTTGTTAGTAAACGCGTCGCAGACGATCTGGCGCAAAAGCGTCGTTGGCAGCCGTATCTTCACGAACTGGGCGACGTGGAAGTGAAACACGGAGCCGTCGTCTCATTAGTTAATCTTTATGCCGAAACGATTGGCAATCCCGCGCCGCCAGCGCGACTCGGCAAAGTGCGCGGCCGCACCGGGACCGTTTCGAAAGCGACGCGCAAAGGACTCTCTCCGCTCGTGCGCGCGATCTTCATTATTGTCGGGCTAATGATCGCACTTGCGATTGTGGCGGTGATTTTCGCGCCCGCGATCATGCGTACGCTCAATCAGCGCTCGGTGGCGACATTGCCTCAACCGAGCCCCACGGCGTCCCTTTCGTTGGCCGATACTATTAAGAGCGAGGTGGCCAGGAAAATCACCGATGAGTTAAAAAAGGACCTTTCAGACGAGAAAAACAATGCGCCTGAGCCATCCTCTACCAGTTCGGCGATCCCGGAAAAAAGCATCGCGGTGTTGCCGTTCGACAATCTCAGCCGCGATCCCGACAACGCTTACTTCTGCGAGGGCGTGCAGGATGAAATCCTGACTCGGTTGGCGAAAATTGCGGACCTCAAAGTCATCTCCCGCACTTCCACCCAGCATTTCAAAAGTTCGCCGGACAATCTCCCGCAGGTCGCTCAGCAGCTCGGAGTGGCGCACATCCTCGAGGGCAGCGTGCAGAAAGCGAACGACCAGGTGCGGGTGAATGTCCAGCTGATCAACGCCGCGACCGACGCGCATCTTTGGGCCGACACCTATGATCGCAAGCTGAACGACATCTTCGCGGTCGAAAGCGAGATTGCAAAAACCATCGCCGACACGTTGCGAGTGAAGCTGACCGGTTCGGAGAAGATCCAGCTCGCGAAAAAGCCGACGACGAATCCGGAAGCCTATGAGCTTTATCTCAAGGGCCGCTTTTTCTGGAATAAGCGTACCGCGGCTGACCTGCGGAAATCGATCGACTACTTCAATGAAGCGATCGCGAAAGACCCCGATTACGCGACGGCCTACGCGATGCTGGCCCAGGCGTGGATCATAATGCCGCACTACGCCGGGGCTTCTCCGAAGGATTGCGGTCCGCCTGCCGAGGCCGCGATTCAAAAAGCGCTGGCGTTGGACGAAACCTCTTCGGAAGCGCATGTGGCTCTGGGGGCCTTTCGCGCAAACTTCCAGTTCAATTTCTCCGCCGCGAAGACGGAATACGAGCGAGCGCTGCAATTGAACCCGAATGACGCGACGGCCCATCACTGGTTTACGCTCGATGTGCTCGAACCGTTAGGCGAGAGCGCGCAGGGGGTCGCGGAGATGCGGCGCGCGGTGGAAGTTGATCCCCTCTCGCTCATCATCAACGAAACCCTGGGCGAGGCCCTGATGCGTGCCGGGCGCCTCGATGAGGCGATCGTCCAGTTGCGCAAGACGATCGAGATGGACGCTGGATTTCCTAATGCCCACCGCACTTTAGGGCAGGCGTTCGAGCTCAAAGGTCAGATCCCGGAAGCCATGGCCGAGTATCAGAAGGCGATCGCGTTAGGCGAAGATCCTACCGGGCTAGGCTTGTTGGGTCATTTGTACGGCACGATCGGACGCAAGGACGAAGCGACAAAAATCCTCGGGCAACTCCGGGCCATCCGCGAGCGGCGTTACTTCGATCCTTACAACCTTGCGATTGTTTATCTTGGCCTGGGCGACCGCGAGCAGGCACTGAGCGCGCTCGAGCAATCCTATAACGAACGCAATGGAACTCAGCTTGAATACATCCGGATTGATCCGTTTCTTGATCCGCTGCGGGGCGATCCGCGGTTCGAAGCGCTGGCGGAGAAGATTGTTCCGGCGCGGGAGTTCAAAGGCGCGACGACTTCAAAATGAACGAATTCCTGCAACGGCTCAAACAAGCTGTGCGGCGCGAAGTCAGTTGTCTTCGCGACAGATACAACCTGTCTACTTACCGCGGACGACGCGGATACCGCAGATAAGAGATTGGAAGTCAGAATTCTGATCCGTGAAATCCGCGTCATCCGCGGTTAAACAAAACGATTTCACTGATTCAAATTCAGACCTACTCAGTGCCTCAGGAAAATCTGTGAAAATCTGCGCAATCTGTGGACGCTGAAGGTGGATCGGCCGCTCCCTTCAGTCGTTTCAGATTTCAGATTCCTTGCCACGCCGTAACCGGTCCAAGGCGAAGGCGAGTCAGACTTTCGGCTTTTCCCCAAGAATGAAATGTCAAAAGCATAGATGCGGGTTGAATTGATTTGACCGGCAGGGTGGGAAGGGGCTCATTCGAGACTTGTAGACTGGCCGACATCATACTAGTTCTTGAAGTCTTCTCATGCGCCGACGATTGCTCCCCCAGCTCTTTCTCCTATTGCTTCTCCTCAACAGCACGACGACGCTTGCGCAAGAGTATTATAAGCGAGCGCTTGTGGCAGAAATCAAAGGCGATTACGCCACTGCGTTGCGAAATCTCAACGCCTTAGTTGCGCAGTCTCCCCATAGCCCGGACGCCCGCTTTAATCGCGCCCAGTTTTACTATCGCCAGCACCGATACAAGCTGGCGCTCAGCGATCTCGACGCAACTCTTAGCCTGCAACGGAATAATTTATGGGCCGCTGTCATACGAGCTGATGTGTGTGTTAAGGTCGGAGATTACGCCCGCGCTCTGAAGGAATACGATCATCTGTTTGCAACCACGCTGGCTTTTGATCTGCGAGCAATGGCCCTCAACGGCCGTGCGTGGTTCGAAGCAACCTGTCCCGACAGCCGATTTCGCAACGGACAACAAGCAGTTACCGATGCAAAGAAAGCAGTAGCCTACGGTGGACCGAATAAAGCGAATTATCTTGGTACGCTGGCTGCCGCGTATGCGGAAACCGGAGACTTTGACTCTGCGATACGGTACGAGCAAGAAGCTATGACCCATCAGAGCGAGAGAGATCCTTTGCCAGACCCTAAAGGCCCGATGAATGCGTATCGGCAACATCGCCCGTATCGCGCAAATCTCCGAACTTCTCATCCATGAAAGTTTTCCCTATAGGTCTCACAATACGCTTTCCATCTAACGTTGCCTTTGTGCGTGTCATTGCCTGCCTGGTCCTGCTATACGTCGCATTATCATCGTCGCCGTCTGTTTTCGCCCTGGGCATAGTGGACACGTATGCGGAGCGGGCTTTCAAGCACGAACAGAAACACGATTACGCGAACGCGTTGCGGAACTACGACGCTGCGGTTCAGCGCGTTCCCCATAGCGCAAACGCTTACTACTATCGCGGTGGATTCTACCTTCGTCGGCACGACTATCTACGTGCGATCAAGGATTTCGATGTGGCGATCCGGTTAGAGCCAACCCTTCTGCAATATGCAAACGCACGCGCCGGGGCCTACGCGCACATGGGGAACTATGCTCGCGCCATGAATGAGTATAATCATTTGCTAACCCTTTCTCCCTGGGGCTATGAGCGCGGCATGATTCTTAATAGTCGCGCCTGGCTAGAGGCCGTTTGTCCCGATAGCAAATTCCGCAACGGTCAAGCCGCGCTCGCCGACGCAAAACAAGCGTGCGCCGAGGAGGGCTGGCGAGAGTCTGATTACCTAGATACGCTTGCTGCCGCTTATGCGGAAACGGGAGACTTCGAGTCCGCCGTAAAATACCAGGAGAAAGCCCTCGCGCGCGAGAATAAGGAAAATCCTTTAGATAATGGGAAAACGCGTCTTACTTTGTACCGCCAGCATCGCCCGTATCGTGAAAAAGATTAGGTGAGTAATTTCTCCCGAGCAGACTAACGGTAACCCTCAGTTCAACTTTTCACGGGGCAAAACTTTTTCGGAACTTGGCTGCGGATTTTTCGTAGTAATAAATAGAGTGGCTGGCCCCAAGACAAACCCCCCAGCGCTCTCCCCTCAGTCCGAAATGCCACAGCGCGAAATTTGTGCCCGCGCCGTAAAGGATCGAACACGCAGGATCGAATCAGGAAGCCGGGTCGAAGACTCGCCGTGGAGAGAAAGCAGGAAGGAATTGATGGGGCGCGGAGAAACGAGTTGGGGCCGCGCGCTGGGAGACAAATAATAAATCCGTCAACTCCGTAAAGGAGCCAGAGCGACGTAAAAAGCTTGCCGCGTCCTACGCTGCTCCGCTTACGTAGCAAGCCTTTCCTGACTCGCCGAAGGCCCCCGTCTCGCCGTAGCCTTGCGCGAAGGTGGATTGGTGAAGGTGGTTACGCGATCAGCTTTTCAGATTTCAGACCTTCAGCTTCTTCCGAATATGAAAATGTCAAAGTCAATGCGACTCAATCCGCCATTTATATTACTGTATTTCTGCGTCGGCGGTCTCGTTTTGAGGCAGCTTTTTTTGAATGGCTTTCAGTGCGTTCGTCCACCAAACCGGGATTTCAACAGTTATTCCAAGCTTACCAAGTTCGTCTGGAAAGCGCTGCATCCTATTAATGGCATGTGTGCTAATTGGAGTGGCGATGGCCGCTCGCCAAACTGCTTCACTGATCTCTTTATCCTTCAGAAGAGCTCCCACTTGTTGTGTTTCCAACCTTCCTTTGTTTTGCCGGAGTTGGTAATCAACCCAATATAACAATTGGTATGCGTTTTCTTGGACGATAAGGATTTTGTATTCGCCTCCGAGAGGACCTGCATGATTTCGAGACGAAGTCCCTTCCAAAGTGCACCAGTAACCATCAGGATAAGCCGCGCGCTGTAATTGCCGTGATTTTGAAGCAATTGATCAATAAATCCACTTGCCGAAACCCATTAATCACCTGTCTCGCGAATTTTGGCAGAAGGACTGCGCCAAGTTCGCTGTGGAGTTTTCGGACGCTTTGACCCTAATAGTGTGTGAATCGGAATGAATCGAAAGGATGAATTGCTGTCATCAATACATCAACGTCTCCGCTCCAATGCTCAATTAGCTTCAATAGTAGCTTCTGGGTCTGCTGGCTCATTCGACCATAAAATGAGCCAGTATCTCCGATGATGGAAGCAGTCACCTCGGTAAGCGCTTCAATCTGTTTGAGTCCGATCTTCTTGTTCGCTTTGTTGAATACCCCCAATTCGAATACCAAGCATTCTATGAGGGCGTATAATTGTTCTGCCTTTTTTTCCAACGGAGTCTTATCGGTCTCGATGAACTTGTCATCAACCTCGCGCAATGATTTAGCGTAAGCAGATATCGTCGCATCGAAGATTTCCATGTAGACGCGACTTTCGCTGCGTTCGACTTCGTCGGCGTGCTCCTGTATCCAGTCGCGGGCCGTGTTTTTGGACGGGTTTGGCCCCCAAACTTTCAAGAACTCATCGTATTCCTTCCATGTAACTGCGTGCGGCGATTCAGCGATCTCCATTTGCTCCACAAGAAATCTGCTTGTTCGGAGAGCGAAACGATCCAATTGCCCGCACAAGCGCATTAACGCAGCCCTCACTTCCTCTTTTTCTACGATCGCGAGGTTAAGACCAAGCCGGGATGTTACACGATTGATGTGCGCATCAACTTCCTTGCCGATCTGCGCTTGTTCTTCATCTCCCTCCGCCATGAGAGACGTGGTTGCAATTGTTTCCCAAAAGTCGTCGTCTTTTAACAAATCGTGGGCAATTTGAGGGTGACGGACTTTGAGGACATTTGCGGCGAGAATGATTGGCCAGTTCAGTTCATGTTCATAGTGTCTGTCAATTTGTGGCTTGAGCAGCGCGAGGAGCCGGATGAATTGGCGCACCGCTCGCGGATTTTTCGGCAGTAGTGGGACCGTTTCGCGGATCGCTTCTTCCGGGACGTAAGTTGAAAATCGCTTTGATTCTATTATCGCCAAAGAAATAAGACCCTCGGATGACGGCGAGGGCAACCAGCGTGGATAATCAATAATTTTTTCAAGGAATTTGAGGCCTTGGCCAAATCCGGGATTGTATCTCCGCAATACTTTGCCCACTACAATAGGATCGAAAGCGCATACAAAAGAGAACCCCGGAATATCCATCAGTTCTTTAAGCGCAAACAGAATCTCAGGTACGAGCTTCTGGCGCAGTTCTATCGAGGTCGTCGATAAGAATGACAATTCTCTTTTTGCCGAGTATGCCACGCAGCGTCGCAAGATCATTGCTGGTAAACGCAAAATGCTCTTTCACTAAATCTAGACTTGCGCCGATCGCTTTTCCGATTCCCTCATGAACAACCCCGGCAACTGCAGTAACTACTCCTTTAGCTTTAGCCATCCAGGCTTTGGCACGCGCTTCGTCAGCGCCTTGGACACTGCCAAATGTTGATTCGAGTTTTCCGAAGATTGTCAGTACCAAAGGAGCGCCATAGGGATTCTTTCGAAGAGTGCTCCCATGGATCGAATTCAATAACAACGTGATGGTCTTTCTCGGCCATCGTAGCGATGGGTTCGAGTACCAATGTTTTGCCAGTGCCCCATTCCCCGTAGATTCCGATTCGAACCGACCACTCGGTGGGTCCGTCACCGCAATTTGGTAGATTTCGCGCGCAAACGGCCAGCGGTTTAGATAATCATCCTCTCGCCGACGAACGGCTGCGTCGAAGCCAATATGGCTTTGGATCGCATCGCCTTTAATTTCAGTGTTCATGGGCTTCAAGAACGTCATCGTGACACTACCCTAAGGTAAACGCTTCACGCGATCTGCTCAATTCCTAACCACGCGGTCCTTTGCGAGGAGGTCCTCTCTCCGACGGGACTCCGAACCTCCGTAGGCTATTGCAAAGTTGTTGGACGAAATGAAACTCTTATTATGGATCGACACACTAGAGCACTCGTAATCGATTTCATCGATCGATCATTCCGGATACGTCGCAGACACTGACTACATCTCTATACGAGTCTGCTATCGGCTAAATCTGAAGCAGCAATTTTTATGGGCTTCGCTTCAGGCAGTTGAAAAATATCTAAGGCTATTCTCCTTTACAATGATCACTCAACAAAAGGATTGGGTCACAGAATCCAAAAAGCCTACAGTCGTCTCGGTAATATTAGGGATATACCTTTCGACATCCCTCAAGATGTACAACGGTTCATAGGTCACCTAGATGCGCAGGGAGCAAATCGGTATTTAGAGCTTCCTTATTATACTTCAGGAGATGAATTGTTATTGTTAGATAAGGCGGTTTGGTATATCCGCCGCTATTGCCAATTCTTCTCGCAAGAAATCGAAAGCATTCACGGAAAGCAGGTAGATTTACTAAAGGTGAAACTGCGCGAGATTCACAGTTCGCTCTATAAAACAAAACCAAACCGATTGCGCGTTAACGGCGGTTTACTAGAAAAAATACTAGATCAACGCCGCTCCGGAATTAGGCGAGAGTTGATCCTGAAGAATTTTTAATTCCGTGTTATACCAAACATAAAATCCGAAACTTTACAGCGTATTCCGGGCTCTGGGCACCCTACTCACTTCTTGCATCCCCAGGTATTTAGTGAGCTGGCGAAAAACGTGAAATTTTCACATGCAATCCAGAATCGCTTCGCAACGAAAAAAGCGAAATCGAGTTTGCCCTGAGAACGAAAAAGGGAATGGGAGCTTACTATCGACAGAAGGGAAAATAAAAAGGTAGAGGGCAGAAGGAAAATCGCCTAAAAGGCTCGCGCCTCACGCGACTATGATGTGCCGCGCTGCGAGCAGTCGCAGCAATACGTTGTAACTGAATCAAGAGTGGTAAGCGGCAACGGGCGGAAGTCAGAGGTCTGGGAAGAAAGTAGAAAGTAGAAGGATCGAACCGAAGCCAGAAGTCGGAGATCGGAAGCCGGAAATCGGAGGTTAAGGGTTGAGGGACGGACAAGAAAGGGGTCATGCGCGGAAACGGCCCCACCATTTGCCTGGTTCAAAGATCCCGCCGGGAATTTTCTTTCTGTGATTGAAGCGACTGATAATTGAATGTCGAGCGCGTTTTCAAACGTGGACTTGAGGGTGGGGATAAATGAGATTGCGAGAAAGTCTACCTTGGAGGCCGCAAGTAGCGAAAGAAGTTTGAGGTTTGATGTTCATCTTGGAACGATGTGGAAATGAGCAGTGAGATGCCGACTGTGACGGTCATCGTGCCGACTTACAACAGCCGCGCGACGCTTCGTTGCGCATTGCAAAGTCTTATCGCACAAAGGCTCGGGGATTTCGAAGCGTGGATTGTCGGCGACGCCTGCACTGATGGGAGCGAAGAGGAGGTTGCACGGCTTGCCGACGCGCGTTTGCACTGGTTTAACCTTGCCCAAAACAGCGGCAACCAATGGCGGCCTAACAACGAAGGACTCCAACGCGCGCGCGGCCAGTACGTCGCTTATCTCGGGCATGATGATCTGTGGTTGCCGTCGCACTTGTCTGCACTTGTATCCTACGCGGAAAAATCCGGCGCTGACTTTGTCCATGATCTTTTGGTGAACATCGGACCGAATGGAATTCTCGATCTCGCCGGACCGCCAGCGGAAGGAGTCGCTTACGAACGTCACGGCTTTCCACCATCATCATGGTTGCATCGTCGCGAGTTGGCGCAAACAGTCGGGCTCTGGAGAAATCCAGCCGAGCTGAGCTGGAGCAGCGACTACGATTACACGCGGCGAGTTTTTCTCGCCGGTCTGAGAATTGAATTCGTCAGTTCACTCGGAGTAGTAAAATTCCCTGCTGGCCACTGGCGAAACTACAGCGCAACCGGTTCGCATCCGCAACCGGCGACGCTTGAAGCGATGGCGAAAGATCCCTCCGGCTTCGCCGCGCAACTCTTATTAGATAGCGCCGTCTGTTTTTCGCGCCTTACTCGTCAAGGCGCAAAGCAACCGTTGAAACACGCCCTGCGGGAAGCGGCGATCGCGTGTTCGCATGCGCGAAAGGTTTTTGTGCGTGCAGCAATCGATTTTTACGGACGCGAACGCTGGCCATTGCGTTCGCTACTGCGCGCGAGGCTGCGACGCATTATTGCGCGTAACCAAGCGGCGAGCGGTATTCGGACCGACGTCTGAGACGTCGATGTTCGGGTCCCGCGGCTTGCTTAATTACGTTTCACCCGCCGCGCCCCTGTTCGAACCGGTAGGGAATCTTGTCCGTGTCGACGGGCAAGCGGTATTTATCCGGATTGTCGTGATCGTAGGGCCGGGTCGGAAAATTCACGACCACGACATCTTTGCCGCCGATGTTTTGGTTCGCATGCCAGACACCTGCCGGGATATTGATAAGCTGTCGGCGATATTCTGAAAGGACGATCTTGGCAACCAGACCGCGCGTCGGCGAGTCGCTTCGGTCATCAAAAAGCACGAGCAAGAGTTCACCCGAGAGAATGCAGTAGCGATCGTCATGCAACTTATGCATGCCCCAGCCTTTGATCATTCCGGGACGGAGCGAAAAAGTGTAGGTGAAGACGAGGGGATCGACATGCCATTGCCAGCGCGAGTCGAACATCTCGCACACCGTCCCGCGCTCATCGACTTGAGTGGTGAGGTCGCGCGTAGTGACGCCCGCCGGCAAGGAGCCAATCCTGCCACCTTCTGGTGTGACCGTGGCCTGGTCGCGAGTTCCTGAGAGAATGAGGGATTGTGGTTTAATCATTTGAGCCCGCTCTGGCTGAAGAGTGGGCAAGCCGCGATGGTACCTCCCTTTTCCCATCTCAAGCAACATAAAACAGTGAGTCAGCACGAGCGCGGCCAATGTCCGACAATCCGGATCGTTGCCGCCGCTTTGCGCTTTTTCGGCGTGACGGACAAGAAAGGGATCATGCGCGGAAACGGCCTGAACAATTAGGAAGTAGAAAGGCGAAAGTAGAAGGTCAAAGCCGAAATCGGAGATCGGAAATCGGAGATCAGTCGCTGCTATTTGTTACGGGGGCTCAGCAAAAGGGGTCAGACCTTGAGATTGACAACTGAGGGAAGTAAGAAGGCAAAAGGAAGAAGGCAGATCGCGTAAAAGGCCAACCCCGTTATTCGGAGCGCTGCAGCGTCATCGGTCAGTCGTGTCGGCGTGGGACCGAGGCACGGACTGAGGGGAATTAGAAGGTAGAAATTAGAAAGTAGAAAGTCGAAGGCGAGGGGGTCGCGCTGAGTTGCTGGTTTTCTAATTCGTGGTTGCAGAGGCAACAGGCTGGAAGCCCGTCGACCAGGACAGGCTGGAAGCCTATCTTCCATCTTCGGCGCGCTCGGTCCGAGCCGGACTGGCAGTATTCGCATCCTACCAAAGAAATCTGTGTGAACCAGCGGAATCTGCGGAAAGAAAAACCCTTCCTGATTTCTCGCCACGGCGAGTCCGTCCTGACCGACTTGGTTTCCTAATTCCAGATGCCCCGACTTTGTACCGGAATGACGAAACCATGGGCATTAAGCTTGATCAAAATTTAAGCCATTTGTTAGAATGGGGACGAATATTGGGGGTATGAAAAAGTCTGTTTGTGTGCTGGTGGGGGCCGCACTTTTGGTCGTTTTGCCGGTTGCAATTTCGGAGGGTGCGCCAGTCAACGTCACCCAGGAGCATAACGATCTTTCGCGTGACGGTGTTTACATCGACTCCGCATTCACGCCATCGGCAGCGTCGAATCTCGCCCGGGACACTGGTTTTGACGGCACGATTGCTGGAAACGTGCTTGGCCCAACCGTTGTTCATCGAAGGCGGCCCAAATGGTCCGATGGTGATTGCAGTTACCGAATCAGACAATGTTTACGCGCTTAATGCGATTACCGGCAATGTCATCTGGCAGCGAAACGTCGGCACAGGGGTATCGACCTCGCAGCTTCCGTGCGGAACCATCAATCCTCTCGGGATCAGCGATACGCCGGCTGTCGATCTTGCATCGCGCTCGCTTTTTTTTGATGCGATGTCAACGCCTGATGGCGGCACGACCAAACAGCATCTCATTTTCTCACTGAATGTGGACACGGGCGCCACAAATCCCGGTTGGCCGGTGAATGTGAACACTGCCTTGCCTGCTTTCAACGCAGATCATCACAACAACCGCGGCGCGCTGGCCGTGGTTAACGGCATTGTGTATGCACCATACTCCGGCCACAACGGCGACTGCACCCGTACCACGGCTGGGTCGTTGGTGTGCAAATCAATAATCCTGCGGCGGTGCTGGGCTGGGCGACAAGCGCCGTCGGTGGCGGAATTTGGGGCCATTCGGGCGTGGCCAGCGATGGAACCAACATGTACGTGATCACCGGAAACACTTTCGGAACCGGCGGCACGTGGGGCGGCGGCGAGGCAATCATCAGGCTGCAGGCTGGACCGGTCTTTAGCGGAAACACGGCCGATTACTGGGCGCCGATAAACTGGCTGAGCCTGGACAACAGCGATGCCGACCTCGGCGGTTGCAGTGCAATGCTGATCGATGTGCCCGGCGCGACGCCGTCTCAACTTGTGCTCGCGTTAGGCAAGGATCGAAATGCGTATTTGATCGATCGCAACAATCTCGGCGGCATTACGACGCCAGTCGCCTCGGCGAGCGTTTCCAGTTCCACGCTCCGAGGACAATCATCCTGCACCTATCACACGAGCATGGGCACGTATTTCACATTCCGCGCCGGCACGAGCAACATGCTGGTGGCCTATCGAATTAATGCCGGCAGCCCGCCCACGATGAGCAGCGCATGGCTGATGACGCAGGCCGGCGAAGGCTCTCCCTTCGTCACAACCACTGATGGAACAAATAACACGATTATCTGGTGCGTAGGGGCCGGCGGTTCGCAGCGATTAAACGGTTACGACGGCGATACTGGAGCGGTAGTTTATGCCGGCGGCGGAGCAAACGAACTAATGACCGGCACTATCAAGTGGAATACCGGGATTGCCGCACGCGGGCGCATATACGTCGCGGCTAATAACAAGGTCTACGCCTTCAAAGTGCCGTTCCCGGCGATGCAACTGACCTCGACCGTTTCCAGAAAAGTGCACGGCGACGCGGGCCCGTTTGATATTACTCTTCCCGCAGTGGAATGCCGAAGTGACGGCGCGGGCGGCGATTACACGCTCGTGTTCACGTTTAGCAATAACATCGAGAGCGGCAACGCCAGCGTGACGAGCGGTAAGGGCAGTGTTTCGGGAACGCCCACGGCTTCGGGAAACACGCTCACAGTTAACTTGACTGGCGTGACTACTCCGCAATCGCTCACGGTTACTTTGAGCGGCGTGGCCGATCAGTTCTTACAGACTTTACCCGACACGCCGGTGACCATGACCGTTGTCGTCGGAGACACCAACGGCAATGGCGTCGTCAACGCGACGGATGTGGCCGAGACCAAGGACGGGGTTGGATCGCCCGTGACGAGCAGTAATTTCCGAACCGATGTGAATGCCAACGGCACAATTAACGCGAGCGATGTCTCGTTGGTTAAGTCAAAATCCGGTACCGCTCTTCGTTAGGGAGCTGGATGGTCGTTGGGGGAGTGAGCGTCAACTTTTGACGGCGCGTTCCGGAAGAAGCAACCAAGTTCGTGAAAGCGAGGGCGCTTTACCAGGTTGCCGCGGCGACCGCTCCCTAGGAATTCATCGGCGCGACGGGCCGTCACGCCCTACCGCCGTAAAAAAACGGCGAAACGACTCTTAACCGGCACTTTCGCGAGGCGAGACGAAGTTGCCCACAGAAACGCTTCCGCCCGGGGATCAGCGGCTTAGCTTCATTACATTTCCGTAATACTCGTGGAAAATGCGTGACACATTCGTCGTCCGCTGCGATAACGTGCGCGTCTTATCTTTCTAGCGCACAACGATACTGAACACGACCTACCAATATAATGTAAAGACGGGCATGGACCAGCGTGGTCCCGATGCCTGCGGCGCGTTTCCTGCCCGGTGTGGCTTCCGGCGGTAGGTGCACGTAAGTGGGTTTATGTCTTGTCGTTTGATTCCGATCATGATCTTTCAGGCCTGCTGCGTCGCCTCGGCCCTGGCGCAGTCTCCGAACGTCATTGGCAGATGGAACGTAGAGATCACCTTCGCAAATGCGAACCAGTATTCACTGCAGTTTGATGGTCAAGCCGGCGGAAAGGGATCTTTGCTGCTGCTCGATCCACGATCGACCCACTGGGAGGGCGCCAAGCGTGCGGAGGCAAAGTGGACTCGGGGCGAAGGAAACTCCGTAACGTTCTCTGGCCCCATTGAATTTCCAATCGGTAACGTCGGCCGCGATGCGGGAACATTGGTTCTCAAAGGAACGTTTGAAACAGCGGACCTGATAACAGGCGAGATGGAATTCTCCTCTCTCGGCGGAGACAGACCATCGAAGCACGGCACATTCAAGGCAGTTCGCGGAAAGTAGCATGAATCTAACCTCACCATAAGCAGACACTCACATTCGGTAATTTCAAATTTCACCCACCTCAAAACTACCTAACCACTAATGAAAAAAAAATCCGCCTCACAGTCGGCCTTCCTTAATCCACGTGTCTTAATCGGTCTGTTCATAGTTCTGGTCGGCGCCTGTCTGGCGCTGGCTGGCTTTGGCGCGTTCTCTGCGTTCGCACAAGGGCCGAAGAATATCGTCATCACTAACTCTCATGACCCGCTCGTTCCTAATGGGTTTGACTGTTCAAAGATTCGGGAGTTGGGAATCGACAGGCAGGAGAACTTCCGAGCCCAGGCGATCATGATTGCGTGCGGCCAGTCAGAAGGAGGCTCAGGCGCTTCTTCTTTTGGCAAAGTTGTACAGGCTGTTAAGAAACTTTTCGCGCCACTCATGTTTGGCGCGTCCGACGTTAACCTGGTCACCGGCACCGAGACCTCCCCGAACATTACCCAGTCGGAAACATATACTGCGGTTAATCCGGATGATCCTAACCAGATTTTCGTGGCCTACAACGATTCGCGAGGCCGGAACCAGACCCCAATCAATATCTCCGGCGCGTCGATTTCCACCGATGGCGGGACGACCTTCACTCGCCTCACTACTGCGGGCGGTCAAAGCCCTTTTTCAGGCACTGTGGGCGATCCGGTTGCCCTGTACAACAAACCAACCGGTACCTGGTTTACCGTGTGGCTTGATACAACCTGCGGCTCTCAGGGACTCGGTGGGTATAAGTCCTCTACTCCTGCGAATGCTGCCAGCTGGACACATTTTTGCGTTCACAACGCCTCTAGCGACGATCGAGAATCTGGTTGGGCTGATAACAACCCGGCTTCGCCATTCTATGGGCGCATGTATATTACGTGGGGCAACAGCAGTGCCCTCACTGCCACCTACTCGTCTGATAACGGCGCCACATGGCACGCTCCCATAACGGTTGCACCCGCCAGCCCCTTCATCCGCGACGTGCAGGTCACAGGTGACATGTCGGGCAACGGGGTGGTGTACCTCGCTGGCATGAACGAAGGCGGTGGCGGCTTCCCCCACACTAACGTCAACCATATCTTCAAATCAACTGACGGCGGTAACACGTGGAGCCACCCCTACACCGGTCCGGGGTCAGCCGGACCAGGGGTCATCCTTTGCACCGGCAGCACCTACTTCGCCTGTATGTTTAGCGATGGCGGCGGCTACTGGCGGCACGAAGGCTGGGGCGAGCCCGCTGCCTTCAACAACGTCGTTTCCCTGGTCTATGCCCAGCACGGCGCTGGCAGTGACGCTGGCGACGTCTATTACGTTCGTTCCACCGATGGCGGTGCGACTTTTGCCGCGCCGTTTAAGCTGAATAGCGACGCGACCACCCGACCGCAATGGCAGCCTAACCTTTCAGTTAGCCCGACTGGCACTCTGTTCGCCACATGGTATGACGCGCGCGACAGTGCGAGCTGCACGCGTGGTAACCCAGGCGTTCCGTGTTATCGGATATACTCGCGAAAGTCTAACGACAACGGCGCCAACTGGCTGCCAGACGACGCGCTCTCGGACGTTGTTAGTCCACTCCCCGCCCAAAACGATCCCGGAGTTCAAGCAACCTACGCGGGCGACTACGATTACGGTTCCGCGGTAGCCACGAGGCACGTCACTTCATGGACTGACGGGCGCGTGGCCATTGGTGGCTCATCTCAGCAGGACGCTTTCACCGATAGGGAGCTGGTTGGTTTTTCCGTAACCACCGCCAACCCCGGCTGCAGCAGCGTAGTCTTTTCCCAGCCAACTGACTTCGTTGTCAACCTGACCGACCCAGTAACTCCAGGAACCGTTCAGGCGAGCGATTTCAGCGTTAATGGGACTCCAGCGGATAACTTTGTTCTATCGAACGGTAACGCGACGATAACGTTCCACTTCAATAGCTCGCCGGTAACAGCGCAAGGCGTGCAGACAATGCATATCGCTGCTGGCGCCTTTAACCGGGTTTCCGACAACCAGGGGAACTTGGATTTTACTTGCACGTTCCGTTACGATGCTCTTCTGCTTCAGGTGACTTCGACTCTCCCGCCGGTTGGTGGCCAGTTCTCTCCGGCAGCGCCGAACACGTACATGTATGACGTGCATTTCAACGAGGCTGTCGATCCGGCCTCGGTCCAAACGAGCGATCTGACGCTAAGCGGCACTGCTGGTGCCAGCGTAACTGGGGTTACCGTTCTTGCCGGAAACACGACGGCCCGCTTCACGATCGGTAGCACCTTCGGCGGAAGTTTGACGGCGAGCATTCCCGCCGGGGCGATCACAGATCAAGCAGGTAACCCGGGCGCTGCTTTTACCGGAAATTACACCATCCAGGGCTGCCCTCCCACCCAATACGTCATAACCCCGGGAGCCGATCCAATCGTGGCGGGCACGACGGACACTGGAAACCACACGGATGATGGGGACACGTCGGTCGCGTTGCCGTTCCCATTCAAACTGTACGGCAACACCTATAACTCGGTTAATGTAAATTCCAACGGGCGCCTCGACTTCGTGGTTGTGAATGAGACCCTTGGCTATCAAACAGCGTGTCTGCCGGCTCCGCCTAACCAAGGCCCATACGATTACACCATCTTCCCGCTATGGCAGGATTTGCGTACCGATTCTCAGACCGGCTGCTCGGGTTTCCCGGGCGGAGTGTGCGGCATCTTCACCTCGGTCTCCGGGGTTGCGCCCAATCGAATCTTCAACATCGAATGGCGCGCCGTAACTTACAACACCGCAGTGCGGCAAAATTTCGAAGCACGGCTGTATGAGAATTCGGTCGGGACTAGCCAGCGCTTTGACGTGATCCTTAGCGCGATTGACGCGACTGGAGCCACTCACAACTTTGTGTCTGGTGTACAAGGAGCCAGCGGGTTCGTTACGCAGGATTTCTGCGCGAATCCCGCTCCTGTGCAGAATGTTTCGCGCGCTTATGCGATACCAGTCTGCGCCCCGGCTCCAGTACCTTCTAGCGCCGTTTCGCGTAAAACACATGGAGCGGCGGGTGATTTCGATATTCCGCTACCACTGAGCGGCACACCGGGAATCGAATGCCGGAATGGTCAGGGCGCGGGAACCGATCACAAGATCGTCGTTACCTTTGCCAATCCGGTAACTGTCAGCAGCGCCTCCGTGACCACTGGCACGGGCAGTGTTTCTGGCAGTCCTATTGTGGCGGGCAATGTCGTCACGGTTAACCTTACCGGCGTCACGAACGCTCAGACCATCATCGTCACTCTGTCAGGCGTTAATGACGGCGTAAACATGGGCGACGTGGTTGTCCCGATGAGCGTGCTTAATGGCGATACCTCAGGCAATGGAAGCGTAACTGGTACGGATGTTACCCAGACCAAATCGCAGTCAGGCCAGGCAGCTAACGCCACAAACTTCCGAGAGGACGTCGTCGTCAACGGCGCGATTAACGGAACGGATCTTTCCGCGGTCAAACTCAAATCGGGCACGGCGTTACCGTAAGGTCTGATCAGCGGCGCAGCCGCGAATAAATTCGGCGTTGGCGGGGGGCATGGCTCGCTCCTCGCCAACGCAGGTCGTCTCCAGGAAGATCCATGGCGGCGCGGAACCTTTGATGTCAATCTACCGCTCACGGGCAATCCCGGCATCGAATGTCGCAGCGGCGGCGCGAATGGCGATCATCAGGTGGTCTTTACCTTCGGCACTTCGGTTACTTTGGCTAACGCGTCGGTTGCGGGCGCGGGATCGGTTACCGGCAGCAGCGGCAGCGGGAGCCCAACTGTTACCATCAATCTCACTGGTCTAACCAGTGCGCAAGTTATTACAGTTAGCACGCGGCATTGTCGGATAGCTCACTGACTCGACACAGCAAGGCAGCTATAGTCGCGTGGGGATGGAAACGGCGAAATGAGCCTCGCGCAAATCAAGGAAGGTAAACTTCAGCTGCAAGGCAGAGGAATTGGAAAACATCGAACATCCAACATCGAACACAGTTTACCCGCCGTGGCGGGAACATCGAAGCAGAGAGCCAAATCAAGGCAGGCCTTCGCCAGAATGCGATACAAGACGTAGCGGCTGTACTCATCGCGCACCGTCAGCGGTTCACACGGTTTGCCCCAGCTTCTCCACCAACCCTTAAAGTCCACCGTCCATACTTCGTTGGGCGTGGCTCCTTTTCGAGCGCTGCTCAATCGGCCTGACTCCAGCGCGCGCCGCCGACGCCGCTTCTGAGTGAGTCCGCTTCGTTCCAGCACTCGTTTAAAGGTGCTTTCGCTGGCCGCTTCGCCATGACGGCGTAAATATAACTCGCGGATCTTGCGCGGCCCCCACGCAACGTGCGCCAGCTTCAAACGCACAATTTCGCACACCTTTTCTTCGGCTAATTGCTCCGGGCTGCTCTTGGGTCGACGCGATTCTTCCCCCATCCCCGCTATCCCTTCTCGTAAAAACCGCTCCTTCCACTTGTATCCCGTCTTGGCGCTGATCCCATACTCCTGGCACAACGCCCGAAAGTTCAGCGTCTGCATCGCTTTCAATCCAAACTCGATTCTCTCTTCCATAGGTTCACTTTTCTTCCATGGCATGGTGGCTCATTGTTTAGCCGCCCTGCCCCTCAAGTGTTACCTATGTCTTGAACCTGCACCGATCAGATGTCAGAGATCGGAGACTGGATCGCAGGTTTGCTAAGCTTTTTCCTTCCTCAGCTGCGAGGGATCGATCTCAGGGCTGATGGTTCATTTCTTGCACCACGGAAGAAACCCGACAAAGGAAATCGTTACAGCAACCAACGCTGGGACACCTAGAACGCTTAGGAAAACGATCGCCCCATATCGTCGCGAGGCCTCGTATCCCACCACATACGCGCGTGAGTTCTTCCCAATCGGACGGTTTACCCCTCCATGTGCGCCTGCGACCATTCCGACAGCGATTAGCACTACGAACAATACAACGATGTATAGAACACACGACGTTAGCAAACGTTTCAGGAGAAGCATGGGACATTCATAGCAAGGTGATTACTTTATCCAAGCTCCAAAGATCGGAAATTTCGGAACGGGGAATGCGGCAGCGAGGTCGCGTTATCGGAGATTGGTTATCGGGCTCCGGGGAAAAAGCTGAAAAGCTGAATCGCGTAACCACCTTCGCCAAGGCTTCGGCGAGTCAAGAAAGGCTCGCGCCTCACGCGACTATGAGGCACCGTGCCGCGAACCTAGGAAGCGACCGGTTTGCGCGCGTATTTTTGAGCTCGATGCGTTTACTATGCGGCGGTTTCGCGGGAATCCGGCGGCGGTAGGACGCGCCAGCCAATTTGGAATCTCAGCCTCGACCAGCCTTGTTAGGCGGAGAGTTCAAAATGCTCGCCGCGGCGAGTAAACTTCACGCGGACGGGCTGAACGCGCGCTTCTCAGGAGCGGTCCTGAGTAGGCGCGAGCTGGTGAAGACCTTTCTTCGACCAGGACAGGTTTTTTTCCGATGCCGTAAAAGCCCTTGATCATGCTTTCGCGAACGCGCGAGGCTTCTACCGGATCTTCTGTCTGGACCAGGCGCTCTGTCAACGCGGAGAGCTCCGGACCGCTAAGCTTCCGCCGGCATCAAGCTCATAGACAAAACGGACCACGCCTGTTCCTCTGGAGTGAGGTGCTTAATCTCATCGATGATTTGCGAGGCGGTCATTTCTTGCAGGATAGCACGTGAGGCGGGAAAGCGAAGCATCAAGGAAACAACAGGAATCAAAGCTTGCGGTCGACACGTTGCGCGAGCGGGCTCGGTCGCGCTTTTAAAACGAAGGAGATGAGGGCGGCGAATCCTGTTACCAGAAAAATCGGTGTGGATGGTTCGGGAACGGCGGTGGTTGTCCCGGCAATGATTCCTGTGCCGGTGCTTTCGATGGCGCTGCTGATGAGGCTTATCCCGGAAGGGCTGTAGGTGAAGCTAGCCCAACCAAAGCGATCCCCCAAGCCGGGCATGCCATTGCCATTTGCATCAAGCCAAAAGCCAAGAAGAAAGCTTTGACCGACGACCAATTGAATTCTGCCGCCGAGGTATCCTGTAAAAGCGTTGACGAAAGGCGGGGCGCTCGCTGTGAATCCCGGGTCGATGATGGTGCCGGGCATAACGCTGTACCATACGTGCCCGATACCAACGCTGTAAGCCGTCGGTCTTAGTTCAAAGTTGTCGTCAATCGTAAGCGAAACGATTGCTCCATCACCGCCAAGATTGGGTTGGGTCCAGGCCGATACATTTCCTGCGGCGCCGGCAAAATTAAGAGCAACGCCAGTGGTGTAAACGTCCGCGCGGGCCTGGAGGCGGAAAACGGCGACAAAGATAACGACAAGACTAACAACGATGTTCCTTGCTGAAGGGAACGGGAGCGAGGCGAGGCGCCTGCCTAACGGGGGTTTCATGGCAAGGTTTCAACCAGAAAGGAGACCGACACGCAAGAGGAAAAGGAGGGGAAAGGTGGGAATGCGGAACCGATCAAATGCGGAAGTCGGAAATCGGAATGCCCGCCGCGGTCTCCACGGCGACCAGGACGGGTAAACTTTATGCGGGTCACTAGAAATGCGGAATGGCAAAGGAATTAGGAAAGCAGGAAAACACGAAAAAGGTGAGAGGGGAACGCTGACCGCTGAAATTCTGAATCGCGTAAAAGGCTTGGCGCCACACGCGACTATGGGCAGCTGACGAAGCGGAGCATCGCGTTAATGGTTATTGGTTCCTAGAGAAAAACTGAAAGTGAAAACCTGAAATTCCGAAAGTCTGAGATTCTTAAGTAAAATTCTTTTTCCTGGATTCTCGCCACGGCGAGTCCGTCCGAACGGCGGACGTGGGTTCCTGATTTATTTCTTCTGAGAATCGTAAGAGATTCCTCCCGCTTTCTCTTTGCTACAGCGCGGCAGGCGACTCCGCTCGGAATGACAGACCGAACGTCGAACTCTGAGAGCTCGGATCCACCTTTGATTGGGGAAGACTCAACGAAGCGCTTAACGTTTGCTCGACGCCATCTGTGTTCCCTTTAATCTACGGGCCGCATGACCGCTGTTGCTGAACCAGAAGATGCCGCGCCGCTCGTCGGCGAAGATCATGTGCCGGATTTCCTGGGGCATCCGCGCGGGCTTTGGTACCTCGCCTTCACCGAGGCGTGGGAGCGTTTTTCTTACTACGGGATGCAGGCGCTGCTCGTTCTTTACATGGTCAAGTATCTCCTGTTGCCCGGGCGCATCGAGCATGTCGTGGCCTTCGATAGTTTTCGCCGTCTCTATGGCGGGCTGACCGGTCAGGCGCTCGCTTCCGCCATTTTTGGTACTTACACGGCGAGCGTTTATCTAACGCCGATCTTCGGCGGGTTTCTCGCTGACCGCGTGCTCGGCCGGCGTCGTACTGTTCTACTCGGCGCGTTGACGATGGCGGCCGGCCATTTTCTCATGGCGTTCGAGGGTTCATTTCTTTTCGCGCTCCTTTGCCTCATCCTCGGTTGCGGCATGTTCAAGGGAAACATCGCCAGCCAGGTCGGCTCGCTCTATAAACCCGAAGATCTCCGCCGTGCCGATGCTTTCCAGATTTTCTACCTCGGCATCAATGCGGGCGTGATCGCTTCGCCGCTGATTGTTGGCACGCTCGGCGAAGTTTGTGGCTGGCATTATGGATTCGCCGCGGCCGGTGTCGGCATGCTTCTCGCCATCGGGATTTATCTTTCTGGCCAGAAATACTTGCGCACAGATGAGAGCGACAACAACAGCGCCATGGTTGCTGTACCGCGCGCGAAACTCACGGCCCGCGACTGGCGCGCGGTGATCGCACTTGTCCTACTCATTCCGGTGCTCGCCATCGCGATCGTGCCGAACAACCAGATTTTCAATGCCTACCTCGTCTGGGGCGATCAGCAGTTCGATCTCGTTTTCATGGGCAAGAAATTGCCGACGACCTGGCTCGTCACGCTCGATGCCATTGTCAGTGTCACCTTCCTCGCGCTTGTCGCACTCTTTTATCGTTGGTATGGGAAGCATTGGCGTGAGCCCGATGAGATCACCAAGATCATCATCGGCTCGGTCTTCTCGATCGCGGGCATGCTTTGTCTCTTCCTCGCCGCGGCGACGCAGGGTGCGGGACAAAAGATTGGACTCTTCTGGCCGGTCGCTTTCCACTTTCTCAATAGCATCGGTTTCGCTCATCTGTTGCCGGTGAGTCTCGCTCTGTTCGCCAAGGTCGCGCCGAAGGCAATCAATGCCACGATCATCGGGCTCTATTATCTGGCCTTCTTTGCGGCCAATAGTCTCGTCGGCTGGATCGGCGGTTTCTATGAGACGATGCCGACCACGACCTTCTGGTTACTCCACGCCGGTCTCGCTGCGGGCGCGGGATTTTGCTTTCTCCTTTTCAAAATCTTCGTCGGCCATCGCCTCGACCCTGAGGCGGCATAAACCTATCGAGGTGGATCGGCCGCTCCGTCGGGCGAATTGTCATGTCGAGCGAAGTCGAGGTATCTCTTAATGCATCAAACACGGTACGATTCGGGACGAGAATGGTAAGAGATTCCTCGCATGGGGCTGCCGGAGCATTCGACATCGATCTGCTTTCTGGCGGCATCGAGTGCATTGCAGGCTAGCAGCCTGCGCTCCACAGATTAGGAAATCGGAATGCGGCGGAGGAACCTAACGAGTGCTGCAAGCAGCCCGCCACTCAAACAAAGAGCTACGGTGCTGGGTTCGGGGACGACGGCATCAATCGGATAGCTGACGCCGGATTCGCCAGTGACGGTAACGTCGGTAATCAGATTTCCCATGTTGTCGCGGAAAGTGATGCTGGCGAGATCGGCGGTATCGTGGAAATCGGTCATGCTTTCGAGGATGGAAGAGTTGACTCCGGCTTGATCGTGGGTGTTCAAGTATTCGGTCAAGTCCAGGCCGTCTGTAAGGAAGTGCGAGATCTCGGAAGGGCCTAGTGCGATGATAAAGGTATCGAAGTAATTCCCGGGGACGTCGCGCTCGGTGCCGCTGGAGCCGCCATCCTTGGGATTACTGTCAGCGATGCTAAAACCATAGGAGGCGCCGCCGCCCGCTCCGACCGTCCCGTGGACATCGAAGTATAAGGAGCATTCGAAATCGCCGCCGTGGATGATGGGATTATTTGAAAAGACGCTGAGGGTATCGCTCCAGGTGAGCCTGGAGGTAGCATCAAAGACGACGCCGGTGAAGGAGGGTACTTGTGCAGAGGTGGTGGCGCGCAATACCGGGCCGTTGTAGCTCGCATCCGCCGTTGCGGAGTAGCCGCCAGGGAAGGAGAATTCGGCGTGGGCGGTGGCGATGAGCGTGAAAGGTCCGCCTTGGTCGTCTTCCATTCGGCCGCCATCGGGATCTTCGGCAATGGTCTGGGCTGTGCCGCCCCAATCCGCATGACTCAAAGGGGCCAATCCGCAAAGACACAAAGAGAACGCAAGGAACCGGAGGATATTCTTCACGGCCCTCAGCCTTATAGAAAGCGCGGAGGGAAGTCAATCAAGAAGGTGACGATTGTGGAGGCATCAGGGGCGTTTGGCGTTCAGCGACATTGGCGGATTAGCAACGGCACGGAATTTGCAGCTAAAGCCGATGCGAGTTAGCCATGGTAAGCCGTGAGAGCCCGGTAGGACGACGTGTAGTTCTGGCGTCGCCCACCTCCCAAACTGAGCAGCGCGCAGTCGAATCCACGGAAGCGCTGGAAATGAAAATGCCCGCGTTTTACCGGCGCGGGCATTTTCTTCCCAATCCGACTTGGGTAGGAAGATTGATCTCAACCGATGCGAGCCAGATTGGCGTTCGCGGGCGGTTCGGCTGAACCGCCTCTACCTATCTGCTGAGGTGGCTCTCAGCCCATTTGTTCCATCGCCTTTTGCATCTCGTCGGGGCTGACGTCGCGCATGTGCGTGCCGATTGACCATTGATGACCGAACGGATCCTCAAGCTTGCCGTAGCGATCGCCCCAAAACATGTCGTCGAGTGGCATCGTGACTTTCGCACCCGCGCGTACAGCTCTATTGAAGAAATCATCGGCGTTCTCGACATAAAGATGGATGGTGACGGGCGAACCTTTGAGAGACTTCGGACCGAGCGTGCCCCAATCGGGCATTTCGTCGTTGAGCATGATGACGGAATCGCCGATGCGGACGGTGGCGTGCATCACTTTCCCATCGGGACCCAGCATGCGTGAGAGCTCGGCCGCGCCGAATGCTTTCTTGTAGAATTCGATCGCATCGGCCGCTCCGGCGCAGATGAGATGCGGCGTGACGCTGTGCATTCCATCCGGGATCGGCTTAACGGAGGATTTCGTGGCTGTTTTCATAATGACTGGTTCCTTGCTGAGATTGATTGTTCAGAGAGACAACGAACAAACCCAGCCCATTCGGACATTCAATTGAACATTTCGACCGGGAAAAAATTCGGGACGAACTCGAACGAAGCAGCGCCAGACGAACGGAAGCTTCGCGGCGCGCGATTTCCTTGCGATGAGCGCGATTCAAATGGATTGAACATTAAAGACAAAGTGCGTTATGCGGTGGTGGGTGCGGGTTGGATCGCGCGGGAGGATTTCATGCCGGGTGTGGCGAAGACGGCAAAGGTGAGAAGAAAAAGCTGAAATTCTGAATCGCGTAAAAGGCTCGCGCCTCACGCGACTAGGGGGAAGATTCTGAGAAGCTGAAACGCGGAATGAATCAGGAAAATAGGAAAGCAGAATAGTGCGGCGGTGCCAACGCGATTAACCGCAAGAGAATCCGCCGCCCCTCATATTCGAGGGAACGTGAGAGGCGGCGTTTGTTCCCCCCAGAACAGATCGAGAATAGTTTGATCTCGGGCGCAAGTCCAGCGCTGAGAAATAAACATGAATGCTACGCGATGATAAGACCGGATCGGCCCAGACATAATGCCGTGCCGCTCGAGCGAGCGTTGCCCGGCAAATGGGATTGACCGGGCGAGTCCGCTCCGATTTAGTCTCTCTTAGTAACCTGACGAAAGAGGAACCCATGAAAAAACTATTAAGCATTGCAGCAATCACATTCTTTGCGCTGACCGCTGGCGCTCTGGCTTCGCCGGACAGCGGGAAGATCGTTACGGCGGAAAAAAACGCCTGGCAGTTGATCAAGGACAAGAACTTTGATGCGTTCCAAAAACTTCTGGCCCTCGATTTTCGCGGCGTTTATTCGGACACGATTAATACAGCGAGCAAAGAAGCAGCCGAAGTGCGAACGCTTGATTTCAAATCCGTCACGCTCGGCAAAATGGATGTGGTGTTCATCGATAATGACGCCGCTTTGGTGAGTTATCATGCAACCATCAAAGGCACGCAGAAAGGAAAGGACATTTCCGGGAAGATTAATGCGGCCTCGGTATGGAAGAAGGAAGGAAACGATTGGCGGATAGCGTTTCATACCGACATGAAGGCGGAGTAAAGCGCGGAGCGCTTTAGGGAAAAGCTGAAAAGCTGACAGCTGAAATTCAGAATCAAAGGCTGGCTGGTCGCCTTGCATGGCGTCAGTGAAATTTGATCACGAACTGTCCAAAGATCTCCACATAATCTCCGTACAACGGAACAATTGATGCTGCTTTAGCTCTTAACAAATTGAGCTGAACGGCGACGCGTGTCGGCATCTGTTCATAATGAGTAACTCGCGGTCCCCCAAGACAGCTCTTAACTCGAAACTAGCCGAGCTTAAGAAGTTATGACTGATGGCCAGGTAAAAGTCGCTCAGATGGGCGTGAAGGTGCAGGCGTTCGTGGAAACGAGGTCGAGCTCGTTCTATCATAACCGGGCGACAGCCGTGGATACGATGTTCGCGCAAACCAAAACGAAGCTGGATAACGCAATCACCGCGCTCGGCGGCAAGGAAGCGATCCGGGTGGCTGGCGGTCTTAATGAAGAGGCTGGCGCGAAGTTGACGAGTCCGCATCACCAAATGGATGTGGAGGCACATGCGTGCGCGCAAACGAAGGTGAGCTCGTTCGATCATAACCCCACGACAGCCGTGGATACGACGTTCGCGCGAATCAAAATGAAACAGGGAGACGCGATTACCGCTCTCGGCAGCAAACAAGCGATCAAGATGGGGGGCGGTCTCAATGAAGGAACCGGCGCGAAATCAACGACCCGGCACGATCTGGAGGAGTTGCTATGCGATACGAATCGCACGGCAGCCGCGATTGCGGAAGAACAGCAGAAGCCAGAGATCATGGATCGGTTTCGCATACCGCATGGCAGCAGTGATGAGGAGCTGAAGACGCAAACGCACTTGATGGCGCAAGCGATCCTGGATCTCGGGCTCGACACGGATTTTGCCGCGCATGGGATGGGAAGGGTCCCGTCGTCAAGGTTGTTGATGGCCGCGGAAGCGTTTCAAGGCGGCGAAGTCGATCATGGCAAAGCGCTGGTGCCACAAGCGGGTGCGAGAGCGACGGTCCCGGAGTCTCTGAAGGCGATCAAGGCCGCGGTGAAGACGTTCGATGCGATCTTTCACAATGTGTTCAAGGGCGATCCGGAAACGCTGGGCGCGTGGAAGACCGCGAGCCAGGTGGAGATAGTGGCGCAAGCGAAAGGGAAGACACGTGCGGCCGAGTCGGTAACTCTGGCAGCATACTAGGCCCTAGGCGACCAGGAAGGCTGCCGCAGCGCAGCGCGACCGGAACGGCTGGGGTTTTGCGTCGACTGCTGGGATCAAACTCGGTAGATATTTCACATGAACATAAAACGATTCTTTCTCGCGTTCGTTGTCGCCTTTGTTTTCATTTTCGTCTGGGGCTGGGTCTACAACGGGATATTGCTCCGTGGCACGCATGCCGAGGTGCGGGATCTTTTCCGGCCGGAGGCTGAAACGATGGCTCTGTTTCACTGGATCATCATCGGCCAGGCGATTCTGGCGCTGGCGTTTGTGCTGATCTACGCGAGCGGTTTCGCCGGTGGGGGAATCGCGGCGGGAATTCGGCTCGGCCTTATGCTGGAATTGCTGGCAATCGGCGCGCGAATGATGATCTACGCGGTGCAACCGTTTCCGGCGAAGTTGCTCATGCTTTGGACGCTAGGCGGTGTGATCGAGATGATCGGGACCGGTGTGGTTGTCGGCGCGATTTACGGTTCGGGGAAAACGAAGGGGTGAGGGGAGAGGAAAGGCGGAATTCCCGCCGCGGCGGGTAAACTTTATGCCGATTGAGCGAGCGGTCGGACAGGGAAAAAGGGAATAGTCTTCACTCCGCGCGGAGAGCGTCGATGGGGTTGATGCGCGCGGCGCGGCGGGCGGGGAGCCAACAGGCGATCAGGGCGACGGCGATGAGTAGAAGAGTGACGCCGGCTAGCACGGGCGGACTGTTGAGCTGCATGCCGGGGTTACCGGCGGCAAGGAGCCGTGAAACGCCAACCGCGCCGAGCAGACCGAGCGCGGATCCGATCACGGCCAGTTTCACTCCGGAAGTAAGAACGATACGAGTGATGTCCTTAACACATGCTCCTAAGGCGAAGCGAATGGCGAATTCGCTTGTGCGTTGAGTCATGGTCCGCGCGATGACTCCATAAATACCTAACGAGGCGAGACCAAGCCCGAGCAGCGCAAACGCAGTAAGCATGTCGCGCAAGATGGCGACCTGGTAGTTAGCGCGATCGATCGTGGCATCGGCTGTCTGCAGATCGCGCACGGGCAGATCCGGGTTAAGGGCCGTCATCGCGTTGCGAATGTTATCGATGACGACCGAAGGCGCGACGCTGGCGGTACGCACAGCTATCTCATCATATTGCCGTGGCTCCTGCGTCATGGGTTGGTAAAGCTGGAATGTGACCGGCCCGGGGTCAGGCGTAACCGATTTTACATCGGCCGCTACGCCGACGATTTCGCCCCATTGGCGATTGGTGTTGTCGGCTTGGGTGAGACGCTGGCCAATCGGGTTCTCCTTCCCAAACAATCCTGTAGCCATGGTCTGGCTGATGATAAAAACCTTCGGCGAGCCAAGAGTATCACGCTCGTTGAAGGCACGCCCGGCAAGCACGCGCGTGCCGACCGTGTCGAAGTAACGTGAGCTAATGCTGTTGACGACGGCAGCCGGCTCGTGCCCCGGCTTGGGAAGCTCGCGGCCCGCGACGAGGTATTTGCGGACATCACCCCAATTAAAGAAAGGCGTGAAGGAAGAGATGCTAGCCGATGCGACACCGGGAATGGATTGGAGTCGTTCCACGGTAAGGCGATGGAAGGTGTTGATCTTGTCGGGATCGCCGTAGCTGGCGGCGGGGAGCACGATAGTTCCGGTAACAAGGTGGTCGGACTCCCAGCCGGCACGCCGGTGGTTTAACTCATCAAGACCACGGATGAAAAGCGCGGCGCCCGCAAGCAAGATCATCGCTAGAGTAAATTGGCCCACGATGAGCATGTGGCGAAACCGTTGATGACCGCGACCTCCAGTCATGCCGCGTGCGCCGCTCTTTAGCGTGTCATTTACATTGAGTCGCAAAGCGAAGAGGGCAGGCGCGAGGCCGAAGGCGGCAGCAGTTAGCACTGAGGCGACAAGCGCCCAGCCAAACACGCGCCAGTCGAATGTGAGAATGACGCGTTCGCCGTTATCGCCGATGGATCGAAAAGAAAGCCAGTCCGCGCCCCATTGCGCTACGAGCATCGCGCAAAGGCCGCCGGCGAGAGCTAGCAAAAGGGATTCGGCGATCAAAGGTCGCAGCAACTGCGCGCGCGAAGCGCCAAGGGCAGAGCGCACCGCGAACTCGCGAGCCCGCGTCATCGTGCGAGCAAGGAGAAGGTTCGCGAGATTCGAGCACGCGATGAGCAACACGAATCCGGAAAGGCCGATTAACATTTTGAGCATGCTGCCGGCGCTCTTTCCCTGGACCGTCTTGTTCAGCGAAACTGTGCGCCAGGTCGTGCCGGCATTGACCTCAGGAAAGTCGGCCGCAAGGTGCGCTCCGAAATTGGCGATAAAGCCGTCGGCTTCGGCGCGGGGTAATTTACTGGAACGTCGACCGATGATCCGAAGCAGCGTGCTGTGGCGGTCGGCGGATTTTTCTTTGTCGAAAGCAAGTGGCCGAAAGAAATCGACCCAGCCGAGGTGGCGCCAGTCGTTGAACGAAGCAGGCAATACGCCCACGATTTCGTGAGGTTCGCCATCGACACGAATGGTGCGGCCGATGACGTCGGGCTCGCTGCCGAAGTGCTTCTGCCAGTAACGTTGACTGATAACAATGACGCGATCGTTTCCAGGAAGATCTTCGCGCGGCCGGAAATCGCGGCCGAGCTGAGGCACGACGCCGAGCACGGAAAGAAAATTGGCGGTGATGCGGATGCCGGAAACCATCTCGGCGGGTTGGCCGGGTTCTGAAAGGCTCGTGTCCGAAAGCATGTAGGCGGCGAGTTCACCGTAGCCACGCGAGTCTTTCTGCAGATCGAGGAAGTCGGCCGGCGAAAAATTGCCGACGGGATTTTGAGGAGTGGCACGGTAAAAACGATCAAGTCGCCCGCTGTCGGCATAAGGCAGCGGCTTCTGCACGATCGTAGTGAACGCGCTAAACATCATCGTGTTCCCCCCGATGCCAAAGGCGAGAGTAATGATGGCGAGCAGAGTGAAACCGGGACTGCGCGCGAGCGACCGAACTGCGAAACGCAGACTGCGCCACATATCCGCCAGTTGCGGAGGACGCCACGTATCGCGGATCTCTTCGCGATAGGCGCTGACGGCGCCGAACTCGCGTTGCGCGGCGAGGCGGGCTTCGCGCTCAGACATACCATCGTTGCGGTATTGGGCGATGAGTTGATCGACGTGAAACTGCATCTCGGCGTCGAGAGCGGCCTCTTGTTTACCGCGGCGGAAAAGGCGGCTGCACTTTGCGCGCAGCCAGCGGAAGCGTTCGGCCATCATTCGAGTTCCTCCATGTTGAGGACGCTGGTCACAGCAGAAGCAAAGGAAAGCCAGTGCGCCTTCTCGGCTTGGAGTTCCCGGCGACCGGCGCGGGTGAGCCGATAGAATTTGGCGCTGCGTCCCGCGTCGGAAACGCCCCATTCGGCTTCGATCCATCCGCGCCCTTCCAAGCGGTGAAGTGCCGGATAAAGCGAGCCCTGTTTCAAGGAAAGGCGATCATTAGAGACGATCGCGATCCGTTTGGCGATATCCCAGCCGTGCAGCGAGCCGATGGAGAGAGTTCGTAAGATCAGCAGATCGAGCGTTCCCTGGAGCAATTCATTGCGCACTTTGTCCATCGCGCCCGATATTAGTGTCACGCTTCTACAAGAGCAAGCTTTTTCTTGTCGAAGCATGACAACATGAAAATGGTTCTCCATTCATTTCGGACCGGAGGCAGTCAGGCAATTTACCTGGACTCTCGCCAGCGGCATCGTCGGGCTGTCCAATCTGACCGGACGTAGCTACTGTCTTTTTTGAACAGCGCCAACGATAACGGCATCGTTGTCGGTACCGGCGCGACTACATCGTTCGGCTCGGGTAGTTTGGCAGAATGGTGTCGTTTCGCAGCTTCCACTTCCTGCCGGCCAGACTTTGGGCGACGCGAACCACGTGAACGCTTCAGGCGTCGCGGTCGGTTCGGTCGATGCCGGCATCTCGCAGCGTGGCGTGATCTACAACGCGCTCTCCGAGCGCGTTGCTGATATTTGCGCGCAAGCGCGATTATTTCTTAACATCGAGCTCGGAGAGCTCGATCCACCAGGGCAAATGCGGGAAGCAACGTTCAGGGCAAAGCTGTGCCGCTTCTTAGCTTCACGAGCGAAACATCCGCGGAGCTGATCGAGCCGTTGGCGTTCACATCGTTGCGGAAGTTTGTTGCCGTAATGGTTTGTCCGGATTGCAGTTTGACCTGGCTGACGTCCGCCGAAGTAACCGAACCGTTCCCACTCACGTCGCCGATAAGCACACCCATTTGCGGACCGCTGACATTACCGTTGCGGCCCGCCACATCGGCGACGCTGTTTAAGTTGACGGTGACATATTGCGAATTGCTCACGCTCGTCAGGCCCACTGTGCATTGATTCGGGTTTGGACCAAGCGAAGTGCTGGACACACTTCCGGTGCCACTGGAAACGCTGGCACTGGCAACGCTGGTAAGATTGTCGGCAAAGGTAAAGACGAGTGTATAGTTGCCGGCGCCGAGCGAAGTGCTGCTGCGGGTTTCAATGCCGCGGGGGCCGGTGAGCGAGAGATTAATATCGAAAGTCCCGGCCCCGCCGTGCGTCATGCGTGAGACAATGCTCGTTAGGCGGTTAGCGACGTTAAACGGAAGAGCGGTGAAGGCGACGCAAGGTGATCCATTCGGGAAGTTAGAAACCCAGACTTGGAATGCTCCTGGTTGCGCGACCGATGCGGCGGTTACGGGTACAGTTAGTTGGCTGCTATTAACGAAAGTTACCGCGGGGAATGTTCCGTTCACAGAGACGAGAGAATTCGGCGTGAAGCCCGTGCCGTTCAAGGTCAGCGTAAAACCGGGGCTTCCAGAAACCGCGGTGGGTGGGCTAAGACTAGTAAGATTGAGCGGCGTCGCGATGGTGTTGTAGTCGGCGGTGACGAGAACTTCGTCGGTGATGGTGAGCATTTTTGGGTTCACGGTTCCGGTGAAGTCGTATTGCCATCCGGTAAAGAGCCATCCGGCATTAGGAGTTTCGGTAAACGTGAGTGCGGTGCCGCTGGGATAGAAGCCGTCGAAGGTGGGCGAAGAGGGACTTACGTTGATCGAGCCGGCGCAACTTTCGTTGACGTAGTCTATGACGTAGAACTGAGGCGTCAGGTTCGCAGTGTAGGTGGTGCTGGTGGGCGGCAGGACGACACTATGGCTGGCGGTAACGGCCCCGTCGCTCCACTGGTTGAAGGCATAGCGGGTAGCGAAGCTATAAGGATATTCGGGGTTATCCACACTCAAGGTGTGGCTGCTGCCAGAAGTCCAGCCAGAATCATAGAAGGCAGAGAAGTTCTTCGGCGCATACCAGTAGCCGCCGTCAGCGATGATGTAAAGATTAGAGCTGAATGGATTCGGCGAGGCGTTTACCGTATAGACTGGGTTGGGAGAGAACCTGACCGTAGTGTTAACGGTGAGACCTGTATCCGGAACGTAGTAAGTCTTGGGATTAGCGCCGAGGCCACCGGCAAGCCAGAAGGGCCCATTATTGAAGTCATAGAAGTTTTGCCCTGCATTGGGAGTGGCAGTAAGCGTGGCTTGCTGGCGCGCCGTGTAAAAAAGGAGCCCGGATCCGGGATAGCTTTGGGGCGCCGGCGACGGGGTAACGGTTCCTGTGCCTGCCGGAAATATCGTGGTGGCGTAGGGGACCAGCTGGATGAAGTTGGCCGAGTAAGTTGTTACCGCAGGAGATATCGCGGGAGTAGCGAGGTTACCGTTTCCCGGTAGAACAGTGATCGCATGGGAGGCGGAGGTAGAATCGTTCCAGCGTCCGTACGTGTAGTAGAAGGTAGTAGGAACGTTGCTGTTGGCGATGTTCCCTGGCTTGCTCTGCACGCCGGAAGGAATGTCGAGCGTATGATTGGAATTTAGCGCCCAGTTGAAAACCTGCGGTGTGGTGACGGTCGCGCCATCGACGATGACCTGTAGCCCCGGCGGATTGCTGGTGACAGTAACGGCGGTAGGAGCATCGCCATAAAGCCGCCTGACTCCGTCGATATCTGCAGCCGTGTAGCCGGTGGGGTTCGAGAGCGGGATTCCGGCGGGAATGGATTCAATAACGGGTGCGCCATTGCGGGAGAAGGAGAAGGCCGGGTATTCCATGATCGACGCGTAGTCGAATAAGGTGGTTTGCTGGGCGTCGTCGTAGATTTGATCGTAGTTGTAAAAGGAGCCCTTGACCACATTGCCGTAATTGACCGAGATGTAGGTGTCGCGGTTGGGTCGGGACTGCTCGTGCCAAAGACCGACGGCGTGTCCCATTTCGTGCAGGATGGTGCCGACGGAACAGGGATTGAACGATCCACCTGCGCCCTGGATGGGTTGTTCGCCGCCGGCGCGGCCGATGCTGGCTTCGCCTTGGGCACTGTTGTCGTTGGGATCGAAGTAGAAGTTGACGTAGTCGGTTTGAGTCGTGCGGGCGACTAATTTGATGATGGAAAAAGTGCTGTTGAACTGGGTGATGGCGGTATTGAGATTGGTGAGATTGCCGCTTCCCGCGGTGATGATGTAGGGAATCTGGTATTGATTACCAACTCGGGGCCACAGGTATTGGCTGTAGTCTAGGCTGAGGGAATTGACGCCGAAAGCAGACAACGGGTGCTGGGGATCGATGGAGTCGACTTTATCGAGGATGATATCACCTTGGTAAATGGCCTTACCGTTTTTAACGACATAGGTCACGGGAAGGTTGCGGTAAACGCCGTGACGGATTTGCGGTGCGGCCGTAGAATCACGTGAATATTTTCCACCTGAACGTGCGACCCCGCTCGGTGGATTTGCGGAGACACTGAGTAATGCCAGACCCACGCCAGCGAGGCAAAGTGTGGAGGCGACTAAGAAGCGCGAATGGAAGATTCCGAATTGAGAGCGGGAATTTTTTTTCACGATTGGTCCTTTCTAAAGACGCTGGCAGGGAGAGAGTTGACCCAAATGCGGCAGAACTTTAGTCTGCCGTCTGCCGTGCTGTCACGCTTTTTCATTGAGCGCGGGCGGTGAAACGTGCTCTCCGAGCGCGTTGCTAAAATGAGCGCGGCTTCGCTGTCAAGTCAGCATCGAGCTCGGAGAGCTCGATCCACCTTCGGCCCGAGCGGGCATATTCACGTAAAATTTCACTGGCGCGGGAGGTGTTTCGGCTGTGCATTCTCTTATGGGTAAATGGGCATTGGCACTCTTGGCGGTGACGGGTTTTCTTGGCTGTTCTCTTTCTTTATCGGCGCAGACGACGCAGCGAACCGATCTGCTCACACTCGACCAATCGAGAATAGTGAGCGGCCGCTCGCTCGATTTGAGCACGTTAAATAGCGCATACTACGGTTTCCCGGCGCTGACGCTTCTGGACGAGCGGCCACTTTCTTTGACAAACGCTTACACTTGGATCGAGCCCGTCCCGGTCGATTTTCCGCCGGTTGAGAGCGCGGAGATTTCCGCGAGAACGAGAACCGCCGCGCCGGGAGAGCCGGAGTCGGATTACAAGACGGTGGAACTGAAGCCGAAATTGATCGATTACGTCCACGGGGAAGTGGGGGCTTTATATGGAACGTCGGTTGGGAGCAAGTTCGGCCGCGAGGTGGAAGCGGGATATATTCTCGGCGAGATAGGGAACGACAAATATCAGATCAACGTTGGCGCGTTCTACGAGCATTCGAGCGCACATTTTCCGCGCCATTAATTCCATCGCGCTTCGCGGCAGCTACAACGAAGGCAGCTATGATTAGGAGGACTACTCTTGCGGCGCTGGGTCTGGCGTTTTGCGCAAGCGGTAGCCGAGCACAAACTCCACATACGCCGCCGGTGGGAAGTGCCGAACGCAAAGAAATCATGGATGTATTGCGCGTTCCTTGCGAAAGAGATCTTGGGCAAAAAGTGGTCTTTCGCGTGCAGCATTTGCGAGTGATCGGCGAGTGGGCGCTGGTCCGTGTCGTTCCGATTCGACCGGATGGCTCCGATATCGATTATTCGAAAACGAAATATCGCGAAGAGAACGAAGAAGGCGCATTCGACGGGGAAGGGGAAGCGCTTCTTCACCGTAGCGCAGGGAAATGGAAATTGCTCGAGTGGCGCTTTGGCGCGAGCGATACGGAAGTGCCGGAGTGGTTTGAGAAATATCAGGCGCCTTCTGCGCTGAACGACTGAGGCCTAACGAGTCGGAAAGCCGCGTAGAGTGAGGAAGTGATCGTTAGGCGTCTGCGGCCGAGACGCTATCCTTATGACGAAATGCCAGTTTGAGCATCCTGAATTGGCCGGAGAAACTGCGGCAATTCTCGAATCCGGCGAGCGACGATGGATAAGACAACGATCACGGGGAAGCCATACAGACCAAAGGCTCGCATATCAGTGTGCAGGTTTGCGTTTGGTCGCTGAAGGAGGATGAGAAAAGCGAAGCAGGCCGCGACAATGCCGAATTGGATGACCGAACGTTTCCAATCGCTCAAACGAGTTTCGTCATTCGAGTTTTCGCGACGTTGACGGAGTCCACGCACGCGAAGAATGGAAAGTGTCACTAGCACCAGGCAAAGATCGCTGAGATAAAGTGAAAAAGGTTGCAGCAATAAGTGGAAGCGGAGGAAAGTTTGCACGGCATAAGGCAATACCGCGACGGCGAAGAGAAAGATAAAATTGATGACCATGTCGAAGGAACGGACGACGAAGTTATGGCGAAATATGCGATAATGCTCGAGCCAAAAGCGACAGATCAATGCAAACGTAACGATGATCGGGAGCCAGCGCGTCGGCTCGAACACGTCTTCCGCCCGCGCTGGAACGTCGAGTCGCGTGGCCAGAAGTGACAGGCTGAAGCCAAAGACGAGATCGCTAAACGCTTCGAGCCGCGATGCGAGCCGCGTTTCACTCTTGCTTACCCTGAGCAGATCGCGCAACACGCAGTTATCCTGCACCGGAAAGGGCGGATTTGATCAAGGAAAATTAAGCTGCAGGTGCACAGGCGCGGAAATTTTGGGGATGGAATCACGAGCACCTGCAGAAACACGTCCCTCCCGGAGAAAGCTTCCGTCCCTCCAAAATACCTCCCTTGTCATATGGACTGGCTGGGATGGCATCGATGAGTAATGCTTGCGGCCGATGCACTGGTCGATCGTCTGGATTGGATACCTGCTGACCTGGGCGACGATTCCTCACATCCTGCTGCGGAATAAACCGCCGGCTTCCACACTGGCGTGGATTTGGGCCGTGATCCTGTTTCCTTACGTCGGTCCCATTTTCTATTTTGTTTTCGGAACGGATCGTCTCGTTAGGCAAAAACTGCGCGCAACGCGCGAAATGGATGCATCCGGCGGGCGCGAAGAGCGCCGCGTGAGTAGCGATACGCTGGCAGCGGTCAGGCATTTGCCGGACAGCGAGCGGCAGAATGTCGAATTGCTCTCGAAGATTAACGAGTACGCCATTTCTTGCGCGGATGAGACACGGTTACTTGTGGACGGCGGAGAATTTTTCGCGGCGCTGGCGCAGCGCATCGACGAAGCGCGGCATCATGTGCACATCGAGTTCTACATCTGGCGAGACGATGCACGCGGGAACGCGATGCTCGACCGGCTCGTTGCCGCGGCGCAACGCGGCGTGGAAGTACGACTGCTGGTCGATCCCATCGGCTCCTTCGGATTACGGCGGTCACATTTTACCGGCTTAACGAAAGCGGGCGGGAAATTCGCATGGTTTCGCACGGCACATCCGTTGCGCAACCGGTGGACATTCACGCTCCGGAATCATCGCAAGCTTCAGATCATCGATTGTCAACGATGCTTTGTCGGTGGGATGAACATGGGACGCGAATATGCGGGCGAAGATCCCAAGGTCGGGCCGTGGCGCGATCTGCAAATCGAAATCACAGGCGGCGCCACCCGAAAATTCCAAATGGTTTTTGCCGACGACTGGTTCTTTGCGACGCAGGAAAAACTTCTCGCGCAAAAATATTATCCGCGGCCGGAATGTGCGCAGAGTTTACTCGTCCAACCAATGACAGATGGCCCGGACGGCCCGGATGATCCGATTGAAATGTCGATCGTCGCGATGCTGAACGGTGCGCGCCATCGAGTCTGGCTGACGGCGGGATATTTTGGTCCGAACGAGCCGCTTTTGAGTGCGCTGCAACTGGCGGCTTCACGTGGCGTAGATGTGCGCATGCTGGTAGCGGGACAATCCGATCATCCGCTGCTCGTAAGTATAGGACGTTCCTATTACGAAGAGCTACTGCGTTATGGCGTCAAGATTTACGAATACGAGGCTGGGATCAATCACGCCAAAGTCGCGCTCGTCGATGCCGAGTGGTTGATGGTCGGTTCTGCGAATCTTGATGTGCGCTCGATGCGATTGAATTTCGAATTGAACGCGCTGGTGCGCGATCCAGCAACCGCCGCGGACCTGGAACGAGTGTTAATCAAAGATTTTAAGGAGGGCTCCCGTCACGTTGTGCCGGAAGAATTTGCGCGGCGCTCGCGCTGGGCTCGGTTCGGGGAGAGTTTGGTTCGGCCGTTGGCTCCGCTGCTTTGAGCGCTATTCGTTCGCAGTTACCTTACTGCCGAAGAGCTTTCACGCGACGATGTGACTCCCCGAACTCTTTGGAGTGAAGAGGCGTAAAACCACGGCGAGACCGACGCACGTCCAACCAAACCAGTCGCCGAACCGCGCGTACGGTGTGGGTTTCGCCGGGCCGATCGGTAATTGCGCGAGAAGAGAAACTCCGGGTAACGAGCTGCTGCGCGCTTCCGCGATGAAACGGCCATAGCGATCACTCGCTGAGAGAAGGCTGTCACGGGCTGAGTGCACAACGGCGTAACCGTTCTCGACACCGCGCATGGCCGCAATGCGTGCAGACATCCACCCGTCGCGATTAAAATCCCAGGCAGGCTCGAGCATGGCGACGACCTTCTTCTTCCCGTAGCTGCGGCCGAGCGTCGAGAAATGCATGTCCTTACAAATGGCGATGCCAAAACGGTGCCCGTCGATTTCGCGCACCGCATCCTCATGGCCCGGCGTCATCGCCTTTTCCAAACCGGGCACGAGATGTTGCTTATCGTATTCGGCGATCAGATCGCCGTTCGGAGCAAAAAGCCAGGCGCGATTTTTCCAGCCAGCGTCAGTCGTTAGGCCAACGCCGACGACGAGATAAACTGCGTTGCGGCGCGCTACTTCGGCGAGAGCTTCCCGGCGCTGCGCAGCAGCGGCTTCTTTTACGTCGATCTTTTCCGGGAGCACGATGACCTTCGCGCCTTCCGCTGCGAGATGCGCGATCGCTGCATCGTAACTCTTCCAGACAGCCTCCGCTTTGTCATGCGGGATGCCGGGTCCAAGAAAATCGTCGATGGCGACGAGCCCGATTGGCATCTTTTCTGCGATGCCACGATTGCTCGTTAGGCGAACGAATCCGAAAGCGAGCACGACCGCCAGGAGTATCGTCGGCAGGCCGTAGGCGAGCAGCGGTCGCGCTCTCGGATTGGCCCGATACAAAAGAAGCGCGAGGACTGACGCGAAAAGGCTGATGACAAAAACGACGCCCGGTGTTCCCGTCAGCGCGGCGATTTGAATGACGGGCAACGCGTCCATTTGCGTGTAAGCAAGACTGCTGAATGTGCCATGGGGCGAGAAGGCCGAGATCAATGTATCGAGCGCCGCTAACACCAGCGGATAGGCGAAGACCGTCAGCCAGTGATTTGATCGGCGCACGATCGTGCGTGTGTAGCCGACAATGAAGATCCATTCCAGAATTTGGAGCAGCACGAGGACCACGGTGCCGGTCCAACCGGATACGATTTCGTAGTAGCCGAAGAGACTCGTTAGGCCAAGGAGAACGGCGATGACGCAAAGCAGGCGCGTTTCCGCAAATGATGCATAAAACGATGCGAGCAGGAGTGGCACCGGCGCGATCCACGCCAGCGGCCAGCACGGCGTAAGCGACAGCGTGAAATAGAACAACACGCCCGAGAGCAGCGCGGCCGCGATCCGAGCAATTCGGTTATCGAGAATTGAGTGCATGTGTAAGGCCCAGCGCAAAGTCTATACTCTGCGCTTTTGACTTCCAGCGTGCAGCAGGTCGCCGTGGCAGCGCAGTTATTCGTTTACGTTGACCTTAATGCCAAAAAGTTTCCACGCCGGGTGCTCGTAGATGTACTTCAGTTGGAAATTCACCTTCAAAGGCTTTGTCGGGTAATAACCCTTCAAGACCAGCAGCCCATCGGAGTTAAGCTGCGGCGGTTCGCTTAAAATCGGATCGACTGTTTTTATCCCGGAAATATCCAGGTTCTTGTCGATGAATTGCTGGAAAACTTCTTTGAGTTTATCGGCGGTAATTTGCTCCTGCCATGCGCGAGAAATCTTCCCATGGAAAGCATCAAAGCTTTTGTCGTGAACGGCTTGATTAAAATCGAGCAACGATTCGAGAACCAGCGCCTTTGAATTTTCGTCGGAGGGTAATTGTTTGCCGCCGCTCTGGCTCGTGGTGACCCCGGATTGCGGTGCGGAAAGATAAATCACTTTCCAGGCGCCGGATTCTTTCACCAAATCCATGTCGAGCGGAATTTTGCCACCCGCGCGCGTCTTGACCGAGCCTTCGAGGTGGGCGCGATCGCTCTTCACTTCGCGATTGGACCATGAAGCAGAAGCGTAATCGGTAAGACCAAGGTTCTTCACGCTCTGGGTGAAGGAATCGAGAGTCTGTTGGGATTTTAGCGTGGCCGAGGCGCTTTCGTAAGCGGCGGCGATCTTGCCCGAGCCGATCAGCCCGAGAAAATCTTCACCTGATTTTACGGCTCCGCTCGTTAGTCCAAAGACGAAGAGGACGATGGCGACAGCAACAACAATGAGAGCGAAAACGACGGTAAGCGCGATGAGGCATCCTTTTTTCATTACAACTTCCTTTTGCCGTGGGCGCGCCCGATTTGTCCACTCGAATCGTCTTGCTGATACATCGTACCCGGCGCGAATGAGAGGGTGGCAGGATCGAATCCTGGAAGAGCGTCACTTCTTTGTCATGTCGAGCGAAGTCGAGACATCTCTTACCATATGCGTTGAGAGATTCCTCGACTCCGCTCGGAATGACAGAGGATGACAACAATGAAATCAGGAAACGGGTTGTCTTTCCACATCTTCCACCGCGGCCTGCGCTTTTTGCACCATCGCAACGGCGGCCATCAAGACAATCCCAGCAATGACTTGGTGTGTGTGTAGAGCAGCGTGGAAGAAGCCCCACGTGATGCAGACGGCGGCGAGTGTTTGCAGCATTTCGAAATAGCCGGCGGTGGACGCGCGCGTGAGTCGCAGACCCTCGAAATAAATGAGCAATGGAATGCCGCCGGAAATCGAGGCGAGCAGAAGAAGCGCAATGATTGCGGTGCTGGCGTGAGCTTGCGCCGTAGACGGCCACAGCGCAGACCCATTCAATTTTCCGTAGAAAAGAAGAATGAATGTCATGCAGATTAGTCCGACAACGATGCGCAGACTGGCAGCGAGTCGTAGCGGCATGCCTGTCATGACGCCGCGTCCAGCGACGGTGGAAAGTCCCCAGAAGAGCGCGCACACAAGCGCGTAACCAGTGCCGAGGTTCAATCCGGCTTGCGCGAACGAAACGCCGATCAAGGCGGGGTGTTCGACCGAAAGAAAAATACCGGCGACGATCGCGATGCTGGCATAAAGAAAAAAGCGCGGTGTCAGGCGATCGCCGAAAAGCAGGAACGCGCCCAGGGTGGAAATGACCGGCTGAATATTCAGGATCACGTTGACGACGGTCGGGTTGCCGTTCTTGAGCGCGAGCGTGAAGAAAATAGTGCCCACGGCCGAGCCAGCGAAACCGGAAAAGATGAGGTAACCCCAGGTGCGTCCATCGATTTCGCGCAGCTTACCGAGTTGCGGAATGAGGATCGGCAGGAACATGAGCAGAATGAGGACGTGTTCCCAAAACACGATGACCTGCGCGTCAAAAAGATTGTTGAGCGGAATGCGCCACGCGCTCTCCGTTCCCCACAAGGCGGCGCCGAGGCCGACCAGCCAGGGACCGTAACTTTTGGGACGCGTCTCCTCTTTGTTCACGTGAAGGTCTTAGCGACCGCCGGCGGCTGCGTCAACGCATGCCGTCGGGAGCCCTTCTATATATAGAGAGAGCGAATCATCCGGCGGCCCGGACTTCCTCAGGATGATATTTTCGCCAATAGCGAAGCGCGGCGCCCACAGCCATGTAGCTGGGATCCGCAGCTTCGTAATCGGCAACCAAATCTTCAATCACTTGTTCGCTTGGTTCGGCTGTTTCGGAACTGCCCCCGGGACAGCGGCCGCCACAAATGCTGGCGCGCAGATCGGCCGCTTCGTATTCGGCGAAAGCGGGAATAAGTTGTGGCTCGTCAAGGCCGGTGCGGATGCGATCGCGAAACCATTCGGACCAGCGGCGCACACGTTCTTCGAGCGCATCGAAATGCGCAGCGATGGAATCGTCCACCAAACCAAAATGCGGCAGGTAAAGTTTCGCGGGGTTGAGTGCGCGCATTTTCCGGATCGAATCGAGCCATGATTCGATTTGCAATTCCGGCGGAACGAATGGCGGGATCGGCGGACCGTTGCCTAACCGCACTCCGGCAATGTCCCCACCGAACAAATTATCTTCCCATTGATAAACATGGTGATGACTGGCGTGCCCGGGTGTTTCGATGGTGTGCACCTCCAACGAACCAATGCGCGTGACATCATGATCGTGCAGCACGTGAAGACGATCCTTTGGAACCGGGGCGAAACGCCCCCATAGCGTTTCCATCTTGTCGCCGAAAATGCGCGTGGCGGATTCGATGAGTCGGGAGGGATCGAGAAGATGCGGTGCGCCCCGCGGATGGACGTAGATCCTGGCCCCGAGTTCAGCGAAACGCCACGCCGCACCCGCATGATCGAAATGAATATGGCTGAGAAAGGCGTGGCGCACATCCCTTGCGGCGAATCCGATTTTTCCGAGCTCGGATGAAATATTCTCGAACGTCGATTCAGGACCGACATCGAACAACACAACTCCATCGTTTGTTTCAACAGCGGTCGCGGCGATAATGCCGGACCGGCCAAGCATGCATGTATCGAGAATGTGAACCGACATGGTTTCTTTCTTTCTGTAGCGGTGGTCTATGACCGTCGCATTACTTATTATCAGCGTAGCCAATCCCAAAAAATGCGACGGTCATAGACCGCCGCTACAGAAATGGATATCAACAAATCAACGGCCGCGGAGTTTCGCGCGCATTTAATCGGTATTTTCCTTGCGAAATTCGACGAAGCGATGAGTCGCGTTATCTTGAAGGGGAATGCAAAGGGTGTTTGGGCTGGAGACGGAATACGGCATCACGATTCACGGCGCGGAATCGGTCGATGTCGTGGCGGAATCGATCGAACTCGTTAGGCGCTATACCGATCATGGCGCCCACATGAAGTGGGATTATGAGCTGGAAGATCCCCATCGCGATGCGCGCGGGTTTCGCGCCAAGGAATTGCTTCAGGACACGGACGAGTCCGCTTATTACGAGATCGACAAGAATCGGCCGCTCAGTTTTGAGGAAATAAAAACCGACCTCGTGCTCTCCAATGGCGCGCGGTTTTACAACGATCATGCGCATCCGGAATATTCCACGCCGGAGTGCACGACCTTACGCGAGCTTGTGGCACAGGATAAAGCGGGCGAGCGCATTCTCGCCGAGTGCGCCCGGCGGCGCAGTTCAAAACTGCCTCCAGAAAATGAGGTGCGTCTCTACAAGAACAACACCGACTTCAGTGGCCACAGCTACGGTTGCCACGATAACTATCTGATGCGTCGCGACGTTCCGTGGGATCGAATTGTCAGCGGCGTTCTGCCCTTCCTCATCACGCGACAGATTTTCGCCGGCGCGGGCAAAATGGGAGTGGAAGGGGAAGGCGCTGTCAGTCAGCCGGGTGTGTTTCAGATTTCGCAACGTTCAGATTTTTTCAGCGTGCTCGTAAGCATCGACACGATGAATCGGCGTCCGCTCGTGAACACCCGCGACGAACCGCATGCCGACGCCGGCCGCTACCGGCGCTTTCACGTTATCGTTGGCGATTCGAATATGAGCCAATGGGCCACGGCGCTGAAAGTGGGGACAACGGCGCTGGTGCTTGATTTGATTGAACGCGGCGAAGCGCCCGAACTCGAGATTGCACAACCCATCGATGCCACCAAAGCAATCAGCCGCGATCAGAATTACGATTGGATCATCGAGCTGATCGACGGACGTAAGATCTCGGCGATTGATGTGCAACGCCTTTATCTGGTCGCGGCGCAGAAATCGTTTCCCACTCCCGACGAAGAAACTAAATGGCTTTTGCGCGAATGGGAAAACGTCCTCAACGATTTGCAGCGCGACATTAGCCTAACGAGAGATCGCATCGACTGGGTGGCGAAAAAGTTTTTACTCGCGGAATTCAAAGAAGAAGAAAAACTTGCATGGAACGATCCGTGGTTGCAGGCGATCGATCTCGAATATCACAACGTCAATCGTGATGAGGGATTATATTACGAGCTGCTCAAGCAAGGCTCAATGCGCCGCGTCGTCACTGAGGATGAAATGAAAGCCGCGATTTTCACGCCACCAGATACTACGCGCGCTTATTTTCGTGGCCGCTCGGTGGCGCGCTTCAACGAAGCCATCGAATCGATTCAATGGGATGAGATGGTCTTCCGCAACGGCGCACAATCGCATCGCATCCGTTTCCCGGAAGCGTCAGGCGATAAGCGGCTGCAGGAATTAAACGCCGCGATCCGCGACGCCGGCGATTACGAGAAACTCCTCGAAGTCATTTCGAAGCTTTGAGCGGGCACGGGAGCCAAAGTGCTGTATCTTGCGTATGCAGAATTTTAGTCAGGCCGTCCACAGAGTAGCCTTCTTGCTTGTTTTGACGGCAAGCTTGCTCGCAATTACGCCCGCGGCTCTTGCGCAAACGCCTCCGACGTTTACAAAAATCATCGTCTTTGGCGATAGCTTGTCCGATACGGGCAACATTGCGAATCGAGTCCGCAATAAATTCGGCTTCAGTTATCCGAGCGGGCTTTTCGACTACAGCGATTTTCGATTCACGAACAGTTCCGATACTATTCCCGGTTCGAACCAATACGTGGGGGTGTGGCACGAGCAGTTGGCGAGAACGTTCCTTCATCTTCCGATTGCAACGAATAGTTTGGATGGCGGAGCCAACTACGCGTTCGGCGGTGCGACGACAGTGGATGGAAGCACCGACCGCACTGTCATCCGCAATCCGAATCCGTTTGCGGGCGGCGATTATCACATCACGATCGACAACATGGGCAAGCAGGTCGCGGATTATCTCGCGGCTTTCACGCCTGATCCCAACGCGCTTTATCTTCTTTGGGGCGGCGGGAACGATCTCTTCGATGATTCAACGCCTGCTCACGTCATCGCAACCTCGACGCGGGTAAACACGCTGATCAGGCGATTGGCGACGGAAGGGGCGCGAAAATTTCTGGTGGCGAATGTTCCGCCGCTGGGAGCGATCCCGAACTATGTCGGTCACACTTCGAAAGTCATTTCGCTCGATGCTGCTTCCGCTGATTACCGCGAAAGATTGAATGCCGATCTTGACGCCACCATTAGCGCATTGGCGGCGCAGGGAATCACCATCAAAGTTTATCGCGTCGACGTTTGGTTCGATCTCATCCGCATTCTTGCTGAACCGTCAAAGTATGGATTCACTAACGTTCGCGACAGCGCGCAAGGCGATTTCTCTGCCAATCCCGACAAATTTCTTTTTTGGGACGACATTCATCCCACGACAGCTGGTCACTACCAGATCGCAGCCGAGGCCAACCGCGTTCTGAGCGGCGCGATTTCGCCTCTTGGGAAAGCGCTGAATATTTCCACGCGCGCTGCCGTGGGCACCGGCGACAATGTTGCGATCATCGGGTTCATCATCACTGGGCCCAATGCCAAAAAGGTCCTGCTGCGCGCGATTGGACCTTCGCTGAGCAGCCACGGCGTGAGCGGACCGATCTCCGATCCTACTCTTACGCTGTACGACGAGGATGGCCTTCAACTCGCGACCAACGATAACTGGCGTGACACGCAGCAAGGCGAAATCCAGGCGACTGACCTCGCGCCGACAAATATTTTGGAATCGGCCATCGTGCGCACGCTGAATCCGGGAAGTTACACGGCGGTCTTGCGCGGGAAAAACAACGCCACCGGCATCGGCCTGGTGGAAATCTATGACTTGAGTTCGACGGCCGATTCCGCATTGGCCAATCTCAGCACGCGAGGATTTGTCGGCACAGGCGACAACGTCATGATCGCGGGTCTCATTGTTGGCAATGGCGAGAATCCGGTTCTGGCCTTGCGCGCCATCGGACCTAGCCTAACGAGTCGAGGCGTCGCCGGCGCGCTTCAGGATCCAACGCTGGAATTGCGCGACAAGGACGGAATTCTCCTCGCCTCGAACGATGACTGGAAAACCTCGCAAGACAGCGCTGTTGCTGCCTGCGGAATCGCACCGGACGATCTTCGTGAATCAGCGATCGTGCGCTCGCTCGCGCCCGGCAACTACACCGCAATCGTGCGCGGCAAGAACAACTCTACCGGTGTTGCGCTCGTTGAAGCTTACCGAATTCAGTGAAGCTGATGTCGGTTAGGCGAATTGCATGGAGTCTCACGCGGCTTTCTGCAGTTTGATTCTTTGGGTTGAGAATTTCTCTGGCGGCGCGGTTACCGGATTGAACAGCGCCATTCATGAAACCGGAAAATTCAGCACTAGTGTGCTCGCCGGCGAAAATGAGCCGGCCATCCAGTTCCGGTTCTGAATTTGCCTTGAGCATGGTTGTATACTGGCCGACGAGGGGACACGAGTAACTGCCACGCGTGAATTGATATTTCGGCCAATTCATTACCGCGCGTCTGCCATCGAATTTTTCGATGACACCTGGGAAGACGCGATTCAGCTCGTGGCGGAACTTCGATAGACTCTCGGCGGTCAATTGTCGCGTTGCGGCATCACCGCCGAGGAAGTTAGTGAGAATTCCACTCTTGCCCGCCTGGCGGCGGCTGGTCTCCCAGGTGCATTGCAGTGGCAGATCGGTGAAGATGCTACCATTGCTCGGCGCCGGCAATTTCAGTGCGGGATTGCGCCACCAACGTTCGGTGAAGCCATGCATGACCTTGGCATTATTTCCGTAACCAAACTGGGCGATAGCTCGCTGTTTCTCTCTGCTTAGAGGAAGTGCTTTTACTCCCTGCACCAGTCGCAGCATGGTGAAAGGTAGTGTGCAGACGACACGCGAAAATTTTACCGACTTCGTTCCACCATCCGTTTCAAAACTTAACGAGATCCGCGGACCGGTTTCTCCAATTTTTGCCAGGCGATGAGCTTTGTGAATCCTGACCTTTCCCGCGAGTGCTTTGAGAAGCGCATTTGGCAGCGAACTGCTACCGCCTTTGATGCGTTTTGATTCGTCGCTATCTCCGAAGAGTTTGAACCCTTCGCTCGTATCCGCGTTCAGATACGCGATGAGATTGAGAGCCGATTGCTCATGGAGTTCACGGCCGTACTCAATGGTGTAGGCGACACCCAGCATATCGACCACCCATTTCTCAACCCCTCTGCCAGTTTCATTAAGATAAGCAGCGAGGCTCATTCGATCGAATGTGTGCGCTTTGCCGGTGAAGGTTTGGTCCGCGTCGTAAATGCCTTTGTAATCTGCGGCGAGTTTCTTCGCGAACGGTTGGAAGAGCGGGATAAGTTGCTGGTCGCTGTAGTGTTTGCCGCCAAAGAAATAGAGATCGGCACCTTTGTCCTCGCCTTTGAGTTCCTGAATCTCCACTCCGAACTCTGCCGCCAGCGCAATCAAGTCGGTATGATTTGTATCGACCAGCTCGCCGCCGAGTTCGCAAAACATTCCGTCTTTGTTGAAGTCGTACTTCGTTAACATGCGGCCGCCCGTGCGCTCGCTTGCTTCGAAAATTTCGCAGGGAACGCCTGCTTTCAGCAAACAATAAGCTGTCGTTAGTCCCGCGACGCCAGCGCCAATAATTGCAACCGGATCGCTGCTGCTGCTGCTGATGCTGTGCGGCGCGAATGTTGTTGATCCCCGCGTAAGGCGTGGAGCAATACTTTCGGCGGCAGTAAGAATGCCGGCGGCGCCGATCATGCGCACGAAATCGCGCCGGGAAACCCGCGAACCTTCCCGCGCTTCAAAGAAAACTGTGCCGTGTTGCGGATTTTCATTGAGCCAGTGCGCCTGCCGCATTGTCTGCATCAAACGCCGAAAAAGTGGAGTGCGTCCGCGTGACATAATCATAAAGAGCTATCTCGTTCCCATCGTCAGGAGAAGAATAAACACGCGCGCGCGCTGATATCGCGCAATGGACTAGGCGACGAGTCAAAGATAGATTGTTAGGCAGCGTGGCGACCGCGACCTTCAACGACAAAGGCCGAACCAAGTTCGGAACTTTCGGCGGCGTTTTCACGCCGAGCACGCTGACGATTCTCGGCGTGATCATGTTCCTGCGCTTCGGGCAGGTCGTGGGCCAAGCCGGTGTCATTCAAGCATTGATCATCGTGCTCGTGGCAAAATTGATCACGACGCTGACCGCGCTATCCATTTCGGGATTGGCGACGAACACGCGCGTGCAAGGCGGCGGCGCTTATTATTTGATCAGCCGCAGTCTTGGCGTTGAACCCGGCGGCGCAATCGGCGTGGTTTTCTTTCTCGCGCAGGCGGTGTCGGTGGCCTTGTACGTGATCGGTTTCACCGAAGCATTCTTGAATCTTTTTCCAGGGCTCGGTCTTTCTGCGCGTAATGTCGGCACGTTCTTGAACGTTCTTGTTTTCATCTGCGTTTACATCGGCGCCGGGTGGACAATCAAAGTCCAATACGGGATCCTCGCGATTCTGGCGCTGTCGCTCGGTTCGTTTTACGCGGGCGCGATTCCCGCGGCGTCGGCGGAAAGATTCCACGCCAATCTGAGTTCCGCTTATCCTCCGGGCAGCGGATTTTTCACAATGTTCGCGCTCTTCTTTCCGGCAGTGACCGGGATCATGGCCGGCGTGAACATGTCTGGCGATCTGGCGAATCCCGCAAAGTCGATTCCGCGCGGAACGCTCGCCGCGATCGGATTTACCGCGCTGATTTATCTCAGCATGGCGATGCTTTTTGGCGCCGCCGCTCCGCGTGCGACTCTGCTCAACAACAAGTTCGTTATTCTCGGCGTCGCTTCCTCTCCGATGCTCATCAACGCGGGTATCTTTGCCGCGACACTTTCCTCCGCACTCGGCAGCATGATCGGCGCGCCGCGCATTCTTCAAGCGCTGGCCCGCGATGACATCTTCCCGTGGCTGCGCAAACTCGCGCGCGGCAGCGGACCCAACAACGAGCCGCGCCGCGCGACCGTGCTGACGTTTCTTATCGCGGAAGCCGGCATTTTTTTCGGCGATCTCAACGCGATCGCGCCGATCATCACGATGTTTTTCATGATCACGTACGGCACGATCAACCTCGCGTGTTTCTACGAATCAGTCACGCAGAATCCGAGCTATCGTCCGGCATTTAGGCTGAGTCACTGGTCCACAGCGTTGCTCGGGGCGATTGGCTGCGTCGCGGCGATGTTGTTGCTCGACCTGCGATGGGCGATCGTTGGGATCGGTGCGATGGTTTTGCTTCAGTGGCGGATCAGTCGCATGGAAATTCGCGCGGCGTGGGGCGATGTGCGCAGTGGCACCGCTTTTCAACAGGCGCGCCGTGCTCTGCTGAAATTAGAGAATGCCTGGTATCACCCGAAAAATTGGCGACCGATCGTGCTCGGTCTGAGCGGTGGTGCGTGGCGACGCAATCATCTCGCGCAATACGGTTCGTGGTTAACCGCGAGTCGCGGCATTCTTTTTCTCGCGCAGGTCATCGATGGAGAAGTCGAGAACCGAATCGAACGGCGCGAGGAGGAAGAGGAGAAGCTGCGAAAATTTATCGCCGATGGAGATCTCGAAGCTTTCCCATCGGTCGTAGTCGAACCTGATTTACTCGACGGCGTAAAATCGCTGCTCCAATGCTGCGGTGTCGGCGGCGTTCGTCCCAACACCGTGCTGCTCGGATGGGCGGATAATCCAAAGCGCCGCGCAAGATTCGCACAAATTCTTCGCCTTATTCGCGACATGGAGCGCAGCATTTTGCTCTGTCACTCGCCCGAGGAGGAAGATCGCCTTTTCGCCGCTCCTGCGGGTTCGATCGATATCTGGTGGAAAGGCGGACGCAACGGGGCGCTCATGCTTTTGCTCGCGCATCTCCTTACGCTGAATCCCGCTTGGAGAAATCATCCGATTCGGCTGGTTTTTGCCGTGCCTGAAGGCGGCGACATCGCGAAAGCGCGGGAACAATTGACCAAGCTGACCGAAGGCGCCCGGGTTAAGGCTGCGCTCGAGATAGTAACCGGTGCGGACGCGATTGCGGCGATGCGTGAATGCTCGCGAGACGCGGCGTTGGTAATGATGGGCTTCGTTCCGCCCGATGAAAACGATGAGGTCGATGCGATTGAGCGCACGCGCGTGGAGATCGGCAATTTGGCGCGCGTTATTTTAGTCTACAGCGCCGGCGGGCATTCGCTCAGTGCCTAGTTGTGTAGCTATGTCGAAACTGCGTTCTGTCATGTCGAGCGAAGCCGAGACACCTCTTACTGTTCATTCGCGCCTAATGACAATGAGAGATTCCTCGACTTCGCTCGGAATGACAATTTTTTCGGAGAGCCACGTTGTGTCTGTCATCAATTGACAGTCGCTCCGGAAGACAGAGAGCGTTTTGTAATCGCGCGACGAATTGCTGCAAGCGGCGCGCTGTCATCGAACTCGATTCGACCGGCTCTCCGCTGCACGCCTAATTTTTTCCAAAGTGATTCCAGGTCGATCGGCGTGGGCGCAGCTTTCATCTTTTCGTAAAGCTCGCTCAGGACGGGAACGCCCGCCGCGTCGTCGCCGATGCGCAGCGCCTTCGTCAGTGGCCAATCCGATTCGATCGTACCTCCGGCGTTGACGATAGCACGCAGCGCGTCCTCCAGACCTTTCTTGTTCTGAGTCCGCTTGCGGATTTCGATATCGGCAAGCAAACAAAAGAGCGCTCCGCCCCAATAAGTGCGACCCCATGTCGGCGTGAAATCCAAACCGCGATCGCCGCTCTCGGGCAAACCTTTCGGCATGCTTTCGATCCAATCGCTCCACACTTTTGTCGCGGTCAGTTCACCGATGCGCGCGCGCGCCACGGGTTCGACATATGTAGACAAACCTTCCTCGATCCAATGGTGTTCTTCGGCGACCGATGGGAAGGCGAGGTGAATCATTTCGTGCGTCAACATCCAGTCGTCGGCGAAATCACCGGCCGTGCTCGCGGTTCCGACTGCAATGCGAATGTGCGCGCCATTCCAGCCAAACGTCTTGCCACCGCGCACGCCGCGACCGTCGAACGTGTTAATGCGAAGACGCATTTGGTTTACTGGAAATTTCAGATAGTAGCCGGCAACAGCGCGAGCCGCCGTGTTGATCCAATCGAGCACAAGTTTGCGGAACTCCGGCGCGGGTGAACTGGTGAAGTTCACTTCAATGCGGCCACCGCCCACTTCGACTGTGGCGGTATCTTGCGCCTGGCTTGGCCTAACGAGTGCGAGTGCAATCAGCGCAACAAGAAACACGATGGTGCGCGTCATTTGTTACCGACGATGGTGATATGATTCAAGCGCCGGCCGCCGATGATTTACTCGTTAGGCGTTTGATCAGCCAATCGACCGAGAATTTTCCAGGGCCGAAAAGGAGAACGAGAATGACGGCGTAGAAGAAAAGGAATTCATCGGCCGCGAGAAATTTATCCGGATCGTTAAAAATATTTTTCACGACCTCGATGTCGGCCGTGAGATACGCAACCGTCATGACGATGGCTAACGGGATGGAAACCAGGCGCGACGCGAGCCCGATCAACAGGAGCAGACCGCCAACACATTCCGTCGTGCCGGCCAGGATCGCTTGCTGATGAGGAAAAGGAATGCCGAGGCTCTGGAAGAATTGCGTGGGTTTTTCCAGATCGGCGAGCTTGCCCTTGCCCGTGAGGAAAAATTGCCAGCCCCAATAAAGGCGAATGAGTAGCAGGAAAATCGATTGCACGACGCCGCGACTCGGCATCAGCCAGTCAGTGATTTTTGCGACGAACGAATTTGAAGTTTTCATGGCTGTTGAAGCACCCTTGTCTGTCATGTCGAGCGAATATGCCAGTCCGGCTCGGACCGAGACATCTCTTACTCTCCAGCCGTACTTAGGTGACAACAGTAAGAGATTCCTCGACTGCGCTCGGAATGACAAAGTTTAACAAGGCTGTTTTCACTTTGAATCGGGTCGGCAGAACCAGCCAAGCGAGGACCATTCGTCGAACCAATCCTTCAGTTGCTTCGGCCAGTTCACTTTCGTGCGTTTGCTGCTGGTGATGGCGCGAGTGCACGCTTTCTCCACGCTCAATCCGCGGCGCAAGTTGCCAAGTATCGCGAATGCTTCGGGCTCCAGCCGCTTATAAAAAAGAGAGTTGTCGTAGCGATGCACGGCGACACAAACGCGTTCGCGCCTTGGCATCTTTATCACTTTGCGCCGTCGAGCTGAGTGCGGTTTCTCCTCGAACGTGTTACTTGCTTCATCTCGCAACACCGCCGACTCGCCCTTCTTCACGACGAGCAAAAATTCATCGACCGCGTAATTGAGTTCGAGCAGCGAAAGATACGGCTGCAAACCAAGCCGCAGTTTGTTCGGCGGTGTGTCGAGAATGTCGTCTGTCGTGATCACTGGATTGGCTGGATCGTCGAAGGCAACCACTTGCGCCCACTCGAATTTCGTCATGTCGAGTGCAATGGCGAATCGCGGCGCGACCCACCTTGGCTCTTCGCGAATGAATTTTTCCAGACGGCTGCCGAGATTGCGCAAGGTGAACGACGCGGATGGATATTTCGCCAGATAGGCGGTGATTAACGCCATGAATTTCTTTTCGCCAAGAACGGCGCGCAATCCGGGATAATCGTCGTAGAGACAATCGAGAACGCGGAACCAGTAAACGCGATTGTAAATTTCCAGCCGGTCGAACGAAGTAAGCCGGTCGTTAGGCTTGATGAATGAATCGGCCACGTCCGTCATCGCACGGCCATCGGTCCACTTCGATTGCATCCCATCCTTCTCGGTGAGCGGACGGAAAACGGCGCCCGCCATCAAGCTCTGCAGCGCTTTGAGTTGCGCGCGCGAACGGACTTCAAGCCGGCGCGGTTTCGAGCTGGTCGACGAACTTGTTCGCTTTGAGCGCTTCGTGGTGGACTTCATCAAAAGTCGGAATGCGATCGTCCCATTCGAGCAGAGTCGCGGTGCGGCCCACGAGTTTCGTGGCGTGCGCATACATTTTCCAAACAGGATCGAGCACCGGGTGATCGTGCGTATCGAGAATGTATTTCTCGAACTTCGAATGACCCGCGATGTGAATTTGCCCAACGCGATGATGCGGCACGTTGTTCAGATAATCGTAAGGATCGAAATTGTGATTTTGCGACGAGACGTAAATGTTGTTTACGTCGAGAAGAATTCCGCAGTCGGCCAACTCCGTCACTTCGCTCAGGAATTCCCACTCGGTCATTTCGGAAGCGTGAAACTCGGCGTAACTGCTCACGTTCTCGACGCAGATCGGCACTTCGAGAAAATCGCGTGCCTCACGAATATTTGCCGCAGTCGCGCGCGCCGATGCGAATGTGTACGGCATTGGCAGAAGATCGTGCGTGTAACGTCCATCCACGCTGCCCCAGCAAAGATGATCGGAGAGCCACGGCGTGTTCGTGCGTTTGACCAGCCGCTTTAGTTTTTTCAAATGCTCACGGCCCAAACGATCGGCCGAACCGAAATACATGGCCACGCCGTGCTGCACGACGCGGTATTGCTCCAGAATCTGATCGAGCACTTCGAGCGGCCGGCCGCCATCGACCATGAAATTTTCCGAGATGATCTCGAACCAATCGACCACCGGTTTCTCGGACAGAATGTGCCGGTAATGCGGCACGCGCAGACCAATGCCGATTCCGTACTCGGTGAAATTATTGAATGCGTTGGCCGGCATTGGGCGAAATCATTACTCGTTAGGCCCGGAGAGCCGGGGAATGGACCCCGGCTCTCGAAAACCCTACTGCAATCGCAGAGCGACTAGCTCGGTGAAGGAGCCGGCTTGCTGCCGTCCGTCGCGCAACCGCCTTTGCCTTTGCACGAGTTTTTGCCTTTGCAGCCGTTGTCGCCCGTCTTACAACCACCCTTGCCCTTGCAAGAATTTTCACCCTTGCAGGCGTGTTTATCCTTGTCCTTCTTCTTCATTTCGAGCGACACGCCCGCTTTGCTGTTCGGCGTGGCAGCATGTGCCTGCACAGCGAACGTTCCGCTCATCAGACCCGCAATCGCCGCACCGGCGATCACTGCTTTCGTTTTCATGTTGATCTTTCTTTTTGTTTGTCGACCCGCGGCGGAACAATACCGCCCCGGGCGCCCAAATTGATGAAAATTACGGCCACTAATCAATGCTTATTCTTTGGTGACGCCATCCTCCCGGAATACAGTTTTTATCGCCATTATCAGCGGTTCGAAATTTCCCTAAATTTTGGGAAACGAGATCGTCCAAAGGCGCGTCGAAATTGCTTTTTGCTAGCGCGACTTCGCGTTCTTGATCACAGCGCGGATGTCTTTCGTCCAACTGTCCGCATCCTCGGGCGGTCGGAAGGACCAGCTTAGCGCAGACTTGCCGCTGCCGGCGTGCAACGCGATACGATCGTGATCGCGGTGGACTTCGTAGTAGCCAGTCGAACGCGGTGTAATCTGGACGAGCGGTTTTCCGTTTACATGAAGAAACACGCTTTCGTGCGTAACGATAATGGAAGCGCGCTTCTCGTCCCAACCTGAGTCGCGTTGGCCGGCGGGACGTGTGCGGCGGAAAGTGAGATCGTCGGCGCGGTGAGCGATTCCTTCCTTCTCGAATCGCGCCTGCAACTCGGGCGAAAGTTTGCCGGTCTTCTGGCACCCGACAGCAAGCAACACCAGCAAAAGACAAACTACGAATCCACTCGTTAGGCGATTGTTCTTCATCGCGTCGAACGCATCGTAGAAACTATTCGCTCGCTATTTCAGGTTTGGGAAGCGGCGAAGAGATTTCCACACGGGTAATTTTTTCATCCGGCGCGCGTCTCGCGGCCATCTCCACTTTTTGCTCCGGATCGGTGCGGGTGGTCAGAAACATGATCGTAGTGATGTTGCCGTTGCTGCTGATGTTGTTCCGAACGTGATTGAGGTTTCCGGCTGCGGTCGCGGCTGCTTCCCAGCCATCAGCGAGTTCCTTGGGCGAAAGCGTCGAAGTGCCGGTCTCGATGATTTGCACTTCGTCTTCGACGATTTTTTTCGTGGCCGGACCGGTGACGGTAAATTGCGGCGTTTTCGGCGTCCAATCGGGAAGTGCGGTCGGACCGGGCTCTGCGAGTTGTTTCTTGAGTGCGGCCTGAAGCTGTTCTTTCTCTTTCTTTTCTTGCGCTTCCATGCGCGCCATTTCTGCTTTCGATTCTGCCTCCATCTCCGCCATCGTCTTCTTCTTGCCGGCTGGTGACGGATTCTGCTGCTGGATTTTCTCGGCTTCTTTCTGCATATCCTGCGCCTCTTTGAGCATCTTGGTCAGGTCGGTGTCGTTGGTCGCATCCTGCTGTGCGTACAGCAGCGGTGCGGAAAGAAAGCAAACGCAGATAAGAACCGAAAACGGGCGAAGTCTTGCATTCATCCGCCGAACCTAACAAGTCCGGGAGTGAGACGGCAAATGGAATAAAGCGACGACGCGCCGGTATTCCCGGCTTAGCGGGCCGCGCGTAACCGCTGTTGAAGTTCCCGCACTCCCACCGTGACCGGAATCTTTTGCCCGTCGCGCAGGAGCGCAAAGTGATGATGCGTGCGCGTGCCCTGCACTTCCTGCACACGAGAGAGGTTCACGATGGCGAAGCGACTCACGCGCAAAAAGCTTGTGGAATCGAGCTGCCCGGCAAGAGCGGACATGGTGGCTCGAAAAAGATATCCCTTCGGGCCGACGTGCAGAATGGCGTAGTTCCCGTCTGCTTCGATCCAATCGATTTGCTCTGGGGCGATGAAGCTTGTGGTCTGGCCGCTGCGAACCGGAAAGCGCGATGTTTTCTCGGAAGAAATATCCGGGGCGCGGCGGGAAAGAAATTCAGTGGCGCGCGCGATCGTCGCAGCCAGCCGCTCAGGAGAAAACGGCTTAAGCAAATAATCCAGCGCGCAAGCTTCGAAGGCGCGAATGGCGTAATTATCGTAAGCAGTGACAAAAACGGCGGCGGCGTGCTTCGGTCGGATTTCGTCAATGACATCGAAACCGTTCATGCCGGGCATCTGAATGTCGAGAAAGAGCAGGTTCGGTTTTTCTCGCGTGTAACCGGCGATTGCGCTCTTGCCTTCACCGTATTCGCCGACAACTTCGACTTCCGGATGCGCACCGAGAAGATGGCGCAGCCGGTCGCGCGCGATCGGCTCGTCATCGACAATGATTGCACGGAGCTTCATGACTCGGAGCGAAAAGGAATCGTGATCTCGACGGTGAATCCATTTTTGTTGTGGATGGCCATGATTGCATCGGCGCCGTAAAGTTCTCCGAGCCGGGCGCGCACATTTGAGAGCCCCATGCCTTCCACGAAGTTGTGATGGTCTGGAACGCCTTTCCCGTTATCGGACACGACGAGATGAAGCATGTTGTTCTCCGTCGTCCAGGCTTTGACTGTGACGCGACCGCCGCGTTCATCGGGCTCCAATCCGTGACGGACCGCGTTTTCAACCAACGGTTGCAAGAGTAACGGGGGAACTAACGAAATCCGCGCGGCTGGCGTTAAATCGAGATCGTAAGTAATACGTCCGTCGAAACGGACCTGAAGAATGTTGAAATAGCGCGTGAGAAAATCCGCCTCATGGGCCAGGGGAACCAGCGTCTCCGAAGAACCGCGCAGGGTCAGGCGCAGGAGTTCGCTCAGATGAGTGACGAGCGCGTCGGCTTTGTTGGGATCGGTGTGAACGAGTCCTGCGATAGTATTCAGCGTATTGAACAGGAAATGCGGCTGAAGTTGCGCTCTGAGATTGTCCAGACGCGCATGCGCGAGATTGGCGGCACGCTCCTTCTCGCGACGATAAAACACCGCAGCATGCGCAGCGCAAATGATCATCAGATAAACCGGCAACTCGTAAGTGAAGAGATGAACAAGATCGAAGGGCAGGGGATGACGACCGGCCGCGCGTTTCTGTTGCGGCGGAGGACCAAACGGCGGGCGATCGTCGAACTCCGGTGGTTTCGGCGGCGGCCGCATGCGATTGTCCAGCGGAGGTGGAGGTCGCATGAGCGGTTGCTCGACGTCTGGTGGAGGCGCCAGGCTACGAAATCCTGGCGAACCGTCCTTCGAGCGAAAACCGGGATCCACGGTTCTCTCCCACCATTGATAGGTGGCCAGGACCGCGCAACACACAAGAAAGTGAATCACCAGGCGCGATGCCCACTTGCGCCGATGAACCGGCCATCGACTGGAAAGCCGGAAAAGAAGCGGCGCCAATACCGCCCATGGCAATTGGTCGCGCGCAACGCTTCGCAGAGCGAACCCCACGGGCGCATGAGTCAATGCCAGGAACTGGGATGAGACGACCAGCCCGATGATTCCAGTGATGGCGAAGGAGAGAAGCCATCCTTTCAGTAATGGCGGAAATGGGCGGAAGAAGTTCATCGGTGTTCCGGCATCTTGAGAAAGCTAACATAAGACCAGTAGCAGTCGTTAGGCCGATGAAGAAAGAACGTTGTTAAACAAATGCGAAAGATCGCGCTTTTGGGACCGCCCGGCAATTCACCTAGAACGCAGCCGACTCCGTTGTGAGAGATTCCTCGACTCCGCTCGGAATGACAGACCTTTTCAACAGAGCCACGCCGGCTCAATGATGAGGCGGCTGGTAATTGATGATGTAGGTCAGCGTTTGAATGTTAGGAGCGGCGACGCCGGTCGCGGCGTCGTAGATCGAGCGCGAGAAGTAAATGAACGCCGTGCCCGTGTTGTCCGGATCAAAGTATGGGTCGCCTGCAGGCACCGGAATGTCGAAGGCGGTGTCGGCCGATTGCGTCAAGTCCAGATCGTGATCGACGAACTGGCCCCATCCGTAAATCCAGTCGGAGAGAGAGCGCGCGTTAGGTATGCCCTCCGGTGCATCACAAACCGTGTTGCTAATGAGGCGCGCACCTGGTCGCGCGGCGCCGGCTGGTGAAGCAATCGAATCGCCGTAGGCCGCCGGGGAAAAGCGCATCAGATCAAATCCGGCGCTACCCCAGACGGGATGTGTAAGATTATTTCCTCTCCCATCGAGCGACGCCGGAGTGAAATGAGCATTTGCGTTGATTAGAGCCGGCGGCAGATAGCCTTCCTTCACTTGCAAGCCAGGAAGCATCGATTCGTCAAAATAGAAAACGTTGTCCTGAATCTTGTTAATGGTGGTATTGCGCCGGATCACGTCGGACAAACGAGTGTGCGCGATAGCCTGCAACTGCGCTCCGGAAAAGATTCTTGCATACCAATTGCGATCGCCGTCGCGGATTCGTTCGAATTGATCGATGAGAATTTTTCGAAACGTCGGTCCCAGGCTCGATCCGGCGACGTGATCTTCGGACAATCCGCCAACCCACAAATCGATCTGGTTCACATCCCCATAAAGCGTGGCAAGCCTGGCCTGAAGATCGGGATCGCTTGTGATCTGCGCAAAAGTTGTGACACGCGGAAGTCCATATGCAGCCCGGGTCGAGTTGTAATCGGACAATCCGTGGTCGCGACCGCGTTGAATGTTGAGCGAGGCGAGATCGAAGCCGCCTGCACCCGGAGGGCCGAAGAGGAAGTTTCTCAGGCCCGACACGAGCTGAGTGTCGACCTCTTGGGCGTTGTCAGTGGCAAGGTATTTCAGGAGCGGAGCGGGTCCGGTTTCTTTGAGAGGATTTGGATTGAAGAAAGTCTCATCCAGTTCGAGTTCATCGCGTATCGGATTTGCATCGTTATCGAGAAACTCTACGTCGTCATTGATGAGAGTATGGCCGATACGAAACGCGGCCGTGGAAAATTCAGTCGCGATTCCAGGATTCACGTCGGGATTGTATCCGGAATAAGGTCGCAACGCGTTTGCTCCCAGCAGAGCGGGCAGGAACTCATTGTAAGTAATGGCTTGAAGTTCCGCTGCGACAATGCGCCGAGTCGTTTGGTAGATCTGCTCATCATTGTTGTGGCAGGCCGGCGCCAGCGCAGCGGCAATCAAATTGTGCTCGCGCACAAAAAGTGTATGAATCGCGCTCAGCTCCACGTTTTCGTTTGCCCGCACATCACCGGCAAGAAAGAGCTCATTATCCGGCACAAGATGGGCGTCGTTCGCATTCGGAAGGCCATCAGTATTGAGTGGCGGAAGATCTCCAGCGCTAGTCTTCAAGCGACCGCCTTGAAAGGTGCGCAACGCCGCCGCCCGTGTCGCGTCGGAGCCGTATACGACGGAGCCGTCAAGATATGCTGAGATCTGGGTGATTTGCTGGCGTGGGTTCGGCGTGCTCCCCCGCAGCGTAAAGACGTTTCTGCCCGAATGAAGATTGAGCGGGAAACTAAAGTTGCCGTTGCGATCGAGCGTGACACTTGTGCCGTTGATTGAAAAGGCGACGAGATAGGGCGCGTAAACATCATCTGTAACTTTTCCCCGCACGGTTATTCGAGATGTTCTTACGGTGCTGCCGCTTGCAGGACTCAGCCTAACGAATGGAGAAGTCGTGGGTGGTCGCATGACATGGCTGCTATCGCTCATTATCGGACCGGCGAGTTGCCCGTTCATTTTCCTGATTTGCCGATCGGCCGCCCAGCCTTCCGTCCCGCTGTCGAAACGAACTTTCCACCACCAGACATCACCAGCGCGGACGGGACCATCGATAATCGATCCCTGCATGCTTGCCGGTTCCTTCGCAAGGAAGCGTCCGGCAAACGGTGGATTCAAGAACGTCGGTGTTTGGCTAACGGTCAGTACTCGATCGCTGATCTGAAACGTCGAAGCGCCCGGATTTGTTGCTGCACTAGCAGTGAAGCCAAGCGCCACCATGAGCACCAGAATGATCGTTAATTCGAACGTCAGAAATGCGTCGCTCAACGCAGTGCGTCCGACGAAGAGAAAGACATTTTGAAAGATGGATGGCCTTTTCATATTTTCATCGTCGGTCACGCGCCTTTACCTCGGCAACATGTTTGGGACAAAACGGTCGGATTATGGGACGAGCTCCACCAGGCGCTATCGACCAGCACGAGCACGAAGCGCCAGACACACGGATGCCACTAGAATCGAGATCGCACAAACGATTAGACTGGCCAGGACAATGCGGTCTTGTCGGCGCGCACGCCTGGCGGCTTGGGCGTAAGGGATGCGCGTGAATGTGACCATGGTGTAGAGCGGCAGGTAAATTCCAGGGAGCAAACGTTCGAGAAGATGGTCTAGTTTTTTTTTCGCGCGGAAGCTGCGCGAGGCGGTTTTGTCGCGCATCTCGATAAAATTTTGCACTGCGAGATTGGCCAAGGCATCGGCATTTTCTTTTCGCCTAACGAAATAAGTGGAGAAAATGCGTTCGCGGTCGTTAGGGAATTCGGCAAAACATTCATCGAGTACGACGCAATCTTCGAAAGCGGCGTTCATTCCCTGGCCGTAAAACGGCAGGACGGCGTGTGAGGCGTCGCCGACAAGGGCAACCTTGTCTTTGTAGAACCAGGGCGCGCAACGAATCGTGACCAGTGACCCGGTTGGATTTTCGCGGAAATCTTCGAGCAGCGTCGGCATGAGGGGCACGGCGTCGGGAAATTCTTCGTCGAAGAATCGGCGAGCGTCGTCGTCGGTCTTGGTGGTCTCAAAGCTGCGCGGACCTTTGAATTCCCAAAAGAGCGTGCAAGTGAATGAGCCGTCTGGGTTGGGCAGCGCGATCATCATGAAACTTTTGCGCGGCCAGATGTGGAGGGCGTGCTTCTCCATTCGCCACGAATTATCCGGCGCGGGCGGGATGGTGAGCTCCTTGTAGCCGTGGGCGAGATAACTCTCGTCATACTCGAAACGCATCGAGTTTGCTTCTGCATTGACTGACGCACGGCTGAAAATGCTCCGTCAACGCCGATGACAGCATCGGCTGAGGAGTTGAGTTGTTGATTGGTTGAGGTGTTGAGAAGTTGAGCGGTTGCCGAATCAAGATCGACATCCGTGCACTTGTGATTGAAATGCACGCGCACATTCGGATAACGCTGCGCCGCTTCGATCACGGTGGTGTTGAGCGCGCCACGACCGATCGAGTTGATGCACTTGTTTGGATCGGCATCGTACGGCGCGAAATGCAAGTGACCGGACTTATCGTGAATCATGCGCCCGCGCATGGGGATGGCGTGCTGCAACACTTCATCCGCAAGCCCGAGCTGTTCGAGCGCATGAATGCCCCGCGTCGAGAGCGCGAGATTGATCGAGCGTCCGCCGACGATGTTTCCTTCGCGCGGATCAGCGCGGCGTTCGTAAAGGTCGACTTCATATCCACGCCGTCCTAAATACGCCGCAAGCAATCCGCCCGCGAGACCGCTGCCGATCAGAACGAATTTGTTTCCCATGCAGCAGAATGGTTAATCGCGGATGGCGCGGATATCACGGATTTTCAATGCCAACACAGAACTCGCTGGCATAATTACGGCAAGCAGTCATGAAAATCGTGTCCGTGAATGTTGGATTGCCGCGCGAGGTCGTGTGGCAAGGCAAGGTCGTTACGACGGGAATTTTCAAGAGCGCGGTCGAGGGGCCGATTAAGTTACGAACGTTGAACCTGGATGGCGATGGGCAGGCGGACCTCACCGTTCACGGCGGCGTAAGCAAAGCCGTTTATCTCTATCCATCGGAGCACTACGCCTATTGGCGGACTGAGTTGCCTGGAGTCGATCTGCCGTGGGGCGCGTTCGGCGAAAACTTCACGATCGAGGGATTGCTTGAAGAAAACGCTTTCGTTGGGGACAGATTTCGAGTCGGTGACACGGAAATCATGGCTACGGAACCGCGGATGCCTTGCTTTAAACTTGGCCTCAAGTTTGGCCGTGCCGATATGATCAAGCGTTTTCTGGCCAGTCGTCGCTCCGGTTTCTATTGTTCCGTTGTGCGCGAAGGGGTGGTTGGTGCTGGCGATGCGATGGAATTAATAAAGCGAGAACAAAAAGAGGTGAGTATGGCCGATATTGTGCGCCTTTATGCTTTCGACAAGAATGATGCAAAAGGTTTACGCAGAGCGATTGAAGTCGAGGCGCTGCCTGAAAATTGGAAAGGCTATTTTCGGCACCAACTCGAGAAGGCAGCGGACTAAATCCTTCGGAATAATCGGAGGCAAATGAGGCGCTGTGACTTCTTTCAGAGTTTTTGTCGCGTTGCCTTGCTGGCTTTTCTTGCTGCTTTTTCCTCGTGCGACGCCAATCTCTTCGGTCCTGATACGAGAGAGCTGGCAGGGGGCTACGGCTTGAAACGCGTGGACGATTCCAAAGAAATTGCTCTGACCGTTCCGAACAAAAGCGGTGGTATCGTTATCGATGAGATTGGCTGGCGTGAGCCATTCATCATCGCGAGAGCGTCGGGATCAGATTATTGGGAGGCGATGAATACGGCGCGCGCGGAACGTATTTCCGTCAGTGATCGGGAGCGAAAATCAAATCCGGCTTATCGATCCATTGAGACGGAATCTGCGGAAGCAGCCTGGGCCAAGCTCAGCCGACACAAGCGCCTCTGGTAGCATTGGCGCGCAATTTACGGCTGAAAGATAGCCGGGAATTTGGAGCGATAAATCCAGAGGAGAAAGAGCGCGAGTGGAAAAGCGCGCCCATGAATGCACCGGCATCGCCCTGCATCGGCGGCACCGGAATGAAGTGCAGAAAAGCGTTGGACCCAAAGACCGCGAAGACAAGGCCGAGCAAAACGCGAACAATAATGATGGCGTCTTTCATAAGTATGACGACTTATCTAATCGTCACTTCAGCGCGTCCACTAAGAAACTTTATGATCTCGTGTCTTCGATTCGTTATTCCGTTGTTCTGCATTTGCATGATGGTTCAATCTTCGACCGGTGAAACCGAAAAGGCCAAGCCCAGGCAGTTCATCTACGTGCTGCATCTGGTGCCCCGGCTGCATTCTGACGCGGCCTGGACGAAGGAGGACGAAATGGTTCTCGATCGACACCTGGCTCGATTCAAACACGCCATCGAAACAGGCGAGCTGATCATGGCCGGCCGCACGATGGAGCCCGGCGACAAGACATTTGGGATTGCGGTTTTTGAAGCACCCGATGAAGCGTCAGCACGAAAATTTATGGAAAACGATCCGGCCGTTGTCGCAGGATTGATGACAGCGGAGCTGCATCCGTTTGCGGTAGTGCTTCAACGCAAAAATCCGGAACCGTGATGCCTGTCGTTTGGAAAAGGTTCACTGAATCGCCGGCGGGCGATTGAGGTCAATCGCCCCTACCTAGCCGGCGTGCTCATGCTCGGCCAGGATTTTCGCGAAGCGCCAGACTTCGTGGAATGTATTGTAGAGGGGCGTGGGCGCGGCGCGGACGACGTTCGGTTCGCGAAAATCACATTTCACGCCGGCTGCTTCGAGTTTACGGAAGAGTTCTTTCGGATTGTCGTGCACCAGGATCGAAAGCTGGGAACCGCGTTTATCGGGCTCGCGCGGTGTGACGACGGTTAGCTTCGAATGTCCGGCAGATTCGAGCAGGAACTGAAGGTAGCTCGTTAGCGTGATCGACTTCGCGCGCAGCGGTTCCATTCCGCCCGCCTCATCGAACACGGCAAGCGAAGCGCGCAGCGGCGCCATCGCCAAAATCGGTGGATTACTGACTTGCCATCCGTCCGCCGAAGGGACGGGGATAAAATCCGGTTCGAGGTGCATGCGAAAACGCGTCGTCGGATCGTTACCGAACCAACCGGCCAGGCGCGGCAACTTTGTGTTCGACGCATGGCGCTCGTGCACGAATGCGCCCGCGACGGCGCCGGGGCCGGCGTTGAGATATTTGTAGGAACACCAGACGGCGAAATCGACATTCCAATCGTGCAATGCCAACGGCACATTGCCGGCCGCGTGCGCAAGATCGATCCCGACCGTGATGCCGCGGTTGTGCGCCGCTTCTGTGATTCTTGGAATGTCAAACAATTGGCCGGTGAAGAAGTTGACCCCGCCGATTACGACGACGGCGAGCTGATCGGCGTGCTTATCAAGCGTCGCCTCGATGTCTTCCTGTCGAACAGTGAATTTGTCTTTGCGCGGTCGCGCCAGCACAAGCGCCTCGTTAGGCTCGTAACCGTGATGAACAATTTGCGTCTTGATCGCGTAGGTGTCGGAAGGGAATGCAGGCTCTTCCATCAGGATCTTGAAGCACGACTTTGTCGGCCGATAGAACGTCGCCATCATCAGATGAAGATTCACCGTGAGGCTATTCATGCAGATGACCTCGTTAGGCCGGGCGCCAACGAGGCGCGCCGCGGGCTCGCGCACAGCCTCATGATAGGAATACCAGGGCGTTCTCCCTTCCAGATGAGCGTCCACGCCGAGGCTGGCCCAATCGTCCAATTCCTGCTCGACGATTTTCCGCGCCGTTTTCGGCATCAGGCCTAACGAATTGCCGGCAAAATAAATCAGCGGTTTGCCATCCTGGCCAATCGGGAGATGAAACTTTTCGCGGAAATGGCGCAGCGAATCTTCGCCATCGAGTTGATGCGCGAAATCTTCATCGGTGGAGAAGGACGTGGCCATGCGAGTCGGCGTAAACGTTCAACGCTCAACGTCGAACGTCCAACGCCAAAACGAAAAGGCAATGGATCGCTTGATGCGGTGTATCAAGCGCCGGCCCAGAACACGCTGCTTACGGAGTCAATTTAGGGCAGGCCGTCTCCGGAGTGTATTTTGATTGCGCCGAGATCGGTACTGTTGATCGTGCCATCAGGAATTACATCCTCACGGAAATTAGTGGCGTCCACAGTGTGACCTGATTGCAATTTCGTCTCCGAGAGATCGGTCGAAGTAACTCCCTTGTTCCCCGACGTGTCGCCCAGCAAAACATTCATGGCGACTGTCGTGTCGGCCAGGACTTGAGCGAAGCTGTCCGTCACGCCGTTCAGCGTAACGACGACGTTCTGCACGTCAGCGACTCCTGTTAAATTTACAGTCATCGTGTTGTTGCTGAAAGTGGGGCTTCCGGAAACGCTCCCCGTTCCTCCTGTCACACTCGCATTGCCGCTGACGACGTTATTACTGAAAGTAACGACGATAGTGTGATCGCCGTTCACGCCGCCGCTGCGACATTCCACGCCTGGTTCGCCACTAAGCGGCAGATCGATGTCAAAAGTTCCCGCGGCCCCGTGCGTCTTGCGTGAAACCGCTGTCACGGCCTGCAGTGCATTGCATGTATCAGGCGTAGGGGCCTGAATCGGTACGGTAAAAGAACTTCCGGTCTTGAAAGGTGTCAGCGTCGCATTGGCAGCCTGCGGCGGCTTATTGGAATCGAAACGGAAATTATACAACGTGCCCCAGCGAATAGCGTTCGCATTCTGGTTTTGGGCAAAAGTCTCCGAACTCCAGGTTAAGTTGCTAACAGTCTGATTCGAAGTCCACGCCGTGCTGCTATAGCCTGCGCTGTTTAGAGTTCCATCGTTTGCCCAGGCAGGCTCTTGAGGCGGCGCATGGAAGCCGAGATTGCTGGTCGTGACGCCGCAGCCGAGAGGGACGCTAAAAGATTGAATCGCGCGATCAAGGTTCTCGTTATAGACGGCGTATTCATAATGCCAAACACCGGCGGATGGATTCGTCACTTTGCAGCCAACCATGCCGATTCCATCGCCCGGAGGCGTAGTGCCAATAGCGGGAACAGGCTCGAATGTGTTGATGGTGGCTCCCGGCCAGGCGGTGATGGCAGGCTTGCTTCGTTGTGTGGCGCCAACGGCCGAAAACGAGAAGCTCGTCGTACCGCTGGGGGTAAACTGACGGTAGGAGACATTGTTATACATGTTGCACTGGCCGGTATGAGCCTGGCACCAGACGTACTCGTGCGGAGTAACGTATTGACCTTCGGCGAAATAGGTGGCGCCCGGATTTAGCGCTGGATTCAGATCGCTCATTGCCACAAGCACTCGATGCGAGGTCCCTGTATGAGTGTGGCCGGTGTGGCTGGCAGGGCTTGGGTTAGAACCGGGATAGGCGCCGGTAAATGGGTTCACCCAGGCGCGTGAGCCCAGTCCACTTTGGCTATAATTCAAACTTGCCGAGTAGGGATCAGAGCATCCCGAGCCCAGATGAGAGCCCCCGGTTCCGTTACAGCCCAAGCTACAGACGTTCCCCGTTAGTGCGGTAAAAGCATGTTTGAGCCATGACTGGCCAATCTGCTCGAAGCGCTCGGTGTTGTCGGCTCCGCCGCTCATCCGGTACATATTTTGCGGGATAACAGGATGGTCATTGCTGGGCAGCTGGAACCAGTCCAGATCCACCGCGCCTGGATTGCACGACGTCGTTCCTACTCCGAGCCCGACAAAGTTCCCACTGCTTCCACCCTGCTCGACAGAGGGCAGATCTCCTACGATAACGTCCGGTCCGGGGACGGTCCCGACAGATGGTTGCATTGGAGGCAATACCGCTGAGTGCAGCGTGCCATTGACCAGTTTGTCGATCTCGATCGGGTACACGGTCATCGTGATGGAAATTTTTCCCGCAACTGCATTGCTTTGAAAAGAACGCCCTAGCTTAGCGGCGAACTCAGGTGTGATTAGAAGCCTGCCGTCGCTGATCTTCAGCACGTGCTTGTTCGCATCGTACTCATAAGAGTGACCGGAAATATTGAAGAATCTGAAGCCGGTTTTTCCATCGCGGACCGCCAGGTCGAACGCTTCGGTCGACTCCAGTTTTTCAATTACGAGTTGATTCGCGGATGCCTTCAACAGACCTGGAAGTGCAGCCCCATTTTTTGGAACCAATTCCATCGAGCCCACATCGGGCCCGCGAAATATGTTGTTGAAAACAAGGGCAGTGAAGAAAGAGCCCGGGTTGACGGAAAAACTCACCGTCTGCTCTTTGGATCCTTTGGTGGCAGAGAGGTCTCCGCCGAACCGGGCCACGTCCAGATTCATCGTAACGATGCCGTTCGATGGAACCATCTTTTCCAGAGTTCCCGTCTCCGCCTTCTGATCTGCCTCAGCGGCTCGCACCGGGGGAATTGCGAAATTGCTGCCGACAGCCAAAATCATTAAAACCACGAAACGACTCAACATTTGTTGTAACATCTGATTTATTCCTCCGATTCACAGGTCGCATGACCTGTAACAGGAACATTTCCTACCTGATTTTTGGAAAAGTGGAATACTTTTTTAAGAGAATTTTTGAAAAAAAGTTCGATTAGTGGGTCTGGAGGAGGTTTTGGGGGCATTCTCGACAGTGAGAAACGAGTGAAAACTGGGTGCGATAGTCAGAGGGTGGGGACGTTGGGATTGACCCAATTCCCGGCCCGCAAAAACATGCCGATCCAAAAGAACGGCATCCGCAAATCGAGGACGAGCCGCTGGCGCGGGGCCGTCCTCTTAGGCGTCAATTTGCTCATGGTCGCGCACATTATTCAGTGGCGGCTGACGGGCCGGACGATTTCTCCGATCGAGCCTTCCGAGACGATGCACACGCTGCAGCGGGGAGCGATTAATGCCGGGTTCATCTTTTTCGCGCTGGCGATTTTGGCGACGTTGATCTTCGGTCGCTTTGTCTGCGGCTGGGGTTGCCACATCCTAGCCTTGCAGGATTTCTGCGGTTGGCTTCTGAAGAAGATGGGCATTACCCCGAAGCCGTTTCGGTCGCGGCTTTTGGTTTACGTCCCGCTCATCGCGGCGCTCTATATGTTTGTCTGGCCGACGGCCTACAAATATTTTGCCAGCACCGAGCCTGGACCGCTCATCCCGAAATTCACCAATCATCTGGTGACGAGCGATTTTTGGGGAACTTTTCCTTCCGTCGCGGTCGCCATTCCGTTCCTCGCCATTTGCGGATTCCTGACTGTCGTTTTCCTCGGGCAAAAAGGCTTTTGCACCTACGCCTGTCCGTATGGCGGATTTTTCAGCCTCGCGGACAAGCTCTCGCCTTGGAAAATCCGAGTCACCGATGCATGCAACCAATGCGGCCATTGCACAGCCACGTGCACTTCGAATGTCCTCGTCCATGCGGAAGTGAAAGCGCACAAGATGGTGGTCGATCCCGGCTGCATGAAATGCATGGACTGCGTGAGCGTTTGCCCTAACGACGCGCTCTACCTCGGCTTTGGGAAACCGGCGATTGCGATTTCCAAATCGAACGCGCCCAAAAGAAATTACTCGCTCACCTGGCCCGAAGAAATTTTCGGATCCATCGTTTTTCTCGGAAGTTTCCTCGCGGTTCGGAGCGTTTACGGGCTCGTGCCGTTTTTGATGGCACTCGGTTGCGCGGCCGTCACGACGCTGCTCGCATTGAAAGCCTGGCGAATCGTTGCGGCATCGGATGTCTTTCTTCATCGGTTCAATCTGAAGTCTGCAGGGAAAATTCACGCCGCAGGTTGGGCCTTTCTTCTCTTCGCGATTTGCTGGATTGGTCTGACTGCGCACAGCGGTTGGATCCGCTACCAGGAATACAAGGGCGAGCAGGCATTTCAGAAAATCCAAATTCCGGACGAACTGGCGCTCGCTCAGCCCAACCCCGAGCAATGGCTCAGCCCAACGGATCGCGAAAACATCGCCGCAGGGAAAGCGCATTTTCGAACAGCGGCAGACTTCGGGCTTTTTGCCAACGGCGATGCCCTATCGAAGCTCGCATGGTTCGATTACCTCGCTGGTCACACGGAACAATCCCTCGCGCGTCTCGATCAGGCCGCCGCCCATCAGAAAGGGCAAGCCAGGGCCTTGAGCCTCTATTATCGCGGAGCGATTCTCAATCGTTTGGGTCGTTACGAACAGGCGCAGAACAGTCTGGATGCCGCTTTAAACGAGCGACAAGATTTGATTCTCGCGCGCGATGAAAAAGGGGAATCGCTATGGAAACGAGGCCGCAAGGAAGAAGCGATGGCAGCGTGGACTGATGCCCTGCAACGCAATGCAGACCTTGCTTTGGCTAACAACGAACTTGCTGGCGCTCTGCAATCGCAAGGTCAGTCCGAAAAAGCCATCACTTATGAAAAACACGCGGACGAGGTCACGCCCAACGATCCGCTCTTCCATTGGATGCTCGGTCTCCGATTAAAGCAGCTCGGAATGACGGAGCTTGCCGACAAGCATTTTCAACGCGCGATCGATCTCGACCCGGGATACCAATCGCGTCCGAACTAATCTTTACGGGACGGCCGCTGCATCAACTCGATTGTCGTGCCATCAGGATCGCGCACGTAAGCGACGCGCTTGCCGGCGTTAGGACCGGTTGTGAGCGTTTGCGGTTTGCCGGCCGGTTCCCAACCGGACGCAGCAATTACTTTTAAAATCGCATCGAGATCATCGACCGTTAGCGCCACATGCACCGAGCCGACATCGCACGGACGGGGAGCGATGCGTTTTCGATCTGGCGGTGCGAGATATTCGAGCAACTCGATTCTGTGACCGGGAGCTTTGAGTACCGCGATTAAAATTTCCGCGCCGGGAACACCGGTCACTTCGCTCGCCAGCTCACCCGTGTGATGCGCGCGATGCGAAAGCTCGAATCCGAGAACATCGCGCCAAAAGCTGAGAGAGCGTTCGAGGTTTGCGACCGTAAAGCCAGTGTGGTCCGCGGCAATGATGCGAAACGATCTGCTCGTGCTCATCGCCGAAGAAGCTCCCCGGAATTATTCTACCGCCGCAATCACTTTGAGCTCGATCGCGATTGGCGTCGGCAATGCGGTAATTTGAATGGTCGTGCGCGTCGGATTTGGCTTGCCTTCACCGGCGAAATGTTCCGCGTAAAGTTTGTTATAGATGGGAAAGTCCTTTTCCATGTCCGTCAGAAAAACGACGACATCCACAATATCATTCCAACTCGCGCCCGCATCTTCCAGGACGAGCCTCACATTTTCGAAAACCGCGCGACACTGCTTTTCAATATCGTAGCTTGCGATATTCCCTAACGAATCAAGGGTAACGCCAGGAATTTCCTTACTCCCGCGCACGCGCGGTCCGATGCCGGAGAGAAACAAAAGATTGCCGACACGTTTCGCGTGCGGAAAAGCCCCCACCGGTTCTGCCGCGCGTTTACTTTCGAAGGATTGGCTCATCTCGATCTAGATTTACACAATTTTTTCCTGGAATGAACAACGAAGATTACTGGCACGAGATGGAGCCATTCTCATTGGAAAAATTGGTAGGATGCGACGTCGGCGACTCTCTGTAATCAACTCGCGACGATCGTGCTTGATAAGTGAACAGTGTTCAGTATAATGAACACTGTTCATGTTAGCAGAGACGAGACGAAAACGTTACCGGCAAGAGACGCGATCAGAAATCCTGGTCGCGGCGCGCGAAATCTTCGTGCGCAACGGATTCGAAGGCTTTTCGATGCGCACCCTCGCGCGCTCCGTCGGATGCTCGCCCGCTGCGATTTATCTACACTTCACGAGCAAGGAAGATCTCTTCGAGATTCTTGTGGAGGAAAGTTTCGTCCACTTGTACGACGCGCTTGCTGTCCTGCTGAAGGAACGAGGCAAGGATCCGATGCGGCAGCTAAAGCGCGGCTTGCGCCTCTACGTGGAGTGGGGATTGAAACATCCCAGCGAATACCAAATCGCGTTCGTCGTCCGAAATCCTACGAAGAAGCCGTACCGGACTCATCGCGCGTTCGATGTTGCGCGCGCCCTGGTGAAACTTTGTTTGGGCAATTCGAAGACCGTCGGTGGCGAACTGGAATTGCGCACACAGGCGTTGTGGGCCGCCACGCACGGCATCACTTCTCTTCTCACGCAGAGGCCCTCTTTTCCCTGGGTCTCGAAGCAGCGCCTGATCGATCACGTGATCGACACCGCCGTGCAAGGCGCGCTTGGGCCAACGAAGCGCCAGAGATCGAATTGAAAAAATTAGAAGGCATTAATGCAAACGAAGTTCGAAACACCGACAAAATCCGAGGCAGTATTCGTATCCGGAACGACGAGAACTGCCTCTTGGATTTCTTTACTCGTCGCCATCCTTCTTTTGCCGTTTGCCAACGGAGCGAACACCATCGCGGTGGCTGCATGGTTGGCGCCGCTCTTTTTGCTGCGGTTCATTCGAGGGCAGCGGATCATTGTCGGCGCTCCCTTGGTCCTGGCGGTACAAATCGCCGCGCTCGCAATCCAGTATCGCGGCATGGTGCCTTTTCCGACGGCCATCTACGTAGCCGTCATGATCATTTACGGCATTTTCTTCACACTGCCCTATCTGGGCGACCGGCTCTTATCGCATCGACTCTCCGTGTTTTCGGGCTCGCTCGTTTTTCCGCTGATCTTGACATCAATCGAATACGTCATCTCGCTCGGCCCATTCGGAACCTGGTTTGCGACTGCATATTCGCAGTGACGGTAACCTGGCATTGCTCCAAATCCTTTCGGTTACCGGCTTGTGGGGCGTCGCGTTCCTGATCGGATGGACGGCCTCGGCCGGAAATGCATTGTGGGAAGAGTGGACCATTTCGCGACGCGTGCCGCGGGTTGCAGCGATATGCGCTCTGCTTGTCATCATCACGATGCTCGCCGGTGGTGCGCGCCTTGCGTTCTTCCCGCCCGCAGGAAAAACAGTCCGGGTAGCGACGCTTTCAGGGATCAACAGCAAATTGCATCCTGATCCGAAAGTCATTGGACGCTTCTTCCGTCACGAAGCGCTCACACCTGAAGAAATTGCGACGATTCGGAAAAACGCGGCTGCGATTGACAATGATCTGCTGAACCGAAGCGAGCGCGAAGCAAAAGCTGGAGCCCGCATCATCTTCTGGGGCGAGGCAAATGCGCCGGTGCTGAAGGAAGATGAGAACGACCTCATCCGGCGCGGCGGGATCCTCGCCAAGGCCAACGGCATTTATCTCGGAATGGTGCTTGCGAGCTGGCATCTGGAAACAACGCCGCCTCTCGAAAACAAGATCGTTCTCGTTCAACCCGACGGCGTTCCTGCCTGGGAATTTCTTAAAGCGCATCCAGTGCCCGGTGGTGAGGCGGCGATCTCCATTCGTGGCGATGGAAAGTTACGCGCGCTTGATACTCCATACGGACGGCTGAGCTCGGTCATCTGTTTCGACGCCGACTTTCCGCAACTTCTCGGGCAGGCGGGACGACTGCGAACCGATATACTGCTCGATCCGTCTAACGATTGGAAAGCGATCGACCCATGGCATACCAAGATGGCGAGTTTTCGGGCAATCGAACAAGGGTTTAATCTCGTCCGTCACACCAGTCAGGGTCTCTCTGCTGCTTTCGACTACCAGGGTCGACAGTTGGCATCGATGGATCATTACCTCGCAACCGATCGAGTTCTTGTTGCACAAGTTCCGATTCGCGGAACGCGGACCGTCTACTCGCTGCTAGGAGATTGGTTTGCCTGGGCGTGCCTTTTTGGGCTGGCAGGTGTGGTGATTCTTGGAGTAAAATCTCGCCCTTTACTGCGCTCATCAAACATCCCGTCGGGCTAACCTCCGGCGATTGCGCCCATGATAAAGAACGGCTCGGTGCCTTTTGCGATTGCATCAGGCAACGCCGCATCTGGCGATTCGTGCGACACATCTTCTCCACACGCAAAAAACCTAACGAGTGGTCTGCGTTGTTGCGTCGCGTGATCGCGGATGGTTCCGCGCAACACCGGGAATTTGCTTTCGAGCGCGTCGATGACGGCACGCGGTGTCACATTTCCGTCGAGATCTAATTGCACTTCATCGCCCACACGGGCCAGCGTGCGCAGATGATGCGGAAGCACGACGCGAATCATCTGCGCAAACCCCAAATCCCAAACCCCAAGCACCAGGGAAACTCCAAATCCCAATCGCCAATCATCAAAGCTTTCGCGCAATCTCTTGAAGCTTGATGCTTGGAACTTCCCTGGGGTTTGGGGTTTGGTGCTTGGGGTTTCATTTCAACGTTTGCGCCTCGACCGAAAGCACTGCCGGCAAATCGCGCACGATCGCATTCCAAGTATCGCCGGCATCATTCGATCCGTAAACCTGTCCACCGGTCGTGCCAAAGTAAATGCCGCATTGATCGAGCGAATCCACCGACATCGCATCACGCAGCACATTCACGTAGCAATCGCTTTGCGGAAGACCTTTCGTCAGTTCTTCCCATTCGTTTCCGCCAGTGCGGCTGCGATAGACGCGCAGTTTACCGTCCGGCGGATAATGCAGCGAGTCACTCTTGATCGGTACGACATAAATCGTCTCGGGCTCGTGCGCGTGTATATCGATCGGGAAGCCAAAATCGCTCGGCAAATTCCCGCTCACTTCTTTCCACGAATCACCGGCATCGTCCGTGCGCATGATGTCCCAATGTTTTTGCATGAACAATGTGTTCGGGCGCGCTGGATGCATCGCGATGTGATGCACGCAATGACCAACCTCGGCGTGCGGATCGGGAATATATTCCGAATGCAAACCGCGATTGATTGGCTTCCAGGTGTTGCCGCCATCGTCCGTGCGAAACGCGCCCGCTGCAGAAATAGCGATGAACATTCGTTTCGGATTTTTTGGATCGATAATAATCGAATGCAGACACATTCCGCCCGCACCCGGTTGCCATTTTGGCCCGGTGTCGTGCTTGCGTAGTCCCGACAATTCCTTCCACGATGCGCCGCCATCTTTTGATTCAAACAATGCGGCATCTTCCACACCCGCATACACGTGATCGGGATCGCCTAACGAAGGCTCGAGATGCCAGACGCGCTTGAATTCCCACGGATGTTGCGTCCCGTCGTACCACATGTGTGTTCCCGGAACACCGTCGTAAACGAACTTATTGCTCTCGCCTTTTGGCATTCCGTCCGGCGTCGTTTCCATTCCGCCACCCGGCGTTTCCCAGGTCTTTCCTCCATCGCTCGAGCGCTGAATGATCTGCCCGAACCAAGCGCTCGTCTGCGACGCATAGATTCTGTTCGGGTCCGCCGGCGAACCTTTGACGTGATAAATTTCCCAGCCGCCAAAATGCGGACCGTCGACTTTCCAATCTTTGCGTTTCGCATCCGATGTCAGAACGAACGCGCCTTTTCGTGTTCCAACCAGCAATCGTACTCCGCTCATGGTGAATCTGTAACCGCGGATTTACGCGGATGAAAACGGATTTTGTCGCTTGCGCGCGTTTTCCTTTATGGATGAGTCACGCGAAGGCGGAGGAAAAGTTTTCCGCCGATAATTTGATGCAGCGGCTGGACGGAGCGGGCCACGACCGTTTCGGTGATTCCGTTGGGATCAGCTGAGGCGGAGAATTCATGTGCGACACTCGGATCTTCAAGCCATGACAGGAGGTCGTTCGCAGTTTCGACGTGATAGGTAATGTCGCGCGGTGGCAATCGGCGAGTGTATTGCAGAACCAGATAAGTCTGATGATCGATTGAATCCACCACAGTCGTGATGCTGTAGGGCTGTGTCGCGTCGACGCTGTTGGGGTTGAGATTAAAAGCGTATTCGGCAAGATTTGTATAACCGTCGTGATCCGGGTCGGCATTCGCTCCGGCGACATTTGGATCGTTGGCGTTCACGCCGAATTGATTGAATAGCCAGGTCTCGAATGGCGGCTGATCGATTTGCACGGTCGCGCTCGCAGGAGTGACGGGCGCCGGCAGGGTTGAGCTCAAAGTGATGGTGAATGTTTTTGGCGCGCCGATGTTCGGGTTGTTGATGAGCTGCACGGAAATGATTTTCGGAGCGGCATCACCGTCGTTCCAATTGAGCGATCCGTTTGTCGGCACGTAATCAAAACCGGCCACTGCTGAACCGTCCGCTGTCGCGAAATTCACGCTGATCGCTCCGTTGCTGCCGCCCATGCGATTCACTGAAACCGGAATCGAACTGTCGGTCTTCAGCGCGTAGAAGTTCGCAGTGCTGAACGCGGGCGCGCCCGTGAGCCAGTAACGCAGAAGTGCGCGCAACGCCTGCGGCTGATTCGTCGGTTTGGGATTCCCGGCCTGATTAGCCGTGTTGATGCCGTGACAATTTGTGCACGTGCGGACCTCGCCCGGTTGAAATGTCACCCAGAATCTTTCCTTCACTTGGCTGGTTGTGTTTGCGTCGTTGTTGAGCAGATGCCAGGTGAGCGCTTTTCTCGCGGGAATGATGGCGGCGAACGAACCGTCATCACCGAGTTTGAAACTGCCAGGTGGCTGCCCATTGAGCGCGGGAATATTTAGCGAACTCGTTGAGTGCATCGGTGTGGCCACCACGCGACGTCCGGCCACCGGCAGGAGGCCGCCCAACGTGACACCACGACGAAGATCTGCTTCCAAAAATTGCACCCACGCGACCGGATAAATCAGCCCGTTGGTGCCGATGGTTTGCGTAGAGGAAGTCGGCCACGCGATTTTTAGATTAAACGGCTGCTGTCGATCATGTCGATCACGGGCCGTGACATTGCGACTAACAACCAGAGCCGCGTTGTTCGTCTGCAGATAATTTTGAAAAGTTGAAACATTGACTGACTCTTCGGTGAACACGCTCTGCTCGATCGGGTCAACCGAGCCGCTCGTTCCCGGCGGAACGGGACGCGTGGTCAATTCCACCGGATCGAGTTCCCACAATGTGCCCGAGTAATCGACCTGATTGGCGCCAACCCAATACTTCAGATGGGTCGCGGTAATTCCGTTCGTTAGGTTCAGATCCGGAATGTAGTAAGTCGAGCCGCCCGACTGCAGCTTCAACGTCATCAAGCGAAAATTATAAAGCGATTGCGGCGTCACATCGCTGTTCTGATCGAAATCGGTTTGGTTCGCTGTCGTCACCGAAGCGATGAGTGCGCCATCGGAAAGCGGTAGTGGCGTTCGGTACAAATTTTCAGGCGTAGACAACGGCGAAAGACCAGTCGGCGGAAGATTGATGCTGCCGCGTACGGTCGGAATGAACGGAGGTTTGGTCGCCGCTCCGCCAACGGGTGAGTTCGATCCGCCGGTGACATAGGTGATCGTCATCGTGTCGGGATTTGTTCCAGCGGCTCCGTTTGTACTTACAATTTGCCCCGCAGTGTGCGTCCCAAGATCGGCGCAATCGACTCCGAAAAATTTCCCCGGATGCAACGGATCTTCATGCAGCGTCATGAAGTTGTTGATGAATTTGTGAACGGTTAGGCCGCCGTAACCCGGATTAACGTTCGCATTCAAGTCAACGAGATCGGAATTGTCCGTGAAGCTTCTGGCTAACGATGCCGCAATTTCGTGTCGGCCGACGTGATTCAGAATTTCGCCGCCCGTGCCATCGAGGTTAATCATCCAGGGCAAAAAAATGTTAAATGCATTTCCGTTCAGCCTGTTGTTGAATTCGAGTGCGAGCGTCTTCTTGTCGAAATTTCGCGGTTCCGGAAAAATATCGACGGCGGGCAAAGACATATTCGAGCTGGCCAATTCGTCGGGGAAGTTGCCCGTGCCATTAAAAGTCTGCGCCCAACTCTCGCCGTATTGGGGATCGCCAGGACGCGAATCGGTGACCGCTTCAGGATCGCGCGACAGATGATCCCAATTGGTAAAGATGACGCGCCCCGCGGCATCGACAAACGGCCCGAACGAGCCGGAAGGGGCATGGTGCAACAGGAACAGATCGCCCGTCTGCGCATTCAAACTCCACAGTCCGCTCACAGTCGGCAATTCGAGATACTCTTCCCGTTGCTGTAAATGCGCGAGGCCATTGTAGGGACGATCGCTCGCGAAAATAATGCGCCCGCCTGGATCGTAACAAGGGCTGACGTTGTTGTAGTTCGACGGCTGGTTAGGCACCAACGCGATGTGAGCCAGTGCGCCTTTGGTGGCATCAGTCACCTGATCGAGCGCGGTAATTTCAAATAACTGCCAATGGAAGATTGTCGTATCGGAGGCGTTGGCGGGCGCGCCCACTACCATGCTGAAAAGCGCTTTCGTTCCATTCCAATGAACCTGCGGATTGCGGACCGCGATTTGATCGTACGCCGGCTTGACCAACGGCGCGTCCCATGTCGCGTTTTGCGTTAAGTTGACCATCGACCCGTCCGGAAAACGCAACCAGAGTCCGCCGCCGCGCCCGGCATGAAGTGTATCCGCGAGATGGCTTCCGAATGGTGAGACACACGACATGAAGCTGATCGTTACCGTGCGAGAATTCACCTCCTCTGGTATCGGGATCTGAGTGACAAAAAGAATTGGTTTGGTTGTGGGCGGTAACGCAAACAACGCGGTGTGGCTGAAGAAAAAAACCGCAGCGATAGCTAGACGGCAGCGCATCTGATTCCTGACTAAATCACATAAGCCACGAACGAAGCACGCCTAAAATCGGATCCGCTTACGGCAAGCCTACAGCGCGACAAGTGACGCGGATGAAAACGGATTTGTTCGGGCACTCTCACCCTCACCATCGCAATGTCCCTGGGCGCGCTTTCTTCTCGGTAAGCGCTGAGTTGAGGACAGAGGTAGGGGCGGTTGACCGGAACCGCCCGGGCGATTGGGTCAATCGCCCCTACCTTGGACTAGCGTTGGGCTTACTTGTTCGCCGTGCGGACAAGACCAGTCGTCTGCACAAGACCGAGTTGCTGCATCATCTCAAGCTGATCGAAAGCGGCCCATTCCTCTTCGATCTTTCCATTAACGATTCGCCAGATGGTTATTCCGCTCGATAAGACGCTTTTTCCCGTCGCCGGAATTCCATTAGCCGTTCCCGTGTTCTTGCCGTGGCCGACCCAGTAAACGGTTACGAGATCTCCCTCGGCGATTATCTTTTCCGGCTTGACGGTCATATCCGAAAAAGCCTCATGCCAGCCTTTCAGCGCCGTCTGATTTTCTTTGAAACTCGCATCGTGATAGAGGCCGTGGCTGCGGAAATCCCGAGCATAAAACTGTTGCGCGAGCGCGAAATTTCCTTTGCTAAGCACTTCCTCAAACGCCTGCCTGGCGACAGCCTTATTATTTTCCTCCAAAGACGACGCCAGCAGGGTGGAACGAAAAATAGCGAGCAAACTGTCAGAGTTACGATGGTCTTCATGGTGTTCCTCCGCTGCGCAACAAGCGGCAAGGCGAAGTCGCGTTGCCCCTCGTGCGTTCATCTTTATGCAGCCAGAGCCGTGCCGCGAAACGCCTCAGATCGATTGTTTGCCCTGCTTACTTTGCGATGCAGACGTTCTTTGCCTCGGTGAAAAAGCGGAGCGCTTCTTCGCCGCCTTCGCGGCCGACGCCGCTTTGTTTCATGCCGCCAAATGGAACGCGCAGGTCGCGCACGAGCCAGCAATTCACCCACACTGTTCCGGTATGGATTTTTTCCGCGACGCGATGGGCGCGACTTAGGTTTTGCGTCCAGACGCTCGAGGAAAGTCCGTAGTCCACGTCGTTCGCGTAACCGATCACTTCTTCTTCGCTTTCGAATGGCGTGATGGTAACAACCGGTCCGAAGATTTCTTCGCGATTAGTGCGACAGGCAACGGGAAGACCAGTGATTACGGTCGGCGGGAAGAAGTATCCTTCGCGACATCGCTCGTTAGGCGGCGGTGGCGGCGAGCCGCCGAGCGCAATCTTGCCGCCTTCGTGTTGCGCGAGTTCGACGTAGAACTTCACTTTATCGAGCTGCATCTTCGAAACGATTGCACCCTGATCTGTCTTCTCGTCGAGCGGATCGCCAAGCTTCAACTTCGACGTTGCTTCGACGAAGCGTTTGACGAAATCATCGTAGGCCGGCTTCTGCACGAATACGCGGGATCCGCACAGGCATACCTGGCCCTGATTTGCGAATGAAGAGCGCACGCTGCCGGCGATGGCGGCGTCGAGATCGGCATCGGCGAAAATGATGTTTGGATTTTTGCCGCCGAGCTCGAGCGAGATTTTCTTGAAAAGCGGCGCGCCGGCTTCGGCGACTCTGCGACCGGTGAGTGTCCCGCCGGTAAACGAGATGGTGCCGATTTTCGGATGCGCCGTAATCGCGGCGCCGACATTCAGTCCTGTCCCGTGAACGATATTGAGCACGCCTTTCGGCAAGCCAGCTTCGCGACAAATCTCGCACAAGAGATACGCGGTCATCGGTGTCAGCTCGCTTGGTTTTGCGATAGCGGTGTTTCCGACCGCAATCGCAGGCGCAATTTTCCAGCTCAATAAATAAAGCGGCAGGTTCCAAGGCGAAATCAATCCCGCAATGCCGCGCGGCTGGCGCAACGTGTAGTTGAACGCGACTCCGTCCATCATGTGCGCTTCGCTTTCCGTGTGCAGAATCGCCGTCGCAAAAAAACGGAAATTGCTGGAGGCGCGCGGAATGTCGAGCGAACGCGCCAGCGAAAGAGGCTTGCCGGTATCGATTGATTCGGCGCGGGCGAATTTCTCCCGATCTCGGTCAATCAAATCGGCGATGCGCAGGAGAATACGCGAGCGTTCCGCCGCCGCAGTGCGGGACCAGTCGGGAAACGCCCTTTCTGCGGCGGCAACGGCGAGTTCGACGGCGCGCAGGTCGCTGTCGGCCACTTGCGAATATGGCTGCCCTGTCGCGGGCTCAATGTTATCGAGATACGTGCCGCTCGCTGGCCCGACAAAATCGCCGTCGATGTAGTTGTGAATCTGGAGCGGTCCGGTGGCCATTATGTTTCGGAAAAGATAAACACACGCTGGGAAGTTCGCGAATGCGCGAGCAGCGCGTGCTGGCTTAGCTAGTCCACGCCACGGCGTGAGCGCGGACAGGCTCATTGAAACCTTTTAGAGCAACTTCGCCCAGCTCGCGGAATAAAAGCTTTTTCCCCACGCACAACTCAGCAACAACGTTGGATACCAAAATTTGTTCTGGCTCGGCGTGGGAGCAAAGGCGAGCAGCGAGTTGAACAGTCGAACCAAAAAGGTCCTGATGATGTTCAACGGGTTCGCCGGCCGCGAGTCCAATGCGAACCTTAATTGAGCATCCGCAGTCGCCATCCTCCATGCGCTTTTTCAACGCTCGTTGAACCTGACTTGCACATTTCACCGCGGCCGCGGCCGATACGAACGACGCCATGATTCCATCGCCGGTATGCTTGACTTCGCGGCCGCCTACCGCCGCCAGCGCCTCGCGGACAATGGAGTCATGCACGTCCAGGAAATTCATGGCGGCTTCATCGCCCATCGATTGTGTCAGTGTCGTGGAATCGACGATGTCGGTGAACAAGATCGTGCGTATCCCGGGATCGCGGTCATCCGCGCCGCCACCCGGAAGCACGACCGCGCCGGCACTATTGGTGTCGCTCTGCCCCATGAAAAGCTCCGCCATTTCCGGTTCGACCTGAATCATTTTTTCCGGCATGAGGCCGTGAGCTTCTCGATGAACTTGTTCGGCAGTTTCGGCATCGGGGGCGTGACAGAGACAGAAAACTCTGCCTGCTTTTTCGTTGATCCAGTACTTGTGATAATGGACGCCGTACTTGTCCTGAATGGCAACATCCTTGTAATGCGCGTCTGCGACTTCCTTCGCGCTCACGCCTCCCGGGATTTCGTGGATGTCCATGTAAGTCGGCATATTTTCCAAACCTAATCGCGGCCCGATATAAATCTAGCGACTGCGAGTCGAATGCGAGATGTCGATCTTCGGCGGATGCGCGAGCGTTTGATAAACCACGCAATAGCGTTCGGTGAGCTTTAAAAGCGTTGCGATTTGTTCTTCGCTGGCATCTGTATCGAGATCGAACTGTAATCGGATCTTTTGGAATCCGACCGGTGCTTCTTTGGAAACCGCGAGCGTTCCACGAAAATCGAGATCGCCTTCCGCGCGCACGGTTGCATCGCGAAGGGGAATCTCGAGCGCGGTGGCGACTGCGCGCAAAGTCACGCCGGCGCACGCCACCAATGCTTCGAGCAACATATCCCCGGAGCATGCGCTCAGTCCGTCGCCTCCGGTCGCCGGATGAAGTCCGGCTTCCACCAGCGCCTTTCCCGTTTCCACATTGCAGGTAACGCCTTCGCCAATTTTCCCCTCCGCGCGGAGTATTATCAAAGCCGTTTCCGGCTGCTCTCGATAGAGCTCTTTGATTGGCGCCTGCAGTGACTTCAGCTCATCAGCGTTCATAACTGTTATTTTCTGCGGGGAGCGCACGCGCCTCGCGTGCTGGCGATGGCGCCCCGCCATCGCGAACTTTTCTTCCCTCCATCCTTTAATCCAGATATGTCCACCGAGAAGTTCGTTTCGGCGAGGCGCCGAAACCAGCACGCGAGGCGCGTGCGCTCCCCAGAATTATTTTTTCCCGGTAGGTTTGATGTTCTGATTCACGCGAAAAAGATTCTGAGGATCGTATTTATTCTTAATCGCAACCAGTCGCTCGTAATTATCCCCGTATGTCGCTTTCACGCGGTCTTCGCCCTCATCATCCATCATGAAATTCACATATGCTCCGCCGGCTGAATAAGGATGCACGGCATCATAATAATCTTTCGTCCACGAAATTATCTTTTCATTATTCGCCGGATCGGGATCAACGCCCACGATGACCTGCGCCCAGGTGGCATCGCGGTAACTCCAGGCGGTATCTTGTTTGCTCACGCGCGCGGCCACGCCGTTGATCGGATACAGATGCATGCTCGAGAGCATCGATGGAAGCGTGTGGGCAAAGCGAATGTTCTCGGCAATTGCCTGATCGCTTAATTCATTGACGAAATCCGCGCGCCAATACCACTGCAAACCCGGCGGATACAACGCATCGAACATACTTTGCAAGGCGGGGTGTGGTAGCGGGCCGACAAGGTCCAGCGCAGCTTTCTTGAAAGCGCGAATCGGTTTAAACATTTCCTCGGCTCTCGTCAGGTCACCGGCATACGCCCATACGATGCCGCACATTTTTTTCATGTGCAGAGGCTCGGGGAACGGCGGGCCGGGGGGCACGGTCATGAAAACAACGAAGCCATTCAACTCGTTAGGCGCGGTCGTGATGAATTCGCGATACCACTTCATTACGTCTGCGGCCTCGTTCAGCTCATACAACATTGGGCCGCCATAAATGACGTCGACCGCGTGCAGCTTGAACGTGAAAGACGTGATCACGCCGAAGTTGCCACCACCGCCACGAATCGCCCAAAACAAATCCGGATTCTCGTCGGCATTTGCTATTACAAATCTGCCGTCGGCCAAAACGACATCGGCCGAAAGCAAGTTATCGATCGTCAGGCCGCACTTGCGCGTGAGATGTCCGATGCCGCCGCCGAGCGTCAAACCGCCAACGCCAGTTGTGGAGACGACGCCACTGGGCGTAGCGAGTCCGAAGGCGTGCGTCGCATGATCGACATCGCCCCAAGTGCATCCTGCGCCCGCGATAACCGTGCGAGCTGCGGGATCGACCCGCGTGTATTTGATCGGCGCGAGGTCGATGACCAACCCGTCATCGCAAATTCCCAGGCCGCCGGCGTTATGCCCGCCGCTACGAATTGCGAGGAGCAACTGATGTTCTCGCGAAAAATTAACCGCGCGAATCACGTCCGCCACGTCCGCGCAGCGCACAATCAAACGCGGCTTTCTGTCTATCATGGCGTTATACACCTCGCGCGCGTCATCGTAACCTGCATCGCCCGCTTGGATCACGGTCCCTCTCAGGCTCGTCTTTAGATCGTTGATGGAACTCTCACTGAGCATGCTATTTATTGGGATAAAGAATGGCTGCGGTTGACGTGGATGCAGCTTCTTCGGAAATATCCGTTGGTCAAGACGCCGTAGAAATCGTAGATCGCTCGCTACAAATGCAGATCATCGATATCTCGCGCACGCTATCAAACCATCTGGCGCCGTGGCCTGGCGACACGCCATTCCATTACGAATTGAAATGGAAGCTCGCGGATGGCGCGGCCGTAAATGTCGGAGCGGTCGAAATGGGCGTGCACAACGGCACACACGCTGATGCTGTTTTTCATTTCGATCCGAAAGGGGAAACGATCGAGCGCGCAGAGTTGAGCGCGTTTTTTGGTCCGGCGATCGTGGCGGAAGTGACAAATTCTTCGACGATCGAAATCGGTCACATCGAGCGTTGGGGAGACGCGCTACGCGATGCGCCGCGATTACTGTTGAAAACAGACACGTGGCGCGATTCGAAAGTTTTTCCGAAAGAGGTTCCGACGATTGCTCGCGAAGTGCCATGGTGGTTGCAGGCGAGGGGAGTGAGGTTGCTCGGTATTGATGTGCCGTCGGTAGATACAATCGATTCCAAAGATTTGCCTAACCACCACGCGCTCACGGAAGCGCGGATCGCGATCGTAGAATCGTTGGATCTGAGCAGAGTGATGGAGGGTCGATACGAGTTCGCGGCTTTGCCGATTAAGATTGAAGGTGGCGACGCTGCGCCCGTCCGCGCCATTCTCTGGCGCGACTAATTTTCGGAGGGACGTGCTTCCGCACGTCCACATCCCTAGGATATGCTTGCCCCAAAATACGGACGTGCCGAAGCACGTCCCTCCGGTGATTGGTGACAATGTTCGCAAAAAAGTTTCTCGAAGATAGACGCACGCTCTGGGTCGTTCTTGGCCTAACGATTTTCCTTTTCGCAATCGGCAATCTTCCCTGGCGTCTCGACGATTACGATCAGGCAAAACAGGCGTTCACCTCATTCGAAATGGTGAAGGAAGGACACTGGTTCTATCAGCGCACGCCTAACGAGAAAGTCGCAACCAAACCACCTTTGGTCGGCTGGATTTCAGCGGGGATTTTTGCCGCAACAAAATCCTGGGCGGTCGCGTGGCGTCTCCCATCGTTCTTGTCCGCGCTCGTTCTTCTCGCCTTTCTGTATTTTGCGGCACGCAACCGCAATCGCCGGGACAATTCCATGTCGCATATGCGACATGGAATTGTCCCGGCCCATGCAGGATCCGCGGGATTGATTGCGATGAGCGCGTTTGGATTGAATCTGCTTTCGTTGCGGCTGGCGACGCTCGTTCGGACCGACATGCCCTTAGCGCTCGTGACTTTCCTGCTCGGTTGGCAAATCTGGGACAGGATTTGCAAGAACGAGCCGTGGGGAATGCACGATCGCGTCCGCGCCTTCCTGCTTCTCACTGCTTCGATGTTGATCAAAGGCCCGATCGTGTGCGCGTTTTTGCTGCCTGGCATCGTTGTTTTTGAATGGCGCCGCCGTTCTCACCCAACAAGAGCGAGTGCATGGTGCGGTTGGTTACCGTGGCTCGGCGCCTTCGCGATCTTTATTCTTTGGGTCGCAGGTGGAATTCTGTTCGCGCCGCATTTTTTCCACGAAGTTGTGATGCGCGAATTCCTCGGGCGTTTCGGCGAAACCGTGCACCGGCCGCAGCCAATCTATTTTTATTGGCCGCATCTCCTCCACAAATTCGCGCCATGGAGCATTCTCGGAATCGCATTCGTTGTCCTGAAATGGTCGGCGGAAAAAATCAGATTCGGCCAATGGTGGCGCCGTGCATCGCCGGAAATAGTTTGGCTGGTCGTTTGGAGCATTGGCGGACTGATCGTGATGTCGCTTATTCCATCAAAGAGAGTGGATCGCATATTTCCCATCGTGCCGCCGCTGGCATTGTTGGTTGCCGTGCTTTTCTCCCGGCTCGCGTCCCATGAAGCATTGCGTGGCCGCGCAACACGGTGGTCAGCCATGGCCGTGGCATTTGCCATCGTATTTTGCGCCGGGTACGCCGCAATCAAGACGGTCGATGCATTTCGGCACGATCGCGGTGCGCTCGTGCGCTTCGGGCATGCCGTGCGCAGAGAAGCGGATGCACATGGCTGGCAATACGACGTGGTTGGGGGCGATCAGGAAGGATTGTTGCTATATCTCGATCGTCCGCGATTTGTTAGGCCAGACGAAGTGGTCGAGCACTGGAACGCCGGAACGATCGATGCCGTCATTGCGCCGGAGGAGGAACGGCCGCGTTTGCTGCACGATCTGGAAGGTTCTATTCCCTCACGCATTCGTTCGTGGGGCGAGCACGATAAAGACACGCCGCGTTATATCCTGCTGACGCGATCATGATTGTCTCGGGCGATTGAATTGGGGGCCGCCAAGGGAAAAAACAAATGCGACGGTCACAGACCGCCGCTACAATCGTCGAGATGGATTTTCCGAAAGCTCAACTCGAAACGCTCTGGTGCCCATGGCGGGTGGAATATTTCGAGAAGGAAGATCGCAATCCGAATTTTCTCTCGGAAGCGGCGCGGGCAAACGACGATGCGGAGCATCTCGTCGTGACGCGACGAAAGAATGCTTTCCTCATGATGAATCGTTATCCCTACGCGGTGGGGCATCTCATGGCGGTCCCGTATCGGAAAGTCGCCGAGCTCGACTCGTTAGGCGAAAACGAAATAATCGAGCTGTGGGGCTTGGTCGCGCATGCGCAAAAGCTCTTGCGCGCAGCGACGAAGGCGCAGGGATTCAACGTCGGCCTGAACCTGGGTGAATGTGCCGGAGCCGGTGTGCCGGATCATTTGCATATCCACGTCGTGCCACGTTGGAGTGGCGACACCAATTTCATGCCGATCTTGAGCGGGACGCGATTGCTTTCCGAAGCGTTGCGCGGCCTGTACGACAAATTGATTGCGACACAAAGCAAACTCGCTGACTAAGTCCAATGGCCACGGTAATCGAACAACCGCCTCAACCGAACCCCGGGCTGGGTTGCTGTCTGGGCAAAGGCTGCCTCATCCTCGTCTGCCTTTTCATCTTTCTCCTTCTCGCTCTGGTCTGCGGCGCATATTTCGGTCTGCAGACATTTACTTCGACAGAACCGCGCAACCTTCCGCAGGTGGAGACCTCGGAGGAAAAGCAGCAGGAGGTTTTACAGCGCTGGGACAATTTCGAAGATACTGTGCGTGATTACAGAGCAAACTCGGGAATCGCAGATGTAAATCCGCAACCTCAAGCTACTCCGGCCACTCAAACCACGACCGTGCCGAATGAGCCTGCTGCGAAACCGCGGATAGAATTAACGGCGGGCGACATCAACCAGATGATCTCTGCCAATCGGCACTCGCGCGGGAAAGCATTTGTCTCGATTGCCGACGGTGTTGGTCACGTTGCGGTGAGCATTCCAATGCCAAGAAAAGCGCGGCTCGGTGAGCGCTACCTGAATGCAGATTTCGAAGTGCGTTCCGCACCGAATGGCGATGTAAGTGGCATCCGGATCTCTCTCCAAGGGGCGCGATGGCTAAGCTCGTTGCTTGGGGGAAGAACGATTCGTGGCTGGGTCGATCCCTACATCGATCAATATCGCAGCGACTACGATGTCACCTCGTTCAAAATCGTGGGAGACAGAGCCGTGCTCGAAGCGGGACGAGGGGGGAAATGAAACCCCAAGCACCAAGCACCAAACCCCAGGGAAGCTCCAAGTCCCAATCTCAAAGAATTCTAGTTACGCTTTGTCTTGGGTATTGAAGATTGGAATTTGGGATTTCCCTGGGTTTTGGGATTTGGGATTTGGGGTTTTGATCGTGGGTCGGCCCTTGTTACAAAACAATCACGGCTGAATAATCTCGCGAACGAAAACGTTAATCTGGCCCTCGGAATCTTTTCGCACTTCGGTAATTTCGTAAGGCCGCATCGCATCGCGACTAACCGTGGAACCTTGCATCGGGGTGGGGTAGCCTGCGGGAAACTCCACGATGATGCGAGTGGATGTGGCGGCGAGATCGAAAACTTTAGTCGGCAATTTCGAACGCGGCCGGAGCACGGCGCGATGGGCCTCGGCAAAATTCACGACGAATTGTCCCCTCAGGTAATAGCGTTCGCCGGCCGTTCCACGGTCGGCTACTTCGCTTAGATCGGAAACGCCAACGAGGCGGCCCGCCGGCATTCGCCCCGGCTCGAAGGTTCTCCAGCTTCCGCCGCCGGCAGTAGACGCTAACGCGTTTTCATCTGCTTCCGTTACAGGTAGTGCAGGCAAAACAGTAGCCGGCGTCGCCGTCGGACGCGCCACCGCGATTGCTGGCGTCGGTGCTACAGCGGGCTTCGGCGTTGCGGCAGATTTTGCGACGACCGTCTGAGACGGCGCTGGCGTAGCGGCCGGTGCGGCTTTTTTCGCCAACACAATTGCAGTCGCTGAAGGGGTCGGTTCGGGAGTTTTGTTTTTGGCAACTTGCGTCGCGGGCGGGGATATTGCGCCCAAGGCTTCTTTCGGAGTCGGAGATGTCGTGGCAATTTTGGAACCTCCCGGCGGCAGCGCCTGTTCCACTCGGACCAACTCATTCGCATTCGACGTGCTCGCAGTCGTGGTGATGCCGGCGATGGGAGCCGTTCCACCGGGAGTGGATGGAGCGCCGGCCAGATACGTGGTGTAATGGATTTCCGCTTTGCGCCGCTGCGCATCCTTGAACAAAGGCCAGCCCGCCGCAAAATTTAAGTCGTTAGGCGGTTCCAGACTAAAGGTCTCCGTTCCCTTCGTCACTGTATAAGTTCCGTAAAGTAGCGGGACGGTGGTGATGAGCAGCCGGCCGTCGGACAATCGTTCGGCATGGACGATGGCGGAGAGATCGTGCGTTCGTTCGAGTTTGATTTCGAGTCCCATCACGAGCGTCTGTTTCATGAGCGGCACATCATCGGCGCTGCCCGGATAGAGATGTTCCATGAGCAATTCGCCACGTCCGACGGCGCGAGTCAGCGCTACCATTCCGCTCGGGAAAATATCGTCCTGCCCTAACTCGCGCGCTTCCATGATGTCGTAGCGACCCACGACGTAGGGAACCAAACCGCGCACCTGTTGGTAATTTCGAATGTAATTGCGCGCGAGCTCGGCATTGGCGCGCTGCAATTCCGCCGGGCGCAGGCTGCTGTAACGCTCAAAGATTTGTTTGGGGTTCAGGAATTCCCCCTTCGGCGCAGCCGTCAGTTCGAACCGGCGGGTCGGATCGATCTTGTGCAGCTTCTTTAAAATGCGGTAGCTGTCGGGCCGTTCCGGTTGTCCGAAAATGTAGAAACTTCCCAGCCACGCCGCGAGGGCGAAGCCAATCAAGAGCAGAAGCGTGATCGACCAGGCGAAGTAATTCGTCTTGCGACGCGGACGATAGGAACGCTCGTCGAAACGAAAAAGGTCGCGGTCCATCTTAGCGCCGTTGCCTTGCGGCCGGTTCTAAGCGGGGCGCTCGGCTTCGAACGAGGTACCGCAGCCGCACGTGCGAGTGGCGTTGGGGTTCACAATACGAAAGCCGGTTCCAGTCAAACCGTCATGATAATCCAGGGTAGAGCCTTTCAGCATGGGCGCGCTTTCCGGATCGACAAAAAACTCCATGCCGTCGCGCTCGATCACGGCATCGCCATTCTTCCTTTCATCGAGCAACATCTCGTATTGCAGTCCGGAACAACCGCCCTTGGCGATCTGCACCCGCAAACCTTTGTCGCCTGCATCCTGACTTTGCAGCAGCGAACGAAGGTGGCGCACGGCGTTTTCTGTGACTTCGATCATCGCAGTGTAAAAATTATCGCGCGGACTCGCCAAGTCAATGGGTAGCGCGGGCGTCACGCCCGTGTTGCTTCGCGTCTCGCGGAGCAAATCATAGGCGCCTTCGGCGCATTCTTCTTTAGATGCCGGACGAGACATCCGGCATGGCGCGCGAGACGCACGCCCTACCCAGGGCGCGCGGTTTTTCTTCGCAATCTCGGTTCGCAAATTTACACTCTGGAGTCGATGAGTCGAATTCAACTCCTGCCCGAAATTGTTGCCAATCAAGTTGCGGCTGGAGAAGTGGTCGAACGGCCGGCGTCGGTTGTGAAAGAATTAATTGAAAACAGCATCGACGCGGGCGCGACCAGCATCGAGGTGATGATTCGCCGCGGTGGGATCTCGCTCATACGCGTGATTGATAATGGCAGCGGGATGGATCGGGATGATGCGCTGCTCTCATTGGAGCGGCACGCCACGAGCAAGATTCGAACATCGCACGATCTCGCTGCCATCAGCACACTGGGCTTTCGCGGCGAAGCATTGCCGAGCATCGCCAGTGTATCGCGATTTCGCCTAACGACTCGCGAGCACTCCGCCGTGGCGGGCTCGGAAATTCTTGTCGGTGGCGGGAAGATTGAAACCGTGCGCGAAGGCGGAGAGCCGCCGGGAACGCAAGTCGAAGTGCGTTCGCTTTTTTATAATCTGCCGGCACGCCGAAAATTTCTTCGTTCGGAAAATACCGAGAGCCGTAACGTCGAGCATCAATTGCATTTGCAAGCGGCGGGCCATCCCGAGATTGCCTTCGTTTTCGTGCGCGATGAGCACATCGTGTTTCAGCTTCCGGCGACAAAGTCTCTGCGCGATCGTATTCGCGATCTGCATGGCGCCGAACTGGTCGAGCAGTTGCTTGAAATCGAATCGCCTAACGAGAATGCAAAGATCAAGATTCGCGGATTTATCGGCCAGGCCGGCGTGAGCCGGAAAACGCGCTCGCAACAATTAACTTTCGTGAATGGACGCGCGATCGAGAGCCCGGTTCTGAGCGCGGCCTTGCGCGAAGGTTATCACACCACGCTGATGAAAGGGCAATTCCCTGTCACTTTTCTTTTTCTCGAACTCGATCCCGGGGCCGTCGACGTAAACGTCCATCCGGCGAAGCGCGAAGTTCGCTTCCGCGATCCGGGCGGCGTGCGCGAGGCCGTCGTGGAAACGATTCGCAACACTTTGCAGGGTGGGAAGCCGACGTGGCAAAGACAATTCGCGGCCCCGGCCATTGCGAGCGCCCTTGATCGAGACGACGCGCATCCTGCCGCCAATTCGACATCTGTTTCGACCGATGAATTTCCATCCGGGCCCGCTCTTCACCAGCCGGAAGCAACCATTCCAACCCCGCCGATGCTTCCGATTGAGCGTGAAGATCCAGGCCTGGCCGCGCGACTCGTGCAGCGCGAGAGCGATTACGCAGCTCCATTTCCGCCGCGCTCGCAACAGTTTCAGATCATCGGCGTGCTCAATAAACTTTATGTGCTGATGGAGAACGACCAGGGACTCGTTCTGGTCGATCAACACGCCGCGCACGAGCGAATTCTCTTCGAAGAACTTCGCCGCCGCATGGAAGAGCAGGGGGTTCCTTCGCAGCGACTGTTGCTTCCGCTCATTTTCGATCTTTCGCCACGGGATGCCGAATGGGTGGATCGCAACATTCCGACGTTGCAGAAAATGGGAATCGGCATCGAGTTTTTCGGAGCAAACACGTTCAAGATCGACAGCCTCCCGACTTTCCTGAACACATCCAATCCCATTCAATTTATGCGCGAAGTTATCGATGGGCTGAAGAGCGCGAGCAGTAGCAGCTCGGCCATGCGACTGGGCGAAGACATGATCGCCAAAACGGTTTGTCGTCACGCCGTCAAGGCGAACGATGTATTGCGCAATCTCGAAATCGAAAAGCTCATGCACGATCTTCTCCGCTGCGAGTTGCCCTACTGCTGTCCGCACGGCCGCCCCACCATGATTCAGATTTCGTTAGGCGAATTGGAAAAGAAGTTTGGTCGCAAGGTCTGAGCTACGAGGCGCTCGCAGCGGCGAGCGCTTCTATATCCCGAACTTTTCGCGAACCAGATAGTAAAGAAAAAGCGTGTTGTATTTCAGATAGCGACCGAACAGGCGCCGCGGCTCCTTTGCCAGTCGGAAAAGCCAGGTGAGCCCCAATCGTTGCATCCAACCTGGTGCGTCTTTCTTGCTCCCCGCATTGACATCGAAGGCGAAACCGACCGCGAAAAGAATCCCTCGTTTTATCTCAGTCTTGCGCCGATAGATCCAGTCCTGTTGTTTTGGCGTTCCGAGTCCGATCCAGATGAAATCCGGCGAGAGCCGGTTGATCTCTTCGATAATTTCCTCTTCCTGGTCCGCGCGAAAATAACCGTGATGCGAACCGACAATCCTGGCCAGAGGTTGCTCCCGGTTGAAGCGCGCGCGCAATTGCTCGAGGCAATCCTGCGAGCCGCCTAACAAGTAATGCGTAATGGGAGCAGGACTCGCGATGATGCAGCGCCGCATAAAGGTTGGCCCGTAGACGCGATCGGAAAGTTGCGCGCCGCGCGCGTTCAAACACCAGATGAGCGGCATTCCATCTGGGACGAAGAAATCAAAGCGGCTCGTAATCTCGCGGAAGTGCGAATCGTGCCGGCGCATCGTCACTACATGCGTGTTACTCAGATCAACCGCCCAGGTCCCTCCGTTCGCGATCAAAGTCTGGCAATGATTGATCAAACCGTCGTAGGTCGTGGCCAATAGTGGCGTCCCGAGGACGTCGATTGTTTTCATTCAATTCCGGAATAATACCCTGTGGCAACCGAAGTGGAATGGATTGTGCATTTGGACTGCCTGCAAGGTGATGAAAAGCTGTCTGAAGTGATTTTCAAATCTAGCCCTTTACACTTAATCCTTCGATCTGCGAAAATACTTGCGGAAAGAAATGAGGTAGGCAGCTTAACGCCCCCTTAATCAGAATCATGGCTTCGAAGAAAATTGTTGTTTGCGGTGCAGGCGGCTTCATCGGCGGGCATTTGGTCGCCGATTTGTTACGACAGGGCGCGAATGTGCGCGGCGTGGATGTTAAGCCGCTGGAGGAATGGTACCAGCGGTTTCCTGAAGTTGAGAATCTCCAATTGGATTTGCAGGAAAAAGAGGCGTGCGAAGAGGCCATCGATGGAATGTCTCTCGTCTACAACCTCGCCGCGGACATGGGTGGAATGGGATTCATCGAAAACAACAAAGCGCTTTGCATGTTGAGCGTTCTCATCAATACGCACTTGCTCATGGCAGTGAAGGACGCAGGGGTAGAGCGATATTTCTATGCATCGTCCGCGTGCGTTTATGCCGCGGATAAACAGACCGATCCCAACGTTACTGCACTCAAAGAAGAAGATGCTTATCCGGCGATGCCAGAAGATGGCTACGGCTGGGAGAAATTATTCAGCGAACGGATGTGCCGGCATTTCCGCGAGGATTTCGGCACGGTCACTCGCGTGGCTCGTTACCACAACGTCTATGGTCCGCACGGAACGTATGATGGCGGACGTGAAAAGGCGCCGGCAGCGATTTGTCGAAAGGTTGTTTCAGCAAAGCTGGCCGGGACGCATGAAATCGAAATTTGGGGCGATGGCGAACAGACCCGCAGTTTCCAATGGATCGATGATTGCGTGCAAGGGACGCAAATGATCATGAATGGGGATTGCGTCGAACCACTAAATCTCGGAAGCAGCGAGCTGGTTTCGATCAATCAGTTGGTCGACATCGTCGAAGAGATCGCGGGCGTGAAGCTGAAGCGCAGCTACAACCTTTCCGCGCCCAAAGGCGTGAACGGACGGAACAGCGACAACACGCTCATTCGATCGATCTTCGATTGGGAGCCATCCACTCGCCTGCGTGATGGCTTGGAGCGCACGTATCGCTGGATTCACGACGAAATGGTCGCGCGTGATTCAACGTCGGCCCGGATTGCAGTCGCTTCATAGTGACTGCCGCGACATCAACCCCCGACGCGAACGGGACCGCCTTTGCGTGGCTGAAGCGGAATCCAGTCGCGGCCCTGCTGGCAGCGGCGGTAATTCTGACGCTGATTTACTTTTTCGGCGTCGTCAAAATTTTTGCTAACGGACACATCACGACCGCCACGTGGGCGTGGCAGGCGTGGACTCCGGAAACAAACTATGAGCACGGCCCGCTCATCCCGCTCATTGCGGTGTTCCTCGTTTGGTACTCGCGCGACAAGCTGCGAGTAGCTCCAATCACCTCGTCGAAGTGGGGCTGGCTATTTATTGCCGTGGGACTTTTTCTCTTCTTCGCCGGGGCGCGAACCCTCCAGGGACGCCTTGCTTTGACGGCCATCCCCTTCCTTCTCTACGGCATCGTGCTCTACGGCTGGGGCCGGGATGTCGCGCGCATTCTACTTTTCCCGATCGCGTTTCTGTTGTTCATGGTTCCGCTAAATTTCCTCACGCAGGCCACGATGAGATTGCAGTTCATCGAGACGACGGCGGCGAGCGCGATCTGCAATCTTTTGGGAATTGGCGTTTACGCAGTCGGAACGACCATCAACGCGACGAACGAGGCTTTTCATTTCACCATCGACGAAGGGTGCAGCGGAATCCGTTCGCTCATGGCGATCGCGATGCTTTCGGCCATTTACGCTTACTTCACCCAAAATCGTCTGTGGAAGAAACTGGCAATTTTCGCCGCTGCGATTGTTTTTGCGCTCGTCGGTAACACTGGCCGGCTTGTTTCCATCATGGTGATGGCGCGGTTTTTCGGCCAGGACCTCGCCGGTGGTCCCTACCATTGGATCTCGGGTTATCTGTCGTTTCCTTTTGCGATCGCGGCCATGGTCCTATTTGGAAAATTACTAAACCTGGGTGCGAAGAAACCCGCCGCCGTGACGGGTGCTACAGAGGGGGCCGTATGATTGCCCGGCGCCTGCTCTTGTTGGAAGTGGTCCTTGTCATTGGACTCAGCTCGATATTCTTCCTTCCCAAAGCGCCCGCCACCAGCCCGGTTGGGATCTCGCTCAAGTTACCGATTTGGGTAGGCAATTGGTTGGGGGAAGACACGAATGTTACCGAGCGCGAGCTGGAAGTGCTGGCGAAAGATACAAAATTTGCGCGCAAGATTTATACAAGCCCGGCGGGGGACAAGATTTTCGTGTCCATCGTTCTTTCCGGCGACGACATGACGACCAGCATCCATCGACCGGAACGCTGTCTTCCCGCTCAGGGCTGGAATTTGCAAAACACCGCTGCGAGAGCGATTCCGATTTCAAATTCGCAATCACTCGATACGACCCAGCTATCGAGTGTGCGAATGGTAGAGAGCCAAAGGCCAGCGACTCGCGATTCAAAACCTCACCTACTACTGGTTCGTCGGTTACACGGATATTACGCCGTCGCATCTCACTCGGACGATGCTTGACCTGCGCGATCGTATCCTGCACGGCTACAATCAACGCTGGGCATATGTAACGGTGGCCGCTACAGTAACGAAAGGGCTAGGTAACCCGCAGCGTTCGAAACCCGAAACGGCCGCGATGATTGAGGAATTCATCCATCAACTCGTTCCCAAGCTGTCTCGTCCAGACGGTGCGGAGATACTGACGGCGGCGCGACACTGAGCTGATCGTCTGAGGAAACAACAGCGCTGCCACCTTAGTCTGCGTGGCCTTGCGGATCAGGTCTTAGTTTTTCAAAATCAGGTTGATCATGCACGGTGAAGCCGAGCTCCTGTTTCCAATAGGTGATCCGTTTCTGAGGAAGGAAAACTGGGCGCACGGTTTTGGTCAACCCGACAATATGGATTTTTCCTCGCCACGGAAAAATAAGAGCCCTGCCTAACGAACGGCCAGTCTTAAAATCAACCAAGCGGGTTCCGACCGCACGTGCGACAGCAAGGCCTACTCCACGAATAAAGCGCCGCAGAGATTCGATCATTTATCTGGAATTTGCTCCGGTGACAGGCTCTTTACCGGGTGCGCCGTCCAGGCTCCGCTTGTCCGGCATTGATCGAGACATTGTGAAAAATCACCCATATGCCGGACAAATGCGTTTTGTTCTGCCAAATCTCTCAAGCGATATCCAAGATGGTGTGCAAGAGTCGGAAGATAAAGCTCGAAGTAGATCGGAAAAGGTTCGGGAATCGAAGTGACGGCTTCAAAGACTTCTCTTTTCCAAAACGAGCCCGTTCCGAGCATCGCGAGTACAACTTCGGGATCGGCCCGGCGGGAGATCGACGAAAAAAAATCATGAAAGCGGGTTTCATTCGCATGGTGGAGATAGTGCGGGTCGCTCGTCCCATCGACGCGTCGGAGATGAAATGCGAGCACGTCGGCGTTTTCGGCCTGAAGCCGATCGATCATTCGCTCGTAGAGGTCTGGGATCAGTGGGACATGATCGGTACTCGACGAAGTGCAGATACTGAAGTTGCGGCCGGCGTTGCATCCACGACGCCGCCTGCCGGAGAACAGCGGTGCAGCTTTGTCGCTCGCGCTGGTGATCACGTGTTCGCAGGTCGGGATCGTCAACGAACACTTTCGGCTCGAACTCGATCGTCTTGAACTGATTTTCGCCTCCGCCATAGGCTAGGAGAACATTCCCTTTGCCGGCGACTTCTTGCCAGAGATCAAGCAACGGTTTGAGTTCTGCGGGCGGCTGATGCGAGAGTAAGAGTGTGAGAACTGAATTCATTGATGCATGCCGCTACCGAGAGTTAGATTTTTACAAGACGTGATACAGGCATACAGTCAATTTCACTCAACTGACCGGAAATTAAGCTTGCTGAAAACGAACGGTATTTCACCCGACGCCACTACTTCTCCTGCGACGCTATAGGTTTGCAAATGTGAAGCTGGTCATTTTCGCGCACACCCCCCCGCCTTTTCACGGGCAGAGCTTCATGGTCAAGCTCATGCTGGACAACTTTGGCGGCGACCGCCGCGGGAAAGCGCCAGCGCCAACTCATGATATCGAGTGCTTCCACGTCAATGCCCGTTTTTCGAACGATCTCGCGAACATCGGCTCGTTTTCTATTCAAAAAATTCTTCGTTTAATAAAATTCGGCGCAGAAGCGGTCTGGTGTCGTTTTCGTTATGGCGCAGATGTATTTTACTATGTTCCTGCGCCACCGAAGCGTGTTGCATTCTATCGCGATTGCTTTGTGTTGTTTGTTGTGTCGTCCATTTTTTCGGCGCTTTATCTTCCATTGGCACGCGAGCGGGCTGGGGGAATGGCTGCAACGCGATGCCTCCTCATGGGAGCGATGGATCGCCCGATTTTTGCTCTACTTCCCTGATCTGAGTATGACATTGGCCAAATCGCTTTCGAGCGATGCTGTTTATTTTCGATCAAAGCGAATCATTGTTACGCCAAATGGAATAGTCGATCCGTGTCCAGATTTCGAAGAATCAGTTCGCCCGCGCCGCGTGGCGCGGCTGACGCGAAGGCGTGAGATTTCCGAGAGGAAAATCGCTTTGGCAGAGGAAAGAGAAAAATATCTCGTTGTTTTCCTGGCGCATTGCACGCGAGAAAAGGGGCTTTTCGACACACTGCATGCGATTGCGCTCGCGAATGAGCAGCTTGATGCGCAAGCGGTCCCCTTGCGGATGCATTTAACTGTCGCAGGCGCTTTTCTTAACGAAAGCGAGCGTCTGGAATTCGACTCCTGGCAGAACGCCCATCGCGACGAGGTAGATTACGTTGGATTTCTCGACGCTGAGGCAAAAGCGAAGCTCTTGCGAGAGAGCGATTGTCTTTGCTTTCCGACGTTTTATTCGGCTGAAGCGCAACCTGTCAGCATTATCGAAGCAATGGCTTTTGGCCTTACCATCGTCACGACCGCATGGCGGGGCATTCCAGAATTACTTCCCGAGAACTATCCATTCGCGATTTCAGGACGCGATCCGTCCCTGCTCGCTTTGGCCCTCGTGGAAAGCATGCGATCAGACTTGAGCGCGGAACTTCGTAACTGCTACTGCGAAAGGCTGACAGAGAAATGCTATCTCGAAAATCTCCATCAAGCGTTACAGCTCATGGCCTGATAGCGAAAAATTTTCCAAAATCGCTTCGTACGCTCTTGACGCACCGCCGAGATAACTCCAAGGCAATCACCGCGTGAAACCAATCGAATCCATTTCCGTTTGTGGCCTGGGCAAACTCGGCGCGTGCATGGCAGCGACTTTCGCCGCACGCGGCTTTCGGGTTGTTGGTGTTGATATTGATCCGGAAAAAATCCGCCGAATTAACGCTGGCCTCCCGGCAGTCGACGAGCCGTTGCTTGCCGAAACAATGGCGGAAGCGAAAGGACGCCTTGAGGCTACGGACGATCCAGCAAAGGCGGTTAAGACAGATGTCTCATTTTTCATTCCGCCATCGCCAAGTCTGCCAGACGGCAGTTTCTCCAACGAATATCTCCTCAAGGCGATGCGACCGATCGCGAATGCCGTGCGCAAGGCCAACAAGCAGGGGCATATCTTTGTCTCGAGCTCGACGACCACGCCGGGTGCCGTGGATGGCGTGCTCATCCCCATGCTGGAGGAGGAGACGGGTTGGAAATGCGGCTCGGAGTTTCACGTTTGTTATAACCCCGAGTTCATCGCACTGGGCGACGTCATTAATGGCCTGATCGAGCCTGATATGGTCCTTATCGGCGAAGGCGATTCGGAAAGTGGCGCGGCGCTCGAGGCGCTTTACCAAAAATACAATCGCAACCAGCCGCGCATCGCTCGGATGTCGATTATTAGCGCTGAGCTTACCAAGATTTCCGTGAACAGCTACATCACTATGAAGATTAGCTTCACTAATCAGCTGCGCATGATCGCGGAGCAGTTTCCAAAAGCGGATATCAACATGATTCTGGATGCAATCGGTACCGATAGCCGCATCGGAAAGAAATATTTGCGTCCCGGTTTGAGTTTCGGCGGGCCTTGTTTCCCACGTGATAATCGCTTGCTCGCGTATGCTGCGCGTCAAGTCGGATTGCAGGCGCCGCTGGCTGAGGCATCGGATAAGACTAACGAGCTTACGAAATCGAGGCTGGCGGAGCGAGCGACGGAACTCATTCCGGCTGGGGGCAGCGTATTGATTCTCGGAGTTTCGTATAAGCCCGACACTTACATCACGGAAGAATCGGCTGGTCTACACCTCGCACAGGCGATGAAGCGCCAAGGTTACCGCGTTTTGATCCACGATTTCGCAGCGAACTTCTCCAATAATCCTGTGCTAAAGGAATTCGAATTTGTTGATGATCTCACTCGACTCGAAAAGCGGGAGGATATCGATCTTGCCGTGACCTGTTGCCCGTGGCCGCAGTATGCGAAGCTAAAATTCTCAACCAAGACCAAGATTCTTCCGACGTGGAACCTGAGCCAATGATCGACTCCGGTAGTGAGAAGCTGAAAGGAGAGGTTCGCGAATTCTGGGACGAGCTTAGTTGCGATACGCAGGTCGCATCCTCACCCAAGTTCTCGCGCGAATACTTCGAAGAAATCGAAGCGTTTCGATATCGCGATCAACCGTTCATTCACGCCTTCGCGCAGTTCCCTCGCTATCGCGACAAATCAGTAATCGAGGTTGGCTTCGGCGCTGGAACGGATTTTATTCAATGGCTTCGCTCAGGTGCACGCGCTTCCGGCATCGATCTAACTAACGAAGCTCTCGAGAATCTCACACGACGGATCGAGACCTACCACCTGCCGGCGCCCGAACGAATCATGGTAGGGGATGCCGAACAATTGCCCTTTCCGTCAGACAATTTCGATCTTGGTTATTCCTTTGGCGTTCTTCATCACTCGCCCAATACGGAAAAGGCGATTGCGGAGCTTGTTCGGGTCGTTCGTCCCGGAGGCGAGATTAAGATCATGCTCTACAACCGGCATAGCGTTTACGTCATTAACCGCTGGCTGAAATACGCTCTGTTACGCGGTAAACCCCGGAAATCGCTCAAGTGGGTCCTTTGGCACCACATGGAAAGCATTGGAACGAAAGCATACACGCGCCGCGAGCTTTCCCACATATTAGAGCGGCTTCCGCTGGAAAACATTTTTGTCCATACCGAGATTACCTCAGCCGATTATCTTTCGGGCTTCGCCGTGCCGCCATTGAACGCTCTTAACCAGCTGATTTTGAGATTCGGTGGCTACTGGCAGGCGTGGGATCCAAATGCCTACGTGGAACGCCCGAACTCCGGCGAATCGATTGCACGTGCCAGAGCTGGTTCATCTGATCCCAAGAAAATCGTTTTTAGCGGAAACAGATTTGGATTCTTCCATTGTATCATGGCAACAAAAATGGATGTGCCGCGCGCTTCGTAAATCGAAGCCGATTACTATCAGAGCTTATCGACGCCGATGTTTGAAGAGAAAGTAGTCTTCTCGCGCATGTGCTCTTTCAGAAACCACTTTCCAGAAATAAGATCGAGTTTTCCGCGGTAAAGAAGCTTCTGCAGCTGGCGTTTCGCCTTAGCGAAAATTTCGAGGAGCTTGCCGCTCATACCGCCCGGGAACCCATGTTCCTTACGAATGGCGAGTGATTCGCGGCGCATGTTCTCGGAAACACGACGGTCGGCGGATTGGCCGTGCTCGTGCATCCGATAATTTACTAATAGATCTGGAAGATGGCCGATTCGGCACCCGTTTCGACCAAGGCGCAGAATAAAATCCAAGTCGCAACAGTTTAGGAATTTCTCATGACGATAAGCGCCCATGCGCTCGTAAACATGCTTCTTTACGAAAAGCGTCGGATGAACAACGTAACAAACGTTGCCGAATCGCAGCACGTCATAATCGTAAACGGCTTCGTGCCGTCGAAAAATCTCCCTGCTCTCCCCGTCCACGTAAACGATATCCCCAAACAATCCATCCCACTCAGGGTTTCTTTCGAAAGCGGCAGCGACCTTACCCAGAGCTCCTTCTCTGTAGCAATCGTCTCGCATTAAGAATTGCGATGATCTCTCCGGAAGCGCGCTCGATCCCCTTATTCATCGCGTGATAATGGCCTTCATCTTTTTCCGAAATCCATTGCAGGTGAGGATAGCTTCGAAGAATGTCCAAGGTCCCATCGGTCGACCCACCGTCCATCACGATGTGCTCCCAATTTTTGTAATCTTGTGCGAGCACACTTTCGATGGTTTCGCGCAACGTGGCAGCTCCATTAAACGTGGGGGTCACGATTGAAATCTTGCGGTGACTAGACATGTTTTAAGCTAACGCCTGGCCGCATCACAAAAGGGCCAATGAGGCTCCTACTTAGGCTCCAACAGCTGCTCGCCGATGCTCTTGGTGTATTGGTTGCAGCGCAGGGCGAACGAGATCCGGTTGAGGGTTAGCTTCGCGGTACAGTTTTAAGAAGACGCCAGTGAGAGCGAATTGCTGGGGCAGAAACGTCCCCACGGTTGATGCGCCAAACCAGTAACAGATAATTGACACACCAAGCTGCAGGCTTACGAACCGCAAAGCAAAACCTGCTGGATTCGATTTATCGAACGAGACTCGGAAAGTCCGGTATAAGATTTGTCCATTCCAGAGGATAAAGAATATTGTACCAATGATCCCAATCGCATCCAAACTCGCGAAGAGCCCGTTATGGATGTTGCCAACCTCCACCATTTGCTGGTAGTCCGTGTCAGTCGGGATATAGATTGACATTTTTGTCCATTCGCTACGAAAACCGAATCCTCTCCCGAGGAGTGGTTGCCGCGGGAAGTACTCATTCCACCAGACTTTCCAAATCGATCGGCGAAAATCATTCGATGCCTTAACGTCGCTAACCATTTCCAGATCCCAATCTCCCGGGAGGAAAGTCAACGGTCGCTGTATTTGTTTGGGCAATCGGACTACGGCGGAGTTAATCGCTGAAACACTGAACAACAATACAGCTATGACAGGCAAGACTAAGATGATGGCAAAGCGAATGTCGCGAAATCCCGCGAGGACAAAGCCCACAAGCAGATTAGCGACCGCAGACCGGAATCCCGAGTAGAGCACCGTGACCGACGCAACGAACAGAGTCATTAGTCGTGATAAATACTTGATCTGAAACAGTTGGCGTATCGAAGTTGCAGCGAGGACGATGAACGCGAGTATGCAACCGAAGTTTCCAAATGCGCCAATGCGGCCCGAAACATCTTCGTCGCCAGTCAAAAGCTCTGTAATCCCCGCGGTCCCGACGGCCGAGTAATAGGGATAGATTTTGTAGATTAGTGAGGGAGCGATTGTGGTAATAGTGGCGATGAATAAGTCAAAGCTGGTCACGGCAAGAATTACATACGGTAACTTGTTCCAAAGCTTCGATCTCACGTTAGTGCTTTGCACAACGAAAAAGGCGATGAGACCGACATAGACGCTCACATAATTGCGACCGCCCCATACCGTCGAGCCGAGAAAGCGCATCCCAAAGCGATCGCGCATTCCATGCCAGGTCAGAATCAACATGAATCCCGCCATGGCAAGAAGTAACGGCCGCTCAACGCGAGTGAACGAGGATCTGCGCAAAATTAGGTCGTCAACAAAAAATTTGGCGATGCCGAGACCCATTAGAAAGTGAAATGGCGTGAAAGAGCCGCGAAGCACCGGGAATGTCCCGGCAAGATAAGATGAGGCGATGACGATGAGCCAAAACCATTGGCCTGTGCAAAACCACAGAACAATTGCGGTGGCTGCTAACGCTCCAAAAACGATGTATTGATAATCTGCCGAGCCAATGAAAAAACCGAGCGTCACAGCCACCAGGAATCCCACGAGGACGATCAAAAACAGCTTTGCGGCTTCGCTGGTGAAGGCGTTCATTGTGTAGTTGCTTTTACCGAAGAAAACGTGGCCAGACAAGGTGCTTCTGACCAAGTCCAGCGATTGCAAACAAAATTCCGGCCTCGACCCTAATCACGATAGGAGAAAAAGGCCGTGAACTTGGATTCATTCTTGCGATCAAAAAGTCCATTTACTGTCCAGCGGAGCGTTGCTTGTTGCGCATGAATCAAAATATTAGCATGACGTGTACGCAAACAACCGTCCCGCCGCACCGAAGTCGACCATAATGAAGATACTCTTTGACCATCTTTCACCCTTTATTCTGGCACATGGTGGATTTCAAATCCAAATCGAGCAAACAAAAGCCGCCTTGGAGAGTGTCGGCGTTGAGGTTGAATTCTTGCGCTGGTGGGATGCCTCCCAGCGGGGCGATATCATCCATTTTTTCGGAATCCCGACAGGGAGGACGCCATTCCTGGCGAAGAAGAAAGGCATGAAGGTGGTCGTCACGCAATTGCTCGGCGGTTTGGGGGTTCGACCGGCTTGGAAGCGCACGATACAAAAGAGAATCATCGGGCTGGCTTTCAAGATCTTGCCTGGCGAAGCGTTGGTTCGTGCGGGATGGAGCGCCTGGAGAATTGCAGATGCCTGCATTGCTGTGACTGGCTGGGAGGCGCAATTGATGCAGGATGTGTTTCGCGTCCCGCCCGATCGCGTCCATGTTGTGCCCAACGGAGTAAGCGATCTGTTTTTTGAGCGGAGCGACGCCGAGCGAGGACGCTGGCTGGTCACGGTAGCATCGATTTTTCCCGTCAAACGTTTGCTCGAGACGGCGCGTGCGGCGGTCAAGGCTGGTATTCCCTACTGGATCATTGGGTCTCCGCTTGCCGAAACGGAGCGCTATTATCAGGAGTTTTCAGCCTTCTGTCGCGAGCACGAGGGCCTCATTCGCTACGAGAAAACAATGCGCACACATGCGGAACTGGCTGAAATCTACAGGCAGGCGCGCGGATTTGTGCTTTTGAGCCAGTGGGAGAGCCAAAGCCTTTCGGCGCTTGAAGCTGCCGCCAGTGGATGCCCTCTTCTGCTCAGCGAGTTACCATGGGCTCGTTCGACGTTTGGCGAGAGCGCAAGCTATTGTCCGATCGCCTCGGAAACGAGGACCGCAGAATATCTGAAGGATTTTTACAGTAGAGCCGACCAACTGGCAGCGCCGTCACCGCCGAAAAAATGGAGTGAGATCGCCAGTATACTCAAGGATGTTTACTGGCACGTGCTAAACGAGGCCAAATTTTCAGATTTTGGCGAGAAAGTTACTCCGGAGTTTTACTGAAATATCGAATCGTCGCCTCCAAGCTCTCCGTGAGGCCGCACTTTGGAGTGAAACCTGCCTGCCGAAGGCGATCGACGGCGGCGACAGAATGTTTGATGTCGCCGGCACGCGGGTCTCCATGCTCGATTGGTGACGACGATTGGGTAAGCGAGCGGATTGTCCTGGCCAAATGTTCGATGGTTGTAGCTTGCCCGCGCGCTACGTTGAACACGCCGGTGGCATTCGATTGCGTGGCGAAAAACGCGTTTGCGGCGGCGACATCTTCCACAAAGACAAAATCGCGGGTTTGAGTTCCATCACCATGGATGGTCATGGGTTGCTGCGAGATTGCGCGCCGAATAAATATTGGGACCGCCGCGGCATACAGGCTCTTTGGATTCTGGTATGGACCGAAGACATTGAAGTAGCGCAAGACGACAGTTGAGATTCGGCCGGCATCGTTGAAAGAGTGACAATATTCTTCGCCGTCCAGTTTTGTGGTCGCGTATGGACTCTTTGGATTCGGCGGCATGTTCTCGTTTTGTTGAACAACGGGATTATCGCCATAAACAGCGGCCGAACTGCTGAAAACGAACCTCTTTGCTTTGGCCCGCGCCGCTTCTTCCAAGACAAGCAAGGTGCCCGCTGCATTGATTTCAGCGCATTCCTGCGGTTTTTCCAGCGACTCCGGTACGCTGACCATGGCGGCGAGGTGAAATACATAATCGACACCTTGCATGGCTTTTCGTACCGCCTCGCGATTAAGAATGGAATCGTTAACGAGCTGACATTGCAGGCCATTCAGATTTTTCGGGAAGCCGGTGCGAAAACTGTCTATCACCCATACGTCGGCTTTGCCTTGAAAGGATGAGACGATGTGGCGTCCGATAAATCCCGCGCCGCCTGTTACGAGAACTTTCATCTCGCCGACTTCTCTTTGATCGCGCCCGAATTCAAGATCTCTTCGTAAATCGCCAGGTGTTGGCCGGCAACAACTGCCGGGTGATAACGTTCCTTCATAAGTGCCGACGCGTTATCGGGACGCGGACAGGTTCGTGAAATCCAGCGGGAGATGGCGATCCTTAACGATCTTTCGTCTTCGAGGGCAAACAATTCTGCGCCGTCGCATTCCTTGGCGATGTCGGGAATGCCTCCAACGTCAGTTGCAAAAACCTTAAGATTTCGCGCCAACGCTTCTGCCACGACAAGTCCGAATGCTTCTTCAGAAGGTGCATGTATCAAAGCTGACGCTTCATCCATGACGGCGATTAAATCTCTGACCGAAAATTTGCTAAAATAGCGAGCGAGGCCCTCTTCCTCAGCAACCTTTACCCGGCTCAGAAATGCCGCAGCGTAGGAATCCTCGGAATTTGCGACGCCGACAAACTGGATTTCAAAATCGTAGCCTTCCTTGCGAAGATCTTCGGCCAATTCAAGAATCTCGAGTTGGCGTTTGCGCTTCGAGATTACTCCAATGTTCAAGAGAAGAGGCTTTGGTCTTGGTGTGACCGGTGGGTTATGAACTTCGAAAAATTCGAGCCGCACAGCATTCGGCACGCGGAAAGTTCCTTGCACCCGTTTTTGCACGACAGCTTCCGTATAAGCCGAATTGCAAAACACACCGAGGGTCCTTGGTAACGCTAACCTTTCCAGAATGGAAGCAAACCAAAGATAGCTCCCGGTTCTCGCGTGAAACAGCCTGGCGAGCATCTCCATATTTCCGTGAATGGTTACTACATTAGGAAATCCCGAAAATACCGCTCCCAAAGCGCACTCTCTTTCGGTTCCCTGGCCATGAACAACATCCGGCCGCAATTCGCGGACCTTGCGTCGAATTGCCCGCACGCATCCTTGATAACCTGTTCTCAGCCATCCTCCCTTCGGGACGTGGAGTGAGTGAAACCATATGTTTTCCGAAAGCTTTTCCGGCGAATGCATGGGACGCTGAGCGCATGAGATAACGTGCACCTCCACCTCAGGCAGACACGAGAAGCCTTGCAAAAGCGCCTCCGGCGCCGGCCCGAAATGAGGCGTCGCCTTGGAATATTCGCGAAAGGCTTCGCGATTATCCGTTGTTAACTGTACGATTTTCATGTCTGCCGGCTGAGAGTCGAAATCGAGACAGTCTTCAGGCCGGGCCTAGTTTCCTGAAATGCGCGTACAAAATGTCGCGTGTCGTACGGCTGGTAAATTGTTCCGATACGCGTTTGATTAGTTCCCGATAAATTGCCCATCCGCTCAGCAAAAAAGACCTGGCGTTAGTCAATTGGAACCTGAACGAGGCATAGTCGAAATCTGATGCGATGTCCACAAGTCTAAATCCTGCTCGACCTGCGCATGATTCCAAACTTTCCGGTGTAAAAAGATAAATATGCTCGCCAATAGAAAGTAACTCTCGCCACCAGCTTCTCAGCAATCGGTAGTTTAGACTGCGCGCATTAGGAGTTAGCAAGAACAAGCTTCCTCCTTCACTCAGTGCTGAATTGAGTTGCTTCAAAAAATTTACCGGATCGACGACGTGTTCCAGCACGGCACTGCAAAGCAGAATGTCGTATTTCCTGTCGATCTTTGCCGCATCAAATAGTTCGCATTCGAACGTGGCGTGTTTGGAACGTTTCTTCGCCCAGTCAATTCGCCGACGGTCCACATCGATGCCTTTGCCTGCGCAACCAAACTTTGTGCAGATCGCTTCCAATAGTTGACCATCCCCGCACCCGACATCGAGCACTTTGGATTCTGCCACGAAAGAAACCCGCACGTCCGCCAAACGTTTAAGCGTCTTGTCTACAGCCTGTGGGTTGCCACCTTCCGACCACCATGGCGCATCGTACTCATCTGTACAACGTCTCAGCAGACGCCTCGCTTGCGAGTGCCCGCGGGAGAATCCGGTGAGTGCGGCACGCAAGGCATTTGAGGACAACAAAGTGACGTCGCCCGAACATCTGGCTACAAAAAACACGCGCTTCTGTTTGGCCGCACCAGCAAGGGTAATCATGCGTACCGGAAAATTTAGATACAGCACTCATGCGTGCATCAGCCTTTCGCAGCAAAAAACTTGTCGGAACTCAACCGTGTCCCGTACTCAGCCAGCAACCGGTCGCCGTAATCCTGCCAGCTATTGTTCAAAACCCGTTTTCGGGCGGCTTCTCCCATCCGTTGATTTAATTTGGGATCGGCGGCGATGCGGATCATCGCTGCGGCAATGTGCTCGGGGTCGCGCCCGCGGACGACGAAGCCTTCCACGCCATCGTCCACCAAAGTCGTTATCCCTCCCTCGTGGGTGCCGATTACAGGCAAACAGCAGGCCAGCGCTTCGATTTGAGTGCGGGCGATACCCTCTTCCTGGGACGGAAAGACGAAAGCAGTGCATGCGCGGAGTAACTCGGCCAATTCGTTGTGATTCATGTGTGGGCGATGGACGAAAGTCCCCTCCCATTTCGGACGCTCCTTTCGAAAATCGCCTTTGTAACCTCCCACACAGATCAGTTCCGCGTCCGGCAATTGGCGTTTCACGATTTTCCACGCCCGAAACAAGTATTGATGGCCTTTGCGCAGGCAAATCGTCCCGACACAGATAAATCGGGGCCGCGCCGGAACTTCAGGACGCGATTGGAAAGTTGCGATGTCTACGCCAAATGGATTTACAAAGCATTTCTCGGCTGGAAGGCCGTTACCAATCATGGTATCGCGGACGAAGGTGGAAGGACATAAGATGATATCCGCTTGTGGGAGCTCCTTCTCCATTCGGGCAAACATCCAGCGTGGTATGGGAACTTTTTCTCCCGGACACCAAGTGTCGCATTCGCGCTGCCAGTAACCGAAATAGCTTGAAGGGTGACTGTTTTGGCAGTCGATCACCTTCAGTGCACCAATTTCATCGGCCTTAGCGAATGGTTCCGTGGCGTAACCCATGATCGCCTGAACGACGTTGCATTTCGGAAAGGGTTGCCGAAAAAACCAACTTCGCCAGACGGGGAAAAGAGCGTAAAACATGCGCTCGGTTAGGTTCTCTGGTGCCAGATGATAAAACGGCTTCATACAAATATGAAAGGGCCATGCTCTGCGGTAGAGTGGATAAGGAATACCCGTGCGGTTCTTGGCGGATATCCAAAGACCGGCGAGTGCATCGTGCTGAAGAAATGCGCGGGCCGTGTCGGCTAAGTGCCAACCGCCGCAGGAAACCAGAAGCGTCCGAATTTGTGCGGGCATGTTTAGCAAGGGCGTTTCGAAGGACCGCGCGGTTTGAGGACCGGGAATTTTCTTGCCCAATCAAACTGAGAAGAGTGCCCCATAAAAATGCGAACAGTCGTAGGTACCACTATATCCTTCAAGCAAAATGCCATATGTTGCGGCGGTAAACATGCGTTTCGCTTTTCATATACTAAATGAATCCTCTCACGATTTTTCGGCGTCCTGAGTATCTTTTCAGGCCGTCGCAAGTTCTGCGACGCCTCAGCCGCTTCGGACGGGATGTACCCGCGGAAGCGAATATTCGCCTCCCTTGGTACGCCACTGTTCGGGTGCGAACCAGAGAAAATGTCGGATCGGACATTTATCATTACGGAGTTTTCGATCCAATCGTACCCGAAGCGATTTGGCGCTTGCTGGACAAAGGAGAAACCGCGATCGACGTCGGGGCGAATATCGGTCAAAACACGTCGGTGATGGCGTATCGTGCAGGTAAAACCGGCTTCGTTCTTGCTTTTGAAGCCCATCCGGAAATCTTTGCCGAACTGCAACAGAACCGGAAAAGCTGGAATGACGAGAATCTCGCGATGATGCGCTTTGAATCGGTCGCTTTGGGTGCCGAGCGAGGCTCGGCCTCAATCGTGGACGGAATGGACTTTGCCACAAATCGCGGTTCAGCAACCGTGGAGGTCGACTGCGTTCTTTCCGATCGTCGGAAGTTTCCGGTGCAAGTGGAGACGCTCAATGCCTATACAGCCGATTTACGGTCCGTCGGTGTGTGCAAGCTTGACGTCGAGGGGAAGGAATTTGCGGTCATTCAGGGCGCAACAAATCTTCTTACACGCAAAATTGTCCGAGATTTGATCTTTGAAGATTTTGATCCAATGCCAAGCAAGACAGCAAGGTTTCTAGAGAGCTTTGGTTTTGTGATCTTCCAACTGAAGTCGCGTTGGATGAAGCCGGTATTAGTTTCCACTGCGGATATGGAAGACGACGCCAGCAAGTTTTCTTACAACTACTTAGCGACTCTCGCCCCAGCGCGAGCTATAGCTCGGTTTCGACCGTTTGGCTGGCGTTGTCTAATGAATCTCTAATGCGGGTTGCCCTTGTTGCCGGTGGCCTCCCTTTTGGCGGTTCGACCACCTTTGCTCTCTATCTTGGGTCCGGACTAAAAAAGCTGGGCATTTCCGCGGAGGTTTTCAGCTTCACTCAAAGTCATCCGCTTGCTGAGGAGTTTCAGGCGGCTGGGATATCGGTCCATTGCCAAAATGAGGCGCGCCTAATTTTCGAAGACCGCCTTGCGAACATTTATCAGGAACTTCGCCACTTTAAGCCGACGGTGGTGATCGCCGTCATCGGTGCCGAACCTTACGAGCTAATGCGATATCTTCCCGCATCCGTGTCTCGCGTAAGTGTTGTGCACGACACAAGAATGACTCCCGAGGCATTAATTCCGTCCTATCGGCACTTGTTAGGCCATGTCGTCGTCGTTGCGGATTACTTGTTAGAAATGATTCGCCGCCTTGCTCTGCAGGTTCCGGTGACCCACGTCACCCATGGAATTCCTTTTCCTGCCGACATCGATCCAAGAGATGCCAACACCGATGCTCCGCTGCGCTTACTGTATTATGGGCGCTTGGTGCAGGAGCCTAAGCGAGTGAATATGCTCCCCGAAATCGCTCGTGCGTTGGACCAAAGGCAAGTCCGGTTTGATTGGACGATCCACGGAGTCGGGCCGGCGGAAGCGTATTTGCGCGACCGATTCGCCGATGACATTGCCGCTGGACGTGTTCGATTTTCAACACCCGTGCAAGGTAGTGAATTGTATCGAATGATTCGCAAACACGATGTCTATGTTCTGACGTCATCTGAAGAGGGAGGGCCGCTGACCCTATTGGAGTCGATGGCGATGGGACTCGTCCCTGTTTGCGGTGATATTCCGGGCCTTGTCCGTGAAGTGATCAGCCTCAAAAATGGTTTTCGGGTTCGCAGTAATGACATCGATGCTTACGCTGATGCTATCTCCCGGATTGACGCAGATCGGCAACTTTTGGAGCAAATGTCTAAATCCGCGCGTGAGACCATGACGGAGAATTTTACCGACGAAGCCATGGCCCGCCGATACGTTGAAGTCTTTCGCTCACTGGCGAAGGAGCAGCAGGATGGTTCCTGGCCGGAAAGTATTGTTCCGATGGGCATGCTGGGCGGGAACGCCTTTTTGTCCTCCTCTCTGGCCAAGTGCGCGCGACGCGTGGCAAAACGCCTATCTAGAGACTAAGACAATGAAATCATTGAAAGAATTCTATCGCAAGTTGCCGATCATTCGTGAACTACGTGAGATCCGAGATTCGCTCGGAGCTCTGCACAAGACGGAAATTAATTCGTTTCGGCAAAGTTTGCTCGCACTCCCGCGCTATTCGGATCCGAAAAGACTGTTACACGCCGAAGCTCAAGTATTTTCGCAGAATGGTGAAGACGGAATTATCGCGGAGATCTTTCGCCGCATTGGGGAGAGTGACCGTTTCTTTGTTGAAGTCGCGGCTGGCACGGGATTGGAAAACAATACTGCGAACCTTCTTCTTCAGGGATGGAAAGGTTGTTGGGTGGAAGGAAATGAAATATTGGTACGCGGGATTAGAACGGAATTCGCTGATCCGTTACGAACAGGAGCATTAAAACTCCAGGAAACATTTATTACCCGGGAAAATTGTGCACCGGTTTTGGCAAGCATGAATGTGCCAATCGAGTTCGATGTCCTCTCGCTCGATATCGATCGAAATACCTATCACGTCTGGGAGGCGCTCAGCGCATATCGTCCGCGGCTGGTCATCCTGGAGTATAATGCCGCGTTTCCGCCTTCGACACCGTGGATTATCGACTACGAGCCGATGGGCGTTTGGAATAATTCGGTCCTTTTTGGAGCAAGTTTGAAATCTTATGAGTTACTCGGTCGTCGTTTAGGATACGAACTAATTGGATGCGACTTTACCGGCAGTAATACATTCTTCGTCCGTTCGGATCAGAAACTCGATCTATTCGCCGCTCCTTTTACGGCGGAGAATCATTACGAACCTCCGCGTTACACTTGGAGCACGCGGCGGGAAGCGCATTACGCGAAATTCTCGGAAAGCTAAGCTAATCAGGTCGGGGACGTAGTCTCGGCTGGAGAGACGTATTTCCAAAAACGCGAGGCGGCACGCGGTAGACGTGCGGAAATTTCCAGATGCATGGGAGATGGAATCCCGAATCGGAGAAACAAAAAACCGCCGACCAGAGCCGAGCAAAGCGCGTGGATCGTGAAGCGTTGGAAAGATGACAGGCCCCCAGTTAGCTTCCAAACCAGCACGGCCACTGCGCCAAAAATGAGCAAGACAATGATTCCGGGACGAATCCATTGAATTGCAACTAACGGAAAGGAGGATTCGAAATATCGGGAGCTTCGCCAGATGCCGTAGGCGAACGAATACGCTGCTGTGCAAATGATCGACGCGAAAATTATTCCCGGCATTCCCATTTGTGCGCCCACCAGGATGGCGAGAGCGATGAAGCTCAAACCTTCCAGAAAGAAAACATAGCGAAGCATCCTTATTTGTTTGGTGGCGATAACGAGATTGTTATGGACACTCTGAAGCGAAAGAAGGACGAGCCAGGCAGCGAGAAGAATATCGTTTAACGGCGACCAGGATATTTTGCCTGCTGTCCAAATGTGGACAAAGGGACTATTGCAAAGCGCAAAAGATATTCCCAGGAATACGCTGAAGCTTGCGATCACGGCCACAAAATCCTTGAACCTCGTGCGCAAACGCTCATGCTCTCCGCGCGTTATCATTTCAGACAGGGCGGGAAGGGAAACACCGATCATGCGCCAGACTAATTGCGCAATCAGATTAAACATTTTTGTGCCGACCGCCCAGGCTGCGACGGCATCGAGTCCCAGGCGGCGAGAGACAATGAGTGCCTGGCTGGCCAGAACCATCTGTGTGCCGGCGGCCACGAGAAAAATGTCTTTGCCGTAAGCAAAGACCTCACGGAAAAGCTTGGCGGTGACTCTCCCGCTCTCACCTGGCCGGGGAAACAGTTGCAAACTGCGACAGGCGTAGCCGAGGTAAATAGGAACAATAACCGTGCTGATCGCGGTGGCATAAACAAAACTGAATACGCCGACACCTTGTCGGAGAAACATCCATAGCCAAACAAGGGATGAAAGAAGCGAAAAAGCCTCGCCGTAACTGCACAAGTCCATCCGTTGGTGCGCGGTTAGAATGAGATTGAGAGGCCGAATGGTGAAGGCAAAGGCACTAACCGCGACTTGCAGACGTAAGAGGGTTACGAAGGTCGGCACGTATTCCGTTGGTATTCCAAGCAAAGCCGCAACCGCAGGAGCAAAAAGCGCAATAACTCCGAAAATGATCGCTCCCTGGACAAAGCCCACGAGGAACGCCGTCTTGATCAGTGCTCCATAGATTCCGCTCTCACGTTTGTCTTTGTGATCGATCAGAAGCCTTGAGATCGCCGAGGTCATTCCGAAATCGATGAGGGTCATGTAGCCGACCACTGGCATCAGAAGCGCCCAGAGCCCGAACTCTTGCTTTTGAAGAAAGTGCAGCGCCAGAGGAACCGAACCCAGGACATACAAAATGTTGAAAACCAGGACGGCGTAACTGGAAGCCACACCATGAAGAAACCGCCGAAAACGGAAGTTGGAACTCATGGCGATGGCTGTCTGGTCAACTCTTTCCACGTTGATCACTCAACGATGGGCCGACCGTATTGTTTCAGAAAGCGATTGCCAGACTGGTATCGGATAATTGTCTGCAGCTTCTTCGCACGCCCCAATTGTGGTTTTATCTTTACTTCGCGCGTGTCCAAAGAAATCATGATCAGCCTCAGCAATTACCCGGCCACCGCCAATGGCCGCGCTACTTGCCAGCACGCGATAGTCGTCCATTCCAGCGAGCGCAAAGCGTGGATCAGCATCGATGGAATGCGCATCCTGATTAGTCATCTTCTGCCAGTCAGGCATCGTGAAAGCGGCGGGACCGCCCCAACCATACTTGGCCAGAATGGCTCCAACAGCGAAAAGCAAGTTATGATCCGAGGTAATCGTTCCCTTTGATTCTGGCTGCCGCACGCACCGTTAACTGGCTGCCTTTGTTGAAAACACTGATGTTATTGGCGATGATTTCGTCACGAGTCTCCATGATTTCATTACCGGCCGGCGGGGCTCGCTCTCGACGCAAATCCCTTCGGCTTCGTTCAGGTAAACGGTGTTATATAGAACCTTCGTCTGCGGCGAAGACGAGATGTATATGCCGCGACCGTCGCCGGCATGGTAGACTTTCAACAACCGGGAAGGCGAAATGCGCCTTTCACTGATCGGAAGCTCGGTTACCAAGCCTTTCTCATCGCGATAAGGTCCGGAAAGGTAATTGCGATTCGCATAGCAAATATTGTTCATGAGGACATTACCTTTGGATATTTCAATCACGATACCTGGACCCTCATTATCATGGCTTAAATTTCCGTCGATCAGGTTTTCATTGCAGCCGCCGTCGAGCCAAAGCGCAGGTCCAAGATTGTGTGCGAATTCATTATGGCGAACCACGCCATGGCGAAAGTCAGGGATTAATTTCGCACCGCCGGCATGCCAGTCGATTTGGTAACGATCCACATTATTATAGACAATCCGGCAACCTTCGATTGTGTGATGCTCACCCGTACCGCTGACGCCGGAATCGCCGTTGCAGGCAACAAGGCAATCGAGCAAATGATCGCCAGTTCCGGCCATGCTGACACCGACGAAATCGGCCCAACTGATCTACGCAATCCTCAAGCGTATCGTCCTCGCCTTGCAAAGTACATGCAGGCGCATTGGAGATGCTGGTCGTGCTGGAATGCCGCATTTGAATCCCTCGAAGGACGACGTGGTTGCCATAAAACGTTTAGCCATCCGGCGCGAACCGACGCCTCTGGAGGGTGCTCGAGGGGCGACGCCGAAGCCGGGAGCCACACGTAAAGCATGGAATGCTGCGGATCGCAGAAGAAAGTATCTTCTTTCATCTCTTCTCTTTTAGTCACGCGTCGCAGACGATGTGCATCCAAGAGCTGGTCCATCCTTGGTGAAAACCTGGCGCACGTCATTTGTGTTATAGAAGGTCGAGTTCTTTGCAGAGGCGTTACGCGGGGGGAATATCGGCAGCCGAGCTTTCCAAACGGAACCTTCATCATGTTCCCAATTCTTGATGACTTCCGAACCTTTGATTACCGGTGTTTCGCCCGGCGCCGCTTCGATGGTGATTGGCGCCTGGCAGTTCCAGATGCCAGAACGATGACGACTTCACGGTAGTCGCCTGCCGTGAACGATAATGGTATCTCCCGCATGCACTTTTACCACGGCGGCGGAGATCGTCTTTAAAGGCTTCTGATTAGTTCCTGGATTGTCATCCGAAGCAGACTTTGATTTCTGATCGACGACGATATTTCGCGCGTCGAGCGAACTCGCCAAAAGCAAGAGTAAGAGATAAAGCGTGTGACGAAACATGAGAGCTACCGGTTAGTGATGCTAACTCGCCTGAAGCTTGGAACGTAAGCGGTCAAACTCGGCGAGAGCCATTCCTGCTACCTGATCCATATTGTAGTAGCGATAAGTAGCCAGTCGGCCGACAAAGCTAACGTTCTTTTCCAAGGCGGCGCGTTCGGCATACTTCGCATACAGCGCCTTGGCGTCGGGCGCGGGAATTGGGTAATAAGGTTCATGCCCGGGGCCAAAATTCTGTGGATATTCGCGCACAATTGTCGTGCAGGGAAGTTTCTGGCCGGTCGCGTGTTTGATCTCAACGATGCGGGTGAAATCGTGGTCGTTCGGATAATTTACCTGCATCGCGGGTTGGAAATATTCCTTGTCGATGGTTTCCGGTTCGAAACGAAGCGAGCGATAGGGCAATTGGCCGAAACAATGATCGTAGTATTCATCAATCGGACCAGTGTAGATCAGTGATCGTATTCAACCTGCGCGCGCGCTTCGCGGTAATCGGTATTGAGCAGAACTTTGATCTTCGGGTGAGCAAGCATTTTCTCGAACATCGCGGTGAAACCGGCTTTTGGTAGGGCCTGAAAGCGCTCGGAAAGGTAGCGATCATCGCGATTTGTGCGGATGGGGATGCGTCCGCACACGCTGGGATCGAGATCCTTCGCGTCGCGTTGCCATTGTTTGCGCGTGTAGTTCTTGAAAAACATTTCGTACAACTTCCATCCAACCTGCGAGACGATCACTTCTTCGGAATTTTTCGGGTTCTCGATTGGAACGCGCCACTTGGCCAGTTGCGCCTGCATTTCCTCGCTCGTGGCGGGATGGCCGATGATTTGTTCGAAGGTATTGAGATTAATCGGAAATTGCCAATATCTGCCCTGGGTCCAGGAGAGGATCTTGTATTCGACCGCGTGCCATTCGGTGAATTGGCTGAGATAATCGACGATGCGCTGCGAGTTCGTGCGGAAATAATGCGGGCCGTAATCGTGAAGTAAAACGCCCGCTTTGTCGTAATGATCGTAGGCGTTTCCTCCGATGTGATTTCGTCTTTCCACGACCAGACACGTTTTGCCGAGCTGGCTGGCGATGCGCTCGGCCAGGACCGAGCCGGCGAAACCGGCACCGACGATGAGAAAGTCATATTTCATGAAGCCACGAAAATCCCGCTCGCAAACATGGTATCGCACGATTATTCATTAGAATTGTAACCACTCGTCATAATGCGTTCTGACAAATCTCCAAATGGACAATTTGGCCGGGCGTGCAAGCTGCTTCGGAAAAATCACCTTCTATGAAACCCTTCATGCCAATTTTCTTCAGCGATATTTCTCTCAACATTCCTGATCAGCTCATTTTCTTCGGCAGCCGAGCCGGAAAAAATGATTATCAAGATCGGTCCAAGCAGGTCCTACTCCGTTTATTAGTTTTCTCTTTGTCACACCTGGCTTATCGGTAGAAATCCACAGTGTTGGGTTCACGATCATTCCCAAGCCTGGCTCAGTACCCGGCCTGTTTCGGTCACGTATTCAAAAAGATACCTGCAACAGCGCGGGTTCATCAGCGGGCTGGTCCCGGAAATCATGCTGCCGGTTTTTGGCCTCTACGCCAATTACCTCAACACCGTATATCTAACTTATTCATTCTCGGATGGCTCGACGCAGCGGCAATTCGTTTCCGTGCCCACCTTACCGTTCATCGACCCGTGCGGCTTTAATAATCGTACGGTCATTCAGGCCCGGACGAGCTCGACAGATCTAAGCTACGACTACATGATGCTTAAAAACCATTGTGGTATCTTCTCGCCGACCATCATGGACACCGATGGCGAAATACGTTGGGTAGGCACAGCCGGCGTCGCTGATTTTCCATCGACTCTTTTCCAAAACGCAATCTACCTTGGGAATGGGCCAAGCCTTTACCGCATTGAGTTCGACGGCGCGACCACGGTCGTTGCGAATTATGCGGGCGGCATCAATTTTCATCATAATGTCGATTACGGAAAGCGAGGCATAATCCTGGACGAAGACGTTCCGGGTAAGCTTGAGTCTACCAACGCGGAGGTGGATGCGCAGGGGAATGTTCTTAAGGTCTGGGACCTCTTCACAATCATTTCGGACGCCATGATCGTTGGCGGAGATGATCCAAGCCAGTTCGTTTTCGCCGAGCCCGTTGATTGGTTTCACAACAATGCTGTTACTTATCGGAAGTCCGATAACTCGCTCGTCATTTCGAGTCGTGAAAACTTTGTCATCGGTATTGATTATGACAGCGGTGCCATCAAGTGGATCCTGGGCGATCCGACGAAGAACTGGTTTCAGTTTCCTTCTTTGAGAAAATTTGCTCTGACCCTGGGCACTGACACGCTTCCTCCGATCGGCCAGCACGCCGTTTCCTTTACTGATGATGATAAACTGCTGCTCTTCGACGATGGACAGAACAGTCTGAATCAGACGCCGCCCGGCGAACAGCGGACTTACAGCGCTGCACGCAAGTACGACATTAATCTATTGACCAATGTAGCAACCGAAGTTTGGAATTATTCGAATGCAGAGTCGCTCTTCAGCCCCTTTTGTTCCAGCGTTTATGAAGATTTGCCGAACAATTACCTGATCGATTACTCCATCATTTCCAATCTTGGATCGACTCAATTTATGGAGCTTATCGGCCTTAGTGCATCTGGTGCCAGAGTGTTTGATTACCGCTACGTCGAAACTGGTTGCAACGCCGCGTGGAACGCCATCCCGGTGCATCTGGATGGGATGCAATTCACAACAATTGTTCCTCTGAGCGCTGTGTCTCGGAAAACGCATGGCGCTGCGGGCACGTTCGATCTGCCGTTGCCCTTGAGTGGAACTCCAGGGGTCGAATGCCGATCTGGCGGTGCGAATGGCGAATATCAAGTCGTTATAGATTTTCCTTCAGCGGTCACGGTGGCAGCAGTCACGGCCACGCCTGAGTCTGGCAAGACTGCAACGGTTTCAGGTCCTCCGGTTGTGAGCAGCAATGAAATCACGGTGAACCTGGCCGCTGTAAGTAATGCGCAAACCATCACGGTGAACTTGGTGGGCCTAAGTGATGGCGTGACGACGGACAACGTCTCGGTGCCAATGAGCGTGCTGGTGGGCGACGTTTCGAGCAACGGCTCGGTCAATGCCTCTGATATTGCCAAAATCAAATCGCAAATGAACCAGCCCGTGTCAGCATCCAATTATCGTGATGACCTCACCGTAAATGGCGATATCAATATAACCGACCTTTTCCTGGTCGAATCTTTTACCGGCACAGCAATTAATCCGGATACTCAACCTCGGACCAAGTAAAGAATGGCGGGATCCCGGCCAGGCGTTCCCGCATCTCCGCAATCGAAGATGGTCAGATGACGTCCGCAAAAGTGCGTTCTGTTTTGCGGAAATACCAGATGCCGCTAATGAGAACCAGCGCAATGGTGATGAGCGAGAGCTCGAGACTTTGAGCGGGAAACGGCGTGTTGCCGCCAGAAATGGCCCAGCGGAAACCATCGATGACGCCGACCATCGGGTTAAAGGAATAGAGGAAACGCCACTTCGCCGGGACGATGGAGCTGCTGAACCCGACGGGCGAAACGTAGAGACCGAACTGGACGATGAAAGGCACCACGTAGCGGAAGTCGCGATATTTCACATTTAGCGCGGCCAGCCAGATACCGGCGCCGGCGGAGGCGAGGAGAGCCAGCGCGGTAAAGATTGGAAGGGTCAAAAGCGTCCAGCCCGGCCAAACATGGTAAACGACCATCAGAATTGCGAGCAGCACCATGGAGATGGCAAAGTCGACAAAAGAGACGATGACGGAGCTGGCCGGAACAATGAGACGTGGAAAATAAACTTTCGAGATGAGGTTTGAATTATTGATAAGGCTGCCACTGCCTTCCGTGAGCGAGGTGGCGAACAATTGCCATGGGAGCATCGCGCCAAAAACCATGACGGGATAAGGCACGCCTTCGGCCGGTAATTTCGCGACGCGACTGAAGACGAAAGTAAAAACAACCATCGTGAGCAGCGGACGCAAGACCGCCCAGAGGATACCGATGACAGTTTGTTTGTAGCGGACCAGAACGTCGCGCCACGCCAGAAAATAAAAAAGCTCCCGATACCGGAAGAGATCGCGCCAGTAATTGCGCTCGGTATGGCCGGCTTCGATGACGAGTTCGGTGGCTTCAGCGGACATGGCAGATGCGATTGTAGCAACAATCTCGCCACAGACAATGGAAGTACAACAAGCTGCACGGCTGTCGCGGCGGTCTATGACCGTCGCACTTCCTCTTTAGCCGCCGTCCTGCAGGCGGCGCAGATTACCCCTTGCAGGAAACGCTTCGCACAGCGAAGCGACTACAGAAAAGTGCGACGGTTACAGATCCCCGCTACAGAAACAGATAGTCGGCTTGCCATTTACTCGACCGGTTCTACTATCCAGCCGGTGAAAAAAATCGAAGCGGTCATCAAGCCTTTTAAATTGGAGAACGTGAAAGAGGCTCTCGCCGAAATCGGCGTGGAAGGGATGACGTTGAGCGAGGTGAAAGGTTTCGGCCGCCAAAAAGGTCACAGCGAGATTTACCGTGGAACTGAATACACCGTCGATTTTTTGCCGAAAGTGAAATTCGAAATCGTGATTGTCGACGATCGGGCGCAGCTCGCGGTCAACGCGATCCTGAGCGCAGCGAAAACGGGGAAGATCGGCGACGGCAAGGTTTTCGTGAGCGAAGTCGAACAGGCCATTCGCATTCGGACCGGCGAACGTGACGCCGAGGCCGTCTGAGCGGTACGAGAGTGGCTTCGCGAAATCTGTGCACGACTACCTGCTCTCTCTCCTGCTCGGTGTGGTGGAAGGGTTGACCGAGTTTCTGCCGATCAGCTCCACTGCGCACCTCCGCATTGTCGAGGCGTTGTTTCGTCTCGATCTGCACAGCAGCTTTTGGAAAATGTATACGATCGTTATCCAACTCGGAGCGGTTCTGGCGCTGCCGTTTTTTTTCCGACATCGTATCGTCAAATTTCTCAGCACCTTTCCGCAGGGCGAGCGCGGAGATCGCACACTTCTGACACATCCGTTGAGCCTTACCCTTATCGCTTTTGTCATTACCGCGCTGCCGGCGTGGGCGCTCAAAAAACAAATCGGCCACAATCTGGAAAATCTTACACTAATTGCGTGGGCGCTTCTCATCGGCGGCGTGGTTATGTGGATTGTCGATGCCTTTTGTAATCGGCCGCGTGTGCAGGAGATGGAAAGGATGACGCTTGCGCAAGCGGTCTTTGTTGGTGCAGCGCAAATCCTTTCCGCGGTTTTTCCCGGAACCTCACGCTCGATGAGCACAATCGCTGCCGGTCAATTAGGAGGATTGTCGCGTTCGGCGGCACTCGAGTTTTCGTTTTTTCTCTCCATGCCGACAATGCTGGCCGCGACGGGTTACGATTTTCTTAAAACAGTCTCGCCTCATCACGGTTCCGAGGCCGACGCGTCGATCGCACCGCTTGTGATGAATAATCACGAGTGGGTCGTGCTGGCGATCGGCTTTTTCATTTCGTTTGTCGTCGCGCTATTCGTCGTCGCCTGGTTCATGCGCTGGGTCCGCACGAGAGGCTTTACGCTCTTTGCGATTTATCGAATCGCGCTCGGAATTGTTTTGCTTGTATTGACCGCACGAGGTTTCTTCTAGACACGATGAAGTCAGAATCGATCCTGCCCGACCTGCAAAGCTGCGTCATATGCGAAGACGTGCGCTGCGAATTCAACGGCATGCAGACGCTTGTCGGCGTGCTCAACGTCATTCCGACGCCAACGCTGCCGATCAACTACATGCGCCTTTGCATCTGGTCGCGCTGGTGCGGGGGCATGGGTAAGTTCCGGCAGAAATCGCGGATCGTCGGTGTCGACGAACAACAGGTGATCGCTCAAGCAGAGGTGGAATTCGAATTGAAAGAAATGGAAGGCCACGCGACGAACGTGCATTACTTCGGCGGCGTGCAGTTCCAGCAATACGGATTGCATCACATTGAGATTTATCTCGGAGACGAATTGCGGTTGCGATTTCCGTTGCCGGTGGTGCAGGTAAAGAGAGCCTAATCAGCAGGTTTACTATAGATTCCGTAATTATTGCCTTGATTCTGAGCCCCATATTCGATACAACCGGCGCCAGCCATGCTGAAAAAGGTTCTTCTCGGCGCGCTTCTCAGCAGCATCGTTTTCAGCGTCAGGGCCCAGTCGCAAACTGCCTTTACTCGACTGGCCGACGGTTTCGATTTCCCGATTGGTAAGCCGGACGGCCGCGGCTATTACAAAGCGCGCGGCTTTCGCCCCAACGGTCATCTTGGCGAAGATTGGGATGGACTCGGTGGCGGGAACACCGATCTGCGCGATCCGGTTTACAGCATCGGCGATGGCGTGGTGGTCTTTGCGCGCGACGTGCATTTAGGGTGGGGGAATGTCGTTATTGTGCGTCACGTTTTTCGCGAAGCGGGGACGCTGAGAACTATTGATGCCCTCTACGGACATCTGAACAATATTTTTGTCCGCGTTGGACAGAATGTGACACGCGGACAACAGCTGGCGACGATCGGCACCGCGCATGGCGTTTACGATGCGCATCTGCATTTCGAGATTCGCAAGAACATCGCGATCGGGATGAATCGCGCCGCGTTTCCTCGTAATTTCAGCAACTACTACGATCCGAGCAAATTCCTCCTCTCACACCGCCATCTGCAAACAGCCAGGCGAACGTACCCGATCGCGATGAACACTTTTACGCACGACGCGAAATACAATGTCGCTGGTCTGCGAAATTTTCGCCGGCATTCGCGCAGCACGTCGCAGTCGGCCGCCGCATTAAAACGCGCCCTCGCCTCAAAGCGCTGAGAGCTGCAGCAGCGCTCGCCGCCATACCTCTTCTCTTCGAGCCGCTCTACGCTCGCCAGAGTAGAAGAATCAAAATAATAAGGATAACCAATCCGCCTCCTGGATAGTAGCCCCATCCGCCGCTATATGGCCATGCCGGCAGCGAGCCAATCAAGAGGAGAATCAGAATGATAAGGAGAATTGTGCGCATGGCGCGAAGCTATGTCGCCCGTCGTGAAAATAGCAACGTTTATCTTCTGCGATTTCGCCGATCAGTTTGCGTTTGAAAAGCAACGCACCCTTCCTATCGTTCGTCGGCAAGTCCCGATTGCGTCTTGTCCGCCTGCCGGACGGACTCGTCCTGTGGCGAGCCGGATGCGTCGGGAAAATTTTTTGCCCGGTAACCTTCGAAACAAATGGCGAACACAATTCTAATCGGCGCGCAATGGGGCGACGAGGGGAAGGGTAAAATTATCGATGTCCTCACGGGCACGGCGAACATTGTTGTGCGCAGTCAGGGCGGGAATAATGCTGGCCACACCGTGATTCATCGCGGTCTGAAATATGTTTTGCATCTAATCCCTTCGGGAATTTTGCGACGCGGCAAAATCTGCGTCATCGGCAACGGTGTCGTGATCGATCCGGTTGCGCTGGTCGCCGAGATCACGGGCCTGCGAAATGCCGGCGTCGCCATCGATAAGAATCTGCTCATCAGTAACTGCGCGCATCTTGTTCTGCCTTATCACCGCGCACTGGACGAGCGGCGTGAATTACGTAAAGGCGTGGCGAAGATCGGGACGACGAAGCGCGGCATTGGTCCAGCCTATGGCGATAAGGCAGCGCGAACCGGTTTGCGCATTTCCGATCTGATGCAGCCGCGCCTGTTCTCGAAAAAACTCGAAGCCAAGATTCAGGAAAATAACAACATCCTCCGAGCGCTTGGCGCAAAGCCGATCAATTATGAAGAAGTAAACAAAGCTTATCTCGCGGCTGGAGAATTCCTGCGCCCGTTCGTCGCCAACACGGTCGTTTATCTGCATCACGCATTGCAACGCGGGAAAGAAATTCTTTTCGAAGGCGCGCAGGGGACATTTCTCGACATCGATCATGGCACCTATCCTTACGTGACTTCTTCGAACACGACTGCGGGCGGTGCCTGCACTGGTTCGGGCGTGCCGCCACATCGCATGGATTTGGTTCTTGGCGTGATGAAAGCTTACACCACGCGCGTGGGGGAGGGTGCGCTGCCGACAGAAGATTTCGCGTTCACCGGGATGCTCCACAAGATGGGTCGCGAATTTGGCGCGACAACTGGACGCGCCCGGCGTTGCGGATGGTTTGACGCGGTGGCGACCCGTTACGCGACCATGATCAATGGGATTGATCAGCTCGCCGTTACCAACCTCGACGGCCTCGATGATGTCGATCCTATTCGCGTGTGTATCGCCTATCGCTTGAACGGCAAGCGTCTCGCGGTTCCCCCATGTGATGCTGGGCAGTTACACAGCTGCGAGCCGATCTATGAAGAAATGCCGGGTTGGAGACGATCCACGCAATCAGCAAAAAAATTTACGGATCTTCCCAAGGCGGCAAGGGATTACACAAGATTGATCGCCAGGTTAACGGGGGCTCGACTCAAAATGGTCAGCGTTGGTCCGGAACGCGCTCAAACCATCGTCCTTTAGACTTCATGGCCGCGGCGCCAGCCAAAATCATCCCGCGTCACGTCGCCATTATCATGGACGGCAATGGACGCTGGGCGAAGACGCGGGGACTTCCACGCATCAAAGGCCACGAACAGGGCGCGCAAGCCGTGCGAGAATGTGTGGAAGGATGCGGCGAACTGAAAATCGAATATCTAACCCTGTACGCATTTTCCGCCGAAAATTGGCAGCGTCCGAAGAGTGAAGTTTTCGCTTTGATGCGGCTGCTCGAGCGTTTCCTAAAAGAAAAAACGGCGGAGCTCGTGGAGAAAAATGTCCGGCTGCAAGCGATCGGACGTTTGACCGATCTCCCGGATGCGTGCCAGCGGCAGCTGCACGACACGATCGAGCGCACATCGAAGAACAATGGGCTGACGCTCATCCTCGCGCTGAGCTACGGCGGCCGGCTGGAAATCATTGACGGAATCAAAAGCCTGATACGGCAGATTGAGTCCGGTCACATCGATAAGGGAATGATCGACGTGGAGATGTTCAGCAAACATCTCTATACGCGTTATTATCCCGACCCGGATTTGCTGATTCGCACTTCGGGAGAAATGCGTCTTTCGAATTTCCTGCTCTGGCAACTTTCCTACACGGAGATGTACGTCACGCCGAAGTTGTGGCCGGATTTTACAAAGAAAGATCTTTTCGCTGCGGTGGAAGATTTCGGCCAGCGGCAACGGCGGTATGGCGCCGTCTAAATCCGATCGCCTAACGAAACATTGGTCAGGTAGGGGCGATTGACCCAATCGCCCGCGGGCGGTTCAGTGAACCGCCCCTGCCTACACAAACGCTTCCGCCACCGAGTCAGCGAGCAACTTCCCTTTCTCCGTCAAAACAAAGTTGCCGTTCTGCCGACGCAATAACCCCAAGCCGACAAATTCATCGCGCTCGTTAGGCCGCTCTTGCAGCCATGCGACGGGGACGCCCCTTTGTGTGCGCAGGGAGAGCGCAATTATTTCGCTTCGCTTCGTTGCGTCATTCAATTGTTCCAATGAGCAAGCAATGGAATCACCATTAAGCGCGCGATCGGAATAGCTGCGATAATCAGCCACATTCTGCCACCGCTGCATCTCGACGGTCGAAAACGCACTCGGTCCGATGCCGAGATAATCTTGGCCAGCCCAGTAAGCGCGATTGTGCACCGAAAAATAACCGGGCCGTGCGTAATTCGATATTTCGTACTGATCGTATCCTGCGTCGCGCAGCATTTGCATGGCGCTCTCGAAGAACCTGGCATCGGCATCCGAATCGGAACGTAGTTCGCCACGCGAGTGACGTCGGAAAAACTCTGTGTCTTCTTCGTAGGTGAGGCAGTAGGTGGAAATGTGTTCGGGATGCAGCGCGATTGTTCGATCCAGCGTCGTCTGCCAATCACGAAGCGATTGGTCCGGCAGGCCGAACATCAAATCGATGTTCAGATTGGCGAAGCCGGCATCGCGCAGGATGTGGAATGATTCCGCGGCCTGCGCCGCGTTGTGTTCGCGACCGAGTATTTTAAGCAGACGATCGTCCCACGATTGCACGCCGAGACTAATGCGATTGACGCCGCAGTTTCGGAGCAAGGTCGCCTTGCGCGGAGAAACGCTTCCCGGATTAGCTTCCACCGTCCATTCCTGCATGGCTGAGAGATCGAGCCGCTCGGAAAAGCCGTGGAGAAGAAACTCCAGTTGCGTGGAGGTAAGCGCGGTTGGCGTTCCGCCGCCGAAAAAAATCGTTCGCGGCTGAACGGAAAATCTCGCCTGTGCCTGATCGACCTCACGCAGAATCGCTTCGCAAAAACGCTGCGTCTGCGAGGGATCGGCGCGCTCCTTGTAAAAAGCGCAATAGGGGCAGATGCGCGCACAAAACGGAATGTGCACGTAGACATGCTCGATCGTCTCATGTGCTTTCGCGTACTTGTTAATCGCGCCGTTGTTCATACAGTCCGCTGATTAGTTTGCCGATTCGATTTGCAGTCCTCTTTTTGTGCAGCGCTTCCGCTCTGGCACAGAACGCCAGGCCGACCGCGACGCCGTCAGTCGTTTACTCTGCGCGCGATCCCGCCGCAATCAATCACTACCACACGGATCCCGCGGTGGTGCATGCCATGGTCAATCGGCTCGTCCTCGCAGTCACGCGACAACCGGACATCGCGAAGGCGTGGTCCTCGCTCGTCGCGCCTAACGACAAAATCGGCATTAAAATCTCGGCGGCAGGTGGAGAACTTTTTACGACCCATCGTGACGTGGTCAACGCGATCGTAAGCGGGCTGGTGGCGGCGGGTCATCCGCGCGAAAGCATTATTGTTTGGGATCGCGAACTGGGCGGAATCAAAGATGCCGGTTATCGACCGAATGCCGAGGGATATCGATTGCTCTCGATTCCGCCGCGCGACGGTTACGACGCGAAGGCGTTTTTCTCCGCCCCTCTGCTTGGCAATCTGGTGTGGGGCGACTCGGAGTTTCAGAGTTCAAAGATAATAGTGCCGCTGCTTTCCGAGACCGAGAACACGAGTGATATCAGTCATTTTTGCCGCATCCTAACGAGTGACGTGACAAAAATCATCAACGTGCCGGTGATGAGTAATAGCGAGGCGAATGGCCTGGCGGGCTGCCTTTATAACATGACTATCCCGAACATCGACAATTGGCGGCGTTTCAGTGATTCCACCCATGTCGGCAGCTCCACCATCGCCGAGATTTATGCTAACCCGATCATCGCGAAAAAGGTTGTCCTTCATCTGATGGATGGATTAATCGCGCAATACGCCGCCGGCCCGCGCTCCGAGCCGAACTATGCTGTTCATTACGCGACGTTGATGGCGAGCAAGGATCCCGTGGCCATTGATTCGATCGCGCTGCGGCAAATCGAAGAGTGGCGGGCGAAGGAAAAACTTCCTCCGTTGACTGGAATGGCTTCGTATCTGCCGATCGCCGTCCAATATGGTCTGGGCAAAGCTGATCCTCGCCAGATCGAAGTAAAAAACGTCGGCCGTTGAAACGCACGACTTCAATCGAACATCTGCGCGGTCGCCTTCTGCGCTCGGTTTCGCGTTCATTCTATCTTTCGCTTCGATTGTTGCCGAAAGCATTGCGCGATCCCATTTCGCTTGCCTATCTGCTCGCGCGTGCGACCGACACGATCGCGGACACGGCGCAAATAGAAACGCATTTGCGCGAGGAAAGCCTGCGCAAGCTGGCGCGTGCGATTCAGGGCGAACTTCCAGAAGACGAGCTTTTGGAGCTGAGCAACCGCTTTGTGCCGCAGCAAAAAAATCTCGCTGAGCGGGAGTTAATCGAATCGTTGCCGTCGATCCAGCGCTGGCTTGCGGCGCTGGGGGAACAGGATGCCGCTGATGTGCGCGCTGTCTTGGGGAAGATTAATCACGGACAACTGCTCGATGTGCAGCGCTTTGGCGAGGCAAATGGTGTTCGTGCGCTCACGTCCGCCGAGGAACTGGACGAATATGCTTACCTTGTCGCGGGCTGCGTCGGCGAGTTTTGGACCGACATTTGTTTTCGGCATATCCGAAATTTTGCCGATCGAACAGCCGAAGAGATGCGCACGCTGGGACGCGCCTACGGCAAAGGGTTACAACTTATCAATATTCTTCGCGATGCAGGCGCCGATTTTCGTAACAGTCGCTGCTATCTTCCCGACCAGGAACTAAAGAACTGCGGGGTTTTGCCTAACGAATTGATTTCTCGCCGCGCCGAAATGATGCCGGTTTTCGACAAATGGCGGCAGAGCGCCGAGCAGGGGATCGCGGCGGGAATGGATTATTCCTGCGCTATTCGACCAGCGCGTGTTCGTTTTGCCACCGCGTTGCCTGCACTAATCGGCGTGCGAACGCTTGCGCTATTGCGCGCAGCCGGGGCGGATGCGCTGCAACGACCAGTCAAGGTTCCGCGAAGCGAAGTGCGCGCAATCATGTCTTCGACGACAATGACTCTTGCCTCGCCACGCGCGTTGCGCAAAAAATTCAACCGTTTATCCCAATGAACTCTGTAGGGGCGGTCTCTGACCGTACCTCCGGATATAAGCGACGGTCGTAGACCGCCGCTACAAACTTAAGCAAAATACCCGCGTTGCTTTTCTGTGATCGGCCTTTCCAATCGCTCCAGAACCTGCAACATATCTTCCCAGACTTTCCGTTTTTCCGAAGGCGCCTGATTGCGCAACAAATACGACGGATGATATGTGATCATGAGCGGCGTGTTTTCGTAGGAATGCCAACGGCCGCGCAACTCGCGCATCGTTCCGCGAAATCCGAGAAGGCCTTCCACCGCAGTCGCGCCGAGCGCGACCAAAACTTTTGGCCGAATAATTTCAATCTGTGCGGCGAGATAAGGCAGGCAGGTCTGCATCTCCTGCGGCGTAGGCGGCCGATTCCCGTAGCTTCCGGGCGGCATGTCCGGTCTGCACTTCAAAATATTTGCGATGAAAACTTCCGCGCGTGTGCAGCCCATCGTCTCGATGATTTTTGTCAGCAATTGTCCGGCGCGTCCGACAAACGGTTCGCCTTGCGCATCTTCATCCGCGCCCGGCGCTTCGCCGACGAACATGAGATCGGCATCGACATTACCAACGCCAAAAACCGTCTGGGTTCGCGAGCTAGCGAGGTGCGGACAGAGACGACAAATCGCGACGCGTTGCGCGATCGAAGCAAGACGCGCCGCTTTGTCGTCCGATCCGGACTCGTTAGGCGCAGGGCGCGGCGCGCGTAATTGCGCAAGCGCGGCGCGACTTGCGCGCGGCGGATGATCGCTCTCGCATCGGATGGTCTCGAGGCCACTGAGCGCGGTCTCCAACGCTTCCGTGAATTTACTCATACCGCCGATCATTTTGTCGGGTTTACGCGCCGGGGCAATTTCTTTAGCGCGCGATGCTCAGATCAACCGGATGGAGACGACGAACTTGAACTCACCAGTGTCTCCAACGCCGCCATGTGCGCCCGCAGTGCTTTTGCTCCGGCCGGTGTAATTTGGTACCAGGTCACCGGTTTGCGCTCGGCAAATTCTTTCCGCACCTGGATGTATTTCGCTTCCTCCAGCTTGCGCAGGTGGGCGCCGAGATTGCCGTCCGTCTCGCCTAACAATTCGCGCAGCCGGGTGAAATTCATCGCCTCCGTTTGCGTGAGCAAAAGGCAGGCGCCGAGCCGGCTGCGATGTTCGAGAAGCCGGTCCATCGCGCGAGTGCCCACCCGCACCTGGTCTGCGGCGGTATTATTTGTTTTCGGCACGACGTTCCACCAGCGCACCACCGATTAGACCGATGCTTACCAAAGCGCCAAACAGGAGCCATCCGGTTTGCGGCCAAAGAAGTCGCGCAGCGAGGCCGGCGCCCATTGCAAGGCCGACTCCAAACAGGGTTGGAAACCCGCTCAGCCCGGCTACGAAAGTAGTGAGACTAACGAGCAGGATCAGTAACGCCGAAACTGCGTCCGCCGGGACTGCGAGGCGGTCCGCGATTTGAAAAAGCAGAATCATGGCGCATCCCAAACCGGCCCATGGAAGGAGGATCCGCACCGCGTCGCCGGGTGCACAGCGGACGACCTCACCGCGCCGGCGCGCATCGAGCCAGGGGTAAACGGCCAGAGTTATCAGGACCGCGTAGCCGGCAAGATCGAGCCACGGACTGTGCCAGGTGGGCGCGAGATCGCGCCGCGCGCAAAGGGCGAGAATGTAAAGGCTCAGAACGATCGCGCCCGGCAACGGGAGCAATCGACGGTGGAGTTGCTGTTGACGCTCGAGCGCGCCGCGCAGGTAGTGGAGATCGTCGCGCAATTGTTCGGACGAATGCAGTGGTGATTCCATAGTATTTTGGTTTGGACTCTATTTTATAGAGAACTCTATGATATTGCAACAACTTTTTCTTTTCGCCTTTTCTGCGTTTAACCTCTGGGCCTTCGCTGCTTTCATATGAACACCCGTTTAAGCGATTACGATTACATGCTCCCGCCGGGATTGATCGCCCGGCGGCCGCCTCCGCGCCGGCAGGATGCGCGCATGATGGTGCTCGATCGGGCGCGGCAGACGATCGACCATCGCCAGTTTGTCGAGCTTCCACAGTTCGTTAGGCCAAACGACTTGCTGGTTCTAAACGACACGCGAGTTCTGCCGGCGCGTCGCTTTTCCGACGACGGAGTAGTCGAGTTCTTGTTTCTCGAGCAGGTCGACGCACAGGCTTGGAAATGTCTCGTTAGGCCAGGAAAGAAAATGCGGCTCGGCGCCGCGGTGCGCGTGGGAGGAATAGGCGGGCGGGTCGTGGAAATATGCTCCGATGGTGAGCGTATCGTCGCTTTTGAAAAAGAAATCGATCCGCATGAAGGCGGGCATTTGCCTTTGCCGCCCTACATCGGGAGGCAAAGCGACGCCGAGGATGAAACGCGATATCAAACGGTGTTTGCCCATGCGCCGGGCGCTCTCGCGGCGCCAACGGCCGGATTGCATTTCACGCCTGAAATCTTGCGCGAGCTTCCGCATGTTTTCGTGACGCTTCACGTGGGGGTGGGAACGTTTCGTCCGGTGCAATCGGAGAATGTGGCCGATCATCGCATGCACGCGGAACGATTTGAGATTACCGATGTCGCGGCGCAGGCGATCAATCAAGCGCAGCGCATTATCGCCGTGGGAACGACATCGTTGCGGGTGCTCGAATCGGCGCGACGCCAGGGACGAGAGATTGTGGCGCAGAGCGGCGAGACCGATCTTTTCATTTATCCGCCTTACGAATTCCGAGAGGTGGATTCGTTGCTGACGAATTTTCATCTGCCGCGCTCGACGTTGCTCATGTTAGTGAGCGCATTTGCCGGCCGTGAATTTGTGCTTGCGGCATATGAAGCGGCGATTCGGGAGAATTACCGATTCTACAGCTACGGCGATTGTATGCTTATCTTGTAATCTTCCACTTTGTTCTTGCTCTCTTGCGCCTTTGCAAACTCTGCGTTTTCCGAACAGCAAGAGATTCCTCGACTCCGCTACGCTTCGCTCGGAATGACAAGACTGCGTTAGTTCATCCCTTGAGCGTGATCGCTTCCTCTTTGTTTTTCCTTTTCCTGCATGAAGAAACAGAGCAAGAGCAAGACAAAGAGGAAGAGGAAGAAACGTGAAGAGATGTCTCGGTCCGGGACTGGCATATTCGCTCGACGTGACAAAAAAAGGGCGGAGCGGGCGGGACGCTGGCTTGCGTGATGTGCTATTCTCCGCTTCGATGACGGAAAAGCCTAAAGGCGAGCTCGTGATCCAGACGATCGCGATGCCGAAGGATACCAATCGCGATGGCGACATTTTCGGGGGCTGGCTCGTGGCGCAAATGGATTTGGGCAGCGCCATTCTGGCCGCGAAAGTGGCAAAGTCGCGGGTGACTACGGCAGCGATCGAAGGGATGGCATTTCTTCAGCCGGTTCGCGTCGGCGATACCGTTGCCTGTTACGCCTGGGTGGAAAAGATCGGGAGGACGTCGATGACAATTCCGGTCGAAGTCTGGGTGCAACGCTACATGACCGGCGAAGAAATCCGCGTCACGCGCGCGGTTTTCATCTATGTCGCGGTCGATAAGAGTGGCAAACCGATTCCGGTAAAACGGGCCGACTAATTTGGCGGCGGCGGCGAAGTTTGTGGCGCGTCCTGCGAAGACCTTACTGATTGTGGCGACTCGGATTGAGTCGTCATGTTCGGGGCATCCTGACGAATGGCCATTTCCGGTGTACGAAACTTAAATTTCCGTTGCTGTTTCACGCGAGCGACGCTGGATCTGCGAATGTAATTCCGGTAGGCGCGCTCCTGCCGGCCTTGTTTTGTAAAATACGAACAACTCGTTAGGCTGACAAACAGGATGAGAATGATGAACCGCGATTTCATGTGCGTACGAATTCGATAACCAATTCTTCGGAATTTTCTTCCTCTTCTGCCGGCACGAGTCGAAACAATTCCGTCTTCACGAGTTCATCGACTACCCGGAGAATCTTTAATTCACAGACTGAGCATCTTTGGTACAAAGTCGAAAGCGAAAGTGGTGTCGTATAGGCGAGCTGCCAAATCTGTTCGGCGATCGGTTGCAATTCCGGATCGGCCTGGACCGACCAGGCAAAGTTGAGCTTTCGCCGCAGCAATTTCATGCTCGGATCGGTGTATTTTGGTTTGAGTTCCTGAAATTCGTCGCGATTTCGCACGGCGCAGATCAGGAGATCGTCCGCGTCTCGTTTCATCTCGGTTCCCTGGACGCATTTACCCAGGGGCTCGTCGTGCGAAGAAAAAGAAAAAGTTCCAGCGAGCGATTCGCTCAAGAACAATTGCCAGAAAGCTTCTTCGCCGGTGAGGTGCTGGAATTGTCCGGATTGCGGGCGGCCCTTTTCGAAGAAGAACGTGGCCACGCGCTGCTGCTTTTCGTCCCGGACAGAGAGTTCTCCTGTCTGCATGGAGCTCAGGATGGTTTGATAGATTGTTACCAGATCGAAGTTGCCCAGGCTGCCGCTTAGTTCGATGCAATGACTTTTGGAAAGCGAGGCTTCGTGTCTTTGCAATAGCCGGCTGGCCAGTTGCTCGCAAAGATAACGAAAAAATGAAGGCACTCTTTTCGCCAGTTCGGTGAAGTCGTTGGTTCGGATGCACTGCAGGCTGACCTTCTCGCGTGTGCGCATCATGTGGGTGCGGGGCAAATCGCTCAGTGCTTCGCAATCCCCAAAAATATCACCGCGGGACAGATAAGTGCTCGGCGTTCCGCGCAATGAAGGGTCCGGGACAAGCTCGACCACGCCGCGGTTAATGATATAGAGCGCGTCGGCGGGATCGTTCGCTGAGTAAACAATCTCGCCCTCGTTTAGATGGACGACGCTGGTCAATTCGCCCATTGCCTTGAGCTCGACGGGCTTGAGCGATGTGCAAAAGGAAAAGAAATCCCTATCGGGCATGGCCTTACTAGAGCAGGAGTCATGCGGGAATCGGGCCTTAACCCTTTGCCAGCATGTTTTCCTGCGTTACTTCCCCCCAGATGATCAAGCTCGCTTACCTTTTCGAGCGTTTCCCGTCCTTTACGCAAACGTTCTGCTATCGGGAGGTCGCGCAACTGAACCGGCAAGAGCGCGCCCCGATCGTTTTTTCCATCCGACAGGCCGAGCGCGGACCGGCGGAAACCTGGGACGCAGAACTCGTCAGCCCAGTGAACTATCTTCCCGAGGAAAAGGCGCTGGTGAAGGAGGTGGAAAGTGCCATCCGGCGACGTGAATTGTCGCAGGCCGCGACGAAAGCAATCGAGGATTGGGGGCGACGGACAGATTTCCTGCGGCTTTACCAGGCTGCTTACATTGGTGCGCGATTGCCGAAAGGAGTTCACGTGCACGCGCATTTTGCCGGAATGGCAGCACGGACCGCCTACTGGGTCCGGGAATTTTTTGGAATTCCATTTAGTTTCACCGCCCACGCCAATGACATTTTTGTTCCGCGTTCGTTTGCGATTGGTCTCGATCGTCTCATCGATACCGCCAGCTTTGTTGCGACGGAGAGCGACTATGCGGCGAATTATTTGCGGGCGCGCTTCCCGCAAAACGCAACGAAGATTCATTGTGTTTACAACGGTCTTGATCTCTCGACTTTTCCTCGAGCGGATTTCGCCTCGGAGGTTCCCCTAATCGTTTCGGTCGGTCGCTTGATCGAGAAGAAAGGTTTTTCGGATCTGATCGCAGCCTGTCGAATCCTTGCCGAATCGGGCTGCAACTTTCACTGCGAGATAATTGGCGAAGGTCCGTTGGAAAACGATTTGCGCGCGCAAATCGAAGCCAGCCGCCTGCAGGAAAAAGTTACGCTCGCCGGAGCGCAATCGCAGGCGGAAATCAAACGCCGGCTTGCCGCTGCAAATTTGTTTGTGCTTGCTTGCACGACCGATTCGAGTGGCGGGACTGACAACCTTCCCACCGTCATTATGGAAGCGATGGCCGCGGGATTGCCGGTAGTCTCGAGCACGCTCGCTGGCATTCCGGAGATGGTGCAGTCGGGGACAACAGGCGAGCTTGTTTCACCTAACGCCCCGCAACAGCTCGCTCGCGCAATCGAGGGAATCATCACCGATCCTGCGCGCGCGCGAGGACTTGGCAGCAACGGTTTCGCGGTTGCGCACGAAAAATTTTCGATCGAAACAAGCGTCAAGAATTTGCTGGCTTTATTCAGGTGGACGATTGATTCCGCAGGGGAATCTGTCTAATCTCGCCGCCGTGGCGGCGCACTACGTTTCGCAAAAGAACGAAAGTGTTCGGATGTTCGAGAGCGATTTTCTCGAATTTTTCTCTCACGTTCATCCAGCCGTTCCTGTCGCGATCTATCTGCCGGTCATCGCCTATATGTTTTACCCGGCGATCTGGACACGCGAAATCACCCTCGGCGCCGTCACCGCTCTTTTCGTTTTCGGCATTCTGTTGCGTTAGGCGATGGCGGAGGGACGAGCTTCCGCTCGTCCAGGGAGTGGCCGCGCCGAGTCCCCCCGCTAAAGAGATTAGCGCAGGTATTGCAGTGCGCGCAGGTAAACGCGACGCGGGCCGCCGCGGGTCAATTCTTCGTTGATCAAACCGGCCGGGTCCTTTTTCCCGGCAGGCATGAACTGACGCAGGCTGGTTTCTCCGGGCGCGCCTAACGAGACCTCAAGCAGATCGGCGTTTGTGGGATGGACCACGCGAAATTCTTTCCCTTCGCTACGCAAAAGACAACGACTGATCGGTTCGCCTGCTTTTTCGCGCAGCACGATTTCAGCGCTCTCTTTCGTCGGTGTTCGGAAATGTAATGCCTGGTCTGCGCGTTCCCATTGCAGCTGCGCCGCGATCCAGCCGGCAAGCAGCATCGCGGTGGAACGATAACCAGGAGCAAAGTCAATTTCTACATGCTTGATCTTGGTAAAATGATGATGCGAGGTCGGATGATCGAAGAATTGCGCGAGAGCGAAACGCAGGTTCACGATTCGTGTCCAGTTTAGGTCGCACAGGATCACGCGTTCTTCGGCGTCGACATGCAGCTTTTTGAGCAACTGCAGCTGCGCGTCGATATCGCGCCATGTCTGGCTGTCGTAAATCAGGCGATCAACCCAGGCCGAAAAATGCGAATCCATCGGATCGCAAAATTCGCCCTGCCACCAAAGATAAAAGGGAAGATCGGAATCGAGATGCGAAAAGACGATGCTCGGCAGCAGCCGCACGCACGGCCCTTCCAGCGAAAACGACAACTGCTCGGAACAAATTTGTTTGCTGCCCGCGCGAGTGAGATGGCAATGCGCGTTGATCCAGGCCTCCACGTAATTTTCCTTCGAGTCGCGATTCGCGCGAATGACGATCGCGCGGCAAGCGCTGTCCTCCGTGATTTTTGAAATGATCTCGGTGTTGCGCGAAAGCGAATCTGGTTCTTCGCTATAAACGGCGAGATTGACGAGCGATGCGCGCGTCGCTGTCTGTGCATTTTGTTGCCAAAGTTTTTTTAGCTCGCGTTCCATCTGCGCGAGTTCGACCGGCATTCCGATACTCGCGATAGCGGTAGTCGCCGGCATACTTTCCTAAAGTCGTCGCCACGTGCGGTGATCGCGCGCAAGCAATTCGTCTGCGGCCTCCGGTCCCCAGGAACCAGCATCGTAGAAACAAAGCTCCGGCGCATTCTTCTCGTCCGCCCACGCGTTCTCGATCGGATCGATGAAACTCCAGGCCTGCTCGACCTCGTCCCGCCGTGCGAAAAGCGTCGGGTCTCCGCTCATGGCATCGAGCAGAAGGCGCTCGTAGGCTTCGGGGCTGGCTTTGCCAAAAGACGTTCCATAATGGAAATCCATCTTCACCGGCTCGATCCGCAAATTGTTCCCGGGAATTTTTGCCTGCATCCGCAGCGCGATTCCTTCATCAGGCTGAATGCGAATCACGAGCGCATTGTGATCGTGCAACATGGATTCTTTGTTAAAAAGAACGAGCGGCGCTTTCTTAAAGTGCACGGAAATTTCCGTCGCCGATTTCGGCAATCGTTTCCCGACGCGCACATAAAACGGCACTTCGAACCAGCGCCAGTTATCGATGCGCAGCCGTAACGCGACATACGTTTCAGTTTTTGAATTCGGATCGACCTTCGGCTCTTCGCGGTAACCGGGAACCGGCTTGCCGTCGATCGCGCCCGCGCTGTATTGCGCGCGCACGACATTCTTTGCGACTTCTTCAGCGTCGAAATGGTGCAGCGACCGCACAACTTTCACCTTTTCATCGCGAATGCTATCGGCGCGGAGATCCGTCGGCGGCTCCATCGCAACGAGACACAGAAGTTGCAGCAGATGATTTTGCACCATGTCGCGCAACGCACCGGCCGTCTCGTAGTAACCAGCGCGTCCTTCCACTCCGAGGGTTTCCGCCGCGGTGATCTGAATGTGATCGATGTAACGCGAATTCCAGATCGGCTCGAAAATGGCGTTCGCGAAACGCAGCACCAAAATGTTTTGCGCCGTTTCTTTGCCGAGAAAATGATCGATCCGATACGTCTGATCTTCCGAGAAGGAATTGCTTACGACCCGATTGAGCTCGCGCGCCGTCGCCAGATCGCGGCCAAACGGTTTCTCCACCACCACGCGCGCCCAACTTTCCGGCCGCGCTTTGTTCAAACCGACGGCTTTTAGATTCTTGAGAATGCTTTCGAACTGGTCCGGACTGACCGCGAGATAGAAAAGCCGGTTCCCGCGCGTGCCGCGCTCCTGATCGAATTTGTCGAGACGTTCCGCCAGGCTTTTATAAGCCTCGAGATCGTGGAACTCGCCGCGATGATAAAAAATCGATTGCGCGAATCCCTTCCACAAATCGTCGCGCACCGTCTGCCGTGAATACTTTCGCGCCGCTTCTTCGAGCTCTTGGCGAAATCCTTCATCGGTTTTTTCGCGGCGCGCGAAGCCGACCACTGTCACTGCCGGCGGCAGTTCTCCGCCCGCCGCGATGTTGTAAAGCGCAGGAACAAGTTTGCGATGGGTGAGATCACCAGTCGCCCCAAAGATCACGATGCTGCACGGCTGCGGAACGGCACGAGTGGAAAGGCCTTCGCGCAACGGGTTGCTTTGCTGTTGGTTGATTGCCTGCTCCATGTTCAAGGACTCGAAGACTACGCCGTTTCTGCTGATTGGATAACTGGAAATCGCTCCGGCAGTCAACTATCCGTCTGGTTCAGCGCAAGCAGACGCTGCACGTCGACTTTGTCCTGGGCGCGTTCGGTCGTTTTGCTTTTGATGAGTGTATTCCGATCGAGGTAGGGAATCTTCACTCCCCTGATTGTTGCGTTGAGCGAAGTGCCAATCGCGTCGCGGTAGCTTACTTTGCACGCGCGCGTGCTCACATCGACTTCTACTTCGTCCGCCACCTTCACCACCACATTCTCCACGAAATCGCGCGGCTTTAGTTCAGCCGCCGCATGGTCTTCAAGTTCGGAAAGAGCGGCAATGATGCGCGCATGATTATCCAAGTCTTCGGGAACGAGGATGTCGACATCCATGGTGGCGCGGACATAACCATGTAACCAGCAGGCCCGTGCGCCGACCACTAGATAATCTGCGTGATACTTGTTGAGCAGCGAACAAACGCGTAACAGCGGAGCCTTTTCGGCCATTTTAGCGCGGACGATGTTCTTCGATCGATCGCCGCGATTCCCATTCCGCGAATTCTTCCCAAGTGCGTGCTTTGAAAACGAATCCGCGTTTGCGAGTAAATGGCCGGACGACGGACAATTCTCGATCTAATTGCGAGCCCAACGCGTGAAATTCTTCCGGGGTGCTAGGCCGCTTGCGCCGACCGACAATTTTGATTGTCTTCATCGCCTGCTCTTAGCTTCAACTCGGCAGGGGAAAATTGCGCGTCAACTCGCGCACCTTTCCGTGCACACGTTCCAGCGCGGAAGGATCGTCGCGACCGATCAGCGCTTCGTTGATTAAATCGGCGATCTCGAGCATCTCTTCTTCTTTCATCCCGCGCGTCGTGACGGCGGGTGTGCCGATGCGAATTCCACCGGGTTTGAAGATCGGATAGGTGTCGAATGGGATCGCGTTCTTGTTCACCGTAATTCCGGCGCGATCGAGAACTTCCTGGGCCTGCCGTCCGTTAATTTCCTTCGGGCGCAGATCCACAAGCATGAGGTGATTATCTGTTCCGCCGGAGACGATGCGATAACCGTGTTTGCTCATACCGGCTGCGAGCGCCTTGGCATTGATGACGACCCGGCGCTGGTAATCGCGAAATTGCGGCTGCAGCGCTTCGTGAAAACAAACGGCTTTCGCGGCGATGACATGCATGAGCGGGCCGCCTTGAATTCCGGGAAACGTAGTCGAATCGATATCCTTCGCGAAACGTTGTTCGCACATGACGATGCCGCCGCGCGGTCCGCGCAAACTCTTGTGCGTGGTCGTCGTAACAAACTGCGCGTGCGGGATCGGCGTCGGATGTTGTCCGCCCGCGACCAGCCCGGCGATGTGCGCCATGTCGACAAAGAGAAGCGCGTTAACAGAATCCGCGATCTTCCGCAGTCGCGGGAAATCGATCGTGCGCGGGTAGGCTGACGCGCCGGCTGTGATCATGGCGGGACGAACTTCTTCCGCTTGTTTCTGCAGTGCGTCGTAGTCGATCTGCTCGGTCTTTTCGTCTACGCCGTACTGTGTGACTTGGTAAAATTTACCCGAGAAATTCGCGGGATGCCCATGGGTAAGATGGCCGCCATGCGCGAGATTCATGGTCAGGATTTTGTCGCCCGGTTTAATCGCCGCGAAATAAACGGCCATGTTCGCTTGCGACCCGCTGTGGGGTTGGACATTGACATGTTCGGCGCCGAAGAGACGCTTCGCGCGCTCAATCGCCAGTTGCTCGACGACGTCAACATTCTCGCAACCGCCATACCAGCGTTTACCGGGATAGCCTTCGGCGTATTTATTCGTTAGGCAGGAGCCTTGCGCTTCCATGACCGCGCGGCTTGTGAAATTTTCCGAAGCGATGAGCTCGATATTTTCGCGCTGTCGTTTTTCTTCCGCCGCGATCGCGTCAAAAATTTCCGGATCGGTCTTGCGCAGACTGCCGGAAATCGAGGGGACGCCGGATGGACCGGTCGAGATATTTGCTGGCCGATTTTCCATGGAATAAAACGAACCGCTGCCAGGACGGGCACTGCCCGGGACAACGAGTTCGCCTTGTTCTACGAAGGCCAGCACACTCGGTAAAGCGTTTTTAATCGTGTCCGCGCAGACGAGATAAACGTCGCGGCTCATCCCGATCGGATCGGGCACATCACGCCAGACGGTTGTGCCAGGTTCCTCAAATTCACGAAGGAGAAATGTCTTCTCGGTCCCGTTTGGAAACAACATGTGGATCGTTTCCAAGTGCGCGCCCGTCATGGCAAAGATATGGGTCGCGCGATCGATCAACGCCGTGGTCAACGGCTGGCTGCGCAGCGCGCTAATGTCGACGCCTTCGGCCTGCAGCGCGGCGACGGCGTGTAAACTCGGCGGTTGACCGCGGACGGCATTGACGCCGGCCGACGCCACTTCGATGTCCTTGCGATTGCCAATCAGACGGCGAAAAAGCCCTTCCGCCATCGGGCTGCGGCAAATGTTTCCGGTACAAACGAAGAGGACGCTTTTCACATTCGGGAACGCGCTTGCGCTCGGTCGGAGAAGTTAAAGTTAAACAGTCCCAAGTCAACGCAGACAGCGCAGGCTTCGCTTGCCGAACGCCGCCAGCATGATCAACTCGTTTCAAGCGCGATGAAATCTTTGCTCAAGAAGCTTCGCTATCGCCTCGAATGGCTGGCGTTAACCATCGTTGCCAGGACTGTTCCACTTTTTTCCCGGCGGAGTTGCCATCGTATCGGGCAGGTGATCGGTGCGTGCGCATCGATAATTGACCGTTCTGGCCGCCGCATCGCTCTGAGTAATCTCGAGGCCGCTCTCGGCAACGATCTCTCTTCGCGGGATCGCACCATTGTCGCGCGCGAATCCTATCAGTTGTTCGTCGGTGCGATGCTCGATTGGTTCTGGTCGCCGCGTCTTACCAGTCAGAATTTTTCGGAGTGGATCGAAGTTATCGGTCTGGATGAAGTTCTGAACGATATTGGTCCGGGGCGCGGAATCATTTTTACAACTTTCCACTACGGGAATTTCGACTGGGCTGCGCTAATCATGGGCCTGCGCGGACTTCATGGGATGACACTGACTCAGGAATTCAAGAATCCGCTGCTTGAGCCGATCGTCGCGAAACTGCGCAGACTTTCAGGAAACGACCTGGCCTCACGCGAAGGCGGAACCATTCGCATGTACAAAGCGCTCAAGCGCGGCCGTCATGTCGCCATTTTAACCGATCTTACACTGAAGCCGTGGGACCCGAGTGTGGCGATCAATTGTTTCGGGATGAAGAAATGCGTCACATATGCGCACGCCTGGCTCCATCAACGCACGGGTGCGCCAATCGTGCCGATTTGTTGCGCACCGCTGCCTGGCGGAAAATATCGCATTCAGGTTTATCCGCAGCTTCAGTTCGAAAAGGGCACTTCCGTCATACAAATTACCCAGGCCTGCTGGGATCAGATCGAGCCGCTCGTTAGGCAAAATCCGTCGCCCTGGGTTTGGATGTACAAACACTGGCGTTACCGACTCGCGGGCTCGGCCAGGCCCTATCCATTCTATGCGGAAGTTGGTCCGAAGTTTGAGGCGCGGCTCAATGCGAACATGGCGAAACTGGAACGGGAAAAAATTTAGAGCGTCGCAGTCTTACCGCGATCGAGGGCGGATACGAAATCGCGTCATAACACGCCAGCTCTTCCTGTCATGTCGAGCGGCAGTCGAGACATCTCTTGCTCTTTTCTGCCAAACCCTGTGTCTTCCAACAGCAAAAGATTTCTCGACTTCGCTTCGCTCCGCTCGAAATGACAGAGAAGTAAAGCTCGCCGGGGGATGATCGCCTCGATTCGATCGTTCGATTCGCAGAGCATCCGAAGCTGACTAGATTTTCGCTGTGGGTTCTCGCTGGAAAAGATTTCGTCATCGTTACGAGTGGTTTTGGGTCGTCGCCTCGACGAAGATCATTCCGTTTCTGCCACGCAGAGTATGTTGTCGCCTGGCTGAGGCATTGGGCGGGCTTTGGGCGAAGCTGGATATTCCCGGCCGCAAGGTTGCGCGCAGCAATCTCGAGTGCGCGTTTGGCGATGCACTTTCTCCGGCCGAGCGCGAAGAAATCGCGAAACAGTCGTATCGCTATCTCGCGCGCACCATTGTCGACCTCGCCTGGTCGCCCCGCCTAACGAGGAAAAATTTCAAGCGCTGGTTTAAAGTCGAGGGCGTCGATGAAGTCATGGCGACACTTGATCCGAAGCAAAGCGGCATGTTTCCAACCATCCATTACGGCAACTTTGAATGGGCCGCGAAAGGACTCGGCTTCTGCGGCATTTCGATGCGCATACTCATGCAGGAATTCAAAAACCCATTGCTCGAACCGATCGTGGCGGCGCTTCGTCGACACTCCGGCCATGAGATCCTGGGTCGCGAAGGCGGAATCATTCGTCTGTTCAAAGCGCTCAAGCGTGGCCAGAACGTGGGGTTTTTGAGCGATCTCACTTTGCGTCCCACGCAGCCAAGCGTGGCGATAGACTGTTTCGGCATGAAAACTTGTGTGACCTTTGCCCACGCATGGCTGCACAAAAAAACCGGCGCACCGATCGTCCCGGTTTACTGCGAACACCTTCCGGCAGGAGAATGCCGCTTCGTCATGCAGCCCAAGATCGAAATTTCTCCCGATGCGACCGAAACCGAAATCGCGCAGGCATGCTGGGCTCGTTACGAGCCGCTCATTCGCGCGAATCCCGGGCAGTGGCTCTGGATGTATAAACAGTGGAGGTATCGACCATCTCAGGCAGACCGGCCCTACCCGTTTTATTCGAATACGTCTTATTACTTCGACCAATTACTTGTCCGAAAACGAGAGGAAGGAGGAGAACATCGAACATCCAACATCGAACATCGAATGACTTCGTGAACAGTTCAGCGTTCAAGGTTCGATGTTCAGCGTTCGATGTTGGATGTTCGATGTTTTCTCCGTCGGTTGACAAAGCGCGTCGCATGCGCTTCTGCAATACCTGATTATGCGAAGTATTTTAATGGTTGTCCTGTTAGGCGCGGCCATCGCGCTCACGAGTTGCAGCACCGCTCCTACAGCCGGCGGTCCATACCACGTCACTGCCTACAAGCCGCACGATCCATCCAAGGTCCGGGTGAAGGTTTCGCTCTCCAAACAGAATGTCTACGTCATGGAAGGCGATCGTCTTTTGATGGCGGTAGCAACGTCGGTGGGCATTCCGTCCAAGCCGACGCCGAAGGGAAATTTTACGATCTACTCCAAACAGGAAGAAAAACGCTCGGGCTCCTACGGCTTTCGCGTGCAGGGCGATCGCGTTGTTCCGGCGGACGCGGGCAGTTCTATTCCCGGCCGCTATGTTGGTTATCCCATGGGATACTGGTGTGAGTTTTCGCCCGCCTACGGTTTTCATCAGGGCTTCGTTCATCCGTATCCCCGGACACATGGTTGTCTGCGTTTGCATGGCGAAGCGGCGCCGAAGTTTTTTGCTCTCGTGAGAATTGGAACGCCGGTCAATATCGCCACGACGCAACCGGAAGATGAAACCTTCGGTAAAATGGTGAAACGCGTGGACGATTCCAAAGCGCCCGACCCCGATCCGCGCCTGATGGTTTCTTCCAAGGCGTTCGAAAAACCGAGCGGGCCGTTGCTGGAATAGCCAGCCAATGCGGAGTAACTTCCGCTGATTTGTGAGCACGAACCTGATATCCAGCGGCACGACGGCACGCGAAAAAGTAAACTTGCGCACGCCCGACGTGATGGCGGCCGTGCAGCAGCAGGTAGAATCGCATTATCTCAGTGAGATCGTGGACAAGATTCGCCGCAGCGGCGGTGTGATCCGCGTCGGCGATGTGACGGTGCGGCTGGCGAAACAATTTGGATTTTGTTACGGCGTCGAGCGCGCGATCGACCTCGCCTACGCCGCGCACAAGGTTTTCAAAGATCGCCGCCTCTTCATTGTCGGTGAGATCATTCACAACCCGGAAGTAAACGAACAAATCTCCTCGTTAGGCATCAAGAACCTGCTTGGCCAGAACCGGCAGGCGAACATCGAAGATTTGGCGCCGGACGACGTCGTCATCGTTCCTGCGTTCGGCACTGAGCTTTCGACTTTGCAGCAAATCAAAAACATCGGCTGCCAGATTGTCGACACCACCTGTGGCGACGTCATGAGCGTGTGGAAACGCGTCCGCAAATACGCGAGCGAATCGGCCACATCGATCATTCACGGCAAAGCCGAGCACGAAGAAACCAAGGCGACAAGCTCGCGCGCGCTCGGTGATGGCAAAGGCCATTATCTCGTCGTCCTCACGCTCGCGGAGACCGATTACGTTTGCGATTACATCCGCCACGGTGGTGACAAGCAGGCCTTTCTGGAAAAATTCCGGAATGCGCACTCGCCCGGGTTCGATCCCGATCTGCATTTGAAAACGGTCGGCGTCGCGAACCAAACCACCATGCTCCGCGGCGAGACGGAAGAAGTGCAACGCCGCATTCGCCAGGCCATTCTTGATCGCGACGGCGCGGAATTGGCCGAGAGAAACTTCCGTTTCTTCGACACCATTTGCGGCGCGACGCAGGAACGCCAGGATGCCTTGCGCGAATTGCTTGATGTGCCGATGAATCTGCTTGCTCGTCGTCGGCGGCTACAACAGCTCGAACACTTCGCATCTCGCCGAAATGGGCGAAGAAAAACTGCCGACTTATTTTGTTCTGAACGCCTCGCGTCTCGTCTCCGCCACTGAGATCCGGCACTACAACCTGCACGAGAAACGCGAAGTTGTTTCCCATTTCTGGTTGCCTAACGGGCCCGTCGTCGTCGGCATCACCGCCGGCGCCTCCTGCCCCAACAACCTGATCGAAGAAACGCTGTTGCGCCTTTTCGAGCTGCGCGGCATCACCCGCGCCCAACTCGAGCTCGCCGCGTAAATCCCGCGCTCCCCGGAAATCCTACCTTTGGAATAGCGGGATGCCCGCCCGCTCAATGTGCGCGGCGACTTCGGGATCCGTTTGTTGGCCGAAGCGAATGAGGCTGAAACGATACGGCACGGGAAGGTCATCGAGCGCGCTGTCGATCCGGCCAACTGTTCGCCAGTCGAGTTTGTCGCCGACGAGAGCGAGATCGATGTCGGAGCCGCGTTTATGAGTGCCTTTAGCGCGTGATCCGAAGAGCACGGCTTTCTCAACTTCAGGAAAACCGGCCAGCACATGGACGACTCGGGCGATAGTTATCTCTTCGAGGCCGTGTTCTGCGTTCATCGTTCCTCCTTTTCCAATTCAGTGAATCGACGAACGAACGTTTCAAACGCCGGCAGGTAGCGGGAAAGGATCGCATCTGCAATCTGATCTGCCGTCTCTTCGTTGTAAGTGTGGCTGGTTCGGCTGCGACTCTGGATCATCTCCATCCATGCTTCGCCATCTTCGATTAATCCCTTGGCGAACGCCTCGCGCGTTACATCCTTGGAGCCGTAAAATCCATTCGCGCCGCGTGATTCGAGGAAATCTCTCAAGACATTCCAAGCGAGTTCGTGCGTGAACTCGAAGGCCTGGATAAGACCCTGTTGCTCAAGCTCCGATAAGTCGCGCTCTTTGGCGGTCGCAGCTGCGCGCGCGAGTTGCCCGAAAGCCTTACCGAAGCTTTGGAACCGCTGCCGCCAGCGCACATCGGGATCGCGAACCATGCAACAAAGATTACTGGAAAACATTTGATGCAGCAGTGGTTTTCTTTGTCGGCGTCAACTCGCGCCAGTCCGTTTCCTGGTTTCTCGCCACGGACGAGTCCGTCCGAACGGCGGACCTGGTTTCCGAATTCAATATTGCGCCGGCCAAGGAATGATTTCGGCGAGGTCGCCGAAATCGACACGCGAGTCGCGCGTGCTCCCCAGACACGCAAACGAAGCGGTCCGCGCGATCAAGTTTGTATGCGTGCAATTTGGAAAGGCAGTATCAGTTTTGGGCTGGTTAATATTCCCATCGCGCTGTATCCGGCGACGCGACGGGAAGAATTGAAGTTTCGGATGCTGCGCGAGAAGGATTTGAGTCCGATCAATTATAAACGCGTGGCGGAAAAGGACGGAAAGGAAGTGCCGTGGGATGAGATCGTGAAGGGCTACGAGTACGAGAAGGGGAAGTATATCGTGCTCAAGGATGAAGATTTCCAGAGGGTCGACCTGGAGGCGACGCAAACGGTCGATATCCAGGATTTTGTCGAGCAGGACGAGATCGATCCGATGTTTTTCTACAAGCCGTATTATCTGGAGCCGCAAAAAGGCGGGGACAAGGCTTACGCGCTGTTGCGCGATGCGTTGAAGAAGAGCAGAAAGGTCGGCATCGCCAAAGTGGTGATCAAGACGCGGCAATATCTGGCCGGCGTGAAAGCAGAAGACGATGTGCTCGTTCTTGAGCTGATGCATTTTGCCGAAGAGCTGGCGGATGCGGAAAAGCTGAAAGTGCCAAAGAAGATGACGCCGGGGAAACGCGAGATGGATATGGCGAAGTCGCTGATCGACAGCATGAGCGCGAAATGGGATCCGGAAAAGTACAAGGACGATTATCGCGAAGCGCTCATGGATGTGATCGAAGAGAAAGTCGAATCAGGCGGGAAAGAGATTGAGGAGAAACCGAAGCCGAAGAAGACGCCGAGCAAGGTGATCGATCTTGTCGCGGTCCTGCAGCAAAGCCTGGCGGAAAGCAAAAGCGAGAAAAAGAAATCGAAAGCGAAGCACACGACCAAGCATCGCCATAAGAAAGCGGCGTGAGGATTCAAGGATTTCCTGTTGGCGGCCAAATGGCTCGGCGTCTCAGTCGAGACATTGCATTATTGATTGCCACTAACTTAGCGGGATGAACGGGCCGGACTCCGCTTTCTCCGCCACGATCTTATTCGATGACGATCTCCAAGTCTCCGTCGATTGAAGCTATCTCGGCCACGATCTGAGTGTTCCGCCGTTCAAAGAGAAGATCGACGCGTGCGGAACCTACACACAGGTGCTTTATCTCCACGCGATCGATCTTTCTCGGCAGGACAGGACGGACAATCCGCAGTCGGTGCGCCAATGCGTCCGGTTCGAGTCCGAGAACTGTAGTGAGCAAAAAAGGAATCGTGCCGGCAGCCCAGGCCTGGGGTTGGCAGGCGACTGGATACGGAATGGGAGCATCGTAGTCTTCACGTGCGAAACCGCCAAAGAGTTCCGGCAAGCGGAATCCCTCAAAATTCGATGCAGCGTCGAGCATTCCGTCAAAGACTCGCAAGGCCGCGTCGTCAAAACCGTAGCGCTTAAATCCCGCGGCGACGATTGAGTTATCATGCGGCCAAACGGTGCCGAGATGATAGCCTTGCGGATTGTAACGGAGCGCTGCCGCGGAAAGTGTGCGGATTCCCCAGCCGCTGAACATCTCGGGCGAGAGCAAATGATGGGCGGTCTTCTTCGCTCGATCGAATTCCGCGATACCGCTCCAGAGCGCGTGACCCGCATTCGATGACAAAACAGCTGCGCGTTGTTTGTCCTTCTGTAGTGCAAGAGCGTAGTAACCCTCGGTAATCCAGAAATCACGATTGAAACGCTCCCGCAATCGCCGCGCTTCTTCTTCGAGAATTGTCGCGCGGTTCTCGTCGCCGGCGCGCCGGTAGAGCTTTGCCATTTCGCTCTTGGCTTCAAAAACATAACCTTGCACTTCAACGAGCGCGAGGGGCGGTGCGCCTAACGAACCGTCTGCATTGACAACGCCGTCGCCCGAATCCTTCCAGCCCTGGTTAACGAGTCCTCGTTCGCTCTTGCATTGATATTCGATGTAGCCGTCGCGATCGAAATCGCCATAACGATCGATCCAATCCAGAG
>CAWDLY010000013.1:0-21459 GCA_963803315.1 uncultured Verrucomicrobiae bacterium | reverse complement strand
ACCTCATAGTGAGCGGTTGGGTTGGATTTGGTGAAAAAATGCTTCTCACCTGTCTTCTAACGGAACGAAGCGATGAAGTTCCTAAATAGTTCCGCCGGCGGCTGACGGTTTCATTTGCTAAGACGGTGATCGCGAACCCGTCCCCGGTTCCAACAGACTTGAGAGATGTGCATCGGCTTTGTAACGCCATTGTGATTTGGTGCTATGGGTTGAATAGAGTTTCTGTGTTCACCTCCTTCCAAAGGAAAAGCCGGCGCGGCATTGCAAAGAAAATGACGTGGGTGCGAAAAATATCCCGGCGCTCGAAGCTGACTAAGCTTACGACTTAGCGCTTCTCCGCTGCGATCAGCTTCTGAAAGCGCGGATCTTTGCGAAAGGGATCGTAGATCGGATCGAGACGCAGATCGTTAATGTGAAGCGCAAAAGGAAAGGCGAGCGATCGCTGAAGCTCCGACCAGGCCTTTTCTAGCTCGCCGCTCCAGGCATAGACCACTGCCCAATTCGCTCGCCGGTTCAGAGGTACCTTTGCTGCCGTTTCGAGTTCGGTGGTGTGAGTCACTTCGGCGAGGGCAGGCTCTTTCCAGCCCATCAACGCATAAACCCAGGCGAGGTTCTTACTCGCCTCCATCGAGTCGGGCTGATCGCGCACCGCCTGCTCGTAATAGGGTCGCGCGGAATCGAAGAACTCATAGGCGCCAGCGTAATCACCAGCATAAAGACGGATAAGAGCTTCACTTATCGCTCTGGGCGAGTGCTCCTGCGCGCTCACGCTGCCTTCTCCGACGCTCGGTAATTTTTCGCCCGGATAGGTTTGCAGAATCCGCAGAGCGTCCGGATAATTGCGCTCCAGCAGAGCCATCCAGCAACGAGCAGCGGTTATTCTGCCTTCCGGGTCGTGCGCAGTGGGAGGGAAAGCAGCAAGGATGTTTTTGGCGCGAGCGATGTCACCAGTCCAGGAAATCTCCGCTTTGGCTCGGAAGGTTCGGTAATGGACCGACTCGGGCGCCAGTTCGAGTGCACGATCGAGGGCGGCGCGCGCTTCGGCATCGCGAGACATATAATAGAGAACAAGGCCGTAGTTGTAGTGAACCCTGGGCTCACGCGGCGCTAGCTCGACTGCCCGTTCATAATTAGCCAGAGCCTCGTCGGACCACCCCAGCGCGTATTGCGTATTTGCCGCGCCCAGGAGTATGAACGGGTCGTTCGGGTTCAGACTCAGAGCAGCAGCTGCTTCTTTCCGAGCTGTCTCTCGGTCATCAGTGGTCCATGCCCACTTAGCCAGAGCCAGGTGTGCCTCGGCCGAGTTAGGGTCGAGGCGCAATGCTTCTTCAGCATTCGTTTTTGACTCCGCCAGCAGGGCGGCATTGGTTGGTTCGTATAAGGCGTAGAGGTATCCCTGGCTGTAACTAAGTCGGGCCCGGGCTAAGACAAACTTCGGGTCGAGCGCGAGCGCCCGCTTATCGAAGTCGATCCCGAGCAAATAGTTTTCTCGCGATCTCTCCGTCCGTAGCTGGACCTCGCGGCCACGAAGATAGAGTTCATAGGCCTGCGGGCTGTGGGTAGGCGTCTGCGCGAGACGTGCTTCTTCTTGGGGGCTGAGAGTGGCACGCAAGCCGCCCGCTATGTCGGCGGCGAGTTCGCCGTGCAAGGTAAGGGAATCTGCCAGCGAGCGCTCGTAACGTTGCCCCCAGATGTGTTGCTCGGTCGCGGCATCTATTAACTGCACGTTGACCAGCACGTGGTCCGCGACATGGCGGATGCTCCCTTCAATGACGCTGCGCACCCCCAGTTCCTTTCCGATCTGCGGCAGATTTCGCGCGGCCTTGCTGCGATAAGACATAACCGAAGCCCGCGAGATCACTTTCAAATCTTTGATTTTCCCAAGGCTGGTGAGGACCTCGTCCTGCAACCCGTCGGCGAGATAAGCGCTCTCCTGGTCGGGGCTGAGGTTTTCAAACGGCAGAACAGCCACACTCTTTACGACTGCCGCTGCGGTTTGCCGCTGACGCGACTGGTATGTAGCTATCCCGCCAGCGCTGCCGATGAGAAGCAGGGTTATAACAGCGGCGGTAAGCAGACGCCGCTTTCTGCGCCTGTTCGTCTCCTCTCTCGTACGCTGAATTGCGCTGAGCAACTGGCGCGCGTCTTGCGGACGGGCCGCGGGGTCGATGGCAAGCATCGCGCGCAACAGCTTCACCACGGACGCTGGTACTCTTGCCAACTCGAGTTCTTTCATTGAGACCGGCTGCAGGAGGTGGTCCGCGCTCATGTCGCCTCGAGAACGGCTGGCGAAAGGAACCTTACCGGTAATCGCATACCAAAGCGTCGCGCCTAACGAGTAGATATCCGACCGCGCATCGAACGGGGCGGTGCGGTCGAATTGTTCCGGGCTGGCAAAATCTGGTGTGCCGGAAAAGCCGGCGTGGATCAGCTCGGCGGTCTCCGCGGTTCGGGCGAGACCGAAGTCGATCACCTTTACCAGCAACTCGTCGCGAGCGGAAGCGTCGTTTCCGACCAGCATGATGTTGCTGGGCTTGAGATCGCGATGGACCAAACCAAGCGTCTCGGCCGCGCTCAGCGCGCGTGCGACTTGCGCGGCAATCTCGAGAGCGAGCGGCACCGATATCGGTCCGGCGCGGCGCACGCACGCTTCCAGTGTCTCGCCGTCAATGAACTCCATCGCATAGAAACAATCGCCGGCCGGCGTTTCGCCGAAGTGGAACACGCTCGCTACATTCGGGTGGCGCAGTTGGGCAGCCGCGCGTGCCTCCCGACGGAAACGCTCGCGCACTTCAGTATCACGCGAGAAGCGGGCGCTGATTATTTTCAAGGCAACCTGCGAACCGAGGTTAGTATCCAGCGCCAGGTAAGTGATGCCCATCGCACCGCGGCCGAGTTCGTGCAGAGTGCCGTCTTCGCGCAGGCAAAGCTCGTAATGTTGAAACCGGCGCGGCGCGTCTCGTTCGTTAGGCTGTTCTTCAAATCCCGCGCGCAGGAGGCAATTCAAACAGCCCGAACCCGCCGCGATACCGCTGAGAGTTGCCCCGCAGAGGTCGCAGCGCGTGATCTCTTTCTTGGCAAGAATCATTGCATGATCCTCAGCGGTTCAGAACGAGCGTCTCGCAGAGATGGCGCAGTTCCGCGTCAACGTCATCGCCTTCACTCACGGTCCGGGTCACCTCATCCCGCAGCAACTCTCGATAGCGCGCGCGCATACGCGATAAATGACTGCGTAGCGTCTCGATCGGCATGTGAAGATCGACAGCGATCTTCTCTTGTGTTGGCAAACCGGAGCCACCGCACAAAAATGGCTTTAACGCAGTGAAGAGTTGCCTCTTCGATTCTGTCTGGTAATCCGCGCTCAGTCGCTGCAATGCACGTCCCACCAAAGCGGCGGCCCATCGTTGCTCGTATTGACGCTCTTCATCCATCATTACACCGGACGAATCATGCACCCATTGCGTCTCGGCCTGGTCGATCTCCTCATCGAGGATGACAAACTCATGACCGCCGCCACGCTTCAGAGCGCGCTCCCGATCCCACACGTCGGCCATATAATGCTTCAACGAAGCGAGCAGGAAGCTGCGGAATTTTCCCTTCCGGCAATCAATCTGCGCGTATGCTTTGTTTCCAAGAAATTGCCCAAAGAAACCCTGCACCAGATCCTGCGCGTCCTGCGGCTGGTAACCCCGCCGCCGCACAAAGCTGTAAAGCGGCGGCCAACAGTCGCGACAAAGTTGCGTTAGTGCAGCGTGCGCCGATTCAGCGGAATCATCTTCGCCGGCGCAGGCGGCGATGACGCTCCAATGCGTCGTGGCAAAAGGCACCCCACCAGTCCGCAATGTTCCCGGCACATCCTGCACAATGCGAGGCTATCAGACTGGGGTTTGATTCGGCAAGCCTTCCAAAGCCGCTTCAATGACAGCCGGTTCGTTTGAGAAGGGGATACCACCATCGCTTATTCGCGATGTAGCAGTCGTCGAAACCTTGCGACATTGTCGTCCGTCGATTTGTCGGGTAGAAGGCGCTCAGTAGGAACTCTCCCGCTGAAGGCGAATCACAAGTGCGTTGCTGAGATATCCGGTCGAGTTACTGAAGAAAGCCCCCAAACGCTTTCAATGGATCTGTGCGTCGCTGATTTCGCGGAGATGTTCACTGGGTGGTTCCGCTCGTGCAATTTAGCAGATGAGCCGATAAGCTACCGCCAAAAGAAGCCGGCTGCCAGGAAGACAATGAAGGAATTACCGCGAGATGTCCCCGAAGCGTCCAATCGCATGTCTTTCGACGCCAAGCAAGATCATGGACTGCGCACCGCGCACATTCTTTTCATGGACATTGTTGGTTACTCCAAATTGCTCAGCGACAAGCAACGCGAGCTCTTCGAGTTACTGAATGGGTTAGTCCGGAATACGGAGCAATTTCGGAGGGCAGATGGCGCGGACCAACTAATTCGGTTGCCGACTGGCGACGGAATGGTGCTGGCTTTCTTTACCAGTGTGGATGCACCGGTGCGTTGCGCTCAAGAAATCAGCGGCAAGCTACGAGAGTATCCGCAGTTGCCGCTGCGCATGGGAATTAACAGCGGGCCGGTGGATGAAGTTTCCGATGTCAATAATCGGCGCAATGTGACCGGCGCCGGTATCAACCTGGCCCAAAGAGTGATGGATTGCGGTGAGGCCAGTCACATCCTGCTCTCCCAGCGTGTGGCGGATGACCTGGCGCAGTATAGCGAATGGCAACCCAGTCTGCATGATTTGGGCGAAGTGGAGGTTAAACATGGTGTCCGCGTAGCCCTGGCAAACTTTTTTGGCGACGGTTTCGGTAATTCCAAACCACCGACTAAAATCATTCGGGCCAAGCAGGCCCGGCGCCGGCGCCTCCTTCTCTGGATCTCAGCCATCTGCTTGTTTCTGCTTTTACTCACAATCGGCTCCTGGGTCTGGACGCGCCGCGCCGCTTTGACGAGCGCCTACAAAATCAGTGCCGCCGGCATCAGTGAAAAGAGCATCGCGGTCCTGCCATTGGAAAACCTGAGCGAGGAAAAAGAGAACGCTTACTTTGCTGACGGCATCCAGGATGAGCTGCTGTCGAATCTTGCCAAGATCAAGGATCTGAAAGTAATCAGCCGCACTTCGGTCATGCAGTACAAAAGCGGGATCGCACGCAATCTCAAGGAGATCGCTCAGCAACTGGGGGTGAGCAAAGTGGTGGAAGGCAGTGTGCGTCGCTCCGGAAATCATGTCCGCGTTTCGGTCCAGCTGATTGACGCATTAACAGATCGCCATATTTGGGCGGAAAACTATGATCGGACACTGGCCGATTCGCTTGCCATGCAGGGAGAGTTGGCAACGGAGATCGCGGCGAGCGTAGGTGCGACGCTGACTCCGCAGGAAAAAACGCGAGTGCAAGCGCAGCCGACGAACAATGCCGACGCCTACGATGCCTATCTGCGCGGACGCGCCATCACACTTCTCGACATGGGGGAACGCGAGAATGCGGAGCGTGCGGTTCGGTCGTATGAAGAAGCAGTGAAGTTGGATCCGAATTTCGCGCTGGCGTGGGTTTATCTATCCCGCGCCCAAAGTATATACTACCGGAATTGGCCGAGCCCGGCGCGGATGGCCGCCGCCAAGGACGCACTCGACCGCGCTCTTGCGCTCGACCCGAACCTGCCGGAGGCGCATCTGGCGCGTGGCTATTACCGCCATCAAGTGGAGCGCGATTTCTCCGGGGCATTGTCGGAATTCCAAAAAGCGGAGCAAGGTCTTCCAAACAATGCAGATATTTTCACGGCGATCTCGATGATCCAACGGCGGCGTGGGCGCTCGGATGAAGCAATTGAGGCGGCACGCCGAGCCGTCACGCTCGATCCGCGCAACCGGGACGCCTGCTTTTTTCTCGCGACGACATATAGCTCTCAGCGCCGTTTTCGGGAGGCGATAGCCGTAGCTGACCGCGTCCTTGCGTTCGACCCGACGGACCTTCCCGCCCTCAACGGGAAAGTGTATGGTTACCTGGCAATGGGGGACCTTAAGGCAGCGGAACCGCTGCTCGCAAATCCCAGTATCGAGCCAAGCGCGCACGGTCTTTACGCTTTTCTTCAACGTAATTACGCCGCAGCCGCGGAGATATTTTCAAAGACTACGGCTGATGATGAAAACCCGGACTGGCCGGAGGTTTTCGCGTTGGGCGTATGTCAAAAGAGGACTGGCAACGTGGCTGCCGCGCAGGAAACTTTTCGAGGCGCGATCCAGGGTATTCAGCGTGAGCTCGCGCAAGCCCAGCCGGATCCACTCGTCCAGGCCGAGCTGCATGGCTTGTTGGGCGTAGCTTATGCGCTGTCAGGCGAAGCGGCGCCTGCAATTGCTGAAGGAGAAAAAGCCATCGCTCTGAAATCCACCTCCGAAGATTTATTCGAAGGCCCGACAGTAGAGGAGACTGTGGCGCAGATCTACGCTGCGTTAGGCGACGCGGATCACGCCGTTCCAATCCTCAAGCGATTGTTGCAGATACCCTATCGGACACCCAATTACTACGGGAAGGCTGCGAATTGATCCATTCTGGGATCCGATCCGCAACGATCCTCGCTTTCAGGAGTTGGTTGCAGAAAAGCCGCGATAATCTGTTGTCGTGTCCCGGCGAGTCTATGACCGCCGAATTGTAGGGCGCTGCAATGAAACGCCGGTTTTGGATTGGCGTCTGACACAGACGCCCTACAACCACCTGCGATGCAACCTCGGCGGAGCTGGTTCAGAACTTCTTCTGCAGGCTCACGTAAACGAACCGTCCGGTCGAGTCGTAAAGGAAGTCCGGGTAGTTCGCAGTCGCGAGCGCATCGGGAGGATCATGGCCGAATACATTATTGCAGCCGAGCGTGACAGTGGTGTTGTTTAAAAGCCGCTTCCAGCAAGGCAATCCGAAACTTGCTGTTTGTGCCGCCGCGTTTTCAGTCGATTTGCCATCGTTGGAAGCTGCGTTCTTGGAGTAACCGGGCACGGCCGCTGTTTCGACCAGCGGAACAAAAACAAAATTGTAGGAAGCCTGAACGTCAAAGAACCAGGTTTGCTTCACCCAATGTTCTTTTATGCCGTTGGTGGGAATACCGGTAGCGCCAAAGTTAAGTATCTCGTGAAAGCCATCGAGATAGTGGACTGTGATTCACACGTCGAAGCCGTGCCAGGCCCAATCGAGGCGGGAATTGGCTCTCCACTTTAAATACGATTCGTCGGAGTCGGACCCCGGGAGTATACCGCTGCGCAATTCGAGCTCGGTATCGCCGGGAACTTCGGCGAATTGGAATGAATCCAGATAAGTTGCCTGCGTGAGCGAAGTGAAAGTACCGAATTGCGTCTGTATTTGGTATTGGATACCAAAATCGACACCGCGCGCTTTTTGTGATCCGGCATTCTGATAAGCCAGTTCGATCGATACGATCTCTCCATTGGCGTCACGACTCACGTTCTCAAGAGGCAAAGATTGGCCGGCAACAGATCGGTCAATCACACTCTGCATAGAAGGGATGATGACTCGGCCTTTACTTTCGATGTCGAAGAGGTCGACGGTAATGGTCAAACCTTGCACGAATTTCGGCGTGTAAACGAAGCCGGCGGTAAAGGAGCGCGAATCTTCCGGCTGCAGATTTGGATTGCTTCGGATAATAAAAGGGACGTCTGGGCTGACGGCGCCGCCGGTCGCCGGGTCATTGAAATCAGGCCCAAGCAAACCTTGGCTCGGGCTCCCGAAGAATTCGATGAGTGAAGGCTCATGGAACCCTTCGCCCCATGTCGAGCGGAGGGTCAATGATTCGTCGAAGGGCTGCCAGCGGACCCCTACTTTTGGAACGAGAACATTAGTATCGTTGTTACGGAATTCTTCGAAACGCGCGGCGGCGGTAAACTCCAGGGCATGGAAACCGGGCAAGGAATAGGAAGGACTAAAAACCGGCAGACTGGCTTCCGCGTAAAACGCGTAGGTCTTCCTGCCCGCTTTCGTAAAATTACCCGGAGAGGTGCCGACAATATCACCGGTAAGCGTCGCCTCATCGGGGCCTTGTTCCAGATTTTCTCGTCTGAATTGTCCACCAAAGGCGAGACCCACTCCCCCGGCCGGCAGATTGAAAAGTGACGTTGTATATATATTAAGATCAAGCGTGGTCAGCTTGGATTGATCGATTGATTTGGGATGGATCAGCGCAAACTCGATCGGCAACGTGTTGCTCGCGATGGGTCGGCGATAATCACCGAACGGGTTGTAAGGAACAGTCGTGCCGATGAACTGCGATGAAGTGGGATCGAAGATTGGATCGGCGGCGTTTAAGATTCGATTGAAGCGTGAGGCCGAAACCAGGGTGGACCTGGAAGTGTTCTTTGTCTCGCTATAGCGAAACCCGGCATCGTATCCCCAGCTTCCGTCGAAAAGCTTATCTCCCTTGAGGCCGAGCGTGGAAAAGTACGCGTCGGTCTGGTTGTTGATGAAGCGGTTACCAAACTCGATGAGACGCGCCAGCGTGAACCCGGAGATGATCTGTTGAAACGGATTGAAGGGATTGAATGCGCCCATCGGAACGCCGGTTTCTTGATATGTCGGGCCGCCGATGGTTGGCCCGGGAGCATGCGGCGGAATGGCGAGGATAGTGTGGCCGGGAGTTTGGAAGGCGCCCGTCGCGGTAGGCGCCAGTTCATAACTGGTCTGTACGTTTTGGTAAAAAATATCAGCGTAGAGCACCAATTGATCGCCGCAGATCTTGTGGGTGGCGTTCCAAAAACCGCCGTAGCGTTCTGAATCCGGCAGCGCTTCAGAGTAGGCATTGAAGTTGAAGCGGACCGACGGAAACGGGCGTATAAACGTAGTCGGTAGCCGGGGCTGCACCATTGGTGAAAAAGGGCGCATGACCGAAAAAGGCAATCTTGATTTGGAATGTCGGCCGGTGAAACGCCGGCAGCGAGAACCGCGTCTCGCGAAAGCACAAGATTGATCGGGCTCGCATTCACCGATGGGGAGTCCGTAGTCGAAGAATACCCTCGATCTCGATTAAAGATGGAGTTGCGATGATAAAAATTCAGAACGCCGGACACGCTGGTTTTATCGTCGCCCACGCCGAAAATCAGTGAGGCCGCGAATTCGCTCGAATCTTTATCGAGAGTATTGCCGTACTCGACGTCTGATTCTGCTCCGCGATAGTCGTGCCGGAACTTGATGTTGACCACGCCGGCGACGGCATCTGCGCCGTAGGTGGCTGAAGCACCATCTTTCAAGATTTCAATGCTCTCGATCGCCGCGCGCGGGATGGAATTGAGGTCGACAAACGTTTGCGCGCCATTGCCCGTTCCGAGAGGATATGGGGCCACACGCCGCCCATCGATTAACGTCAGTGTGCTGCTGGCATCGAAACCGCGCAGGGAAATGGATGAGGCCCCGGGCGTAAGACCGACGCCGTTGTTCGAGCTGGGCACGCCGTTAGGCCCCGCGACCGTCGTGTTTCTGATTAACTCCTCCGCCGTGCGCTCGCCCGATTTTTCGATTAAATCGCGAGTGATGGTCAGAACCGGATTTGGCCCGACTTCTTCTGCCGTCGGAATAATTGAACCGGTCACGATCACGCGTTCCACTTCGGCCTCAGCGGCGGGTGTCGGAGATGTTTCCTGCGCGAATGCAGCGGAGGCGATGAGCAACGAAATCGCCAGGAACCCTGCGGGGGAAAATCGGGGAAACGATTGTTTGCTCACATACTTCCCGGTGAAACTGTTCGCGGTCTAACGAACCACCTAACAAATGACAAGCTTTTTTGGCGAGTGAACCAGTAGGACGGCCCAATGGAAAAGTAGCCCCGGCTTGTGTTCGTCAGGCGATGATTGCTGAATTTCCCACTCGGGATGAACAGTTCCCGTCCGAACATCTGGTGAAACTTCTTGCCGTGCCAGCCGAGGATCAGGCCGACGAGTGAATCACCCGGGTTGAAGGTGGAATCCTCGCGGTGAATGATATCGTGCGGCGTGTGCACATCGAACTCTACATCCGCGGTGCTCACCCGGGTGTAATGGCGACGAACGCCAACAGCAAAAGTAGATTTGTCCTCATGATGTGTTGTGCTTTTCCAGCTACGGCCGGTGAATGAGTTTTCTTGCTCGCATTCACACCGTGTGTGGCTGGGTGGTATTGGTTAACAGATCCTCTCGCCTGTATTCTAACGGAACGAAGCCGTGAAGTTCCCAAAATGATTTCCGGAATGGCTACAACTCCGCATTAAACTTGAAAAATGAGCCGGAGTCGCCACGATGCTAATCCGTGAACATGGAAGCCGAGCCGCGCGTATTTGCCACCACGCGCTGGAGCTTGGTTCTGTCCGCAGCCAACTCGAACGAGCAAACGGCGCGTGCGGCGCTGGCCGAGCTTTGCGGGATCTATTGGAGGCCAATCTTCTCGTTTGTTCGCCGGCACGGTCACTCGATCGAGGAAGCTCAGGATCTCACTCAGGACTTTTTTGTTATGATTCTGGAGAGCGATTGGCTTCAGCACGCCGATCAACATCGCGGCCGCTTCCGCTCCTTCATGCTGAAGTCGGTGCAGAATTTCCTCGGCCATGCGGCAGAAAGAAGCGCGACGATAAAACGCGGCGGCAAGATGGATTTCATTTCCTGGGATGACTGGAGGGCGGAAGCGCCTTCGCAATTATCGGTCTCCGCAGAAACGCTCGACTCTTTGCCGCCTGAACGAATCTTTGATCTGCGCTGGGCGGCGACAGTGGTGGAGCACGCGCTGCGGCGGTTACGGGAGGAATGCGAAGGCAAGGGGCGGTTGCGGCTCTTCGAGACCTTGCGCACGCAATTGGCCGCGGAGCGCTGCGACATCTCCTACACTGATCTCGCCGCAGTTTTGGGCATCGCGGAAACCGCCGTGAAAAAACAACTGCACAATTTGCGGCAACGTTACCGCTGGATTTTGCGCGATGAAGTTGCCCACACCGTGAACGATCCCTCTGATGTGGATGACGAGATCCGGCATCTCTGCGCGGTGTTGGCTGCGGAAGGCGCGTAATTCCCGTGAAAGTGCAAGCTGTTCCCTCCGATCTACCGGCTGGCGAAGTCGAGGCAGGGACCGGCTGCGCTCGATGTGGGTCCACGACGCACTTGGACGACGGAACCTGCTTGAATTGTTTCCTCAAAGAAGGACTCAACGCGCACGGGGAAGCTTCATCGCAGGTTTTCGAGAGCGTGCTCTGCGAAGCCGACGTTCCGGATACGCATTGGCGACTTGGTAACTACGAGATCCTGGAGGAAATCGGACGCGGCGGAATGGGCGTGATTTACCGCGCGCAACAACGGCACTCCCGCCGCATAGTCGCGCTCAAACGGGTCATTGCTTACCAGTCGGATTCACATGAGACGCTCGTGCGTTTTCAGCGCGAAGCAGAAGCAGCCGCCAGCCTCGATCATCCAAACATTCTTCCGATTTACGAGGTGAGCGAAAGCGAAGATGGCCTGCCGTTTTTCAGCATGAAATACGCGACGGGCGGAAATCTGCGCGCGGCCGTACCAGCGCTGCACCCCGCGCCTAACGAGTGCGTGCGATTGATGGCGAAGGTCGCGCGCGCCATCACTTACGCCCATGGTCATGGGATTCTCCATCGCGATCTTCAGCCGGGAAACATCCTGCTCAATGAAAACGGCGAACCAATGGTGAGCGATTTTGGCCTCGCAAAATGGCTCGACGAAACCAGCGATCTCACCAGGACCCTAACGACTTTCGGAACACCGGGCTATATCGCGCCCGAGCAGGCCGAAGACGCCGCCGGCAATATTACTCCCGCGGCTGACATTTACAGCCTCGGCGCAATCTTGTTTCACCTTCTCACCGGCCGTCCGCCCTTCGTGGGTGCGAATGTCCTTTCCGTTATTCGTCAGGCCACCACGACTCCCGCGCCCCGTTTGCGTTCGCTCGCACCATCGCTCGACCGCGATCTGGAAACGATTCTCGCTCGCTCGTTGGAGCGTGATCCGAAGGCGCGCTATCAAACCGCGGGAGCGCTCGCCGCAGATCTCGAACGCTGGCTCGAGGGTCGACCGATTCTCGCCCGCCGAATGCTAGTTCCCGCGCGAATGTGGCGTTGGGCGCGGCGCAATCCGGTTCTCTCCGGTGTTGTAACTGCGTGCCTGCTCCTAGTCGCCACCGTCCTCTTGCTCCTGCGCGGACAATTTGACCACACACCAGAATTACCGCCGCCGGAGAAAAGCATTGCCGTTCTGCCATTCGAGAACATCAGTGACACCAAAGAAAACTCCGAATTCGCCGCCGGGATTCAAGACGATGTCCTAACGAGTCTCGCGCAGATTCACGAGTTGAAAGTCATCAGCCGCACGAGCGTGATGGATTATCAGAAACCCGGCAGGCACAATATGCGTGCGATCGCCCGCGAGCTGGGCGTGGCGAATATTCTCGAAGGAAGCGTTCGCCACGCGGGCGACCATGTGCTGGTTAACGTCCAGCTGATCGACGCGCGCAACGACCGGCACCTTTGGGCCGAGCGCTACGACCGCTCCGTCGCCGATTCGATCGGCCTTCAAGGTGAGTTGGCCACGCAGATCGCGGTCGCTCTGAAAGCCGCCCTCGCACCAGAAGAAAAAGCCCGACTCGATTCCGAACCCACGACTAACTCAGAGGCCTATGTGCTTTACCTGACAGCACTCGGAAAGGAAGCAACAGATGAGATCGCGGCAGAGCATCTTTATGTGCAGGCCACGGCGATCGATCCGAAGTTCGCCCTGGCTTATGCGCGCGCTTCCGTTCTGAACAGCCGGATTGCGAGTAACCAGGAGCCGCGAGCACGAAGAGCAAAAGCGCGCGCCCAGGCGGAGGAAGCTTTGCGTCTATCACCAAACTCGGGCGAAGCACACATGGCTGTAGGTCTTAGCCTCTATTGGGGCGATAAGAAGTACGACGCGGCGCTGAAGGAGTTCGAGCTCGCGGCGGCTGCTTCTCCTAATAATGCCGATATCGACACTTACGTTGGTGGAATCTATCGGCATCAGGGACGCTGGCACGATGCGCTGGCCAGCTTCGACCGCGCTCTCTCCCTCGATCCTCGCAACGCCCACATCGCTTTTCGGGTCGCCAACAATGAGCTTTATGTGCGTGACTGGCCCGGCGCGATCGCCGGTTTCAATCGCGTGCTGAAAATTGCCCCCGAGCCTGATGCCAAGGTCGCTCTTGCTTACCTCGAAGTGTTTCGTAACGGCAATCCCGTTGCCGGCAGAAAAATTTTGCAAGACATTCCTCCTGGCACTGATCCCGTTGGATGGGCGACTTTGGCGCGGTGGGACCTCGCCATGCTGGAGCGGGATTATGCCACCGCGGAAAAGATTTTGGCGGATTCCCCTCTGGAAACATTGGGGGATCGTCCGAAGACCTTTTATCAGGGCCGGACCGCTCTCGCCCGCGGCGACGTCGAATCAGCCCAGCGCTACTTTGCCGCGGCCAGGCCGGATATTGAAAAAGGGGCGCGCGACGATCCCACCGATCCCGAGCACCACGCGCAAGTCGGACTGTTCTATGCCTACATGCAGAGAAAGGAGGATGCCATTCGCGAAGCTCGTCGGGCCGTCGAACTCAAGCCCGAACGCCAGGATCATTTCATGGTCCCCTTTGGGCGGGTAATCTCGCGCTGGTCTACGCACTCGTGGGCGAACAGGACCAGGCGATCGCACTGATCGAGCGCCTCCTTTCTACTCCCGGCCCGGTCTCATGGTTAGATTGTGCGTGCGAGCATCACACTGACCGAACTGCGCCTGCGCTGGGAATGGGACTCGCTCCGCAGCAATCCGCGCTTCCAGAAAATCCTCGCCGGACCGGAGCCGAAAACTGACCTAACGAAGAGTCCGGTCAAAATTTGAACATCCGCAGCGATGAGCGGCGAATATTGAGCGTGCCGCTCTCGCTGAGTCATTCGTTAGGCGCGGGAGATTGTTTCGCTGCCGGGCGTGAGCGGGAATTCGTTTTATCCGCGGCGGCAACGGGGTCGGAGTCGGCGGTGGTTTGGGTAGCTTGGATTCCACGTATTTCAATTCAGCGATGGCACTGGCGTCACCCGGTTTCAGCTCGAGCAATTTGTGGAGGTCGGTTGCTGCGTCGGCCCAATTTTTCGCCAATCGATAAGTGAAAGCGCGCCGCCGATAAGCTTCCGCATCCTTTGATCGTTGCTCGATGATCTTGGTGAAATCGGCGAGCGCCAGATCGTATTTTTTCATGTTCCGATAGGCGAAACCGCGCCGCGCCAAAGCGTCGATGTCCTTCGGCCGCTTATCGATCACCTTCGTGTAATCTTCCGCCGCTTTCTTCCACTGATTTTTTTGCAAAAAGAGATAGGCGCGGTAACGCTGCGAAGTCGTGTCTTTCGGATTCAACTCGAGCGCTTTGCTCAGGTCCTTGATCGCCGTGTCCGTTTTGTTCTGCTGGAGTTCGATCTGACCCCGGTTTGCATATCCCGTTGCATCCTTCGGGCGGAGTTCAATGAGCTTGCTAAAATCCGAAACAGCCTCGTCCCATTTGGCCGTCGCTTTGTAAGCCATTCCGCGATTCTCGTAGTTCTTCGGATCCTTCGGCTGGGCTTCGATCGCTTTTGTAAATTCCGCGATCGCTTTGTCGTACTGTTTCTTGCGCGCGTATCTTACCCCCTTATTTGTGTGACCGCCGGGGTCGCCCGAAATGGAGGATCTGCGCGATCTCGCCTCGCTCGTCGCCGGCGCCAAAAGCGAAAGCGAAAGCGACAAGCATGCGATGAGACCGATCTTTGCGAGGTAAATTGATTTCATGATGATGGAAACGGGTTCGAGCTAATTCGATCAGCGGACACTCCGCTGAATTCCAACACGGTTACGAGTTCGCGCCAGTTACTTCAAGCTTTTCATGAGCGAAAACAAGCTGCCTTTATTGTCGTTTTGTTTCGATTCATTTGAAAGACCGCAGCAAGTGGTGGTCAAAATGTTTCGCGGACGTTACAAGCAAACAATGCAAGATCGTAGCATCGCGGAGGGCCGACTTCTTCGCCGCTCTCTGGCTTTGTTTTTTTGCTTTGCGCTCGTATCGCTTGCAAACACCGGCGTTGCCGAAGAATCAAAACCTGAACGCCCTTCACCGGAACGCCGACCGAAGATCGGTCTCGTCCTGAGCGGTGGCGGCGCGCGCGGCGTTGCGCACATCGGAGTTCTGAAAGCGCTCGAGCAATTGCACGTGCCGATTGATTACATCGCTGGCACGAGCATGGGCGCTGTCGTGGGCGGACTTTACGCGAGCGGAATGTCGCCGGAGGCGATGGAGCGTTGGTTCGATGATGCGGACTGGCGCTATCTGCTTTCCGATTCGCCGCCGCGCGAGACTCGTTCGCTTCGGGAAAAAGAGCGAGACCGCCGTCTTAATCAAAATCTTGAGATCGGAATTTCTCGCACCGGCGATGTGCAGCTTCCGGTCGGGTTTATTTCCGGACAAAAGCTGCTCGTTAATTTGCGCGAGCTGACGCTTCCGGTGCGTGACGTGCACGATTTCGATCGGCTGCCGATTCCGTTCCGCGCGATCGCGACCGATTTGCAAACCGGCGAGAAAATTGTTTTGCGCAACGGCGATTTGGCGGATGCGATGCGCGCGAGCATGGCGGTGCCGGGCATTTTTACGCCTTACGAGATGGATGGCCGCTCGCTCGTGGACGGCGGACTCTCCAGCAATCTGCCGATCGAAACGGTGCGCGCGATGGGCGCCGACATCGTGATCGCGGTCGATGTGCGGCCGGAATTGAAGAGCAGCGAAGAACTTCGCTCCGCTATCGCGGTGACCAATCAGATGCTCGACATCCTGATCCAGCGCGACACGCTTGCACAAATCCGCACGCTGCAAAGTGGCGACGTTTACATCCGTCTCGAATTGCCGAACGCGGGGTCGGCGGATTTTGCCGGGTCGGCGGCAAATATTCCGGCTGGCTACGAGAAAACTCTTGCGCTAACGAATCAGTTGCGTCGCTACGCGCTCTCTTCCGCGGAATTCGATCGTTACCTTTCCACCCAACGCGTCGCGCGAGAAAACGGCGTGGCGATTTCCTTCGTGGAAGTTAACGGCGCTTCCGGTCCCATTCGTCAAAGTCTGAAGGAACAGATCAAATTTGCGCCGGGCGAGCGCATTGAGATCTGGCAGTTGCAGAAGCATCTGCTCGGTCTGGAAGGCTTTCGCAACAAGGAGATCGTCGACTTCCGTGTCATCGAGGAGGGCGACAAGCATGGTTTGCTTTTGGAGATGCGGGAGAAATCGCGCGGCCCGAATTATTTCAACGCCGGTTTCGATTTCGCTTACAGCTCTTCCGGGCAAACGGATGCCGATCTGTTGCTCGCCTTCCGCATGACGGAATTGAATTCGTTAGGCGCGGAATGGGAGACTTTTCTCAGCCTCGGCGATTTCACCCGCGTGTTTTCGGAATTCTATCAACCGATCGAGCCTTCGCGGCGGTTGTTTCTCGCCGTCGATCTGCTTTACGCGAATCAGTTTGTTTATGCGCTGGACGCGGCGGACGATCGCCTCGGTTTCCGTTTGCAGACCTTGCAGGCAGCGGTGGATGCAGGTTTGCGACTTGGACACTTTGGTGAACTGCGCGTGGGATATAGCAGGGGCGCGAGTCATCTTGGCAGCGCAACGGAGTTGCCGAAGCGCGATCTCGGATGGTCGGACCGCGGCGAGCTTCGCGCTGCACTGACGATCGACACGCTCGATCGCGCCGATTTTCCGAAGAGCGGTTTGTTCGGTAGCGCGCTCGCAACATTCTCCAGGAAAGAACTCGGCGCACGCGAGAATTACAGCCGGCTCGACGCGCAGCTTTATAAACCGATCACATTCGGCAAAAACACGATCGTGCCGCGTGTAGTCGCGACCGTGAGCCTGAACGATTCCGACATCTCGCCATTCTATGATCGCTCTTCGTTAGGCGGATTTCTCCAGCTTTCCGGCATTGCGCGCCGCGGCCTTTACGATCAGAACGCGCTCCTCGCGGAATTGATCTACTATCGCGAGCTGACGAAACTGCCTGCCGCGCTCGGCGGTGGCCTTTACCTCGGCTTGTCGGCCGAGGCAGGCAATGTTTACGCGCAGCTCGACGACGTTAAGCCGGGCAATTTGAAGTATGGCGGCAGCATTTTTCTCGGTGCCGAGACAATAATCGGTCCGCTCTATTTTGGTGTCGGTGGAGCCAAAGGCGGCGAAGGCGCAGTTTATCTGCAACTAAGTCCGATCTTCCGTCGCGACCTGAATCCACGCTAGCGGTTCCGTTATTCGTTAGGTTTCTCGACGTTCGCCAGCTGACGGTGTCGCCTTCTTATTCAAAAAAGATAAATCTCGCTGGCGACTGCTCGAGATCATGGCAAGGCTAAAAGGAGCACGTTTCTGGGAGAGGTAATCGTCGAGATCGCGTATACGTCACTCGATGACTCGATCTTCCCGTTCGTTAGGCAAATATGGGAGCGAAAACGGTAATGCAGGAAGAAGGGAAAGAAGAAAGGACAGCGGAAGAGACGGGACTCGCCGCCGCCTGGCATTTATCAAGGCCACCGGCCAGGAATGGTGGAACGACAACGTTTTCCGGCTCGCATCGTCGCTCGCGTTTTACACCATGTTTTCGATGGCGCCCGTGCTTCTCATCGCGGTCGGGGTGGCCAGTCTTTTTCTGACACGGGCCACGGCCATCGATCAAATCGTCGCCGAAGTGCAGCGCATGGTCGGGGCGCAAGGTGCGCAAGCCGTCCGGCAGGTTCTCGAAGCTTCCAGCGGTTTTGGGAAAAGCGTCTGGGCGATCGGCACCGGCGTCATCACTTTTCTGCTCGGCGCGTCGGTTGTTTTTGCCGAACTGCAATCCGCGCTCAACGCAATCTGGGATGTGGAAGCGGAACCGAAACGCGGCGTGATCTTGAAATATTTATTCGACCGGCTCCGCTCCTTCTCCATCGCGTTCGTGGTCGGTTTTTTGCTTCTTGTCTCACTCGTGGTTAGCGCCGCGATCAGTGCATTCCAGAATTATATGAATGACTGGATGCCGGGCATGCCGTTCGTCTGGCAGGCTGTGAACATCGTTACTTCTTTTGTCGTCGTCGCCGTGCTTTTTGCCATGATCTACAAATATTTGCCGGACGCGAAGATCGCCTGGAAAGATGTTTGGATTGGCGCGGCCGTGACCTCGGCGCTTTTCACGGCGGGCAAGTATGTCATTAGCCTTTACCTCGGACAAACGGCGACCGCGAGTGCGTTTGGCGCAGCGGGTTCGTTCGCCGTTTTGTTGATCTGGATTTACTACTCGGCGCTCATCAGTTTTTTCGGAGCGGAATTCACCCAAGTCTACGCGCGCCGCTATGGATCGCGGATTCGTCCAGACGAACATGCAGTCCGGGTTGGAAAAAAACCGGATGAGGTCTGATTGTGCTTGCAGCGGGCGCGATCCGGCGTCGTCGCCCTAACGAGATGAGGAAAATCAAGATTCTAATCGTGCTCGTTCTCGCACTCGCCGTCTTCGGCGGCGGCGGCTATTTCATTTACGATTCGCTGCATCCCTATCGGCAGTTTGCGCACATGCCGGAGCCGCCTGTTTGGGTTCATCCGATGGTGGCCGAAGTGGCAAAGGCGCACGAGCTTCACGCGCAGGGCAAGCTGGTCGAAGCGCAGCAACTTCTCCTTCGACAGCTCCATCTTTACCCGAACGCGCCGCCCCACAAGGAAGCCCGACAATTACTCGGCGAGATCAACACCGAAATGTTTTTTTCTCCCGATCATCTTTTCGGAAAATCGGAATACGTGGTCCGGCGCGGCGATTCTCTCTGGCGCATCGCGCGCAAGCTCAACTCCAGCCCTGATCTCATCCGGCGCACTAACGATCTTCAATCCGATCGCATTCATCCGGGCGATCGGCTGTTGATTCCGGAGGCGGACTTTACGCTCACGCTGGATTTGCCTAACGAGCGTGCCGTCGTCCATCACGGCGATGGGTTCCTGACCCAGTACCCAATTGTGGCGGTCGATCTGCCGCGTTCTCGGCGAACGGAAATCACTACCAAAATCGCCGGAAGCACATTTTGGAAAGATGGCGAAAGGTTGACCTCGCCTACGGAGGAGGAGCGTGCCGCGGGCACACCATGGATCCGTCTCGGACATAGCGGTTACATTCTTTATGGCGTCTCCGAAGAGGATGAAGTGAGCGATTCGACAGTCGAGATTTCGGATGAAGGAAAAAATAAAAATCCCGATTATCCGCCGAACGGTATTGCCTTGTGGAAGGACGATCTCGAACAAATTCAAATCCTGCTCGGTCACGGAACTCCGGTGACAATCATTCGCAAACGCGAGTGACCTGACGCGCGATATGCGAAGTCGCGCGCTCAACACTCGCGACTGTCAGCGCGATGCGAACGCCGAAAATAAAAGCGCCGCGCCCCATACTGCCGCGGCAATGCCAAGAATGCGCCCACCGATTCGGCCGAACGGCATTATTTTTTCCAACGAGAACAAAGATCGTTAGGCCGCCGATCCACCAAATGCTCATCACTCCGCCAAAAAAGAGGAGACACATGAGAATCCAGCAGCAGCCGAGGCAATAAGCGCCGTGAGCGACGCCCATTCGTACCGCGCCCAGGTAACCGGGCCGCCAGGCATTTGCGATGAAATGAGCAGGCGATCGGCAATGCCGCAGACATGCATTTTTCATCGGCGTCAATTGGTAGAGCCCGGCCGCGAGTAACAATATGCCTCCCAGAATCGGACTGTTCGTCATCATCATGGATGAGAGCAACGAAGCCCGATCCAATCCCCATTGGGCGATCGTGGCCGCAGCGCTGAACGCAGTCCAAATCAGAACGTAGCCGGCAACAAAAAGTCCAGTCGGCGCCAGTAGTCTTGCCTTCACGCGTTGCTTTCCTCGCGATGGCTGCGTGGATCAACACCATCGGAATGGCCGAAGGCACCATCATTCCAATCATCATGATCGCCCACATCAAAAACATCGCGACGAAGTAATCCGCCGTCCAAGCCATCTGCATCTCGCCACCGGCCATTCGCTCCATCGCGCGCGCCGCATCCACCAGGTAAACCCACGCGAGCAATGTGACGATTCCAAGCGCACTCAGGATGATCAACCGATCCCGCAGCGGCAATGAACGAACTAATGTGCGGCCTCCTTCGGCCGCAGCATGCGCGGGCGACAGCTCTCCGCTTGCCGGCGGTTTCTCAGCGAATGACACCATCCTGATTCATGTGAAGGATGCAGAACTGTCCATAAGTGCCGTTCAGATCGAGCTCGATGGCCGTGGTAACTTTTGTGTTTCCCGCACCGGCCTCTGCCACGGTGTATTCGAAACCGTTCGGCAATTCGATTCGGGCACGCGATGGCTCGCCCGAGAATGGATTCGTCATCGGCATACCCTGCGATTCGATCATCCCCGGAACGTTGACTGTTGCCTTGCGCGCATCGACGTCGATCTCCGCCTTCACCGGCGCATAAATGGGATCGAGAACTTCCGACATCGTGCTGGCGAAGACGTTAAAATGCGTGCGACCGGGAGCGGTGCATTCTCCACGCAGAATTTTTCCGAGCGCCTCGCGTTGTGTTTCATCCGCGCGCTCGTCGATGATGATCTGCTGACGGCCGTTGCCTTGTGCGATTTCGCCCGGCCATTTGACCACCATGACGAAGTTCAAATTATCCAGGCGCGTTTTGTTGAACCAGCCTTCGTCGATATGTCCGGCGCCGACGGCCTCGCAGTGACCATGCGTGGAAGGCGCGTTGAACTGGCACGGACAACCCCATGCACAATTGCAGTTAACGAATTCAGCTCCGCGAATCATCCATTGATCATTCATTCGACCTCCTCGAGTTGATGTTGCTATTCCGGCGAGAACTACGCCGGACGAGATTCAACTTATCCTAAAACCCCATTGGAAAGAGAGTCAACCGCTACACAATCATGAGATTGCTGCCCCGCATCGGATTTCTCTGAATTTGAAATTGGGTCCATTCCGGGTGACGAATAGTCATCGTGAGACAATCGTGTTCATCCTCCGTGCCGCGAGCGGGGACGATTGCGTTGATGCTGATCGCATGGTTTGCGCTGTCGAATCATTGCCTGCTCGGCGCGGCATGCGCGAGCGCTTCTTCTGCGGCAGCGAGTTGCCCGATGCATATGAAGTCGTCACCGGACGCGCCGGCGAAGCAGAAAAATGGCGATAGCGATCTGCCGTGCTGCAAAACATTGCGCGCAGTGATGGTGTCGAAAATCAACGCGAGCACGAAGACGCTCGATTTTGTTCTGAAGAAATATTTCCCCAATGCCGCCCTGCCGGAGATTTCGCGGCCTTCATCGCTCTTGCTGGCGCTCGATACTGGACCGCCGGGAGCGCGCTCGTTTTCTGAACTTGTTTTGCAGCGGAGCATTCTCGCTCACGCACCACCTTCCA
>CAWDLY010000012.1:0-181441 GCA_963803315.1 uncultured Verrucomicrobiae bacterium | reverse complement strand
GAAGGAACCCTCCGCGCAGGTCAGCGTTGTTTCGTCCGATTTTTTCAAAACCATGGGAATTCCGTTGCTGCGCGGCCGAACTTTGGGACCGGAAGAACGGCCCGGAAAAAACTGGTCGGTGATCATCGACGAATCGTTCGCTCGCCGTTTTTTTCCCGGAGAGGATCCGATTGGAAAGCACATCGATAACAATCAGACGCTGGACAAGAATCAACCACCCTCGACGATCATCGGCGTAGTCGGACGCGTTCGGAACGAAGATCCGGTCGATACGTTTGAGAAGCTCAACATGCCGCAAATGTATTATTCTACGACGCAATTCTCGCAGACCGAGCAGATACTGCTCGTGCGCGTTGCTTCGGGCGATCCGCTGTCTTATGCGGAGACGGTGAAGCGCGAAGTGCTCGCGGTCGATCCCGATCAGCCTGTTTCCGACGTCACTACCATGCGGCATGCGATTTCGGATAACATGGCGTCGCGTCGCCTGACCATGACACTGGTCGGTACGTTTGCGGGATTGGCTTTAACGCTGGCTGCAATTGGTTTGTTTGGCGTGATGGCGTTGCGCGTCACGCAGCGCACGCGCGAAATCGGAATTCGCCTCGCGCTCGGTGCGCAGCGGCCGGATGTATTTCGTCTCGTCATTGGAAATGGGCTCAAGCTCGCTGCGATCGGTGTCGCGGTCGGATTGGTTGCTTCGTTCGCATTAACGCGATTACTCGCCGGATTACTCTTTGGCGTCGGCACTGGCGATCCGATGACATTCCTGCTTGTCGTCCTCGTGCTCGGCTGCGTGGCGCTGCTGGCCAATTATCTTCCCGCGCGACGCGCGACGAAAGTCGATCCGATCGTCGCGCTGCACGAAGAATAACTGTAGCTGCGTCGCTGTGCGAAGCGCGCGTGTCGTCCGCAGGGCGACAAGTACAGAATCAAGGAGCGGCGCTTTCCAAAGCGCCGATTAATTTAGTTCGGCGATTTGGAAATTCGCCGCTCCTTGGCAGCGTCACTTCCAAAAAATCTTCCAGAAAAGTTCGGACCGTTAGTGTCGTATCGGATGAACGACGGCGTCTAATTGTTTATTCAACCGCGCATGAAAATATGACTCAATCAGCCGCCCTTGACCTTTCGCGATAAAACTGCTGTTCTCTCCAAGCCCAAAATCACGGGACAACACCGAATCAGGAGGGAGCTGCAGCTCAAAAAAATCCCATGGCAACAACCACCACGTCCAATCCGCCTAACGAGATGCTCGACGAAAAACGACGTCCCGAACTCACCTTTCGCGGCATCATCATCGGCATCGTCATCACGATCGTTTTCACGGCAGCGAATGTTTACTTCGGGCTGAAAGCTGGCCTCACCTTTTCGACCTCCATCCCGGCGGCGGTCATTTCGATGGCGATCTTGAAGGCGATGCGCGACGCCACCATTCAGGAAAACAACATCGTGCAGACGATCGCTTCCGCGGCCGGCACGCTCTCGGCGATCATTTTCGTGCTCCCCGGTCTCGTCATCGTGGGCTACTGGACGGGGTTTCCATTCTGGACATCGGCCGCGATCTGCGCCACCGGCGGCATCCTCGGCGTGATGTACACGATCCCATTGCGGCGGGCGATGGTCACGGATTCGGATCTTCCCTACCCGGAAGGTGTGGCCTGCGCGGAAGTGCTAAAGGTCGGATCGGGTGACGCGCGCGGCACTGAGGCGGAAAGGGTGGAAACGAGCGGCGCTGGCCTTAAGGCCGTCGTGTGGGGTGCCATCGTGTCGGCGGTGTTTTATGTGATGGTGCAGACCAAGGTGTTTGCCGAAGCCGTGACCAGTTACTTTCGCGTCGGTGGCGCGAGGAGCGGAGCGACGGGGTTCGATTTTGGGTTGTCGTTCGCGTTGCTGGCCATCGGGCATTTGGTCGGCTTGTGGGTGGGCGTCGCGATGCTGGTCGGTGCGCTGATCGGTTGGGCGTGGGCCGTGCCCTACTTCACGCATATCCACTGGACGGCGGGCCCGGCCGCCGACGCGGCTCGCGCCGGATGGACCCACTATGTGCGCTTCATGGGCGCGGGTGCCATCGGTGTGGCCGCAATCTGGACACTGGCGAAGCTGGTGAAGCCGCTGGCCGACGGCCTCGCCGGATCCTTCCGCGCTTCACGCGCACGCAAGGCCGGCACGCTCGATCAACTGCCGCGCACCGAGCACGACATACCGATTGGCATGGTCGGACTGGTCTCGCTGCTCTGCTTTATCCCGATCGGCTGGTTGCTGTGGACTTTCGCGATCCAAAACGGGTTGGGCGCTGCCGTCGTAACGCTGGTGATCGGCGGCGTCGCGTTTGTTGTCCTGATGAGTTTTCTTGTCTCGGCCGTGTGCGGCTACATGGCCGGGCTGATCGGCTCCAGCAACAGCCCGCTTTCCGGGATCGGTATTTTGGTCGTGGTGGTGGCGGCATTGTTGCTGGTCCTGGCGGTGAAGCCATTCCTGCCAGCGGGCGCGGATAAAGCGCTGGTCGGATTTGCCTTGTTCATCACCGCGATCGTGTTCGCGGTAGCCTCGATCGCAAACAACAACCTCCAGGATCTCAAAACGGGCCAACTGGTCGACGCCACGCCGGCGCTGCAACAGTGGGCGCTGGTCATCGGCGTGCTGGCGGGCGCGGTCGTAATCCCGCCGGTGATGCAGTTGCTGCAGAACACTTACGGGTTCATTGGAGCGCCGGGCGCTGATCCCGCGCGGGCGCTTCCAGCACCCCAGGCGGGCCTGATCTCGGCGCTGGCCAAGGGCGTCATTACCGGCGATGTGCCTTGGAACATGATCGGGCTCGGCGCCGTGATCGGTGTTGCCATTATCTTCCTCGACGAAATTCTCGGGCTCGCGAAGAAGGGTCCGCGCCTGCCGCCGTTGGCGGTCGGGCTCGGCATCTACCTGCCCACTTCGACCACGCTGATGGTTGTCGTGGGAGCGCTGGTGGGCGCATGGTTCGACCGCTACGCAGAGCGTCGCGAGAATGCCGAGGCGACCAAGCAACTGGGCGTGCTGCTCGCCTCGGGCCTGATCGTTGGGGAGAGTCTCCTGGCCGTGATCTATGCCGGCGTCGTAGGTTTCAGTGGCGTCCAGAACCCGCTCGCCTTGGTGGGCCCATCCTTTGCAACGCCGGCAATTATCATCGGCGGGAATTGCTTTCGTGGTCATCGGTTTCGTGCTTTATCGCTGGATCCTGGGAATGGGGACGCGGACCAGGGAAGCAGGCGCGACTCGTTAGGCCAGGGCGCAGCACTGCGAAAGTTCCGTCTTGAAAATCGACCCGCGAAATCCGCCTAACGAAATGCCGGATATCGTGGGCGCAAGACCTGAGAATCCGATTCTCGCCAACTTTCGCCCGTTCATTCCGGCTAACATAAAGCTGCGCGAGTTTACGCCGCTTCCGATCATCATCGGCACCCTGCTCGGGATCGTTTTCGGCGCCTCGTCGCTTTATCTCGTCCTCAAGGTCGGCGTCACGGTCAGTGCGTCGATTCCGGTCGCAGTTCTTGCAATCACCACCTTCCGGGTGCTCTCGAAGTTCGGCCTGCGCGATTCGACCATTCTCGAGAACAACATCGTCCAGACTGCCGGCTCAGCGGGCGAATCGATTGCTTTCGGTCTCGGCGTGACGATGCCCGCGATCATGATCCTCGGGTTCGATCTCGAGATCGTGCGCGTGATGTTGGTCGCGATTCTCGGCGGGTTGCTGGGCATTCTGATGATGATCCCGACCCGGCGCGCGCTCATCGTTCATCAACACGGATATCTGAAGTATCCGGAAGGCACGGCCTGCGCGGAAGTCTTGAAAGCCGGGGCCTCGGCAGAATCGCGAGAGGCCGCGCGTTCCGATGAGCGCAACACGATCGCCGCAGATGAAGCTGTCAGCGGCGGCAAGGTGATCATCAGCGGTTTTGGCATCGGTTTCCTTTATTACAGCGCGCTCGAAATGCTCAAAGCGATGAAGGAAATTCCCGAGAAGGTCTTTGGGAAACCGTTTCAGGGGGCTTCCATCTCGCTTGAGAACAATCCGGCATTGCTCGGTGTCGGTTACATCATCGGACCGCGCATCGCCGGGATGATGATGGGCGGCGGCGTTTTGTCGTATCTCGTTCTGATTCCTGCGATCAAATATTTCGGTTCGTTAGTCGCGGGACCGGTGGCGCCGGAAACCGGTCACACGATCGCGGAGATGAGCGTCGATCAAATCCAGCACGGCTACATTCTTTACATTGGTGCCGGCGCTGTCGCGGCCGGCGGCATCATCAGTCTTATTCGTTCGCTGCCTTTGATCTGGCATGGATTAAAAGGCGGACTCGCCGACCTGCGTGACGCGCGCACGGAAACAGCCACGGCCGCACGCACCGATCAAGATCTCTCGATGAAATGGGTGATCGGCGGAATCATTTTGCTGCTCGTGCTCATCATGCTCGCGCCGCAGCTCAACCTGCGTTTCAACTTGTTAGGCGCGCTCCTCATCGTCGGGATCGGATTTCTTTTTACCACTGTTTCGTCACGTCTCACCGGCGAAGTGGGTTCTTCTTCGTGTCCAACTTCCGGCATCACGGTGGCGACGCTGCTCTTAACATGCCTCGTCTTCCTTATCGTCGGTTGGACAGCGCCGCCCTATTTTGTCACGGCACTTTCGATCGGCGGTATCGTTTGCATCGCATCCTCGAATGGCGGCACGACCTCGCAGGATCTCAAGACGGGATTCCTGATCGGCTCGACGCCGAAGTATCAGCAAATCGCGATTCTCATCGGCACACTCGCGTCGTGCCTGGTGATCGGCCCGATTCTGATGAAGCTGAACGAGTCCGGCACGGTTTACATTCCAGTGGCGGGCAACAAGGACTTCACCTTTGCCTCCGCTTATCACGCCGATCCGGCCGACTTCGAAAAAGATTCCAGCGGCCGGCCGAAACGTGAACGCCTCGCTGGTGCGCAGACGGGCAACGACACGAACGAGTATTTCGTTTTCCACAAAACCTCGACCGATAATGGACCGGCTGGTCGTTATCTGGTGAATGACCAGGGCACGCCTGTCTATCTCGTCGACCCGGGCATCAACGGCATTTACGACAAGCGGCCCGATGGCTCGAGCGTGCAAAAGTTTTCCGCCCCGAAGGCGACGTTGATGTCTTATATCATCAAAGGAATTCTCGGCGGCCAATTGCCGTGGGGACTGGTGCTGCTCGGCGTTTTCATCTCGATTGTGCTCGAGCTTTCCGGAATTCCTTCGCTCGCTTTCGCCGTCGGCGTTTATCTTCCGATCTCGACTTCCGCGCCCGTTTGGGTCGGCGGTCTGATTCGCGGGTTCGTCGACAATTACACGCGGCGCAAACACGCCGGCGCGAACTTCACCGAAGATCAGCTCGTCGCCGAAGGCGACAAGAGTAACGGAGTGCTTTTGTCATCCGGTTACATTGCAGGTGGGACACTGGCCGGAGTCGTTTTCGCCTTCCTGAACATTCCGTGGAAAGACAGCTTCGATGCGATCGAAAAATGGTGCACTGCGCATAACCCATTCTTTGAAGGACCGTATGCGGACGCGCTTGCGCTGATTCCGTTTACCATTCTCTGCGTCCTGCTTTATCTCGTCGGGCCGCGACGCGCTCCTGGCGTCGAAACGAAATCATCCGGGTAGCGCGGGCGTCTCGCCCGTGTATCGGAACGTCTCGTTCCGATTCTTCGATTTTTTTATAGAAACGGAGCGAGACGCTCCGTTAGGCGGACGAGACGTCCGCCCTACCCGGATTCTTGCGCCACATTAGATACACAGGAATTCCCGTCAGCACGATCAATACACCAATGCCAGCCGTTGTTGGCGAAAGCCATGCGAGATCGATGATGAGCAGGCTCGCGATCACGATATAAACCACCGGCACGATCGGATAACCCCACGTGCGATACGGGCGTTCCGCTGTGGACATTTTCTTTCGCAAGACGATGACAGCGCCAACCATTAATACGTAGAAAACAAGATCAGCGGAGACGATGTACTCGAGCAACTGCGTGTAGACATTTCCGTAACTGACCGCGCCGGTTGTCGGATCCGTGATAACGGTGCGCGGTAAGGTGAGAAATGCGGCCCACCCGCCTTGAGTCACGAGCGCGATCGCAGGCGCGTGATGCTTGTTTGTCTTCGCCGCGCCGCGAAAAAAAAGTGCGTCGCGCGCCATCGCATAATAGACGCGGGCGCCAGCGAGAATGAGACCGTTATTGCATCCGAAAGTGGAAATCATGATTGCAATAGCCATCGCGATCGTGCCGGGAGCGCCGAGCACGGCGCGCATGGCGGCGACTGCGACGCGATTTTGGGGCGCGTGTTGAATCTCGGGAAAGGAAAGCGTCGCCAGATAAGCGACGTTGGCCAGTACGTAAAGCACAACGACAATCGCGCAACCGATGAGCAACGAGCGCGGCAAATTCCTTCCCGGATCACGCACTTCGCTGCCGGTAAACGTGACGTTGTTCCAGGCCGTTTGCGCGAAAAGCGGACCGGTCATCGCTTTGCCTAACAAGACAGCAATCGCGAGCGCACCGACCAAAGTCAGACCCGGCTGCGCCACTTGCGGGTTCCAGCCGTTGGCCGAGGGATTCCACCAATCTGCGGAAAGCGCCGCGCAACCGGATTTCCAGCCTAACGAGAGACCAATGACGATTAATGCAAGCAGCGCCGCCGTCTTGGCAAAAGTAAAAACATTCTGGACAAGCTTGCCCAGTTCAAGACCGCGCGTGTTACTCCAGGTTAACAAAAAAATGAGCAGCACTGCGACGAGTTGTTCGGTGGAAACACTGATCGCATAACCGCCACCCACCTGAATGGGCGCGATGAGATAATTTTCCGTGGCGATCGCAGGCGCGAGCACACCGAAAAATTTCGCAAAGGCAACGGCAACCGCGGCGATCGTTCCGGTTTGAATGACGAGAAATACGGCCCACCCGTAGAGGAATCCGGTTGCAGGGCCGAAGGCTTCACGCAAAAAAACATACGGACCGCCTGCGCGCGGCATCATTGCGGCCAGTTCGGCGCAACAGAGCGCGCCCGTGATCGTCAGCACGCCGGCAATGACCCAGGTCAGCAGCAAAAATCCGGGCGCACCGATGAGGCGCGACGATTCCGCCGAGACAATGAAAATGCCCGAGCCAATCATCGAGCCAACCACGATCATCGTGGCATCGAGCAGGCCGAGGCCCTGGACGAGGCGCGGCTCTTTGCGATCGATCATCTTGTCATCGCCGACCGTCATATTGTCATTCTGAGCGAAGCGAAGAACCTCTCATTGCTCGCGCGTCACACACCAATGTGAGACGGTTGATCGTATGTGAGGTCCCTCGCTCCGCTCGGGATGACCCGCATTGGTGCCGCATCATGATCTTCGGATCGGCGCCGCGATCATCACTCCTTCGCGCGTGAGACGATCGCGAAGTTTTTGCACGAACTCTACCGCTTCCGGATTGTCTCCGTGCACACAAATGGTTTCAGCAGCGACTGGAACATCGACGCCGTTGATCGCGCGCACTTTTTGTTCGCGTAACATCCGAATAACTCGCTCCGCCGCTTCAATCGGATCGCGCACAAACGCATCCGGCGACGACCGCGACACGAGTGTGCCATCCGGCATGTAATTGCGATCGGCGAAAACTTCGCGCGCGATTTGCAATCCGCGTTCTTGCGCCGCGCGTTCAAACACACCGCCAGGCGGGACGAACAGGATCAGCTTCGGATCGAACGCGAAAACGGCGTTGGCAATCACCTCCGCCAGCGAGCGATCGCGCGCCGCCATATTGTAAAGAGCGCCGTGCGCCTTCACGTGATTCACCTCCGCTCCCACGGCAGACGCGAGCGCCCGAAACGCACCGAGCTGATAAAGCAGAATTGAATAAATCTCCTCCGGCGGCAGTTCGATTTCCTGGCGTCCGAAGTTTTCGCGATCGGGAAAACTCGGATGCGCACCGACCGCGACCTCGAATTCGTGCGCCGCGCGAATTGAATCGAGAATCGATGTCGGATCTCCAGCGTGAAATCCGCAGGCGATGTTGGCGGAGCTGACGAACTCGAGAATATCTTCATCGTGACCGGCGCCTTCACCCAGGTCCGCATTGAGATCGACGGAGAGACTCATGAAGTTCTGAGATCGAGGCCGATTCGAAATCGATCAATATCTTCCTCGCGCTGGAGCAGCAGCGAATGCCCCTCCGTTATCGATGTTTCTTGAAACTGCACTTCATCGCCCGCGCGAAGTTGCGCGGCGATCGGCAGATCAATTGTGATCACGTGCGCGATCTTCGGATAACCGCCAATCGTTTGGCAATCCCCGAGCAACAGAATCGGTTTCCCATCCGGCGGAACTTGAATTGTCCCCGGCGCCACGGCTTCCGACAGGAGGTCGCTCGAGTCCTTTCGTTTCAATTCAAGCCCATCCAAACGAACCCCCATTCGATCGCTCTCCGGCGTGACGGTAAACTTTTCACTCGTTAGGTCCCGATGTGTGGAAACGTCGAAGCGAGTCCAGTCCGCGCCGCGGAGGATACGCAGAGTTGAATGCCGCACGGCTGGGCCGCTCCATTCGCGCTGTGCGCTCCAACCCGAAACCCGGTTGTGACCTAGTGTTTTTTCTCGCGCACGGCTTCTCGCGCCTGGTTCCCCGAGTGGCAGATCGTCTCCGTCACGCAACGCACGACCATCAAGGCCGCCAAATCCAGCGCGCAAGTCGGTAGATCGACTGCCGAGGACCGATGGAACATCAACACCACCCGAAATCGCGAGCCACATGCGACAACCAATTTGCGGCGCATTGGCAACGAGCTCGTCACCTGCACGAGCGAGAAAAGCGTGACCGGCCGGAATTTCTTCCTGAGCGACGCGCACCTGAAACGTACCACCACACCAGGCAATCACGCGTTCATCTGCAAACCGAATTCGAAAATTGCCGAGCGTAATCTCAATCAGCGCGGCTCCTTCTTCGTTGCCCACGAGCAGATTCGCGACGCGCGCAGCGAAGGGATCCAAGGCACCACCACTTCCAACGCCGATCGCCCGACGACCGAAACGCCCGAGATCCTGCACACTTGCCAGCGGTCCGGCCCGAAGGATTTGCGCAGTCATTTGCCTAACAAGTCGAATTCTTCACGCGTGATCTCGCGAAAGCGAACGCGATCACCGGCACACAGCAGCGCGGGTGGATCGCGCCTTACATCGAACATTCGCAATGGCGTGCGACCGACAATATTCCAGCCACCAGGAGAACGGATCGGATAAACTCCAGTCTGTGCTCCACCAATTGCGACCGAACCCGCCGGAACATCGGTGCGCGGCGTCGCGCGTCTCGGCGTAGCCAGCCTGGGATCCAGACCACTCAGAAAGCCAAAGCCTGGAGTAAAGCCAACGCACGCCACCCGATACTCAGGCGCGGCGTGAATCCTTATCACTTCCTTCAGCGAAACACTGGCACCTTGCGCCACATCGCCGAGATCGAAACCAAACTCGTCCGTATAACAGACCGGAATCTCCACGAGACGCGATTCTGCCTCCTTTTGTTTTGGCTTTGAGCCTTTCCGTAACGCGACTCGAATTTTTTCTGTTAGCCAATCGATCACGCCCGCGACCGGTGCCCCAGCTTCAACGACCTGAACCGGGTCGAAGAAAACTGCGATCGTCGCGTAAGCCGACGCCAAATCGACTACCCCTGGAATCTGTGCAGCTTGCAAATGTCGCAACGCCCCGAGGACGTTTCCGAGAGATTGATAGGATGGTTTATCGAGATCGTTCTCCAGACGAACAAGCAACGTCGAGTCTCCAAGCGGGATTACTTCCATGGTGAGCAAGCTTCCAGCTTGCGAAGGACAGAAGGCAAGTTAGAAACTTGCCTCACATCATGGCTTGGACAATTCTCGCGACCGCGAATCTCGTTTGCGCGCTATTGAGCTACGCTTTTCTGGCGCACGCCCTCGCGAATCTGCGTTGGCGAGATCGTGGGATTCTTGTCGTTCTGCTCGCGATCGTCGTTTGCGGACAAACCTGGCTGGTTCCTCAAGCCATCGCCAGCTTTTGGTTTTCCTGGCAGGACGCGCTGTATCCCATCTGGTTAATCAACTGGCTGGTCTCGGCATTCAGCATTGTTTTGTTTTGGGACGCGCTCAGTCATACTTCGCGCGACAGCGCGGACTCTGCACGCCTTGACGGTTGCGGCACCTGGGGAATTTTTTGGCACATCGTCCTGCCACTCGTTAGGCGAGCGCTTCTCCTGATTGCGACTCTGACTGCCATCGCGACACTGATTGGGTTCGCTGCCATATTTTCGGGACTGACTGCATCCCTTCAAGTCGCTGGGGCGAGCGGAATTGACATTCGCCTCCTGATTGGCGGCTCGCTCATCATGAGCGTGCCTTTGATCGCAATCTTCTTTTACGCGCGACGTTGTAGCCGGGGTCGTTGACCCGGCCTCGTTCGTCTGCCACGTCTGCTTTCGCGCCCTGCCGCGATCAACGAGCGCACAGGGCGTTTGAGCTCGAAAACACGGCGCGCGTGTTTTTACCGAGAAGTGATCGCGACGATCTCGATGTCAATTGCGACCTTGTCGCTGATCATTGAGACGGCCTCGAGCGTTTTACTGAACTGCGCTGCGAACTCGCGCCGGCTCAACGGTTCGGTGGTGACCTGCCAACGCATTTGTTGCCCACTCTTGTTGAGCAGCTTCACATGCAAACCGATTGGCTTCGTCACGCCGTGCATCGTGAAATCGCCCATGATGTCACCAGTGTCGGGAGCGGTTTGTTTCACGCTCCGGCTTTTGAATGCGATTTCGGGGAATTTCGCCGCGTTGAAAAACTTGGGACCGCACAAATGCGCGTCGCGTTTCGCGATGCCGGTGTCAATGCTTTTCACCTGAATGGTAGCCATCACCGATGATTTCTCCGGATGCTGGCGATCGAGTTCGATTGTCCCACCAAATTGTTTGAAACGCCCGGTCACCGTAGTGAAGGCTTGGTGAACTTTGAAACCGATCCGCGAATGCGCTGAATCGATCTGAAGCGTTTCTTCGGCCGAAGCCGCCGCGATCGACGTGACACAAAGTAGCGTCGCGATCGAAATCAAGATTCGAAACTTCTTCATCGACTCCGACCTTCCTCCGTCGCTGTGGTTTACGTCAACGTATTATGCGCAGCGTTACTCCTCCGTCATTCCGAGCGAAGCGAGGAACCCCGCGAGTTCTGATTCGTGAGGTCCTTCGCTTGCGCTCAGGATGACAGACATTGTCACCCTCACATTTTGTGGTCCGCCATTGATCTTATCGCTTTCAAGAGTGGCGTGCGCGAGAGAGGCAATCGGCCGAACAGATTTCCAAGCGCAAACGCCGGATCATTCTTCAGCATCTTCGCATCGTGCACGCCAGTAATTCGCGCGAGTTCGGTTTCGAAATGCGAGACCGCTTTCAGCGTGGGATCGTTTTCATTGAGGTAACCAAACGCGCGCCGCAAAAGCTCGAACAGTTCCGGCTCGTGGTGATCGGATTCGGTGCATATCTCGACCAGCTCCACGAAATAAGCCGCAGCCTGTGTGCGCAGATGATGTTTGCGGATGCCGCCGAAAGGATTGCGCAACGCGATTTCGGTCAATGTATGCAGATTGGATTTCCGGCTGCGCGCGATTTGAATTTCCGCCTCGAAAAACAAATCGAGTTTTCCCGCAAACGAACTCCTGGGACGGCGCGCGCCTTTCGCCACCGTCTGGATGCAGCCTAACGACTCGGTGCACCACGACACGATCAGGCTCGTGTCGCTGAGCTTGCGTTTGCGCAGGAGAATCGCAGCCGTGCTTTCCATTGCCGCTTATTCGCATTAACGCAGGCACACGACAAACAGGGGGCTACAAATTTGCTGCATCCAGCGCCGATTGAAGCGACGAAAGATTTCGTCCTGCCAGAAGAAGAATGGAAAACGATCCGAAGACGGACAACATTGCTTTGATGGAGAAACGCAAGATCGGTTCACTCGACACCACCGTCCTGGGACTCGGTTGCAATAATTTCGGCTGGCGCATTGATGCTGCTGCGACAAAAAAAGTCGTCGATGCCGCACTCGATGCGGGCATCAACTTTTTCGATACTGCCGACACTTACGGCAAAGGCCAAAGTGAAGAATTTCTGGGCCGCGCTCTTGGTTCGCGGCGCGATCAGGTTTTCATCGCTACGAAATTCGGGATGGAGATGGACAAAAAGCGAAAGGGCGCGAAGCCGGACTATGTAGCGCAGGCTCTCGAGGCGAGTCTGCAACGACTCAGCACCGATCGGATCGATCTTTATCAATTGCATCAACCCGATCCTGAGACGCCGATTGGCGAAACTCTTTATGCGCTCAACGAAGCCGTGCGCGCGGGTAAAGTGCGCGAGATCGGCTGTTCAAATTTCACCGTTCAACAACTGCGAGAGGCGGAGGTTGCGGCGATGAATGGCGCGCACTTTATCAGTATACAAAACGAGTTCAGTCTTTTTCATCGCGACCCGGAAAAGGATATCCTGGTCGATTGCGAGCACGCTGGAATAGCATTTCTACCTTATTTCCCGCTCGCGAGCGGCTTGCTCACCGGCAAATATCGCAAGGGGCAAAAACCACCCGAAGGCAGTAGAGCGAGCGAAGGTTTTGGTCCCAAAGTCGTCACGCGCAAGAATCTCGACATTGTTGAGAAGATGATCGATTTCGCGCAGTCCCGTAACCACACGATCCTTGAACTGGCATTCGGTTGGCTGCTCGCGCACAAGCCTGTTTCTTCCGTCATCGCCGGCGCCAGCTCGCCAGACCACGTAAAAATAAATTCTGCGGAAGTGGAAGGTTGGAAACTGACGCCGGAGGAGATGGTGGAAGTAGATAAGATTGTGCCGCCACTGGAGTAATTATGGGGCGTCTATGTCAGACGCCATCCAAATTATGGCGTTTCACTGAAACGCCCTACAACGCGATCAGTTCGGTGAACTTCGCCAAGTCGATGTTACCACCGGAGACGATCGCGACGATCGGACCTTTGCCAGCTTTCCCGGTGAGTGCTGCGGCCAGCGGCAAGGCACCCGCACCTTCAGAAATAACGCGCACCTTTTCCGCCATGAGTCGCATCGCCTTTTTCGTATCGTCCAAGCTCACGACGATAATACCTTCGACCAATGGTCTCATTCGTTCCCACATGCGCGGAAACATGCTTTGGCCACCGGCACCGTCGACAAACGAAGCTGTCCAATCTTCGAAGACCTGCGGCGATCCTTTTTCAAATGATAAGGCGGCAGGTGCCGCGGTTTCGGGTTCCGCTCCCCAGACTTTGATTTCCGGTTTCAAGGCCTTGACGCCCGAAGCCACACCGGTAATGAGACCGCCACCGCCGATACCGGCGATCACAGCGACCACATCGGGAGCGTCCTCGAGAATTTCGAGCCCCATCGTCGCGTGCCCGGCAATGAAATTATCATCGTCGAACGGGTGAATGAATGTTCCGTCGATACCGGGAAAGGCGCGCGCCTCGAGAGCCTCCCATGCTCTCTCGTAGGAAACGGCGAAAAGCTTCGCGCCTAACGACTGCATGCGCTCGAGTTTCGCTTTCGGCGCCGTCTCAATCGCGACTACCGCGCAGGGGACGCCAGCTTTTCGCGCTGCATACGCTACACCCTGGCCTGCGTTTCCCGCGCTAATTGTCCAGACGCCGCGACGTCGTTCCTCATCGGAAAGCATGGCAACAGCATTGGCGGCGCCGCGCAACTTATACGCATTGATCGGCTGAAGGTTTTCGAGCTTTAGACGAATGTCAGGAAAATCGGGACCCAGCTCCAGGCGAATAAGCGGCGTGCGCACGATCGTGTCCGCAATGCGTTCGCGCGCCTGCTGTATTTCACGAAGCGTTATCGGACGAACGGGTTCAAGTGCCGCAGACATTGTTAGTTCTTCTAAAGCAGCCGCCAAATGTGCGCCAGCGACTTTTCCTTTGTTGTAGCGACGGTCATTTACCGCCGCTAAAGTGAAAGCATGGCAGGCTACATCATTGTCGAGATCGACATAACCGATCCGGTTGGGTACGAGGAATACAAAAAGCTGGCGGGAGCGACTGTAGAAAAGTACGGCGGTAAATACATCGTGCGCGGCGGCGCAACCGAGACGTTAGAAGGCGATTGGCACCCCAAGCGCATTGTTATTTTGCAATTCGAAAGCGTGGCGCGGGCAAAGGAATGGTTAAACTGCGAAGACTACCGCGAGCCACGCAAGATGCGGCATCGCACTGCCAAAACCAACATGATCGTTGTTGAAGGCGTCGGCTGAAGAGCCTGCCGGCCGCTATGGTTGTTGCGGATTTGTCGTCGCAGCCGGCAGCTTGGCAAGACTATCTCTCAAGCCTTGCTGCGCCAACTCCAGCGCCGGATCAAGCGCCAGCGCGACCCTGAAGGCTTCGGCTGCCTGCGCGTACCGCTCGTAAAATGAAAAGTAACGCCCGCGATTGACGAGCATGGTTTCGTAAACGGGTAACACTTTGAGACTCACGACATCGTCCGTTTCGAACTTTAATGTTCCATCCGTAAGTCCCCTGGTCTCGAGATGCAGCTGGCCCGGATCGTGAAAGCCCCGGTCTGCTTCCAGTTTGAAAACGAGACCGTGCGGGACGAGTTGATATCGACTCGTTAGCCACTCAGTTAGTTCCTTGTCTTTCTGTTCTGTTTGAAAAACAAGGTCGTTAGTGATGTAAACGGACGCGATCTCCCTTTCTCTTGTTACGAATGAGGTGATCATATCCTGGAATTTCGATGCAATCCTCTGAGTCAGCATCGCGTCGTTCGCGTAGGCTTTGGGATCGTTGTCCCATTGCTTCAGTTCTGCGACAAAGCTATCTACTTTGTCGCGTGACCGGCCGATCAACTCGGGATAGGCGCGCTTGAGATAATCAAAATACCACAGCCGTCGCAGCAGGTTAACATCGACAACTTTTACATCGGGCCGCATATGCTCGATTTCACGAACGTAAAACATTGGAGAAGCGATCTGCCAGTCCAGCGTCAGCAAAAGACTATCGCGCTCCGTCGACGCGAGGATATTTTTCACGTAGTCGTGCGCTATAAAATAATGTCGGCGATTATTAAAAGGCCAGTTAGATGCAAGCGCGGCTGCCGGGGCAATGAATACAAGAACTGCCGTTGTGAGCGCCAACGCGGTTGGCGACTCTCGTTTGAAGGCGGCCAGGCCGAGTAACCAGCGCAAGCCCACGGCGGCAGCGATTGCCAATGCAAGAAAGGCCGGCAAATAATACGCGTCCTTATCTTCTGCAATGACGTAACTAACACCATAGGCGAGATCACTTATCACGATCAAAGTGAGAAACCAGAAGATGACCCGATCGTGCTTGAATAGATACACGAAGCCCGCGCCCGCCAGACAGAGCGCCACCGGGAACCAGCGCGCGCCAAACTCACGAAGAACGAGATTGCCGAATTCCAATAGCTGCTGCCCAACTATCTTTGAGTCGAAAGACAGGAAGACTTGATATTGTTTGCCCGTAATGTGCGCCCAAATGGCCTGGATTGTACGCGGATTGCCCCAGTTTATTATCGGAGCGCGCGCAGCCGCCCACGGCAAATAGCTATAAACTGCGGCCACGGCCGAAAGGGAAATAAGGGCAGCGAAGAGGAGCCGTTTGCTAAGGAAAAATTCCAAGCCCTGGGTTTTCCAGACAAGTAATGCCAGCGCGGGCAGGATCAAGCCGACTGTGACGTGGTGGACACCAAGCGCGAGTCCAAATAAAGCCGCGGCCAGATATAAGAGGAAGTCGTAGGCGGAAATCGTCGGTGGACGCCTCGATGTCTGCCACTTTTCGTCTTCAATGATGCGGCGCCGCCATCTCAACATCAACCAGAGGACGCTAACAATCAGGCAGGTGTTAAGCGTATAAACTTCAGCGATCGTGGCGTAAGCCCACAGAGTGCGCGAAGAGGCGACGAGTAATCCTGCGGCGAACGCAGGGGCAAGCGTCAGGAAGGAAGACGTCAGCGCAATCGGAAGTCTCTTGCTCGGCCGTGAACTTTTCTTCCTCAGCTTCCGCCGCTCCGCGACAATGGAACTCGCCTTGATTAGCTCCGCGACGACGAGAGTTGTTATTGAAGCAGCGAGGGCCGCAAAAATAGCCGAAGCGAAATTCACGCGCTGCGCGATCTGACCGATGGGAACAAGCGACGCTACATGGGCCAGCATGATGTAGAGTGGAAACCCCGGAGGATGCGCGACGCCGAGAAAGCGCGCTGCGACAATGAGCTCGCCGCTATCGACCAGTGTTACGGTCGGTGCCAGCGTCCAACCGTAAAGCAGCAGTGAGACGATGAAGACAATCCCCGGATAAACAATATCCGCTATGGCAGGGCGTCTCAGAAGTTCCGCTCCGGATTCCAAGTAAGATTAAGTCCGTCGATCTGCCATGGGCCGTGGCTGGGAGAGACAGCCATATCGAGGTACGCCCGACCGTTTGGAAATCCGACGTCCGCGCGGAAAGAGCCGTGCGGTTCAAAAAAGTAAGAACTGAAAACGACCTTACCCGTTAGATTGATTCGCTTGTCCGGAGGGCCTAACTCGGCAAGCTTGGTCAGGATTCGTTCCCGAAACGACGGGGGCATAGCGACCTGCGCGTCGGAAGAGAGATTTAAATCGATGAAGCGCGCATCCCTTTGTAACGCGATGTGCTCCGCCACTTCGTGCGCAAAAGCCCAGGCCTCTTTTTCAGAATTCTGCCGACTCGAATACAGATACCAGCAATCCCGCCGAGGACCGCGATAATGACAATGATGAGAAGAAGACTTTCGCCTTTCTTTCGGACGCGCGTGCGATGTTTCGTCTGTCCAAACACAACCATATGCGAATCAATCATTGCAAGCCGGAGAGTAATGTCACTTCTGAAAACTTCCGAGCATTAAAGCAAAGCATATCGAGGCGCGTTGACCATTTTGGCATTTCACTGCAAAATCGACTGCCACCGATGTCTGAATTCGAGCTCACTACACAAATCCTCTCTTTTCGCCAGATCGAACGTTTATCCGACGAACAAATCTTTTGCACAACGTCTTGGACAGATTCAAAACGCTTTTATCGAAATTGGTAAACTAGCTGTAGTCTGGAAGAAGCGCCACGGCGACAAAGCCTTCAAGCGGTTACAAGAAGCGCTTAAACTTAAGAAGACCACGATAGACAACGCCAGGTACACAGCGAGAGCTTGGGAGCACTTCGTCGACACTGGTTTGATAAACGAGCAAGAATTCGAGCGTCTAACTTGGAATCAGTGTGTTCGATTAGACCGTCTGCTAAAGCAAGGAGCGAGTCCCGGAGAGGCTTTGGAAGCGACATTGAACAAAGTGAGTCCAGGCAATGACTCGGCTGTTCGAGGGCAGAAGTTTGAAAACTACGTTGCCGTTCTACTGAAAGCGAAGTACACGGAAATTTCTCTTGGACATCGCCCGGGAAACTCAAACGATATGAAAGAGGCTTGGATTTTATCGGCTCGTTCCATGATCCTGAAACCGGCTTGGTGAGGCGGCTTGGTGTTCAAGTCAAGTTTCATCGACCAACGGACACGCCAGTGGAGTTCGAGTGGCTTCGTTTCTTGGCAGGCTGCTATTTGCAAGGTGTAACAGAAGCGCTGTTTGTGACAACGGGAAAATTGACAGCCGAGCAATTACGCCAAGCGGGTGAAGCACGAATACATGTTATTCAAGGCCGAGACGAGATCACCCGCATGGCCAAGCGTTACAATCTCGCAGCCTGTCCCGAACTATAAATGCCGAGACGTGCGCTCACCCGCGTTCGATCCAGCGAAGCATTAGCGAAATCTTGGTGCAGACTCCTATATCGCTCGAAGTTTCTCAGGCGAGTCAGCTAATTCGGACAAAGATTCTGCGACACTACCGAATCCCTCGCGAATTTGCCCGGCGAGATACTCAATCGCACCAACACCCTCGCTGGCACCAACACCTCCGCTGATTGCGTTACCCGTGCCAAGGCTTTGAATACTTCGAGCAAGAAAATCGATCGATTCGCTCAATTTTTCCATGCCGGTCGCATGAGCAGCCGCCAGTTGAATAATGGTTTCTGAAAGTTTTTTGATGTCGTTTTCCATTTGGAAACATAGATTACGCAAAAGCTGTGTCGAGTTTGACTATTTGAAACTGCTTATGCGACAGCATAGTACTGAAACGCTAAGAAAGGGTGTTTGTCGAATCTACGGATGCGGCGCAACGTGGATTAGGACAACTCCGATCAATAAATCATGGAAAAATGGAAGAAAATTGTCCGGCGTAATACAAACATTCGAATTGACCGGCTACGACGGAGCCCAACGATGCCATGTCGTCAATTACCAAGATGGTGATTGGCGTTACACAACAATCCTCGAAATTGCTCCGGTCGTTAGTGCACAGACCGCATTAGTAGCGGCACTTGCAAGAATGGTCCGCTGGAGAAAACAAGGCATCGCGTGGCGAATTCGCCAGATAAAACGGACGCCGCTTTCGGATCGTAAGAGTTAATCGACGATATCGAGCGCCATTTGGCGGGCAGCGATGATGCGGTGCAACGCAAATCCGACCGAACACGGAAATAGATATCTTTTCGACGAGGTCGCCGAAAACCAGCACGCGAGAGGCGCGCGCTCCCCAATCCGTTTGATCCGCGCAATACGCGGTTGAATCAATCGACGACCTCGAAGGCCATCTGGCGGGCCGGGCCGGCAATAATGCGGAAGCCGGCTTCGTCGCCGCAAGTCCCCGAAAAAGATTGCGCGATGTGGGACCTGATCGGATTATTTGGTTCATGGATGCAGCGCTACCGCTGGACCAAATGACGGTCGAAGAAAAACTCCGGGCAATGGAGGCCATTTGGCGATCTCTCTCGAAGCAGGATGATCAGGTGCCAGTTCCTGATTGGCACAAGCAGCTTCTCGACGAGCGTGAGCGGCAGATTGATTCCGGGAAGGCGAAGTTCATTTCTTTGGAGGAAATGAAGGAGCGTGTCCGCAAGCGGACTGAATGAAGGTCCAAATCCTGGACACGGCCGAAGAGGACATTGTCGAGGGATATTGGTTCTACGAAACGCAACAGGCGGGTCTGGGCGCCTATTTCCGCAATAGCATTTACGCTGATCTCCACGCGCTAGAGAAAACGGCAGGCGCTCATCGCATCGTTTACAAAAATTATCATCGCGCGCTCGCTACGCGGTTTCCTTTTGCCGTGTATTACTCGATTTCGGAGAAAATAGCGTTTGTACGCGCCATCGTCGATTGCCGCCGCGATCCAACGTGGATAAGAGAACATCTGCGATAAGTCCCTTTCGGCCAAGGCGCCGAAATCAGGTCGCCGCGGTGACCGCTCTCCGATTCAGAAGATCCGCTGCACGTTTACAAGACGATTTGTGGTTTGCTTTACTTTTGCGGGTGCTTTATTTCTGGTGGATGACCACCACGATCTCATCACGCGGCCAGACAGTCATTCCGGCTGAGATTCGTGCTCGCCATCACCTCACCGAGCAATCGCGGCTGGCCTGGATCGATGACGGCCAAACCATTCGCGTTGTCCCTTTGTCCGCGAACCGCAACCCTATGGCCGCGGAATCGCCAAAGGAATGAAACTTTGGGACGGAATCTTGAAGGACCGGACCGAGGAACGGAAGCGTGCGCGAGCAAGACGCCGTCCTTGATACCTCCGCAATAGTTTGCGTCTTCGAAGCCGAACCCGGCGGCGATGTTGTCGATGAGAAGCTAAAGCGCTGCGCACGCACGGAAAATCCAGCTTGGCGCAAGTTGTGTCAGTCTTGTTGGAAATTTATTACAAGGCCATCAATCCGGCGGAAGATCGAATGCCGACCATTTATCTCGGTCGCTGAAATCGTGGCCGATTGAATTCATTTATCCGGACGAAGCGCTGTGCATCGCCGCGGGCGAAATCAAAGCAATGTTTCCGCTGTCGTTTGCCGACGCGTTCGTGGCGGCGACCGCGCGCGAGGCGAACGCCGTTCTCCTTCACAAAGATCCTGAGTTCGAGTCGCTGCGTGGAACGGTCAAACTCAAGGCACTGCCCTACAAATCGCGGCGTTGATTATTTATTTCATGACAGCGGAGAAAAATTCAACCTGCGCACCTTCCATGATTTCGTCTGGAAAAACGGCAACGTTCCAATCGCATTACAGCGATGGGATTAATTAGGTCGCGCATCTCAACACGCTTCCGCGAATGTTGATGGCGATTAAACTGAAGTTCGCGCGCTTTCAAATTCCAAGCGTCCCGCCGCAGAAGACACCACGATGATCGTCGCGACACCGAGCAGCGTTCCATAAGGAATAAAGACGCAATTGAAGGCGGCAGCGATGTAGACCAGCACTTTGTGACGTCGCTTATGAATACACCAGCCTGCGTAAGCGGTTAGGCCGCCAAGGGTCCAACCAAGAAGAACCAAAAAGCCAAAAACCGCGGCTATGATTCGAAGAAACGCTTTAGGCGGAGCCTGCGGCGAGGGAGTGGGCGATGGCATGGCGCCAGAAAAGTAGGCGCTCGGGGCTGGAGAGGCCTGGGATTTTCCATTGTTCGCCCATGTTGAATCCGGAATCAATGTCATCCCAAACACGAAGATCGCGTAGAGGACGAAAAATGAGGAGAACGCCGCGATGATGCCACCGCGAATGTAGTAACCAATCGATAAGAGCCGCAGGCGCTCGCAAACCACGATCAGCTGCTCCTCGCTTACCGAAGCGGCATCCATGTCGACGTTAGTCGACGATCTCGAGGCCCATTTGCCGCGCAGTACCGGCAATGACGCGAAACGCTGCTTCGTCGCTGCGCGAATTCAAGTCTTTCTGCTTCGTCTTCACAATGTCCATCACCTGTTTGCGTGTGACTTTGCCAACTTTTGTCTTGTTAGGCTCTTTTGAACCAGCGGCGATGTTGGCGGCTTTCTTTAAGAGAATGGCAGCCGGCGGACTCTTGGTGATAAACGTGAACGACTTGTCTTTAAAGACGGTGATGACGACGGGCAAAATGTCGCCGGCCTGTTTTTGCGTGGCGGCGTTAAATTCTTTGCAGAACGCCATGATGTTGACACCACGCGGTCCGAGCGCGGTGCCGACTGGCGGCGCCGGATTCGCTTGCCCGGCGGGAATCTGCAGTTTGATGTGAGCGACGATTTCTTTGGCCATAAAATACTTGTCATTCTGAGCGGAGCGAAGCGGAGTCGAAGAATCTCACACCAGATGAGTGAGAGATGTCTCGACTTCGCTCGACATGACAGAAAAACGCCATGATGTCTCCTAGTTTCTAACCGCGTTCCACCTGCCAATATTCGAGCTCGACCGGTGTGGCGCGGCCGAAGATGGTAACCGACACGCGTAACTTTCCGCGTTCCGGATCGATTTCTTCAACGATGCCGTTTTGATTTTGAAACGGTCCATCTGCGACCTTAACGGTTTCGCCGACTTCGAAGCTGACTTTCGGTTTCACCTTTTCTTCGCGCTCTTTCATTTGCGCGAGCATGTTGTCGACTTCCGATTGCCGCATCGGGATCGGTTTATCTTTCGTTCCCGCAAATCCAATCACTCCGGGGGTGTCGCGAATGAAGTACCAGGTGCGACCGACAAGCTGATTGTTCTCATCGAGCAAATGCATGTTTACGATGAGATAACCGGGGAAAAATTTTCGCGTCGTCTCGCTTTTCTTTCCCTTCTTGATTTCCGAAACGCGCTCAGTCGGAACGAGCACTTCGAAAATCACGTCGCCCATCTCCTCGGTCTTGACGCGTTTTTCGATGTTCTCGCGCACTTTGTTTTCCTGACCGGAAAGCACGTGCACGACAAACCACTGATCTTTTGCGGAAAGGGTTTGCGCCATAATCAATGAAAGCGGGTGAAATAATGCACGACGTTGACGAGGATGAAATCAAAGAGCGCGACGTAACCGCCCGAGGAGCAGCATGGCGACGAGAACCACGAGAGTAGAATCGGTGAGCTCCTTGTAGCGACGAAAGCCGCGCTCCTTCATGTCCCACGGCCAGGAAGCTTTTTGCAGCTCGACCTTCACTTCGCTAAAAAAGTTTTTCGCTTTGCCGATCATAGGGAGCTAAAGGGAGAGAACATCGAACATCCAACATCGAACGCCGAATATTGAAGTAGTTCGTTCAAGTTCATTCGATGTTCGATGTTTGGCGTTCGATGTTTTCCTAATTCTTGACAAACACGCCAGGAGGGACTCGAACCCCCAACCGACGGTTTTGGAGACCGCAACTCTACCAATTGAGCTACTGGCGTAATACTCTTCCTCTTCCGCTTCCTCTTAATCTCCCCTCTCCCAGCCGCTCAAGAGAGCAAAGGAAGAGGGAGAGGTAGAGGAAGATCAGTTAGTCCGCAATTTCACTTACGCGACCAGCGCCAACGGTTTTGCCGCCTTCGCGAATAGCAAAGCGGATTGTCTTTTCCATCGCAATCGGGGTGATCAATTCCACTTCGACCGCGACGTTGTCGCCCGGCATAACCATTTCGACGCCGTCCGGCAATTTTACGGTGCCGGTCACGTCCGTGGTCCGGAAGTAAAATTGCGGCCGGTAGTTTGTGAAGAACGGCGTGTGACGGCCGCCTTCTTCTTTGCTCAACACGTAAACTTCCGCTTTAAATTTCTTGTGCGGTTTGATCGTGCCCGGTTTGGCAATGACCTGACCCCGCTCGACGTCTTCCTTCTTCGTGCCGCGGAGAAGCACACCGACGTTGTCGCCCGCACGCGCTTCGTCGAGAAGCTTGCGGAACATTTCGATGTCGGTCGCTGTGGTCTTCGCCGTATCGCGAATGCCGACGATTTCGACTTCCTCCATTTTCTTGAGAATGCCGCGCTCGACACGACCGGTCGCAACGGTGCCGCGACCTTCAATGTTGAACACGTCTTCCACCGGCATGAGGAACGGCTGATCGATCGGCCGATCCGGCACGGGGATGTAATCGTCTACGGCAGCGACGAGATCGAGGATCTTTTGCTCCTGCTCGGCGTCGCCGTTGAGCGCTTTGAGTGCGCTGCCTTTGACGATCGGAATCTTGTCTCCGGGAAATTCGTATTGTGTGAGCAGATCGCGCACTTCCATCTCGACGAGATCGAGCAATTCCGGATCGTCGACCATGTCGACCTTGTTCAGGAAAACGACGATTGCCGGTACGCCGACCTGACGCGCGAGCAGAATGTGTTCGCGTGTTTGCGGCATCGGGCCGTCAGCAGCGCTGACGACGAGAATCGCGCCGTCCATCTGCGCAGCGCCCGTGATCATGTTCTTCACATAGTCGGCGTGGCCAGGGCAATCGACGTGCGCGTAGTGCCGCTTGTCGCTTTGATATTCAACATGCGCGGTGTTGATCGTAATACCGCGCTCTTTTTCTTCCGGCGCGTTATCGATTGAATCGTAAGCGCGCACTTCCGCCATGCCTTTCTTGGCCAGTACGCTAGTGATCGCGGCCGTCAGCGTTGTTTTGCCGTGGTCCACGTGTCCGATTGTGCCGACGTTGATGTGCGGCTTGTCGCGTTTGAATGCTTCCTTTGCCATAAACAGGTTCTCTTTTAAAACTACTCTCTGGCCGATCGCGTGCTCGCTCTGGAGCCCATGACCGGGATTGAACCGGTGACCTCGTCCTTACCAAGGACGTGCTCTACCAACTGAGCTACATGGGCACGACCGGTCTCGCTCCCCGCTAGAGAAGGAAAAATCCCAGAGTCGCATCAAACCAATTTGAACGACCATGGGACCGTCTCGTTCCCCGCAAAAAGCAGTGCGCAAGCTACCAGCGCGCCCTGTGGTGTCAAAGAAATTTCTTGGCCCGCGAACCCCTGTAGGGGCGCTCTATGACCGTCGCATTATTCTTGTAGCCGCGTCGCTATGCGACGCGCGACTCGCGTTGCCCCCAGGGGTGATGGCTACAGGAATTCGAGCGACGGTCATAGACCGCCGCTACAGAAGCACGCGACCCTACCGAATTCGCTTCGAATTCTCGTCCACCGGCAAGGGGCGACGCCGCATGGCCATGATAACGATGAGCACAATGACGGCGACCGCGACTATCACGCCGAGACCGATAGTGAGCGGAGTCATCGCGCTCTTCGGAGTCGGCGTCGGTGTCGGCGCAAGGGTGGGAGCGGGCGGTGGCGCGTTTTTTTGCGCCAGCTGCGACTTCGCATAAAGCAAACGCTGCGGCGTCTCGGTATCGTTAGGATTTACCTTCATCGCCTGTTCGTAATCGGCGATCGCCTTTTCGTACTGCCCGAGAAACGTGTAGGTGTAACCGCGACGCGCCCACGTCTCGCCATCGTTCGGATTGAGCTCGAGTGACTTCGAATAATCCGTTATGGCCGCATCGTAATTTCGCAAGCTTCGCTCCGCCAGACCGCGGCGCTCGTAGCTGACGGCGTCCTTTGGATCCAGCTCAATGGCTTTGCTAAAGTCGTCCAGCGCTTTGCCGTAATCGAACTTGCCGATATCAGCGAAGCCGCGGTTGCGATAGAAGGTTCCCTCTTTCGGGCGCAACTCGATTGCCTTATCCAGATCCGCGATGGCGGGATCGTACTGTTTCTGCATGACCAGGGTTTGGCCGCGCTCGAAATAGGCCACGGCATCTTTCGGATCGAGCTCGATGGCTTTTGCGTAATCGGCAATGGCTTCGGGCAATTTTTGCGCGGCGCGATAAATGTTGCCGCGATTAATGTAATTGGTTGCACTGGCTTTGGCCTCGATGGCCTTGTTCATTTCCGCGATAGCCGGATCGAATTGGCCTTGATGCGCCAGCTCATCGGCCTTCTTGAGGTGGCCTCCCGGATCAGCATTTTTGGACGCCGCAAGGGCTTCGTTAAAGGCAAACAGGATCGATACGATCGCGATGACTGTCGTTGTTCGGTTCATAATCTCTTCTCCGGATCTTTCGTTTCTGAGCGATGAATCGCTTGTAGGCGAGCAAATTAAACGGCTCAATCAACTTCGCTTCAATGATGCCGGATCGATCAAGCGAAAAAAATATCTCACACACCAGCCTTTCCACCGGATACGCCGCGCTTTTCGCCACGATCTCCATTTGGTCGACCCCTTCGCTTTTTCAATTTTATCTAAATCGCTACTACGATCCGTGGGCGCAGAATTTCTTCCGCTATAGCGTGGCGTGCCTGGCGGTCGCGCCGTTCGTTCTCTGGCGCCGCCGGACGCCCGGACCGAAGATCGACCTCCGCGTTCTCGGCGCGTGTCTAGTGCCCACAATTCCAAACGTTGTTCATCAAGTGACCCAGGTAATGGCACTCTTTTACATGGGGCCGGGCGTCTACACAATTTTCACGCGCACCTCCGTCATCATCACCGCTCTGCTCGCGCTCGCTTTCTTTCCCGAGGAACGCTGGATCATTCGGCAATGGCAATTCCAGGTGGGGACACTACTCGGATTACTCGGCGCGGTTGGCGTTTTTTGGTTCCAGGAACGATGGAAAATCGGCGGAGTGCCGCTGCGCGGCCTGGTCATTGCGTTCACAGCGACGTCCTGCTGGGCTCTCTACGGCGTGCTCGTCAAACGTCCTTCCGCGCGACTCGGCTCCGTCCGCAGTTTCGGCATCATCAGCTTTTTAACTTCCGCTCTGCTGCTGCCACTCACATTGTTATTTGGGAACATCGCCACGCCGTTGCACGTCGGATTGCACGTGAATGTCATGCTGATCATTTCCGCGGTTCTCTGCATCAGCCTGGCGCACGTTCTGTATTACGTTGCGATTCGCGAAATTGGCGTGGCGCTCTCGCAAACCCTGCAACTGCTCTGTCCGGTTGGTGCGCTCATCCTTTCCGCAATGATTTTTGGCGAACGCCTAACGAGTGCTCAATTTTGCAGTGCGGGCGTTCTTCTCTTCGGGGCATTTCTCGCCATGCGTGTGAAACCGGCCGGGACCACTGAAACCGCAGAAAATCTCTAGGGTAGCGCGGGCGTCTCGCCCGTGTATCGGAGCGTCCCGCTCCGATTCCAAATCCTGAATCAGTCAGAAACGAGGCGAGACGCCTCGTCAGGCGCGCGAGACACGCGCCCTACCCACGCAGTTGGACTGACTGATATTGCACGAAGAGCGCGGTCGCCGCGTAAAACACAAATCGGACTGGCCATTCCCGCAGGTGCAATTCAATCAGAGCCGCGATGGCAAAAACCGCGAGCAGCATGACAAGGCCAATCAGCCGCGTTTTTCGAAACGCGAAGAACAGTGCGCCAGCGATCTCTACTAGCGCAAGAATTTGGATACCGATTCCATGCGGACTCGGATTCAACGCGGTGCGCACGCTTGCCCAAATAATAAAGGCACAAAAGACAACGGCGTAGGCAGTCAGCGCGCGACCGGGACTCATCATCCACCGTTCTTCGCTCGAGCTCATAGCGCGGACGCTGCAGCGGACTTCCGCTTCGGAAGCACAAACGTGCGGCGGGCGATGACGGACGCGAGAACTTCCGGCTCGTACCATTCGCGAAGCAAATCCTTGCTCAACAGGTCCACATTCTGGGCAGCAAATTCCTCCCAATGCGCATACTCATCGTTAAGGCGTCGTTCTCCGATCAACGCGAGAAAGGCCGCTGTAATTGTCTCGTGATACGCTTCGGGCCTGCCGCCCTTGACTGCGAGCTGACGTAATCCCTTCGAAAAACGCGCAAGAGCCTCCGGGAATGGATATCGACCGAGCATCTCAAAACCAAGGCGGACGTGCTCGCGATGAGGAAACTGTTTTGGATCGAGCCGTCCGTTTTCAAGGTCGCACAGCTCGTTTGCGATCGAGGAATTATTTCTCGTCATGGTCCGTTTCCACCAGCCGGTGACTATCACGGGCCGTAAGTCCGAGGCCATAAATGCCCTTCAATCTTTTCACGTGCCCGAGCGTCTTGGCGCTGAAGGCCGGCTTTCCTTCGAGCGCGTGTAAAGCCATACCCTCGAGCAAATCGCCCAGGGAAAGATCGAGATATTCCGCCAAAGCTTTGAGCGTTTTGACCAGAGTTTTTTCCATGCGCGCACCAATCTGCACTCGCTCCACGGTTTTGGTGCTTCCTGTCTGTTTCATATTTACATTGTTACATAGATAGCAATGTAAGCAATGCTAATTCTGTTTTTTTCATTGCGCCCTGCCCGCAGCCTTACACATTCGCGCTCGATGCAGCTCGCGCCCTATTTGCAATCCCGCCAAAAAGAAATTGATCGCGCGCTCGATCGGTATTTGCCGAAAGGGAATGTTCCGCCCGCCACCATCCACAAAGCCATGCGTTACAGCTTGTTTGCCGGCGGCAAACGGCTCCGGCCGATTCTTTGCCTCGCAGCGACTGATGCGTGCGGCGGAAAAATCAAAGCTGCTCTTCCCCTCGCTTGTGCGCTGGAGTGCATCCACACCTATTCGTTAGTCCACGACGACCTCCCCAGTATGGACAACGACGATTTCCGTCGTGGCCGTCCAACATGTCACAAAGTTTTTGGAGACGGCATTGCGGTGCTGGCGGGCGATGCGCTGCTCACGGTCGCGTTCGAAATTGCAGCGCAGACGCCGGAATCGCACCGCTACAATTTGCGCGCGATGCTACGGGAGCTTTCAGACGCGGCCAGCAGTCGAAAATTAATCGCAGGCCAGGTGGCAGATTTGGAGGCTGAAGGCAAGAAGGTAACGCGCGCGCAGCTTCGCTACATTCATGAAAATAAAACAGCGGCGATTTTGACGACGTCCGTGCGTCTCGGCGCCATGAGCGCAAATGCGTCAGAAAAGCAACTCGCGGCCATCACCGAATTTGGTCGCGCGCTCGGACTGGCGTTTCAAGTGATCGATGACATTCTCGACGTTACGCAAACTTCGGAGAAGCTCGGCAAAAGCGCAGGCAAAGATGCCGCCGCGCACAAGGCGACCTATCCTTCGGTGATCGGTTTGGAAAAGTCGCGCGCGGAGGCACAACGCCTGACGAAGAAAGCGCATGCGGCGCTGAAGGTGTTTGGCACGGATGCGGATCGATTGCACGAACTCGCGAATTATTTGCTGCGACGTGATTACTGACTCTGGGGAGCGCACGCTTGCAGCGTGCGGGCGATGGCATTCTGCCATCGCGAACTTTAAAGATAGTTTCAGACCCCTAAGGGTAAAGTTCGTCGGCGCAGAATGCCACCGACCCGCACGCTACAAGCGTGCGCTCCCCGGAACTAATTCGACGTCAACGTCAGATTGGGATCGATCTCTTCTTCGACACGGGAAAGAAGATTGGCCTTTAATCGCAACGACGCGGCGAACGCAATCATCGCAGCGTTGTCGGTGCAGAGCTCCGGTTTGGCGCTGAGAAACTTTAGGCGCGCTTCTTTGCAGGAGTCGCGCATTCGTTCGCGCAATTCGCGATTGCAGCTCACGCCGCCGCTGAGGGTCACGAACTTCGCGCCGACTTCGCGCGCCGCGCGAAGCGTTTTTTCCACAAGCACGTCAATCACCGCGCGCTGAAACGATGCGCACATATCTGCGACGTAATCGCCTTTTAGTTTCGGCAATAAATAGCGCACCGCCGTCTTCAATCCGCTGAAGCTGAAATTGTGATCGCGCGAGTCGAGCATGCTGCGCGGCAAATCGAAGCGATTCGGATCGCCCGTGCGCGCGCGCCGTTCGACCTCCGGCCCGCCGGGATAACCAAGCCCCAGCATCTTCGCGACCTTATCGAACGCTTCTCCCGCTGCGTCATCGACGGTGCGTCCCAACACGCGATAATCGTTCACACCGCGAACTTCGACGAGAAGTGTGTGACCTCCGCTCACAACGAGCGAAACGTTCGGTTCAACCTCAGCTCCAAAAAATGGCGACAGCAAATGACCTTCGAGATGATTGATCGCGAGATACGGCTTGCCGTGGCCGAGCGCGAGACCTTTGGCCATCGACGCGCCAATCATGAGGGAGCTAGCGAGCCCAGGTCCAGCGGTCGCAGCAAACGCATCGATTTCGTCCAGCGAAACCCCACCGGATCGCACCGCGCGATCGAGCAAACGTGGCGCATGGATCAGATGATTTCGCGAAGCCACTTCCGGAACAACGCCGCCGTAGCGCTCGTGCTCCCTGATTTGCGATGCGATTTCGCTCGCCAGTAACTCGCGGCCGCGCAAAATCGCCACCGCCGTTTCGTCACACGAAGTTTCGATCGCCAGGATTATCATGTTCGGAAATCACATCACGCGGTCATCTCTGAGCGAAGCGAAGGACCTCACGATTCGCTCCTGTGATTTCGTGAGGTCCCTCGCTCACGCTCGGGATGACAACTGTTAACGAACAGGGCCCGCTATTTCTTGACCGGTTCGCTCTTCGGCGATGCTTGTTCGGCGTAAATCATCACGCCCTTGAGCGCATCGATCGCGCGCATCATTTGCGGATCTTTCGTCTTGATGATGCTCTTTTCTTCCTCCGGCTTCACGTTGTCCGCGCTGCGCATCGAGAAAAGCAAGCGCTCCTGTTCCGACGTCATCGGCACACGAATATTCGGGACGACGCCATTGCCCTGGATCACTTGTTTCCCGGGTGTGTAATATTTCGCGGTCGTAAAACGAAGCGCGGATCCATCCGGCAATTGCATCACGTTCTGGACCGATCCTTTTCCGAAAGTGGTTTCGCCCACGAGAATGGCGCGATGCAAATCCTTCAGCGCGCCGGACACGATTTCGGAACCGCTGGCGCTTCCTTCATTGACGAGGACAGCGAGCGGAAAGCGCGGCCGTTCCTTCGCCGTGGTGGAGGTAGAATAATCGTGCTCCTGCGAAGAAGTGCGGCCCTGGGTGGAAACCACTTTCGTTCCCGGCGGCAAAAATTGCGCGCAAACATCCACCGCGCTGTTGAGTAATCCTCCCGGATTATTGCGAAGATCGAGCACCAGCGCCTGCATGCCTTGCTTTTGCAATCCATCGAGCGCCTTCGCCAATTCCGCTGCCGTCGGCTCATTGAATTGCACCAGCCGTATGTATCCGATTTTGAATTGGCCGGTCAGCTCGGGGTCAAGCAGTTTGGCGCTCTTCACGCTCTGCACCTTTATTTCTGCGCGCGCCAGAGCGTAGTCTTTGATCTCTTTGGTCGCCGGCCGCAGAACCGTTAGCGTAATTTTCTGACCAGGCTGGCCGCGCAGCAGATTCACCGCATCCTGCAATTCCAGCTTCTCGGTCGAGCTGCCGTTGATCTTTAGAATTTCATCGCCGGAGATAATGCCGGCCTTAGCTGCGGGCGTGCCTTCCATGGGCGAGACCACCGTGAGCAATCCATTCTTCACCGACACTTCGATACCCAGCCCATTGAAACGACTGCGCGTGTCGTCCTGCATGTCCTTGAAGTCGTCCGGGTCCATAAACCCGCTGTGGGGATCGAGCGAGGCGAGCATGCCTTTCATCGCGGCATAAATCAGGTCGTGATAACTGACCTTATTGCCGTCCACATAATCCTGTCGGATCAATTGAATGGCCTTGGCAAAAATGGAGATCTGCGCGTAGCCACTGTCGTCGTCTGTATCCGCTGCATGCGCGGAATGGAGACGCGTGCCGAAAAGAACCGCACCCACGATCAGGCCAACCAGTGCGCTCAGAAATAACCGCCGTTTCATAGGGATGAGGAACGATCATCGTTCATGCGGAAATTTTTGGCAACGAGCAAAGCGTCAGCTAAGGTGCGGCTCGCTTTTGCCAAAGTTCGCCTTATGAAATTGCTACGATTGGTTGCGTGTATCTCGCTGCCTTTGCTCGTCCTCGTCCCTCATCTCGACGCGGTAGATAGCGATACCGAATTCACGAACGTATCCGACGAATTCATCAGGGGATATCTTGCCGCGCGCCCTCTCGAAGCAGTCGCTCTCGGCTTCCACGAATTCGATGGCAAGATCAGCGATTACACCCGGCTTTCGATCGATGCCGAGGTGGCGCGTTTGAAACGATTCGACGATCGGCTGAAGAAATTCGATCCCAAGGAATTGAATGCGCGTAATTCAATCGACTTGCGCATTCTGCAAGCGGCCATCAGCAGAGAGCTATTTGTCATTCAGGATCTCGCCGTTTTCGAGCGCAACCCAATGACTTATGCGAGGGCAATCGACCTGAACATTTACATCTCACGTAAGTTTGCCCCGCTCGAAGACCGCTTGCGCAGCATCATCGCCATCGAAGCGCAGGCTCCCAATATCATGATCGCGGGCAGGACCAATCTCGCGGAGAACCTGCCGAAACCGTACGTCGAGCTCGCCATCCAGATCGCGCGCGGGGCGGCTCATTTTCTCCAGAAAGATCTGGTCGAAGCGACCAAAGAATTAAAGGACGAGAAGCTCCAGGCCGCCTTCCACACGTCGAATCGCAAAGCCGTCACGGCGTTGAACGATTACGCGAACTGGCTGGAGCGGGAAAAATTACCGAAAGCCACGGCGGACTTCGCGCTTGGGGAAGAAAAATATCGGCGCATGCTTGCCGAAACCGAACTCGTCGATCTTGCGCCGGAGAAAATTCTCGAGATCGGATTGCAGAAACTGAAAGAGGAACAGGAGATTTTTGCCAAAGCCGCGAAGACGATCGACCCAAACAAGCCGGCGATTGAAGTTTTCAAGCAGATTCAAAACGAGCATCCCACGGCAGCGAGTCTGATTCCCGACGTGGCGAAAAATCTCGAGCAGATTCGGAAATACGTGATCGAGCATAAGCTCGTCAAAATTCCTTCCGACGTTCGGGCGCAGGTGAAAGAAACGCCTTCGTATCGACGCGCGACGACGTTTGCCTCGATGGACACGCCCGGGCCATTCGAAAAGAAAGCGACGGAAGCATATTATTACGTCACGCCGGTGGAGAGCGATTGGACGGAGGCGCAGAAGAACGAATGGCTCACTTCGTTCAACTATTACACCGCCGACGTTGTGACAATTCATGAAGCTTATCCCGGACATTATGTGCAGTTTCTTCACCTCAACGCCTCCTCCGCCACGAGGGTTGAGAAGATTTTCGGGAGTTACGCCTTTGTCGAAGGTTGGGCGCATTACTGCGAGAAGATGATGCTCGACGAGGGTTACGGCGGCGGCAACAAGGAGACGCCGACCGATGAGGAAGCTTTTCGCGCGGCGAAATATCGGATGGCACAAGCGGACGAAGCGCTGCTTCGGCTCTGCCGGCTTTGCGTTTCCATCAAGTTGCACACACAGAAAATGTCGGTCGACGACGCGACAAAGTTTTTTCAGGACAACTGCTATTACGCGGCGAAGCCTGCGCGCGCGGAAGCGATGCGCGGCACCTTCGATCCCGGTTACCTGAATTACACGTTAGGTAAATTGCAGATTCTTAAACTGCGCGAAGATTACAAGGCGCAAGAAGGCGACGGATATTCTCTCCAGAAATTTCACGACCAAGTGCTCGACCACGGCATGCCGCAGATTCGTTTGCTCCGCGAGATTTTGCTCAAAGACAAATCGAAGTGGGACGAAGTTTTGTGATGCGGCGATGCACCGCCCCGTCTGGGTAGCGCGGGCGTCTCGCCTGCGTATCGGAGCGTCTCGCGCCGATTCCAAATTCTGAATCAAGAAGAAACGAGGCGAGACACCTCGTTAGGCGCGCGAGACACGCGCCCTACCCTTCTTCGTCAGGCGAGATCAACTCTCGCAGCATCGGCTGCGGATTCGAAGGCAATTCCTCCACGTCGCGCAACTTCCTCGTGAGCGCCCGCGAGCGCACATCCACATCCTCCATCTTGCGCGCCGCCTGATCGAGCTTGTCCCTTACCGCCGACAACGCTTCGCCAAATTTCCCAAATTCCGTTTTTACTCCGGCGAGCAAATTCCAAACTTCACTCGATCGTTTCTGAATCGCGAGCGTGCGAAATCCCATTTGCAAACTATTGAGCAGCGCCACCAATGTCGTCGGTCCCGCGAAAACCACTTTGCAATCGCGTTGCACCTGTTCCACCAAACCGACGCGCCGAATCGCTTCCGCATACAATCCCTCCGTCGGCAAAAACATAAGCGCGAAATCCGTTGTTCCCGGCGGATTGATATATTTCGCGCAAATATCTTTCGCGCCGCGCTTCAACTCTGTCTCCAGACTTTTCATCGCGGTATCAATCGCTTCCACATTCCCCTTTTCCTGCGCCTCGATAAGCCGTTGGTAATCTTCCGTCGGAAACTTGGCGTCGATCGGCAGCCAGACGGGCGCACCGTTTTCATCACCCGGTAGCTTGATAGCGAAATCGACACGCTCGCCGCTTTCCGGCCGCAGCTTCACATTTCGCGCGAATTGATCCTGCGTCAGCACCTGCTCGAGCAACGCACCCAGCTGCACTTCCCCCCAGCCGCCGCGTGTCTTCACATTGCTCAAAACTTTTTGCAGACCGCCGACATCGCTTGCGAGCTGCTGCATCGCGCCGAGCCCCTGATGCACTTGTTCCAAACGATCGCTCACGAGTTTGAACGATTCGCCCAGACGACGCTCGAGCGTTCCCTGTAATTTCTCGTCCACTGTCGCGCGCATCCTGTCGATCTGTTTGGAATTGTCTTCCTGCAGTTGTTTCAAACGCAGATCGACGATTGAGCGCACACTTTCGAGAGACGCGGTTAATTCATCTCGCTGAGTTTTCGCCGCCGTCGCATTTTCTTCCCGACCGCGCGACATTTCCTCGCGCAGCATCCGCTCCGCACGTTCCTGCGCGCGATCGAGCAATTCGAGTCGCTGCAACAATTCCGACTCGCCCGACCGATTGCGACGCGTGAGAAAGAAAAAACAGCCGGCAACCGCGACGCCGACGACCAGACCGGCTATGAGATAAAGATAAAGCTGGGCATCCATTCCTCTGTCATGTCGAGCGAAGTCGAGACATCTCTCATCGTCGAACAGTAAGAGATTCCTCGACTTCGCTCGGAATGACAAGCGGGTAGGGCGCGCGTCTCGCGCGCCTAACGGAGCGTCTCGCACCGTTTTCCGTTTTTAGTTTCGCGGTCGAGACGTCCGCGAAGTCGCGCGAGACACGCGCCCTACCCTGCGGCGTCAAAACCGAAACTTTATTCCGCCATAGGCGGCGCGACCGAGTGCGGGATACCCGAACACCTCCGAGTAGTGTTCGTTGGTTAAATTGTCGATTCGACCAAAAACAGAAAAATGTGAATTGATTTCGTATTCAACCGCGAAATTTACGAACGAATAATCTTCGATATCAAAGTTCGGTGCGCCGAAACTGAGTTCCTCGCGTGCATTCACAAATTTTGCTTCGACGGTCGTGCGCAATTTCCTGCACCAAAGATATGACGCGGAGACGTAAACTTCATTGCGCGGACGGCGCGGCAGGCGCGCACCTTGCAACTGCGAAATGTCGGCAACGGAAGTTTTCTCCGCATCGAGATACGTGTAGCTCGCGGAGAAAGTGAGATCGCTCATCGGCATCACGTGCGCTTCGAATTCCAAACCCTGCGTGCGCGCCGCGCCGAGATTCAAAGTGTCGAACAGGCCGTTGAACCCAATAATATTCGACAGGTGATTGTGAAAGTAAGTCGCGCCAATTCGTACGTGCCCATCGCAGAAGCGTTGCTCGATGCCGGCGTCAAAGCCGCGATCGCGTTCCGGCTCGAGCGCAAAATTATTTCCGAAAATCTTGTCCTGACTGCTTGGCGGACTGAAACCGGTAGCGTAACTCGCGTGCAGTGTCGTGTCGGTTGGTTTAATCAAGTAACTTCCCGCCACGCGATAAGTCCAAACATCGCCGAATTGATTGAAGTGATCGTAACGTCCACCCGCGACCAGATTCAATCCATCGAACGGCGTCACACTCTCTTGCAGAAACCCCGCGACCTCATTGGTGTGATCGCTGAGAAATTTCGGCTGCGGTCCAAAAGCTTGCGAAACAAAAGGCCGTTCCTGCCCCGCATTCACCCGGCTGTAAAAAAATCCGCTCGTAAGGGTCAGCCACGACACCGGTCGCAGATCGTTCTGATAATCGACCGTCGTTCGCTCGAAGAGCGCGCGCGTGGGCCCGACAAATCCGTCGTCGTTCGGATCGTTCAGCTGTCGCTCATGATCATAACTAAGAATGAATTTGTGTTCCCACCATTCGACCGGTTTGAAATCGACATGCGGCGCGACCAGCCATTTCTCGGTCAGGAAATTATCGAGCGGCTTGGGAGTAAAGATACTGTTCGGATTCCCGGTATCGGCATTCGAATAAAGAAACAAACTGCTGATTCGTAGTTGCTCGCTCGCCGCGGCGGAGCCCGTCCCGGGCGAAGGCGGGTTAGACGACCAGCCGACATCGGCGATGCCGCTGCTGAGGCGATACTGATTGTTCGGCCGGGCGTTATCGGTATCGAGCCGGCTCAAGCCTAACGAGTAATCAAATTGCTGCCATGAACCGGAGCTTTGCAGCGCCTCTCGGAAAGTTCCATAGGATCCACCTTCCACGCTTGCTTCAACGGTCGGAATTCCACTTCCCTGTTTCGTGAAAAGTTGAATCACGCCGGCAAGCGCACGCGGACCGTAGATCGTGCTCTGCGGACCGCGGACAATTTCGATTCGATCGATGTTGTCTGTCGTGAGGCTGGCAAAATCGAATGCGCCCTGCAGACCTTGATTAATCGGAATGCCATCGAGCAGAACCTGTGTGTGTTCGCTGCGCAAACCGCGCGTGAACACAGATGTCAGCTGGCCCGCCGTTCCGGTTTGCACGACCGAGAGACCGGGCACTTCTCGCAACGCGTCGGCAACGCGTTCGATTTGTTTTTGTTCCAGGTCTTCTGCGGAAATCACACTGATCGTCGCGGGAGAATTTTCTTTCGGAATCGGAATGCGCGTCGCGCTAACGACAACGGCTGCGTTTTCGGGTTCAACCGGCGATGGTGTCGGTGTCGGTTCTTCCGCATATGTGCCAACTGAAATTCCAAACGCGAGCACAACGCAAAGCGTTAAGAATTTCGACGGCTGGACGAGCCGTCCAGCCCTACCGGTAGGGCGCGACCGCTGGTCGCGCCGACTAATGCAAGCTGCGCTTAATGCGCATTCCATCGCGAACGGTTTCCACATAACAAGTTTCCTCCATTTATTGAGAGGCGGACTTGTCGCCAAAAGCGGATCGTCCACGACTCTCATTCTTCTTTTTTGCGAAGAAGTTTTTTCGCTTTGTAGCCACGGCGCTCTGTCGCCTTGCTTGAAGCGCCCCGGCTGAGCGGGGCGGCTACAACACGAATGAGGTGGAGCGGGCAAATATTCTGGCTCCTGGCTTGCGGCGCCTAACGAGTAGTCGCACACCTTCTTCCCGCCTTCACCCCCGAAACTTTTCGGAGATTGGCCCTGGGAAGTCGTATCCAGTTACAGCAGCGCAACTGCTCCCGATTTACACGGGATTTCTCGCGCCGATCCACTGATCAAGACTCGCAAAGAACTATTGCCGCGAGAAGTAGCGGCTTGTGCTTCGGCGTTCAAGATAAATTATCAAAACGCGCGCGCACGCTTCCTCGGGCAACCATCAATCAGAGTTCGCCGTCAAGGAGCGGCGGTTTCCAAGCCGCCGACCTGTGTTGGCGCTGCAAACGGCGGCTTGGAAACCGCCGCTCCTTGGTTGCAACTTGCGCGTTCAGTGTTTATTCACTTTCCTACTCGTGCTATCACTTGATTCACCGCTTAACTTGCTTGTCACCGGCGGCGCCGGCTTCATCGGGTCGAACCTTGTCCTTGCGCTGCAAGAAAAATTTCCAAACGCGCGCCTAACGGTGATCGACGATTTTCGTTCGGGTGATTTCAAGAATCTCGCAGGCTACGGCGGCGATTTTGTCGCACAAGATTTGGCAAAGCTTGATTGGCATAAACAATTCGGTGACGAAAAGTTCGACGTCATTTTTCATCTCGCTTCCATCACGGACACGACGCTGCACGATCAATTCGTCCAAACGCACGACAACGTGGAGAGTTTCCGCCGTTTGCTCCGTTTCGCCAAGCCGACGAAGACGCGCATCGTTTACGCGTCATCGGCCTCGACGTATGGGGCGGCAAGCGAAGCGAGCGTGGAATCCAACGGCGCGGCGCCGGCGAATGTTTATGCCTTTTCCAAAGTGATCATGGACAATCTGGCTCGGCGCGCGGCGCAGGAGAGTCCGGACTGGATCATCGTCGGCTTGCGTTACTTTAATGTTTATGGTCCGCGTGAAGCGCACAAGGGCGTGCCCGCGAGCATGATCTTTCATTTATCGAAGCAGATGAAAGCGGGACAGCGGCCGCGCATTTTCAAACACGGCGAACAGAGACGCGATTTCGTTTACGTGAAGGACATTGTTGCGGGAAGTATTCGCGCGTCCGAAGCGAGACAAAGCGGAATTTACAATCTTGGCTACGGCCAGGCGCGGTCCTTCAATGAGTTGATCGACATTCTTAATCGCTCGTTAGGCACAAACTTCGAGGCCGATTACATCGAGAATCCGCACGCACACTACCAGAACTTCACACAAGCGGATCTGAACAATGTTCGGAACGCGATTGGTTACGATCCGCAATATTCGCTCGAGCGCGGCGTGGCCGATTACATGAAGTGGTTATATCCGGCGGACGGGAAATAATAAATAGCCATCGCCGCGTTTTGCCCGCTGTCATCCTGAGCGAAGCGAAGGACCTCGCAAAAGGTCGTTGCTCGCGCTCATTATTTGAGTAATCCAAACTTCGTAGGCGGGATCCCTCACTTCGTTCGGGATGACATACCAAAGAATATGAAACCAAAAAAATCCGACCTCCTGGTAGAAGTTGTCGAACACATCGACATCAAAGAACACAACGTCGTTCCGCTCGTCGACGCGATGAGCAAGATGGCGTTTTCCGCGCGCGATCTCGGACGCGCCGCGCAAATCTACGATCAAATGCTGCGCGACGAAGATTGCGCGATTATTCTTTGTCTGGCTGGCTCGCTTTTTTCCGCCGGCCTCAAGAACGTTGTCGTTGATCTCGTTCGGCACAACATGGTCGACGCGATCGTTTCCACCGGAGCCATCATTGTCGATCAGGATTTTTTCGAGGCGCTCGGTTTCAAACACTACAAGGGCGACATTTTCATGAGCGACGACATTTTGCGCCGCCTCGCGATCGATCGCATTTACGACACTTACATCGATGAAGATCAATTGCGCATTTGTGACGCGACGACCGGTGAGATCGCCGGCAAACTGCCGCCGCGGCCGCATTCATCCCGCGAGTTCATCAAAGCGATGGGCGAACATTTGACGACGCATGCGAAGAATAAGGACTCTGTCGTGCTTGCGGCTTACGAAAAGGATGTGCCGATATTTTGCCCGGCGTTTAGCGATTGCAGCGCCGGTTTCGGCTTGATTCATCATCAATACAAAAATCCGGACAAACATTTGAGTATCGATTCGGCGAAAGATTTTCTGGAGCTAACGAAGTGCAAAATCGAATCGAAACAGAGCGGCTTGCTCATGATCGGCGGCGGAGTGCCGAAAAACTTTGCGCAGGATACAGTCGTTGCCGGCGACTATCTCGGGTTCGATGTCGGCATGCACAAATACGCGGTGCAAATCACGGTGGCCGATGATCGCGACGGCGCGCTATCCGGATCCACGCTGAAAGAGGCAAACTCGTGGGGAAAGGTGGATCTCGGCGCGGAGCAGATGGTTTATGCCGAAGCAACGCTGGGATTGCCGCTCATTGCGGGTTACGCCTATCACAAAGGTGGCTGGAAAAATCGGCAAGCGCGCGAGTTCTCGAAGTTGCTCGATAAGTAAAACAAAACTGTCATCCTGAGCGAAGCGAAGGACCTCGCAAATTACGGGCGACGCTGCGGAACAATTGTGTAACCCAACTGCTTTTGCGCGGTCCCTCGCTGCGCTCGGGATGACCTGCTAAAAGAACGCGGGCGCTGACGGGCGCTACCCTTCCCAGAAAAACTTTGTCGGACGATCGATCGTTTCTGGAAGGCTCTTGTGGACGGGACAATTAAGCGCCGTTTGTTCCAGGATTTCACGGTGAGGTGAATCCGCCGGCAGCGGAATGTGAACTTCCGAAGGTAAACCGACAATGCGGCGCGGGCTGTCTTTCGACATTTCCTTTTTTACCGACACGGTCATTCCGCCAAGGTCGACACCGAGACTCTCTGCTTTGATTCCCATCGTCGTCGATATGCAGGTCCCGAGCGCAGTCGCGACCAGATCTGTGGGAGAAAAGGATTCGCCTTTCCCTTTGTTATCAGTGGGAGCATCGGTCGCGAGTTTCGACTGCGATGGGCCATGCGTGGCCGAGCAATGCAAATCGCCATCGTAACGAATGGAAATGTTGACCATGCAATAATTATGCGGCGCGTTTTCTTCTTGTCGAGGCAGAGGCGATTAACGATCTGCCACTGAGCCAGACATTCAAATCGCTCTGGGATTGGATTCCGCGCGGAAGAATTTCTCGCGCGCGGTTGCGGCACCAAGATTCGGCCCTAGTTTTTTTCATGGAAAAAAATATCTCGGGTAAAGATCTAACCAAGGAAGCGCCGCGCAGTCCGCGGACCCGCGTTGGCGGTTATGCGATTCTGGGGCGCACGCTGGATAAGTGTCGCGCACTCATCGGCGGGGAAATCGGCGAATATCATTTCGATTGTCCGCTCGACAATATGCTCTTTGGTTTCAAAGGCGTGAAGGGCGCCGATTTCAAGGCGGAAGTAGAAAAAGGCGCGAGCGACGCCGACATGGCAAAATGGCTCGACACCCATGGTGAAAATAAAACGCCGGTAGAAGTAAAGATCTGGTCGGATGGAATGGAGAAGGCGAATCCTCTCTACAACAATCCGGAGAAACGCGATCACTATATAGAGGAAACCAAAAAGCTCGGACTCGATCCGGCGACGACGCCACTTTTTGATTGGCTTGATGCGGATGATAAAGCGAGCTTCGCCATGGCGGGCGCAGCGCGGTAATTTGCGGTCTGCGTTTCCGAAACGCATTTTCAATTCTCACAAATGGCGGCACGCATCGAGCAGATGCGTTGCCGCCGTTTTGTTTTGGTTTTATGACAAAGATGGATCGGGCAACTCACGCGCCAGGTCGAATCCTGATCCCAGCGAAACAGTTCAAAAAAAGACTAGCCAGCCGCTGACAAATTCATTAGTCCGGGGACGAACCTAACGACCCCATGAAAACAGAACGCACAAAACTTGGACTGTTGTTTGAATTACCTCTTGCCTTTGCACTAGTAATTCTTTTCTTCCCGACTTCGAGCGCAACGGCGTAAGACGCCACACCGCCGCCAGGAACTGTAACGACAAACGCAAGCGCCACCGCGGCGGGCAACACCGAGGCGACGGCCGAGCGTGTCATCGTGACCGGCTCGAATATTCACGGTAAGGCGGTTGAAACTGGTCAAACGGCTAACTACTCCATGCCGTGCTGGAAGAATTTGCTCAACAACACAACCATCACCGTGGGATGCAATAACGTGTTCGGTCAGGATCCGCCGCAAGCCTTTGGCGAAGGCGGAAATGGCGTCGGTTATCCCGGCTTCACTTACGATGCTACCGGCCGGTTCGTTTACGTGCGCTTGACGAAGAAATTTTAGCGTCGTTACGCAGAGCGCGGATTAGACAGTTGCCCTCAAGGAGCGGCGGTTTCTAAACCGCCGGCCTAAATAGTCGGCGCTTAAAAAGCGCCGCTCCTTGATTGCTCAGGGTATGCATTTAACCTTTGGGGTGGCGGGCGCGAAATCGGTCGCGCTGAACATTTCAAGATCTTCAAGGTCCAAAGATGTTTGAATCCAACGGCGTCGCCTCTCGCATCTAACCACCAACTACTAATCATGAAATCACTCCTCACCTTCTCGCTCGGCCTGGCCATCGCGGTCACATCTGTTCTCGCTCAGGAACCTTCGGCCACGCCCGCGCAATCAAAGAGCGCGGTACCGCCGAAAATCCCGGTACGCGATTTCTTCAAAAATCCGGAAAGCCGCGGCTATCTCCTCTCACCCGACGGGAAGACACTTTCGTATCTGGCACCCTGGGAATCGCGCATGAACATCTGGGTTCGTCGCGTCGCCGGCGGTGAAGTGAAACGGATCACATCAGAAAAGGATCGCGATATTCGCGATTATTTTTGGAAGGGAAATCAATACGTCGTTTACCTGCAGGACAATAAGGGAGACGAGAATTTCCATCTCTTCCGGGTCGATCTGAAAACTGGCGAGATCAAAGATCTGACGCCGTTTCCGAAAGTCCGCGCGGGATTGATTGACGATCTGGAAGACAATTCTCCGACGGACATCCTGATCACGTTGAACAAGCGCAATCCGGAATTGTTTGATGCCATGCGCGTGAATGTGACAAATGGCGAAATTAAAATGGCCGCACAGAATCCGGGACACGTCGATTCCTGGGTGACCGACCACAAGGGGCGTATTCTTGCCGCTACCGAGACCGACGGCGTGAACGCGACGTTGCTTACCCGACCTAACGAGACTGCGCCGTTCAAGAAGGTGCTGACGACAAATTTCCGCGAGCACCTTGGCCCGCAGTTCTTCACCTTTGATAACAAGGAACTATATGTCGCCTCAAATATCGGGCGCGACAAACAAGCGATCGTAAAGATCGATCCCGCCACCGCGAAGGAGACCGGCGTAGTTTATCAAAATCCCGATGTGGATGTCGACGCGCTCGCCTTTTCCAAAAAACGCAAAGTTCTCACCTACGCCGTTTACACGACCTGGAAGGAACAACGGAAGTTTCTCGATCCAAAGACAGAGAAAATGTTCGCGACGATCGAGGAAAAACTGCCCGGTTACCAGATCGATGTTGTCGGAAACGATCACGACGAAAATCAATTTATCGTCGCGGCAACAAACGATCGCACGCCCGGTTTCCGCTATCTGTTTAATGCGAAAACCAATGAGCTGACAATCCTCGCGGAGGTCGCGCCCTGGCTGAAAGCGGCCCAGCTCGCGCCGATGAAACCGATCGAATACAAGAGCCGCGATGGCCTGACGATTCACGGTTATCTTACGCTGCCGCTCGGGCGCGAGGCGAAGAATCTGCCGGTGGTGGTGAATCCACACGGCGGTCCGTGGGCGCGCGATGATTGGGGCTACAATCCGGAAGTGCAATTTCTCGCAAACCGCGGTTACGCGGTTTTCCAGATGAATTTTCGCGGTTCGACTGGTTACGGGCGCAAGTTCTGGGAATCGTCCTTTAAGCAATGGGGCAAGACGATGCAGGACGACATCACCGATGGTGTGCATTGGCTGATCAAAGAAGGCATCGCCGATCCGAAACGTATCGCGATTTACGGTGGGAGCTACGGCGGCTACGCCACGCTCGCGGGCGTAACTTTCACGCCCGATCTCTATGCCGCAGCCGTCGATTACGTCGGCGTGGCAAATCTGTTTACGTTCATGAATACGATCCCGCCGTATTGGAAGCCGTTCCTCGACATGTTCCACGAAATGGTGGGCGATCCGCAAAAGGATAAGGAATTGCTCGCCGCCGGTTCTCCGGTAATGCACGCCGATAAAATCAAAACGCCACTCTTTGTTGCGCAAGGCGCGCAGGATCCGCGCGTGAACAAGAACGAATCAGACCAAATGGTGGAAGCGCTGCGCAAACGCGGAGTGGACGTGGAATACATGGTGAAAGAGAACGAAGGGCATGGTTTCCACAATGAGGAAAACAAGTTCGCCTTTTACGAAGCGATGGAAAAATTTCTCGACGACCATTTGCATCCGGAAGCTGCGGCAGCGGCTGGCACAGACGGTTCCGGATCGCACTGAGGTGGATCGAGCTGTCCGAGCTCGATGCTAATTTGGCGACGAAGCCGCATTTGTTTTTTGGCAACGCGCTCGGAGAGCGCGTTCCACCTTACGGTTCTATTGGCGGAAGAGTGTTTTCTGTTTCGCCGGTATCAATACCACGCGCCAGCTTGCTGTGGCGAATTCCGTACAAGAAATAAATCACCAGGCCAATCGCGAGCCAGACAAAGAACCGAATCCAAGTTTCAATCGGCAGGCTGAGCATCAGAGCGAAGCAGAGCAGAACGCCGATGATCGGAAAAAGTGGAACCAGCGGAACGCGAAACGGTCGCGGGCGGCTGGGTTCTTTGCGACGCAAAACGATGACGCCGCAACAAACGAGGATGAAGGCGAAGAGCGTGCCGATATTCGTCAGATCGGCTAACGAACCGATGTCGGTAAACATCGCCACGCCACCAACAGCGATACCGGTCCAAATGGTCGTGATGTGCGGCGTGCGAAAGCGCGGATGAATGCGCGAAAAATATTGCGGAAGCAAACCGTCTCGCCCCATCGCCATGAAGATCCGCGGCTGGCCGAGTTGGAAAACGAGCAACACCGATGTGAGCCCGGCGAGCGCGCCTGCGCTGATGAGCGCCTGCGCCCACGGCTTGCTTGCGAATGCCGTCGCAACCGCCGCAGAGTCACCGAGATAAACTGTGTATTTCTTAATGCCGGTTAAGATTCCCGACATCAAAACGTAGAGCACGGTGCAGATGATCAGGCTCGCGATCATTCCAATCGGAAGATCGCGTTGTGGGTTTTTCGTTTCCTCCGCCGTAGTTGAAACTGCATCAAACCCGATGAAGGCAAAAAAGACAATCGCCGCGCCGCTCATTACACCACCAAAACCGCTCGGCATGAATGGGTGCCAGTTTGTCGGGTTAACCATGAACGCGCCGAACGCGATCACGAACACGACAACGGCGAGCTTGATCAGGACAATGGTCGTGTTTGTGGTCGCGCTCTCGCGAATTCCATAAATCAAAAGCACCGTCACGCCCGCGACAATCAGCAACGCCGGAAGATCGATAGCGACGGGATATCCGAAGAGATGGGGCAAAGTTAGCGGCGAATAATACTGCGCACTCTCGCCGCCTTGGGAGATTTTGGTCGCCGCGGTAGTCGGATCGGATACGAGCCATAGTGGAAGTCTTATCGCCCCGTGACTTAGACTGTAGAGAAATTTTACGAAATAATCCGACCAACCCTTTGCCACGGCCATGTTGCCGACCGCGTATTCAAGAATCAAATCCCAACCGATAATCCAGGCGATCAGTTCGCCCAGAGTCGCGTAGGAATAAGTGTAGGCCGAGCCCGACACCGGAATCATCGCAGCAAGCTCGCTGTAGCAAAGCGCGGCGAATGCACAAGCCAATGCGGCGACGACGAACGAAAGCGCGACAGCGGGTCCTGCGGCCGGCCGGCCGAACACGAGATCGCTGTGATGCAGAAACGCGATCATAAAATTGATGATCGGCGTCTTCACAATCGACTCGCCGACATGCGCGGATTCTCCGGCCGCCGCGGTGCCCGCGAGTGCGAATATTCCCGCGCCGATGATCGCGCCGATGCCGAGACAGGTGAGATCGAATGCGGTGAGCGCACGCTTCATCTTGCGCTCCGGCGCCTCCGATTCGCGGATGAGCAGGTCGGGACTTTTGGTTCGGAGAAGATTCATGTTTTTTTGATTCGTTAGGCAAATACCTGCTTTGGCGGGCGGCATCGTGACATCCCAGCCCGAGCGCGGTCAATGTTTAGTTCATGTTCTGCACGGGACCGCGCGCATTGGCCTGACTTAAGCTGCCTAGGGCCGCATGCCCGGACTGCCTCCAATGCCTGCCCTTAGCTTTGCAAATCTAATGGCCGGATTGATTTTCGGATCGATCGGATTCGTCGCCTTCATCTACGGCAAACGGATGAACGTCTGGAAACCGATGTTTCTCGGCCTCGCGCTCATGGTGTTCCCATATTTCATCGGAAACACGACCTGGCTTTTTGCCACCGGTATTTTCGGCACGGCGTTGCTTTTCCTCCTGCGTAACTGAATGCAGCGCACCCGATTTCTCCAGTAACTGAAAATAGCGGTCATTCCGAGCGCAGCGAGGAACCTCTCGATGAAGGCTACGTGATGTTTGCGAGGTCCTTCGCTTACGCTCAGGATGACAGAATTGTTTCGCGCCGCGCTGAAGCCAAGCCCGCTCCCGATTTCTTCCCCGTAGACTTCATTGGTCGGTTTCAATAGGTTCGTCGCGACATGTCCGATGAGACAACGGAGTTCATCGTAGGCGACGCCGCCACCGCGGAAATGGAACAATATCCGCGGCGCCGCCGGAGTTGGCGCAAAAAGAAAGCGAGCCCGCCTCTCACGCATTGCGAAAATTGTGGCGCCGCTTTGACCGGCCCGTACTGCGCGCAATGCGGCCAGCCCGCGATCGATTATCATCGCTCGTTCGGCACGCTCCTCGCCGATGCGGCCGACGCTTTTCTCAATCTGGACGAACGTTTCCTGAAAACTTTCGGCCTTCTTTTGATTAAACCCTGGCGCCTAACGAATGAATTCCTGGCCGGACGCCGGCAACGCTATGTCCATCCCTTGCGACTCTACCTCCTGGCAAGCGTTGCATTCTTTTTCCTGATTCGAGGGCTTGAACATTTCCGGCCGCCACACCACGAACACCCAATTATCTTCGATGAAAATACGAAGACGGCCACGCCAGCCGCCCCATCCGCATCGCCAACAACACCTTCGCCATCGCCGAAGCCGGCCGCAAAAAACTTAGCGGAGGACGACAGTGGCTTTAACATTCGCTTCGGCTCCGATGACGAACAGCAGCCGAAGTCGCGGTTCGAATCCTGGATACAGAAACGCGCGAAAGAAAAACTCGGACCGACCGGAGATCGCGGAGATCTCTTCCTAAAAGCGCTCATCGACAACCTCGGACCGATGGTGCTGTGCTGTATTCCGCTCTTCGCGTTTGTTCTCAAACTTCTCTACATCTTCAAACGAAGATTTTATATCGAACACCTTATCTTCGCTCTGCATACGCACGCGTTCGTCTTCCTCTCCACGCTCATAATCATCGGGATCGGACTTCTGCTGAACTGGAAACTTCCCGGCCCGCTTACGCCGATTGTTTGCACCTTCTCGGGTATCGCGGTCCTGATTAATTTGCTCGTCGCGATCCGTCTGGTTTATCGGCAGAACTGGCTCGCCACACTTTTCAAATTTGCACTCGGCAGTTTGATTTATTCGGTTGTGCTCGTGATCGCCTTCGGTGTGACGGCCGCTCTCACGCTATTGTTGCCGTGACGCGGCGCAGTTCCTTGTAGCCGCCCCGCTGTGTCGGGGCGTAATCTCAGGCACGGCGACACAGCGCCGTGGCTACAGATTCTTATTCGCCGATAAGCTCTCGCGCACGCGCCAAAGCTTCGTCGATCTTCGCAGGATCGTTACCGGCACCGCGTGCATTTTCCGGCCGCCCCCCGCCTTTGCCACCGACAATCGGCGCGACTTCCTGAATTAATTTATTCGCGGCGATTTTTGAAACGAGCTCGTTTGGAACCGACGCAATCAACGCAACGGTTCCATCCGTCGCGCCAGCGAGAAAAATCGGGCCATTGAATTGTGTTTTGAGCGCATCGGCCACCGCCTGCAAAATCTTTCCATCACCATCCGCCACCTGTGTGACTAACGACTTCTTGCCGGCATGCGATTCCGCCAGCTCCTTCGCGATCGCAGCCGCGCGACTTCGCAGATTCGCTTCGTTCGCTTTCGCATTCTGCTTTTCCCAATCGCGCACTTCAGTTTCGAGCCCTTCCAGATGCGCCGTTCGCGCGTCGATCTGTTGCAGCATCACATTCGTTTCCGCCGTGTCTGAAAACGCGGGCAGCGCCGCGATATCAGATTTCTTCCGCGCCAGAGTTTGGAATTTTTCGTCCTGTCGCTTCGCCTCATTCGTCGCCCACTCTTTCGCCGCTCCACCCGCAACCGCTTCAATTCTGCGAATTCCGGCGGCGATTGCTTCTTCGCGCACGATCCGGAACGCGCCAATCTCACCTGTCGCGCGCACGTGTGTGCCGCCGCAAAGCTCCATGGAATAACCGTTCAACTCGTTAGGCCCGCCGCCAATCTGCACTACGCGCACGAGGTCGCCGTACTTGTCACCAAAGAATTGCTGAATATCTGAGCGTTTCTTCGCTTCCACGTAGGGAATTTCAGTCCACGAAACCAGCGCATTCTCCGCGACTTTATCGTTCACGAGCTTTTCGAGATCCCGCACCTGCTTCTTCGTTAACGCCGCGCTCGAAAAATCAAACGTCAGCTTCTCCGGTCCAACGTAACTCCCCTTCTGCGTCGCTTCGCGACTAACGAGTTCATGCAGCGCCCAATGCAAAATATGCGTAACGGTATGGTGCCGCTCGATTGCACGACGGCGCGGCTCATCGACGCTCAGTTGGATTGGCGTTTCAGGAGACCAGTCGAACCCCTCCCTGTCAGCGAGCTTTAGGTAGAACGCACCGCTCTGCGTTAACGTATTAACGACTCGATAAATCCTGCCATCTTCAACAAGTCTCAGTTCACCCGTATCTCCAACCTGCCCCCCCATTTCGGCATAAAATGGCGATACATCAACGACTGCCCATATGTCACCACTCCCAATTCCTCCAAATTTCTCAACAACGTTACATAGATGTGCATCTGCTTTCAGCGAGTCGTATCCAACGAACTTCGTCTGAAAATCACCAGTGTGATGAACGGTGAGTGGTGATTTCTTTTGAGCAGCACGCGCACGCGATCGCTGTTCGTCCATCAATTTCTCGAAAGCTGCTACATCGACATCGAGTCCGCGCTCCCGTGCCATCAATTGGGTCAGGTCGAGTGGAAATCCCTGCTCGTCATAAAGCCGAAATGCGAACGCGCCAGAAATGCTGGGGAGCGCACGCGACTCGCGTGCCGCGTCCGGCGACTCGCCGGACGCCTTCTTCATCCCAATCTCCACATCCCACGTCCACAACCATCGATAATCATTGCCGGCAGCTGCGATTCCCGCCGCCCACGGATTGCCTGCGATATAGAGATATTTTTCCTGCAGATCGCTCTCCGATCGAATCAAACGATCAAACGATTCTTTTTCCCAGACGGGCCCACTCGCGCTCCGACTCTTGTTGATCCGATGCGCGGAAACCGATTTGATATTCTGTAATATTTCGGTCAGCGAATAAAAAACCGGATCGCCTTTGGCATCCTGTTCGCGGACTTGCGGCTCAAGAAGCAGATGCACATGATCCGGCATCACGCAGGCGACGTAGAGTTCGAAATGATTTTGTTTCGCCGGAAAAAGAATGCACTCGAGGACAATATCACGCTCCTCTTCGGAGAGTTGCTGTCGCCCGTGTGTGCTAAAGGCGATGGCGTATTTGCCCCATGGACGTTCGAAGTGTGGGAGTCGGCGCTTGGCGTACTTTATTTGCGCTGCGAGCGAAGAGGTTTCCGGCGAGTCGCCGGAAACGGCACGCGAGTCGCGTGCGCTCCCCAGAATGCGCGCGACCTCGCGTTCGAACAAATCAATGCCTTTGTCCAGCGTTCTATTAAAAGACTCTTCTTCGCGCGCGATCGTCTCTTTAATGCGGGACTGATTCTTCCGGACTTCGGGAAAGACTTCGCCAAGCGTGCGGGCAACCACATCCACAAGTTTGAAGAAAAACGGTTCGTGGAATTCCAGAGTGCGACTGTAGCGCACCGCACGGCGCAGAATGCGACGCAAGACATAGCCGCGCCCTTCGTTGGATGGCATGATTCCATCGGCGATCGCAAACGCCAACGTGCGGATGTGATCGGCAATCACGCGGAATGCGATGTCGATCTGGATCTGGGTAGCGCGACCGTCTCGGTCGTTGCTCGCGGTGTCTCGCCGCGACGGACTTTCGGAAGTTCGCGAAGGCGAGACGCCTTCGCCCACGGGCGGGACGCCCGCGCTACCCAGAGCGGCATCTTTCTTCGGCAATGTACTGCCGTATTCTCTTACCACTCAGCTTTTCGATCTCATCGAAAATTGGACGAAAGACATCGGTCTCGTAGTTTGAAACCGTGCCGGAAAAATCGGTGAAGTTTTTGGTTCCCTGAATGATCGCGACCGCGCGCTCGAAGCCCATTCCGGTATCGACATGGCGCTGCGGCAACGGCGTGAATTTGCCGTCGGCATCGGCGTTGAATTGGATGAAAACCAAATTCCAAATCTCGATGCAGCGAGGATCGTCCTGATTCACGAGCGCGCCGCGCGTGTCGCCATCGGGCGTGAGATCGACGTGCAGTTCCGAGCAGGGACCGCATGGGCCGGTATCGCCCATCATCCAGAAATTGTCTTTTTTGTTTCCGTTCACGATGTGGATGGCGGGATCGAGATCGGCGTCGCGGAACAAGCGTGCCCAATGATCGTACGCTTCCTGATCGAATTCGCTCGGTTCGCCAGGTCCGGGCTTGTAAACGGTCGCGTAAAGACGCTGCGGCGGCAGCCCCCAACGCCTAACGACTAATTCCCACGCCCATTCGATCGCTTCTTTCTTGAAGTAATCGCCAAAGCTCCAGTTGCCGAGCATTTCGAAAAACGTGTGGTGGTAGGTGTCGAGTCCGACATCTTCGAGATCGTTGTGTTTGCCGCCGGCGCGAATGCATTTCTGCGTGTCGGCCACGCGCGGCGGATTCCACGATGCTTTTTGCTGCCCAAGAAAAATCGGCACGAACTGGTTCATGCCGGCGTTGGTGAAAAGAAGATTCGGCGCGTCAGGCAGGAGCGATGACGACGGCACAATGGTGTGCTGTTTCTCGCGAAAGAAATCGAGAAAGGATTGCCGGATTTGCGCTGAGGTCATCACGTGCAATTTAGCGTGGATCGCGCATTTTTCACGAGCGGCGAGCATTCCTCTGTAGCGGCGGTCTATGACCGTCGCACTTATCGGGTCCTGCGCGACGCCCCTCGAAAAAGAATGCGACGGTCATAGACCGCCGCTACAAGTTATTGCTTTTCTTCGTCGAGCTTCGCTTTCACAGCGGCTTCGATCTCTTCGTAGAGCGCGGGATCGTTCTTGAGTGCCTCTTTCCCGGCGTCACGACCCTGCGCCAGCTGCGTCCCCTTGTAATTCAACCAGGAACCGCGCTTCTCGATGATTTGTTTTTCGAGCGCGAGATCGAGCAACGCGCCCGTCGAAGAAATTCCTTCGTTATACATGATGTCGAACTCGGCTTCGGTGAATGGCGGCGCGACTTTGTTCTTTACGATTTTCACGCGCGTGCGATTGCCGGTGACAACGCCATCGGTCTGCTTGATCGCGCCGATGCGGCGGATGTCGACCCGCACGCTCGCGTAAAATTTCAGCGCCTTGCCGCCGGGGGTGGTTTCCGGATTGCCGAACATGACACCGATCTTTTCGCGGATTTGATTCGTGAAAATGCAGCAGGTCCGCGCTTTTGAAATCAGCGATGTGAGTTTGCGCAAGGCTGCGCTCATCAATCGCGCCTGTGCGCCGACGGTGACATCGCCGATTTCGCCTTCGAGTTCGGCTTTCGTCACCAGCGCCGCCACCGAATCGATGACGATAACATCGAGCGCATTCGAGCGAACGAGCGTTTCGCAAATGCGCAGCGCTTCTTCGCCGGAATTCGGTTGCGAGACGAGCAGATCGTCCAGATTCACGCCGAGTCTTCGCGCATATTGCGGATCGAGCGCGTGCTCGACATCGATGAATGCAGCGAGGCCGCCGCGCTTCTGTGCCTGCGCGATGACAGTCAATGTCAGTGTCGTTTTTCCGGAAGACTCCGGACCGAAAACTTCCACGACGCGACCGCGGGGAAACCCGCCGACGCCCAGCGCGCGATCGATCAGAATATTTCCGGTGGGAATGACGTCGATGTCGACGATCTGATCGTCACCGAGACGCATGATCGCGCCGTCGCCATAATCCTTCGCGATCTGCTGAATCGCGAGATCGAGGTTTTTGTTTCGTGCAGCCGTGACTTTATCGACGGCAGGTTTTTCTTCGGTCTTTGTGGGCATAGGAACGCTTGCTAACTAAGTCGCGTCAGACCGATTCGCCAAGCAAAAAGCAATCGCGGATCGGGCGGCATGAGTGCTTGGTCCTTCGCCTTTCCCGGAGCCCTCACTCGGCACTTGGAAGACGTCTTGTTGCAATTCGCCACGAATACTGGTGTTGCGCTGGATGATGTTGCAGAGGGTCTGACTTTCCAATTGCTGCACGAGAGACTGCGGAAGATAGGATTGGTACCAGAACCGATCGCCATCGCGCAAACGCGTGAATTGATCAACCAAAATGGTGTAAATGAGTTCGCCGACCTGTCCGCCGTGAACAGGTTTCTCCGCCAAAGCGCCTACCCACACATCCATATCGCTGGGTGTGGCGTAAGCCGCAGCGAGTTTGTTCCGTAATTCCTGATCATCGGTCACCTGGGCGAACCGGATAAAAGCGGGCAACCCGAGGGCGACGCGGACCGCGTTATAACGTGGCAAGCCATGATCGCGCCCGCGCTGAATATTCAACGAAGCAAGATCGAAACCGCCGGCTCCTGGCGGACCGAAAAGAAAGTTGCGAACGCCGTCGACCAGATAGCAGTCCACTTTCTGATGTTTTTGGTTGGCCAATCCACGCAGAAACGGTTCGATGCCCGGGCTCGCTGACTGCCTTGGGATTGAAAAAGCAATCCGCCAGGCTGAGGTCGCCGATCGACTGATTGTTTGAATCGAGACGGCGCAAGTTTGGCGAAAGCATGGTGTGTCCCACTCGAAACGCTGCAGTCGAAAAAACGTTGGCGATTCCCGGATTCACCTCTGGCCGATAACCCTGGTAACGGCCTAGTGCATCGCCACCAAGCAACTTCGGCAAAAAATCGCGGTAGGTGATGATTTGTATTTCCGCTCCCACGATGGCCCGGGCGCGGAAGTAGATGGCGTCCCCATTCAAGGATGGGTCGCTGTCTTTAATGACTCCGGCCCAATAGTTATGTTCGCGAAGAAAAAGGGTGTGCATGACGGTGAGCCCAACTTGCTCGTTGGCACGGACATCGCCCGCCAGGAAAAACTCCGGAGCTGTCGTGGGCGCGTTAGGAAGACCCTCGATGTTGTAAGGCAACAAGTTTCCAGGGCTCGTTCTCAGGCGCCCAGTGTCATCACTTGTGCGCAAGATTTTGGCACGAATGCCGTCGGACCCGTAGACTTGGGAAGCATCGATGAATGCTGTGTCCACATTCGTTTGCTGGCGCGCGCCGTTGACGAAAGTGTAGACCGAGCGGGCCAGTTCGATGACTTGCGTGCCGGTAGAGTTCGGATCGAATTGTGGATCGCCTAACGGGACCAGAACATTGAACGCCTCGGCGGGGCTGGAGGTAGGCGTCAGATCCATGTCATGATCGAGGAACTGTCCCCATTGCCAAAGATAATCCGACATGTTCTTGTCGTTGATCACGTCGTGCTCTTGCGCGACGACCAGATCGCTGATCATGCGTGCGCTTTTCTGGAGAGCGCCCGGTGGCAATCCGATGCCGTCCGCGTAATCACTCGGGACCATACGCAGGAGCGGGGTTGGCGCAGAACCGCGGAGCGGATCGATCGGATTATTGCCCGATCCGTCGAAGGAGCGAAATTCAAGCGGGTAAACCGCCGGCGCGCTCGATGGCGCGAATTTTTTTTCCGGCGGCAGCGTGGGAAAATTGGCCGAAGGAACATCGAATGGACTTCCGGCCAAGGTCGTAGCTGCGGTGGCCACTAACAGCAGGATGCTTCTTCTGATCAGTTTCATTTGGATTATGTTTGGGTTCTCGTGTGTAATTACTCTGACAATGCCTCTTAACCAAGCCAATAACTCCACGGCAAATCAGAAAAGGTTCAAATTGTTACGTCTGACAAGAAAAAAGAGCCGCAGACCCTTCGGCCTGCGGCTCGGATGCAATCGAAACTCGATTATGACACAGCAATCTTGCGCGGCTTGACGTGCTCTGCTTTTGGCAGCTGCAGCGTGACCACGCCCTGATCGATCTTCGCATTAATCTTTCCGCTATCGATCGACGGATCCAACTCGAACGAGCGTCGGAAATTTTCTGTGCGCGATTCACGATGCAAAATCGTGCCGTCGATGTTTGGCATCGAACGACGGCCCGTGATCGTGAGCTCGTTGTTTTCCACTGAGATGTCGAGGCCTTCTTTGTTCACGCCCGGCATCTCCACATGCAACGTGTAACCATCGTTGCTCTCGTGGACGCTCGCAGATGGCGCGATGAATTGCTCGCGCTGCAGGCGCTCGTCGCTTCGATCGTCACGAACTAAAGTGTTCATAGTTTTTTCTTCTCCTGATTAATCGACGTTAACTTTGATTTGTTTCGGTTTCGCTTCCTCGGCTTTCGGGAGCGTGACCGTCAGAATCCCGTCTTTGTAGGTCGCGCTCACTTTATTCGCGTCGACTCGCGTCGGCAGCGTAATGCTGCGACGGAATTTTCCGGAAAAGCGCTCGGTGCGCTCGGCGTTTTCACCATTCGAGGTGCTGCTTTCGCGCTCGCCGCTGATGGTCAGCATACCGTCGTGAAGCGAGATCTCGATGTCTTCCTTCTTCATACCGGGAAGTTCAACAATGGCGATGACATTGTCGTTGTTCTGATACAGATCGAGTGCAGGACTCCAACCGCTGAAGAGTTGCGTCTGGCGACCGAAGTTCGACCAGAACGGCATTTCGAGCAGGTCGCTCATTTCATCCCGCAAGTTGGCCCAGCGATCCAGTGACGGCCAGGTCGCAACGCTCGGTGTTTGATAACGAATTAAACTCATAATTTTCCTTTCGTTGTTATTGCTAAATTGGTTTTGGAAAAATGTTTGAGCGACTGGGGTGCCAACAGGTCGGCGGCATGGAGCGGATCCATAAAACTTTGGGAATTAAAAACTTATTGGAAGGCCACTCGATGATGCTCGCGCGCAGGATGTGAAAATCTGACGCAGTGGAAGGCTGCGCAAAGAGAACAGCCGCGACAAAACGACATCATGTAAAAATCGCGTATCCGGCATTATGTTTTGTGCGATGACTGACCGCGACGAATCCGAAGTTTTTATGCGCGCAGCATTAGCCGAAGCAAAGAAAGGCTTGGGACAGACCAGCCCCAATCCAGCAGTTGGCGCAGTTCTCGTTGCGAATGGGAAAATTCTGGCGCGCGGTTATCATCGGCGAGCGGGTCTTCGCCACGCGGAGATTGAATGTCTGGCGCAAATGCGTAGGGCGATGCCAAAAAACGCGGAGCTTTACGTCACTCTGGAGCCTTGTTCGACGGCAGGCCGAACGCCGCCATGCACCGAAGCGATCGTGAGCGCAGAAATCAGGCGCGTTGTCATTGGCGCAACCGATCCAAATCCGCGACACGCCGGCAGAGGCATCACGGAATTGCAAAAGGCGGGAATTCAAGTGCGCGATGGCGTCTTGCGAGAAGAGTGCGCCGCGATCAACGAAGGTTTCAACAAGTGGATTCGGACGCGCGAACCATTCGTCATCGCCAAGTGCGGGATGAGCCTGGATGGACGATTGACGCGGCCGCCTAACGAGTCGCGCTGGCTAACCAGCCCGGCGGCACGACGTCACGCTCGCGCACTGCGCGGGCAAGTGGACGCAATTTTAATCGGCGCCGAAACCCTTCGCCGAGACGATCCGCGGCTGACGATTCGAGGCATACGAACAACGCGCCAACCGTGGCGTGTGATTCTTACCCGTTCCGGGAAACTATCGCGCAAGGCAAAACTTTTCACAGATCATCATTCTGATCGCACGCTCGTTTACAAAAACCAATCACTCCACACGGTGCTAAAAAAGTTGGGCGAAATGGAGATCACGAGCGTGCTGCTTGAGGGAGGCGGCCAAATTTTGTCCCAAGCGCTCGACGCGTGCCTAATCGACAAAGTGCAAATCTATCTTGCACCGCTTCTCACTGGTGGGCCCGTGCTGGCGTTTGCCGGCAAAGGCGCTGGCTCGAGCAAAGAGGCTCTGCACCTTGCAAAGTTGGGTTACGAACGGCTCGACGGAGACATCTGCATTACTGGATATGCGGTCGAAGAAAGAAATGATAAATGCGAATAATTTGAAAACGGTTGCGTCTTATTTGTTATTGAAGAAACGTAAACACAGGAGGTGGAAGGAATGAAAAAGCTTCTTTTGATCGCCCTAGTGGCGGCTGGATTTGCTTTCGCAGCAACGCCGCGCATAGAAGCGCGAACATTCGTTTCGGTGGGAATCGGGTTTCCGATTGGCTTCGGATACTACGGCGGGTGCGGTTATCCGGGATATTACGGTTACGGATATCCGGCCTACTATCCCTACGGATATTATCGGCCGTATCGCCCGTATTATTCAGTCGGGTACCGGCATTACAGTCGGCCGTACTACTGGCACCGTGGCCATAGGGTTTATTACAGCCGTCGGGTCAGCCGCCGGTAACAACGCCAAAGCAGCCGCGAAATTTTGAGCTGATCGCTAACCAGCGGTCAGCTCAATTCTCTTCCGATGCTGTCGAAAAGCGGCGTCCTGTCATGTCGAGCGAAGTCGAGACATCTCTTACTGTTCAGTCGCGCGCGGAATGAAAATGAGAGATTCCTCGACTCCGCTCGGAATGACAAACAGAGCCGATTGCGCCCCTAAGTTTCGGCCGCTTCCAAGAAACCTTCGAGCTGCCGAATGCGTGTGGGATGTCGCATTTTGCGCAATGCCTTCGCTTCAATCTGGCGAATCCGCTCGCGCGTGACACGAAATTGCCGGCCGACTTCTTCCAGAGTGCGGCTGTAACCATCGACTAAACCGAAACGTTGTTCCAGAACCTGGCGCTCGCGCTCGGTTAGCGTCTCAAGCACATCCTTAATCTTCTCCTTCAACAACACGATCGCGGTCATGTCGCTGGGATTCTCCGCGCCTTTGTCTTCGATAAAGTCGCCGAAATTCGTTTCCTCGCTTTCGCCCACGGGCGATTGCAACGAGATCGGCTGCTGCGCCATTTTCAAAACCGCGCGCACGCGATCGACCGGCAGCAATATTTCCTCCGCCACTTCTTCCGGAGTTGGTTCGCGCCCGTATTCCTGCACGAGCTGCTTTTGCACGCGCATGAGCTTGTTGATCGTCTCGATCATGTGCACCGGAATACGAATGGTGCGCGCCTGATCGGCAATCGATCGCGTGATCGCCTGCCGGATCCACCACGTCGCGTAAGTCGAAAATTTGTAGCCGCGTCGATATTCAAATTTCTCGACCGCTTTCATCAGGCCCATGTTGCCTTCCTGGATCAGATCGAGAAACGACAGGCCGCGGTTCGTGTATTTTTTTGCGATCGAAATAACGAGGCGCAGATTTGCTTCCACCATTTCGGTCTTGGCCCGAAGCGCTTTGCGTAACCAGGTTTTGAGCGCCTGGTATTGCTCGGAATATTCATCGACCGAAAGCCACAGTGCGTTTTCTAATTCTCGTATCTTTGCGCCGGTGGCCGAGCTCGCACCATTCCCGCGCGGCCGCTTGCTTGCTTCGGTCCGCGCCAGGCCAATGGCGTGGTGATGCTCATCGGCCAAATGCACGAACTCTTCTGTCACCTTCTGCTTGAAATAAAATTTCGGATACAGCCTTTGCAGCGAATTCACGCCTTTTTGAAACTGCTTTGCCTTTTTCGACTCGCGTTTGACCGATCCCTTCAAGAGCTGTGCGTACTGTTCGGTGAGCGTTTCGCTGAGCTTCTGCACTTGTTTGCAAAGTCGCGGCAGCATTTTCATGTAGCGCTCGCGGCTCTCAATTTTCTTATCCAGAATTACGCGATCGAATCGCTCCCGGCCTTCCGTCAATTTGTCCGCTAAATCCAAATGCGCGCGAGCGATGAAACCGAAACGGTGGATGTGGCGTTGCACCATCACTTCCGCCTCCTCGATGCGTTTGGAAATTTCCACTTCCTGTTCGCGCGTCAGCAACGGGACCTGCCCCATCTGCTTGAGATACATCCGCACCGGGTCGTCGAGGATGTCGAGCTTGGCCTCCGCTTTGCCTTCTTCTTCCTCTTCCGCGTCTTTCTTGCCGTCTTTGTAACGATCGACCTCGGAAGCCTCGATGATGTCGATCTCCATTCGGCGTAAACGCGTGAGAATGGCATCCAATTCATCCGCATCGGTCACGCCTTCTGGCAGCGCTTCGTTAAGATCGTCGAAGGTGAGATAGCCTTGCTCCTTCGCCAGTTTGATTAACTCGCGAATCCGCACCTGCACATCAGCGGCCGGTTGCGCCGCCCACGCCGGCGCTTTTTCATCCAAAGTCTTCACTTTCGACGCGCCTCGTTTTTGCTTTTTGTGGCGTGGCTCAACCTCTTTCGCAGAGCGAGTCTTGTGCCCGGGTGGACGCCCGCGCGGCTTGGATAATTTTACGCGCACCGGCCTGCCTGCGCGTCTCTCCTTCGCCGGCTTCTTGGAATTGCGCGGCGTTCTCCTTTTTCGTTTCGAATCCAAGGGTTATGATGTTGAGGACTTGATGAAGCTCTTCCCTTCCCTTTTTGTAGCTTCTTACCCGATCGACGATTAATCGAGGATACGGGCCGGCGAAAGCTGGGAAACGTCGCGGAGTTGCTCTTGCAGGTCAAGGATTTCTTTCTGCAATTGCAGGACTTCTCCCGGGGTGGTTTGTGGCAGCTTCATGCGGTCCTTCGCCGCCTGCAATTCACGCCGCAAACTCGCCTGGCGCAAGCCGGTCCACCAATCCTGCGCCACGGCCAAAGCGTTCGCCGGCATTTTTTGCATAAGCCAGGAAGAGACAAGCGCCTCCTCATCCGGCGAAAGCTGCGACATGAATGCGTTCGGCGACGCCGGGTCGTTAGGCTGAATCGTCGCCTCCAGAATGCGCCCCAGGAGATCCGCGTCCGGAGTCTGTTTCAAGACCTCGCGCCAATCTTGCGCGAGCAGAAATTCCCGCGCTTCTTCGTCGCGCAGGGCGAGCAGGCACAACATCGCTACTTCATGTCCCGGCAATGCCACCGCCGAGGGACGCGGATCTTGTGACGTCTTCGAATATTCGCGTGCGGGTCGCGGAATAAGTTTTTCGAACTCTGCTGCGGTCACGCCCAGGCGCGCACTCGCCTTGCTCACCACTTCGCCGCGCATGAACGAGTCCTGCACGCGTCCAACCGTTTGCGCCAATGCGCGAGCCAATTGCATTCTTGCGCCTAACGAGTTGAGATTTTGTTTCGCTGTTTCCCGCTCGATCCAGTAATCGAAAAAGTCCCGCGCGTCCCGCACTCGATTTTCAAACTCTTCGCGGCCTTTTTTCCGAATCAGCGAATCAGGATCTTCCCCCGGCGGCATTTCCGCGACGCGAATGATGAGATCATTTTGCAAGAGCGCATCGAGCGAACGTTCCGCCGCTTTTTGTCCGGCAGCGTCCGCATCGAAACAGAGCACGACTTCGCTTACGAACCGTTTCAAGAGCCGCGCCTGTTGTTCCGTGAACGCCGTTCCCTGTGGCGCGACCACATTCGTGAACCCAGCTTCGAAAAGCGTAATCAAATCGAGCTGGCCTTCGCAGACAATCGCGCAGTTTGCTTCAATCAATCCCCGCTTCGTTTTGTGCAGCCCGAAGAGAATGTTCCCTTTGCGAAACAGCGGCGTGTCCGGCGAATTCAAATACTTCGCGGTCTCCGCGTCTTTCTCCAGCACACGGCCGCTGAAGGCAATCACTTCACCGACGTCGTTACAGATCGGGAACATGATCCGGCCGCGAAACCGATCGTAAACCTCGCCATCGGTGCGCGTCTCATCGCGCAGCTTCACCAAACCGCTCTGCAAAATCTGCCCGCGACGATATCCCTGATCGAGCGCCCATTTCAAAAACGCATCCCAACTGTCGGGAGCAAAACCGATTTGCCAGTTCCCGGCGATCTTGCGATCGATCCCGCGCTCCTTCAGATAACTGCGCGCCGGTTCGCCAAAATCTTTCTTAAGCAAGTTTTGCTGAAACCACTCCGCAGCTTCCGCATGCAGTTTCAATAAGAGGCGACGTGTTTCATGCTGGCGATCGTCCTCATCGCCGCCGGCGCCGCGCTCTTCGATCACCGGAATTCCGGCACGAGCTGCGAGCTTCTTCACAGCCGATGGAAAATCGACATGTTCGTAATCCATGACGAAGCGGAAAACGCTCCCGCCCACGCCACAACCAAAACAGTGAAAGGTCTGCCGGCTCGGACTCACCGTGAAGGATGGCGTTTTTTCCTGGTGAAACGGGCAGAGCGCCTTGAAATTCGTTCCCGCACGTTTCAGCGGAAAATACGAGCCGATCACCTCCACGATGTCGTTGGCGGCGGCGATTTGCTCGATATTCTGTGACGGAATCATGCCCATGAACAATCCACTTTTCGCTCGTTTAGCGCCGAGCGCGATGCAAAACTAATAGCGAAATGAAGATTGTTCGTCTCGCGTTGTTTTCCCTGCTCTGCGCCGGCGCGGCGCATGCGAATGCCGCGAAAGAGACCATCCGCGCGGGAGAAACGGTGGTCGTCCCGATGCAAGGTGAAATCTCGCCGTCACTCGTGCTTTTTATTCGTCGCGCCACGAAGGCGGCGGAAAACGCGAGGCGCTGCCGCCATTATTTTCGATATGAATACATATGGCGGCCGCCTCGATAGTGCCGAGGAAATTACCGGTATTCTCAATCACGCCACCATTCCCACCTACACGTTCGTCAACACCAACGCCGGATCCGCCGGCGCGCTTATCGCGCTTGCGACCAAACATATTTACATGGCGCCGGTCAGTGCGATCGGCGCCGCGGCTCCCGTCCTTGCGACAGGCGAAGATCTTCCGCCAACGGCAAAAGACAAAACCGTCTCCTACTGGTCGGCGTTCATGCGCGGCTCCGCCACGCGCAACGGACACAACCCCGATATCGCCGAAGCATTCATCAATAAAGATAAGGAAGTAAAAATCGGCGATCGCGTCGTGCACGCGAAAGGTTCGCTTCTCACCCTCAACGCACAGGACGCGACCGAGCGAATCAACGGCAAGCCTGTCCTCGCCGATGGCATCGCCGATTCGGTCGAAGATGTGATGCGAAAAGCCGGACTGAAAGGCGAACAAGTCGCGCTCGATCCGACTGGGTTTGAGCAGATCGCTTTTTGGATTACGAAGCTCGCGCCATTACTTCTCCTCGGTGGAATCGTTGGCGCTTACATCGAATTCAAAATTCCAGGCTTCGGGTTGCCGGGAACGATCTCGATAATTTGTTTCGCTCTCTTTTTTCTAGGCCATTATCTGGCGGGCCTGGCCGGCTGGGAAGTCGTCGGGCTATTCGTCCTTGGGTTGGTCCTGATCATTATCGAAGTTCTTTTCTTCGGTCATTCGACAATCGTTTTTGGCGTGGCCGGCGTTTTTTGCATTCTGGCCTCGCTTCTGTGGGCCATGATCGATCGTTATCCTGGCCAGACTTTTTTCCCGACCGGTCGCATGCTTATCGGGCCTTTGCTTAATCTTACGTTTGCCATCGTCGCCGCCTGGATCATCGCCGCCTTTCTCGCGCGTTATCTTCCGAAAACAGGCCTGTATCGTCGCTTCGCGCTCATGAGCACAAATCCACCGGGACCTTCCTTATCGGGCACGCCGCGCGAATTCGCCACGGCGCTCGCGATTTCTCCGGGAACGCGCGGTATTGCGGTCACTACCTTGCGCCCGAGCGGTAAGGCGCGATTCGAGAATCATGTCGTCGACGTCGTAACCGAGGGCGAATTCATTTCCGCCGACACTCCGATCAGCGTCGTGCAAACCGACGGGATGCGAGTGGTGGTGAAGGCTGTGGGCTGAAAATCAGACGCGGAGCCGAATGTTTGGGATTCATAGCTTCACGCTGTTTCTCACGACCGGAATTTTGCTCAACCTCATGCCCGGTCCGGACACCGCCTACATTATCGGACGGAGTATTGCGCAGGGACGCCGCGCCGGAATTGCATCCGCGCTCGGAATTACGCTCGGCAGTGTTTGCCACACGATCGCGGCTGCGCTTGGACTTTCCGCGTTTCTAGCCGCGTCGGCCTTCGCGTTCACCACCGTGAAATTGATCGGTGGCGCATATCTTATTTATCTGGGTGTGCGCATGATTTTGAGTCGAGCACGCGAGCTGCATGTGCCATCACATTTTCGCAGCCGGCGAAACGGTGGCCGCCTTTCGTCAGGGTATCATCACGAATTTGCTCAATCCGAAAGTCGCACTCTTCTTTCTCGCGTTTCTGCCGCAGTTCATCGATCCGGCATCGCCGATGAAAATTCCAGCGTTCATCGTGCTCGGTTTAACATTTGTCACGACGGGAACAATTTGGTGTTTGATTCTCGCCTGGTTTGCCGCCGCGTTCAGTGAGCGATTGCGTGGTAGCACGACGATCGCAAATATTCTGAATCGCACGGTCGGCTCGCTCTTCGTATTTCTTGGACTGCGATTGGCAGCATCGACGCGCTGACCGTTAGGTAGGGGCGGTTCACCGAACCGCCCGCGGGCGATTGAGGTCAATCGCCCCTACCTGACCGAGCTCCCCAATTCAATAATTTCGCGCAACCCTGAATTTCGTTATCCACCGGCAACGACACGGATGAATTCGATTCGGTCTCCCTCCGCGAGCGACTTGTTAGGCCATTCGCGGCGATGAAGCGCGATACCGTTGTGCTCGATCAAGACTGCCTGCGGCGGCAAATCGAAACGCGAAACCAACTCCTCAATCGTCCTCGCGCCGCGTGTCTCGGTTTGCTTCGCCGTTCAATGAAATCGTCATACTGCCGACAAAACCTGATCCCAATCCTTCCAGACTGGCTCGTAACCGCGCTTGCGCAAGACGTTCGCGATTTCACTGGCGGAGCGTTCGTCGCTGATCTCAAACTGGCCGGCCGCAATTTCATCCACGCCGTTTTGAAATTCTGGCGCCACAATTCGGCCGCGAACGGTGAGATGAAGATCGTCTCGGCCCTGATGCGTGTAGCCGCCCGGCTCGGTGTGGCTGCCGGCGCTCATCATGGTTACGCCTAACGAGACAAGTGTGTCGCGAAGTGATTCGGTTTCGCGCGTGCTCAAAACGATGCCGACCTGCGGAAAAGTAATGCGCAATGCGCAAATAAGCTGCGCAAGCTCGCGGTCGGTCATTTTGTAGCGCGGCTGGAATTCGCCCGCAGCAGGACGGAGGCGCGGCAGGCTCGCGCTGATTTGCGCCTGCCAGCAACGCTTCAGCAGATAATCAACGTGCGCGGCGAGCGCGATCGCTTCGTCCTGCCAGGGCGCGAGACCGATCAACGCTCCGATGCCAAGCCGCCGAAATCCCGCCGCATAACCGCGCTCGGCGCAATCGAGCCGCCAGTTGAAATCGCGCTTCGGACCGGAGGTATGCATCTCCGCGTAGACTTCGCGATTGTAGGTCTCCTGATACACGACGAGACCTTCTGCGCCGGCCTGGACGATCGGGAACGTAATCCGCCGTTTCCATCGGACCTACTTCAATCGAGATCGACGAAAAATCGGGCGCCAATGCGCGGACACAGTCGGCCAGATAATTTTGACTAACAAATTTGGGATGCTCACCGGCGACGAGCAGGATTTGGCGAAATCCTTTCTGCGCAAGATAACGCGCTTCGGTGCGCACCTGATCGAGATCAAGCGTCACACGCAAAATCGGATTATCGCGGGAGAAACCGCAGTAACGGCAATTGTTAATGCATTCGTTGGAAAGATAGAGCGGGGCGAAGAGACGCATGGTGCGACCGAAATTTTGTAGAGTGAAAGCGTGCGCGCGCTGCGCCATTTGTTCCAAGGCGGCGTCGGACTTTGGGCGCAAGCAAAGCTTCGAAGCGTCGCAAGAGCGGCGACTTCTTCAGCGGCAAGCCATCCAGTATTTCGGCAAATGACATCCGGAAGTAATTTCGCGTTCCGTGTCGGCTTCGCAACTGTAGCCGCCTTCCGGGCGACGTAGCGGGCAAGTTTTCAACTTGCGCAACGCTTCAGAATGGCAAGTTGGAAACTTGCCCCCTTATGACGCTTCGCATAGCGAAGCGGCTACAGGAGCGTAAACTTCGATCGTGAAAAAGCCCGATTCATCCCGCTCAATCGGTCGGTGATTTTGCCTAACGAGCAATTGCGACAGCAGGCCGCTGCATTTGAAGAGAAAATGCGAACGCGAAGGACGGTGCGTGATTTTTCCGATCGGCCTGTCCCGCGCGAGATCATTGAAAGTTGCCTGCGCGCGGCGGGAAGCGCCCCGAGCGGAGCGAATCTTCAGCCCTGGCATTTCGTTGCAGTCAACGAGCCCGAGATCAAACACGAGATTCGCATTGCCGCGGAAGCGGAAGAAAAAGAATTCTACGAACACCGCGCGCCGGCGGAATGGCTGGAAGCATTGGCTCCCATCGGAACCGATTGGCGCAAACCATTTCTCGAAACGGCTCCGTGGTTGATCGCCATTTTTTCGCAGCCATACCAGACTCTGCCGAATGGCAAAAAACTAAAACATTATTATGCGACCGAATCAGTCGGAATCGCGACGGGTCTGCTTATCGCCGCAGTGCATACGACCGGACTGGTGTCGCTCACGCACACGCCGAGTCCGATGGCTTTTCTCAATCGCATCCTGAAACGACCAGCTTACGAGAAACCATTTCTTCTGCTCGTGGTCGGGCATCCGGCAGAAAACGCGATGGTGCCCGACATTAAGCGAAAGCCGCTCGATGAAATCGCGTCATTCCTCGTGTGACGCAAGTTTCCAACTTGCCCCATAAAAACAAAAAACGCCGGGACACAACTGCGTTCCCGGCGTTCCAAACAAGAGACGAGTGAAATCTTAGAAGGCGAAGCTGACTCCCGTCCGGACCATCCCGAAGTTGTTATCGTGTCCATCGACAATGTTCCAGTTGAAGTCGTGAAAAATTCCGATATGCGGAGTCAATCGAATCTCAAGACCACCGCCGAATTGACCGACAGCTTTCGCATCGGCGCTGTGAATAGTGCGGAAGAAATCCGGATCGTCCTCATCACCGTGATTCTCAATTTCGCTTCCGTTGAAGACCGCTCCGCCGCCGACATAAACATAAGGCGCGAAACGCGTGCACGGAACGGGATAGCGCAGGGTTAAAGTTCCGAGCGCCGCACCAACAGTATCGCGCGCACTGAGGCCATAGCCTTCCACGCCGAGACCGAAATAACGCGCGAAGAAGAATTTGAAATCACCGCCGCCACCCCAGGCGTGGTCGACCCCGAGATAGCGATCATCTGGCCAATCGGTTCCGGTAAAAGCGTACGTCCCCCACACGGAAGCGTTCCATTCCTGATTTGCGTACCAATCACAAAATGCCTGTGGCGTAGTAGTTTCCTTTAGGTCCTTGCTCGAATACGTTTCGCCGCCGGCGAAAGCTGCCGAGGCCGCAACCATGGTCGCAGCAAACAAAATCAGCTGCCTCGCGATGTTTCTCATTTGAGGTTAAGACACTTTCTCCCGTGAGCAGGTTACGCTTTTCACCAGACTCGCAGATGCCGCGAGTCTTGCATAACCTTACAGAATTGCAACTTTCGCCCCTGTCACGTTTTCAATTCCGCCCCGGAATTCGCATCGGTTATGGTAAATTTTTCCTGATGAAACGCAGGGTCGCCGCGAAATAATAATCGCCCGGCATAACGGCGCTCCATTTCGACCAGAAGTTCCTCATCTTCCTGTTTCAACCGCTTTAGGACTTCCGGATTCACGATCACGCGAATCTCGTGCACGCTGTCCTGATATTTCCGCATGATCGCATTGAGCGTGCGGTGCAGTTCCACGCTCGTCGTCATCGGCGTTTTGACCAGTCCGCGCCCGAGGCAGTAAGGACAGTTTTCGTAGATGGAATCGCTCAGACTTTCCTGGGCGCGTTGCCGCGTCATCTCCATGAGCCCAAGCGCGGAGAGCGGAAGCACGTGTGTCCTGGCCTTGTCGCGTTTCAATCGCTCCCTCATTAAATTGTAAACCATCTGCTGATCGCGGCGGCTCTTCATGTCGATGAAATCGCCGATGATCAAACCGCCGATGTTGCGCAAGCCGAAGCTGGCGCGCGATTTCATCCGCCGCCTCGAGATTGGTCTGGAGAATTGTTTTTTCCACATCGCGGCCGCCCTTGTTGCGGCCGGTGTTGACGTCGACCGCGACGAGCGCCTCCGTTTCATCGATCACAATGTAGCCGCCGCACTTCAGCCAGACCTGGCGATGAAATGCATCGTCGATCTGTTTTTGCACGCCGAAGGTTTCAAAGATCGGCGTGGCGCCGTCGTAAAAATGAATGCGATTGCGTGCGCGCCGTGAAATTTGCCCCACCATGTCGCTCATGCGTTCGGAGGCAGCTTTGTCGTCCACCAGCACTTCGTCGATTTCCTCCGTCAGAAAATCGCGCACGGTCCGTTCCACCAGATCCGGTTCTTCAAACAAGCGAACCGGCGCCGGATCTTCCTTAATTTTCCGCTCGATCCGCGCCCATTGTTCGAGAAGAAAACTAAGATCGCGCACGAAATACCGCGCCCGCTGCCCCTCGCCCACCGTGCGAATGATTACGCCGATGCCTTCGGGAATATCGAGCTGCCGGAGAATCTTGCGCAGCCGCGTGCGTTCCTTTGGATCTTCAATCTTGCGCGAGATACCGCTGCGATCGCTGTACGGCATCAAGACCAGGTAGCGACCGGCAAAACTCAAGTTCGTCGTCACGCGCGGGCCTTTTGTGCCGATCGGTCCTTTCGTCACCTGCACGATGACATCGGAACCGACCGGATAAATATTCGGAATGTCTTTGGGCGTGATTCGCTTCTTACTGGGTCGTCGCTTTTCCGGCCGGTCGATTTCTTCGATGCCGCTATCGAGCGCCGCGGGAATGGCGTCCCAGAAATGGAGGAACGCATTTTTTTCGAAGCCGATGTCGACAAACATCGCCTTCAGCCCCATCTCGATGTTTTTAACTTTCCCTTTGTAAACGCTGCCGACGATGTTGCGTGAGCTGTTGCGCTCGACGCTGTATTCTTCCAATCGGCCACCTTCGAGCAAGGCCACTCGGCGCTCGAGTTTTTCCACGCTCACGACAAGCTTGTTGCCTGTTTTGCGCGATGAAAGTCCCAGAATTTTTTTCACTTTGTCCATCATAAATTTGCGAGGGGGTAACGCTCAGATCTGTAACTGATCTTTGTACTTTCAGGGCGCTGCTGAAAAGCTGCGTCCTGTCATGTCGAGCGAAGTCGAGACATCTCTTCCTGTTTATCCTGCCTGGATAAGAACAATAAGAGATTCCTCGACTTCGCTCGGAATGACATTTTTCAACAAAGCTCAATTTCATTCTTAAGCGCGGTTAAAATCCTTTTCGCTGCCGGGTTTTCGGCGGCGGCTGTTTCTGTTGCGGCGGCGGGGTGGCCGTTTGATCCCAAAAAGTCTCTGAAAGAAATTAGGTCGCGGCGTTGGCTGTGCGACTGGTGTAGCGCGCATCACACGCGGCTTGCGCGCCTGCGACACCTGGCCCTGCGCGTCGGGAGCCGGCTCGACATCGGGAGCCGCTCCAGCGGTCGCCATTTGCGCGTCGGCGTTCTGAGCCGGATCGGCATTCTCTTCATCTTCGCCGCCGACGTTGGGGCCGGCGTCTTTGTAATCGACTGCCGCGATCATCTGAAATGGATTTTTCTTGTGCGCCGGGGCGAGCCAGGCCAGTTCCGGTTCGAACTTTCCTTCATCCATGGCGAGTGTTCGCTCGAGAATACGCGTCGCGATTGGACCCGCGACCGAGCCACCGTGCTCACCGCCCTGCACCATCACTGCGACGACGTATTTCGGATTGTCATAAGGAGCGAAACAGCAAAACCACGCAATCGTATCTTTCTTTCCATTCAGCGCTGCCTGCGCCGTTCCGGTTTTGCCAGCGACGACGACATTCTTCAATCGCGCTCTGCCGCCGGTGCCGCCATCTTCGTTCACCACTTTCCACAACCCGCGCCTAACGAGTTCAATCTGCTCGGCCGTAAAATCGTTGCGCAAATCCGCGTGCACTTTCGGAGTCTGCGGAACGGCGATCTTGCCATCATGATTTAATACCGGACTGCCGTCCTGATTTAAAACGCGATCGACCAGACGCGGATAGTACGAGATTCCGCCGTTTGCGACTGTGGCGTACGCCATCGCCATCTGCAGCGGCGAGCAGAGATCGTAACCCTGACCAATAGACACGTTCGCGGTATAAGCTTGCGACCATTTTTCGCGGGGGCTGTGGATCGCCATCCATTCCGGACCCGGCATGACCCCAGCCTGCTCGCCGGTCAGATGAATGCCCGACTCCTTCCCTAAGCCCAACATGTCGCCGGTGGCGTCGATCGAATCGATGCCGGCGGCATTCCCATACTGATAGAAAAATGAGTCGCATGAAACTTTGATCGCATCGGAAAGTCCGATCGTTCCGTGGCCGCCGCCTTTCTCCGCGATCCAGCAATGAAAATAGTGATCGCCGTAGGTGACGCCGCCGCTGCAATTGAAGTGCGTGTTGCCGAGATTTTTTCGCAAACCGGCAAGCGCAGTCACGATCTTAAATGTCGAGCCCGGCGGAAACGCGCTGATCGCGCGGTTGATCAGCGGATTGGCTTCGTCGTTGCGCAGCACTTCCCAATCCTTGGCTTTGATGCTGGGAACAAAAGTATTCGGATCGAACGAAGGGACCGAAACCATCGCGAGAATGTTTCCATTATTCGGATCGACCACGACCGCGGCCGCGCGACCTACCGCGCGAATCGCTTCCTCCGCGATCGATTGAATGCGCGCATCGATGGTGAGATAAACATTCGCGCCCTGCTGGGGCGGTTCTTCCCGCACCACGCCATCGATCACGCCTTTTGCATTGCGGCGCAGCACGCGTTTGCCGGGCGTGCCGCGAAGATATTCATCCATCGTTTTCTCGACATTGGATTTTCCTTCGACGTCGCCTTGATAAAAAGTGTATTGGCGCGCCTCTTCCTTGTTTGTTTCATCAGGCGCGCCGACGTAACCGAGGAGATGCGCGCCCAGCGCACCGTAAACGTAGGAACGAACCGGCTTGATCGCGATATCGACCCCGGGAAGTCCGACATCATGTTCGGAAAAGCGCGCCATCGTCTGAAAATCGATATCCTTGATGTAGGAGTAAGGAACTTCCGTGTTCGTGCGATAATGGCGTTGGAGCTGGCTGGCGTTGTAATCGCGCGCCAGATGCAAATCGTCCAGGCGCGGAACAACTCCGTCGTTCACGATCTTCACGATATCGGGCTCCTTCAGATCTTTCGGCATGCCGTTAATCGTGCCGCGATATTCGGTCACGGGCGGCGTGCCCACGCGCTGGCGATATCCCTTCACCATTTCCGGCAAATAAAAATCGACTTCGTAACTCGCTCGATTCTGCACCAGCGTGACCCCGTTACGGTCGCGAATTTCACCACGGATCGATGGGATGCGCACGGTCGCTTCCGAACTGCCGCGGATTTTGGCAGTCCATTCCGGTCCGTGCGCCACCTGTACGAGCCAAAGTTTCAAAACCAGGCCGCCCAGACCCACCAACATCAGCAACGCGAGCACCTGAATGCGCAGCCGCGGATTCAACCGGCGTCGATTCATTCGTAGCCCTCCTCCGGCAGATAAGGCGCAGCCGTCGCGCGGCCGAGCCAGTGCAGCATCCAAAAAACGAGCGGAGCCATTAACATGGCAATGAGACCGGGGCCGCCGATTTGCCACCACACTTCGGGTGTGAAGAAAATCGAACCGCGTCGAAAACTAATCATAAGATATTGGACAAGCAGAATAATGGAGGTGCATACGCCGCTCAGCACGCAATGAACTTCCCACCGGCCTCGCGCAAAGAGCGGCCGCAGGCCATGCATGATTCCAGCAAGCACAGCGTAGAGGATTATTGACCATCCGAAGGCGATTTCAACTCGCGGACCGATCACCTGCACGGTAAGCGCGTCCAGCAGAAGACCAGCCCAAAAGGCGAGCGCGAGGACAAGCCAAAGCGGCAGCGCCATCGCCCCGTAAAAAACAATCACCGGTACGATGTAAATGTGCGCGCCGTACATCCAGTCCAGCGCTGGGAGAAACAACTCGACCACCTGCGCCACGAGCACGAGAAAGAGAAGTAAAAAGAAGAAAATCATTTGTGCCCCGTCACGACAAAGACGTCCTCCAGGCGCGCAAAATCGACCGCCGGTGCCAGACGCGCCTGACCATCAAGTTCGCGCACATGAAATGTTTGCACGGTACCGATGAGCAACCCGGAAGGGAAAACGCCGCCGACGCCCGAGGTATAGGTTTTTTGCCCCGTTTTTAAGTCGGCTTGTTTCGAAAGAAAATTGAGATTCAACATTGGCGTAATCGCACCCGCGACCCGCTCGCCCGATACGATTCCCTGTTCGCGCGTGCCCTCCACCGTGGCGGCGACACGGCAGTTTTCATCCGAGACCAGGAGGACGACAGAAATGTTGGCACTGACGGTGGTGGTTTTCCCCACCAATCCTTCATCGGTCAGCACCGGCATTTCCGATTCCACTCCGTCCTCACGGCCGCGATTAATCGTAACGGTACGCCACCATGTGGCCGAGTCACGCGTGATGATTTGCGCCGGTACCAACTTGAATTCCGAGCGCTGGCGGTAATTGAGCGCGTGCCGCAATCGATTCACCTCGTGCTCGACATCGCGCAAAGCTTCATTCGTCGCGCGCAACGAACGATTTTCCACACGCAAAGCAGCGTTCTCCTTTTCCAGATCCTCGAGCGACTTCAAACCGCTGCGCACGGATGTGATTTGTTTTTCCAAACCCGAACCGCTTTTGAGAAATGGCGAGATCAGTTGGTAGAAACCTGCCTGCAGCTTTTGCGTGCTGTTCGGGCCCATGCTGAGGAGGTAACCCACCGCGATCACGAAAATGACGAGCCCAATAATACTGCTGCGGCTCATCGCGAAAATGTGGCGCAAGTTTTCAACTTGCGGACCTCGAAAAACGGCAAGTCGAAAACTTGCCCAACGAAGTTAGCGCCAGGTGCGATCCGAAGAAGCCACTTGACGCAAAAATTTAATTTCATTGAGGCATTTGCCGGTTCCTTCCGCGACCGCGCTCAGCGGATCTTCCGCGACATGGACAGGCAATCCAGTCTCCTCGCTCAAAAGTTTATCGAACCCTCGCAGCAATGCGCCGCCACCGGCCAGAACCAATCCGCGATCCACCAGATCGGCTGACAATTCCGGCGGACAACGCTCGAGCGTGATCCGCACCGAATCGACAATGGTCGAGATTGGTTCGAGCAACGCCTCGCGCACTTCCTGCGAAGTGACCATGAGCGTTTTCGGCAACCCCGCGACGAGATCGCGACCCTTCACTTCCATCGTCGTTTCTTTTTCTGTCGGATACGCCGAGCCGATTTTGATTTTGATTTCTTCCGCGGTGCGTTCGCCGATCATCAAATTGTAAGCGCGCTTCATGTATTGAACGATCGCTTCATCCAGCTCATCGCCCGCGACGCGCACGCTTCGACTAAAAACAATTCCGGACAACGAGATCAACGCGACCTCGGTTGTACCACCGCCGATATCAATGATCATGTTGCCGGCTGGATCTTGCACCGGCAATCCCACTCCGATCGCCGCCGCCATGGGCTCTTCGATCAAATAAACTTCGCGCGCACCCGCATGCGTGGCCGATTCGCGCACCGCACGCTTCTCGACTTCGGTAATTCCAGACGGCACTGCAATCACAACACGCGGTCTCGCTCGCACACGACGACCGTGCACTTTCGTAATAAAATGGCGCAACATCGCCTCCGTCACTTCAAAATCTGCGATCACGCCATCCTTGAGCGGACGAACAGCGACAATGTTCGACGGCGTCCGCCCGAGCATGCGTTTCGCTTCATCGCCCACCGCGAGGACTCGCGAGGTGCCGGCTTGCACGGCGACGACTGACGGCTCGCGCAGGACGATGCCCTGATCTTTGACGTAGACGAGAGTATTGGCCGTGCCGAGGTCGATGCCGATGTCACTGGAGAGCCAACCGAAAAGTCCGTCGAACATGAAATATTTTACCGGTTAATCGCGCATTCCAGTCTGCCGGAAGCGCACCTTGATTGGTTATAGCAGCATTCGTGCGCTGCTCGCGCGATTCCACCGGCTGAAATCGGGTAACATCTAGGAACGGACGCTCTCCCCGTCAAGTGCGACCTTCGATATTGGGCCTTTTCGAACATCGAACATCGAAGGTTGGACGTTCGGTGTTCGATGTTGGATGTTCGGCGTTGATGTCAAAAGTTCTTGTTGCGCCCTCAATCCTGGCCGCGGATTTCTCGACCCTTGCCGAAGAAGTGAAACGAGTGGAAGCAGCCGGCGCCGACTGGATTCATTGCGACATCATGGATGGCCATTTCGTCGATAATATTTCATTCGGCCCGGCGGTCGTCGCGACTGTGCGAAAACACACCCAGCTGCCGCTCGATGTTCATCTCATGATCGAACATCCCGATCATTACGCGCCGCGCTTTGTCGAAGCCGGAGCAAACTCGATCACAGTCCACGTGGAACCAGAGTCGAAACACGATGTCGCAAGAACTTTGCGCATGATTCGCGATGCCGGATGCCGCGCCGGTTTAACATTAAATCCAGCAACACCGTTTGAAGCGGTGGAATCTTACCTAACAAGTATCGATCTCTTACTCGTAATGACTGTGCATCCCGGTTTCGGCGGACAGGCATTTCGGCCGGATATGATGGAGAAAGTGAACCGCGCGCATGAATGGCGCCTCGCGCAAAATGCCGCGCTCGATATCGAGGTCGATGGCGGCATCAACGCCGAGACGGCGAAACTTTCGATCAAGAACGGCGCGAACGTTCTCGTCGCCGGCACTTCAATCTTCCGAGCGCCCGATTACAAGAAAGCGATCGCCGATCTTCGCTCCGCCTAACGAGTCTTCTGTAGCGGCGGTCTATGACCGTCGCTCGAAATCGCCCGCCCCGAGAAAGAGTGCGACGGTCATAGACCGCCGCTACAGAAGAAATACGCCGCTACTGCGCGCCGCTCAGCGCTGTCCCCGTGTTGGACTTCACGATAGCCACATCCGAGCCGTTGATCGATCCATCTGCGTTCACGTCTTCTCGAAAATTGGACGACGTGATGCTGTGCCCCGATTGCGCTTTGACACTGCTAATGTCTGTCGCGTTGACCGTGCCGTTTCCATTGGCGTCACCCACCAGAACTCTCATCGGAATGACGAGATCGCCAACACTCGTGCCATCATCTACGCTGGAAATGGTAATTTTGATCGTCTGTCCGCTCAGCACGCCGGTAAGATTCAAGGTCGCGCTCTGAGTTCCGCTCCCGGTTGCGCTCGTCACACTTCCAGTACCTAAAGTAACCTGCGCACCACTGAAGCTAACGGCATGCAGGAAAGTCACCACCACCCGATATGTGTTGCTCGCCCCGCCGCTGCGGCATTCGATTCCCGGCGTGCCGGTCAACGGCAAAGGTACATCATAAGCAGTTGCACCCTGGGTTTTGCGAGAGACCGCTGCCGCGCTCGTTAAGGGCGGGGTCGGATTCAGCAATCCGCCATTATATGGCAGCGCGTATTCTTCGACATTGGTGATTCCGGAATTTCTAGTCTCTTCCAAATAGTATAGTCCGGGGTTCAGAATAACCACCATCGCCGATTCCCGATAATCAGTTGGCGCCAGACCTGTCGCCTGAATTTGCGCGGCCTGGGTATCCTGCCAGTTGTCGTTGGAAGCGATCGGGGTCCCCTGTGCATTGAAAAGAGTCAGCGCCGGATCGAGCAGCGCTGCCTCAACGCCCGATGCTACGAGGGATGGCCCGAGCGCACGCAACAAGATGGTCTGCGATTGATTCCCTTGCAGAACAAAGCTTGATATGATGAAGCCAAGATCTGGAAGCGCATTGCTGCGCGCCCCGATTGCATTAATTACGGAATTCTGCGGCTCCAAATCATATATGTCACGTATGCCTATTCCGGTTGTGTGATTCTTGCCCACCAGCGTTACGGCGTAAGCGCCTGGTGAAAGCGTCGCGATAATCGCAGATTCCCGGTCATCGGTTGGCTGAATTGCAGTCGCGATGATCTCGGCTTCCTGCGTGTCCCGCCAGTTATCGTTCCTCGCGAGGAGCACGCCGTTACCATCGTAAAGTGACAGGACAGGATCTTGGAGTGGGTTTGGAATGCCTTGCCCTGCTAACGATGGCCCAATCCCGCGCACAATGATTTTTTTCGGTTGGCTGCCCTGGATGACAAATTCTTCAATACTGATCGCATCTCCCGTTCCGACCATGGATCGTGCGGTATTGTTAGCCAGTTGCGCTTGAGCGGCGGAGGCGGGTGGGAAGGGACGCTGAGCGCCGGCCTCAGACAATGGAATGGGGCCAAAGCACAGGCCGGCCAGTGCCAGCGTCTCAAAGCAGATGGGGAGTATTTTCAATTTTTGGGGTCCTTTTTGGGCTAACGCAAAAAGCGAAAGCTTTTCGAGATTACCTGAAGAAAAGTCTAAGGGAACGGTCGTCTGCGATCAACCCAACAATTTCATCTCATCTTCGCGCCGCCTAACGAGGGATTAAAAAAACGCGGCCATCCCGAGCGTGAGCGAGGGGCCTCGCGAATAACGTGCGGCGCACATTCGCTAAAGCGCATCGATGCGAGTTCCCTCGCTTGCGCTCGGGATGACAGAAATGAAAGAGAGCGCGCTACCTCGCAACCGCGACGTGTGGTTGGGCGATGTCCTCTGTCTCGGCCATCACCTCATCGGTCTGCGTCACGCGCACTACTTCTTCCACGGTGGTCATTCCCTGGGCGACACGGCGCCAGCCATCCTGGCGCAGCGTGGCCATGCCATCGAGAATGGCGCGCTGTTTCATTTCCGAGCCGGTCGCTTTACGAATAACCAATCGGCGCAGCGGTTCGGTCACCACGCAAATTTCGTAGATGGCGGCGCGTCCGCGATATCCGGTTTGCCGGCAACTATCGCAACCTTGCCCTCGATAATATTTGAAATCGGGCGACACAATCGCACCGATTTCATTGAGATAATCCACCGGATAGCCGACGAGCGTTTTGCAATCCGGACAAATCGTTCGCACCAAACGTTGCGCGATAAACGCCTTCACCACGGACGCGAGCAGGAACGGCTCGACCTCCATATCAAGCAAACGCGTAATGCCGCCGACGGCGTCGTTTGTATGCAAAGTGCTAAAAACAAGGTGACCTGTCATGGCCGCGCGGATGGAAATATCCGCAGTCTCGACGTCACGAATTTCTCCCACCATCACCACGTTCGGATCCTGCCGCAAAATGTGACGCAAACCTTTCGCGAATGTGAGATCGATTTCCGGTTTCACATCGATTTGCGAAACGCCGGGCAGGCGATATTCCACCGGCTCTTCGATCGTAATAATGCGGCGCTCGACTGAATTGATGCTGCTGAGAAAAGAATAGAGCGAAGTCGATTTGCCGGAGCCGGTCGGGCCGGTGACAAGGACAATGCCATTCGGCTGCGCGAGCAACGACCTGATGATGCGGCTCTGGCCTTCGCTCAGATCGAGCCGCTCGAAACCAAACGAATTCTGCTGGTCGCGGCTGAGCAAACGCAGGCTGATCGATTCTCCATTCACAGTTGGAATCGTCGAAACACGCACATCGATGTTTTGCTCGTGCGATTGCAAATTGATGCGGCCGTCCTGCGGCAAGCGCCGCTCGGCGATGTCCATGTGCGCCATCACTTTCAAACGCGAGATGATGGCCGATTGCAGCAATCGCAACTGCGGCGGCACCGCCACTTCGTGCAAAATGCCGTCAATGCGGTAACGAATGCGCAGATCGTTTTCGAGCGGCTCGACGTGAATGTCGGTCGCGCGTTCGATGATTGCTTCGCGAATGATCTGATTCACGAACTTCACGACGGACGCTTCCGGATCGTCCGCGTTCAAATCGGTGCTCGCCTCGACATCCTGCAATGCTTCGAACGAGCGATTCGTCTTAAGAATTTCGTCGAACGTTTCCGCGCCCACGCCGTAAAGCGTTTTCATCGCGCGCAGAATTTGCGCGCGCGGCACCAGCACCCATTCCGCCGGTTTCTTCAGAAGCTGCGTCGCAAGCTGGCGCCCGACCGAGTTGAACAAATCGTAGGTCGCGAGCACGACGGAGTTTTCCTTCGATTCGATCGGCAGGATATGATGTTGGAAAACGAAACGGCTCGGCAGCAGCGAAAGTGTTTGCCGGTCGATCGTCTTGGCGTCGATCGAATAAATCGGAACGTTGAAATGATTTCCGATGGCGGTGAGGAACTGATTCTCATCCACTTTGCCGGAATCGAGCACGTGCGCGGTCCACGAGCCGCCGTTCAAATGCGTCGCCAGCTGCATCGCTTCTTCATGCGACTGCACGCCGCTGGACATGAGAAGATCAACCAATGATTGGCTGACTGCGTAATTCATAACTGACCCAACTCTAAGGCAAGAATAATGCCCGGCGAACGGGAACTGTTATGGTTCCGGTCACACGCATCGAATAATTTTTCTGCATTCGCGCGATGGCATCGCTGACTGCCGGCGTGAAGTTTCCATCGATTGGCCCACAGTAATAGCCGAGGCGGTGCAATGTGGATTGCAGCGCTCCGACGTAAGCGGGCTGCGAACTTAGAGCCTCGCCAGATTGAAGCCAATACAGCGGGCGCCAGAGATAGCGAGGCGCCAAGTCCGGCGAACGCAACCAAGGGCCCTGATGCAGCTTTCCGAATTCATCTCGAGCAGCAAGCGGGTCGGTGGAGTGAAAGATCAAATCATCCAACTCGTAAGCGGAGGCGCACCCAGCGCTCAATATCGCCATCGCAATTATCAGATTCCGAATCTGTTTCATCGAAAACACCATCGGCTAATCACCTTGTGGAAAATCGGGCGCCGGCAACTGCACCTGCTTGTCACCCGGCGAGGCTGACGTCTGCTTGTGATCCCCCACTTTCGGACAATCAGTACAATCTTCCTCGTCAAGATCCGGACCGAAATGCGTTCTGTCCTCCGTCTTCTGGCGCACGCGATACTGTTCCAGCGGATTCAACGTGACCTCCGGGCGCATGAGCACAAGGAGCTCCGAGCGCTTTTTGATTCTTTGAGTTTCGCGAAAGATGGATCCGATCAGCGGGATACGGCTCAAAATGGGAATACCGGTGAGACTCTTGCGTCGGTCATCCATTACCAATCCACCCAGGACAATTGTAGCACCGTTGGGGGCGCTCACGTTGGTTTTAATGTAACGCGTATTCACAGTTGGAATCGAATTTCCGTCCACAGTCACCGGCTCGCCCTCACTGTCGACCTTTTGCAGGATATCGAGCGTGACCTCTTTGTCAGAATTTATCAACGGAACGACTTCCAATTGCAGAGCGATCTTCTTAAACTGAATATTCGATTGCTGGGCCAAACCCGTGTTGATGATCCCGCCGCCGGTTGCGGATTGAATTGTATTTACCGGAACGGGAATTTCCTGGCCTGAAGCAATAATCGCCTTCTTATTGTTGCTTGTGAAAACCATCGGTCGCGAAATCGTGCGAAAGCGGCCCGTGCTTTCGAGCAAATGCACAATGGCAGAGAGAGTGTTTCCGGCGGACAAATAGACGTTGGCGCCGGAAGTCGCTGCGGCGGCCAGCTGGGTAAAATTGATAAGGCTGGCCGGATCAAGAACGGGCTGACCTGTATTGCCCGTCGCTCCACCAGCACCAACCTGTGTGTTGCCAAACGCAAGGTTCTTTTTCTTAAACTGAAGAAAATAATCGACTCCGAACTGTTCTTCGTTGTTCAACCCGAGTTCCCCAATCACCGTGCTTAAGGCCACTTGCGGCGCTCTCACATCCATCTGGTCGAGAATTTTCGAAACCTTTAGGACTACTTCGCGATTCCCGAGCACTATTATGGAATTGGCGCGTTGGTCGGCGATAATCTTTGCGTTACCAATCGTGACCGCTTTCGGGGTCGTATCGACCGACTCCGTCGAAAGTTCTTCGGAAACATTCAAGTTACTGCCAGAGTCGCTGCCGCCGGTGTAGGGATTCGATGTCGAGGCGGTGGGATTCCGCCGTGAGTTTTGCTGATTTTGCTGTCCACCTTGTCCGCCTCCCTCGGCACCCTGCTGATTTTCGCCCGGCTCGGTCAAGGCTTGCACAAGCACCGGCAAGACGTCGCTTGCGGAAATGAAGCGCAATGGACGCGTGACCGGTTTCGCAAAATCTACATTTGCATCAAACTCCGCAATCAATTTGCGCACAAACGGCATGTTGACCGGACGCGTGATGACGTGGATGCGATTGGTGCGCACATCGGCGGCGACCTTTATTTTTCCGACAACGACAGAATCTTCCGAAAGTCCGATGAGGGCTCCCACGTCGCTCTCAGCCTGAGGCTGCTGCGGAACTGGCACCACGGGCCGCACTGCGCGTGCGCCACCGGGAAAGTTTGGAGCGCCAGGTGTGGTGCCGGCCTGGTTTCCTTTTTCGAAAACATCTTTCAGCATGTCGACCACTTTGCTGGCGTCGGCACGCTCGAGTTTAATGAACTCGCTCACCACTTCCGCCGGCGCGACGTCGATCTGATCGATGATGCGCACGAGCGTGCGAATCACGCTGGAATTTTCCGTGACCAGAATGCTCGACGATTTCGGGAGCGCGAGAAACGAAGTGTAAGGCTGCGGAGGCGAAAGATACTGCCCGAGCACCTGCTGCAACTCCTGCGGATCGGCGTAGCGCAGTTTAAAAAGATAACTGATAACGTGATCGCCTTCGGGAATATCCGCTTCGTCCGAGATGATGGGCACACCGGCCGTGCGCGGATTTTTTCCGGTGCCGATAACTTTCACGATGTCGCCTTCGGCCGGCACTAAGTGAGTAACCATTGAGCAGCAGATTCATCTCAATGATACGGATGGCTTCATCGCGCGTGACCGGTTTGGCGATGAAGATGTTGACCTTGCCGACCACGTTATTGTCCATGATCAACTTTTTGCCCGTCAGCTCTTCGTAATAACGCAGCACATCGACGACATCGCTATTGGGAAACTGCAATCTCACTTCCTCCTCCGGCGCCATTGTCTGGTCGGGCGGGACCGTCGATGGATTACCTGTCGCGCGCGGCGGCGTGGGGCGCGGCCCCACTGCCATGGACGTGCCGGGGGCCACTTGGGCAAGGGCCGAAGCGCACGTTAGGATGCAAACACCCGCAATACACGAGAGGCGGAACACGATGTTATTTAGTGGTTTGTGGGGACTGGGTCAACTTGCTTACCTTTTTTACGCCAGCCACGCAATAGGTTAAAGCACTTTTGTCGCCAAAGTGCGTTATGCATTTAATCGACCCTGGGTGAGATTTGCGAATAAAGAATCGGATCATGCTTCGTCGAATATTCTGTGGATGGGTTTTGTTCCTCTTAGTTGGTACAACAATCGGAGCCGAAACGCACGCTAAAGAAATGCCCGCCGCCATTCGCGCGGTCATGGCCGCGCAGGAGGCCGCATGGAACCGCGGCGATATCGACGGCTTTATGAATGGTTATGCGCGGTCGCGCACGACGGTCTTTGTTTCCGGCAATACGATCACACGCGGATGGCAAACCGTGCGGGATCGTTACAGGAAAAAATACGCGACCGCGGAAGAGATGGGGCATCTCACATTCTCCGATCTCGAGATCACGCCTCTCGGTCCGGACGCGGCCGTCGTGCTTGGTCGATGGGAGCTAAAACGAAAAAGCGATCATCCGCGCGGACGTTTCACGCTCATCTTCCGCCGCGGGCCGGATGGCTGGCGCATCGTGCACGATCACAGTTCGTAACAGTCAGAGAAAAAACGCCTAAGCGCGCAATCTCTCGAGCAACTTCTCGTGGATGCGATCGAATCCGCCATTACTGAAAATCGCCACCACGTCGTTCTGCTGCACCATCGGCACTAAACGGTCGATAATTGCCTCCGCATTTTTTTCATAGAACGCAGGCCTCCCCGATTTCGCGATCGCTTCCACCACTCGCTCGGGATTCAGCCGCTCCGCCTCGGGGATTTGCTCGATCCGCGCCACCTCCGAAATGAAAACTCCGTCCGCCAGACTCAAAGCATCCGGCAGTTGCTGCTGGAACACCGCGCGCCGCGTCGTATTCGAGCGCGGCTCAAACACCGCCCAAATCCTGTGACCCGGGTAGCGGTGCCGCAACGCATGCATCGTCTGCGTAATCGCGGTCGGATGATGTCCAAAATCGTCAATCACCTTCACTCCGCGCGCTTCGCCACGCACTTCCTGCCGTCGCGCGATGCCTTCAAATTCCTTGAGCGCCTTCTGGATCTTCTCGTTAGGGACCTGGTAAAATTTGGCGGCGGAAATGGCCATGGCGGCGTTGCGCACGTTGAACTCGCCGATCAACGGCAATTCGAATTCCTCTTCGCCGAGAACGAAATGCGAACCTGTCAATGAATAGGTCACGTCGCGAATGCGTTGCGCGCAATTGGGCGAAAATCCCACCTCCACCAGCGGCGCCAGAGATTTTTGTGCGACCTCGACGCAATTCGGATCGTCGCCGTTGAGCAACACCATTCCGTTTTGCGGCACGATATTTATGAGGCGGCGAAAGCTCAGCTTGATCTCCTCCAGATCATGAAAAATATCGGCATGATCGAACTCGATATTGTTGATGACCAAGAGCTCGGGCAGGTAATGAATGAACTTCGAGCGCTTATCGAAAAACGCCGTGTCGTATTCGTCCCCTTCGATCACGAAATACTTCGAGTCATTGAAGAGCGCACCTTGCCCGAGATTTTTCGGAATGCCGCCAATCATGTAGCTGGGTTTCAGCCCGGCACTCGTCAGGATCCACGCGAGCAGGGCCGTGGTCGTCGTCTTGCCATGTGTCCCAGTGATGACAAGATTGTGGCGGCCGCGCAGGAAGAACTGCTTCAACGTTTCCGGCAGCGAAAGATAATAGAGTTTCCGGCTGAGCACCGCTTCCAATTCCGGATTGCCGCGCGTCATGGCATTGCCGATGACAACGATGTCCACATCGGCGGGAATATTTTCCGCGCGATAACCCTGGTTGAATGCAACGCCGCGCTTTTCCAAAAACGTCGACATCGGCGGATAAATATTTTCGTCCGAACCGGTGACGACAAATCCACGTTCACGCAGAGCACTCGCCACCGCCCCCATGGCGGTTCCGCCGATCCCGAGAAAGTGAAAATGCCGTGGTTCGGTTGTCACGCCGATTCCTCTACCCTGCAAGCACGGTTTTGGCTACTGAAACACTGCGGCGCGCGCGATCGCTCGCCGTCGGAGTAATCGTCGATCCCACGTTTTTATGAGTCGCTTGCAACTTGCCGGTTCCGATTGTCGTTAGGTAACGTCTTGCAGACTCAGATCCAGCCCATGCCCGAAGAACAACGACATCCCAGACTTCTACCGGTCACCATCGCAATGAGTCTTCTTTTTTGGATCATTACGACCACGGGCGGGCGCCAGATTTTTGTCAAAGAGGTGTTGGGCGAGGCATACGATTCCCAGGCCGAATATCTGTTGCGAGGAGATGCAGGCGTAGACGTTGAAGCGATTCGTCCCGAAGCGATGATCGTTGATGGACAGGTGCGGATGTATTTTGGCCCCTTCCCCGCTTTGCTGCGCATTCCCTTGAATTTGCTCTACCCCGCAGGACGCGGAATGTGGTCGCGCTTCTCCGGGTTCTGCGCGGGAGTGATGGCATTGTTTGCTTTTGCCGGGTTGGCAGGCGACAGCCTGCGTTCCTCGCTACTTTCCGCTCGCGCGCGCAATTGGGTTGGCAACGCTTGTGTTGTGGGCTTTGCCTTCGGCTCACCGCTTCTTTTCCTACTGGGAAATCTCTCCATTTATAATGAAGCCGTGGTGTGGGGCTTTGCTTGGTCAGTGGCCGCCCTTTTCTTTGCCTGCCGATGTCGAAGCGCCCAGGGTCCGCGAGCTAACCGGATGTTTGCTTGGGTTTTCGGTGTGCGCGGTCGGAGCATTACTTTCGCGAGTAACCTTTGGCACCTCTTTGCTTCTCATCGCTCCTCTTCTCGCCCTGCGCCTGCCACGAGAAGCCCGCCTATCTCGCCTGAGCGCGCTCCTTATTCCAATTGGCGCGGGCCTGGCATTTCACTTTTTGCTGAGCTACGCGAAGTTCCACACGTTACTGGGCATCAGTTTCGATTACTACATCAATCCGGTTCACAAGGAATTCGTACACAAATACGGAATGCTTAGTCTGCGTCGGATACCTTTTAACTTCGCAGACTACTTTAGCCTGCGGTTACCCTCCTTTGACGCTCGCTTCCCCTTCGTCACCGCCAGCCGACGTTTCTTCGGCGATTCGCCTTTCTCATCCCTTCCCTTCAGCGAAACCTATTTGTCCATCCCATGGTGCTCAGGCTGGCTTCTCCTTGGGGCCATTGGGGGAATCGTTTGCCTCTGCCTGCCGAAACGGACTGACTGGTTCGATCGAGGAATCGCGGCAGCGCTGTTCGTGCAGGTCGTCTGTATCTTGTCCTACTTTACCCTCGCCCAGAGGTACACGGCCGAGTCTTATCCTTTCTAATCTTCTGCCTGGTAGTATTCCTGCGGAAAGGCGGGATCGCTTTGCGCCGCGCACAATATGCAATCGTCGGCCTGGTTGTTCTTTCGATTGCTCTCAACTCGCTCGAGACGGCTTCGTGGCTGGCAGGGGACGGGAACCTACCGGCGGAAACCCACACGTTCTGGAATGCGCTCATCGGAAAAGCTCAAACGCGATGAGTCAAGACGAGACTTATCCCATATTGCTTCGCGATCGGAAAACGAAAGTCCTTTGGCTGGCTGCCCTTGCCATCTCCTTTCTTCTCTCAGTCTTCGCCGCCTTTCGCGGCGGCTACGTTGGTCCTGACTACAACACTCATTTCGCCCGACTAATCGAATGGCCCAAGATCTTCGATTTTTCCACCACCAGCCCACCGACCTACTATCTCCTGGGTCACGCGCTGTTCGTTGCCATAGGACGGAACAACGGATTTCCTATTACTCTCTCGATCGTACAGGCGGCCATTAACGCACTGGCGATATGGTGGTTCGCCTTATATTCCCAGCGCCGCTTTGCATCGCCGCTTATTCATTTGGCGCTCGTTTTTTTCCTCGCGTTCCTGCCGGTCCGAGTCATCCACGCGACGACAATCGGCACCGACTCCGCGGTAATTCCGTTCTTCGTCCTCCTGCTTTTTCTTTTCGACAAGTTCTTATCCGAGAAAAGTTCGGAGGCGAAGAATGCGGCATATCTTGGATTGGGACTCACGCTGTCCATTGGCACCAAATACAGCTTCATGGCTCTACTGCCGATGGTCTTCCTTATCATTGGCAGCCTCTGGAGAAAGCGTGCCTGGAGCTTCAAGCGCTTTGTTACAACCTGCACTCTCATCTTGCTTCTTCCTTCGGCTTTATCGCTCTACAGCTTTTGGGCGAGCAGCAAAACGCATGGCTATAATACAGAAAAGCATTGGCTGGCACCTGGCACAGCCCCGGACATGGACTATAAGGACCTCTTTTCCGTAAAGCTGAACGACGCGCAACTTTTCAAAGCTCCAGAGTACTTCAAACGCGAGATTCTCGCGGCGCACCGCCATAGCTACCTCGCCTTATCGCACCTGGGTATCTTTACCGATACGATGAACCTTTTTCAGGTTTTAACCGTCCCGCAAAGTATCAACCGCGTGCTGATACCCGATCAGAAAATACGGCGCCCATGGAAGACGCCCGTGATGGTAGCCTCAATGTCTCTGGGAGTTCTCTGGACTCTCTGCGCTTTGATCGGCACGCCTTGGGCCTTGTTTCGAGCAGTAAAGAATCTCTGGAAAAATCAACTCGCCCGCGAGGATGTCGCCACTCTTCTGGGGATTGCCTTTTTTCTGCTTATGTTCCTTCCGATTCCTTTTGTCTACGCCGGCGCACTCTTCGGATATTGGACGCCGCGTCTCATCTTGCCGTCGCTGCTTTGCTTTTCTTTGGCTGCATTCCTTTTCATCGACACGAAAATCGCCAGACTTTCAGGCAAAGTCGCGTTCGCCGTTCTGCTTCTGGTTATTGTGCAATCGGCAATCGAAGTCATCCTGCTGGCCTAGACCCGTTGTTCTGGTGGCTTGACTGGTGAACATCGGATGCTCACTTCACTTTGAAGACTTCGACCGCGTTCCATGTCTCGGCTGGAGGCTCTTTTTGATATCCAAGCGCGCGATCATAATAGGTGCTCGCCAAAACATCTTCGGGATACGCTTTCAGAAAGTGCTCAAATAATTGGGCCGCGCCCGCGAAGTCACGCGCCCGAAATTTCCGGAAACCCTCTTCATACATTTCCAGAGCGTGCAGCAAATCTGCATCAAACGGTTTGTCCCGCGGGCCGAGCAAAGCAGAAATCTCGGCCGGCTCCGTTTTCCCTTTGACCTGAACGCGGGCCACGCTGCGCACATAAAATTCATCGCGCACAAATTCTGTCGCAGTCGGGCCCAGTAAAATATCTACCCCATAGGTTCGCGTCAGCCCTTCCAGACGCGAAGCGAGATTAACCGAATCTCCGATAACCGTGGGGTCCGCCTTTTGTTGCGAGCCGATATTTCCCACAAGCACGTCGCCTTGATTGATTCCCATTCCGATCGCAAACGGGACAATGCCCTGCGCAAACCATTTCTGGTTAAGAGTCCAAAGCTCGCGGCGCATGGCCAGCGCCGCGCGGGCCGCGGATTTCGCATCTTCGGCGCAACCACGGCTGCGCACATTTCCCCACACCGCCATCACCGCATCGCCAATGAACTTATCAAGCGTCCCGCCATTATCGAAAACCGCCGCCGTCATGCGGCTGAGATATTCGTTTAATTGCCTAACGAGTGCTTCAGGATCGGCGCTTTCCGTGAGCGCGGTAAAGCCCACCACGTCGGAAAACAAAATCGTCGCCGGAATGCGCACACCGCGCAGACTGCTGTAATAGCTTCCCGGATTGTCGAGAATCTCCTTTACCAGATTTTTCGAAACGTAACGTTCCAGAGTGCGACGAGTCCGAACTTTCTCGAGGCGTTCGAGCGTATACTCGAGGCCTAACGAGAAGAGCGCGCTGGAGAGGAACGCTCCGAGAACCGGGACCGTGAACAGCAGCAAACCCGTTCGATCATAGGCGAGTCGGACGATGAGCAAATATACGACGACCATTCCGGCCAGAGTCGCGATGCACACGATCGGTCGGCGGACAAACGCAATCAGACCCCAGGCCAGAACTCCGGCCGCCCCAAGCAAAGTGTAATCCGTCGCGAGAGTCGTCAGCCGCAGAAATTCGTGCTGCATCGCCGCCGCCATGGTTTGCAAGTGCAGCACCGGTCCCGGCATGGCCGGCGTCATCGGCGTGACCACAACATCATGCGCAATCTGTGAGGCTGCGCCGACGAGAACGACTTTGTTATTGAAAAACGCGCCGTCTTTGTAATTGGCATGCCACAACTTCGGATCGAAAACCTCGTAAAGAGATCGCGCTCCATAAGCGTCGTTCCCACTGAAGCGGATCAAATGTGCGCGTTGGTCGCGCGGAACGTCCGCCGCGTGTCCGAGTTTCTCGATCGCGCGCGCCGAAAACGATTCGAAAATTTCGTCGCCGGGATAGGGCGGAAGTCCGGCCAATTGACGGACCGAGGTAGTGAAGTTTGCCGCACGAACCTTTCCATCAATCGGATCCGACCAGAAATTGACATACCCAACGCGATCGTCCGCCATCGCTGGTGACGGAATCAACTGCTCGTTAGGCGTAATAATCTGGTTGGCCTCCGCGACGTCGATATTGGCGCCGACAACCACGCGGCCGCGGTATTTTTCCAAAGCTTCATGAAAAGCCGCATCGCCCTCGTTAGGCGGATTAGAAACGAAATCGAACATAACCAGACGCGCGCCCGCCGCGAAAAGTTTGTCGAGCAGGATCGCCCAGACTTCGCGCGACCACGGGAATTGCTTCGCCGTCATCAACTGAAATGCGCGATTGTTTGCCAGCTCTTCCGGCGACAGCGGCGGCATTTCGAGCGTGCTTTGATCGACCCCGAGGAAAACGAAATCGTCGCGGGTCGCTGTTGTGCGTCCTTCGCGGCGCAGCAAGTCCTCGAAGCTTTGCTCGCCCCGCCACGGCACCGAGATAAACGGTGCGGCCGGAAAAAAATTGCCGAGCAGCATCAACGCAGTCCAAAAGGCGCAGATCGCGCCCAGAATCAACAAGCGGTGTCGACTCAGCCAAGGCATACGCGATGGAGCTTAGGAAAAACTGCCGCGCGCACCAATGCCCTTTTTCTTCTGTAGCGGCGGTCTATGACCGTCGCATATTTCCCCGTTGTAGCTGGCGCTACCGACGACTGCAGAGAAAAACCCTCTGGCAAATAAGTGCGACGGTTCATAGACCGCCGCTACAGGAAACCGGTTGTCGGATCGAGGTCTGCGGCTATTGTTGCCGTCCCTAAGATTCTGCCCACCTGGCGATTTCATTACGACACGCCAAATCAGCGAGTGAGGTCGAGCAGAACAAAAAAAACAAACAACTCGCTGAAAGAGGAGCTCCGAGAATTTCGGAGTAAAACAAAATGCCAAGAGCAACCAATGCTCCCGCCAGCCGGGAGCGCCGTAAACGCGTCGTCAAATCCGCGAAAGGTTATCGCGGCCGTCGATCGAAACTTTTTCGCTACGCCAAAGACGCGACGATGAAAGGCAAGTATTGGGCCTATCGCGATCGCAAAACACGCAAGCGCACCTTTCGCTATCTTTGGATCCAACGCTTGAATGCGGCGGTGCGGGCGCACGGACTCACCTACAGCCGATTTGCCGAGGGGATTAAAGCCGCGAACATCGGACTTGATCGGAAGATTCTTTCCGACATCGCGATTAACGACGAACCAGTGTTCAAGGGAATCGTCGAACAGGTGAAGGCGGCACTCGAGAATAAATCGAAATCGAAGAAGGCCGCGTGAGTTGCTGAATCGCAACTCGTGATTCGTTAAATCGTGAATCGATTTTCCGATGTAACGATGTAACGATTCAACGATTCACAATCCGATGTCTCATCCACTGGAAGAATTGCGAGACGCTGCCTTGCGCGAGATCGCTGCGGCGGCCAACGACCAGGCGCTCGAGGCCGCGCGTGTAAAATATCTTGGGCGCAGCGGCAGCATCGCCGCCTGGAGCGAGCAGATGAAATCGCTCAGCAAGGAAGAGCGACCGATCATTGGCAAGCTCCTCAACGAAGCGCGGACTTCAGTCACCGCCGCGATTGAAGAAAACGCGCAGCGATTGCGCGACGCGCAGGAAATCGCTGCGCTCGCTAACATCGATATTTCACTACCCGGCACGCGTGCCGAATTGGGAAGCATTCATCCGCTCACGCAAATGCTCGATCGCGCCATTCAAATCTTCCGGCGCATGGGATTCGCGCTGGCCGATGGTCCCGATGTCGAAACGGAATGGCATTGTTTCGACGCGCTCAACACCGCGCCCGATCATCCGGCGCGAAACGAACAGGATACTTTTTATTTACCCGATGGCCGATTGTTGCGCACGCATACCTCCACCGTGCAGATCCGCACGATGGAATCCGCGCCACCGCCGATTCGCGTCATTGCGCCGGGCGCGGCGTATCGCCGCGATGAAGTCGATGCAACCCACAGCGCACAATTTCATCAGATCGAGGGCTTGTATGTGGATGAAAATGTCAGCGTCGCGGATTTGAAAGGGACCTTGGAATTTTTGATGCACGAACTTTTCGGTCCGGAGACGGCGGTGCGCTTTCGGCCGCATTATTTTCCATTCACCGAGCCGAGTTTCGAAATCGATGTGAAATCCAAGGCGCTCAAAGGCGGTGAGCAATGGATTGAAGTGTGCGGGTCCGGCATGGTGCATCCGGCCGTTTTCGAAGAAGTGAATCTCGCGCGCAACGATACCGCTTACGACCCGGAAAAGTGGACGGGATTTGCCTTTGGACTCGGCATGGATCGGCTGGCGATGATTTTATTCGGCATTCCTGACATTCGCTTTTTCGCGCAGAACGATCTGCGGTTTTTGAAACAATTCGCATGATCTGCCTGCGTGTCATGTCGAGCGAAGTCGAGACATCTCTTAACGTGCCGGAATCAAGAGTAAGAGATTCCTCGACTGCGCTCGGAATGACAAAGAGGGGCGCGTAAGAATGAAATTTTCCGTTAATTGGTTGCGCGAGTTTGTCGAGTTGCCTGCAAGCGTCGACGAACTGGCGGAATTGTTGACACTCGCGGGCGTTGAGATTGAAGGGATCGAAAAACGCGGCGCGAACTTCGAGAACGTCGTTGTCGCGCAAATCACCGCATCCTCTCAACACCCAAACGCCGATCGCCTCACCGTTTGTACCGTCGATGACGGCAGCGGCAAACCGCGGCAGATCGTTTGCGGCGCGAAGAATTACAAAGTGGGCGACAAAGTTCCGCTCGCGATGCCCGGAGCGGTTTTGCCTAACGACTTGAAAATCGGCGTGAGCAAACTGCGCGATGTCGAGTCCCAGGGAATGCTGTGCAGCGGCCGAGAACTTGGTCTCTCCGATGATGCCGCCGGTTTGTTGATTTTGCCTAACGAATCTAAAGTCGGCGCGCCGATCGGTTCGTTATTTCCCGAAGATACAATCCTGGATGTCGAGATCACGCCGAATCGTGGAGACCTGCTGAGCCATTTCGGATTGGCCCGCGAGATTGCAGCGCTGCGAGATGTAGCTGCCGCTGTCATCAGCGGCAGACTGCCGCCGGTGACGGCGGCAGCTACAACAGCGGCGGCAGATATCGTCAAGATCACAGCGCTTCATGAATGTCCGTTCTATTCGGCGCGCAGGATTGAAAATGTGACTATCGGTCCCAGTCCAGAATGGCTGCGCGCAAAGATCGAAGCGGTCGGCATTCGCTCCATCAACAACATCGTGGACATTTCCAATTTCGTAATGCTCGAGCTCGGCCAGCCGACTCACGCGTTCGACGCCGATAAGTTGAAAGGCCAGATCAATGTCCGGCTCGCCGACGATGAAGAGAAATTTCTCGCCCTCGATGGGAAAACGTATTCCCTAACGAGTCGAGATCTTGTCATCGCGGACTCTGCGCGCGCTGTCGGAATCGGCGGAGTAATGGGCGGGGAAGAGACGGGGGTGACGGAATCGACACGAAACATCTTGCTGGAAGCTGCCTATTTTTCCCCGGCCAGCATTCGGCGCACGGCGCGCACGCTGGGCCTGCCGAGTGATGCGAGCTATCGTTTCGAGCGCGGCGTCGATCCCGAAATGGTGCTCCCGGCCTCAGCGCGCGCCATCGAATTGATGCGCGAACTAGCCGGTGGAAAACCGGCCAAAGAGATTGCGACAGCTGGCGAAATTCCAGCCCGCGTTTCCGATGTGCATCTCGAGTATGAGAAGTGCGATCAGCTTCTTGGAATCAAGATTCCAACAGAAACGGTCGATTCGATCTTGAAGCGGTTCGGCCTGCGCAAAACCAAAAGCTTAAAGAAAACATCGAGCTGGAGCATTCCAAGTTATCGCCGCGATCTGCAACGCAGCGTGGATCTGATCGAAGAAGTCGTGCGCGCGCATGGCGTGGATAAAATCAGCGGGACGGACCGCAGCCGTTTCTCTGCGACAAGTGAAGCAGACCGCTCTCACGATTTCGACGCCGCAATACGGCACCGCATAGTGGCGCGCGGAATTTCAGAAGTGCGAACGTCGACACTTATTTCGCGCGCAGCCCGCGGTGGCGCATTTGCCGAGAGCGCGCTCGAACTGCGCAACCCATTGAGTGAAGATCATGTTCTGCTGCGCCCAAGTCTGCTTCCTGGAATGCTGGGAGTGATTGCGCGCAACATCCGCAGCGGCGCGGAAAGCATCCGGCTCTTCGAAATGGGACGAGTGTTCGACGCTGTAAATGGAAACGAAGAGCGGCGACTGGCGTTTTCGTTCGCAGGCAAGGTGCAAGACGCGCCCGATTGGCGAAGCACGACGAAACGCGCGCTGGATTTTTTTGACATCAAAGGAGCGCTCGAATCGGTGACGAAGCATCTGGCTTTTCGGACGATGAAACATCCCGACCTCGCGATGGGCGCAGAAGTTTCCGCGGGCGACAAAGTAGTTGGTTGCATCGGTCAACTGGCGGCGCGGCACGCATCGATCCTCGGCGCTGAAAATCCCGTTTTTGTTGCCGAGATAAATTTGGAAGCGGTAGGAGGAATGAATGATCGCGCGAAGAAATTTCGCGAGTTGGAAAAGTTCCCAGCCGTGAGACGCGATATTGCGATGATCGTGCCGGAAAAGACAACGCATGCGGAAATTCTTGCCGTAATCGAAGGCGCAAAAGAACCGCTGCTGGAGGGCGTGGAGTTGTTCGATCTTTTCAGCGGAAAGCAAGCAGAAAGTTTCGGCGCGGCACGCAAGTCGCTGGCTTATTCGTTGACATACCGGGACAAAAACCGGACACTGACGAACGACGAAGTGAGTGTGATCCATGCGAGAATTCGCGAACGTTTAAAGCGGGAACTCGCGGCGGAATTACGCGAATAGTTCTAATAGTTCTTTGAAAGCCGAGTGAGAGTTGCCCGTTGAGGGTTGAGAGTTTCAAAGACCTATTTGCGTCTTCTTTCAATCCTCTACCGGCGACTTTCAAAAATTTACCCTGCGATGTTCGAGATACCAGGTGTGATTCCCGAACCGATATTTGATTGACTAAGGAGGCTTGGTCGCAGTGGAGAAGATGGCATGCCTTAATTGGACGTCAGACGCTCTCGCGACGGTTATCCGCCCGTTACCGAAAGGGAACGGGATATCCATCTAAACGGCATCGGTGGGGTAAAACTTTTGCAGAATGCCCGGACCAATTTTGGTTCGGGCATTTTTTGTTTGGGAAAACATCGAACATTCAACATCGAACATCGAAGTGATTCGGCGTTGGACGTTCGATGTTGGATGTTCGATGTTCGCGCCCATATGCGCGCGGTCCTCGCCCTCGAAGACGGAAGATTGTTCGAAGGTGAATCATTTGGCGCAACGGGCACACGAGTCGGCGAGATTTGCTTTAACACTTCCATGACCGGCTATCAGGAGGTGCTGACCGACCCATCGTATCGCGGCCAAATCGTGGCGATGACTTATCCGCTGATTGGGAATTACGGGACAAATGCGCTCGATCAGGAAAGCGCATCGCCGCATGTGCGCGGCTTCGTCATTGAAGAGCTGACTGAAACGCCGAGCAACTGGCGCTCGGAAAAATCGCTCGATGAATATTTGCGCGAGTGGGAAATTCCGGGCGTGCAGGGTATCGACACGCGCGCGCTCACGCGACATCTGCGCGAACGCGGCGCGATGAAGGCTTGTCTAACGACTGAAGAAATGTCGCCCGAGGAAGCCACGCGGCGAGCGGTCGAGGGAGACGGCGTCATCGGAATGGATTACGTGCGCGAGGTTTCAACCGCAAAGCCTTATCAATGGGATCCGGAAGATCGACTCAGCCAGCCGTGGTCGATCGCAAACGGCGAGAGTGGAAAACACAAGTTGCCGCCGATTCGTTTTCGCATCGCTGCTTATGATTATGGTTTGAAGGAAAACATTCTGCGGCTGCTCCGCCAGCACGGTTTTGGCGTGACCGTTCTGCCCGCCGCAACAAAGGCCGAGGTTGCGCTCGCTTCGAATCCGGACGGGATCTTTCTCTCAAACGGCCCCGGCGATCCCGCAGCTCTTCCTTACGCCCATGAAGCGGTGCACGATCTGATGGGCAAAAAACCGATCTTCGGTATTTGCCTTGGGCATCAAGTGCTCGGCTACGCTTTTGGCGGGCGCACTTTCAAATTGAAATTCGGACACCGCGGCGGAAATCAACCGGTGAAAGATTTGCGCACAGGAAAAGTGGCGATCACTTCGCAGAATCATGGTTTCGCGGTCGATCCCGATTCGCTTCCGAAAGAAATCGAAGTCACGCACATCAATCTTAATGACGGCACGGTGGAAGGGATGCGACATCGCGACCTGCCGATTTTCAGTGTGCAATATCATCCCGAAGCCGCGCCCGGCCCGCATGACGCGAGCTACTTCTTCTCGCAGTTTGCTGAATTGATCGAGCGCACACGCTAATCGTCGCGCTTCTATAAGCTACCAAGGAGCGGCGCTCTCCAGAGCGCCGACATTTTTTCGGCGACTTGGAAGTCGCCGCTCCTTGATAGCGCTGAGATTCCGCGACGCACTTTGAGCAGCATTGACGTCGGATGAAAACGTCCGAGCTTTTCGGCATGACTTATCCAAACAGCAGAAGCTTTACGTTTGCGAAAGCGACCGTTGCGATCGTTTTCTCGACGGCACTCGCCACTGCGCCAATCGCGCTCGCTCACGATCCCGGGAAAGATAATCTCGACGTCGGGGCTGATAAAACCGTTACCGGCGAGATCGTCGACATGATGTGTTACGTCGATCACAATGCGATGGGCGATAAGCACGCGGATTGTGCGGCGAAATGCATCAAGGGCGGCGGACCGGTTGGCATTGTGAGCGACGGCAAAGTTTATCTCGTCGTCGGCGAGCACAAACCGATGAATGACGAACTCGCCGAATACGCCGGCAAAACCATCACGCTCAAAGGCAAAATGGCGAGCAACGGCGGAGTCAAGATGCTTGAGAACGCCGAGATCGTTAAGAAGTAGGGGCGGTTCACCGAACCGCCCGGGCGATTGGGTCAATCGCCCCTACCCCAGCTCGCCGCAGCGAAGAAATTTCGCGCAGCATGCGCAGGCTGTCGCGCACCATACGGACCTTGCTGCCATCGTAATGATTCCAGCGCACTGGAATCTCGCGAATGCGCAAATGTGCCTGCTCCGCGAGATAGAGCAGTTCCACATCGAACCCGAACCCAATCACGTGCGCGGCTTCGAGAATCGGCCGGCAGGCCGCGAGCCGAAAGGCTTTGAAGCCACACTGCGTGTCCCAATAAGGCAACCCGGTCGCGAGCCTCACGATCAGATTAAAAATGCGACCGGCTTGTTCGCGGCGCCAGGGCTGGTGATGCCCGATCAAATCGCGATTGAGCGCACGCGAGCCAAATGCAATGTCCACCTCACCGGCCGCAATTGGTTCGATCAACTTCGGCATCTCATCGATCGGGGTCGATAAATCGGCATCGGTAAAGAGCCCAATCGGCCGTGTCGCTGAAAGTAAGCCCGTGCGAACAGCTGCGCCTTTACCGCGATTCGGAAAATTTTCGAGCAAACGTGTCTCGACATTCGTCGGCTCGGCAAGAACTTCGCGAACACTTTCGCCAGTGGCGTCGGTAGAACCGTCATTGATCACGATGAGTTCGCTTTCGGGCGCAACTTTGCCGAGATAATCCAGTGTAAGTCGCAAAGTTTCTCCGATCCGTCCGGCTTCGTTGAAGCAAGGAACAACAACGGAAATAGCCGGAAGCATGAGATTACCTGGCTCGGTTGAACAGATATGTCATTCCGAGCGAAGTCGAGGAATCTCTCATTGTTGCTGTCAGTCCCGTTGAACAGTAAGAGATGTCTCGACTTCGCTCGACATGACAAAAGGTGTTGTTCACAAAAGTTACCTCAACGGTAAATGGCGATCTTGCTCTTGCCCGTTTCGTCGATCGACCCGCGATACATTCCGGAAGTGTTAAACGGCTGCGTGATATTTCCCTTGCGATCAATCGCGATGAGACCGCCGGTGCCGCCGAGCTTGGCGACTTTATCGAGAACTTCCTGCGCCGCCTTCGCCAACGGCATCGCGCGATATTCCATTAATGCACTGACATCGTGGCCGACGACCGAGCGGATGAAATATTCTCCGTCGCCCGTAGCGGAAACGGCGCAGGTGGCGTTATTCGCGTAGGTCCCGGCGCCAATGATCGGCGAGTCACCGATGCGTCCCGCTTTTTTGTTCGTTAGGCCGCCGGTGGAAGTTGCTGCCGCAATGTTCCCAGCTTGATCGAGCGCCACTGCTCCGACGGTCCCGTGCAGATCCCGATCGGAAATAATGAAACTCTTTCCCGCGCCGCCGCCCGCTTTCTTTTCCGCGTCTTTCACGCGCTGCAACGCCTGCCAGCGCTCTTCCGTATAAAAATATTTCGCATCGACGAGTTCGACTCCGTTTTGTTTGGCGAACGTTTCCGCTCCAGCGCCATCCATCATCACGTGCGGCGATTTCTCCATCACCATGCGCGCGAGACTGATCGGATTCTTGATGTGTTTTACGCTCGCAACTGCGCCGGCTTTGAGCGTCTTGCCATCCATAATCGAAGCATCGAGCTCATTCGTGCCGGCATCGGTAAAAACCGCACCCTTGCCGGCATTGAAATGCGGATCGTCTTCCAACACGCGCACACACGCTTCCACCGCATCGAGACTCGACCCGCCTTTTTCCAAAATAGCGAACCCGGCGCGAAGCGAGCGTTCCAGAGCATCGCGATGCGCGCGCTCCAATTCCGGCGTCATTTTACTTGGATCGATCGTGCCGGCACCACCATGGATGGCCAGGGCGAACTTCTTCTGCTTTTGGTTCATCGATTTGTCCTGACCGTTGAGCTGTGGCGTCGCGATGAGCGCGACGAGCGCGATAGCGGAAAAATGTTTGATAGTCAATTTCACAAGCAAGCGCCTAACGACTTACCAGACGTAAATCGATTCGTTGAATGTAGGTGTTCCAGTGTCTGGCGTAAATGTTCAAGTGCGCTCATGCGGAAGAGATTCCCGGCAGAGCATAGCCTGCCTCCCCGCCATCGAGGAGCGGCGTTCCAAGCCGCCGGCTGTAGCCGTCGCCTTGCGGGCGACGTGCATTTCACTTTTCACGGAGGCGAACTAAGGCACGTTCCCCCTGAACATGGGGGAAAACGAAAACCAAACCGGCGAAGCTGCCGACACGTTCGAGACTAATCCCGTCGTCGTCGTGCAGGGAATCGGCCATCTCGGGCGCAATTTTCTGCGTGAGGTGGGCGGGATGTTTTGGTTCATCATCAGCACGTTTACCGAAACGATGGATAACGTCCGGCGCGGCCGGCGACCATTTCGCGCCGCGAGTTTCTTCCGTCACACTGAGCGCGCCGGTGTCGGCTCCGTTCCGCTGGTGGCGATGGTTTCATTTTTCCTGGGCCTGACCATGGCGCTGCTGACCGGTTATCAACTACAACGTTTCGGCACCGAACGTCTGGTTCCGGGTCTGGTCGCGATTGCTTTTACTCGTGAACTCGGACCGTTGCTTACCGGCATCATGCTCGCGGCGCGCATCGGCGCGGCTTTTACCGCCGAACTGGGGACGATGGAGGTGAACGAAGAAGTGGAAGCGATCGAAGCGATGGGGATTAGTCCGCTGCGTTTTTTGGTGGCGCCGCGCGTTCTCGCGCTGTTTTCGCTTATGCCATGTCTTTCCATCATTTCGAGTATCGCTGCCATCGTGGCGACGAGCCTCATTTCGCGCGCCTACTTCAGCATCGCGTTCGTTTATTTCAACGATCTCGTCATTCATTCCTTGCTCATGCGCGACATCATTACGGGCGTGGCCAAGAGTTTTCTCTTTGGCCTGCTCATCGCAGCCATCGCCTGTTACCGCGGTTTGAACGTAAAGGGCGGCGCCGCTGGCGTCGGCACTGCCACGACATCGAGCGTCGTCACGGCAATTACGACGGTGATCGGTTTTGATACGATCTTTAATATCGTCTACGTCGTTTTTTTCCCATGAGCGCGCCCATTCCTGCCGTGGTCGAACTGCGCGACGTGCACTTGCAGTTCGAAGAAAAAAAAGTGCTCGATGGCGTCTCGTTCGAAGTCGAACCGCAGCAACGCCTCGTCATCATGGGTCAGAGCGGCAGCGGTAAGAGCACTATTCTGCGCCTTATCCTCGGTATCCTGGAGTCCGACGCGGGCTCGATTTTTTTCAAACAATTCGAAATCAGCCGACTCTCCCGGCGCAAATTGCAACAAATTCGCACGCGTATCGGGATGGTTTACCAGTATTCGGCGCTGCTAAGCTCGCGCAATGTCCGCGACAACGTCGCTCTCCCTCTGGAGGAACTGACCAATCAAACACCTGAAGAAATCGACCGCATCGTGGAGGAAAAACTCGAACTCGTCGGAATGCAGGATGCCAAATACGTCATGCCTTCTGAATTGAGCGGTGGAATGCGCAAACGCGTCAGCCTCGCGCGCGCGCTCGTCATGGACCCCGAACTGATTCTTTTCGACGAACCAACGGCCGGCCTCGATCCCGTCATCAGTTCTGTGATCGACGAATTGATCATCACGCTCACCGAGAAATCGAAGGTCACTTCCATTATTGTCACGCACGAAATGGACAGCGCCTTTCGCGTCGCGACAAAAATGGCTATGCTTTATCAAGGCAGAATCATCGAAATGTCGGACCCCGAGCAATTCAAACGCTCGACCGATCCGGTGGTGATGCAATTTTTGAGCGGAAGCACCGAGGGCCCGATTTTAGAAGGAAGCGCAGATGCAGTTACGACGTAACGAAATTTTAACTGGAGTGTTGGTGCTCGCGACCCTCGCGGTCCTCACCTTCATTCTCATCTTGCTCGGTGCTCCGGGGCTTTTCCGCCCGCTCGCCACCTACAAAGTTTATTTCGATAACGCTGCCGGCATTAAACTTGGCGCGCCGGTGCTTCTGGCCGGGCGCAAGATTGGACAGGTTGATAAATTGAATTCACCGGTCACTGCGAAAGAGGCGGCACGCGCGACGCAGGCCGCGAACGCTCCGCGTTCGACACCCACTGAATCTCCTGCGCCTTCACCTGCTGGCGCGAGTGCGCCGAAATTCGAAGTACGCATCGATGTGCAGGTCGATAAATCGGCTGCTGTTTTTAAAGACGCGAAGGTGCGCCTGATGACGCTCGGTCTCCTCGGCGAAACGGCGATCGATTTCACTCAAGGCAACGAAAGTTCGGGGCGGGCGCAAGATGGCGATATTTTCGTGGGCGAGCGTGTACCCGATTTCAGCGAGGCGGTTTCGAAAATGCTCAACATTATCGAACCAGTCGCCACTTCCGCCACCGGCGCCTTGAAGCAATTGCAAAGCACCGCGCAAAACTTGAGCCGCATCACCGACGAAAATTCGCAGATGAACATGGCCATCTCCCAATTCCGCACGTTCGCCGAGAACCTGACTAACCTGACCGGGCGTGACAGTTCGCTTTCGCTCTCGCTCAAAAATGTCGAACAGATCAGCAATCAACTGACGGCCAATGACAACCTCAAAGTGACATTGCAGAACTTCCGTTCCGCATCCGAAGAATTGAAATCGGCACTCGACGATCTCGCGCCCGACCTGAAGACAAGCGGTCAAAACATCACCGATCTAACCGGAACTCTGCGCACGCAACCGTGGCGACTCATCATTCCGTCCACAAAAACATATCCGCAAGACGAAGGAAAACTGGGACCAGCCGAAACCATTACCGTGCGCAAGAGCGCGAGAAAATCGCGCAGCGCCGAAGGAACGCCGACGCCAAGACCACGGCGGCGATAGTCGGAAGCCAGTCAGTTAATCGCCTTCTTCCCGTCTATTTGAAAAGTTCAGCGTTGGAACGGCAAATCCCAGTCCAATTCTGTTCCCGTCTTAGCGTTGTCTGCATTCTCGCTGCCCAGACCGGTTCCGGATTTCAACTTTACCAGCGCGACATCCCCAGAATTGATTTGACCGTTGCCGCTAACGTCTGTGCGAAAGTTTGCAGGTACCTGATCGCCTGGCCGACGTTGAGTTTTGTCTGTGCCACATCCAAGGCGTTCACGCTGCCGTCTCCCGACACGTCCCCCACCACAACATTCATCGGAACCAAAACAGCGCCTGTAGCTAGGCCATTGTAATCCATATCCAGCTTCAGCATGAGCGCCTGGGGACTAACGACATCGGCAAGGGTAATGACGGTAGCGGCTCCGCCGGTAGTAATACCTGTCACAGTTCCACTGCCAGAAATAATGCTGGCGGAATTACAGACAACATTCATTCCAAAACCCACAACGATTTCATAGGAGTTAGTGCTGCCACCGCTGCGGCATTCCACTGCGTACGGCCTGCTGAATGGAAGGCTGACATCATAATTGTTTACGCCTTGAATCTTACGGGAGTATGCGTTCACATGGATTACGAGTATTTTTCCCGGTCCATTGAATTGGGCCACTACGTGCGGCGCCCCGCTGGAAGGGCCGCCATACAATCCAACATTTTGCGGGATGCCACTTACAATTAGAAAGCCCACTACTTCAGTTCCAGTGTAATTGAGATTAACGACAGAAGACTGACTGACGCTCAAAGTGGCGGTGTCGGAAATATAGTCGTTAGTCGCCGCTCCCTGGAGTGTAAGCGTTTCGGTGTAAATAGTGTGTTGGAGCGTCACGTCGCCGCCGCCAAGCGCACCCTCGTGTCGCGCTTCGAGAATTCCGCCAGTTATGATAGTCCCACCGGAGTAGGTGTTCCTGTTTGTAAGGGAAAGCGTAAAGGCGTTAGCACCGGTGGTACTCCTGCCAAGAACGCCGCCAGCCAACGGATTCTGACCGTCATGGATAACACCGGAGAAGGTTGTACCGAGGCCATTGCCGCCAGTAAACACAACCGGGTAGCCGTGATTGGACAAAAAAATGTCCCCCGTCCCTTCGATCGAACCGACGTTGGTCGGATGGCTATTGTTAATCTCGCTAAAGTCGAACGCGCCTCCCGAATTTGCGATGAGACGGGTCGGGGCGCCAAGCAAGAAACTTGAAGTAAAGACAACTGTTCCGCCCCACCCGCCATTGGAGCCACCGTTGGCTATGAGCGTTCCAAAGGAGGACTGATCGTCATTACCCGTGATACGCGTGGAGCCTCCGGCCGCGTCCGGTGCAGTGCCTCCCTCGCTTATGATCGTGGCATGGCTCAGATGTGCGTCGTCAACGAATTCTGTCGTGCCGGCTGCGCCCCCCGCGACAGAGGCGCCGAGATTATGAATCTCCGCATTGGCTGCAGTGGCGAAATTGGTAAATCTTAAACGCCCTGTGACGGCAAAGGTTTGGGTGACGCTCGAGTTATTGCTGATTCCGGAGGGGCCGGCCGTCAGATACTCACATTGATGACGTATGGGCTTGCGCCGAAATCAAACATGATGCCGTTAACCACTGTATCCGCGGTAATGAAAACCGAGTTGACGTTGGAACCGCCAAACGTAGCGATGTCCGAAGGGTTATTGGGCACGGTCGCAGGCGTCCAGTTTGCCGCCGTGTTCCAATCGTTACTGGTGGGATTTAGATTCCAAGTCGCGCTACCAGCGCAAACGATCTGAACGGTGATTGCGAGAGCGAGCAACAACGCGATGCCTCGCAATCCAAAAACCGCACGCAATTTTCTCCGGGGGTTCATCAAGTCCACGGATTCTATTTATCCGGGAGTCTGACCTCAAGTGCTTTTTGCTGAGCAAGACTTCGAGAGAGCGCCAGAAGATCGCATAGCGCCGAACAAACACCGAGGCCAAGACCGCCAAGTGCATTGGTAGGGGTGGTTCACCGAACCGCCCGCGGGCGATTGAGGTCAATCGCCCCTACCTGAAGCATTGGAACGATAACGTCAACATCAAGCGCCCCAAACCTCGCGAAAGAGCCTGCTGAAATTCCCGCCGATAATTTTCTCTATCTGGCTGTCGGAATGCCCGCGTTTTGAAAGAAGATAAGCCAGTGTCTCGAAACGCTTCGGCGTATTCAAATCAGGTGCGAACGTGAATACATCATCACGTTCGCCCGGCGCAGAAATTCCGCGCTTGCGACGTTCCTCGATTTCGTCGTGAAATTTTTTCCGAAACTCGGGCGTCACGTTCACGGCTGAAATCATGCCGTCTGTTCCGATTCCGACGTGATCTTCTCCGCACACCCTTAATGCGTGTTCGATGTGTTTGATCACATCCTCTGCCATCTGTTGCCCGGCAGTGCGCAAGTACGGCATCAGGTAGATCCCGATGACGCCACCTTTATCGGCAAGTTTGCGCAATTGCTCATCAGTCTTATTGCGCGGCAGATCGGCAACCGCGGTGCAACCGGCGTGCGTGATGGCGACCGGTTGCTTGGAAATATCGATCGATTCCAAAGTGGTGCGGTGGCCGCAATGACTGAGATCCACCAGCACACGCTTCTCATTCATGCGCGCGATTAGTTTGCGCCCGAACAAACTGAGCCCTGCATCTCCGGGCTCGAGGCAACCATCGCCGACAAGATTCCGGAGATTGTAAGTGAATTGAATGATGCGCACGCCGAGATCATAAAAAAGATCCAGACGCTCCAGAGATTCGCCTAAGGGCGTTCCATCCTGAAATCCGTAGATCAAGCCGAGGCGTCCGCTCTTTTTCGCCTCATCGAGATCACCGCCGCGAACGACCTTCATCAACGCATCAGGATGCGCCGCGATCTGTTCGTCCCAGAAAGTGATGTTGCGCAGAGTCTCTTCAAAATCCTTCGCATAGCTACCCACTCCGCTCACCGTCACATTCACCGCGCTCAAACCCGATGCTTTCACATCGGCGAGGTCGGAAGCGGTGAGCGGAACGCGGCTGCCAAAAGCTGTGCTTCCCGGCGCTCCGAGCGCGTCGATCACCATTGCGCTGGCAAACTTGGACCACGATTGCGTGGTTTCACTACGCGCTACCACTGGCAACATCATCGCTGTGGCAGCGATGCCGGACTTCTTCAAAAATTCACGACGCTCCATTGTGGAAAGTTACTTCGTCTCCAATGCCATCGGAGTCGAGTTCGAAAAGTAATCCTAGATTTGACCGTTGGTCGCATCGGCGGGGCGGTCGACAAAATTCGATGCGACAAACATACGATCGTTGCGCAGCATGAATCTCCCCGGGCGCACCTCCACCGAATCGGAAGGATAATCGTCGTGCGTCCAGAAGTGGTTCACCATGCTGCGACGGCTTCGCGCTCGATCCCTGATCTTTCCACCGCCGTGATAAAGCTGCGCGTGCCAGATAAACACATCGCCCTTTTTGGGACAGAACGCCTCCGAGCTTAGTTGCCGCGCGGCCAGCTCCCGATTGTAATACTCATCGAAGGCGGGCATTTCGTCTTGCACCGCCCAAATGTCGCCGTGACTGAACTTGTATGCAGGAATTTGGTTGCTCTTCGGGTAATATTGGAGCGGGCCAGAGTCCGGGTGGATATCTTCCAACGCCAGCCATGTCGCCACCATTTTCCCAAAAGTCCGCGGGCGCATGTAAAACGTGTCGATATGCATCCGCTGCTCCGTCCCGTGTTCCATGTTAAGCCCATTGAAGAGCAGTGGCGGAGCGCCGAGTAAGCCAGCCAGGACTTCCTGTAGCTTGTCGGAAAACAGCAGATCAAGAACCCGTGGATCGTAAAGGTATAAATGATTGAGCTTATGCTGAACTTGCCGCGCCGCTGGATCGACATTCCGGAGGTACGTCTCGACGTAGTTTGTCGTTCCGGTGTATGCCGAGATCGTGAGGTTATTATAGATGGAGCGGTCGGCCCATGCGCGGTCCACGGCGGCATTCACCGCTTCCACTTCAGATTCCGTGAATAGCTTCGGCAAGACCAGATAGCCATTGTCGAAGAACGATTTTCTCTGGTCGTCGCTCAGCAAACTTCCGCGAGTTGTTCCCGCGTTACGAGCAGATTTCAGAAAGCCCATCAGCGCCACTTTGCCGATGATTTTCCAATTACTCAAAACATTTAAAGACGGGAAACCAACCTTCCCTACCGAACCAAAGGAGGCACCCTTCCGAGCAACCACACCACCGACCAACAAATCCGTTTCCGCCGTCCCGCTTCTATCGCACGATCGCGCCCTAACAACTTCTATCCGCGCGATAGACTGGTTCGCTGCTAACTCAGTGCAAAAAAAGAAAGCACGCACCGCAAGCGCACGCCACACCTGACACCCGACATAGGGGTTTGCGATATCCGAATTTACAGTAAAGGACAGTTTCTTTGCGTTCATTCTCGATAGCTCTAGGTCGGTGTAACCAAAATAGCTGCGCAGACTCCGACTCCGATTTGTCCAAGCCAATGGAAGTTTATGATCACCCATAGCAGTTCCCAAAAGAGCATAGACGGGTGGGGGCCATCACCGCCTTCTGCCGCAATTAGCTTCGCATATCGCAGACTCATACCAACTATACCTTGCAACGCCTTAACAAATCTACCTTGGTCGGTGTCCTTGCGTTCGTTGAATCGGAACGCTTGCTCGTCGCAATACTGAAAAAAATGAAACGGCTCGACATTTACATACGTGCCCTTCAAGGCGCATTTCAAAAGCGACCAGAAGTTTTCCACTCCGTTAGTCTGAACTTCATCTGAGGAGTCGAGAAGAAGACAACCACCGTTGATGAACTCAATCATAGAACCCGTGGGCTACTCAGATAGCGGCCAATCAGCCGCTGGATACTTCTCCGAATACTCCTGCCTGTCGGCTACAAACATGATCGCACCTCGCTGACCTGCGTATGCAACAACATCTCCAACGTGGATTTCGGAGCCATTCTGGTATCGCGCATCCATGATGCCTAACGAGGTTATACCCCATGATTCCGTCTAATCCCATTATATATGGAATCCTGTCCGGAGAAATGCGGGGAGAAGACGGCCAGGAGGACGTGGAGACGAGATTATCGGACGCGGCACGAGCAGGCAAGCCGTAGTTGCTCGATGACGAGTCGAATCGCGGCGGCGACGGGTAGATTATCGGCGCGCCTGGCGGGCACGCACCACATCAATTGTCGTCTGAGTTGCCGTTCGCGTAGGAATCGGTCTTGCTCGTTAGTTGCCAGATGGCGGCTTCGAGCTTTTGGAAATTGACCGGTTTGGTCAGATGGCCTTCGAATCCAGCAAGGCGGGATTTGGCGACGTCTTCTTCCATGCCGAAACCGGAAAGCGCCAACGCCGGAGTGCGCGAATGTTTGCGGACTTCTTCAATGAGTTGGAAGCCGGTGCCGTCAGGCAACCCGATATCGCAAACAAGCAGATTGAATTTTTCGCGACGCTCGGCGGCAAGCCCGCTCGCGACAGAGTCGGCGGTCGAGACTTCGTAACCCTGGCGGCTGAGCAAACGCACCAGCGCGCGCGAAGTGTCTTTATGATCCTCCACGAGCAGGATCTTAACGCCCACACCAGCCCGCACTTTTTTAGTGAGCTCGGTCGGTTTCGGTTTGACCTGGTCGGCCGCTTTCGCCGGAAAGGTGATGGTGAATGTAGAGCCTTTCTCCAGACCTTCACTAAACGCCGTCAGTAACCCGCCGAGCAGTTCGACGAGAGCGAAAGAAATCGCCATGCCCAGGCCAAGTCCGCCATAGCGGCGGCTGATGAGTTGTTCCCCTTGTTCGAACGCCGTGAACAATCGGGACATTGTGTCCGGCGCCATGCCAATGCCCGTATCGGCCACTTTGATGACAATGTTTCGCTGCGCGTCGTTGGATGTGACAATGCTGATCTTCCCACGGGACTCGGTGAACTTCGCGGCGTTCTTCAGCACATTCCACAGCACTTGCTGCAAACGCCCCGCATCGGTGTAAACATGATGCATCTCCGCTTTCAAATGCAGCGACACGGCCAGTTCTTTGCCGCGAAATTCGCTGTGACACATCCCGACCAGAAATTCAATCAGCTCGTGGACGTCGGTGTCTTCGGGCGAAAACGAAAGCATCCCTTTGGCGATCCTCGTCAGGTCGAGCAGATCGTCGATGATGCGCGCCTCCAACTCGACGCTGCGCCGGAGCATTTGCGCATCCGCGTGCATGGAAGGCGATAGCTCGTCGCTCGCTTCCCAAAGGTTCAACGTCGCCAGCACGGGAGTGAGCGGTGTGCGCAATTCGTGCGAAAGCATGGCGAGGAATTGATCCTTCGCTTTGTTTGCCGTCTCGGCTGCTTCCTTCGCTTCCTTTAACTTTCTCTCGTGCTCTTTGTGTTCGGAAAAATCGCGGAAGATAAGGACGACTCCGCGCATCGTGCCGTCGGCGTCGCGAATAGGCGCGCCGCTGTCGTCGATTGCCACTTCGGTGCCGTCTTTGCGAACGAGCAGGGTATGATTGGCCAGGCCGACGACGATTCCGCTTCGGAGCACTTTTTCGACCGGACTTTCCACCGGCTTGCGGTCGAACTCATTGACGATCTTGAAAATGTCGGTGACCGGACACAGGCGCGCTTCGTTGAAACTCCAGCCGGTCAATCCTTCCGCGACCTTGTTCATGAAGGTGATGCGGCCGATCTTGTCGGTCACGATCACGCAATCGCCAATGCTCGCCAGAGTCACAGCGAGCAGATCTTTTTGCCGCTGCACTTCCGCGCGCTCGTTCATGGTCTCGGCCAGCGCCGTCTCGCGGCCTTTGCTTTCGCGCGCTATGCGCCGGTAAGCCCAGACGATGAACAAAAGATTAGCCAACCCTGCCAAAGTAAATGCGGCCGTGCGCGCCTTGGTTGCTTGATCGGCTTCGGCCGCTTCCCCTCGCAGGGCCGATTCCTGTTGCTCTTGCAACCGGCCGATTTGTTCACGCAGATCGTCCATCGTCTTAATGCCGAATCCACCTCTCACAATTTCCACCGCAGCCTCAAATCCGCGCTCACGACGCGCCGCGATGGTTTTTTCCAACTCGGCTAACTTGGCCTCGGACAACTGCTGAATCGCCGTGAGGGTTTGTGGCCGCAGAGAAATAATCGTGGTCTTTTTCAGACGATCGACAATTTCGGGCAGCTCCGCCCGCGCTGCGTTATAGGGCGCGAGATACTCTTCGTCGCCAGTGATAACAAAGCCGCGCTGTCCAGTTTCGGCATCAGTAAGAGCCAAAAGCAATCGCGCCGACTCTGCGATGACACCGCGATGAGCGGCCGCGCGGTTGCGTACCGCCAGCAGCCGGCTCCCGAAGTAATACGTGAACAATGTGGTGCCGACGACGGCGACCGCCATGATGGCAAAAAGTAATCGAATGTTCCGCGCGGTTCTCTTCGCCATCGAACTGGCAGTGGCGATATCGTCCTGTTGGGTCGACATAAACGGTTTGGACCTGGGGAGACTCTGAGATGTCAGCTAGAGCAACTTTGAGGCCGCCTCTGCGCAGAGGGCGTATTTCCTGCTGCCTTTCAGGCTCGCAATGACCGACTTGTCCGATGGTTATTGCGTCGAACGACGAGCTCGTATTGGCCAGATTCCGCGCTTTGGAAAAGAAATACGGTTGCTTGATCGCTGAGGCGCGGAAAAAATGGCAACGGCGGTTTGCCGGCTCCGATCCGAGTGACGCCTGCGTCACCGTTCGGATCAACGGCATTGATTCCCGCGAGCTCGCGCGATTTTTCCCGATCGCGTATTCACGCCAGTTGGAACCTTTTCTGACCAACTAGCGCCGCGAAAAAGCAGACTTGTAGCCAGGGGCACTGACCCCGGCTGCCGCACACGCTCTATTCACGGCTTCAGCTTTCAGATATTCGCGCTTTACCGCCCGAATATTCGTTCAAGACTACGCGGTTGCTTCATGAAGACCGCGTCCAAATCGCCGCCGAAAACCTCGAAGGTTTCATTTGCGGTAGTCGCGGCCTGGATTGCGCTTTGTCTCATTTGGGGTTCCACCTGGCTCGCCATCAAAATCGGTCTCAATGATTTGCCGCCGGTGTCGTTCGTTGCTTTTCGTTTCGTCATCGCGGCCGCGATCCTGTTTGCGATTTCTTTTCGGCGCTTCCCGCTGCCCAAACGCGGCGATTATTCCCTGCTCGCCATCACCGGCCTCCTGATGTTTGGAATTAACTACACGCTGCTCTTTTGGGCCGAGCAGTATGTTTCATCCGGGCTGGCCGCAGTTTTGCAGGCCACCATTCCGACTTTCGGTCTCATCTTCGCCCATTTCTATTTGCCCGAGGAACCCATGAAATGGGAGCGCATGTTAGGCGCTTTCCTCGCGGTTGCCGGCGTCACCATCATTTGCGCGAAGCTGCTCGATTTTCAGGGCATCATGGCCTTTTGGGGCGGAGTCGCAATTGTTATCGGCGCCGCCGCCGCTTCCTACGCAAACATCCTCATCAAAGCGCGCCGAACTAAATTCGCACCGGCCATGATTTCTGCCTGGCAAATGCTTTTCGCGGTCGTGCCCTTGTTGCTGATTGGATTTTGGCGCGAAGGAAATCCACTTCATTTTCATTGGAGCAAAACGGCGGTCGCCTGTTTGCTCTACCTCGCGCTCGTCGGATCGGTCGCCGCGTTTCTGATGTTCTATTGGCTGATGAACAGAATTGCCGTGACCAATCTTCTCACCATCTCGCTAATTACGCCGCCGCTCGCCGTCGCACTGGGCTGGTTCGTCGCGGGCGAAACGATTTCACGCTGGGCAATACTCGGCGCGCTTTTCGTCCTCGCCGGCATTGCGCTGATTTTGCTGAAGGGCAAGACGCCGTCGCCCGTGGCGAAAACAGTCGCGGTCGAGAGCGGCTAGCGCATAGGTAGGGGCGGTTCACCGAACCGCCCGCGGGCGATTGAGGTCAATCGCCCCTACCTAATTCCTCGCGAGCTTTTGCTGCAGAAAACTCAGCACCGCCGCTTCGGCTGAGCTCAAATCTTCCAGCGATTCGGCCAGCGTTTCCTCCGCGCTCCTTTTCAATCCTTCGATCGCATCACCGCTCAAATACGATTCCAGCACAATCGGATGGACGTAGCATTTGCGGCAGATCGCGGGCGTGTTGCCCAGCATTTTTGCCACCGCCTGAATCGCATCGCGCACATTACGTTTCGCCTGCGTTTTGTTTTCAAATGCGCCCACTTCATTTAACGCAATCGCCGCCTTCCGTGTCGAAATAAATGAAGCCGGTGCCATTACGTTTGCGCGAATATCCAGACCGGTCGTCGCTGACGTAACGCAGTCCCGCCTCCTCGGCCGCTTCTTCCGGCTCAGTCGCTATTTCGACTTGAGCGACCTTTTCTTTCTGTTTGCGAACGCGCGAAGATTTTGCCGGCACGTATGCAATACGCATCTGCTGGCTGTAGCGGCGGTCTATGACCGTCGCACTTTTCCGCGTCAGGGAAGAAATTGGCGACGGTCATAGACCGCCGCTACAGAAAACGCAATTTGTAACTACAACTTACGCGCCGTAACTCTTGGTGAATTTCTTCCGAGATTCCGGTTCGCCTGGCCCTTCCACGGAAGGCTCGGTGGAACTTTCCACGGCAGATTCAGGCGCAGGCTTCTCCGCTGCCTTCTCTGGCGGCGGCGGCGCTGCTGTCGCACCTTGCGTGTCTTGCGAAACCTCGACAAATGCCATCTGCAAACTGGAAATGGCGTTGCGCAACACAGTCGCTTCTTCGTTCGTCAAATTGCCGCGCGTTTTTTCCTGAATCATCGCCAGCTGATCGATGAACATTTTTGCAAGCTCCAGATTCACTTCGCCTTTTCCGGTTTGCGGATTGGGAATCTGACCAAGAAAAAGCGCGGCGTTTTGCGCGTGCATCATGACGAACTCGACAAAGCGCTGCGAAAGTTCGCCCATTTGGGTGTCGGTTTGGACTTCAGCCATAGTTTATTTATTCTTCGCGGTTGCAGGCTTGGGAGGTTGCACCGTCGCCAGCACGTAAGGTTGATCCTGGAAATACTTCTTCGCTATTCGCTTCACGTCCTCCATCGTGACCGCGTTCACATTTTTCTCCAATTCTTTGTAATGATCAAATCCGAGCCCATAGAGTTCGTCGAGCGCCGCCATGTAACCAAATGCTTCGTTGCTCTGATTCGCAATCTGTTGCTGGCCGATCAATTTCTTTTTCGCCCGCTGCAGTTCTTCGCTCGTTAGGCCTTCCGACGCCAGCTTCCCGATTTCTTCCAGCAACGCCGCTTTCACCGGTTCGATTTTTTGCGGGTCGGTCCCGAGATAAAATGCAAAAAGACCCGGGGCCAGACCAATCATCTGGCTCGCTCCCACGTAATAAGCCAGCCCCATTTGTTCGCGGATGCGAATGAAAAATCGCGAACCCAGATCGCTGCTCGCTTCATCGATCAATTCCAGCGCATAACGATCGGGGCTGAACATGTCGGCGCTGCGATAGCCGACCATGAGCACGCCCTGCGCCTTGTCGCGTTCCGCCTCCACCGTCTTGTCCTTCTTCGGTTCCGGCGACTTGGGCACATCCGTCAGCGCAAGACTGCCGGATTTCATTTTGCCGAGCGATTGCTCGAGCAATTTTTTTACTTCGGCGGCCTTCACATTGCCGAAGACGGCAAGGACTCCATTCTTCGCCACGAGGTAACGGTCGCGGAATTCGAGCAGATCCTTTTGCGACAAACGCGCGACCGATTCCGGCGAACCTTTGCTCCGCAGGGCATACGGATGATTTTGGAAAAGCGCCTCGCGCAAAATATTGCGCGCTACCGTCGTGCAGTTGTTCTTCATCCTCCTTGATCCCGGCAAGCTGAACTTCCTTTTCACGCGCGACCTCTTTTTCCGGCATGGTCGCGTTCAGTAAAACATCGGAGAGCAAATCGATGCCGAGTTTCAAATCCGGCTTCGTCACCTCGAGCGCAACGTTAAAGCTGTTGTTGCCCGCATCGCTGCCAATCGTGCCGCCCACCGCTTCGATCGTGTCCGCAATCTGTTCCGCCGTGCGCTTTTTCGTTCCCTTCAACAGCACCTTCGACATCAATCGCGTGATGCCATTTGTTTCCGGCGTCTCTGCCAGCAAGCCACTGCGGAAAACTGCGTTCATCGAGACCAGCGGTAAGCGCGCATCTTCGCGCACAAGAACTCGCAATCCATTCGAGAGTTCGAACTTTTGAATCTCACCCGCGGAAATCGGCTTCGCGCCTACGGCTTTGGCAGACTGCGAACCTTTCGGATCAAGCGAAGTAATCGTGAGATTATCATTCGTTAGGTAATGCCGGGCCACGCGGCGAACGTCTTCGAGTGTCACTTTTTGGATCGATTCTAAATAATCACGGCTGAAATTCAGATTTCGCGTCAGCAGCCAGTTCGAGCCGAGATCGGAAGCCTGGCCGCGCATCGTCGTCAGCGTCCCGAGATGATGACTGAGCAAAATCTTCTTGGCCTTCATTAATTCTTCCGGCCGCGCGCCGGCTTGTTTGATTTCGTCGACGATTTTCAGAACCAGATCGCGCACCGCGTCGCGCTTTGCCGGCTCGACCGTCGAGTCGATCCCGAGCAATCCCGGGTCGCCCGGCGTGTAGGAAAACGAACCGATCCCGTAGGCCAATCCGCTTTCTTCGCGCACGCGCCGATAAAGTCGTGAGCTGCGACCTTCCCCGAGAATAACCGAAAGCAAATCGAGCGCGGGCACGTCGGGATGCGTGATCTCGGGAATATGCCACCCGAATGAAAGTCTCGTCAGTTCGGTGGGAAATTCGTTGTGGGCCTCGCGTTCGCCGAGCTGCGGCGGTTCCGGCGGAATGTAAACGGGACGCAACGACTTCTCGGGATATTGTTTAAAGAAAGCGGTCAACTGCTCTCGTATTTTTTGCGCATCGACATCGCCGACGACGATGAAGGTGAGATTGTTCGGCACGTAACGCGCTTTGTAATATTCCGTCACCTGATCGCGCGTGAGCTGATTGTAAATTTCGATATCGCCGATGACCGGCAGGCGATAAGGATGTTTCTGGTAAGCCGTACCCAAAAGTAATTGCCCCGCCATCCTGTCCGGATCGTCCATTCCCATCGCGAACTCACGCCGGATCACTTCCTGTTCCTTGCCGTATTCCTCCGCTGGCAAAGTTGAGTTCATCATTGCATCCGAAAGAATATCGAGCGCGGTCGCGACTCCATCCCTGGGCACGTCGATCCAAAAAACAGTGCGATCGAATGACGTGTAAGCGTTGATGTATCCACCAACGTCCTGGACCTTTTGCGCGATTGCATTGGCCGGACGCGTTTTCGTTCCCTTGAAAAGCATGTGCTCGAGAATGTGCGACAGCCCCGCGCCGATGTGCTGATCTTCATCGATGCTGCCGGTAGCGCACCAAACCTGCACACTCGCCACGGGCGCGCTGCGATCCTCCTGCACGATGATCGTCAGGCCGTTGGGCAACACCCATTTCTGCGCGGAACTCGCCGGAGCAGTGATGGTGGCAGAACCATCGGCTGGTGGCGCGGCTTTCAGATCGGCGGTGCTCAACATGTTTGCGGATAAAAGCGCGAAGAACGCTGCCCAATGTTTCATGAAACCTTTGGCGCAGGCAAACCGGGCGGCAACTTTGCGACACTCGGTTTGGCAGGCGCAAAAGGTTTCACAAAAACTTCCGCAAAATCGTAAACGTCTTTGAAATCGTCGATCGAATCTTCCTCGGTTTTTCCAAAAATGCCGGCGCCAATAAGATTGAAAACCATGTGCCCGATATCTTCCGAGCAACGAATTCCCCAAAAAGAAAAAACCGTCACCACCATCGGACCAAACTCCCGCAGCGCATATTGCCGCACACCATCGAGCAATTCCGGTCCGGCGACGTGACGCACGAGCGCGCCTTTGATCTTCTTTTGTTGCTTCGTCGTGAAATCGAGCGCGTCCCGCAGGAAAATGTAAGCGTCGCGTTGATAACGCGGATCGCTCGCCACAATCGAGTCGAGAGCTTCAGCAAATCCAATCTTCTGCATAAAAATTCCGGAGGCGCCTATGATACTCGGCAACAATCATGCGAGCAAGCCGCGCGCACGATTTGTTCCTTCGCCATCAAGGAGGGGCGACTTCCAAGTCGCCCATTTATTCGGTCGGCGACTTGGAAGTCGCCGCTCCTTGAAGACACACGACAGCCGGAAGCTTCCATGCTGGCAACGCTACAAATATCCGAAGCCTTCAGTTTTTCGCTGCATCATATCAATATAACGACGTAATAGATTAATATTATTGACACATAAGTGAATTTTATTAAGATAAAGTCGTGAAACAATTACCTACGCTTTGCCCAAGTTGCAGCGGCGCTTTGGCGGTGAAACGGCTTTATTGCGAGGGGTGCGGGACCGAAGTGGAAGGAGCGTTCGCTCTTCCCGCGTTAGCCAGCCTGCCGGCCGAGGATCAGGAATTCCTTCTCAACTTCGTAAGAGCCAGCGGCAGCTTGAAAGAAATGGCCAGCATCCTGGCAGTCAGTTACCCAACCGTCCGGAATCGACTGGACGCGATCATCGAACAACTCAACAAACGCCAACCGAAGAAGAAGGAGAAAAAATGAACGCGAACGACAAGACCAAACTATCAACCTGGCTTTTCAATCCTTTCTTTTATGTTGCAGGCGCGAAGGCTCTGCTGATCGGATGGGCGGCAATTCTCCTGGCGGGGTTTCTCGGCTCACTCAGCAAGACACATTTCGACGGTATATTGGACATGCACACGGGCGTCGATGCGCCCACCTGGATTTTTCTCGCAGAAGGATTTGTCGCCTGGATCTGCCTGACGGTGACCCTCCTGATCGCGGGCAGAATCATGTCGCGCACTTCATTTCGAACAATCGACCTGGCCGGAACTCAGGCTTTGGCGCGCTGGCCGACTGCCCTGTTGGGCCTCATCACTCTGCCGAAAGGTTATCAGCGTTTTAATGCTTATTTGATTGAGCAACTCCTCAAGGGCGGCGGCAGAATCGAGTTCTCTGGCGCCGACGCAGCGGTTTTCGCGGCGGTTGTTCTGGGAATGATCCTGGTTGTGTGTTGGACAGCGTTCTTGATGTACAAGTCTGGTACAGCGTGTCATGCAACTTGAGAGGAACGAAAGCCGTTCTTAGTTTTATCGGAATGGTGATTGTGGCGGAACTTTTGTCGAAGACAGCTTTGTATTGCCTTCTTAAGCAGACGTAAAAAAACGGCGGCTGAAAAATCGGTGGCGCAAGGAATTCTTCAAAGAGCAAAAAAATGCGCTCTTGGTCTCAGTCGCACATCTGATTCTCCAACGAATCGAGATAAACCGAAATCGCATCACACCGATGAGTCGCCAACGGCCGGCGCTCTCTTTGCGAGTGAGCCAGCTTTCGGTTTGCTATTGAACGGTGATGTCACGCGTCCACGAATGACTTATTGCCCGAGTCCGCGCCAGTTTCCAGCAATCGGCTGCGGATAGCCCGGGTCGGTTTTGTCGGCAGCGATGTCATAGCGTATGTATTCGCTACCCTTAAAAAAGTAAGCCTTTCCGTTGTTCCATACCACGACGTCATCTATCCCTGCCGCAAAGCTGGCGGGGAACCCGGGCCAACCACCTTTGATGTCAGCGGGATATCCAGGGTCAGCTTTGTCCTTTGCAATGTCGTACCGGATATACTGTGATCCCGAGAAGAAATAAGCTTTGCCGTTGGGCCATACCACGCCCGCATCAATGTGGTCCGTCCATAACCCAGGCCAGTGTCCAGCAATAGGCAGGGGATACCCTGGATCGACTCTATCGGCAGCAATGTCGTAACGGAGGTACTGATCGCCCTTAAAGAAGTACACCTTTTGATGATTCCATACGACCTCGGCGTCTACTCCCTCCTGGAAAGCAGGTGGGAACCCGGGCCAGTTTCCGGCAATAGGCACGGGATAACCCTGGTCGGCCTGGTCAGCCTTCGCATCGTAGCGGACATACTGCGATCCGTTGAAGAGGTATGCCTTGCCGTTGGGCCAGATGCTTGTTGTCGTCGTAAGTTGCGGTGTGCCTGCGCTGGGTGGTCTTCTGTCGGTGGTGTTTGGGCTGAGGTTGCCTTGAAATTGAGCGTCAACGGAAGTGAGGACAAATTCTCCGGGGTTAGAGTTACCCTCGAAGCCTCCGGGGAACTGTATTTCCAGAACTATGACCGAGTGGGAGTCCACCTTTATCGGCGTCGGCCACTTCCATACGTTAGCGATTTCTTTTGGCTGGGATGTTTCCCTCGCCGTGTAATCTCCCGTTAGGTCCGTCGGGATAAGAGACTCACGGTTCGAGCCATTGAGCAGCTCAACGGACCGTAATGAAGGACCTGAACGACTGGTGCGAAAGTGAATTGCCAGTTGCTGCAGCAACTGAATTTTGGAAACGCCCGAGGCGGATTGCGGGACGCGAAGTAAACCCCGTATTTTCAGATCCTCGGAAGCCGGAGCGCGAAACCGCCGTCCACCGGCGACGTTGTCAGCCTTTCCCTTCGTCCCGACGACGGAGAAGTTTGTGCCGGGGGTTTTCACGGTGACCAACAACTGCGCGCACAGCAAGGAATGAAGGAAAAGAACAGCGACAACGAGCGCCGCCGAAACGATGTAGTTACGAGCACGCTGAGAATTCATGAGGACCTCCTGACCAAGGAAATTTAGATAGCCTTTTTCGCTGACGCGACTCGTATCGTCGAACCGGCGAGCAGTCAATGCGCAAATGCTTGACGAAGATCGGGATCTTGCGGGTTTGATTTCGTAAATCGCATTTTCGCTTCGCCAGGACCAGGTGGAGGCCGACCGCACGATACCCGGCTAGCATCCGAAGATACGGTTTCCATACTTCTGGGATTTCTTATCGGTGTCGTTGTTGTCATCCCACTCAGTATCCTGTTCAGGGCAGTCCTCGGGTCAGTCCTCACTGGCCAGGTGTCAGCGGATGGGCGTCGGGTTTCTACCGCATAAGTCAGTGCCGCTATAAATCACAGCTCATCGATGGAAAGGATTCCTGCTACTTGAGAGCTATGTTTTTTGGAGCAGTTATCCCCACTTATCTCCTCACGCAGCAGCGTCGTCGCAGGTGGCTGCGTTGCGATCGGTTGTTAGGAGAGCTCGACAGAGCTCGGGTCAGAGCTTATAAGCTCTGACTCCTTACGACCTTAAAGTCTAAAGGAAATGCGCATGAAACATATTCGACAAGCAAAGGGCAACTCTATGAAAAGGCAGAATTGGAAACTGGTGGTAATCAGGTTGATGGTAGTCCTCTTCGCGGTTTCGGAAGCAACCGCTCGAGAGACGAAAACCCACGGCGCAGGCGGCGCGCCAGCAGACCTTCCGAATACTCACAATATGCTCGTGATCGGAAAAGAGACCGCTTTTCTGTCCCATCTCCCCATGTTCGACGGCCTCAATAAGCAAAAGACCGACTATACATCTCCGCACCGTTATCAGGTGATTTTGGAGGTGAGCTTTAACTTGGACGGCAAAGACGTGACGGACATTTATTTCGGGGATCGCAAGACCCATCCGGAAACCAGAATGTACACGTTGAATCCTACGTCGAAGTTTGTGCTTGCAAGATTGTTTACTCCCGACACTCAGAAGCCGGCATTGAGTTCCTTTCCCGCGACCGTCTTTCGCGGTCATCTGGAGCGGGATGGGAAACCGATTGGCGGCCTCAATGAGGTCGTCGTGGCTGTGAAGAGGGTGATTCATGCGCAGAAATTCGAGCCGTCAGATGAAAAGCCGAAAAAGCTCCAATATTTCCTTTTCGGCAGAGGCGAAGAACTTTTCCTGGCCCATTCAATCGTCAAACCCCCAGATTTTGATCAGATCGTTTCGGTAAAGATTACCGATAACCCGTTCACGGAGGACGAACTAATGCGTGGTGTAAGTGTCGTCTTCCAAGACAGGAAAAACACGGCGACTCAGCGACTAAAGGAAAAGCAACAAGCGCAGGGACGGTTTCACGCCACCGGCGCACATCAGTTCCGTGATTTAACGGTTCAGTCAGGCACTGAATACTATTTTGAACAGGGTGAATTGGCTATGCCGCCGAAATTCGCTCCGACAGCGGAGGAACGAAAGTCCGGGTTTTGAAGCGCCGGCAGCGGCCTGAACAGAAAATGCCTGACGCGAACGCTCTCCAAAAGGCGTCAGTAATCGCATCGCCACCTTTTTGGAACAGGGCGGCTGATGCTCCAGAGTTTGCAAGCCCCGGTTACAATATTTTTTTAGACGCGACCTCATCCTCTTCCACTCGCAGAACGTCGGCTTATGCGCTCCGTCGCGGTACGCCAACGCCACAGGAATCGCAACAGCACCGATTATCTTTTCAAGGATGTCTAAGTCGCTGCCAGCCGTCAGCTAACGTTATTGCGGCGCAACGGATAATTTCGCGACCACTCGCGGCAGTCGCATCCCCTTGCCTGGGGCGACGCCGATATCGCGATCAAGTCTCACAACATAGGGCTCGCCCGCGACGGTTCCAGCCAGCGGAATGCGCTCGCTTGCTTGTCCATCATTTGAGAATGGCTGGCCCTCGGCGATGACGTTCCCCGATGAATCGAGCAATGTCGCATGCAGGCCCGCGCCGATTACGTCAATACTGCCCGCGCGTTCCTGCCCCCGCTCGTAGACGAAGCGGCCGTAGGGGCCGTCGAAGACGAACTCGACTGGTCCGCCCGGGTCCGTGAGAACGCGCCACAGAGAGCGCATGTCATAGAGAACGCCCGAGTCATGCCGCGATCCCACGCCAAGTGTATAGTTGCCTTGCGAGGTAGAGCGCACACGGACGAAGAAATTGCCCGCCGCTAGTTCCAGACTTGGAAGTGCCTTGCAGTCGGGCGAAGTATCTACGCTCTTGATCAGAATCTGATGACTGTCATACAGATCGAGACTCACCGGCATGTCGGCAGCCACAACACTTACGAAGAAGCGTGTCCCACCCACCTTCGGATTGAAGATGCCGCCGGTGCTCTGGACTTGATAGAAATCGACGTCGCCCGCGGGCGCGATGGTCGCGCGGTACATTCCGCCTCCCTTGCCCAGCGGGAAGGCGCGCGCGAACGCATTGTTATCCGTAGCTCCCTCGAAAGCGTCGCGACCCAATGGCGTCGCGGTGCTGGTAATGCCCAGGTCGTAGGGCAGCGCGCGGCCGCTCGAAACCTGAATCAAGTATTGGCCGGGAGTTACCGCGTACGTCCAGCTTTGTTGATTTGGCTGCGTGGTCGTGGCCGACTGCGTCGCGCCGCCGCAGTCGTCGGTCTTGCTGAAATTCACATACGGCTTTCCGATCTGGTCCGAGTAGGTGGAGGTGATCATGACGTTGGAGGGGGTTCCGACCGTCAGCTTGTAATAGTCGCGGTCCAAGGCGTCGTGCAGCGTGAGGTTGTCGTTCTGGCCGACGTTGATTGGTTTCGCTGTAGCGGCGGTCTCGTTCGACTCGAACCGGTCGTGCGGCAGAACTCCGTTCGATGCGCGCTGCACGGCTGCGAAAGCATTGACGTAATGCGACACGTTGCCATCGGGCGAGTCTGTCCAGGCGGTATCGCGCAGCATGGTGGCCACCTGATCGCTATTGAACGCTGGGTTGATGGCTTTCATCATCGCCGCGATGCCGGCAATGAACGGAGCCGACGCGCTGGTTCCTCCGAATGTTGTCAACACCGGAGCTGCCGTATTTCCACCGGTGATTGCTCCGACGTTGCTGGGGGCCCAGATGGCTACGCCGCTGCCGTAATTCGAATACGACGCCTTTGTGTTCGTATCGTCGTTGAGCGCACCGACGCAAATCACGCTCTCAGTGATACAGGGATGGACGAAATTGTCGTCGCGGACATCCCAACCGGAGTTACCCGCGGACGCGACCATAACGATGCCGCGTCCGGCTGCTTCCCGATAGCCGCGATCTGTGTCGTGATCCCGCTCAAACGATCGGCAGGCGTAATTGCAGTTGCCACCAAAGCTCATGGAAATGACGTCGGCTCCCCAGGCGACCGCAGTTCTCACTGCGCGATCGCGCTGCACTCTGTCGCGAATATCGGAATGGAAGAGCCAAACATTCGCGACGGTACCGCCCGTGCCTGCGGCGACCGCGCTGTTGTTTACCAATCCTCCCGCGACGCTCGCACTCCCGTTGCCGTGCCATGGACATGGTACGCCTCCTCCGCAACTCGCCGGATTCGACGCGCCAGCAATAAAGTCGTCACCCACAAAGTCGTATTGGATAGGAGTCGCCGGAAGATCCGTGCCACCGGCCGTTGCCAGCGGCAATGGTTGCCCGGCCGCGTTTAGCCAAAAGCCAGCGTCGATGACCGCCACATTGATGGGCCGCACGACGCCATGCGCCTGCACCCACTGCCAAGCGGCGGTAACGCTCGCGCGGCTGCCGCCCTGCTGGAATCTTGGAAACTGCGTGGTGTTGAATGTGTCGGCAAATTTTCCTGCTCCGGTTGGGCGTTCCCTCGTAGAACGCAGGACCGCGTGCGACTCTTGAATGAAATTGGGCGAGACCGAGAGGCCGTTGGCCGATTCGCGAACTGTCACGGCAAGCAAACGCGCGGCGTCCTCCGACGAGAGAACAAAGGCGCCGCCGAGTTTGCGCGCGGCCACTCCCGCGAAATCCTTGTAATCGACCCCCGCCAGATCGATCCGCACGACGTACTCCGTCGGCTTGGCATCGTTCGCTTCCAGCTTCTTGCCCAGACTAGGAGGAGGCGCGGGCACTCGGTTGTCGCCGATAATCTTGCCCTTATATTTCGCGACAAACTGATCCAGCTCCGATTGCGATTTTGGGACGATCACTACTTCATTCGCGAAGAACTCGGTGACCACGCCGGCATCGTCGCGAATGGCAGCCACGGGCCGCGGGCCGCGCTTGCCGTCGTCCGGCACGGTGGTTGGCACCGGCGCGAGCGCGGGATCGAGTGTGATGACCAGGGGAGCGACAGGCTCCGTGGCCAAGCGCTGGCAACTCAACAGCGAGCCAGCCGTCAGGATGGAAAGAAGCAGCAGTCGCTTGTCCATGCTGTATAGGAAATTTAAACCACCCTTTTTTTCCAAGCCCGATCTACATCACCGGACCAGTGGAGTTGTCAATACTTCTTTGGGTCTTCTGGAAGTCGTGTGGGTGAATTGACGGGGTAAATCGGGCTGGGGAGAGAAATGGGGTCGTGTCTTAAGGGCCTGTTGCCCAAATGCGTTCTTGTCATGTCGAGCGCAGTCGAGACATCTCTTGCTGCTGGAAATTCTTAAAATGAGAGATTCCTCGACTTCGCTCGGAATGACAAAGGAGGAAATCCCAACATGAGATGGAACTGCGTATTTGGGCAACGCGCCCTTAAAATTCTTTAACTTTGGCCTAACGAGCGACTGGTGCAAAGAGATAGGTCCAAGGAATTTAATTCTTTGACAGTTCACTCGCGCATCTGATTCTCCAACGAATCGAGATAAACGGAAATCGCATCCCGCCGATGGGTGGCGGCGGTTTTTTCATCCGCTTTCAAATACTCGATAAACGTTCCGCTGCGCTCGCTGGATTGCGTCGCCTCGAACCAGTTCATGTAATCATCAATTTCTTGCACGCGAGAAATCAAGGTCTCTCGCGTATTACCCAGACGCGTGAGGCGCCGGCCGATGCCGCTTGTTTTGCCCCGAGCAAGTGTGGATGCGATCCGTTGATATTCGAGAATGATGGGACGGCAGACGGGATTGGCGCGCACGCCGAGAACCATCAGATTTTCGCTCAGGGCGTAAAGAACGGCTGCGTGTTCCGGCAGGCGAATAAACTTCGCGTAATCCTTCAATTCCCAAAATTTTTCCGGTTCTTTGCTCTTCGGAAATTGAAAATGGAGCAACGTTTCGAGCCGGCGTTCCGTCTCCGAAACGGTGAACGATTCGTATCCGTTGGAGATGGCGAGTTGAGCAACGCTCGTGTTCCAAACGCGCTCGGCATTTTCGATTGAGCCGCCGAGTATTTTGAAATGACCGATCAGGTCCGAGAAAGTGTCGGCGGGCGCTTCGGGAAGATCGGCAATAAATTTCGCGAGTTCCTTTCCGTTCTTGAGCAGCGAAACGAGCGCGTAAGAATATGAGCGGTAAACTTCGCGCGAAGGCGAATCCAGCAGCGCGGGTTGCTGATGAAGAAAGTTTTGCAGCGAAACGACTTTGCGCGCAGAGACGGAATTCCTGAGCGGTGAGCCGAATTCGGTGGGAGCCAATTGTGAATCCCACGCCAAAATTCCCTCGACCAGCCATTTGGGCGGCTGCACGTAAGCGGCACCTGGCGGTAAATCCTGCTGACGCCGATACATCATTTCTACCAAAATGGTGCGGAGAAGCTGGCGCTCGATTGCGGGCGCGTCGAGATCAGCGCCAATAGTAAGATCGAGTTGCAGCTTCAATCCAAAACCAGTTTGGCCGAGGTTCAAGGCAGCGGCGGGCAACTCGGGCAGGTTTGCTTGCGGAGGCTGCGCGTTGACTACGATCGGTATTTTCCATTGATCGGGTTGCTGCAATAACGCGAGCACAGTCGACTTCCCGCGCTCCGCCACATCGCACAACGCAGCGCGCACCCGCGCGTCGGAGCTGTAAACAATGAATTGGCGCGATGTGCTAACGCTGCGTTCCAACGGAGGCAACGCCCACGATGTCAACGCGGGAAGAAAAAGCGTGATCGCGAGAAAAACTCTAACTCTGTTTTGCCGATGCAGAAATCCAAGCATAATCGGCGTAACTCAGGCTTCCAGCCTGAACTCCGTCGAGCAGACTTTCATTCTGGCATCTGTTCAACGTGAGCCTAATTTGAGCCCCGAAAGACTGGACAATTCTATGTCGCATATGCGACATAGAATTGTCCGACTCGAGCTCTTGCGGTGACAGGAGTGAGAGACGCTAAACAGGTAGTCGTGGTCAGTCTGCTCATACTCATTTCCACAAGTGGGCAGAATGCCCCGTCCGAATGAAACAGCGAGAATGGCTGCGTTACTGCGCGGGCGCAGTGAGTGTGACTGTCTTCGGATGAAATTCGATTGCCCTTAATTTGGCCACCTGCTTTTCGTCCTGTGCCAGCGCTTTCCAAACATCGCTGAACAAAAACCCCGCATAGCGCATGAGCAGTGGATGAATCGGCATTCGTCCAATCATTCCGCCCTCGCAGGTGCCTGCAATTTTTCCATCTTGCACATTCGCCTGATAAAAAACCGACGTGTAGAGCGACAAACCAAAAATGGATCGTTCCGCGGTCATGTGAAAGATGCCTTCATCGAATTGGGCCACGCCTCTCCGAAACTCGAGCATTGGTTTGTCGAGGATGGAAGTCTTCTTGCGCTTGAGCGCGGTGGCCAAATAACTGTTCACCTGATCCTGCTGATAGGTCAGTTGCGCGCCGCGATGCTGCATAATCGCGTTTTCCAAATCGAGGCCGATCTGTGGTCCCAACTCCAGGTCTTTCCCACCGGCCGGCAAATCGGGCGGGAGAAACATTTGCACCACCGCAGCGGCGAGACACGCGCCAAGAATCAGTTTCGCAATGTTGAAGATCAATCGCCGCGTCCGTGCTCCGCGCTGATCGATCATGCGGCGCAATCTTTCTCGCTCCGCAACTGTTTCCACATCGTCGGTTTTTCCCGGAATCGCAGACGTGGGCGGTCGGTTCAACTTGGCGCCGCAATTGTGGCAATAGACACGTTCCGGCTCGTTCCCGTGCCGGCATTCCGGGCATACTAGCTGGCTCATAACCTGGCTCATTCGGCTGCTTCCTTCTTCGTTTTCGTTTCCGGGGGCTTCGCAGGTGTGGCGGCGGAGGTCGTGCTTCCGCTTTCTTTCTTGCCCCCCTTGGCATCAGTCGCAGGCGCGGTGGTCGAAGCCGGCGCCTCCTTCTTGGCGCCTTCCTGATAAGATGGGCTGCGATAATCGGTCTGATAAAAGCCGGAGCCTTTAAAAATTATCCCTGCGCCGGTTCCGAGCAGACGTTTCACTTTGCCATGACCCCACTTTTTTTGGCGACAAAGCTCCTTTGGACATTCGCGATAGGGTTCGTCGCGCATGGACTGGAAGGCCTCGAAGTTTTGCCCGCACTTTGCGCAGGCGTATTCGTAGGTAGGCATATTTGTGCGAAGCTATTACGTGCGGGAGGGCACATAGTCGGTGATCGAAAAGCAGAATTCAAGCCGACCACCGCAACTGCGGCTATTGTAACCGAACCGATAGGCAGCTGCGGGTGCGCTTCCCTTGACTTTGAATCTGTTGAAGGCTAGAGGCTCGTTCCAAAATTTTTCACGTATGTCGAGAGGGTTTTCCCGTATTTCCTTGAGTTTCTTTTGTGGCGTCGCACTGGTTTTTATGGCCGGTTGTGAAAGCGACGACCCGCGTTTCGCCACCGATACCCAATATCTGGGCGGGGTCTACGGCGATCAGCCCGTCTCCTCCTCGGCGCCGGTCGATAATGTCTCTTATTGGGATGGCGATAGCATGCAGGGCAAGCCTTCGGTGAAGATTAGTTTGGGCGATCAGCGCGCCTACTTTTACAGAAGCGGACAACTTGTCGGCATTTCGCAACTTTCGACCGGCCGCGAAGGCAAGAATACGCCGCCCGGCAAATATCGAATCATCGGAAAAGATCTGAATCACGCTTCGAGCCTCTACGGCGATTACGTGGATGCCGCCGGTAATGTGATCGTGCCTAACATCGAGCTCGGCAAAGATCCGAAACCAGCCGGCACTCATTACAAAGGCGCGCCCATGCCTTACTACATGCAGATCGCTCCTGGTTTCGGCATGCACGCCGGTTATCTTCCCGGTTATCCCGCTTCGCACGGCTGCATCCGCATGCCGGAGTTCATGGCGGAGGAATTCTTCAAGTCGGTGTCGGTTGGAACGCCGGTGATGATTACGCCTTAAAAACATATGCCGCGGTTGGGTCTCGGCTTGCGTTTGAATCGGCGAGACCACATTCTCGTGTGACCTTCGTCGGGCTATGATCATCATCACACAACCGAGAGCGACCGAAGAACAGATCGAGCGCATCGTGGCGCGCGTGCGCGAGTTTGGACTCGAGCCCCATATTAGTCGCGGCGCATCGCGCGTTATCATCGGTGTGGTTGGGCCGGAAGATTTGGCGCGCGAAAAACCGCTCGCCGCGATGCCCGGAGTAGAAGCGATCGTGCCGGTGCTCAAACCATACAAACTGGCTTCGTCGGAATTTCGCGGCGAACCGTCCACCGTCTCCATCGGCAATGTGCCCATCGGCGGTCTCGAAAAAATCGCTCTCATTTCCGGTCCGTGTTCGGTTGAAAGCCGCGATCAAATTCTTTCCATCGCGCGAACCGTAAAAGAATCCGGAGCCAACGTTCTGCGCGGCGGCGCCTTTAAACCACGCACTTCGCCTTACAGCTTCCAAGGCTTGCGCGAAGATGGCTTGCGCTTTCTGGCCGAAGCGCGCGAGCAAACCGGGCTGCCCGTCATCACTGAAATCATGGACGCGCGCGATCTTAGCGTGATCGAAAAATATGCCGATTGCCTCCAGATCGGCGCGCGCAACATGCAAAACTTTTCGCTCTTGAAAGAAGTTGGTCGCAGCCGGCTTCCGGTTTTTTTGAAGCGCGGGTTCAGCGCCACAATCAACGACCTCATCATGAGCGCTGAGTACGTCCTGAACGAAGGCAACATGAACGTCCTGCTTTGCGAACGCGGCATTCGCACTTTCGAAAACGCGACGCGTTACACGCTCGACCTGAATGCAGTTCCGCTTTTGAAATCCAAGACGCACTTGCCGGTCGTGGTCGATCCCACGCACGGCATCGGCATTCACGAATTCGTTCCGCAAATGGCCCTCGCCGCTCTCGCCGCTGGCGCTGATGCCCTCATGATCGAAGTACATCACTCCCCCGATCTGGCCAAAAGCGATGGCGAACAGGCGATTGTTCCCGCTACCTTCGCGGCACTCGTTCCCCGTCTGCGCGCAGTCGCACAAGCAATCGGGCGCGAGCTGTAAGGGAATCGATTCTCGCGAGTCTGTTGATGAAAGCACGTCCGGTTCTCATCTCGCTGCTTCTCTTCGGCTCGGGAATGTCGGCGCTGATTTATCAGACGGTCTGGCTGCGCGAATTCCGATTAATATTTGGCTGCTCCACATCCGCGTCCGCGGCGGTGCTCGCGATTTTCATGGGCGGCCTCGGAGCCGGAGGCCTGGTGCTTGGGCACAAAGTGGACAAGAAGCCGCGGCGACCCGTGCGCTTTTACGCGTTGCTTGAATTGTTCATCACCATTTCCGCCGCCGCTTCGCCGTTCCTGCTGCAACTGGTGCGCATGAAATACATCCTCCTCGGCGGGGTCGCGAACCTCGGCCCACTTCCCGCAACCGGTTTGCGCTTACTCCTCGCACTATTCGTTCTCATTGTGCCGACGTTTTTGATGGGTGGAACTTTGCCCGCGGCCAGTCGCGTCGCGGAAATGGAAACCGACAGCAGCCGGCGCAAGATCGCGCTCGCTTATGGAGCCAACACGCTGGGTGCAGTCGTTGGTGTGATGATTTCGACGTTTTATCTTCTCGAACACTTCGGCAATCGCATCACGCTCTGGCTCGCTTGCGGATTGAATCTTCTGGTCGCGCTTGTTGCATTCGCAGTTTTTCTCGCGTCGCATCCAATCGTTACGCCGGCTGCCGAAAAGATTCCGGAAGAAGAAGGACCCCGCGCGCCCGTCACGATCGTGCTGCTGGGCGCAACCGTTGTCGGTTTCGTTTTTTTCCTCATGGAACTGGTTTGGTATCGCATGATGGCGCCGCTCCTTGGCGGATCGACATTTACCTTCGGTTTGATTCTCGCAATCGCGCTTCTCGGCATCGGCTTGGGCAGCTTCGCTTACGCTTTGTTTGGTTGGGAACGGCGACCGCGGCTGGGCGCATTTGCTCTCACCTGTGCCCTCGAAGCGTTTTTCATCGCCGTGCCCTTCGCTCTCGGTGACCGCATCGCAGTGCTGGCACTGTTGCTTCGTCCCCTCGGTGCGTTCGGCTTCTACGGCCATGTTATGGCCTGGAGTGAAATTGGAGCGATCGCCGTTTTGCCGGCCGCATTTTTCGCGGGCTTGCAGTTCCCAATGATGATCGCCCTTTTGGGAAGAGGCCGCGAGAGAATCGGATGGCACACGGGACTCGCCTACTCTTTCAACACCATCGGCGCGATCGCCGGTTCGCTCGCCGGTGGTTTTGGTTTGCTTCCACTTCTTTCGGCGACGGGCGCGTGGAAAGTTTCCGTGCTCATCCTCGCGGTTCTCGTCGCGATCGTATGGATTACTTCCCTCATAATAGATAGGCGTCTCTTTCCGCTCAGTGCATCTGCTTTGCTTACCGCGGCTGCTATTCTAATGCTTTGTGTCACGGGTCCTACTGCAGCCTGGCGACAAAGCCCGATCGGCGCTGGCCGCGGCGAAGGTGAAAATGTGAATTCGCCAAATGCGAAGGAGGAATGGCTTCGCAACGCGCGTCGCTACATTTTGTATCAAGTCGATGGCATCGAGAGTTGTCTCGGCATTTCCATCGCTACCGGCGTCTCCTTTTTGATCAACGGCAAATCCGATGGCCACGCCGTTTACGACGCGAGCACGCAGGTCATGATCGGTTTGCTTGGCGCCATCCTCCAACCGCACGCCACGCGCGCTCTCGTGGTGGGACTCGGCTCCGGCAGCACGGCCGGATGGCTCGCCGATGTCCCTTCCATGCAACGCGTGGACGTTGTCGAACTGGAGCGTGCCGTCCTCAAAGTCGCGCAAGTTTGCGCGCCGATAAATCGAAACGTCCTCGCCAATCCGAAAGTTCACATCGCCATCGGCGATGCGCGCGAAGCATTGCTCACGACGCAACGAGGAATACGATCTCATCGTTTCCGAGCCCTCGAATCCGTATCGCGCCGGCGTCGCGAGCCTCTACACTCAGGAATATTACGATGCCGCCGCGCGCCGATTGCGACCGGGCGGTTTGTTCCTGCAATTCGTCCAGGCCTATGAAGTGGATAGCCAGACGATTCGCTCCATCTTCGCCACCTTCGCCGATTCGTTTCCGAAAGTGGAGACGTGGCAGACAAACGGCACCGATCTCCTGTTTGTCGGCTCCACGGACCCGGTGCATTACGACGCCGAAACGCTTCGCGCTCGCATGGCGCAGGAACCATTCAAAACTGCGCTCACGAAAATCTGGCGCGTGACCGATGTGGAAGGTTTGCTCTCCCACTACATCGCCAACGATTCCTTCACCAAAAAAATCTCCCGCGACAAAAATAACATTTCAAACACAGACGATCGCAATTTCGTGGAGTTCGGTTTTGCGCGCAGCGTCGGCCGATTCAAAGGCTTCGAAATTCCGCAACTGCGTGAAGCCGCGCATCGCGACGGAGAAGACCGTCCCCAGATTTCGGGAACAATCGATTGGAATAGCGTGATCGATCAGAACGCGACGATTTACACCGCGCTCGGGCAAATGCATCCGCCCGTCTACAGTTTTCTCGATTCCAATCAGAGTCTCCGCGTCGCTGCGCAAATCGCATACATCGATGGCAATGTAGCGAGCGCGCTCCAACTCTGGCGTTCGCAGCCGCGCGATGCAGAAAGTCTTACCGAATCGGCCATGATGGCCGAGATGCTTGCCGCAGCCATTGATGAAGACGCGCTGAAATACATCGAAAAAATTGCCCCGTTTAATGCCGGCGAAGCTTCGATGCTGCTCGGCCTGCTTCGCTTCAGTCAGGGACGCGGAACGGAAGCGACTGATGCTCTGGAAGCAGCATACACATCCTTCCGCGCCGATCCTTTTGTGATGCCGCTGGTGGCGACCCACAGCTTTAGCGTCGCCCAGCATATTTCGGAGCAGGACCGCGGCGGAACACTTTCCCAACGCCTTTATCACGCTTTGGAAAAACCGTTCGCCGTCTACGTCGCCGAATCTAATCGTCGCAAATCGCTCGCCATTATCGCGGCCGATATCGATCAGCAGAGATTTAGCGAATATTCTCGCGAAGCGATCGCGGTCTTTGAGCCAAACGTGCCGTGGGATCTGGAATTTCTGCGCGTCCGCCGCGATTGCTATCGCGCGTTATCCGATCCGCGCGCCGCTATTGCCGAACAGGAGCTTGCCAAATTTCTCGCAAACGAACCCGCGCCATTTGAGATGGCTCGGTAGAACGCAAAAGCTGAAAAGCTCTGTCATTCCGAGCGAAGTCGAGGAATCTCTCATTGTCATTATCAGGCGTGAATGAGCAGTAAGAGATGTCTCGGCTTCGCTCGACATGACAGAGCTTCAAGGAAGCCAGCGCAAATTGAAACTCCACCGCTTTTCGACGACAGCTTGGTAGTGGAAAATTCCGGGAGCGCCGACCTATTAAACATCGTTGCGGCGAGTGAGTCTATCGCGCGAAAACTGCGCGAATTCGAGGACGGGACATGGCCGGTTTCGTTTTCGCATGTCGTCGAATCAGCACAACCATTTCTCGCCGCTGTTATTGCCGCGCCGCTAACAAAACCATCTGGATCGTTTGCCCAAGCGTTCATTCGCAGGAAATGCTCTACGAAAGTTTGCTCAACTGGCAGTCCGGCGCACTCTTTTTGCCGGAAGCAGAGTTCGCCGCAGTCGAAAATATTTTGCCCGACCCGGAAATTGCCGCCGAACGGCTGGCGCTTCTGACCAAGATCGAGCGACAACCCGGTCCGCATTTGATTGTCGCGACGCGCGCCGGTCTGGACCAACCGGCTCCGAAACGCGGCGCTCCTTGTTTCGGCCACATTGCCTTTGCGACGCGGAAGCCAGACAGCGATGGAGGCCATCATCAACTCGTTAGGCGAAGCGCTTTATGAGCGCGTCGCTCAAGTGACGACGCGCGGTCAGTTCGCCGTGCGGGGCGGAATTCTCGACATCTATTCCTGGCAGGCGCAATTGCCCGTGCGCGCGGAATTTTTTGCGGATGAAATCGAATCACTGCGCGAATTCGACCTCGATACGCAAACATCGATCCGCAACCTGCCATCAGTCGACATCCTGCTCGGCGCTTTGTCCAACCAGGAAGACAGCGGCTTTACCATTCAGCCCCCAGGGAGCGGCGGCCCCGCTCGCGAATCCTTTCGGGGTCTCCAGGCCGCCGGGGCATCGCTCTTCCTTGATGGAAGATTCGGTGGCCGCATTCGCGACTACATCGATGAGGATCATCTTAAGATCGCGATTGAGCCGGAAGAGGACGACAGCGCCGAAATCAAAATCAGCGAAGGCTGGATGAGGGACGACCTCCGTGTCGTCCCAAACATTCTCGTCGTCCCCGGACGCGACAGACCGCGTCCCTCCAGAAGATTTTTCCGGCGCGTTTCAGGATCCCGACGTTGGCGAATTCGCCGTGGGCGATTTCATTCTGGCGGAAACGAAACGCGCGCAATTCGCCACGCGTTTAAAGGAATGGCGCGACGCTGGCGCGCGCATCGTCATTTATTTCCAAACCGAAGGAGAGATCGAACGCTTTCGCGAAATCATCGGCGAGAGCTGACCTGCAAGACGTCGAGCTTGCGTTAGGCACACTTGCCGCGCGGATTCTGTTTCCCAGATGGCAATCTCGTCGTCCTTTCCGCGGCAGAATTGTTCGGTCGATTTCCCGCCCATGGCCGACGACGCTTGCAGCGCGCAGAACGGCTCGGTCGCAATCGCGCGCAGATCGATTTCAGCGAGCTGAACGAAGGCGATCTCGTCGTTCATCTCGAACACGGCGTCGGACGGTTCCTCCAACTCATGACGGTGCCGACGCCGGGCGGCGTCGAACAAGAAGTGCTTGCGCTCGAATTCGCGGATGAAGCAAAACTCTACGTCCCGCTCGAGCAGGCGTATCTGGTTTCGCGTTACGTTGGAGTTGGCAAGAGATCGCCGCGCTGGCTTCGCTCGCGGATGCGAAATGGTCGCGCGCCAAAATCAAAGCTGCCGCTTCCATTTTTGATTACGCCGGAAAAATGCTCGCCGTCCAGGCGGAGCGCGAAACACAAACCGGCCATCGCTTTCGGTCCCGACACAAAATGGCAGGCTGAATTCGAACATTCATTTCCTTTTCGCGAAACGCCCGATCAGCTCAAAGCCATCATCGACACCAAGAACGACATGGAACGCGCGCGCTCCATGGATCGTTTGATTTGTGGCGACGTCGGTTTCGGCAAAACCGAAGTGGCCATTCGCGCCGCCTTCAAAGCGGTGATGGAAGGCAAACAAGTCGCCGTGCTCACGCCGACGACTGTGCTCGCACAACAGCATTTCGAAACGTTCCGGCAGCGAATGCTCGATTATCCCGTGCGGATCGAGATGCTCAGCCGTTTTCGGTCGCACGGCGAGCAGCGCAAAGTTTTACAACTTCTGCGCGAAGGCGGCGTCGACGTTGTCATCGGAACGCACCGGCTCATCTCCGGCGACGTCGTCTTCAAAGATTTCGGACTCGTCGTTATCGACGAAGAACAACGCTTCGGCGTTCTGCACAAAGAAAAGTTCAAGGAGCTTTTCAAGCTCGTGGACGTGCTGACGCTTTCGGCCACGCCGATTCCGCGCACGCTTTATCTCTCGCTCGTCGGCGTGAAAGACATGTCCATCGATCGAGACGCCGCCGCTCAATCGTCTGCCGGTGGAAACGGTCGTTTGCGGTTACGACGAACGAATTATTCGCGACGCGATCAATCGCGAACTGGAACGGCAGGGGCAGGTTTATTTCCTGCATAACCGCGTGCAAACGATCGAGCGCACACGCGATCGGATCGCGGAACTTTGTCCGAACGCGCGCGTCGAATTCGGGCACGGCCAAATGGGCGACGACGAACTCGAAATCGTCATGTCGCGCTTCGTTGCCGGAAAAATCGATGTCCTCGTCTGCACCACGATCATCGAAAGCGGTCTCGATATTCCGAACGCCAACACCATCATCATCGATCGCGCGGACCGCTTCGGTCTGGCCGATCTTTATCAACTGCGCGGCCGCGTCGGGCGGGCGGAGCACAAGGCCTATGCTTATCTCATGTTGCCGCGCGAGATGATGACAGTCGGCGCCGCGCGCAAACGCATCAACGCGATCAAGCAATACAGCTCGTTAGGCGCGGGTTTCCGCATCGCCATGCGCGATCTCGAAATTCGCGGCGCCGGCAGCATTCTCGGCACGGCGCAAAGCGGCCACATCATGGCGATCGGTTTCGATCTGTATTGTCAGTTGCTCAAGCAGGCTGTCTCGCAACTTAAAGGCCAAAAGTTTCGTCCGCGTCTCGAAGTACAAACCCGCCTCGATTTCGTCGCCACGAACGAAGCCGAGTATGTGCAATCAGGGAGCGGTTGCCAGCCGCGTTCGGGTGATCCCGGGCATCGCCCTTCCTATGCGCGGACTCCGCTTTATCCCATTGCCGCTTTATCGTGAACGCCCTCGCTCGCGGCTTATCGCAACTCGCGAAATCACGAGCCAGGAACAACTGCACAGCTCGCCGAAAGCTGGCGCGATCGCTTCGGCAAATTTCCTCCGGCAGTTGACAACCTGCTCCTTCTCACCGAAATCAGGCTCGCCGCGGCCAAAGCCAACATCCAGCGCGTCGAAGTGCGCGAAGGTAAAGTGATGCTCACGCGGCGCGGCGAATTTATACTTGTCGCTGGCAAATTTCCTCGCATTAGTTCTGTTACAATCGATCAGCATCTCGGGGAGATTCTGGCACTTTTGAGAAAACTCTGAATCGAATGATCCGTCCGTTTTTCATCGCGGTCTTTACCGTTTTAATTTTTGCGCTCTCACCGCTTTGCCGCGGTGCGCTCGCCGCCGACCACGAAGTGGTCAATGGCATCGCCGCCATCGTCAATGGCGACGTCATCACCTATTCGCAAGTCCGCGAGCTGGTCGAGCCGCGGGAACGCCTGCTTCGCTCCCAGTTTCAGGGCGAAGAACTGGTCGCAAAAATCAAAGAGGCGCGTCTGGCCGCGCTCAAGGATTTGATCGACCGCCAGCTCATCATTCAGTCCTTCAATAAGGAAGGTTACCAAATCCCCGAACACTATGTGGAACAGGAGATCGAATCACGTGATCCACGATTCGTTCGGGGGCGATCGGAATACTTTTATCAAAACGCTCCAGGCGCAGAACTTCACGCTCGGCGAGTTCATCAAAATGGAGAAGGAGAAAATGATGGTCCAGGCCATGCGCGCGAAAAACGCGAAGCCGACGACCGTCATTCCGCCGGCAAAGATCGATGAATATTATCGGCAGCATCGCGATCAATTTGCGAGCAAGGAAGAAGTCAAGCTGCGCATGATCATGATTCCTGGAAACGATTCCGAGCGGCAGTCCGGCTGCGCAGAAGTCGCTGGCGGAGGAAATTCTTGGGAAGCTCGTGCACGGCGCAGAATTCGACGGAATGGCGCGGATCTACTCCGAAGACAGCACGCGCGAACTGGGCGGCGATTGGGGTTGGGTCGAACGCAAAACGCTGGCGCCGGCTTTGGAACAGGCTGCCTTCAATTTACCGACCGGGAAATCAGTAATATCGTCGAGCTGGGCGGGAATTATTACATCCTGAAGGTGGAAGATAAGCGCGGCGGGGTCGCGCGACCGCTGGCCGAAGTGCGCGCAGAAATCCAGAAAGAAACTGGAACAGGAAGAAGCGCAGCGCGTGCAGGAACGCTGGCTCACCAGCCTGCGCAAAAGGCTTACATTAAAACTTTTTAGCCACGCAAAACACTTAGTGCGTTGTTTGAGATGACGTCACCAAGGAGCGGCTTGGCTGTTAGCCTCACCTTGCGGCTTGTATGTTCTGCGTGCGATGCAACCTTCGCGCGACTTGAAACGCATCGGAATCACTCTCGGCGATCCGGCCGGAATCGGACCTGAAATCGTCCGCGCCGCGCTCACTTCCGGGCGGCTTCCCACCAATCCGCCGATTACGTTGTCATCGGCAAATTTGCTGATTGGTCGTTAGGCAAACCTACTCATGAGACAGCGCGCGCCGCCGCCACCGCCTTGGAAGAAGCTTTCTCGCTCGCGCAAAGCAAGGCGATTGATGCGGTCGTAACCGGACCGATCCATAAAGCGCGCATGTACGAGATCGGTTTCAAATTTCCAGGGCAGACGGAATTTTTCGCGCAGCGCTGCGGTGTGAAAAATTTCGCCATGCTGCTTACCGGCGGGAAAATCACGGTGGCTCTCGTTACCTGTCACCTGCCGTTGGCGGAAGTGTCAGGCGCACTGAAGAAGGAAGAGATCGTGCGAGTTGGTTTGTTGCTGCACGAATTTCTCACGCGCCGCGGCCTCGCGTCGCCACGAATCGCCGTCGCCGGATTAAATCCGCACGCCGGCGAATCCGGCGCGCTCGGCCGCGAAGAAATCGAAATCATTGCTCCCGCGATAGCCGAACTAAACTCGTCACTCGTCACTCGTCACTCGTCACCTTCCTTCGCCGGTCCTTTCTCGCCTGACACTGTTGTTTCATCACGTGGCCAACGGCGAATGGGATGGCGTGCTCTGCATGTATCACGATCAAGGATTGATTCCGCTGAAACTGCACGCGTTTTACGAAGGAGTTAACGTCACTCTTGGTCTCCCCTTTCCTCGCACCAGCCCCGATCACGGCACCGCTTTTGAAATTGCCGGCAAAGGAATCGCGCGGCCCGATAGCATGATCGCCGCGATCAAACTTGCCGCGGAATTGGCGGCGAAAAAACGGCGAGATAATTCTCGCAAAGATGTCGCCATCTCCTGTCATGTCGAGCGAAGTCGAGACATCTCTTACCGTCATCTCACCTGCGACCCGACCCGAAACAGTGAGAGATTCTTCGACTTCGTTCCGCTAACGCTCCACTTCGCTCAGAATGACAGGGAAATATCTCACCGTCTTTAATATCGGGATCCAGAACACGTTCGTTTACCGCTGGAATTATTTTCTGCGCGCGCTCTTCGGTCTGATCCCGCTCGCCGGCACCGTCTTTCTCTGGCGCGCGATTTTCCAGGAACGCGGCGGCGGTCTGCACGGCTACGACTACGGCTCGATGATCTACTATTATCTGCTCACCCTTTTGGTCGCCAACCTCGTCACGCCGACCGAAGACGAATGGCAGATCGCGTCCGATATCCGCGAAGGTCAGATCAATTCGTTGCTGACCAAACCGATGAGCTATCTCGCTTATCGCTTCAGCATTTTTCTGAGCGGCCGTCTTGTCTACACCGCGGTTACGATTCTGCCGATCGCGATCATCTTCCTGTATTTTCGAAGCTACATCACGCTGCCCGCCAGCCTAACGACTTATCTCTGGGCGTTCGTCTCCTTGTTAATGGCGGCTTTCATTCAATTTTTCATTACCTACTCGCTCGCGATGATGGCGTTTTGGATCCTGGAAATTTCCACCATCGTTTTCATCGTCTATTCGTTCGAATATTTTCTCGGCGGCCAGATGTTCCCGTCGACATCATGCCTGCGGGCGTGCAAGCCGTAATGAAATGGCTGCCGTTTTATTACGAACTGTTTTGCCCAATCGCGATTTTTCTCGAGCGCTTGCAAGGCGCCGCAATGTTTCAGGCTCTCGCAATCCAGACTGGCTGGTTGCTTGTAGCCTGGGTGCCGCGCGTCTCATGTGGCAACGCGGGTTAGGACATTATCAGGCTGTCGGCGGCTAACGAATCATGAATCGGAAAAAGAAGCCGAACCGCTCCCGCACGGAGCGCATCCAACCCTCAGTCCTTGCCGGCGAAATTCGTGGATGTTGCGATTTGGGCATGAAACGGGAGGCGCTCAACTTAGCTCGCGCTGTTTTCAGGAAAAAACGAATCGCGCCCGAGGAATTTTTTGAAGCACTGCGCGCTGTCGGCGTTTATTCAGGCTTCAAAAAATGGCATGAGCGAATTCAAAAAGCGTACGATCGGCAATCTCATCGCTTCCAAAGCAAGTGTCGTCCAGAGATGATGGAACTGTATGCTTGGCTTCGCGACTGGAAAAAGGCGATACAATTTCTGTCCATTTCGAAGATCACCGACGCGCATGAAATCTTCTGCGCCATGGAGGTTCTGCTCGCGCTCGATAAAATAGAGGAGGCCGCAGAACTCGCAAAGAAATGTCAAAAGGCTCTTTCGCGCACGCTTGACCCCGAAGATCAAGGTGTGGTCGCCAGTGCTTTCGCATCTTTTTGCGCGCGCATTGGTGAATGGGATAAAACAATCGCCTGTTTGCAAAGGGTGCCGCTTGATCACGGATTGCGTCGCGACCGGCTGGTGGGCATCGTCGAGATACATCTCGCCCGCGCGTTTGAAGCCGTCGAAAACGGACTTCAAGCTCTCGCCGGACTGAAGCGACAATCAAACAGTCAATTCGGCCTCGCCGTTCCCGACAATGATCTGGCACTCACACGCAATGCAGAAAAACAACTACTTAAACTGAGAAGACGCGTGGAACAGCTTCTACCAAGTGAAACACGAAAGCAGCTTACGATCGAAGAACGTCGATAATTAGACCACAAATGCAGCCCAGCTTTATTGGACTTTACAAACGCGGCAATTATTTCCGACGTGATCTTGATAACTTAAGTCCCACAGACCGAAAAACCAGGCGGGAAGAGCGGGAGCGTTTCGCGATGGCTTCTATCGCTTTCTGTCTAAAGCACGACTCTTCTTTGTGCGAACATTTCTTGAAAGTGGTTTGTGGCATTCGGGCACCGCAGCGGATTGCGCTGCATGGAATTGAGATTGAACAACACCCCTGGGGAGATTTGGTGCTCACTCAGCACAATCAGATTTACGTCATCGAAGGGAAGATCAAAGCAAAATTGGAGGCTAAACAGAATCCAGAAAAAAGAACATTTTGGAATGACGGGTATGGCGCAGCAATGCTTCGCAATTTCGGAGAAGGAGACCAACTGCATTACATCGTTCTCGGCTATCCTGAGAAGTTGAAAATGCCGAAGAACAAAAGAATCGAATGCCGCCAAGTATATTGGCATGAGCTTGAAGAAAGGTATCCGGCAAAAGTTGGCGGTGGACTCGCGGCCGATCTTGCAGACTGCTTGTCGGAACTCGAAGTTGATGCGTTTTACTTGAGAGAAGCGAAGCGAATGAAAGTTACACATCCAAAAGAAGCTGCCTGCGCATTTGAGATCATAATCGCGACTTTAAAGGAACTCGGTCTTAAAAAGCAAAATGCCAAAATCGCGGGCTATCACACCAAAAACGCGCGCGAGTTTGGTGCCGAACTTTGGGCGTCGCCAAGTGCAAGAAAAGATCGAAGTCCTCTTCCAAATCTAAAAGATATCGTCAAGCCCAAGAACCACGAAGCAATTGCATGGTTCGAATTGATACTGACCAGCAAGGCAAGTGGCGCCGCTCGGTTTGGTTTTATTGCTGCGACAGGACCGCGAGAAAACAAGTTCGCTCACGACTCCATAAGTCGGTAAACTGGGAAAAGCTTTATTTCGATATTCCGTCTTCCGACGAGGACCACAAAGATCGATACCTATGTGTAATCGAGGCCAATGCTAAAGCAGCTCGCGAAATGCGAGATCAGCAATGGTTTGTTTCGGTTTTCAAAAATGTGGGACTAGTAAATCGCGACCAAACCGACAGCTAAGATTATTTTGTCGTTGGCAATCCCGCCGCTTTCCACGCTTTGAATCCGCCAGCCATCGAGCGCACATTCTTGTAACCCATCTTTTGCAAACTCTCCGCCGCGAGCGCGGAGCGGCCACCGCCGCCGCAATGCAAAATAATTGTCGTATTCAAATCCGGAACTCTCTCTTCGACATCGATCTCGACCATGCCGCGGCTGAAATGAATCGCATCGGGGATATGCCTTTCGCCCCATTCATCCTTCTCGCGAACGTCCACCATCACCGCATCGCCGCTTTTCATTTGTTCCGCGGCATCCGTCGGCCGAATCTCGGTAATGTTGCGCTTCGCATCGGCGACGAGCTTTTGATAACGGCTCGCCATTTCTAATGAGTCGGTGAAGTGGCGGGGACTGTTTGTGGTTCCATGGCGCGCTCTTTTGCCAGGAGTTGGTCGATGTACTGGCGCAACTGCGCGCTGCGCTGTGCCCAGGTCGGGGACGGAGCGAGCAATGTTTTGTCTCGTTCGTTCATCACTTGTGTGAGCGCGTCGCAAATTGAAAGAGCGGCCTGAAATTGATTGCGCTCGGTCAATGATGCGCGGGTAAATCTCTGCGCAAACGAATTGCGTAACTGCGCCAGCTCCGCGCGCGGCATAACGACCCGTTGATCAAGCGGCGCGAAAATCTTGTCGCCATTGGTGGTTACGAAACTCGAAAGATCGCCCGACGGCGGCCCCGGTGGCGTTGGCGTCGGCACCGGCACAAATTCCTCTTTCTTCTTCTTTTTCTTACTGCGCGCCCACAGCGGTGTGCGAACCAATGGGTGAAATGGCAAAAGCGAGACAAAGGAGAATGGCGATTTTCGTTTTCATCAATAAGGACCCAGAGGTGGATATTCTAAACACGGCGCGAAATGCACAAGGCAAAAGCCCAAATTCGATCGGCGGAGTGCTGTCGCCATGGCGCTCTGTCGCCGTGATTGCAGTGACGCCCCGACACAGCGGGGCGGCTACAACTACCGCTCAATAAATGTAAGAGTCGGCAAGCTGAAAAGCGTTTTGGATCAACTCGAATCGAGGTTGTTCGTTTTCCGCCAGCATGACTTCGACAACATCAAAGCGAAAAAGAATGTCGGGGTTGTCGAGCAACCGCAGCCAGGCGAGTCCGCCGACGGTAATGCGCGCACGCTGGTCGCGTCGCAAGTCTTCGATCGGCCTTCGCCAGATTTCGTCCGCGCGAGTTTTTACCTCCACGAAAACCAGCGTGTCGCGATCGCGGCAAACGATGTCGATTTCGCCCCCGCGTCGGCCGCGAAAATTGCGATAGAGAATTTTGTAACCGCGCCGCCGAAGAAAACGGCAGGCAAGATCTTCGCCACGTTTGCCGCGTCGAATATGCTCCGGCTTAGATTTCGTGCGCGAAATCGAAAAGCGGCTGCGCCACCGGCTCAAACGACCGGCGATGGATGGGGCAGGGTCCGAATTCATGTAGTCTGATCAAATGCAGATCGGTTCCGTAACCTTTGTGCTGGCTGAAACAATATTCCGGGAAACGCGCGCAGAATTCACGCATTAAAGTATCGCGCGTCACTTTCGCGATGACGCTCGCTGCGGCAATGCTGAGGCTGATGCAGTCGCCGTCGACGATCGCGGTTTGGGGAAGTGGAAATGGAAAAACGGGAAGGCCATCGATCAATGCATGCTCCGGCTGAGCATTCAGCGCGGCGAGGGCAGTTCGCATCGCTTTGTGCGTCGCGCGCAAAATATTAATTCGATCGATTTCGATCGAATCGACCACGCCCACGGCCCATGCGATTTCGTCGCGTGCAATGAGTTCCCGATAAATCTCTTCGCGTAGTTCGGGCGCGAGCTGTTTGGAATCCTTTAACTTCCGATGCCGAAATTTTTCCGGCAAAATGACAGCGGCAGCGACGACCGGTCCAGCGAGCGCACCGCGGCCTACTTCGTCGATCCCCGCGATGCGAGCGACACCAATGGCGCGCAGTTTTTTTTCGTAGCGGAAACCGCAGCGCATCTCATCGGAAGTTTATCCACAGATTCCGCAGATTTTCACAGATTTTTTGTTACGCTGATTCGTTGAAGCAGAATGAATGATCTCGCCCAGAGCCATCAAGGAGCGGCGGTTTCCAAACCGCCGAAATAGCAACGGCGCCTTGGAAGGCGCCGCTCCTTGGGGACTTCTCGGCGGCTAAAAATTACTCGCGAACCGCGGTCGCTTCTTTGCCCTTGCGCGTGCGAAGATAATTGAGCTTGGCGCGACGAGCGCGGCCCTGCTTCTCGACTTCTACTTTGGCGATGCGCGGCGAGTGCATCGGGAAAATACGCTCAACGCCTTCGCCGTATGAAATTCGGCGGACGGTAAAAGTTTCATTCAAGCCGCGGCCTTTGCGACCGATTACGATTCCGGCAAAAATCTGAATTCGTTCCTTGTCGCCCTCAACGACGCGCGTATGCACGCGGACGCCGTCGCCCACTTTGAATGGCGTAATTTCCTGTTTGAATTGCTCGCGTTCGATCGCGTCGATAATCGTGCTCATAAATTTGCTCCTGTTTTGAGGGGCGGGCCTGCCACGCCGCAGCCTCGGCGAAGGAGGGCCGATATTTTCATGCGCCCCGGAACAAATTGCAAATTGAAGTTAATAATCTTCCCTTCCGCTCTCCGCTTCCTCTCCCTCTTAATCTCTGTCGCCAGCGACGGCGGCAGCTACCACAAAAGCTTTCTCCTAATCTTAATTCGAAGAATGCGAGTAGTAAGGTTGTGGATGAGACGGAGGCTTTCTATATTCGTCCCGCTTTTGCGCCCGTAGCTCAATTGGATAGAGCGTCGGCCTCCGGAGCCGAAGGTTGCGCGTTCGAGCCGCGCCGGGCGCAACTGGTTAGCAGCTCGTTTTAGGGAATGCCGGTTCCAGTGTTTAACTTTATGGCGGAAATGTCCGTGCTGTTGATCGAACCATCCGCCGTCACGTCATTGCGGAAGTTGCTTGCACCAACCACTCCGTTCACGGGCGCTCCAGATTGCATTTTCGTTTGAGAAACATCGCTCGCGTTTACTTGTTTGTTTGCGGTGGTGTCGCCAGCGAGCACAATCATGTCTACCGTCTTGTCCGGCAGAACCTGAGCGACGGCGTCAGTGACTCCACTGACTTTAACCGTGATCTGCTGCGCATTGGTAACGCCGGTCAATTCGACGCTCATCGTTTTGCCCGCGAAACTTGGTGAGCCTGACACGCTACCGCCGCCTACGCTGGTGACCGTGGCGCTCCCGCTGACTACAGCATTGCTGAACGCGAAGACCAAAGTGTGATTTCCGCCGGTGTCTCGGCATTCGATGCCGGGCGCGCCAGTCAGTGGCAAAGGAAGATCAAAGGTTCCGGCTGCACCGTGCGTTTTTCTGGAAACCGCCGAGCTGAGTTGCAAGGGCGGACTGCACTTGCCGAATCGACCAGCGTAATAAATCGCCGCTAACTCTGGACCACTCAAAGCGCGATCGAAAATTTCCACTTCATCGAGGAAACCATTGAGCGAAGCGATCGCCTCTGCTTGCCCGAGCGTCAGTTGCGCATTAGCCGGAGGAACAGTCGCAGTATTCGTCTGATCCGTTCCGATCTGCGCGCCGTTGACGTAGAACTTGTAAGTGCTGCCGCTTCGCGTCACTGCAACGTGATACCAAGCGCCAGTTGTCGGAGAGAATGGAACGCCGATGTCGACTATGCCGCCGACTGCTGGTCCGTTGAGGTGAAACGCGAGATTTCCGCCGTTCAACCAGAAGATCCATTTGTTTAGGAACCCGCTTCCCTCGCTGTGCGCGACTAGAATGTCCGAACCGCTGGTGCTGTTGAACTTCACCCAGGTATCGATGGTGAAAGGGTTCGCGCCGAAATCGTAGACCGCACTATTGGGCACCGTTACGACTTCAGTCCCGCCTTGGAATTGGAATGCTTTAACGACTTCACCAATAGCATTCGCGTTCGCACCACCTGCCAATGTGCCGTCGTGTCCTCCAACTAGATCCGAAGCGTTGCCATCACCCGGCCACCAGCTGATCATGTTCGCCGGTGGTGGCGTGCACGTCACCGCATTTACCGTCAGAGCGAACGATTGTGTTGCGTCGGTTCCGACGCCGTTCGTCGCGGTGAGTGTAATTGGATAACTTCCATCAGTGTCGGCATTCGGAGTTCCGCTGAGAACACCCGCCGAAGTTAGCGTTACTCCGCCGGGCAGCGCTCCAGTTTCGCTGAAGGTTGGAATCGGAAATCCGGTGGCGGTGACGTTGAATGAACCCGATGTGCCTACAGTGAACGCTGTATTATCTGCGCTCGTGATTGCCGGTGCTTCATTCACGGTCAGCGTGAAGCTCTGCGTCACGCCAACGATCAAGCCACTTGGTCCAACTCTTAATAACACTGGCCGCGCCACTCCGTTATCCGCTTGGAAAACAAGATTATGCATGCCGCCGGTGCCCGCGTTCGGTGTGCCGCTGAGTGTGGCAGTGCCAGCTCCCGGAGTAAAGACGACGTTGTTGGGGACGGTTCCACTTTGCAACGTGATATTGGGACTTGGGAAGCCACTTGCGGTGATATTGAAGCTTCCATTTGTGCCAACAGTAAAGGTTGCGCCGGTCGCGCTCGTGAAAGCTGGCGCTTGATTCACCGTCAAGGTAAAGCTCTGCGTGTCGGCTGGCGAAACTCCGTTGCTGACCTGGAATGTCAGATTGTAAACCCCGCCGGTACCCGCGTCAGGAATCCCGCTTAGAAGGCCGCTCGTACTTAGCGTCACGCCGCTAGGAAGATCGTTGCCAGTATTAGTAAACGTGTAGGTCGCCGGGAAACCTGAGGCTGAGAGCTGGAAGGTTCCATTCGCTCCGACAGTGAACGTCGTGCTGTTCGCGCTCGTGATCGCGGGCGCTTGATTCACTGTCAGCGTGAAGCTTTGCGTCCCGACAGGTGAAATGCCGTTACTGACCTCAAAGGTCAGATTGTAAACGCCGCCCGCACCAGCGTCAGGTATCCCGCTTAGAAGGCCACTCGAGCTAAGTGTGACGCCGCTTGGAAGGGCGTTGCCGGTATTGCTAAAAGTATAGGTTGTCGGGAAACCCGAAGCTGTGAGCTGGAAGTTCCCATTCGTTCCGACAGTGAACGTGGTGCTGTTCGCGCTCGTGAAAGCTGGCGCTTGATTTACCGTGAGTGTGAAGCTCTGCATCCCGGCAGGTGCAACGCCGTTACTGACTTGGAAGGTAAGATTGTAAATCCCGCCCGTGCCCGCATCTGGTATTCCGCTTAAGAGACCGCTCGCGCTCAGCGTGACGCCGCCGGGCAGAGCGTTGCCAGTATTAGAAAACGTAAACGTCGCTGGGAAACCTGAAGCCGCGAGTTGAAAGTTTCCATTTGTGCCAACAGTAAATGTCGTGCTGTTCGCGCTCGTGATCGCAGGCGGTTGATTTACCGTCAGTGTGAAACTCTGCGTTGCGTCCGGCGTAATTCCATTGGCCGCAGTGATCGTAATCGGATAGGTGCCGCCGGTACCGGGGTCGGGCGTGCCGCTGAGCGTGGCCGTGCCATCTGTATTGTCGACAAACATCACACCGCCTGGCAGCGCGCCCGTTTTCGAAATGGTTTCAGCCACCGGAAAATGATGTCCAGTCGTGACCGTGAACGAGCCGGCGACTCCAGTCTGGAATGTGGTGTTGCTCGCGCTCGTGATCGTCGGCGCTTCATTCACTGTTAGCGTGAAGCTTTGGTTTGAATCGGGTGGCACGCCGTTCGTCGCCGTCATCGTTAGGTTGTAAACGCCTCCGCTGCCCGCCGCCGGGTTGCCGCTCAGAACGCCCGTCATTGGGTCCAACGTCACACCACCCGGGAGTGCTCCGGTCTCGCTGAACGTCGGCACCGGGAAACCAGTCGCAGTGACGGTGAAGCTTCCGTTTGTTCCGACCTTAAACGTCGCGTTGTTCACGCTCGTGATCGTGGGCGGTTCGTGAACAATGACCGGAGCCATCACCGTCGAGTTCTCTACCGTAGCATTCGCGCCACCATTACCACCGGTCGATCCTGCGGTGAAGGTCGCGGTCGCCGTGCCGCTCGCTTGAATCGTTGTTTGTGCCCCCGACAGCGTTCCGAGAGTTGCCCCGGAAAAGGAGATCGGTAATCCAATAATCGTAACGAGATTGCTGGTTGAAACCGGTGTGCCTACGGAATTCGTCAGAAAGCTTGCCGTCAACGTTGTCGCATGTGGCGCCGGGCCAGTTGGAGTATTGATCGTTCCCGGGCTCGCCGTGTGAGTGAACCGCAACCACGTGGTCAGCGTCACCGTACCGAAAACGTCATTGGCCGCTGGGCCAGTATTTTGCGTCCACCAGTTATCGTTTCCATTGAAGGTACCGCCGACTTGAGCAAACGTTTTGCCGTTCGTAGCGGTGGTTGCCGTGTTCCCAATGAAGCGACAGTAGTTAACGTTGAGTGGTCCAGACTGATCTTCAATCGCGCCACCACGACCTGAAGCATTTGACGCCTGGTTGGTCGTGAAGGTCGACTTCGTTACGTTCACGACGCGGCCACTGGTCGAGGTCGCGAGCGCTCCTCCATCACCGCCGCCATTGGCCAGATTACTAGTAAACGTGGAGCCGCTAATCGGAACGGCCGTTCCCAAACTGGGAACCAGCACAATGATTGCGCCGCCTGCCGGAAATCCGGGCATCACGGCGGCTGTGTTACTGGTGAAGGTGGAATTGGTGACCGTCAAATCGCCGGCAGAGCATGACCCCGTGGGATTAACGAGAGAATAGTAAAGAGCGCCACCCTGCGCTGTGTTGGCATTCGTGGCCGAATTGTTGGCATACGTCGAACCTTGAATCGTCAGGCTGCCACACTGATTCTGGTGTCCTCCGCCTTGACCAAAGGTTCCACTGGCCCCCGAACCGCCGTTGGTGTTGTTGTGCACATTGCAGTTGGTAATGGTAGTATTCGCAGTATGCCCCGCCCCATCGTCGGCCCCGGTAAAAATTCCGGTAAACGTCCCGCCAGTGATTTCCAAATTTTGCAGCCCAAGCGTAACGTCGGCGGCATTAGCGGGAAAAGGGAGCGTGGTGAAGCCGGTCGTGATTACGTCGTTACCCGCGATGGTTTGGACGATCTTGGGCGTCCCTGAAATGCCGATTAGCGTTGTATTAGTATTTGTGGCACTGCCTATTTGGAGATCGGGCAAAGCTATCGTGCCGTTACCGCCGGGGTTATTTGGATTATTGATGCTGAGATTGTAGGTTCCAATATTCCCCGGAACATTGATCGTATTTGGACCAGCGTTGACGTTGGTCTTGAGGACCGCTTCGCGCAGACTGCAATCACCTGCGATACCGTTGCACTGGCTATTCGGAGACCCAGGGCTGCGATCAAGATCTGAGTTTGTGTTGACGGTGAGCGTGACCCCATTAGGCACCAAGGGGACCTGCGCAGCAGTAGAGTGTCCGCCGCTAAGAATCATTAGATCCCGTTCACCATTTATCTTCTGCGGCATCGGGAGGACTGCTACCGGGGCATCCGTGTCAAGCGACACCGCGGTGTAAGAGGATCTTGAGAGCAGATCTGTACCCGCGCCGGTGACAAGCTGCCTCGAAACATCATTGACGAGGACATGCACGTGTTTTTGTGCGCCATCGATCAGCAACAAATCATCCGCTCCTCGGGCGGAAACGTTTGAAGTCGTAAGCAGCGCCGCGGGCGCATCCGTTTCCAAGGGGGCAATCCGAACCTCAAGCCGGCGCACTTCTTTCCAAGCCTGATTCTTGTCTGGCTGCCACATTGGCACTAACACGCTCGCCTTTACCCCTTCAAGAAAGCGCTTCCTCATCTCATCCCTAACTTGATAAGGCGATACTCCGGGGGGCTGCTCGGACACATCAGCGGCCTGCGGCACTTTCTGCGTGCTGCGTTGCAAAAGATGAATTGTCCCATCAGATGAAAGCGCCGCGAGATCCATGCGCGGCACTCCGTCCGGAACAAACGTGCCTGCCGCCAAGCCGCGCGGGTTGAAACCCAGATCGATGTGCTCCATGCGTGCCGGGAGATCGATTGGCTTGCCATCACTGACTGGCGCGGCCGGCTTCTGTCCGTGAACAATGATGATTTCATTGCCGGCTGCGACGCCGAGATCGAAATAGGGATCGTCGTCAAACAAGCCCGGCACGAGCGCGGTCGCTTTGGCTGACAGCGGACAAATCTTCGCCGTTCGTGACAGGCCATTTGCGTCTTGATTGAAGACCGCCAGAGCCGGACCCTGCGGGCCGACGATACCGGCAATCACGGCCAGCCATCCTTCAGCATGACCAAACGTGCCGGCGGTCAGCGCCGTTACCCCTCCGGGAAGCTCAAGTCGTTCCGGTGCGGAGAATCCTCCGCTTCCATCACCGACCATAAGATAAAGGCCGCCGCCGCGCGCGGCACTCAGCACATCTTTACGTCCGTCATTATTGAAATCTCCAACCAGCAAAAAGTCCGGCGGTTCGAGGAGTTGCAAGGTTTGAGCCTCGGGAAGGAACGACGGCGGAAGCTCTCCCTTGGCCGCACGATCGTAGATCTTCAGATCCTTTGGCACGAAGGCATCGATGTTGCCTCGTCGCAGAGTCAATATGCCGGCGCCGGAATAATAATATCCTGTAACCAGATCCGGGGCGCCGTCGGCGTCAAAATCTCCTGTTGCTAGCGCCAGCGGCCGCGTCCCGCCCGTGCGCAGTGCCTTGCTCAGCGCTGCGTCGCCGCGTACTTCAGCTTTGAACTCACGCCCGCCCTGCAGATTCAATAAACCCTTTCCCCGCCCTGCTGCGTGCACTGTGACAGTTGGTTCTGAAAGAAAAGGTGATGAATGTCGAACTTCAGCGGCAGTCTGCTGAGTCTTTTGCATGCCAGAAGCCAGGACCTCCGTGTTTGCCAGATGGGGATCAACGGTCCCTGGATCTACAACGGAGTAATTGCTACCGAACGCTGTTCCACGAACGCCAGCTTCCTTCTTGACCTCCAAACCAGCTCCGCCCGCGAATGCGGCCACCAAGATACTGCTGGCCGTTAGGAAGAGGCAGGACGCAACGACGAAATTTAGCTCACGACCGACCGATCTGAATTTTCTCTGGAGAGATTTGCTCATACGATTCCATTTCTATTTTATTTGCCGCTTCACCCGATCCACTCGCGAGATGCTGTGGCTTTAGGTCCCGCCGATTTTCTGGCTACCGCTGCGCCGGACCAAGGTTTTCTTCGAAAAGTAAAAAAACGCCAACATGACGTTGGTAGAAGAGAAGGGAAACGATGCACAAAGTGCCTTCCGCCAAGGGGACTAACAGTCTCACGTCATATGAAAAAAACGCGATAGGGTCAATCGGCTTGCATTATTTCTTCGGACAGTGTGGCAAGGGTAATTTAGGTTAGCTGATTGCATTATTAGTTCGAGGGGAACAGTTGTTCAAATTGCAGCGGTGAGCGATAACCCAGCGCGCTATGCAGCCGGGTACGGTTGTAGAAGGTTTCGATGTAATCGAAGACGGCCGTGCGAGCTTGGGCGTAAGTGGCGAAGCGGTGATGATAGACCAACTCGTATTTGAGGCTGCTCCAGAAGCTTTCGATAAATGCGTTGTCGTAGCAGTTGCCTTTGCGGCTCATGGAAGCGAGCAAGCGGTGTTGGGTGAGCAGTTGGCGATAGGCCGCGCTGGCGAACTGGCGACCGCGATCGGAGTGGAGGATGAGTGGTGCGCTTGGTTGACGCCGCTGCAAAGCCATGCGCAGAGCGGCAATGACCAGCTGAGCATCGAGGCTTTGATGCATGGCCCAGCCGATGACACGGCGAGTGAAGACATCGAGGACCGCCACCAGATATAACCATCCCTGGCCGGTGAGAACGCAGGTGGCGTCGGTGGTCCAGACCTGGTCAGGCCGTTTGATGGTGAGACCTTTAAAGCGGTTAGGCGCGATTGGTCCACCGTGACGACTGTCGGTCGTGGCCACGCGATACTTGGAACGCTGGCGGGCAAAGAGACGCTCTGTCCGCATGAGACGGGCGATGCGGTTGCGTCGTCCCGGACAGCCGAGCACTTGCGCCAGACGCGGACTGCCATAGGTCTGACGACTGTGGAGGAACTCCTCTCGAATGCGTTGACGCAGTCGCAGGTTCTCCAAGTGTCGTCGACCTGGCCGGCGCCTTCGCTCTTTCCAATCGTAGTAGCCACTGCGTGACACCAGAAGCGCCTCACATAACCAGGCAACTTTGTATTGGCCGCTCATCTGCTCGATTCGGGCATACCTCTGGGCGGCACTTCGGAGAGGATGCCCAGTGATTTTTTTAAGACTTCACGTTGCTCTAAAAGTTTGGCGTTTTCGGCCCGTAAACGGCGGATCTCTGCTTCGAGTGCTTCGACGCTGCGCTTGGATTTGGGCTCAGCCTTGGAAGCGTTGGGTTCGCGCTCCAAGTGGGCCCAGCGGTAAAGTAGCGGGGCGCGGATACCGACTAGCCGCCACCTTCGCGGCGCTGCGACCACTGGAACGCCATAATTCCAGCGCCTCCTGTTTGTATTGATTCGTGTAGCTCGCTTTGGTGCGACTGGTTTGCTTAACTGTGTCTTCATGTAGGCTCCTCGGTTTTTTGACCCTTTGCCCACTGTCCGTCAAATCAATGCAACCCCATCGTAATCTTTCCTAACGAATTTAATTGGTAGTGTTGCTCAATGGTCAGCTTGTGGGTCGTTCAACTGAAGCCGGCTGCGACCCGTCGCAAATCGCTGAGCAGGATTTCCATGTCGTCAATGGTCGTGCGGTAGTTCAGCACGCACCCGCGTAAACTGAAACGGCCGTTAATCCGCGCGTTTGACAAGTAGGAGCTGCCATCGCGCTGAAGCGCAGTCAGCAGTTGCTCGTTTAACTCATCGAGTTGTTTCTCGATGTGAGATTGGTCGGCGCCATCAGTATTCGCGAGAAGGCGGCGCAGTTTCGGAGGCACATGACGGAAACAAAAAATCGAAAGCTCGACCGGCGCGAGCATTTCAAAATCGTCGCTCGTCTTTACGAGATGCTCGAAATGTTTCGCGCATGCGAGATTTTTCTCGATCGCCTGACCGAGCGCGCGCAGGCCAACACCTTTCAACACCATCCAGACTTTGAGTGCGCGAAAACGGCGCGAAAGTTCCGGGCCGTAATCCCAGAAAGGCGAAAGCTTCATCGGCCGTCTCCTGATTCAGAACCCGCGTGTACTCCGCTTCGTGTGCGAAAGTTGCGCGCGCATTTTGCGGATTGCGGTACAGGACGCAACCGCAATCGACCGGGAGATAAAGCCATTTGTGCGGATCCAGGGAAACGGAATCGGCTTCAGCAATGCCGGCAAATAAGGAGCGCACCGATTGGGCGAGAGTAGCGAAGCCGCCATAGGCTGCGTCGATGTGAAACCACAGATCAAAGCGTCGTGCTACCTCCGCGATTTCTGCAAGGGGGTCGACCGCGCCAGTGTTTACCGTACCGGCGTTCGCGACCACGCAGAAAGGGAGGTATCCCGCTTCCCGGTCTTCATTTATTTTCGCGATCAGGTCGTCGATGCGAATTTTGAAATTCTCGTCCACCGCGATCCTGCGCACATTTTCTCGATCGAACCCGAGGAGGGCCGCCGCTTTGTCTATTGAATGATGCGTTTCCTCCGAACAATAGAGGCGCATTGTTCTTGCCCTGTCATCCTGAGCGAAGCGAAGGACCTCGCGAATGTCCGTCGTGTTTTCGTGAGGTCCCTCGCTTACGCTCGGGATGACCGCTTGATTGGCGGTTAATTTTATCTGTCGCGCCGTCGCCAGGGCTGCGAAATTTGCCATCGAGCCTCCGCTCACAAAGAGACCGACGGCCTCAGCATCGTAACCAATGATCTGCTTGATCCAATCAATCGTTAGGCGCTCGAGTTCGACCGCAGCCGGAGCCGAACGCCAGGCGGTAAGATTCGCATTCAATGTCGAGGCGAGCAGATCAGCGAAGGCGGCAATCGCGGCGCCGGGCGACTGCACGTAGCCGAACATGCGCGGATGCGCGTTGTGCCGGCTCATGGGCAGAATGATGTCCTGGATAGTCTCGAGCAAATGCTCGAAATCGACTCCCTCCTCAGGCAACTCCTTCTCTAATTTTTCCCGGATCTGCCGCGCCGTGGTCTGCGGGTAAACGCGACGGTCGCGGATTGAAGTAAGATAACTCGCCATCACATCGACGGCGGCGTCGCCCATTCGATGGATTTCCTCCGGCGAAGGGTCGAGAGAATCTTCACTCATGACTGGGGAACTGTAACATCGAGTTTGGGGGCAGGACGAATCAGCTCTGGGGAGCGCACGCGACTCGCGTGCCCGCGCTGGCGACTCGCCAGCGCGAACTCTTCGCACAGAACAGTTGGCATGGGCTAGACCGTCGAATGAGGCGGTCGCATGCCGATCGAAGTTCGTTGCGGCGAGTCGCCGCAACCAGCACGCGAGTCGCGTGCGCTCCCCAGAACTTCTGCCTTGCCTAACACATCTCATCCTCGCAGTCTCGGTGGCCATGAAACGAAAATTTGTTAGGTGCGCTATCGCGGTGTGTGCGCTCGCGTTTTTGGGATCTTGTTGCTGCAATCACAAACAAACGCAGCAGGGCGCGGCTTCAAGCTCCGATGCCAAAGCATCGACGGGTCCGGATGCACAGCCGAACGGGACGACAGGGCCGCGGGGCGGCAAAAAGAATTAATAGCGTGCAAATCGACGTTTGACGTCGAGCACAAGCACTTGAACTGAGAATATTGTCTCGCGTTTCGCCCCGGCGTGAGGCGCCGGATGGCCGCCGAACATTCATCCAATTCCAAGCTGGAGGTCGCACATGTCCTCTTTGTCGACATTGTTGGCTACTCCCAGTTACTCATCGACGAGCAGAGTGCGATCGCGGCGCAGCTCAATAATATCGTTCGCGGAACCGAGCATTTCCGCGCCGCGGAAGCCAACGACAAACTGATTTCATTGCCAACGGGCGACGGGATGGCGCTGGCATTTTTCAATAGCCCGGAAGCGCCCGTGCAATGCGCGGTCGAGATCGCGAAAAATTGGCGCGGCCACGAGCAAAGCCGCGTGCGCATGGCCATTCACAGCGGACCGGTAGAACTGGTGACCGATGTGAACGGCCGGAAAAATATCGCGGGCACAGGGTTCAACGTGGCGCAGCGTCTGGTGCATTGTGCAGATGCCGATCACATTCTGCTCTCGAACCGTGTGGCCGAGGATCTCGATCAATACGAACGCTGGCGACCGCATTTGCATCCCATCGGCGAAATGGAGTTAAAGCATGGGAAAAAGATTTCGGTCGTAAATCTCTACGGTGAGGAGTTTGGCAATTCGCAAATGCCTGTCTGCATGACCAGCGCAGCAGGCAAACACGAAGGAAAAACTTTTGCTCTACGCGCTTTTGCTGCTGCCTCTTGTTGTTGGCCTGGTCTTGTCGATTCATCGGCTCGAACGAATGCCCTCGCCGCCGGCCGAGTCGCCTTTTATCCCGGAGAAAAGTGTGGCGGTGCTGCCGTTTGATAATTTCAGCGACGACAACCAAAACGCCTACTTCGCCGATGGAATCCAGGACGATATTTTGACGGCGCTGGCAAAAGTTTCCGATCTTAAGGTCATCAGTCGCAGCTCGGTAATGCAATACCGCGACAAAAACAAAAATCTGCGTGAAATCGGTCAAGCCCTTGGCGTGGCACACGTGCTCGAGGGCAGTGTGCGGCGTTACAAAAACAAGATTCGCATCACCGCGCAGTTAATCGATACACGCACCGACGTGCACACCTGGGCGGAATACTACGATCGCGATTTGGCCGATGTTTTTTCCATCCAAAGCGAGGTCGCAAAAAAAATTGCGGCAGAACTAAAAGCAAATCTTTCCGCGAGCGAAAAAACGGCGATCAATGTGCAACCGACCGGAGACCTGGAAGCTTTCGATGTTTACCTGCAGGCGAGAGAGTTGATCAACAACTTTCACGACACGCCGAACTGGAAGGAAACGCTCGAGAAATCGCTGCGCCTGCTCGACCACGCTATCGCGCGCGATGCGAGCTTTGCTCTCGCCTATTGTCTCGCCGCGCAAGCGAGCGATGCGCTTTACTGGTACGGGCTCGACCGGACGCCGGCGCGATTGGAGGAGGCCAAAGCGATGGCGAAAGGCGCGCTCGCGATCGCACCCGATTTAGGCGAAGCGCATTTGGTTCAAGCGCTCATTTATTATCACGGCAATCGCGATTATGCGCGCGCTCGTGAAGAGCTCGCGATCGCGCGTCGTGCCTTGCCCAACAATGCGGAGATGTATTCGCTCACCGGCTGGATCGATCGGCGCCAGGGCCAATGGAACGAGGCGATCAAGAACGAGGAAAAAGCGGCGGAGTTGGATCCAGGCAATTCGCAGTTTCTGAACAGCCTTTCCATTCTTTACGATATCCTGCGCCGATACGACGATGAAGAAGCAGTCCTTGCGCGCGCGGTCGCTGCGAACCCCGACTCGAAGGATTATTTCAATCTGCTCCGCGCGGAAGTTGAGTTGGAAAGAGGTGATATCAAGAGTGCGCGCGAAGGGTTGGACTCGCTCCCTGCGGCCTACGATCCCGATGGCGCGGCCACCTCCACGCGGATCAATCTTGCTCTTTACGAAAGCGATCCGGCGGCGGCGGCAAAAATTCTCGAGCAGACGAAGCTTGCAGAACTGGTGGGAAGCAATGGCTTGCTGCTGCCACGGGCATGGTTCGCGGCCTTGATCGCGCGCGCGCAAGGCGATCTGCCAAAAGCGCGCGCGGCTTTCGCCGATGTCCACGCAACAATTGAGACGAAACTGAAGACGACGCCGGACGATGCATCGTTGCTTGGTATTCTCGGGCTTACCGACGCAGCGCTCGGGCGAAATTCTGAAGCGGTGGCGGGAGGACAACGCGCCGTCGAGCTGCGTCCGCTAAGCCTGGATGCAGTTGATGGCGCATCGGTGGTCACGACTCTGGCATTGATTTACGCCTGGGTCGGAGATATCGACACCGCCGTTCAGGAGATGACGCACTCGGCCACGATTCCCGGCGGCGTCGATTACGGTCAGCTAAAATTCGATCCCGCGTGGAGCGCGCTTCGCAGCGATCCGCGATATGCCAGTGTTCTCGAAGGTTTACGCGTCACCTCCGGCGCCAAATAAGGGAATTGCGACTCGTTAGGGGAATCTGGAGGGACGACCTCCGTGTCGTCCGAAAATAATGGGACGCGACAGAGCGCGTCCCTCCACGTAAGATTTGTCAGACTCGTTAGGCCAACGCTTCCAGCTTATCGAGCAGATTCTTTTTGCTCGTCATGCCGGCGACTCTATCGCGCACCTGGCCATCTCTGAAAGTTAGGTAGGGGCGGTTCACCGAACCGCCCGCGCGCTATTATCCATACAAACCCTTTTCGGGCGATTGAGGTCAATCGCCCCTACCAATCCAAACGAATGACGATTCGTTAGGCGAGCGCCTCAATTTTATCGAGCAGATTTTTCTTGCTCGTCATGCCGGTAACCTGATCGCGCACCTGGCCATCTCTAAAGTTAGGTAGGGGCGGTTCACCCGAACCGCCCGCGGGGAAATCACATCGCAACTCCCGGGCGATTGAGGTCAATCGCCCCTACCAGTCCCAACCAGGGAATGACGATTCGTTAGGCGAGCGCCTCAATTTTATCGAGCAGATTCTTTTTGCTCGTCATGCCGGTGACCTGATCGCGCACCTGGCCGTCTTTGAAAAGGAGGAGCGAAGGAATCGCGCGAATATTGAAGCGCACGGAGAGACTTTGATTGTCGTCCACATTGACCTTTGCCACTTTAACCGCGCCGGCTTTTTCCTTGGCGATCTCATCGAGGATGGGTGCGATCATTTTGCAGGGACCACACCATTCGGCCCAGAAATCCACCAGCACCGGCTGGGGGCTTTTGGTCACTTCAGTTTCAAAGTTCGCTTCCGTCAGAGTTACAGTGTCACCATTTTCCATATTCAAGAAAAGTAAGTCCAAACTTGAATAATGAAAATCAAAGCTGAAAGGCCGACCAGCGCCCAGCATAGCGGGACGGGGATCGACTTAATCGCATCAGTTGCGTCTGCCGGTTCGATAAAAAGAGGAGCGGTTTCCGCAGCCGGTTCTGGCGCGGTGATGAGCGGTTGCGTCTTCGACATTTTTACCGTTTTCGGCGCTGGTCTCGGCTCCGGCATTATCGAGATACGAGCCGTCTCCTTCTTAGGGCCGGGCGGCGGTATCACGGGCGGCGACAACGGATTGGTCGGCGCTTTTTGTGCAACAGGAGGAGGTGCCGGCGGGACAAGCGGCGAGTCGACGATCGGTTCAGCGATCGACGGTGTATGAAGCGGCGAGGGCACCGGCTCCGCAATCGATGGCACCGGAAACGAAGGTGCGTTCGGCGGTTTACCCAAGCCGGGTAACACTGGTGCGCCTGGCGGTTTTAAAGTTTGGGGCGAAGTCGAGGGACCATTCGGCGCCTGAGAGGGCAGAGTAATCCTGATTGTATCACGATGCCCGCCGTTCGAATCAGCAACAGGGTTCGCCTGTTGGGGCGGCAGTTTGATGCGGACGGTTTCCTTTTTTGGTTCGTTCTCGGCCATCGCAAGTTCGGGGAATTAAGTCTGGCAATTGTGACGCCCATTTTTGTGTCAGCCAGCCTTCGAAATGTCAATTGCGAACGGTCCGAAACGACAAAAACTCGCTCTTCAGGCCACCAAATCGTAGCCACGCGCGTCGCGAATTTGGCGTTGGATAAATTCTCCCACCGGCGCTGGTTCCTTCAGGATAACGCGCGTATCGACCTCGGGGGCGTCTGCTTCCGTGCGGGCGATAAAGGGAGAATCGACCAGCAGTTTCTTCGTCAGGCCGACTTGCTCTTGCGCAATTTCGCGCGCGATCTCTTGCTGCAACGTCATCGCACGCCGAAAACGTGCGTTCTTCGTCGCAGCGGAAATCTGCTCCGGCATCTTTGCCGCGCGCGAACCCTCTTCCTGCGAGTATTTGAAAATGCCCAGGCGCTCGAAACGAACGCGTTCGATAAATTCGAGCAGCGTCTCAAATTCCGCCTCGGTCTCGCCGGGAAAGCCAACGATGAATGTGGTGCGCAAGGCGATGCCCGGAACTCCTTCGCGAATCTGATCGATCAGATTTTCGATATGCGCGCGGCTCGTTTCGCGGCGCATTCTTCCGAGCATCATTTCATCGATGTGCTGAAGCGGCATATCGATGTAGCGCGCGACCTTGCTGCTTTCCGCGATTGTTTCGATGAGTTCCCCGCTCCAATGCGCCGGATGGGTGTAGAGCAGCCGCACCCAAAAATCGCCATCGATCTTTTCAATCTCACGCAGCAGCGCGGTCAAAGTGGGACCGCGTGAGGAATCGATGGGCTGGCGCGGGTTCGCCTTTTCCGCCCACAAATCCATTCCGTAATAAGTCGTGTCCTGACTGATGAGATTGATTTCGCGCACTCCTTCGGCCACCAAACCGCGAATCTCCGCCAGCACCGAAGCCGGCGGCCGGCTGCGGTGTCGTCCACGCATTTGCGGGATCACGCAAAAACTGCAGGGATGATTGCAGCCTTCTGCTATTTTGAGATAGACGCTATGCGCCGGGGTAAGTCGAAATCGCGGTGTGTCGTAATCCGGAATATAAGTTGGGCGTGCCGTGACGAAGTTAAGCGAAGTTGCGGTTGAAGCCGGAGAAACATCGAACATCGAACATTCAACATCGAACGCCGAAGTATTATCGTTCGATGTTCGATGTTCGATGTTGCGCGTTCGATGTTTCAGCGTTTCCTCGATGATTCTTCCCAATTCGCGCACCTGATCCAATCCGATGAACGCATCCACCTCCGGCATTTGTTCGCGCAACTCGGCGGCATATCGCTGCGACATACACCCGCTCACGATGAGTTTTTGCTCCGGCCGTGTGTTCAAGCGTTGCTGATGCGCCTCAAGAATCGCCTCAATCGATTCTTCCTTTGCCGAATCGATAAACGCGCAGGTGTTGACCACGAGCACATCGGCTTCATCGGCGCGTGAAGTGATTTCCATACCGCGCTCGAGCACGCTGCCGAGCATGATCTCGGCATCGACCAGATTCTTCGCGCAACCGAGGCTGATCATCCCGACTTTCGCCGGTCGCGTTGGCTTACTCGATCGTGATATCGGCATCGTCATCTGAAACGCGTTTCCCGTTTTTGCGCAGTTCCACAGAGTCGCGCTCCAGTGCGTGAACAGTAAAATGCTGGCCCTCGAAAAAAAGCGGCTTATCTCCAGGAGCGATCCATTCTTCAAACGGCTGTCGGTGCCCATTCTTTTCGACCACTACTCTGACAAAAGTTTTCCGAACCGGACGAACTTCGAGGCGCTTCGCACCGGCCGGCAGTTGGGCACCAGGAGAAGTTTGCAATCCGACTTTGGCCAGATCTTCCGGGTGGACTGGCTCGGCCCGGCGCACTTCCGGTTCGCCCGTCGGCGCCGCGAACGCTGTTGGCTCCGGAGTTGAGCTTGCCACGGCCGGCGTAGTCGTTGCCGTCGGTTTTGTCTCAGCGATCGCGCTTTCGCGCAGAAGCCGGCGTGGTATCGGCCGGCAGCGCACGCGGAGCAACCACCGATGCAGAAGTGATCGTTGCCGTCGGTGATGGCGACGCGTTGCTGTTCTTGCGTGGCGAAATGCGGGAAATATCGAGGATCAACTTGATCAGGGAAAATCCCACCACGAGCACGACGATGCCGATGAGAAGTGGCAACAACGAAGTTCTCTGCTTGGGCGCGCGGATGATCGTGGGTGGTGGTTTCGGCGCGGGATTATCCTGCAGATAAGAGTAACCATCCACCGTCACGGCATTAGAAGTTTCAAACGCCTCCAGATAGGAGGTCACATCCACACCAAGAAACTTTCCGTAGATAAGAAGGAACCCTTTCGCGTAAGCCAGGCTGGCAAAGTTCGTGAAATCATCCGCCTCGATCTCAGCCAGACGCGACGGGCGAATCTTTGTCATTCGCGACGCCTCATCGAGCGTCAACTTGCGGGCAAGTCGCGCTTCCCGAAATTTTTCGCCGAGACCTTCAATTGTCATGGTGTAATTGTGCGGATGAAACGGCGGCGTTCAACATCGAGAAGAATTTCACGCGCGCTTGGCGCCGTCGCCCGATCTCAGGATAACGTGCCACTCCAGAATTTCAACGATCAGCCCTGAGCGCCGCTTGGGTATCTTTCAAAGTAACGAGGAATGGAACTTCGGTTTCTTTGTGAGCGACGGCGCTTATTTTCGTCCTGAAGCAATGTATTTACCGTCGGGGCGAGCCATTGGCGATTATCACGAAACCTCGCTCGCGCAGGACATCAGCTACGAACATCACCATTGGCAACTGTGGGCGGAATTCCATGAAACGCGCTTCCAAATTCCGCGTTTGGAAGACGGCTGCACCTTCGGCTATTTCCTGGAAGCAAAATACAAATTCACCCCGCAATTTTTCGGCGCCATTCGCTGGAACCAGCAATTCTTCAACGACATTCCCGACGGCGCAGGCGGGAATGTGCAGTTCGCGCCGGATATTTCCCGCTTCGAAATCGCCGGCATATACCGCTTCACCGCGCACACGCAATTGAAGTTGGAATACTACATCGAGTGCGAAGAGCATCGCGACGCGACTTCGAACTTCGCCGCCCAGTTCACCGTCCGCTTTTGATTGTGACATCTGTAGCGGCAGTCTATGACCGTCGCATTATTTCTTCTCGTCGCCCAATCACCGTCCGCTTTTGGTCGCGCCGCTTTCAGCGTTTCAGCGTTTCAGCTTTTCAAATCTGTCCCCGGCGGGAATCGAACCCGCATTTAAGGTTTAGGAAACCTCCGTTCTATCCGTTGAACTACGGGGACGAATGATTTGCGAATTTCGATTGCCGAACGTCGATTGCAACCGCAGAGCGCTGAGCCGGCAGGTTCTTGGAAATTCGGCGTTCGATGTTGGATGTTTGACGTTTCCCTACAACAAGAACGGTTCCCTCTAGAGCGTGTCATGCACTCTCGCGCTCGTGAGCTTCTCTTGCTGTAGTCGCCTCGCTGCGTCGAGGCGCCGCTCTCGCACCTTCTTTGGGCGATGCCAAAACGTGTTCGTCTGCTGGGCAATCAGCTCGGATTCAATGGGAGGATGCGGGATAACGGGGCACCATCAATCTTGAGAGGATGGCGGATTTGTCGGCTAATACGCTGGATAACCGCCCAAATTGTCGGCACATTCACATCTTAGATGTGGACGAAGCTCTGTGTCATGAACACCTAACCACTAAAGGAGGCCGCTAATGGAAGAGCAGAACATTCGGATGGCCATTGATCGGCATTGGGCAGCGTCTGCTGCGGGGGATCAAGTGGCCGAACATGAAATCTACCACGATGACGTCGTGTGCGAGTATCCACAATCAGGCGAGGTAATTCGCGGTCGCAGTAACCTGCAGGCGCTTCGTAGTCATCATCCTGGCAGGCCATCGGGGTTTTCGGTCCGCCGGATCGTGGGAAAAGGCAATCTCTGGATCACTGAGTACGTGATTATCTACCAAGGCAAGCGCGCCTACACCGTGAGCATTATGGAGTTTCGGGATGGAAAAGTGTCGCATGAAACCCAATACTTTGCCGATCCATTCCCCGCCCCGCCTGGCGCGCACAGTGGGTCGAAACGGTGGCGGCCGACAACATCTAGCCGTGCGGCAGCAAACTGCTGGCCGATTAGAAAATTAGAAAGGTGAAATTAGAAAGTAGAAAACTGAAAACAAGACTCGTTGCCGCCAGCGGTGGCTCACCTTGTTCTCGTTGATATGGCTGTCGATTTGTCAACGGGCAAAAGAAGTCTGGGGCGAGTGTTTGCATCGCTCTTTTTCAGGAAGAGTCAGTAGGAGCGGGTTTGAGGCGGCCGATCAGTCGGGGTGAGTTAGGTTCCCGGCGGTTGGTGATGCTGATATTCGCGGGCTATCCGGGTCTTGCGACTTGGGACCTATCCGGCATTCTTTTAGTTCACCGCAGCCCTTTTCCAACAGTCTAGGTGACGCGTGCTGGGGTTGGACTAAGTCCAACCTTAACGCTAACGAGACATCGTGGGTTGGCTACCGTGATCTGCCACCTCAGATCCGCTCCTGGTTGGTATTGTATGTGTGGCGCTGGCTCTTGGTGGGTTTGTCCTCCTTCCTTTGTTTGTTAGTGCTGTTCCCCTCGAACCATCTTTTTCAGGCCGGTGTGGATTGCGCTTGGTAACAAGATTGCGTGCGTAAGAGTTCCCAGATAAAACCGCATAGCTCGCGCGCTACTGCCACGATCGCCTTGTTGCGCTGGAGTCGCCGCCCCAAAAGACGCATATAACGTCGATGCAACCGGTTCTGCGCGCGCCAACTGATGGAGCGCACTTCGCGCGCTTGCCCTTGCTGACGGCGGCTCAGTTCCTTGCTCACTTTGGGCGGGCTGGCGTAATGCTGGGCGCATTCGACCAATAACCAGCGGAGATGAGAGTTACCGCACTTAGTGATGCGGCCCTGACGCCGTTTATCACTGGAAGTGTTTTCCGTTGGCACCAATCCCAGATAAGCCATGACCTGGCGCGGATGAGCGAAGCGATGCACTTCACCTAGTTCGCTCACGAGGATCATGGCCGCGACGGTTTGAAAACCTTTCATCGCCATGAGCGCGCGCACTGCCGGTGCCAGACGCCATTGCTCCAACAGTTCCCTCATCGCCCCTTCGCACCGCTCGATCCGTTCCGCTGCCGCCGTGATCGCTTGGAGATATTCTTCCAGGATCACTTTCATCGCCGGATGCGGCAGCACCAGCTCGCGCAGGTAACGCTCATGCGCCGCGCTCCAGCTGCTTTTGCCCTGGTAGCGATAACCGTGACGCAACAAGAAGCCTTTTAAGCGATGGCGCGACCGGCGCCGATCATCCACCGCATCGGTGCGCGCCCGGCACAAATCGCGGATCGCTTCATCCCGCGCATCGGGAATGTAAACCGCGGTCAGTTCCCCGGCGCGCAACAGACGCGCCAGTTTACGCGCATCGCGTTTGTCGGTCTTCACCCGATCGCCCGAACGCGTCGGGGTGAGTGAGGGCGCCACCACCTGGCATTCTACCCCAAGTTGCTTGAGCCGCCGCGCCAGCCCAAATCCACACGGCCCCGCTTCATAGCAGGCGCGCAGGATCACTTCCTTGCCATGCGCTTTGCGCACTCGTCCAATCCATTTTTCCACCGCATGCAGATCGTTGCTGATGGCGCCGCTCTCGTGCACTTCGCCTTTGCGCCCCTCTTCCGCTGCCGCCGTGATGATACAGTCTTTGTGGACATCGAGTCCAAGATATAGTTCCTTCTTCATTGGTGTGTTTGCTTGTTCGAGTTGTTTAAACTGCAACGCTCCGCAACACTCGTGTTGCGGCCGTTGGTGCGGCTCTGCTCCCCTAAAGGGGAGTAGCCCGCGAGAAAATATGAACGGCAAACACACCCTTCTTTTCAACCCCGTGCTCGCGCGCTCATCTCCCGCCCGCAGCCATAAGGTCTAGGCCTCGCATGGACATTCGCGTTGGTTCGCTGTCTGATGCGGAAGCCGTCGCCGGCCTTATCGCTTGTTTCCAGAGCGAGCTCACCGACGATCCATCCGGTACCGGTGCTGAGCGCTTTCTTGCTTCCGTTTCAGTGCAGGCCGAGCGCGAGTACTTGGCTTCGGCACGCTATCGGTACCTTCTGGCTTTCTCCGGTTCTGAGCTCGCTGGCTTCATCGCCATACGAGACGGTTCCCATCTATTTCACTTGTTCGTCGATCGGGCACATCAACGCCAGGGTCTTGGCCGGCGGTTGTGGCAGCAGGCATTGCGGGAGCTGTGCACTCCGAATAGCGAAGGAGTTTTCACGGTCAACTCAAGCCTGTCGGCAGTCCCGGTCTATCGCAGCTTCGGCTTTGCTCCAGCGGGTTCAACGCAGAGCGTCGATGGCATTTCGTTTCTTCCCATGCGGCGCCCGGCCTCGCTAACATGAGGCCTAACCACACCGTGCAGCGAACAGTTACCTCTTGCTGTAGCCGCCTCGCTGCGTCGAGGCGCCGGCCTCGCATTGTTCTTTATCCCAGCACGGCGACGCAGCGCCGTCGCCTACAGTAAAATGTTTACATTTCAGATGACTAAATCACCTTCCCTTCGAGCTACGCTCTCACTCATGGCAGCTCATCTTGTTCTGGTTAGGTCTATGATGCGCAACCTTGCGAATATTTACGATACCGGCAATGCTGCGAGCCACGGCACTTCACGACAGGAGCGACATGATGGCAAACACGGATTCTCGCGTAACGATTCACATGGTGGCGAGCCTCGACGGCTTCATCGCGCGAAAGGACGGGCGCGTCGACTGGATGGAAACCGAAGACGAATTTGCAGGCGGGGAAACGCTAGACCCAGGATTCGTCGAGACCTTTCTCAAGACGATCGACTGCTACGTCATGGGATCGCGAACCTATGAGACCGCGTTGAATTTTGAAGCCCAGGGATTGGGCTGGTCGTACGGCGACAAACCCACCTTTGTCCTTACCAGTCGCGATCTGCCGCGAACCCGGGATACCGTTGAGTTCTACTCAGGCGATCTCGCGCAGTTCGTGAATGGGCGCCTGCGGCCGACGTTCCGTAACATTTGGTTTGTTGGAGGCGGTGCAGTTTCCGGCGAATGCCTTCGTCTCGGCCTGGCTGACGAGGTTCGTTATTGGATCCTGCCGGTCCTGATTGGCGATGGGATACCATTCTTCGAGAAGCTCGACCGAGACATCGCCCTCCATCTGGCGGAGGTCAAAGCCTACAAGAGCGGCATGGTCGAGCTGTGTTACCACGTGCGATGACATCCGTCGAACTACGGGGACGAGAAGCAATGAAGCAAACGCTCAACGTCCAACATTCAACTCCGAAGGGCTTTCGCCCACCGCGGCGGGCAGGCTGAGCAGGCATCCAATGAGCGGCCCAAGATTTGTCGCTGAAACGTCTTTCCGCTTCCTCTCTTTCACTTTTTTCGCTTCTCTCGGGCGTGGACCGATGCGTCAGTTGTGAAGCACCACTCTCTGGTGCCTATTGCGCGCAATGCGGGGAACGCCGACCGGACCGTTCCCACCTAAAGATCTCCACCTTCCTCCACCGCACCTTCGAGGAGGTCGCTGACTTCGAACACTCGAAGCTAATCAGGACTCTCCGCCTTCTCTTCCTGCGGCCCGGCTACCTCACTACGGAGTTTCTACGTGGTGCGGTCAAGCCCTACCTCGGGCCGGTAAAACTCTACGTCACGGCTTTCGCGTTAAGTCTTTTCCTCTATTCGATCTACCGGCCGGCCGCGCTCTACGATGTCCGTTCCTTTATTGCGCGGGACCGGGGCTGGCATAAGAGAATCACGGCGATCGCGCAGAAGCGACATGCCACCGAAGAGCAGATGCTCTTCGAAGTGAATGCGCGCTTGCAAAAGTATCTCTATTTCAGCGAAATCGTTTACCCGGTCGTCCTCGCAACCGGACTGGCGCTTCTCTACGTGAGACGCCGGCGCTTTTACGTAGAGCATCTCGTATTCGCGCTGCACACTTTGGCGTTCACTTATCTGATGGGAGTTATCTTCTGGCCGATCTACGCGATTTTCGGGATGCACGTTGCCAGCGTCTTCACCGTCGTCTCCTTGCTCAGTCTCATTTGGTCGCTCACCTACATTTTCCTGGCAGTCCGCCGTGTTTATGAACAAAAGTGGGCGAAGAGCGCAGGGAAGGCACTCGCCGTGTGTGCCCTTTACATCGTAGTCAAAAGCGTCGGGACACTTGCCAGCCTCCTGTTAGCTCTTTCGGTGACGGGGCGCGCATCGTAGGGGCCAAAGGTAGGAGGCCAAAGCCTACAAGAGCGGCATGGTCGAGCTGGTGTTACCAGGTGCGAATGACATCGTGTTGAACTACCGGCACGAATGGGGTGAAGGTAATATCGAGGAGTCCGAGTCCTAAAGCTTGCGCGAATAAGCTAGTGGCAAACCTTCTTCTTCGGGGTCGTTTACGAGGAGCGCCGGGAACTTCGACATGGTTTCTAATGAACCTCGCTAATAACTCTTTCTTCGTCGCGGATGCCGCCGAGGAGTTCGGATCTTTCGATTGGCACTCCGTTAAAACGCGGTCGAATGCCACCCCTTGATCGCTTCTGCTTCTTCGTGCGGATATAGAGGTGATATTACGATTCGTCGAATGAGTTTCGTGCTATCGATGTCCCTAATCAAAACCCCCTTCTCAGACGGTAAGCAGCGTGTAATTAACGCGAAGCTCATTTTCGTGGGAGTAGCTTTGCAGTTTTACAAGGTGAGGCCGGAACAAGAATTCTTCATCGCGTTTGGACTCCGGCGCAATTGCATGAGCTGATGATGTTTCGGACGTTGTGTATCGAATTAAGTATGGAAATTTCGGTTTGGAAGTGCCTCTTGCAGAGCCAGCCAATCTGATTCGATTGCTATCCCGGCATTCGCATAAATTGACCACATTGCCGCGGATTCGGTTTCGCCGCGAATCCAACACATAATGCGCACCGCACGCCGACATCGCTTACGATTTCTCCGCGATGACCTTGGTGCCGATGCTTGACCTCGTTACGAATTGTTCAAATTTTTGAGGTTCGTATTCGAACAATCCTGCGAACCATTTACCAATTCGTCTTAAAACTTTCCTTATGTGAAGCGTTGAAACCTCATGAAAAGCCAGTCGGATGGTATGAAGCGTTCCTTCCAGGGGTCGCTAATTCGCATGCTTTTACCGAGGGAAAAAAGGCGCGACCTGCCGACAACTCGCATAATAAACTCAAATGCCTCGATTAATTTCGTTACCGCCAGATCGATACGTCGACGGCCTCCCGGTCGGGTCCTGCGATTTGCAAGCGGATGCGAAGATCATGCGTTCTTTCTTCGTAAGTTCCCACTGCTTCGAATTTGTCCGCTCGTTGGACCAATCACGCGCTGACTATTAGTCCATGCATCCCGCGACACTCGCCCCGGATAAAAACAATGGCGACGTCTATCGTCCTGATTAACCATCGCGCTCTTCCTTGAAGAGACACATTAAGGCATGCGGTACCAACTTTCACACCTCTCGTTTCGGAAGGAAATGGGGTTAAGTCTAAATTCTTTAACATTCACCTAACGAGTTGCCTGCGCGATCCATAGTGTCACGGAATTTATACTGGACCCTGCACGTTCGATGTTTAGTGGCTCGCTGCCTGTCCCCGCCCATCATCGCCACCTTGGGTTCTGGCATTCTACAATTTAACCCTTCAACGCTTTAATTTGTGTCTTGCCCGCAAGATTTTTGAGGGTTAAACCGCAGGAATGAAGCTGTTCCTTCCTAGTAATTCTCGCATTGTCCTTGCTGTCGGGTTGTGCACACCTCTCGCCACGCCGACTGGAAAGCCCGAAGTGACAATCGCCAGCAAGGACATGTCGCGTATCAAGGGCGCCATAGTTTCAACAGTCTCGGCGCAGGGTTTTTCTATCGTTCAAGACACGCCCTACAGCTTGGTCTTCACAAAGCCAATGGAGGGGAGTGGCGCGTTTCTCTACCAAGCTGCATTAGGAAATGCGTATTCGTCACCGCCACAGTGGATCGTGTCTTTCACAATCGCGCCACTTGAAAACTCAACTCGGGTGTTTGCACACTTGAGTGTCGGCATGCAGGGCGCGTTTGGACAAAACCAAGGGACGAACATGGACCAAGGCAAGGCAGCGCATGAGGCACAATCAATGCTCGAACAGATCAAGGCAGAAGTTGAACGCGGTGGTTCATCCAGATATGGGCCTACACCCGAACGAGTTTCTCCTATTACACCCTCCTGATCATTCCAGGCAATAATCCCCCCATTCAATGCTAGCGATCTGCAAGCTAACCTGCGAGAGCTGGATATTACTGTTCTCCAGCGTGCCTGTTGGAATAATTAGCGGTCTTTACGCTGGGCTCATCGTTGTGCGCTACCAGCGTTTCTCCGAACTCAGAACCAAAGTGCTTCACATCATTCGAGAAATCGAGGCAAACAAGGACGGTTCAACAGTAATTCTGACCCGTCGAACCGACGTGCCAGAGTTGAGCTCGATCTCTAGTGATTTCGCTTTTCTAAAACACCACGGAGCGTGGACAAAAACGCGGCAGCTGCAGAGTGAGATTAGTGAAACTCTCTACCTGGTTTCAAAGCATAGTGTTGATTATGAGACCTTCGAGAATCGCTGTGACAACTGGCAGATTCGAGGGCGTAAGTTAAAGCCCAATCTCTTGCGGATTCTACGACTTTGGGGCGGACTTTGAGATTCTTAGATGAGTATTTCGGTATAATAGGTTGTTCCTGCGATGGCACAACAATCGAGCACGGTAAAACAAGGAGCGATAATCGGTGGTTGGGTGTGTTTTGCGCTGGGCGTGCTGCTCATGTGCTTGTCGCTCTGGACAATCATATTTTATGCGCCGCTATTTTTTGCAGCATTCGTGCTTAGCATCGTGGCGATGTCTCAACGGCGAGTTTGGGGTGGAATCCTTCTCTTATTGTGTTCAATGATTATTCCTCCGATCACGTTTCTAGGCCTTGCTGCCTCAAATATTCACGGGCCGTTTAGTTCACGAACAGATCATACATCTTACCCAACGCCCGCCATTTTTTCCCCGCTGCCTTCGTTCCAGTCACCGACACCGACGCCAGCAGCAATTTTCTCCGCACTGCCTTCGTCGGAGTCGCCAACACCGAGCGAGGCGAACATTCCAAAGGCAGTCACGGTCGATGACGTGCTGAAAATGGCTAAGAGTAAGCTGACCTACGAGTCAACATCCGACGAGTTAAAGCAGGCGCGAGACGATCTGCGCTCTGTCCCGCATAGTAGTGCCCGATATCCGGAAGCGCAAAGGTTGTTGAGCCAAATCGACAAATATCTAGTGGTCGCGATAAAAGCAGAAGAACACGCCGCCTCACTCTGGCAATATTCGGAACAGGAAGATCAAATGGGTCGCGGTATTACCAAATATGCGACGGTGGAGTCCCAGAATTCGCTGAACTTCGATTTTCCGTAAAACGGCGGGTCGAAGGCAACACTCGCATTACGCAATAGTCCGAAATACGGAAAGAACGTCTTCGTTAAGATAGAACGAGGTCAGTTCAGGTGTTCTTACGACGGCTGCAAGGTTTCGGTTCGTTTCGATAATGAGTCGATACAAACGTTCTCTGGAGCACAAGCAGGGGATGGCGACTCAACGGTTCTATTCGTCACGCCGTACGATCGATTCGTCACTGCGCTGCGGAAGGCTAAGCGAGTTCAAATCGAAGCAGAGTTCTTCCAAGAAGGAGCGCGGGTAATGGAATTTGACGTTGGTGGTCTCAATTGGTAGTCACAAAAGCTCCTAGCCGCCGAATCGAACAGTTAGATACATCAATCGGGACCAACAAAATAATCTGTCGTCCTTAATATAGATTTTTTGGCTGCGCCTTTTTGGGCAATGCCAAGAAGGTGTTATCTAAGAAGTGTTCGGCAATCCGAACGTTAGTCGATGCACTGGTGTGAAAATGAACGACATGCAGTTCGGTTTTTTGGCCCCGGAAAAGTCGAACTTCGGGTCGGAAAAATCGTAGTTCGTCCGGTCCCGAATTACTCGACAGTGTTGTTCAGACGGTAAAAGGGTTCAAACGTATAGCAAACGGATGGTTTTATCCCCCTTTGGTTTCAGAGAATGACGCGAACCTGGATGAGCCCGAATGGCCAATGGTCTACGCCCGGGTTTTCCAACTTGGTTATACGCATGTCATTTCACTGCCTTCAACATATTCACGCGAATTGGGATTCTTTCTTATCACGGTCCTCGGAATGTTAGAGGGTTTGAGGTTGACCCAGAAGAGTGGGTTCATTTCAACAGGGCGGCCATAAGACCGCATTTGTTGACGGATCTCAACTTGCTTACCAGTGAGTTGGAGAAGGTATTATTAATTGCGCGTGACTTCTGGACAAGAATAGCTCCGAGTAAGAAACCTTATGTTTGGAGCTATCTATGGTGGGATGTTCTGCGAATCAGGCAACCGCAAGAATTCGAACCATTCAGCAACCAATACATTGTTCTTGATACATGCTGGAAGATTTTCGACCGGCTTGATCGAAATTGGGTAAACAAAAGTTTTGTGCGCGAAAGCCGCTGCCAAAATGCCCGCGAGGGCTCGCTGGACGAAAATATGTGCCACACCCGATGCGGCCCGTCTTGCTAGCTAAACGGTATAAGTTGAGGATTCCGTCGTGGGCCCGTCTTCGCGGAAAGTCGGAGTCGTGGATTTCGGAGCTGCGAAACAGTTTACTCCATGAGGGATTCTATGGACGAAAGCGTATTGGCTTCAGCTACCCTGACTTTGTTAAAGGCGGCTCAATTGACTTACAGCTGCGAGAGTTCAACACACGTCTCATTCTCGCCATCCTTGGTGTTAAGTGCAATTATATCCTGTACTTCGTCGCAGAAGCGGAGTTATTTTCCGCTTGATCTGAAACGGCGGAGGTAAATAATTTGTGTCACCCGTTGTGCCACGCCGCATTGAAAAATCAGCCAATTCAGGATAATTCCTGACCACGCGAACGTAGTCGTAGTCGGCTCACTAAGTGGTGCTTGCGCAGTCGTGATGACTCATGCATAACTCAGCAAAAACAGCAATTTTCGATCAGGAAACCTTCGCTCTATCCGTTGAACATTGGAGGACCAGGTAAAAGGCGATCTTCAATTTTTCAGCGAGACGAGTGCGTTACCTTCCCTTTCGGTCCGAACGCCCGTCACGTTAAGAACTATTTTCGCCGTGCGATGAAGGGCTCTGACACGTGGCGCTATGGTTTCGTCATATGGAGAAAAGATTTCGGCTCATGACAGAAGGACTTCTCATTCCAAAACAGTTTCGGCACATGGCAAAGAGGCTCGGTCTGATTTCGAAAGCAGTCCGTCATGTTCGTGGAAGAGCTCATCTCATTGAGGAGGCTTCTTATAATGCGCCGGACAGAGCGGCCGATCCACCGTGGAGCTCGCGTATTGGTTCGGCGTTCACCGAAACAGTGCCACAGGTGCAAATTCGACTCCGTCGCTGGCTAGAAGAGCGGTCGAGATTACCCGACCCGCGCTAATTGTCGGACACTCAAGACTTCATCGTGCCGCAAAGCTTCGAGCGCGCCGGCTGGCACGGCGCTCACGGCGATCGTCTCTCCAACAGCATTAAAGACTTCTATCGAGTAGCCTTCTTCCCCGTCAGGACCCACGTGATGGTCAACGAGCTTAACCAGATCGCCGCGGCGAAGCCTCAATTCGGGCAGGTCGCGCGCTAATGCTGCATCTGTATAAAGCTCAAATCGCATGTTATTTCGTCCTGTCAGGTACCAAGGTAATAAACTTCGTTACTCCCGACAAGTGCTCCTTCATCCAGATGGAGCGAATCTGAAGGGTATTTCCGTTTGGACCGGTGAGCGTGGCTCGAATTTCGTAAAATTGGCCGAACTTTGTCTGTTGCAGCAGCGCTGCTTCTTGCGAGAGCACTTGATTTCGGAGATCGCCCAAGAGCTGTTGAAAATTCGCGGTCGTGTAACCGGCGCTGCCGAGAAATGCAGATTTGTCGCCACGCGTTTGTCTGACGAGTAAATAGCTCGTCAGCTTTTCTGGCGCGATCAGCGCATCACCGGGCAGTTTCACAAGAACGATTCTGACCAAGCGCGAACGAGATGTCGATTGCGTCCTTACTAGGGAGCCCCCTCCCGTTCAACGTTCAATAAGCAGACTTCACCGTTGAACGTTGAGCGTTGGACGTTGAACGTTTTCTTTAGGCGGATTTGTTTGCGCGTTTCTCTGGCACGGTGATAGAAGGTCGGGCATGGCCACAATAGATATTTGGATTCAGTTGGAGAATCATGCGTGGGACGTTTGCCCTAACTGGCCAATCGATCGCACTGAGGGACAAGGTGCGTTGCCGGTGGGGCCATTGAAGCAAGTGGTCATGAGATCGCCGGTCAACGGATTCAGGCGGCTGGCGACTGTGCAAAGGCCGTTGCAAAAGGAAGCGTTGCTGCTGCGGCGTTACGGCGCGGAATGGAGAGCGCCGGAAGATCGAAAGGTAATCCGTGGGATTTGATCACGACCACCGGTTTTTCACTGGCGTCTGTCACGATCAAAGCGGGCGATACGGTGCGTTGGACCAACCAGGATACCACCACTCACAATGTTATGGCGGACGATCACACGTCGTGGACTTCGCCGAACTTGCCTCATGGCACGGTGTGGTCGCGCAAGTTCGCACAAGCAGGAACGTTTGGTTACCACTGTCATATTCATCCGGAGATGGTGGGAACGGTCGAAGTAAATCCGTAGTCGTGCACTGACTTCCGCCATGTGGCGGAATTGGACAGCTAGCTCTCGGATCCAAAGAAAACGCTCAACGTTCAAGGCTCAACGTTCAACATTCAATGAGCAGACCTGTGGGGCATTTGAACGTTGAAAGTTGAGCGTTGAACGTTTTCCTCTCTCCTCAGGGACCTTTCGTCCCGAGCAGTTCGTCGGGGCGATATCCGGATATCCGACAAAATACTTATCTTTCGCAGAATCGGGACTTGACGCTTTCCCCCGCGTTTTAATAATCGTGCGCTGTATTCCGACTAAAGCCCCAGAAACCCCACGTATGAATCGTTTCTTTTTCGTTTCTTCATTGCTCGTTTTCCTTCTCGCCGGAAGTATCGGCGCGAAGGCCGCACTGGTTTACGATAGCGGCGCTCCGGACCTGCGGAGCGGCTACGAAATGAGTAATTGGATCGAGGCCGAGCAGTTTACACTCACCGCCTCTACGACGGTGGAAAGCGTGAAGTTCTGGGATCTCGAACGCATCGGGTATTTCCAAAGCACAGTTCCGTGGGCCATTTACTCCGATAACGGGAGCAATGTGCCGGGGACGCTCGTTGCCAGCGGCATATCGAGCAATCTCAGTCATCTTCTTACGGGGCGCACCGACGGGTTCGGTTACACCGAGTTCGTAAATACGTTTAACATCACGCCAGTTTCATTGCCTGCCGGCACCTATTGGCTTGCCATGCACAACGGGCCGTTGAGCTATATCATTCAACAGGTCTACTGGGAGACGTCGGCTATTCAGACTGCGATACCGAGTCGAAGCGACATCTCGCCATTTCTGGGCATTTGGCTGAGCAACTGGATCAACTCGAAGATGGCTTTCCAGCTAAACGGCACGTTGATCCCCCAAGCCACGCTCGTAAGCGCCGTCTCTCGCAAAAATCACGGCACCGGCATATTTGAGATTTCTCTGCCGCTTACCGGCGGTCCCGGCGTGGAATGCCGCAGCGGCGGCGCGAACGGCGAACACGATGTGGTCTTCAAGTTTGCCGCGCCCTTTACTCAAAGTGCCACGGCCAACTGGGGCGGGAACCCGGCGACCGTCAGCACCTCCGGTAGCGAAGTCACAGTGCATTGCAGCGGGGTAGCGAACGGGCAGATGATTCCGGTCACGCTTAATTCCCTTGCCGGGAACTTCACGGTCCCAATGGGCGTGCTGCTGGGAGACACAAATGGTAATGGCGTCGTTAACAGTTCGGATGTAGGCCAGACGAAGCTGCAGTCCGGCCAGGCGGCGACGCAATCGAATTTTCGCGAGGATGTGACGGTTAACGGGACAATCAACAGTTCCGACGTCTCTATTGTGAAATTGAATTCGGGAACGGCGCTTCCCTAAGACTCGTCAGGGCGGGAGACAGAAACATCCGGCGTTCAACTCTTCTCTAGCGTCGGTCTGTGACCGTCGCTCGAAACCGTTTCGCGAAAAGTGCGACGGTCATAGACCGCCGCTACAGAATCAGATTCGAACCGATGATTGAGAATGGATTGCCCACTTCCCCGCACTAATTCCGCGGTTTGTACAATGCCGCGTCGAGGATTGACCAGAGATGGATCAACCATCCGAGCAGGACAAACCACATCACGGCCGCGAGACAGAACTGAACGATCGCCATGAGCAATCGTCCCTGCAGCAATTGTCCCAAGCCGGGAATAAAAAAGCTGCACAGCGCCGCTATCACATTTCCTGTCGATCCTTGACCTGGCATGTTGAAACGTTTGAGCGGATCGCTGGTCATCACAAGATGATTTTGCAAGATTGTGCGCGGCATGAACAAGCGAAGGCAAATTGCGCGCTGGATTTCGATCATCGGTCATCCGTTCACCTTTATCGTGCTATTGGTGGCGACGGCGTCGTGGAAAATGCATGGCGGCGAACATGCGCTGCGCACGACGGGAATCGTGGTCGCCGGTATGCTCGTGCCATTGGGTCTGTTCATTTGGAATCGCTACTCGTTAGGGCATTGGGAAACGGTGGATGCTTCCGCGCCATCCGATCGCCCTGCATTGTACACGGTGGCGTTTCTGCTGCTCATTCCCGTCAGCACTTATTTTGTTTTACGTGAGCATGGCGACATGGTGCGCGGTTTCGCCGCGGTCGCGATCTTGATTGGAATCCTGGCCGGGCTAAACCGCTGGATTAAACTTTCCGTCCACGTCACCATCGCGACGTTTGCCGCCGTGATCATCACCAGGCTCGCGCCGCCTTTCGGATTCCCGCTGCTAATCTTTCTTCCCTTTCTCGGCTGGTCGCGCCTGGTGCTTTCGCGGCATCGCTTCGCGGAAGTCGCAGGAGGATTTGTGCTCGGACTTATCGTCGCGACGCTTACGATTTGGCTCTAAACGTAGAGAGCTATAAGGTTTGTCCCTTCTGTTACTCGGACGCGATTCCTACCTACAGTCAGACTTTGGCGGCAGCCGGTTTGATTTCGCCGAAGTCCGGACCTGAACCGGATTCCAATTCGTGATGGGTGTGTGAGCTGCGCAAGAACGGAACGCGATCGAGCACGCGTTCCTGGAACCATTCGAGCGCGAGATAAATAACCGGCGTGATGTAGAGCGTGATCAATTGCGAAAAGATCAGTCCGCCGACAATGACCAAACCAAGGGGCCGCCGCGAGCCGCCATCGGCGCCGATGCCGATGGCAATGGGAAGCGCACCCATCAAGGCGGCGAGCGTCGTCATAATAATTGGGCGAAAACGTTCGACGCTCGCTTCGTGAATGGCGCCGCGTCGATCGTAGCCTTCATCGAGCCGGTGCAGAGCGAAGTCGACAATCATGATGCCGTTCTTTTTCACGATGCCCATGAGAAGAAAGAGGCCGATGACGGAGTAAAGCGAGAGCGTTGAATGAAATACCCAAAGCGTAAAGAGACCGCCAACGACTGCGGGAAACAGAGTCGAAAGCACCGTGACCGGATGCACGTAGCTTTCGTAGAGAATGCCGAGAATCACGTACATGACGAAGACGGCGGCGATGACAAGAAAAGGCAACGCTTTGAACAATTGTTCCAGAACGAGACCTTCGCCTTGAAGTTCGCCTTTTACCGTTGGCGGCAAAACTTCCGCCGCAGCTTTCTCGATGTAGTCGGTGACGTCACCAAGCGCGACGCCCGGTTTCGTATCGAAACCAAAAGTCACGCTCGTGAATTGATTCGTGTGATTGACCGATTGCAAGCCTAACGACTCAGTCGATTTCGTGACCGCGCGAATCGGAATCAATTTGTTGCCGTTGTCCGGCTTGACGTAAATAAAACGAAAATCTTCCGGCCCGGACCGCGCTTTATCGTCGGCTTCGACGATCACCTGATATTGATCGTCGGCTTGCTTTAATGAGGTAGACGTAGTTCTGCGAATAGGCAGCGCGCAGCAGGCTTTCGATCGTGGTGGTCGAAACGCCGTAAAGGCTGGCGCGGTCGCGCTCGATATTGATGTCGAGATTCGGCGTGGCGCGGAAAAGATCGGAGCGCGGCGGATTGGCGAAGCCATCGTAATCCTGCAGCTTCGCTTCCAATTTATCGGCAGCGGCATAGACGTCATCGGGATTAATACCGCTCAAAGCATAAGTGTAACGCCCGAATGAACTGCCGGTCGCACCGATATTGATTTGCAAAACGGGCTGCGGATTCAATGTCGGGAAAACCCCGGGAATCCCGCTGCAAGCTTTGCGCAGCCGCGCCGCGACTGTTTCGATGTCGGCGCGTTTGCCTGCATCTTTCAGGAAGAGAACGGTGAACACGCCGGCGCCGCGACCAGAGCGCCCGGCCACTGTGAAATATTTATCGACGGCCGGATCCGCTTGCAGAACCGGATCCAACTCGTCCTGTAATCGCCGTTGCTGATCGGGCGACGCGCTTTCCGGGACGATGAATGACCCGCGAATCGTGCCGCTATCGCCGGTGGGAAGTAATGTGAATGAGAGCTGTTTGAAAAAGAACCAAACGCCGAGAACGCAAATCAAGGACGATCGGGACAGCGAGCCAACCGTGATCGAGAAACTTATCGAGCGATCGCCCGTAAAAGTCGCGTATCGGATTGAAGAAGCTTTCCGTAAATCGTTCCATCCACGCTTTGCGATGATTTGGCCCACGTTCGGCAAGGATGCGCGAGCACATCAATGGCGTCAGTGTCAATGAAACCAAGCCCGAGGCGAGAATGGCAACGATGATCGTGATGGCGAACTCGCGGAAAATTCTGCCTAACAAACCGGGCATGAATGCGAGCGGAATGAAAACGGCGGCCAGCGACAACGTCATCGACAGGATGGTGAATGAAATTTCACCGGCGCTGTTGAGCGTGGCTTTGTAAATCGATTCGCCCGCTTCCGCGCGCCTGACGACATTTTCCAAAAAGACAATCGCATCGTCGACGAGGAAACCGATGGCCAGCGTCAGCGCCATCAGCGTCAGATTATTGATGGAATAGCCTAACGACCACATGGCCACGAAAGTGATGAGAAACGACATCGGCAATGCCACCATTGGAATGAGCGTGTCGCTCGCGCGGCCGAGAAAAACGAAGATCACCAGAATGACGAGCATGAATGCGATTGCCAGCGTGAACTGCACGTCATGCAGCGAATTGACGATCGATTGCGAACGGTCGAAGACCGGAATCAGTCGAATGGACCCCGGCAATTCGCGCTGAAACTCGGGCAACAAGGCGCGCACCGTGCGCGCGACCTGGACAGCATTCGCGCCGGCCTGGCGGGATACGGCAAAGACGATAACCGAAGCGGGCGGCTTATAACCGCGAACAAAAAAGTGTCGCGAGAGCCGCTCGTTCTCGACGCCGTTTACGACACGAGCGACATCACGAACATAAACAGGCGAACCATCGGTGCTGCGTTTGATGATGATATTGGCGTAGCCCTCCGCGGTGTCGATCTGACCGTTAGGCCGAAGGATGATCGAATTATTTTTGCCATCAAATTGGCCGGCGCCGGAATAGGAAGTTGCGGACTGAATCGCGGCCGCGAGATCGCCGAACGTCATGTTGCGCGTAGCCAATTTTCCCGGATCGACTTTGATCCGAATCGCGCCTTTCACGCCGTAGATGTTGACCTCGGAGACGCCGGGCAAAACGTTGATGCGCTGCGACACTTCCGTCGTGCCGTAACGATAAAGCTCGCCGTCACTCAACGTATCACTCGTTAGGGCGACATACATGACCGGCTGATCGTTCGGATTCGTCTTGGTAAAAGTGGGCGGGCTCGGCAGGTCGCTAGGCAATTGTCCTTGCGCGCGTTGAATGGCCGATTGCACATCAGTCGCCGCGGCATCGATTCCCTTACTGAAATCGAACTGGAGCGTGATGACGGTGTTCCCCTGCGAGCTGGTGCTGGTCGTGAGTTCAAGACCGGGAATTTGCGTGAATTGCTTTTCCAACGGCGTCGCGATCGTGTTCGCCATCGTGACCGGATTCGCGCCCGGATAATTGGCCTCGACTCGAATGACCGGGTAATCGACCGCGGGAAGATCGTTCACGGCCAGTTGATTGTAAGTGAGAATGCCAAAGACGATGATCGATGCCGTCAGCAGCATCGTCATGACCGGCCGTTGAATGAACGGACGCGACAGACCGGAGGAAAATTGCACCAGCTTTTGCGCCGGGCCGCTCTTTCCTTTTTGCCCTTTGATGCGAGGAGCCGGCATTTCTTCGGCTGAGCCGTTCGGCTGCTCGCCATCGTTTCTGTCTTGCGGCGTCTCCATTCGTTAGGGGACTGCGTCTTCCTCGGCCGCGACTGGACTTCTTCGGCGCAGTCTTATTTTCTGGTTTCGCGACCACTTTTGTTCCGGGCGCGAGTTGCAATTGCCCGCTCGTCACCACCGTCTCGCCCGGTTGCACGCCTTCTTTGATCACGGTCAATTCGCCATCCTGCTTCTGCCCCGGCTTCACCTGACGCAGGTCGAGTGTTGAATCCTTTTTCACGACGAAGATGTACGGACCGTGCTGCCCAATCTGCACCGCGCTGTTCGGAACCAACTTCGCGCTCTTAATAATGTCGAGGATCAGATCGCACGTGCACGAACTGCTCGGGCCATAGCGCGTGATCCGGATTTGGCGTGACCCCGCGCGCCTGCACCGTGCCCGTTCCTTCCTGCACGGTGTTCGCGATAAAGTAGAGATGACCTTCGCGGGGAGGAAGTTTATCGCCCTGCGCATCGGTCAGCACTTTTAGATTCGGGCCGTTAAGGTATTGCCTAACGAGTGGAAGATCGGGCTCCGCGATAGTGAAATCGGTATAGATCGGATCGAAATTATCGATCTGCACCAGGACGGCGCCGCTGCTGCCAGCGGTCACTGTGTTGCCAGCGTCCACCTGGCGGAGACCGGCGCGACCGTCGATCGGCGATCGAATCGAGCAATAATCGAGATTCACCTGCGCTGCATCCACGGCGGCCTGCGTCCGCATGGCGTTCGCCCTTGCCGTATCAAGGTCCTGCGTCGCGGTAACGTTCTTGGCCTTCAATTCCAATTGTCGGTTCAGATTCGCCTCGGCCAGCATGTGGTCGGCTTTAGCCGAATCCAAGGCGGCTTGGAACGGACGCTTGTCGATCGTGAAAAGGAGGTCGCCTTTCTTCAGGTAGGCGCCGTCTTTGAAATCGCGCGACACAATCTGGCCACTGACCTGCGCCCGCACTTGCACGCTTTCGTTCGCCGTGCAGGTGCCGATTTCGTCGAGATAAAGAGGGACATCTTTCTGAATGACTTTCGCCGTTTCAACCGGTCGAGGTGGCGGCGGCGGAGATTTTTTCTCGTTCGAGGTGCAGGCGCGAATTCCCAGGATAAGCAACACAACCCCAAGCACACCCGCGGCAATATGCGTGCGCTTGCGGCCAAATCGCTGCTCGATACTACCGACAGCATCGCGCGTCGCCATCTTGAGTTCAGCCACGCTCATCTTTTTCTTCTCCTCGCACTGGTGCGCCCGTTTTTCATTGGAACATCTGTCGCTTCGGCTTTCTCACGAATTCGTGTCAGGACCCGCATGCACGTTTGCAAATCTCGTTCCGGAACCGCTGCGATAAGTTCATGCCGCAATTGCTGCGCCGTATCGAAGATTTGTGTAAGCACCGGACTGGATTTGCGCGCCAGGCGCACATTCTTGCAGCGGCGGTCATGCGATGCGCCTCGTCGCTTGATCCAGCCGTCGCTCTCCAGTCGGCGGAGAAGTCCGACGAGCGTGGGTTCTTCAATCATCATCTGCGCGGCCAGCTCGCTTTGTGAAAGTTGATCGCCGCCTTTGGCGAGATGCACAAGCGTGCGCCATTTTCCCTGACTCAAACCGAGCGGCTTGAGACGGCCGTCCAATTTTGCACGCCAAAGGCGCCAGGTATCATTGAGGAGCAAGCCGATTTGCTCAGGATCGAGCGTGGTCATTTGAGAGAATTCGTTAGCATGCTAACTAATTTCAGGTTCCCGGTAGTGTCAAACACGCTCGGGGCTTTCAAAGAGCGGCGCTCTCTAGAGCGCCGACCAAATTATATCGGCGGCTTGGAATCCGCCGCTCCTTGGTGGCTGCCACTTATGCGAAGCCTCAAGGAGAATTGCGCCCTCGTGCAGCGGCGACATCGAACCGGCCTGTCATTCTTCAGCCGCGCCATCAAGGAGCGGCGCTTTCTAAAGCGCCGACCAAAACAAATCGGCGGTTGAAAACCGCCGCTCCTTGGGGCTACTACCCAGGCGGCACGGCAAAAAGAATCGATCGCCAGTGCCGATAATCGTCGATGCGCAAAATCGGTTGCGGCCGTCGCGGCGAAAATTGCGTGGCCTCGTCTGCCGCCGTTTCAGTCGTTGCTCGCACAAGAAAATAACGAGCATCCGACGGCAGCTCCTGAACGGTATCCACGTAACGCAACGGCCGTTTCACATAGAAAAGAAAAGGCTGATAATCGGGATCGACAGCGTAAAGCTGTTCGGCCGGCGGAACGACTGCATTGATCTGCGCGGCGATATTCTTGATCTTTTGTCGTGGTTGCAAACGCGGGACTACGACGATCGCGTATGCGCACATCGCAAATGCGGCGATAAGGCCAACCAAAAGCGGCATCCGCAATTTTGGCCTAACGAATGCCGGTCGATTGAAACGCAGCCAGGAGGGCAGATCGAATCGTTCCGCGCACAGCAAAGTGGCCATCAACCAGCACATCGGCGCGATTAGCGGCATGGTGTAACGCGGCAATGATCCCGGAATCAAGCTGATCACAACAAATGAGGTCGTGATCCCCCAACCCAGGCCGCGCGCGATGCGGCGATCATTTTCATTCGCAAATTCGGCGCGATGCGCAAAGGGCAACAGCAAAATCCACGGCAGAAAATATCCGAGGCCGCGCGGAATATTCAGGATCCATCCGCGAAAATTGAAATCCTCCCCGAGAAGGCGGCCGGAGAACTGTCGCGTCCAGACATGTCCGACGTCTCCGCTCGTCGTCATCTGTAAATAGGGAATTGCCCAAGCCGCGAAAATCCCAAGCATGATGACGATGCCGACGAAATGCGCTGGCGCAAAAAGGTCACGCAGTCTGCGAGCATGCCACAGAATCGCGACGACGATCGCGTAGAAGAATACAAGATGCACCGGCCCTTTCGCAAGAAGACCGAACCCGAGAAAGACGAACGGAATGGTCCACGTCAGCCATTGCGAGCGGCGTTGTCCCCACCAGCTCAACCAACAGATGAACCCGAGAGCGAAAAGAGAAACATAAAGCGCTTCGATTTCGATCAACCGGCCTTTTTCGATGATCCCGAAATTCGTGAGCCAAATAATCGAAGCGATGAGCGATCCGATTTCGCCGAGACTTCCTCGCGCGATGATAATAAATGCAATGGCAACAGCGAGAACGCACAGGGCGGAAGGCAATCTCGCTGTCCATTCATTGCGCGCGCCAAAGACCTTGAAGGACGCCGCCACGATCCAATTGATCAGCGGCGGCTTGCGCAAATACGGCTCGCTGCCGATTTGCGGCACGATGTAGTTACCGGTTTCGAGCATGGAGACGGCGGGCAGAATGCGCCGCCCTTCCTCCCCTTTGATTTCGAGCGAGCCGAGCGCGGGAAGATAAATCGCGGCCCAAAGTATTGAAATGAAGAGCAATCTACCAGGCATCACCGAACACTCATTACTCGTTCGCGCGAGGCAAAGCCATTCCTCCTTTCTTCTGTAGCGGCGGTCTATGACCGTCGCATTCTTTCCCCCGGATTAGTGCGACGGTCATAGACCGCCGCTACAGAAGCAGATGACGCCTTGACGAATTACCGTCGCAAATTAAGTTGCACGCCTAGTCCGCGCAGGATTGGAGTGGGAGCTGGTGTCCCACTCTTTTTTGTCTTGCGGACGAATTGTTTATGAACGCCGAGTTTATTGCGATGCTGGATTACCTGGAGCGGGAGCGCGGGATCAAACGCGAAATCCTGCTCGAGGCCGTTTCGAATGCCCTGCTCTCGGCTTCAAAGAAAAGCGTTAGTGCCTCGCGCGATCTTCACATCGATATCAATCCGAAGACGGGCGAGATCCGTGCGCTCGCGAATCTCATGGTCGTCGACAATGTCGGTAATCCGCAGGACGAGATCGATCTTTCCAAGGCGCGTAAGATCAAGCCCGAAGCGAAAGTTGGCGACGAAGTGGAAGTGGAAGTGACGCCGAAAAATTTCGGACGCATCGCTGCGCAAACTGCGAAGCAGGCGATGATGCAACGCATTCGTCAGGTCGAAAAGGAAATGATCTACGAAGAGTTCAAGGATCGCGCGGGCGAGATAGTCAGCGGCACGGTGCGGCGCTTCGATCGTTCGGATGTGATTCTCGATCTCGGAAAATTTGAAGCGATCATGCCGCAACGCGAGCGCGTCGTCGTGGAAGATTACAATGTGGGCGATCGTCTGCGCGCTTATGTCGTCGCGGTCGAGAATGGAATTCGCGGACCGGAAATCATCGTCTCACGCAGCCATCCAAATTTCGTGCGCCGCCTTTTCGAACTCGAAGTAAGCGAGATCAATGACGGCACGGTCGAGATTCGCGGAATTGCGCGCGAAGCCGGCTATCGGACAAAGATCGCCGTCACGAGTGCGAACGACAAAGTCGATCCAGTCGGCGCCTGTGTGGGCATGCGCGGTTCGCGCGTGAAAAATATTGTGCGCGAATTGAACAACGAAAAGGTCGACATCATTCGCTGGAGCTCCGATCCGAAGGAATACGTGCTCGAAGCCCTCAAGCCGGCAAAGGTAAAAAACCTCGTTTTCGATCCGGAAAAAAAGAGTGTGAAGATTTCTGTCGATGAAGATCAGCTTTCGCTCGCGATCGGAAAGAAGGGGCAAAACGCGCGACTCACTTCGCGTCTGACCGGTTGGGAAATTAATATCGACAAGGACACGTCAGCCACAAACGCGGTCGAGCAGAAAGTCGCGCAGGCTGCGCAGAGTCTTAACACCGCGCTCCCCATTACGGAAGAACAGGCTCTGACCCTCGTGAAATCTGGCTTTACCAATTTGGAAGGTTTGCGCGATGCTGACGCGAGCGACTTCGTCGATATTCTCGGTGTGGACGAAGCGAAAGCGCAGGAAATTTACAACGCAGTGCCAAGGGAGACCGCGGCGGCAGAATAAAATGGCTTCTCGTTAGGCGCTCGAAGCCATGAGCAAATTTTTAGAAAAATACGATGGCAACAAAAACGACGGGCAAGACTACGGCGCGCAAATCCGCACCTGCACGCAAATCCTCTGCCGCCGTTTCGCACAAGACAGCTGCTCCTAAACGCAAACAGACCAAGGCACCGGTCAAGTCTGCTGCGGCAACGCCAAAGAGTCCGCGCGCTGCGACACCGGATGTAAAAACGCTTCCCAAGATCGAAGGAGCGAAAAAACCGGCACCTGTAGAAACGCCTCCGCCCAAACCGGCGCCGAAAGTACGTGCCGAAACGGTCTCGCTGATTGACGCGGCAACGCCGCGAGCGAAACGCGCGGAAGGCGAAGAACCCAAGCGTTCGTTCCTGCCCCCGATCTCTCGGATTCGGGCGACGCCGGAAGTGATTCCTGGGCCGGCCGTCGAAGCGCCGGTAAAGAAAGCGGAACCGGTTGTCGAAGCTCCAACGCCTGTTGAGCAGACGACGGATAAAGCCGCTTCGATAGAAGAGACAGAGGTCGACGGCAAGAAAATCATTCACATCAAGCCGCCGATCATCGTGAAGGAACTGGCGAGCCATCTCGGATTGAAAAATCATCAGCTGATCAAAGAGCTGATGACGACGTTTAACATTTTCGCAAACGCCGAACAAACGATCGAGCCCGATATCGCGACTAAAATTTGCGACGCTCACGGTTTTGTTTTCGAGATGGAGCGTCGCGAAAAGGGCGCCGGTGTTCATAAAGTCGAACAGGTTGTCGTCGCGCCGCCGCCGCCGGTCATTGAAAAGGAAGAAGAACTCAAAACACGCGGCCCTATCATCACTTTCATGGGCCACGTCGATCACGGCAAAACGTCGTTGATGGACGCGATTCGCAAGACGCGTGTCGCGGCCGGAGAAGCGGGCGGGATTACGCAGCACATCGGCGCTTACTCAGTCGATTACAAAGGAACAAAGATCACGTTTCTCGATACGCCAGGTCACGCAGCATTCACGGCAATGCGCGCGCGCGGTGCGAACGTAACCGACATCGTCGTGCTCGTCGTGGCTGCGGATGATGGTCTGATGCCGCAAACGATCGAAGCCATCAATCACGCGAAAGCCGCGCCGCATGTCAAAATTCTCGTCGCGATCAACAAGATCGATTTGCCTGGCGCGAATATCGATCGCGTAAAGCAACAATTGCAGGAGCGCGAACTGGCGCCGGAAGATTGGGGCGGCGAGACAATTGTCGTTCCCGTTTCCGCGACGAAAGGAACTGGCATCGATCAATTGCTCGAGATGATGTCGCTGCAGGCTGAAGTGATGGAATTGAAGGCCTCGCCCACGGCGACACCGCGAGGAACGGTGATCGAAGCGCAAGTCGAACCGGGTCGCGGACCAACCGCCACGGTCATCGTGCAGATGGGAACATTGAAAGTTGGCGATGCATTCATCAGTGGCGACTACGGCGGCAAAGTGAAGTCGCTCATGAATGATCGCGGTGAGCCGATCAAGGAAGCTGGTCCTTCGACGCCTGTAAAGGTGCTCGGATTTACCGGATTGCCGAATGCCGGTGATGAATTTCTCGTCATGGAATCGGAGCGCTCGGCAAAAACTTTGAGCGAAGAGCGTTTGGTTGCGAAACGTGCGGAAAAATTAACGACACCGCAGCGCGCGACACTTGAGAGCCTGCTCGAAGCTGCGGACGGCAAGAAAGTTTTGCGCATTGTTTTGAAATGCGACGCGCAAGGTTCGCTCGAAGCACTGGTCGGCGCGCTTAATCAAATCGAGAGCAAGAAGATCGACCTGGAGATTATTCATTCCGGCGTCGGTCCGATTTCCGAATCGGACATGTTGCTCGCGAGCGCGTCGAATGCGGTCGTCGTCGGCTTCAATGTGAAAGTCGAGAGCAACGCCGTTACCGCGGCAAAGCGCGAAGGCGTGCAGGTAAAACTTTACAGCATCATTTACGAATTGATCGATCAGATCAAAGAAGCGATGGCCGGCCTGCTCGATCCGGAACACCGCGAAAGCGTAATCGGTCACGCGGAAGTAAAACAAGTTTTCCAATTGAGCCGCGGAATCGTGGCCGGTTGTTTGGTTACCGATGGTCGCATAGCCCGCACTGCACGAGCGCGTGTCTTACGTCGCCGCCAACCAGTTTATGACGGCGGATTATCGACGCTCCGGCGTTTCCAGGACGACGTGAAGGAAGTTCGTTCTGGTCTCGAATGCGGTATCAAGCTGGGCGATTTCAACGAATATCAAGTGGGCGACATCATCGAGTGCTATCAACTCGAACAGGTTGCACAGAAACTGTGATCCCGATTCATCTTCCACATCGCGCGTCGTCATCCCGAGCGCAGCGAGGGACCTCGCAAATAACATCAGGCGTCGTTTGAGAGGTTCTTCGCTTCGCTCAGAATGACAGCGAAGCGGACTCGGCGCTATGCCTGCATTCACAATGAAACACCGATTACTTCGCGTTAACGAGTTGATGAAACGGGAGCTGAGCACGTTGATCGCGCGCGACATCACGTTCGAGAACGCACTCGTCACCATCAATCAGGTGGACGTCACGCCGGATCTGAAATCGGCACACGTTTACGTGAGTGTTCTTGGCGCTGGCCGAGGGGCCGCGATGAAACAACTGGAAGACAATCGTGCGACATTACAGGCCGATCTTTCGCGCCACGTCATCTTGAAATACACGCCGCATCTTATTTTTCATTTGGACGATTCCGTGGAACGCGGCGCACGCGTGATCGAGATTTTGCAGGAAATCGAACCGCCGGGAAAAGAGCAAGAGTGAACGAACGTCCTTTTGCGACAATCGGACGTGCCTTGCGCGATCATGATCGCTTTGCGGTCCTCAGTCACGTACGACCGGACGGCGATGCGCTGGGCAGCCAGATTGCGCTCTCATTGTCGCTGAAAGCGATGGGAAAAAACGTAAAGACCTGGAACGAGGACGGCATGCTCGAAAAATACAGCTTCGTTCCGCACGCGGACATTTTGGTGAAGCCTCCCGCGGGCCCCGAAGATTTCGATGTGGCGATCGCGCTCGATACGGCCACGCAAAATCGTCTCGGAACGGCGGGAGAAGCTGTGCGCAGCGCAAAACTTTGGATCAACATCGATCATCACCCGAGCAATCCGAAATACGGCGACTTGGTTTACATCGATGAACATTCGCCCGCCACCGGTCAGATTCTTTTTGAGCTGATGAAGAGTGAGCAATTGCCGATGGATCGCGCGATTGCCGAAAATCTTTTCGTCGCGATTTCAACCGATACGGGATCGTTTCAATATCCGAACACGACTGCGCGCACTTTCGAAATCGCTGCGGAACTGATTCGCGCCGGCGTGAATGTCGGGCAGTTGAGTCAGCAGACTTACGAAAATTATCCGCGACGACGCATCGAGTTATTGCGGGCACTTCTCGAGGTCATGCGCTTCGATGCCGGCGGCAAAATCGCGAGTTTCAGTTTGGATTTGAAAACAGCTGCCGAGATTGGGGCGAAGCCGGAAGACAATGAAGGCTTGATCGACCACATTCGCGCGATCGAGGGAGTCATTGTCGCCGTTTTCTTCGAGGAACTTGCAGAGGGCAAAGTGCGCGTGAGCATGCGCTCGAAGAGCGAGAGCGCGGATGTTTGCGCGATCTGCCAGAAGTTTGGCGGCGGCGGACACAAGCTCGCGTCTGGTGCGCGCGTGCGTGGAACGCTTGCGGAGGTGCAGGAGCGAGTACTCAGCGCAACGCGTGATGTGTTGAATGGTTAAAAGAGTTACATCGTTATAACGGAAATCTTTTAACATTGTAACCTTTTTAACTCTCTTAACTTTTTCCCATGTCATTAACTGCAACTCCTGACGGCGTCCTGCTGGTCGATAAAGCGGCGGGTATGACTTCGCATGACGTCGTCGCACTCGTTAGGCGACGATTGCAGATCAAGAAGGTCGGCCATTGTGGCACGCTTGATCCGATCGCCACTGGATTGCTTTTGCTCACGCTCGGGCGCGGGACGAAAATTCAAGATCTCCTGATGAGTGAAGACAAGGAATATTCCGGCACAATGAAGCTGGGCATAACGACATCGACGCAGGACCGTGCCGGCGAAGTCTTAGAGGAGCGGCCTGTTCCCGAACTTACCGAGGCTAATATCCGCGCTGCATTCGAAAAATTCTGCGGCGACTTCTATCAAATGCCGCCGATGGTTTCGGCGATCAAGCAGGGTGGCGTGCCGCTGTATAAGCTCGCGCGGCAGGGAAAAGTGGTGGAGCGCGAACCGCGGCTCGTTCACGTCTATCGTTACAATATCGATCGTATCGCGTTGCCGGAAATTGATTTCACCGTTGTCTGCAGCAAAGGATTTTACGTGCGCACTTACGCACACGATATCGGCGAAGCGCTTGGCTGCGGCGCGCATTTGCAATCGCTGAGACGGACGAAGTCGGGACGATTCGCCGTGGATGGAGCAATTACGGTTGATGAATTGAAGACGGCCGAGCCGCTCACCATTATCGATCGCATCTTAAGCCTGCCGGAAGTCTCTCGCATGCGCGGCGCCTAACGAATAGTGCGATGAGTTGCGGCGAACAGTTCTGGGGAGCGCACGCTTGCAGCGTGCTGGTCTCCGCATTTTGCGGAGACGAACTTTCACTAACGCGAAATTCGCATATTGCGGCCACGAAGTTCGTGATCGCAGAATGCGATCACCCGCACGCTAGAAGCGTGCGCTCCCCAGAAATCGCGGCCAGAGCGTCATGAGATTCGATGCACATCCTTCGCGCCATCCCTGAACTAGGTTCGCTGCCCGGCCCGCTCTTTCTCGCGATCGGCGTTTTTGACGGTGTTCATCTCGGTCATCAAGCCGTCATTCGCACGTCTGCTTCCCACGCAGCAGAAGCCGGCGGCACACCGGTGGTAGTCACGTTCGATCCGCATCCGGCAAAAGTCCTGCGGCCAGAAAAAGCGCCCCACTTATTGACGGCGACGCAACACAAGATCGCGCTCATTCGCAAACTCGGTGTCGCCCACTTGCTCGTTTTGACTTTCGACAAACAATTTGCCGCCACGCCTCCCGAAGAATTCGTCCAGGAACTCGTTAGGCAGGCAAAACCGCTGCGTGAAATCTGCGTTGGTCACGAATGGTCGTTTGGGAAAGGCCGCGCGGGCAATCTCGCTTTGCTGAAAAAGCTCGGCGCTCAATACGACTTCAACGTGGTTGGGATCAAGCCCGTCACTGTTGATGAGACTGTGGTGAGCAGCACTGAAATTCGGCGCGCGGTCGAACACGGTGATTTTGCAAAAGCAGCCGCAATGCTCGGCCGCGAGTACACGATTCTGGGAACGGTGAAGGCTGGCGCACACCTTGGGCGCCAGCTAGGTTTTCCTACGGCAAACTTGAGCGCGCATTCGGAACAATTTCCTCCCAACGGCGTTTACGTCGCCGAAGCGCAGCTCAATGGCACGCCATACCGCGGGGTTGCTAACCTCGGTTATCGGCCAACCGTGGCGGATGCGAAACCGGAACGCTTGCCTCGAGCTGCACCTGTTCGACTTGAATTGTGATATCTACGGAGAAGATCTCGAAGTTCGTTTCGTTCGCTATCTTCGTCCGGAAAAAAAATTCGATAGCTTGGAAGCATTGCGCGAACAAATCGCGCGCGATGTGGACCAGGCAAAGCGCTATCAAGGAGCGGCGGTTTCCAAGCCGCCGAATTAAAATAGTCGGCGCTCTGGAGAGCGCCGCTCCTTGAGGATTTCTCTATTTGCTCAGCCGATACCTTGCAGGACCGATTTTTTTTATCGCGCGAATATTTCGCCCCGTCCCGTTAAACCAAACGTAGAGATTCGCCCGCTTTACCCGCAATTTCTTCGAAAGATCGCCGATCGTGATTCCTCGCTTCCCGGAAGCGCGCAAAGCGGAAACAATTTTCTCCTTCAATTCGCCGCGGCCCGTCTGTCGACGCCGAACCCTCCGCACGCCGGGTCTTGTGATCGTCAATTCGGTGGGCTTTTGGTCGGCGCTTTCGGCAGATTCCGCAGTGCGTTGCAAGCGAAGCATTTGCTGCTCGATCTCCTGCACGCGCGCCATCAACGCCTCTTTGCGCTCGGAGAGAACGACCAACTTGCGCAGTATCGCACTCGGAATGTTTCTCAGCATTCCTTAGTCTGGCTCTGCTAGTGTGTTATGCAAGTCTTAGACCTAAGACTTGTGTGGCTCTGTTGAAAAGCTCCCTTCTGTCATGTCGAGGGAATATGCCAATCCGGCTCGGACCGAGACATCTCTTACTGTTAAACTGCGCCAGGATATGACAATGAGAGATTCCTCGACTCCGCTCGGAATGACAGAGATTTTCGACAGAGCCGACTTGCCGCTAGATCGCCGGC